>NZ_JBALTN010000007.1:0-218405 GCF_036964565.1 Parasphingorhabdus sp. | reverse complement strand
ATGAAGGATGCCATAGATTCATACTTTCACCGGTTTGGGAATCCCGAAAGTGAGTCAGCCTCAGCGCAGCTTGGTATTAGGCGGCGTTGGATGAGGGTGTTCTGCGCTTCGAAGCGCAGAACACCCTCATCCAGCTACGACTAGGCAGCAAGCTGCCAAGTCTTCGCGTCCTTCTCCCTCACGGGAGAAGGAATGCTGAACGGGGTGTCTCCAGAAAGACGACGGGTGGTCGGTCGCCAACCGGCACCCCTTCCCCGGCTTATTCCGCTTTCGCTTTCGCTTTCGCTTTTGCCGGAGCCTTCTTGGCGGCCGGCTTCTTTGCCGCAGGTTTCTTCTTCGCAGCCGGCTTTTTCTTGGCCGGTGCCTTCTTCTTCGGTGCCGCTTTCTTCGCCCGCTTCTTAGCGGGACCCTTGGCGGCGCGATCGTCGATCAGCTGCGCCGCTTCTTCGAGCGTGAGCTGGTCCTTGTCGACGGTTTTCGGCAGCGAAGCGTTGGTCGTGCCGTCGGTGACATAGGGGCCAAAGCGACCATCCATCAGCTTGATCTCGGCCTCGGTGCGGGGGTGCGCGCCCATGATCTTGAGCGGCTCCATCTTGCCGCGCCCGCGACCGCCACTTTTCGCTGCATCGGCAAGCTTGGCAACGGCGGCGTTCATGCCGATTTCGAAAACTTCCTGGGTGTTTTCGAGGCTGGCCGATTTGCCATTGTGGCTCAGATAGGGGCCATAGCGGCCAATTTGCGCCATTACCGGTTCGCCGGATTCCGGGTGGATTCCCACTTCACGGGGCAGGGACAGGAGCTTGACCGCCCATTCCAGTCCGAAATCTTCCGCCGGAATATCCTTGGGAATCGACGAGCGCTTGGCTTCCTTGCCCTCGCCCTTTTCGACATAAGGTCCGAAACGGCCGACCTTCCTGGTGATTTTTTCGTCGCTGTCCGGATCGACACCGAGTTCCTGCGGGCCTTCGTCCTCGTCGGCATTGGCACCGCCGCCCTGCGCGAAGCGCCGGGTGAACTTGCATTCCGGATAGTTGGAACAGGCGACGAAGGCGCCGAAGCGACCGCCGCGCAGGGCCAGCTTGCCTTCGTTGCAACGCGGGCAAAGCCGGGGATCGCTGCCGTCTTCCTTTTCGGGAAACAGATAGGGCTCGAGAAATATGTCGAGCTCCGCGGTCACTTCAGACGGCAGCTTTTCCATCACTTCCACGGTCTTCGGTTTGAAGTCGTGCCAGAAGGCCTCCAGAATTGCCTGCCATTGCGCGCGTCCACCGCTGACTTCGTCCAGCTCATCCTCGAGCCCGGCTGTATAGTCATAGGCGACATAGCGGTCGAAGAAGCGCTCGAGAAAGCCGGTCAGGAGGCGCCCGCTCTCTTCTGCAAAGAAGCGGTTCTTCTCGATCCGGACATAGGCCCGATCCTTGAGCGTCTTGATGATCGAGGCGTAGGTCGATGGGCGGCCGATGCCCAGTTCTTCCATCTTCTTGACCAGGCTGGCTTCGCTGTAGCGCGGTGGTGGCTGGGTGAAATGCTGGATGGCATCGACGGCCTTCTTGGCCGGGCTGTCGCCCTTGGACATGGCCGGCAGCAAGCCGCCGTCATCGTCCTTGTCGTCATCGCGGCCTTCCTCGTAGAGCGCCAGAAACCCAGCGAACTTCACAACCTGGCCATTGGCACGCAGACCCGTCTTTCCAGTCCCGTCGAGCATCTCCACCGTGGTGCGTTCGAGCCTGGCGGACGCCATCTGGCTGGCCATGGCCCGCTTCAGGATGAGATCGTAGAGCTTGGCATGGTCGCCGCTGCCGACGCTGGTCTTGGTGAAGCTGGTCGGCCGGATCGCTTCATGCGCTTCCTGGGCATTCTTGGCCTTGGTCTTGTAGATGCGCGGGCTGTCCGGAACATAGCTGGCGTCATAGCGGTCAGCGATCGCCTTGCGCGCCGCCGAGATGGCACTGCCGTCCATCTGCACGCCGTCGGTCCGCATATAGGTGATCGCGCCGTCTTCGTAGAGCTGCTGGGCGATGCGCATGGTGTGGCTGGCGGAATAGCCAAGCTTGCGCGCCGCTTCCTGTTGCAGGGTCGAGGTGGTGAAGGGCGGCGGCGGGTTGCGGGTCAGCGGTTTGGTCTCGACCGTCTCGATCGTGAACAGTCCATTCTCGACCGCTGTCTTCGCCAGCATAGCCTGGCTCTCGTCCGCCAGATCCATCTTGCCAAGCTTGTTGCCGTCATGGATGGTCAGCCGCGCCTCGAAGGCCTGACCGGCCTGCTCCATCTGGGCCGTGACCGACCAATATTCCTGCGGCCGGAACGCCTCGATTTCGCGTTCTCGCTCGACGATCAGCCGCAGCGAGACCGATTGCACCCGGCCTGCCGACTTGGCCCCCGGCAGCTTGCGCCAGAGCACGGGCGACAGGGTGAATCCGACCAGATAGTCGAGCGCGCGGCGCGCCCGATAGGCGTCGATCAGATCCTCATCCAGCTCCCGCGGGTGCGCCATCGCGGCCGTCACCGCTTCCTTGGTGATGGCGTTGAACGTGACCCGGTCCACCTTTTCCGGCAGCGCCTTCTTGGCGCGCAGCACTTCCAGCACGTGCCAGCTGATCGCCTCCCCTTCGCGGTCAGGGTCGGTCGCGAGAATCAGGCGCGTGGCCTTCTTGGATTCGTCGGTGATCGCCTTGAGCTGCTTGGTCTTGTCGCCGTAATTCTGCCAGGTCATGGCGAAACCGTCGTCCGGATCTACCGATCCATCCTTTGGCGGCAGGTCGCGAATATGGCCGTAGGAGGCCAGCACCTTGAAATCCGATCCCAGATATTTTTCAATGGTTTTGGCCTTGGCGGGCGACTCGACGATAACTAGCTGCATAAGTTCCGATTTTCATGTTTCTCACGTATGTGCGCGAGGCTGTGACAGGGATTGCCCTCAGGTCAAGGCCCTGAATGAATATTTTTGTCAATGGCGATCGCAAATCGGCGAGGCCCGATCCGCTCATCCGTACAGGCTGACCCGCGCGCCGGCATGACGGTTCAGCCGTCCGGCGAGTTCCAGTTCGAGCAACGCAGATGCACGGCCGAAGGCGTCTGTCCGGACTGCCGGACCAGCTCATCGACCGAAACCGGCGCCATGCCCAGCAAGTCGATGACCGCCGCGCGCTCCGGTTCCTCCCCGTCCCGGATTTCGCCAATCCGGCTATCATCCTCCTCGTCAGCCAGTTCCGAACGCCCTCTTCCCGCTTCCACACGATCATCGAAAGGGCGGATCAATTCCAGAATATCGTCTGCCGACTGGATCAGGTTGGCGCCATCCCGGATCAGCATGTTGCATCCTCTTGATCGCGGATCGAGCGGCGATCCGGGAACGGCCATCACCTGTCGGCCGGCCTCCGCCGCGAGCCGCGCCGTGATCAGCGAGCCCGATCGGGGCGCCGCCTCGACCACGACCGTGCCACAGGCCATGCCGGCAATGATCCGGTTGCGGTAGGGAAAGTGCCGGGCGCGCGGTTCGGTGCCGGGGGGTTGCTCGGCCAGCAGCAAACCGGACGCCGCGATCTCTCGCTGGAGCAGTTCATTTTCCGGCGGATAGAAGATATCCAGGCCGCCTGCAATGACCGCGAGCGTTGCCGTGGGCAGTGCGCCGCGGTGCGCTGCCGTATCGATTCCCCTGGCCAGTCCGGACACAACCGCGACACCAGCGTCGGCCAGCTCACCGGAAAGGCGGTGCGCGAAGCGGCAGGCTGCCGCAGAGGCGTTGCGGGCACCGACCATCGCAACCGCCGGGCGAGCCAGCATATCCAGACGACCGAGCCACAGAAGGACCGGCGGCGGGTTTGAAATTTCGGCCAGCAGCGCGGGATAGGCGGGGTCGCCGAGAAACAGCAGCCCGGCACCGAGTCTTTCGATGGCGCGCAGTTCGGCGCTGATCCGGTCGGCCGCGGCAATCCGGGGCGGGCGACCGCCGCCGCGTGCCGCAAGCTCGGGAATGGCCGCCAGCGCGCGCGCCGCCGTGCCATATCTGCGGATCAGTTGGCGATAGCTAATCGGACCGATATTCTCGGACCGGACGAGCCGGAGCCGATCAAAATCCGCCTGGCTTACCCCATTGCCGTCAGGCCTTTTTCGTCGACCCGACTTTCGGTTCTTCGCCCGCGATCAGCCGTTCGATATTCGAGCGGTGTTTCCACAAGACCAGCAGCGCGAGACCGATGAACATCGGCATCATGGCATATTCCCCCAGAACGAACGCGGCGATCGGTACCGATACGGCAGCGAGCATGCCTCCGACCGAGGAATAGCGCCAAAGGGCCAGCGCACCAAGCCATGTGACCGCAAATATCAATCCTGCCACGGGGATCAGTGCAGCAACAACGCCCATCAGCGTCGCCACGCCCTTGCCGCCCTGGAACCGCAGCCAGACCGGATAGATATGGCCGAGAAACGCCCCCAGACCGGCCAGCACGCCGAGGCCCGGCGATATCTGCAGCGCGATGACGACCGCGGCATAGCCCTTGGCGAAGTCGAGCAGCAAGGTCAGCGCCGCAAGGCCCTTGTTGCCGGTGCGCAGGACATTGGTGGCGCCGATATTGCCCGACCCGATCTGGCGCAGGTCGCCGCCGCCGGACATGCGGGTCAGCAGCAGTCCGAACGGGACCGAACCCAGCAAATAGCCGCACAACAACGCCAGTATCGGTTCAACCCACATAGACTGCACAAAAATTACCCCTTGTTTCGCATGCGCTATATTTCCCGCTGGCAATGAGCAAGCATCTCGTTTCAAAAACCGGCCAAGGGCAAACGCCTGTCAGACGAACCGAAGCGGTTGCCGTTGCCATGCACTTCTCGCTATGGGCAGGACATGAGCGAAACCACGACCGGCGCATGCCCTCCCCTGCTGTTCTTCGATACCGGTGTCGGCGGCCTGTCGGTCCTTGCCGAAACGATCAAGCTGCTGCCGAACGCACCGATCGTCTACGCCGCGGACTATGCCGGCCTGCCCTATGGCATGAAGTCCGAGGCAGAGCTGTCGGCGCGGATACCGGCGCTGCTTGGCCGGCTGGTCGAGCGCTACCGGCCGCAGCTGGCGACGATCGCCTGCAACACCGCCTCGACCATTGCCCTCGACCATGTCCGTTCGGCGCTCGACATCCCGGTGGTCGGCACCGTGCCGGCGATCAAGCCGGCCGGCCAGACGAGCCGGACGGGGGTGATCGGCCTGCTCGGCACACGCGCGACGATCCGGCAGCCCTATGTCGACCGGCTGGCCGCAGACTTTGCCGCCGACAAGATCCTGCTGCGCCATGCGGCGCCGGAACTGGTCTATGCGGCGGAAGCCAAGCTGCGCGGCGAGCCGGTCGATACCGGCACCATCGCGGCGGCGCTGGCGGGTCTGCTCGACCAGCCGGACGGCGACCGGATGGACACGGTCATTCTTGCCTGCACCCATTTCCCGCTGCTACGCGCGGAGCTGGCCGTCGCGGCGCCCCGCCCCATCGACTTCATCGACGGCGCCGAGGGCATCGCCCGCCGGGTGGCCTATCTCACCCGCGACAGCGCCTGGCCGGCGACGAAGCCGGACGGAATCTTCGTGACCACGGGCGACGTGTCGGCCGCCGCCGCCTATCGCCCGGCCTTCAAAAAATTCGGCATTCGGCGGTTCGAAAAGCTATAGCCCCTTGATGTCCCAGCTTATTGCGAGCGGTTCTCGCTGGAAATAGTGGGAAAAGGCCGCTAAGGGGCTTGCCAAGAAGACCGCAAGAACAGATTTGACGCAGGATTTGGTGACATAGTGGACTACGACAAGATTTTTTCTCAGGCGATTGACCGGCTGCATGCAGAAGGCCGTTACCGGGTCTTTATCGATATTTTGCGCAACAAGGGCGCTTTTCCCAATGCCCGCTGCTTCGCGCACCACAACGGCCCGCAACCGGTCACCGTCTGGTGCTCCAACGACTATCTGGCGATGGGCCAGCATCCCGACGTCATTGCCGCGATGGAAGAGGCGCTGCACGACGTTGGCGCCGGTTCCGGCGGCACCCGCAATATCGGCGGCAACACCCATTATCATATCCAGCTCGAACGCGAGCTGGCCGACTGGCACGGCAAGTCCGGCGCGCTGCTGTTCACCTCCGGCTATGTGTCGAACGAGGCGACGCTGTCGACGCTGACCAAGATCCTGCCGGGCTGCATCATCTTTTCCGACGAGCTCAACCACGCTTCGATGATCGCCGGGATCAAGAACAGCGGCTGCGAGAAGCGCGTGTTCCGGCACAATGATCTCGAGCATCTCGAGGAATTACTGGCCGCCGAGGATCCGGAAGTGCCGAAGCTGATCGCGTTCGAAAGCATCTACTCGATGGACGGCGATGTCGCGCAAATCCATGACATCTGCGATCTGGCCGACAAATATAATGCCCTGACCTATTGCGACGAGGTCCACGCGGTCGGCATGTACGGCAAGCGCGGCGGCGGCATTTCGGAACGCGACGACGCGGCCCACCGGCTGACCATCGTCGAAGGCACGCTGGCCAAGGCGGTCGGCGTCATGGGCGGCTATATCGCGGCCGACCAGAAGATCGTCGACGTCATCCGCTCCTATGCGCCCGGTTTCATTTTCACGACCAGCCTGTCGCCCGTCCTGGTCGCCGGCGCGCTGGCCAGCATCCGCCATCTCAAGCAGTCGACCGCCGAGCGGGACGGGCAGCAGGCGGCGGCGCAGACGCTCAAGGACCTGTTTGCCAATGCCGGATTGCCGGTCATGGACTCATCGACCCATATCGTGCCGCTGCAGGTCGGGGATCCGATCAAGGCCAAGAAAATCAGCGACATCCTGCTCGCCGAATATGGCGTCTACGTGCAGCCGATCAACTATCCCACCGTGCCTCGCGGCACCGAGCGGCTGCGCTTCACGCCCGGCCCGGCCCATAGCGAAGAAATGATGGTCGACCTGACCAAGGCGCTGGTCGAAATCTGGAGCCGGATGGACATGGAACTGGCGATCGCGGCCTGATTTCTGGGGTAACTCCAGTCCAGGCCCGTGCGGCTTCCGGCCAATTGCGCTTTTAACCAGAACATTGCCTGACAGGCGTTCGGGTATCTCCGGCGTCTGCAAACGCCATCTGTCGTACCGGGCTTTGGACTCGCGCGAAGGCGCGAAGGCGCAAAGAATTGTTCCTTTTTCCGGCCTTAGCGGCTTCGCGGCTTCGCGTGATTCCAGTTCATGTTGCTTCGCAAGATCGCAGGCGGGTGGTTTGGCTGGCCCGACGGGCCAGTTTTCCGCCAGCGGGTGCAGGCGCAAGGGCGGGAGATGGGCCCCTGCTTTCGCAGGGGGACAAATTCTCAAAGTCGAAGTGGGAAAAGGGCAATCAGTCGCTAGCCGCCTGCGATGATGCTCGCGAACAGCTTATTGTCGACATTGCCCCCGGACAGGGTGATGGCGGTGCGATCGGTCAGGGGCAGCTTGCCGGAGAGGATCGCAGCCAGCGCCACCGCTCCGCCCGGTTCCAGGAGCAGATGCAGTTTCGCGAACGCAACCCGCATCGCGTGGTGCACTTCTTCCCGTGTCACGGACAGGCCGGTGGCATCGCGGGCCTTGAGAATGTCAAAGGTAATCGGGGCGACGCGCATAGTTTGCAACGCGTCGCATTCGGTGGCGGGCGGATTGTCGCCGACCGGGACGATCGACCCGGCCGCGAGCGAGCGGGCCATGTCATCCCAGCCTTCCGGTTCGACCACGACGATCCGGGCATCGGGATTGGCCAGCGCGGAGCCGGAGGCGAGACCGCCACCGCCGCAGCAGATGACCAGCTGGTCGGGCTCGGCACCGGTCAGCGCCTGCATCTGCTGGCGGATTTCCAGGCCGCAGCTGCCCTGCCCCTCGACAATCCACGGATCATCGAAACTCGGGACCACCACGGCGCCCGTCTTTGCCGCGAGATCGGCGGCCAGCTGTTCGCGCGAACCGCCCATCCGGTCGTAGGTGACGACTTCGGCACCCAGCGCGCGCGTGTTGTCGAGCTTGGCCCTGGGAGCGTCCTCCGGCATCACAATGATCGCCGGGATACCCAGACGCCGTGCCGCCCAGGCGACGCCCTGTGCGTGATTGCCGCTGGAAAAAGCGACGACGCCGCGCGGTCGCTGGTCGTCGGTGAGGTCGGTCAGTCGGTGCCAGCCCCCGCGAATCTTGAAGGCGCCAATCGGCTGCAGGCATTCTGCCTTGCACCAGATCGTCCGGCCATCAAACTCCATCGGCAACAGGGGTGTGGGGGGCAGGATGGCTGCTATTTTCTCTGCCGCGCGCTCGACTCCGGCCAAACCGGGTTGACGTTTCGGGTCCATCAGGTGTTGCTCTGTCATGGTGTCTCCCTATATGCGGTATTCTCGTTTCTCCAGCATTTAGAGTGAAAAACATGAGCAAGATATTGGTAATCGGCGCAGGCGGCGTCAGTTCGGTGGCGGTGCACAAGATGGCGCAGCTGATCGCGGCAGGAAATGGCACGTTCGGCGAGATTCTGCTGGCCAGCCGGACGCTGTCGAAATGCGATGCGATCGCCGAATCGGTCAAGCAGCGCACCGGCGTTGCCATCACGACAGCACAGATCGATGCCGATGACGTGCCGGCGCTGACGGCGCTGATCGAGCGGGAGAAGCCCGATCTGGTGGTCAATCTGGCGCTGCCCTATCAGGATCTGCCGATCATGGATGCCTGCCTGGCGACCGGGACCGACTATCTGGACACCGCCAATTACGAACCGCGCGACGAGGCGAAGTTCGAATATAAGTGGCAGTGGGACTATCACGACCGTTTCAAGGATGCGGGAATCATGGCGCTGCTCGGCTCCGGCTTTGACCCCGGCGTGACCAGCGTCTTTACCTGCTGGCTGAAGAAGCATCATTTCGACCGGATCGACACGCTCGACATTCTCGACTGCAACGGCGGCGATCACGGGCAGCATTTTGCGACCAATTTCAATCCCGAGATCAATATCCGGGAAGTGACCGCCAATTCGCGGCACTGGGAAAAGGGCGAGTGGGTCGAAGGCCCGCCGCTGACCCAGAAGCAGGAGTTTGATTTCGAGGCGGTCGGCCCGAAGAACATGTACCTGATGTATCACGAGGAAATCGAATCCCTCAAAACGCATCTGCCGGAAATCCAGCGGATTCGATTCTGGATGACCTTTGGCGATGCCTATCTGACCCATCTGGCGGTGCTGCAGAATGTCGGCATGACCCGGATCGACCCGGTGATGTACGAAGGCCGCGAGATCATTCCGCTGCAGTTCCTGAAAGCGGTGCTGCCTGAACCGGCCAGCCTCGGCGAGACGACCAAGGGCAACACCAATATCGGGGTCATCGCGACCGGCGTGAAGGACGGCGTGGAGAAGACGCTGTACGTCAAGAATATCTGCAGCCACGAAGCGGCCTATGAGGAAACCGGCAACCAAGGGGTCAGCTATACCACCGGCGTGCCGGCGATGATCGGCGCGGCGATGATGCTGTCCGGCCAGTGGCAGGGCAAGGGCGTGTTCAACATGGAGGAATTTGATCCCGACCCGTTCATGGAGATGCTGAACCAGCATGGCCTGCCATGGACGCTGGAAGAACTGGAAGCTCACCTGGCCTTCTGAAATGGAGACCAAGGCTGGCGATCCCGGCGCGTTTGCGCATTTTGACCTGAGCCGGGTGCCATCGCCCGCCTTTGTCGTCGACGAGGTTGCGGTGCGCCGCAATCTCGAAATACTGGCAGACATCAAGACGCGGTCTGGAGCCAAAATATTGCTGGCGCTGAAAGCCTTTTCGATGTGGTCGCTGGCGCCGCTGATCGACAAATATCTGGATGGCTATTGTGCGTCCGGCCTGTGGGAGGCACGGCTAGCCAAGCAATGCTTCACGGGACCGATCAGCAGCTATTCGCCGGCCTACAAGTCTGACGACCTGCGCGAGCTGTCCGCGATTTCGGAACATATCACCTTCAACAATCCGGCGCAGCTGGCGCGGTGGATCGGCGATGCCGACATGAAATCCGCGCTAGCGACCTGCGATCTCGGGCTGCGGATCAACCCGGAAATCGCGCTGGGCGAGACAGCAAAATATGATCCGAGCCAGCCGCACAGCCGTCTCGGCTATCCGGTTAGCCAGTTGCAGCCGGAAGATTTCCGGCATCTGTCGGGCGTCCATTTCCACAACCTCTGCGAACAGGGTTTCGATGCGCTGGCGCAGACCTGGGGCAAGATCGAGCCGGTGCTGGCTCCGCATTTTGAGACATTGAAATGGATCAATCTCGGCGGCGGCCACCACATCACGCGGGATGATTATGACCGCGATGCGCTGGTCGGTTTCCTGAAGGAACTGAAGGCCCGGACCGGCTGTGACATCTATCTGGAACCGGGCGAAGCCGTGGCGCTCGATGCCGGCATCCTAGTGGGCGAGATTCTGGATGTGTTCGACAACGGCATGCCGATTGGCATTACCGATATCTCGGCGACCTGTCATATGCCCGACGTGATCGAGGCGCCCTACCGTCCGGCCATGCTCCACGAAGGCAGCGAAGGTCCGGTGATACGACTGGGCGGCCCGAGCTGCCTGGCGGGGGATATTATCGGCGACTATATCCTGCCCGAGGAGCCTCATGCCGGGCAGCGCATCGCCTTTCTTGACCAGGCGCATTATTCGATGGTCAAGACCAACACGTTCAACGGCGTGCCGCTGCCCGCGATCTGGTTGTGGAACAGCGAAAGCGACACGCTGAGTTGCGTCCGGTCGTTCGACTGGACCGCATTCCGCGACCGGCTCAGCTAAAATTTTTTGGTTTGTTCAGCATTTAACAAGCATCGGGTCTTTACAGACCGGATCAGTGGCAATATAGCCGCGCCTTGCTGCCCCATGGTCGCTTGCGTTTCCGCAAGGCAGCTCAATCGATCTTAGCCTATAAGGGGGTCCCTTGAGTTGCACATCTACCATGAAGCCGAGGAGCTTACCAACGCTCTAAGCCCGGATATTCCAGTCCTGTTGAATCGTCCGCATGCCGCCCGTCGTGCTGCGCGCTATTTCATCGACCAGTTTCCCGGCAAAGCCCTGTATGCGGTAAAGGCGAATCCATCGCCGGCATTGCTGCAGCTGCTTTGGGAAGAAGGCATCACCCATTTTGACGTGGCTTCGATCGACGAAGTCCGCCAGGTGCGCGCGGCCCTGCCCGAGGCGACGCTTTGCTATATGAACCCGGTCAAGCAGCTGGCGTCGATCCGCGAGGCCTATCGCGACCATGGCGTGCGGATTTTCTCGCTCGACAGCATCGAGGAACTGGAAAAGATCGAGCTCGGCACCGAACTGGCCGAGGACCTGACCCTGTGCGTGCGCATCCGGGTGGCATCGGAATTTGCCGAAATCAGCCTGGCCGCGAAATTCGGCATCGATGTCGATGAATCGGCGGAACTGCTGCAGCGCGCCCGGCAGCGGGCCGACAGTCTCGGTATCTGCTTCCATGTCGGCAGCCAAGCGATGACGCCGCTCGCCTATGTGCATGCGCTGGAACGCGTCCGCGCGGCGATTGTCGCCGCATCGGTGACCGTGGACATCGTCAATGTCGGCGGTGGTTTTCCGTCCATCTATCCCGACCTGGAACCGGTGTCGCTCAACCATTATTTCACCGCCATCGACCGTACGTTCGAGGACTTGCCGGTCAGCTATTCCGCCGAACTGTGGTGCGAGCCGGGCCGGGCCCTGTCCGCCGAATATAGCTCGCTGGTGGTCAAGGTCGAACGGCGGCGGGGAACCGAGCTCTATATCAACGACGGCGCCTATGGCACCTTGTTCGATGCCGCCCATATCGGCTGGCGCTTTCCCGTCCGGCTGATCGGTGCCGATCCGGAGGATGCCACGACCAGCGGTTTCAGCTTCTACGGCCCGACCTGCGACGACATGGATTTCATGGCGGGACCGTTCAACCTGCCCGACACGATCAAGGCCGGCGATTATATCGAGATCGGCATGATCGGCGCCTATGGATCGGCGATGCGGACCAAGTTCAACGGCTATGGCAGCAGCGAAGAATATGATGTCACCGACGAACCGATGGCGAGCCTCTATGTCGGCGACAATCTCGACCGTTCGGACCGCGACAATGTGGTGTCCTTTCCGCGCATCTGAGTCGGCAACTAGGTTGCAATTGACAATCGGATTCAACTGACGCAATTTCTTCCCGACTTTGGGGGGATGGAAATCATGGAGATTGCAATTTTGGCGCCGGCGTCCGTGCTGGTGATCTGGTCACTGATCATGCTGTTCTGGATGGCGGGGACACGGCTTCCTGCTGCCAAGAAGCTGGGTATCGATGTGGGCGAGAAGCCCGGCGGTCGTGGTCCCGACATCGATCCGCGGCTGCCCGACAAGGTGGCGTGGAAGTCGCACAATTACACCCATCTGATGGAGCAGCCGACGCTGTTCTACGCGACGGTGATGATCCTGGCGATCGCTGGCGCCGGCCACGGCATGAATCTCTACCTGGCCTGGGGCTATGTGATCATCCGGATCATTCACAGCATCTGGCAGGCGACCGTCAATCTGGTCAATGTCCGCTTCCTGCTGTTCCTCGCCTCGACCATCTGCCTGCTGGTCATGGCGGTCAACGCGCTGTGGGTTACGCTGCTCTAGAAAAATAACATAAGGGAGGGAATATCATGGAAACGAGCCTGTTGCTGCAGCCGATGGTTGCGCTGATAATGTGGACGATGCTGATCTGGCTGTGGATGTATGTCACGCGCATTCCGGCGATGAACAAGGCGAAGATCGACACCGCCAATCTGGTCGGCGGCAAGGGCGGGGACCTGGACGACCTGCTGCCGCCGGAAACCCAGTGGAAGGCGCATAATTACAACCATCTGCTGGCCGAGCCGACCCTGTTCTATGCGGTCTGCGTGGTGCTGATCCTGGCCGGGCAGGACCATGGTCTCAACCTGACCATCGCCTGGGCCTATGTCGGCCTGCGCGTGCTGCACAGCCTGGTCCAGGTCACGATCAACCGGGTGATCATCCGCTTCGCGCTGTTCGCCTTGTCGAGCCTGTGCATCATCGCTCTCGCCATCCACGCGGCGATTGCCGTCTTTCACTAGTCGCGGCTGAAGCTGGAGACGATCTCGACATGGGTTGACCACAGGAACTGGCCGATCGGCCAGACCTGGCGGAGCCTGTAGCCGGCGTCGCACAGCTGCTTGGCATCGCGGGCGAAGCTGGCGGGATTGCAGCTGATATAGCAGATTTTCGCGACTTCGGACTGGGCCAGCTGGAGGATCTGTTCGCGGGCACCGGCGCGCGGCGGGTCGAGGATGACGGCGTCGAAGCGGTTCAGTTCCTCGGCGCTGAGCGGGCGTCGGAACAGGTCGCGATGCTCGCAGAAAATCTGGCGGGTGGAGTGGTTGGCGGCCATTTTGAGCGCGCCAATGGCATCGCGCGCGCCTTCCGCGGCGTAGACTTTCTGGTCATCGGCGAGAGCGAGCGTGAAGGTGCCGAGCCCGGCGAACAGGTCGGCGACGATCCGGGCATCGCCGACCGCGTCGCGCATCGCCGACACCAGCACCTGCTGGCCCTCGCGGGTCGGCTGGAGAAAGCCGCTGTGGGGAAAGGCGACCGCGGCGGCGCCGAGCGTGACGGTAACCGGCTCCGGTTCCCACTGGGTTTCCGGGCCATAGCCGCCGTCGACCGACAGGCGCGCCAGCCCGTGGGTCTTGGCGAAGGCGGACAGGGCCTCGCGCTGTTCGAGGCCTTCGGGCTCGTAATTGCTGATCAGCAGGTCGATGCCCTGGTCGACCAGCGTCATCTCGATATTCATGTCATGCTTGCGCCGGGCGGCGGATTTGAGAAAGGCCCGCAGCGGTGCGAGCAGGGCGAACAGCTCGGGTACCATGATCTCGCATTGCCTGAGATCGACGATCCGGTGGCTGCCGGCGCTGCTGAAGCCGAGCTTGAACTGGTCGCCGAGACGGGCGGCGCGCAGGCTGGCGCGGATCCGCGATTTCGGTTGCGCAACCCAGGGCGCGTGCAGTTGCTCCGCCTCGAGCCCCTGGCCTTCGAGCGCATAGGCCACCCGTTCGGTCAGGAAGCGGGCATAGCTTTCGCCATCGAGATGCTGCAGGCTGCAGCCGCCGCAGGTGCGGAAATGCTGGCACGGCGCGTCGACATGATGCGGGCCGCGGATCAGGCCGCCGTCGTCGCTGAGCCGGTCGAGCGGCGCGGAAAAGGCAACATGGCGGCCGTCGGCGGTGACGCCGTCGCCCTTGGCGGCGACGCGCAGGATCAGGTCGGGGTCGGGGGTCGCGGTCATAGACATTCCTGCAGGGTGGCGGGGAGCTGGTCGACCAGCATTTCCGGCGTGAAGGCGGGGCCGGCCAGCGTCGCTGCACGGCTGTGCAGCCACTGGCCTTCGCAGGCTGCCTTATAGCCACCGGCCCCCGTTGCCAAGCGGCTTGCGATGATTCCGGCGAGCACGTCGCCGGTGCCGGCGGTGGACAGCCAGGGGCAGGATGTCGCGGATATCGAGCATGGGCCGTCGGGGCTGGCGATCACCGTGTCGGGGCCCTTGAGCAGGATCGTGCTGGCGGACCGGACCGCGAGGGCGCGGCTGTCGTCGATCCGGTGCTGCAGGCCTTCGCGGACCAGCCCGGCAAATTCGCCGGCATGGGGCGTGGCGACGGTTGCGGCCGAGCGCTCCCGGACCCGATCGCCATAGCGCGATCCCGCGAGGGTCAGCGCGTCGGCGTCGATCACCAGCGGCGCATCGGCGGCCAGAGCGCCGTCGAGCAGCGCCCTCGACCGGTCATCGCGGCCGAGTCCCGGGCCGATGACGATGGCGGAGATTCGCTTGCCGGACAGCTTGCTTTGCAGTTCGGCCGGGTCGCTGACCGTTTCGACCACGATGCTGGGATGCGGCGCGGCGAAGCCGGGGGCAGCGACGATCTTGACATAGCCCGCACCGGATTTCTGGGCGGCCATGGCGGTGAGCCGGGCGGCGCCGTGCATGGCGCCGGCGACCACCGCGACCAGCCCGCGGCTATATTTGTGGTCCTGAGCGGTCGGACCGGACAGTCGTGGCCGAGGCAGGATCCGCAGGTCGCTGTCCGCGGTGATGCCGATATCGATGCCGACCAGACTGCCCATCTTCGAGCGGGCGGGTTCGATAAAGTGGGACGGCTTGAAGGCACCGAGCGCGATCGTGGCGTCATATTGGCCGATGTCGTTGAGCAGGGTGCCGTGATCGGATTCGACGCCGCTCGGCAGATCGATCGCCACCCGCCGTCTGGCGCCGGCGAACAGGCGGCAGAACGGGCCGAACCAGTCGTCGCCGACGGCGCGGGTGAGGCCGGTGCCGAACAGGCAGTCGATGAATTGTGGAGCCGGTCGGGCGTCTTTCAGAGCGACCGTCGAGCCGGACCACAGGGATCGGGCATGGCGGGCAGCCTCGGTCTGCGGTTCCAGCGGTGCCGCGACCGTGACGTCGACGCCTTTTTCCCGCAGCCATTGCGCGATCACATAGCCGTCGCCGCCGTTGTTGCCGGGACCGCAGACTATCAGGGTCGGCATGTCTGCGGCGATGCGCCAGATCATCTGCGCGGCCCCCTGCCCGGCCCGGCGCATCAGTTCTTCGACCGAGGTTCCGGCGGCGATAACGGACCGTTCCGCCTGCTGCATCTCAGCGGCGGTCAAGATGTTGCCGTGATTGAGCAAGCTCGCCTCTAGTTTCCGCTTTGCGCCGGATCATCGTCCGCAGCGGCGGCCCCGGCGGACTTCGGCGCGCTCTTGACCTGCGCCGGCAGCAGATAACGGTCGGGGCCGACCGTGACCAGGATCTTGCCGTCCTCGACGAGCGCAATATTCGCCTGGTCAAATCCGTCGGCGGCTTCCAGCCCGCGGCCATCGGTGAGCACGTTGAAGCGCCGAAATCCGCCGTCGGGATGCCGGATGATCATGGTCACTCCGCCCTCTCCGCTCAACCGCTCGGTCAAGCAGTCGCGGCCGAAATCGCTGGCACCGTCGATGGCGCATTCGATCTTTCCGTCGTCGCCGGCCTTTTCCGCGGCCCGTTCTTCCGCCTCGGCCAGTACGGCATTGTCGGGCCGGTTTTCGCAGGCAGTCAATGCCAGCGTCAGAGCGACAATGTTAAATATCCGCATAGACATTTTTTTCTGCCTTCGCTCCCGGGTGGGTCACAGCGCCCTGATAGGCGGGACCGACATTCTGGGCATAGCGCCACAGCGCGCCCGATCCATAATCGGTTTCGCGGCGGACGAACTTCTTGCGGCGCTCTGCCAATATGGCCTCGTCGACCTCCAGATCGATGATCCCGGCAACGGCATCGATATTGATCAGGTCGCCGTCCTCTATCAGACCGATCGGGCCACCGTCGGCAGCTTCGGGACCGACATGGCCGATGCAAAATCCGCGGGTACCGCCGGAGAATCGGCCATCGGTGATCAAGGCGACCTTTTCGCCCATGCCCTGGCCGTAAAGCGCAGCCGTGGTGGCCAGCATTTCGCGCATGCCGGGACCGCCCTTTGGC
Source organism: Parasphingorhabdus sp. (assembly GCF_036964565.1). Taxonomy (GTDB): domain Bacteria; phylum Pseudomonadota; class Alphaproteobacteria; order Sphingomonadales; family Sphingomonadaceae; genus Parasphingorhabdus. The sequence goes on along the minus strand of NZ_JBALTN010000007.1, from coordinate 201,871 downwards.
CCCTCGTTGCGAATGACGATCACTGCGCCTTCCTTGATCTGGCGCTGTTGGACAGCGGCATAGGCGTCTTCCTCGCATTCGAAGACCTGGGCCGGGCCGTGGAACTGCAGCCGCGCCATGCCGGCAACCTTGACGATCGCGCCCTCCGGTGCCAGCGAGCCGCGCAGGCCGACCACGCCGCCGGTCGGGGTTATCGCGTTCTGGACATCATAGATCACCTTCTGGTCGGGGTTCCAGGTGATTTCCTCGATATTCTCGCCGAGCGTCTTGCCGGTCACGGTGATGCAGTCGCCCTTGATCAGGCCGTTGTCCATCATCGTCTTCATCAGCATGTAGACGCCGCCCGCCGCGTGCATGTCCTTGGCGACATATTTACCGCCCGGCTTCAGGTCCGCCAGATAGGGCGTGGTCTTGAAGATTTCGGCGACGTCGAACAGGTCGAAGTCGATACCGGCCTCGCTGGCCATCGCCGGCAGGTGCAGCGCGGCATTGGTCGATCCGCCGGTGGCGGCGACGACGCGCGCGGCGTTGATGAAGGCATCCTTCGTGCAGATATCGCGCGGCCGCAAATTGAGCTCGATCAGGTTCATGATCTGGCGGCCCGCCGCCCGCGCCATGTCGTCGCGGGTTTCATAGGGAGCCGGCGCCATGTTGCTGTTCGGCAGCGACAGGCCGATCGCCTCGGCGACGCAGGCCATGGTGTTGGCGGTAAACTGGCCGCCGCAGGCGCCGTGGCCGGGACAGGCGACCTTTTCCAGCTCGATCAGTTCCTGCAACGGACAATTGCCGGCGCTGTGCTGGCCAACCGCTTCGAACACGTCGACCACGGTCACGTCCTGGTCGTGGAACCGGCCGGGAAGGATCGACCCGCCGTAGACGAAGATAGACGGCACGTTGAGCCGCAGCATCGCCATCATCATGCCGGGCAGACTCTTGTCGCAGCCGGCATAGCCGATGACCGCGTCATAGCAGTGGCCGCGAACGCTGAGCTCGACGCTGTCGGCGATGACTTCGCGAGAGACCAGCGAAGCCTTCATGCCCTGGTGGCCCATGGCGATGCCATCGGTGACGGTGATGGTGTTGAAGCGGCGGGGGGTACCTCCGGCCTCGATCACGCCTTCACGGGCGATATCCGCCTGACCGTCGAGCAGGGTGTTGCAGGGCGCGCTGTCGTTGCCGGCAGAAGCAATACCGACGAAGGGCTTCGCGATATCCTCTTCGGTCATTCCCATGGCATAATAATAGCTGCGCTGCGGTGCGCGCTCGGGTCCGACGCTGACGTGGCGGCTTGGCAGACGGGCTTTATCGAATCTGTTGGTCATTCTGGCTTCCAATATGGTATTTTCGGACCGTCCCTTCCAAAACTCCGCCGGTTAAGCAAGGGCCGTTCTTATTTTATCGCAAGTACGCAATAAAATATCAGCGAAACGGCGCTGGCCGTCCGGTTCCATGATCAGGTCCTGGCGCAATTCCGCACCGAAATAGGGCTGCCCGACGGGTTCGCAGTGCTGGTCCATGGTCGCGTTCAGCTGCTTGCCGGAATAGGGCAGCTGGTCGCCGACATTCAGCATCCCTTCCTTGTCGAGAAACTGCAGTGCCAGACGGGAAGCGGTCTCATATTCGTTGTACAAAATGCCCATATCCCACGGCCGGACAAGGCGGGGATTGCTGCGAAGGGCGGGCGTGAAGCTGTGGAGGGAGAGCACCAATGCCGGCTTGAGATCGGCGATCAGCGAGTCGATCCGGTCATGATAGGGCCAGAAGAAGCGGCCCATCCGCGCTTCGCGCTGCTCTTCGGTGAGCCGATTGCCGGGAATCTCCACCCCGTCGCTGCGCTCTGGAATCGCGGACGGTTCATCGGCAAAGCGGTTGAGGTCGACGACCAGCCGCGACGCCGAAGCGAGAATTGCGAGATAGCCGCTGCTCTCGGTCATCAGGCGCGCTATCGGGGCGGTGCCTGGATCAAAGGCAATATGATCATTCAGAAATTGCGGCGATATTCCCAGGTCAATATCATCCGGCACATGATTGGAGGCATGGTCCGCGACGATCAGCACGCCGCCTTCGGAGGGAACGCCGCATATTTCAAAAGCCTCGGTCATCGGAACCGTCCTCTCATCGTCCAGATTTCGCCCATCGCCGAACGGCAATGCTGCTCCGCCCGTTCGGCCGCGTCCATCGAGTCAAACACCGCAAAGCAGGTCGCGCCCGACCCGGACATGCGGCCGATCAACGGCTGACATTCTTCGAGCAGGGCCAGCACATCTGTCAATATCGGAACCAGCGTGACCGCCGGTTGCTGGAGATCGTTCCTGCCGCTTTGCGCCGCCGGCAGGATGTCGCCCTGTGCCAGCGGACCGCGGTCGATGCCATCCCAAGCCGCGAATATTGCTGCGGTCGACACCGGCACCAGCGGGTTGACCAGCAGGACGGTGCAATCGCGCAGGTCATCGCCGGTTATCATCGTCAGATCCTGGCCAATGCCGGTGCCCCGGCAGGTGTGACTGACGAGACAGGCGGGAACATCCGCACCGAGCGGCGCCGCGATTTCGGCGAGCGCGTCGGACGACAGGTCGAGTCCCCAGAACCGGTTCAGCAGTCGCAGGGTTGCCGCAGCGTCGGCCGATCCGCCACCGATGCCCGAGGCCACCGGGAGGCGCTTGTCGAGACGGAGGCGTGCGCCCCGCTTGCCATCCGCCAGCGCGGCGAGCCGGTCGGCTGCCCGCAGGACAAGATTGTCGGTCGCGCTCAGTCCTTCGGCGAAGGGCCCCTCGATCTCGAGACCGATCCCCTCCCCCGGCGCCACCGATAGCCGGTCGCCCTGATCCAGAAAGGCGAAGATCGTCTCGATCTCGTGATAGCCGTCCGGCAGGCGGTTGCGGACGTGAAGCGCCAGATTTACCTTTGCATAGGCGGTTTCGCTGTCCATACCGCCCCTTACCGGATCAGGCATCAGGGCGAGACGAGATCGGGACGCAGGCCCAAGTCTATCTTGCTGGAGAGCCGCTGCTCATCCTCCTCCGGGGCAAACAGCCGGGCGGATTTCCACGCATAGCGGGCTTCATACTGCCGGCCCACGGTCCAGTAGGCATCGCCGAGATGCTCGTTGATCGTCGGATCCTGTGGCTCGCCTTCGCGCGCATCTTCGAGATAGGACACGGCCCGTTCGGGCTGACCGGTGACATAATAGGCCCAACCGAGCGAATCGGTGATCGCCGGAGAGGTCGAGCGCAGCGCGTGCGCCCGCTGGATCGCGGCGACCGCTTCGTCCTGATTTTCGCGCCGTTCGAGCTGCGCATAGCCGAGATAGTTGAGGATGGTCGGCGAATCGGGAAGCAGCTGGTTGGCCTTTTGCAGCGACTGCAAGCCGTCCGGCCAGATGCCTGCCTGTTCCTGCGCCCCGCCGAGGGCCAGCCAGTAATTTGCCATGAGGGCATCCGAGCGGCCGAGACTGTCCGCCAGCGCGATCGCGGATTCGAAGGCGGCTGCGGCTGCCCTGTTGTCGCCCTGTGCCTGCAGGGCCTGGCCCTTCATGACATGAAGTTCGGGCAGATCGGGCGTGGTCGCCAGGGTCCGCTCGATACGGGCGATCGCCTGGTCATGTTCGCCCGCTGCCACGAGACTGGAAATCTGCGAGCTCAAGCCGACCAGGAAATAGGGACTTTCCTGCGGGATCCGTGAGAATTCGGCTTCCGCAAGCCGGTGATTTTCGGCCACCGCGTAGACCCGGCCGAGGGTCAGATGGGCATAGTCGGAGGAACCGGAAACCCGCATGCCGGCCACGGCCATGACCTGTGACAGGAACTCGGCGCGCTGGACCGCCATGTCCGAGGACAGCCGCTGAAAGAGAAACGCCAGTCCGAGGGCGGGCGTGACCTTTTCGGCAACGCCATTTTTCTGCCCCGCCACGATCTTCTGCAACAGGACCTGTTCGGGTCCGGTGGCCCGCATTTTCAGCAGGTCCATCGCCGTTGCCGAGTCGTTCTGCGCCCAGAAATGGCGCACGGCCATCATCCGCACCGGTGCCATGCGGGGCTCGTTTCGCTCGACAATCGCAGCCAGCAGATCCCGAGCCGCGCTTTCACGCCGCGTCGCCAGCCGGTTCAGGACGAGTTGTTCCTCGAGATAATATCGCGCGGTATCGTCAGCCTGTGCCTGCGCCAGCGCGGCTGTCGCATTGCCACCCCGCGCGGTGTCCAGCCAGGCGTCCAGGAAGGGAGCCATGAAGGCGAAATTACCCAGCTTGCGCACCTGGCCGACGGCGAGGTCGGCACCGTTCCAGTCGCGCTGGAGAAAGGCATCGGCGTAGACAATCAGCGGCATTTCGGGGTTGATGCCGCCGTTCGCCTGCATCGCCCGAACCGCCCTCACAGCGAGGTCGAAATCCCCGACCTCGATCGCGTTTGCATAGGCCTTGCCGGCCAGCAGCGCATTGTCAGGCTGCTCCTTCAGGCTTTCGCCATAAAGCGACGCCGCGGCCTGCCGTTCGTTCGACGATTCCGCCAGCCGCGCCTCGACGAACCGGTTCAGCGATGCGCTGCTGTCTCCGCGGCTGGCCAGCGCCGACGCGGTCGGCGAGGCAGCCAGCAGAAGGCCGCAGATTGCGAGGCTACATGTTCGGATAATTGGGACCTCCGCCTCCTTCGGGAACGACCCAGTTGATGTTCTGGGACGGGTCCTTGATATCACAGGTCTTGCAGTGCACGCAATTCTGCGCGTTGATCTGGAATTTCGGCTTGCCGTTCTCGTCCTCGATAAACTCGTAGACGCCGGCTGGACAATAGCGAGCCGAGGGCCCGGCAAAGACGGGCAGATTGACGTCGACAGGGATCGACGGATCCTTGAGCTGCAAGTGAACCGGCTGGTCTTCCTCGTGATTGGTGTTGGACAGGAACACCGAGGACAGGCGGTCGAAGGTAATCACGCCATCCGGCTTGGGATAGACGATCTTCTCGCAATGCTCGGCGCGCTTCAGGCGCGACCAGTCGGGGTGAAGCTTCATCGTGAACGGCAATTTTATCTTGAGATGTTCTGCCCACATGTAGATGCCCGAGAGGATTGTTCCCAGGAAATCGCCATATTTCTCGACCGCCGGCAGGACGTTGCGGACCACCCGCAGTTCCTCGCGGACCCAGCTGTTCTCGTAGGCGGTGCCATAGGCGGCGAGCTCGTCGCTCGAGCGGTCGGCGACGATTGCCTCATAGGCGGCTTCGGCAGCCATCATCCCGGTCTTCATCGCGGTGTGCGTACCCTTGATCCGCGGCACATTGACGAAACCGGCGGAACAGCCGATCAGCGCGCCGCCCGGGAAATAGAGCTTCGGAACGGCCTGGAAGCCGCCATCGTTGATTGCGCGGGCGCCGTAGGAGACGCGCTTGCCGCCCTCCAGAATCTTGCGGATTTCCGGATGCAGCTTCCAGCGCTGCATTTCCTCGAACGGCGAGAGATAGGGATTTTCATAGTTGAGCCAGGTGACGAAGCCGAGCGCGACCTGATTGTCGGCCTGGTGATAGAGAAAGCCGCCGCCGTTGGCACCTTCGCTCAGCGGCCAGCCCTGGGTGTGGATGACCCGGCCCGGCTCGTGCTTGGCCGGTTCGATATCCCACAGTTCCTTGACACCGAGGCCATAGATCTGCGGCTCGCTGTCGGCATCGAGCGCGAACTGGTTTTTCAGGATCTTGGTCAGATTGCCGCGGGCGCCTTCGGCGAAGAACGTATATTTGGCGTGCAGTTCCAGGCCCGGCTGGTAATCCGGCTTGTGGCTGCCGTCGCGGGCGACGCCCATGTCGCCGGTCGCCACGCCCTTGACCGAACCGTCTTCATTGTAGAGGATCTCGGCAGCGGCAAAGCCCGGGAAGATTTCCACGCCCATATTCTCGGCGCGCTCGGCCAGCCAGCGGCACAGGTTGCCGAGCGACCCCGTATAGGTGCCCTTGTTGTGCATGAACGAGGGGGTCATGAAATGGGGAAGGGAGAATTTCTTCTTCTTCGTCAGCACCCAGTGATGGTTTTCGGTCACCGGTGTCTGGGCCAGCGGACAATCCTCGTCGCGCCAGGCCGGGACGAGCTCGTCCAGCGCCCGGGGGTCGATGACCGCGCCGGACAGGATGTGCGCGCCGACTTCGGAGCCCTTTTCCAGGATGCAGACCGAGAGATCCTTGCCGGCTTCGTCGGCCAGCTGCTTGAACCTTATCGCTGCGCTGAGGCCGGCGGGACCACCACCGACTATCACCAGATCATAAGGCATTGACTCTCGTTCACTCATGTCGCTTTTCCTACAATTCTTGCTTTTATCACTCTGTACATTCGGTCTGTCGTAAACCGCAACCCGCTGGGCAGAAACCTGCTTTCCCGCCAATTGACCTATTCGTCAACTCATGACTCTATGCATAAATGAATTTTATCCCCTCACCAACGGCTAATCCTTCCGCGGAATCGATGATCCAGAGCCTGCAGGACTGGTGGTCGCTAGCCGGCGTCGATCGCGACTATTCCGATCTTCCCTCGGCCTTGCTGGCGACGGAAGCAGCCGCGCCAGCGCCAGTGGCCGAAGCCGCCTTGGCCGTTACGGAACGCGCGCCGGAACCGGCGGAACCGGAACAGCGGGCCGAGATCCTGCCCCGTGCCCATGCCGATTTTGTCGCGTGGCTGGCCGGCAGTCCCGACCTCGCCGAGGCCGACTGGTCGCGGCAGCGGGTGTTGCCCGAGGGCGTGCTGGAACCGGAAGTCATGGTCGTTTCGGCGATGCCCGAAAAAACCGGACATGGTGCCGCCGCGCTGTTCAGCCCGCCGCATCGGGCGCTGCTCGACCGGATGCTGGCGGCTATCGGATGCGATTCGCAAAATTCCTACCTGGCGACCATCGCCGTTGCGCCGTCGATCACCGGACGGATCGACGATCATCTCTGGATGCCTCTGAAAACCAGGCTTTTGCATCATGTCGGACTGGTCCGGCCGAAACGAATAATCTGCTTCGGGGACACCATGGCGAAGATATTGTTCGGCGAGGACCTGCTCTCCGCCCGCAAGAATAAACTGTTTGTTAACCATGGCTCGTCCACAACGGAGGCTATCGTAACATTCCATCCGCGGACCCTGCTGGAACGCCCCCTGTTCAAGGCCGAAGCGTGGAAGGATTTGCAAATGCTGACAAGGATTGATGCCCCGTGAAACTGAAATTTGCACTCGCCGTCTCGCTGCTCTCGCTCGCCGGATCGCCGGCATTGGCCGACGACGGAGCGGTGCTCTTCAATAGCGCGTCGATCGCCAAGGATATCCCCTCGCAGCTGAAGCGGCAGCAGTCGGACCATTATCGCGCCCTGTTCTCGGCGATGAGTACCAACCAGTGGGATACCGCGAAAAACCTGCTGGACACCGCTCCCAATGGCCCGTTGCGATCGATCGCCCAGGCGGAATATTTTCTGGCCGCCAACAGCCCGCGGGCCGAACTCGGTCCCTTGCTGACGCTGGTCAACGAAGCCCCCCAGATCCCGCAGGCGGCGCAACTGGGCCGCCTGGCCGAGAAACGCGGCGCCCAGCTGCTGCCATCGCTGCCGCAGCGGCGGAACCTGTCCTGGGTGCCCGGCTCGCCGATCCGTTCCAAGCCCAAGGATGTCGATTCGGACAGCGCCGCCAGCAGCATCCGCGGTCAGGTCATCGATTTCATCAAGAATGACAATCCGCAGGGCGCCGAACAGCTGCTCAATGCGAGCGCGATGCAGATGACCGCCGAGGGCCGGACGGAACTCGAGCAGCGGATCGCATGGTCCTATTATATCGAAAATGATGACGCTTCCGCCCTGCGGCTGGCACAAAAGGCGCAAAATGGCGCTGGTGAATGGGTTGGCCATGCCGACTGGGTCGCAGGGCTGGCTGCCTGGCGGCTGAACGATTGCCGGTCGGCCAGCAGTTCCTTCGGGAAGGTCGGACGATCCGCCTCCAACGTCGACCTGAAGGCCGCCGGCCTCTACTGGAGCGCCCGCTCCGATCTCAAATGCGGCTATCCGGAACATGTCCAGGGCAAATTGCAGGCAGCAGCGCGGCTGGACGACAGCTTCTACGGTATGCTTTCCGCCCAGACTCTCGGCATGGCTTCGGCCACGCCGGAAGCAGCCGGAAGCTTTCAGAAATCGGACTGGCACGCGCTGGAACGGCACGAGAACGTGCGGGCCGCGATCGCGCTCGTTGAAATCGGCGAGGAGCGACTGGCGGACGAGGTGCTTCGGCACCAGGCCACGATTGGCGAGGACAATGATCACCCTGCCCTGATCAAGCTGGCACGCGAACTGGATCTGCCACGCACCCAGCTGTGGCTGGCGCACAATGCGCCGCGGGGCATGAAGCCCGACGCCCAGGCCGGTTTTCCGGCACCCAAATGGACGCCCGATGGCGGATGGCGGGTGGATCCCGCCCTGATCTACGCCCACACGTTGCAGGAATCCGCATTCCGGAGCCAAGTGGTAAGCCCGGCCAATGCGATCGGCCTTATGCAGGTTCGGCCCGGCACTGCCGGCGATATCGCACGCGCCAATGGGCTGACCTTCAACGAAGCCGACCTCTATCGCCCGTCGACCAATCTGGAATATGGCCAGTCCTATCTGGAATATCTTGGAAAATCGTCGATCACCGAAGGCAAGCTGCCCAAGATCGCAGCGGCCTACAACGCCGGCCCTGGCGCGGTACAGCGCTGGAACAGCGAGATACGGGACAATGATGACCCGCTGCTGTTCATGGAGAGCATTCCCTATGTCGAGACCCGCGGCTATGTCTCGATCATCCTGCGTAATTACTGGATGTACGAGAAGCAAGCCGGGATACAGTCCGCAACAGCCCGGGCCCTGTCACAAAACCACTGGCCGAAATTCCCGGGGCATCCTGACAAGCGCAAGACGCAGTTCACAGCCCGCTGAATCGAAGACATCGGACACGAAAAAGCCGGACGGTGCTTGGTGCACCGCCCGGCTTTTCAATGCCTGAATGATTCGAGTCTAGTAGCGATAGTGGTCCGGCTTGAACGGGCCTTCCTTCGGCACGCCGATATAGTCCGCCTGTTCCTGGCTCAGCTTGTCCAGGGTCACGCCCAGTTTCGCCAGATGCAGTTCCGCGACTTTCTCGTCGAGATGCTTTGGCAGGACATAGACGTCGTTTTCATATTGCTCGGGACGCAGCCACAGTTCGATCTGCGCCAGCACCTGGTTGGTGAAGCTGGCCGACATCACGAAGCTCGGATGGCCGGTTGCGCAGCCGAGGTTGACCAGACGGCCCTGGGCCAGGATGATCAGCTTCTTGCCGTCGGGGAATTTCACTTCATCGACCTGCGGCTTGATTTCGGTCCACTGCATGTTCTTGAGACCGCTGATCTGGATCTCGCTGTCGAAGTGGCCGATGTTGCAGACAATCGCCCGGTCCTTCATCGCCCGCATGTGATCGACGGTGATCACGTCCTTGTTGCCGGTCGTGGTCACAAAAATATCGCCCCGCTTGGTGCCTTCGTCCATGGTTACGACTTCAAAGCCTTCCATCGCCGCCTGCAGCGCGCAGATCGGATCGATTTCGGTGACCAGGACGCGAGCGCCGCCGTTGCGCAGCGACTGCGCCGAACCCTTGCCGACATCGCCAAAACCGGCGACGACAGCGACCTTGCCGGCGAGCATCACGTCGGTGGCGCGACGGATGGCGTCGACCAGCGATTCCTTGCAGCCATAGAGGTTGTCGAACTTGGACTTGGTGACGCTGTCGTTGACGTTGATCGCCGGGAAAGGCAGCTTGCCGATCTTGGCCAGTTCATAAAGACGGTGCACGCCGGTGGTGGTTTCTTCGGAAACGCCCTTGATGGCTTTGACCGTCCTGGTCAGATAGCCGGGACGTTCCTTGAGAAAGCGGGTCAGGGTTGCGACGAACACTTCCTCTTCCTCGTTTTCCGGTTTGAACAATTCTTCGCCGGCTTCCACCCGCGCGCCCCAGAGCGCGAACATCGTGGCATCGCCGCCGTCGTCGAGGATCAGGTTGCAGGTTTCATCCGTGCCCCAGTCGAAGATGCGTTCGACATAGGACCAGTATTCTTCCAGGGTTTCGCCCTTGATGGCGAAAACCGGGGTGCCGCCAGCGGCGATCGCGGCTGCGGCATGGTCCTGGGTCGAGAAAATATTGCAGGAAGCCCAGCGGATTTCGGCACCCAGTTCGATCAGGGTTTCGATCAGCACGGCAGTCTGGATGGTCATGTGCAGCGAACCGGTGATGCGGGCACCCTTCAACGGCTGCTCCTTGCCGAATTCTTCCCGGAGCGCCATCAGGCCCGGCATTTCGGTTTCGGCGATTTCAATTTCCCTGCGGCCGTAGTCGGCGAGTGAAATGTCCTTGATTACATAATCCTGGGTTGCGGTGTCCGCTGCGGTTGCCACGTCTGATCTCCTTGAAAAACGAAATGCCGCACGAGCGATCCGGTGCGGCAGCATTGCTTTTCAATAGCGGCTTGCGGCTCGGGAAGCAAATATAAAGATGTCTTTATATTTGATATAATGTGAGCCAGTGGGCCAACAGGCCGAAACAATCATAAGGTCAGGCGCTGCCAAATCCGCTGGACAGCTTGTTCGGGTCGATGCCCTGCGCTTCCCAGGCCATCTGCCATTTGTCGCCCGAACGGGTTTCGTACAGCCATTCCGGATATCCTTCGGCGATCGACCAGCCATTCTGGGTCAGCTCTCCTTCCAGTTGCCCGTTCCCCCAGCCCGCGTAGCCGAGCGCAATGATCCACCGCGCCGGCCCGCGGCCCCTGGCAATCGCCATCAGCATTTCAATCGAGCTGCTCAGGCCCCAGCGGTCGCCGACCTGGAGCGTGTCGAGCATGTTGATGTCGAGGCTGTGCAGGATGAAACCGCGCTGCGTTTCCATCGGGCCGCCGAGGAATATGCCGCAATCGGGCGCTTCGCCGGGCTCGATGTCAAACTGCCGGAGGATGTCATGAAATCCGATCCCATCGACCGTCTCGCCGATATTGATACCGAGCGCACCGTTCTCGTCGTGCGAACAGATCGCCACCACGGATCGTGCAAAGCGGGGATCGGCCATTCCCGGCGTGGCCAGCAGGAACTGGCCGGAGAAGTAGATGCTGTCATTCATCGCGCTCAGCATAGCGGCGCAAAGATTAATAGCCCATGGCAAAATTTGCCAGCATCGCGGTTGCCCATTTTGCCAGCTTGCAATTTCATGCGCCCGTCACCACTATCAGTGACAGAGGCAATTGTTCACCGCCCACTCAAATCCAGGAGCATAACATGATCAACAAAGGCGACAAGATTCCCGAAGTGAAGCTGGTCAAGGCGACCGCGGACGGACCGCAGCAAATCAGTTCCGGCGAGTATTTCGCCGGCAAGAAGGTGGCGCTGTTTTCGGTTCCCGGCGCGTTCACCCCGACCTGTTCCGCGAAGCACCTGCCCGGCTATGTCGAGAAGGCCGCCGAGCTGAAGGCCAAGGGCGTCGACGAGATCGCCTGCACCGCGGTCAATGACGCCTTCGTGATGGGCGCCTGGAACGACGCGGCCGGCTCCAAAGACGTCACCATGCTGGCAGACGGCAACGGCGACTTCGCCGAAGCGGTCGGCCTGACCATGGACGGTTCCGGCTTTGGCCTCGGCAAGCGCGGCCAGCGTTTCTCGATGATCGTCAACGACGGTGTCGTGGAAGAGCTGAATGTCGAAGCGCCGGGCGACTTCAAGGTCAGCGCAGCCGAGTATATGCTCGACCAGCTTTAATTCCATCGGTTTAGCAAAAGCCGGCAGGAACCATCGTTTCTGCCGGCTTTTTCGTGCCTACCACCCGCAGGATTTGCCCTTATTCTCTTCCTTCAGCCAGTCCATCAGCGGGGCGAAATAGGAGATCATGGCGGAGCCGTCCATTTCGCGCTTGCCGGTGAAGGCTTCCAGCGCGTCCGGCCAGGGCTTTGAAGCGCCCAGTTCGAGCATCGCGTTCAGCTTTGCGCCGACCTTCTCGTTGCCGTAGAAGGAGCAGCGGTGCAGCGGGCCCTTCCAGCCGGCGGCGTCGCAGGCGGCCTTGTAGAACTGGAACTGCAGGATGCGGGCGAGGAAATAGCGCGAATAAGGCGTGTTGCCCGGGATATGATATTTGGCGCCCGGATCGAAGGCATCGGCGGGCCGCTCGACCGGCGGGGTGATGCCCTGATATTCCAGCTTCAGGTCATGCCACGCGGAGGTGTAATCGTCCGGCTGGATGGTGCCGGCAAAGACGCCCCAGCGCCACTTGTCGACCAGCAGGCCGAACGGCAGGAACGCAACCTTGTCCATCGCCTGGCGCAGCAGCAGGCCGATATCCTTGTCGGCGCTGGGCACCTTTGCCGGATCGAGCAGGCCGACCTGAACCAGATATTCCGGGGTGATCGACAGCGCCACCGCGTCGCCGATGGCCTCGTGGAAGCCGTCATTGGCACCGTCGAGATGCAGATAGCTCTGCTTGTTATAGGCGCGCTGGTAGTAATTGTGGCCGAGCTCGTGATGGATGGTGGTGAAGTCGTCGCCATTGACCTTGATGCACATCTTGATACGGATGTCGTCCTTGTTGTCGATGTCCCAGGCGCTGGCGTGGCAGACCACTTCGCGGTCCGCCGGCTTGGTGAACAGCGAGCGTTCGTAGAAGGTTTCCGGCAGCGGCTCGAAACCGAGCGAGGAGAAGAAGCCCTCGCCCGCCTTGACCATCTTCATCGCGTCATAATCCTTGGCGACGAGCAGTTCGGTGGTGTCGAAGCCGATATCGCCGGCGCCTTCCGGCGCGACGATCTCGTAGATATTGCCCCATTCCTGGGCCCACATGTTGCCGAGCAGGTCGGCACGGATCGGGCCGGTTTCGGGTTGCACGGCATCGCCATATTTCTCGTTGAGCTTGTCGCGGGTGTAGCAGTGCAGCTGGTCATAGAGCGGCTTGACCTGCGCCCACAGCTTGTCGGTCAGCTTGGCAAAATCGTCGGCCGGCATGTCATAGCCGGACCGCCACATCGCGCCGACATCGGCAAAGCCGAGTTCGCGCGCGCCTTCGTTGGCGATCTCGACCATGCGCGCATAATCATCCTTCATCGGCGCGCCGACATTGGTATGCCAGCTGGCCCACATTTCCTTGAGCTCGTCGGGATTGCGGTTGGTGCCCATTTCGGCCTCGATGTCCGAGCCGTTGATCGGCTTGCCGTTGAGCGTGCCCTTGCCCTTGCCATAGGCAGAATTGAGCTTGGTCGCGATCTCGTTGAGTTCGGTCGCAGCGCCCTCGGTGGTTGGCGCCGGCAACACGATGCCGCCGCGCAGCTTGTCGAGCTTGCGTTTGGTCACCGGATCAAGGCCGGGCACGTCGTTGAACCGGGCCGCCTCGATCGCCGCGTTCACCGCCATGGTCGTGCCTTCCGCGCCGGCCTTGGCCGCCAGAGCGTCGGTATCGTCGGTGATATAGGTGGAGTTGATCCAGTAGATGCGGGACGCATCGACCGAATAGTCGAACATCTTCTTTTCGGTTTCCTCGATGAATTTCTTTGCGTCCGCCGCGGTGGGCGTGGCGGCGCTGGCCTGGCTGTCCCCGGCGGTGTCCTGCGCCTGGGCGGGCATGGCGAGCGACATCGTGGCGATGGCGAGTACGGAAGCGGCAATTTTCATCTGGTGATCCTCAATCCTGTTGTCTTTGGTTGAATTTGAAACTTTCTTGCGCGAGCGTCAAGCACGGCGTTCCGACCGGCGCCAGATCAACGCGACGAGCATGGCAAGCGTTCCCACGATCCAGGCGACGATCTTGACCGGCCGGGCCACGGCCGCAGTCCCGGCCAATATGTCGCTGCCCTGATATTGCAGCAGCTGGACCAGCTGGCTGACGGTTTCGACATAGTCGGTCAGGCCGAACAGGAAATAGCTGAGGACGCAGAGCAGCCCGAGCTTCTTGAGGTTCGGCGATCGGGCCTGCTGCCAGAGCAGGCGGCCGCCGATGATGCCGCCGGACATGTAGAGAGTGATGAAGACGAGATCGATGATCATGGCCCAGCGGGCGGTGCCGAGCAGGCCGGCTTCGGCCCAGCTGTTCTGGATGGCATTGACACGCGCGGCGGTGGCCGCGTCCTGGTGGTCGAGTATCGCATTGGGCGCGACTGCGGTTTCCAGCGCCCCGCCGGACAGCACGAGATAGAGAAACAGCGCCAGTCCGCCACCCCAGAAAATCCAGAAATTCCGCCAATTGTAGAGACTCGGCATATCGGCTCCTATTCCGCCAGGAAGCGTATCATTTCCCGGCCCAGTTCCGGCTTGGTCACGCTGCTCATATGGGTGCCGGGGATCGCGACATGCTGCCCGTTCGGCAGCAGGTCCGCCAGTTCTTCCGGCGAACCATTGTCGCGATCCTCGCTGCCGCACAGGACCAGCGTCTCCGTGGCTATGCGCCCGACGTCGTCCGGAGTCATGTCGGAAAATGTCCCGAGCAGCAGCCGCGCCGCCACCGGATCGATATTCTGGCTCTTCATGAACTGGATCGCCAGCCAGTGGGGATCGCCGCGTTTGGCGCTGTCACGGCTGTCGATCGCCGCGAAGAAGAAGTCGCGGCGGCGGGCCCAGCCCGACAGGCCCTGCAGGCCCATGCCGGCGAGGATCGCCTTGCCCGGCGTGGTGCCGGTTGCCAGCATTTTCGCCGTGGTCCGGGCGCCGAGCGAGAAACCGCCGAGGTCAAAATCGGTCAGTTGCAGCTCTGCGATCAGCGCCTCGATATCCCGCACCAGCACGTCGTGCGGATAGGCGTCCGGCTCATGCGGCGCGTCGCTTTCGCCGTGCGCGCGCAGGTCGGGCATGATCACCCGGAAGCCGGCTTCGGCGAGCGCGGCGGCATGGCCGAATTTTATCCAGTTGGTGTCGGCGTTGGAAAACAGGCCGTGCAGCAGGATCAGCGGCCGGCCCTCCCCGATCTCGTGGATCCGCAGCGATACGCCGTCAAAGGAGGAAAAATTCCAGTTTTTTGTGGTCATCAGCGCTTTCCAAATTGCAGGTTCGTGATCGGCAGGGTCGGACATCAGATACCGCCCACAGCATTTCCGACTGGGCCGGAAGCAGAGGGAGGGCATCCATCAAGGGTCAGGGGCCAGAATTTCAATCCATCCTTCCGGGCTGTCGGGCTGGGTATCCAGGGCGACGACATCGTCGGGAATGACAATCCACGGTTGCTTGCTGGACAGCCAGAAATGCGCCTGCGGTATCATGTCCTTGCTGCCATCCAACGTCCCGGTGCGCAGCACGATGACACCGGGCCGGACATTGTTCGATGCGTAGATCCGGCACTTGCAGGCGGTGCAGCCGATCAGAGTGCTGGTGGCCCCGCTGGGTTGCACGAAAGAGCCCTCGTCAAGGTCGCCGGAGATCGTCAGGTCATCTTCCATGACCGCCATATGGCTGCTGAAGGCGCTGCCGGTACGCCGCTGGCAATCGGTGCAATGGCAGGCATAGGGCTTCATACGAAAACCCGGTCTCAGCGTATAGCGAACCGCGCCGCACAGGCAGCCTCCGGAAAGCGTTTCGGTCATGTAGTGAGGGGGCCGGAGAGCGTTTGAAAGTTGACACAATTGCCAGGAAAAGCCGCGAATATTCCGGTGAAGCGAGCCGTGGCGTCGACCAATGCCATGCTCAATGGAGTTCCTGCCGACCGTTTCATCGCGTGCAGAATAGGCTTTGACATCGATGTAGGAAAGGCTTTTCTGAGGCTCAGCGCTCGGCCAGGCCCTTCTGCTTCATCCGCCAGACCGCGAGGTCAATGCGGTCCTGTCCGAAAAACGGTTCGCCATCGAAGACCAGCGTGGGCACGCCCCAGTGGCCGGAAGCTTCCAGCGCCTTCTGGTTGTCCGCGATCTCGGCGTCGAGATCCGACGCGTCGGACTGCGCCTCTGCCCTGAGCTCAGCGAGATTGAGTCCGGCACGCACGGCGGCGCTGGCGAGATGGTCGCCCTCGTTCCAGCCCGCGGTGCCGCCCCAGATCAGCTGCGAGACCTCGTTGGCGAATTCCAGCCCCCTGCCCCGCCGCGATGCCGCCTGGCCCATGCGGGTCAGCTCGAAAATATGGGGCTGTTCTTCGGCGATCTTGCGGGTGGCGATGTCCTGGACAATCGGATCGGGATTGGGCGGCGCCATCGGTATGCCCATATATTGCGCGACGCGGAACATGTCGCGGAACGTGTAGCCGAGCCAGTTGGGATGGTTTTTCTCAAAGAAATCCGGTTCCCGGATCGCCAGCGGATAGACGAAGCGCTGGTTGATCTGGAGATCATATTTCTCGGTCAGCGCCACATAGCGGCGGGTCGCCAGATAGCTGTAGGGCGAGCGGAAGGACCAGTAGACGTCTGCGTGCAATGTCATCGGGATATCGTAACCGCGATTGCAATCTTCGCAAGCACATAGTGATTGAGATTAGTAAGCATTGCTATTATATCTCGGCTTATGAGTGAAACCATCGGCTTTCTTGTCCACGATACCGCCCGTCTTTTCCGGCGCGAACTCAACGAGCGGATGCGCCACAGCGGCGTGACCGCGCTGCAATGGCGGCTGCTTGCCTATCTCGCCAGAAACGAGGGGACCAACCAGGTCAAGCTTGCGGAATTTCTCGAGGTCGAGCCGATCACGCTTTCCCGGATGATCGACCGGCTCGCCGAATCCGGCATGCTCAGCCGCCGCCGCGATCCCGATGACCGCCGCGCCTGGCGCCTCTATCTGGAAGCAAAGTCCCTACCCCTGATCGACGAGCTGCGCGCCGCAGCGACCCAGCTTGCCGAAACCGCCCAGGAGGGCCTGAGCACGGCGGAGCGAGCGCAACTGGCGGAGCTGGTGGAGCGCATGCGGCAGAATTTGTCGCGCAAGCCATCGGATATTGCACAATCGGAACAGGCGGCCTGATGGATATGCTGAAATCGGACAATATGGCAGAACACCACGACAGCACGCCCGCTGGCGAGGAAGAGGATAGCCCGGTTATCGAGGAGCGCTCCTCACCCCCGCCCAAACGCCGGTGGCTACGCTGGATCGTCATGGCCATCGTGCCTCTCGCGCTGATCGCGACCGGGGGATATTTCTGGCTGACCAGCGGCCAGACCGTTTCCACCGACAACGCCTATCTGCAGCAGGACCGGGTGGCGGTGGCCGCGGAAGTCGGCGGCCGGATCATCGCGGTCAACGTCGGCAGCAACGACATCGTCAAGCAGGGCGATATCCTGTTCCGGATTGATCCCGCGCCGTTCGAAATTGCCCTCGCCCAGGCCAATGCCGCGATTGCCGGCGCGGAAGTGCAGGTCCAGGCGCTGCGCACCACCGCAGCCGGCAGCAGCGTCGATATTTCGGCAGCCCGCGAAGATATCGGTTTTGCCGAAGCCAAGTTCGCTCGCCAGCGGGCGCTGATGCAGCGCGGCTTTACCACCAAGGCCGATTTCGAGGCCGCCGAGCATGCCGTCGTGCAGGCCCGCGAGAAATTGCGGCAGGCACAGGCAGATGCAGCGGAAGCGCAGAGCTTTGCCGCCAACGGCCGCTCGATGCCCGGGGAGAACCCCGCGATTGCCTCGGCAAGGGTCCAGCGGGAACAGGCGCAGCTCAACCTGTCGCGCACGGTCGTCCGGGCCCCGTCGTCGGGACGCGTGGCGCAGGCGGACCGCCTGCAGACGGGCCAGATGATGGTCAGCGGCCTTCCGGCGCTCACCATCGTCAAGGACAGCAAGAGCTGGGTGGAGGCAAATTTCAAGGAAACCGACCTTGCGGAAATGGCCGTCGGCCAGCGCGCCGAAATCACCTTTGACGCCTATCCGGATCTCAGGCTGAAGGGCCATGTCGAAAGCATCGGTGCCGGCACCGGCAGCGAATTTTCGGTGCTGCCGGCGCAAAACGCGACCGGCAACTGGGTCAAGGTAACCCAGCGGGTTCCGGTGCGCATCGCGATCGACGACAAATCGCCGCGGCCGCTGATCGCCGGCCTGTCGACCGAAGTCACCGTCGATATCCGCTCCAAGGGCAGATAGGTGGCGACCGCCGCGGCCGCTGCCGGCGCCACGCCGGAAATCCAGATCACGCCGCTGAACCGGGCGCTGCTGACCGTGGCGGTGATGGGCGCTTCGGTGATCCAGATCCTCGATTCGACCATTGCCAATGTCGCGCTGCCGCACATGCAAACCAGCCTAGGCGCATCGCTGGACAGCGTGACCTGGGTGCTGACCAGCTATATCATCGCCTCGGCGATCGCGATGCCGATCACCGGCTGGCTGGCCGACCGGATCGGCGGACGCCAGCTGTTCCTGATGTCGGTCAGCGGCTTCGTGCTGGCCTCGATGCTCTGCGGATTGGCGACAAGCCTCGAGGAGATGGTCGTCTTTCGGGTATTGCAGGGGATCAGCGGGGCGTTCATCGCGCCGCTGGCGCAAACCGTGATGCTCGACATCAACCCGCCCGAGCGGCATGCCCGGGCCATGGCGATATGGGGCATGGGGATCATGGTCGGGCCGATCATGGGACCGATCATCGGGGGCTGGCTGACCGAAAGCTACAGCTGGCGCTGGTGCTTCTATGTCAATGTGCCGATCGGGATCGCGACGATTTCCGCGCTCTGGGCGTTGCTGCCGCACAAGCCGGTGTTCCGGCGAAAATTCGATCATCTGGGATTCTGGGCGCTGGCCGTCGGCCTCGGCAGCCTGCAGCTGATGCTCGATCGCGGCACCCAGCTGGACTGGTTCGACAGCTGGGAAATCCGGATCGAGGCGGCGATTTCGATTGCCGCCTTCTGGGTGTTCGCGGTCCAGATGGCGACATCGAAGGCAGCGCTGTTTGCCAGAGAGATGCTGACCAACCGGAGTTTTGCGACCAGCCTGTTCTTCATGATCGTGATCGGCATCGTGATGTTCGCCAATATGGCACTGCTGCCGCCGATGATGCAGAATCTCTACGGCTATCCGGTGATCGACACCGGCCTGCTGCTGGCGCCGCGCGGCGTCGGCGTCCTGCTCAGCATGGCGGTTGCGGGACGGCTGGTCGGCAAGGTCGACGCCCGGATCCTGGTCGGGACCGGCTTCCTGATCGCCGCCTATTCGATGTGGCAAATGAGCCAGTGGTCGATGGAGATGAGCTGGCACCCGTTCGTGGTCAGCGGCCTGGTCCAGGGACTCGGCATGGGGCTGGTGTTCATACCTCTCAACACGCTGGCGTTCGCCTCGCTGCCGGCGCATCTGCGGACCGACGGATCGAGCCTGCTCAACCTGTTCCGCAGCATCGGCGCCTCGGTCGGCATCGCCGTCGCCTCCGCGCTGCTCGGCCGGAACATCCAGACAAGCCACAGCGACCTCGCCTCCCACATCACCAACTCGACGATCAACAATATCGACGCCAGCACCGCCGACCGCTTTCAGGGACTGGGCGACCAGGCGCTGATGTTCGCCGATGCGATGATCGACAGGCAGGCGGCGATGATCGCCTATCTTGACGATTTCTGGGCGATGATGTGGATCACGCTGGCGGTGATCCCGCTGGTGGTGCTGTTGCAGAAGCCGAGGCCCGGCGCGCAGGCCGGGCCACTGATGGAATGATCAGCCCTTCTTGAGATGCTTGCGGCCGAGCAATTCGGCAATCTGCACCGCGTTGAGCGCCGCGCCCTTGCGGAGATTGTCGCTGACGCACCAGATGTTCAGGCCGTTTTCCACGGTCGGGTCCTCGCGGACGCGGCTGATGAAGGTGGCACCGTCGCCGACGCATTCGACCGGGGTGACGTAGCCCTCGTCCTCGCGCTTGTCGACCAGCATGATGCCGGGGGCGTCGCGCAGGATCTTCTGGGCATCCTCGGCGGACAGTTCGTTCTCGAACTCGATATTGATCGATTCGCTGTGGCCGACGAACACCGGCACGCGGACGCAGGTCGCGGTGACCTTGATCTTGGGGTCGAGGATCTTCTTGGTTTCGACGACCATTTTCCATTCTTCCTTGGTCGAGCCGTCGTCGAGGAACACGTCGATATGCGGGATCACGTTGAACGCGATCTGCTTGGTGAAGACGTGGTTTTCCTTGGGGTCGCCGACGAAGATGGCGCGCGACTGCTCGAACAGTTCGTCCATGCCGCCCTTGCCGGCGCCGGAGACCGACTGGTAGGTCGAGACGACGACGCGCTTGATCGTCGCGGCATCGTGCAGCGGCTTGAGCGCAACGACCATCTGCGCGGTCGAGCAATTCGGGTTGGCGATGATATTGCGCTTCTTGTAGCCGTCGATCGCTTCCGGGTTCACTTCCGGCACGATCAGGGGCACATCGGGGTCCATGCGGTAGAGCGAGCTATTGTCGATGACGACGCAGCCGGCAGCAGCGGCCTTGGGGGCATATTCCCTGGTGGCGGCAGAACCGGCGGCAAACAGCGCGATGTCCCAGCCGGAAAAGTCGAAATGCTCGATATTCTGCACCTTGAGCATCTTGCCGGTATCGCCAATCTCGACTTCGCTGCCCTGCGAGCGGGACGAGGCTACGGCGGCGAGCTCGTCATAGGGAAATTCGCGCTCGACCAAGACATTGAGCATTTCGCGCCCGACATTGCCGGTGGCGCCGACTACTGCAACTTTGTAACCCATGTAACTTTTCCTGTGGCTGATAGTAAAACAGCCGGTTTTCCTGTGGGGAGAACCGGCTGCGTGAAACTGTTATGAAGCGTTTTTTACTTTGCTTCGGTGCCCTTCGCTGGCTGGTTCAAGCGGCGTTCCGCAATACGGGCCCGTTTACCGGTGCGGCCGCGCAGATAGTAGAGCTTCGCACGACGCACGATACCGCGGCGAACCACGGTAATGCTTTCGATATTCGGGGAGTAGAGCGGGAATACGCGCTCAACGCCTTCGCCGAACGACATTTTGCGGACGGTGAAATTGGAGCCCATGCCGCGATTGGTGCGCGCGATGCACACGCCTTCGAAATTCTGGGTACGGACGCGTTCGCCTTCAACGACGCGAACGCCGACGCGCAGCGTGTCGCCAGCGCGAAATGCGGGTATTTCCTTGGAAGCGATGAATGCGTCGACCGCTTCTTTTTCGAGTGTCTGAATCAGGTTCATGACCTATTCCTTATCTTTATCTTTTTCCTGCGCACCAGAGGGCGACTGATCCGGAGCATCCCTGTGACGCTCCCATAAATCCGGCCGCCTTAGCCGTGTATCTTCCTCTGCCCTTTGTTTCCGCCAAGCAGCTATTTTCGCATGATCCCCCGATCGCAAGACTTCAGGGATGATGCGCCCTTCCCATATCTGAGGTCGGGTATATTGCGGATATTCCAGAATTACGTTCTCGAAACTCTCGTCATCTCCGCTAGAAGACGCGCCCATTACCCCGGGCAGCAGCCGAATGCAAGCGTCTAAAAGCACCAGAGCGCCCATTTCTCCGCCGGACAGGATATAGTCGCCGATCGACACTTCTTCTATGGCGCGGGCATCGAACAGGCGCTCGTCAAATCCCTCGAACCGGCCACAGATTATGGTGACACCGGGACCGGATGCGATTTGGCGGACGCGCGCCTGGGTGAGCGGTTTGCCACGCGGGGTCATGGCGAGAATCGGTGTGACTGACGCGCCGGCAGCCGTTCGTGCTGAGCTTGTCGAAGCACCGGTGGCGTGCGCAAGCTGCCCTTCGACAGGCTCAGGGCGAACGGTGCTAGAGGCCGCTAGCCCTGAGCTTGTCGAAGGGCGCTTCTCGTCGGAGAAGCGTGGTTCGACAGGCTCACCACCAACGGCAAGCCGCTCCGCCATCCGCTCCACCGCATGGTCCACCGCTGCCGCCATGACATCGGCGCGCAGCACCATGCCGGCGCCGCCGCCAGCCGGCGTGTCGTCGACGCTGCGATGCTTGTCGGTGGTGAAATCGCGCGGGTTGATGGTGTCGCAGGACCATTTCCCCTCGGCCAGCGCCCTGCCCGCCAGCGATGTGCCGAGCGGTCCGGGGAACATTTCCGGGTAGAGGGTGAGAATTTGAGCGGTGAAGGTCATTTTTTCCAGTTCGTATATTTGAGAACGAGCAAGCTTGTCGGAATGCCAAACAAGGCACCTGTAAAAGGCCCCAGGATAGCGAGCACAACAATCGGGATGATCGTTTCCGGGTAAAAGCCTCCGCCAGATATGGCCTCGAAGCCCAATACAAAGGTCACCAGTAACCAGAGCCCCAGCGGGGCAACCATGCTGGACCAGAGAATATGCTTTCGCCGGTCCCAGTCGGGTCTCAACGTCTGGAACAAGAAATTTGCACCCAATGTTCCGAAGAGCATCAATATTCCAACGCCAATAATCGATTCGAGCAGGCCCATCATTCCGGCATTTCCCGTTCACAAAGGAATTTCAACAATACTCTTGTTCAAGCGCAAAGACAGTGACAAGTCCCAATATCAAGCTGGAAAAAGAATAGGATCGCAGCGATCAAATAGTTGCTTGCACGAGCCGCGGTTGCAACTTCTCGAGTAAATCCGACGAGATTCGAGCGGCGAAGGTCATTTCTTCCTGCGCCAGTTGATCCACAAGATCGCTGTGGTCATGCCGACAAAGAAGCTGCCGAACAGACCGACGGCCGCGCCGACCGACATCAGCATGATCGCGTCCCGGCCACAGGCCTGAACATCCGGGCAGTTGGCGGATTGCAGCCACCAGAGATTGAACAGCCAGTAGAGAAGGAAGAGCCCGGGCACCGGCAGGCTGGCCCAGAAGGGCAGCCAGGCCAGATTTACCTCGGGTTTGAGCCGCTTTGCGATTTCCAGGATCGCTATGGTGACACCGGCGATCAAGCAAATGGCGACGATCAGGATCATTGCGGCTCTACAAAATCGGCCAGCACGATCGCCGGATCATTCCGCATGTCGATCGCCTTGACCGGGACCATGAATTTCTTGCCATTGGCGCGCTCGATCTCGATCACGTCGCCGGCGCCGAATTCGTAGATGGCGAAGATTGTGCCCAGTTCCTCACCGGCGTCCGAGACACAGCGCAGGCCGATGATGTCGATATGGTAGAATTCGTCCTCTTCCAGCTCCGGCAGGGCGGAGCGCGGGACGGTCAGTTCGGTGCCGCGGGCGGCTTCGGCGCCGTTGCGGTCGGTGATTTCTGCGATGCGGGCGATCGCGCCCATCTTGTGGGGCTTGACCGATTTCAGGGTCAGCTTGCCCCCGCTGAAACTCTTGTGCTGCGCCAGGCTGTCGAGACTGTCGCAGAACAGCTTGAGCCGGACTTCCCCGGTCACCCCGTGCGCGCCAATGATGACGGCAAGGGGGACGGGTTTGTCCGGATCAATCGTGTCCAAGGATTAGCCCTCGGCCTTTTCTTCGGCTGGAGCGTCTTCGGCCTTGGCTTCTTCAGCAGCCGGTGCTTCTTCGGCAGCGGCTTCAGGGGCGGCTTCCTCGGCAGCAGGCGTTTCTTCTGCAGGCGTTTCTGCAGCAGCTTCTTCAGCTGGCGCTTCTTCGGCCGGAGCGGCTGCGGCTTCCTTGGCGGCTTCTTCAGCAGCCGCGGCCTTTTCGGCTTTCTCTTCCAGACGTTCGGTGGCCTTTTCGCCAGGCTTGCCCTTGTTCGGGTTGTTGCGCGCTTCGCGCTTCAGCAGGCCGGCGGCGTCCAGGAAACGGGCAACGCGGTCGGATGGCTTGGCACCATTTTCGAGCCAGTGCTTGGCACGCTCGGCATCGAGGACAACGCGCTTTTCGTCATCCTTGGCGAGCAGCGGGTTGTAGCTGCCGATGCGCTCAATGAACTTGCCGTCGCGCGGGGCGCGGACGTCGGCCACGACGATCTTGTAATAAGGGCGTTTCTTGGAACCGCCGCGGGACATTCTGATTGCTACTGCCATTGTAATAAACCTTTCTAAAAAATACGAAAATTCAAATTGTTGCTATTTCTTCTTGTTCAATAAATTTGCCAGGTCGGGCGGCAGGCCGCCGGGAGACATGTCGGGGAGGCCGGGCATGCCGGCCATGCCGCCGCCCTGCCCGCCCATGCCGGCACCGGCGGCTCCGCCACCGCCGCCAAACATCGACATCAATCCCTTGATTCCGCCCATCTTCCGGATGCGCTTCATCGCCTTGGCCATTTCCTGGTGCATCTTGAGCAGCTTGTTGACGTCCTGCACCGTCGTGCCGGAGCCGATTGCCACCCGCCGCTTGCGCTTGGCGTTCAGCAGACCGGGCCGCACCCGCTCTTCCTTGGTCATCGAACCGATGATCGCATCCATGCGTCCGAGAATCTTTTCGTCCATCGCGCCGCCGGCCATCGCCGCCTTGGCCTTCTTCATGCCCGGCATCATCGACGCCAGCGCGCCGAGGCCGCCCATCTGGGTCATCTGCCGCAGCTGGGCGCGCAGATCGTTGAGATCGAACTGGCCCTTGAGCATTTTTTCGGCGAGCGCTTCGGATTCTTCCTTGTCGACGACCTGCGCGGCCTTTTCGACCAGGCTGACGACATCGCCCATGCCGAGGATCCGGCCAGCAACGCGTTCCGGGTGAAATTCTTCCAGCGCGTCAATCTTCTCGCCGACGCCGACAAACTTGATCGGCTTGCCGGTGACCGCGCGCATCGACAAAGCCGCACCGCCGCGGGCATCGCCATCCATCCGGGTCAGGACGACGCCGGTAAGGTCAACCTGGTCGGAGAAATTCTGCGCGACATTGACTGCGTCCTGGCCGGTGAGCGCATCGACCACCAGCAGGATTTCCTGTGGTTTCGAGATCTCGGCAACCGCCTTCATCTCGTCCATCAGCTGCTGGTCGACGTGGAGCCGGCCAGCCGTATCGAGCATCAGGACATCGAAGCCCTGGAGCCTGGCCGCCTGCAAAGCGCGGCGGGCGATTTCGGCCGGCTGCTGGCCTGCCACAATCGGCAGGGTAGCGGCGCTGATCTGCTCGCCGAGCACCGCGAGCTGTTCCTGAGCGGCCGGTCGATTGACATCGAGCGAGGCCATCATGACCTTCTTGTTGTCCTTGTCCTTCAGCCGCTTGGCAATTTTCGCCGTCGTGGTGGTTTTACCAGAACCCTGAAGACCGACCATCATGATGATGGCGGGCGGGGCGACGGACAGTTCCAGCGCACTGACGTCCGAACCGAGCATCTCGGCGAGACCGTCGTTGACGATCTTGACCACCTGCTGGCCGGGTGTGACCGATTTCAGGACCGACTGGCCAACGGCCTTCTCGGTGACCTTTTCGACGAAATCCTTGACCACCGGCAGCGCGACATCGGCTTCGAGCAGGGCGATCCGCACTTCGCGCATGGCGCCGCGCACATCTTCTTCCCGCAGCGCGCCACGGCCGCGCAGCTTGTCGAAAACTCCGCCCAGGCGGTCGCTCAACTTATCAAACATGATCCCGCCTTTCCTTCTCAACCGCCATTTTCATGGCCAAACGCAAAAAGCGCCGGTGGGCGAAACCTCGCTGACCGGCGTGTGAGTTTTTCAAACTCTAAACTGATGGGGCAATGATCGCATCGCCTTCGTAGCCGCGCTATTAGTGCAGATTGCAGCAGACCGCAAGCAGGGAATTATTTGCGACATGAACGGTTGTTAACCTGAAATTGAGAAGTCTTCGCCAAAAGCCGCACCATAACAGTGGGAAAATGACTATGGCCCTTCCAATGGCCGACCAACAGCTCCGATCGAGGAAGCAGGGGTATAAAATCTCTGTGGGTCGGGACGTCCTGACCGGTGCCATCGTCATTCTTGCGATAATCCTGTTTGCCGGTACCGGCGGGACCATATTGTCCGACGCGATCAATTCGCTTACCGGCCAGGCAAGGGCCGGCGACAATATGCTGGTGTCGGCGTTCCTGCTCAACATCGCCCTGATCCTGTTTGGCTGGCGCCGCTACAAGGACCTGACCAAGGAAGTCGAAGAACGGGCGGCGGCAGAAGAACGTGCCCATTCTCTGGCCGTGACCGATCCGCTGACCGGACTGCTCAATCGCCGGACCATCGGCGAGCGCACGGCCGAGATGATCAGCATCGCCCAGCGCAAGCACAAGAGCATCACCTTCCTGATGCTGGATCTCGACAATTTTAAGAATATCAACGACGCCCACGGGCACAGCGCCGGCGATGCCGTGCTGCAGCAGGTGGCCTCCAGAATCGCCAATGTCCTTCCGCCGCAGAACCTGCTGGCGCGGCTCGGCGGCGACGAGTTTGCCTGCGCGTTCATCTTTGATCCGGAACATCCCAAGATGGTCGAACGGATTGCCGACGACCTGATCCAGGCGATTTCTGCCCCGATTGTCGAGGATGGCCTCCACCTGGTGGTGACCACGTCGATCGGCATGTCGCGCTACGACACGGAATCGGAGGGCGTCGACATTTTGATGCGCCGCGCCGACATTGCCATGTACTGCTCGAAAAAGCAGGGGCGGAACCGCCATTGCTGGTTCGACACCAACATGGAGCAGGAGCTGCAGACCCGGACGGTGATGGAAACGGGCATGCGAACGGGCATACCAAATGGCGAGTTCGTCCCCTATTTCGAGCAGCAGATTGATCTGGCGACCGGCAAGCTGACCGGCTTTGAGATGCTGGCGCGATGGGAATCCCCGTCGCAGGGACTGATCTCGCCGGAAATATTCATCCCGATCGCCGAAGATACCGGCATGATCGGCGACTTGTCGATGAGCATCATGCGACAGGCTCTGCACGCTGCCAAGCACTGGGATCCGTCCCTGACCATTTCGGTCAACATCTCGCCGGTCCAGCTGCTCGATCCGTGGCTGGCGCAGAAGATCGTGAAGCTGCTCGTCGAGAGCGGATTTCCCCCGAACCGGCTGGAAATCGAAATAACCGAAAGCTCGCTGTTCGAGAATCTCAGCCTCGCGCAGTCGATCGTCGGCAGCCTGAAAAACCAGGGCATCAAGATCGCGCTGGATGATTTCGGCACCGGCTACGGTTCCCTTGCCCATCTGCGCGCCCTGCCCTTCGACCGGATCAAGATCGACCGCAGCTTCGTATCGTCCCTGATCCGCAATCCGGAGAGCAAGGCGATCGTCAAGGCGATTCACGGCCTGGGCAGCAGCCTCGGCATGCCGATCACGGCAGAGGGGATCGAGGACAGGGAAACCGAGAGCGAACTGCGCGCGATCGGATGCGCCAAGGGCCAGGGCTGGTATTACGGCCGGCCTCTGACCATAGACGAGACGCGCAAGGCCCTCGCCGAACGGAACCTGCTTGCAGCCGGGCCGGCTGAAAAGGAAGTGGTGGCCCATCCTGCGCCGCCTTTCGAGGACGAAAACCCGCTACAGCAAACCGCCTGAAGCCGGTTGCCGGTGGTGAACAACGCCGAATTGCTGGACTCGCGGGGATGGCATCCCTAAATCGCCTGTCATGACGACAGGACGCTTTCACAAAATGCACGGATTGGGCAATGATTTTGTCATCATTGACGCGCGCGAGCAGCCGATCGAGCTGTCCACGGCGGGGGCAGCGGCGATTGCCGACCGGCACGCGGGCATCGGCTGCGACCAGCTGATCATCCTCCGGTCGTCGAGCGAGGCCGACGTGAGAATGCAGATATTCAACGCCGATGGCGGCGAAGTCGAAGCCTGCGGCAATGCGGCGCGGTGCGTGGCCAGACTGCTTGGCGACGAAACCCGGATCGAGACGGCGGGCGGCATCATCACCGGCCAGGCCACCGAAGAAGGTGCGATTGTCGACATGGGCGTGCCCCGCTTCGACTGGCAATCCATCCCCCTCGCCTATGCCATGGACAGCATGAACATGCCGGTCGGGTGGGAAGACCTGCAGAACCCGGCCGCGGTCAATGTCGGCAATCCGCACGTGATTTTCTTCGTCGGGGACAGCACCAGCGTCGAACTGGATCGCCTCGGCCCGATGATCGAGGTCGATCCGCTGTTTCCCGAAAAGGTGAACGTCAATGTCGCCGACATCGCCGAGGGCGCGATCAACCTCAGGGTGTGGGAACGGGGCGTGGGGCTGACCCGGGCCTGCGGCACCGGCGCCTGCGCCACCGCCGTCGCCGCGATCAGGCGCGGGCTGGTGAGCAGTCCGGTCCAGGTAAACCTGCCCGGCGGAACGCTCGTCATCCGCTGGAAGGAAGGCGGCACGATCCACATGCAGGGCCCGACGACCTATGTGTTTGCGGGCGAAGCGGACTGGGCCCAGTTTCCATGAGCGCACCGGAAATGATCAGCATGGGCTGCCGGCTCAATATCGCGGAAAGCGAGAATCTACGCCAGAATCTGGCCGCGAACCAGATCGATGGCGCCAATCTGATCATCGTCAACAGCTGCGCGGTGACCAACGAGGCGGTGCGCCAGACCCGGCAGGCGATCCGGCGGGCCAAGAAAGCCCATCCGGACAAGAATATCATCGTCACCGGCTGCGCCGCGCAGGTCGATCCCGCGATGTTTGCAGACATGCCGGAGACCAGCGCGGTGGTGGGCAATTTCGACAAATATGAAGCGGCGAACTTCAAGCTGGGCGCGCAGAGCAACCGCCCGGATATCCGGGTGTCCGACATCATGCGGGTGACCGAAACCGCTCCGCATATGGTCAGCGCCTTTGCCGAACGGGCGCGCGCCTTTGTCGAGATCCAGAATGGCTGCGACCATCGCTGCACCTTCTGCATCATCCCCTATGGCCGCGGCAACAGCCGCTCGGTCCCGGCGGGCGTGGTCGTTGACCAAGTGCGGGCGCTGGTCGACAAGGGCTTTCAGGAAGTCGTGCTGACCGGCGTCGACGTCACCAGCTACGGCCCCGACCTGCCCGGAGAACCGACGCTGGGCCTGCTGATCGAGCGGATCCTGCACCATGTTCCCGGCCTGCGGAGGCTGCGGCTGTCGTCGCTCGACGGAATCGAGATTGACGAGCGGATGGCCGAGCTGCTGACCGGCGAACAGCGGGTCATGCCACATGTGCATCTGTCGCTGCAGTCGGGCGACAACATGATCCTCAAGCGGATGAAGCGGCGGCACAACCGCGAGCAGGCGATTGCGCTGGTCGAACGGCTGAAATCCCGCCGCCCGGACATCGCGATCGGCGCCGACATTATCGCCGGCTTTCCGACCGAGGACGAGGCGATGTTTGCCAACAGCCTGGCGGTTATCGAGCAATGCGACATCGTCCATGGCCATATTTTCCCCTATTCGCCGAAACGCGGCACGCCGGCGGCAAACATGCCTCAGGTCGACGGGCAAGTGATCCGGGAAAGGGCGAGAATATTGCGAACCGCCATCGAGCGTCGCGCGGCAAGCTGGCGGAAATCGCTGATCGGGTCGAAGCAGAATATGCTGGTGGAACTGTCGGGAAATGGCGGCTATTCGGAAAATTTTGCCCGCATAAGGCTGGATCGGTCCAGCGCGGCGGGCCAGATCGTGCCGGTTGAAATCACCGGTGTCGACGACCAGCAACTGACGGGCAAGGTGGCAGCGTGACGGAAAAGAACAGTTGGAAGGATCGCCTTTTTGGCGGCTTCAGCAAGACATCATCGCGGCTGACCGAGAATCTTGCCGGCCTGGTCACCAAGGCCAGGCTGGACGAGGCAACGCTCGACGATATCGAGGATGCGCTGATCATGTCGGACCTCGGTCCGGCGACGGCGGCGGCGATACGCGAAAAGCTGGCGGTCGAGCGGTTTGAAAAAGGGCTCGACGAGCAGGCGCTCAAGGAGATCATCCGGCGGGAAATTGCCGCGATCCTGGAACCGGTGGCGATACCGCTGGAGATCGATGCCTTTCCCCGTCCGCAGGTGATCCTGGTGATCGGCGTCAACGGCTCGGGCAAGACCACCACCATTGCCAAGCTGGCGCATCTGTTCCTCGAACAGGATTATGGCGTCATGCTGGCCGCCGGCGACACGTTCCGCGCCGCCGCCATCGGCCAGCTCAAGATCTGGGCCGAGCGGCTTGGCGTGCCGATCATCAGCGGTCCACAGGGCGGCGACAGCGCCAGCATCGTCTACGAAGGCGTCAAGCAGGCGACGGCGACCGGCATCGACGTGTTAATCGTCGATACAGCCGGGCGGCTGCAGAACCGGTCCGAACTGATGGACGAACTGGACAAGATCCGGCGGGTGCTGGGCCGGCTCAATCCGGCGGCGCCGCATAATGTGGTGCTGGTGCTGGATGCGACGACCGGGCAAAATGCGCTGTCCCAGATCGAAGTGTTCCGCGATGTGGCCAAGGTCACGGGCCTGATCATGACCAAGCTCGATGGCACCGCACGCGGCGGCGTGCTGGTCGCAGCAGCAAAGCAGTTTGGATTGCCGATCCACGCCATCGGCATCGGCGAAACCGTCGAAGACCTGAAACCGTTCGAGGCCGAAGATCTGGCCGCAGCCATAGCCGGGATAGAAAAATGACCGAAGCAACCGCCATCGAAGAAATACCAAAGGACCATCGCGGGCTGAGCTTCGCGCTCGACTTCGGTCCACTGCTGATCTTCTTTCTCGTGTATAAGTTCGGCGCGCCAGAGGGCAGCCCGATAACGGCCGCCATCTATGGCACGATCGCCTTCATGATCGCGATCGTCGTCGCGATGATCGTTTCGAAGTGGAAGCTGGGCAAGATTTCACCGATGATGTGGATGTCGGCGGTGCTGATCCTGGGCTTTGGCGCGCTGACCATCTATTTCAACGATCCGCGCTTCATCCAGCACAAGCCGACGATCATCTATGCCGGCTTCGCGGTGATATTGTTTGGCGGCCTGATCATGGGCAAGGCGATGCTGAAAAGCCTGCTGCAGGCGGCCTTCGAGGGACTGAACGACACGGGTTGGCTGAAACTGTCGCGCAACTGGGGGATATTTTTTGCCGCCATGGCCGCGCTCAACGAGCTGATGGTGGCGACGCTGAGTTTCGACTGGTGGCTGACGATCAAGGTCTGGGGCGTGCCCGCGGTCTCATTCCTGTTCGCGATGGCCAATATCCCGATGCTGATGAAGCACGGCTTTTCGGTCGAAGAAAAGCCGCGCCCTGAAGGTCAGGACGCGGCCTAAACGCTTTAGCTGATTTCGATTCAGCCCTGGTCGGCGCGGCTGACACCGTCGCCGTCAAGGTTCAGCGCGACAAAGTCCCAGTCGATCGCATTGTCGAGCAGCGCGGAAACATAGTCCGGGCGCGCGTTCTGATAATCCAGATAATAGGCATGTTCCCAGACATCGAGGGTGAACAAGGGCTTCACATTGTCGGCCACGGGCGTGTCCGCATCATGATAGGAGGTGATCTTCAGCTTGTCGCCGTCCAGCACCAGCCAGGCCCAGCCACTCGCAAAATGGCCCACGGCCTCGTCCTTGAACTTCGACTTGAATTCGTCGATCGAACCGAAGCTGCTTTCCAGACGGTCCTTGAGTTCGCCGGAAATTTCCTTTTTCTCGGGAGACAGGCAGAGCCAGTAGAAGCTGTGATTCCAGACCTGTGCTGCATTGTTGAACAGGCCGCCATCGGCTGCCTCGATGATTTCCGAAAGCTTCTTGCCCTCGTGCTCGGTGCCCTTGATCGCGTCATTGGTCTTGGTCACATAGGCGTTGTGATGCTTGCCATGGTGATAGTTGAAGGTTTCCTCGGAGATCAGGTCGCCGAAAGCGGTTTTTTCATAGGGGAGCGGGGGAAGTTCGAAAGCCATGTGAAATTTTCTCCATTGATTTGAGATATGTAGCGTCAACGCACCAGAGCGCAAAAAGATGCAAAAAGCATCGCCGCACGGGCAGGATAGCAGAGCCGCATCCATTTTTCCGTGACATCTTGCGGCTGCAGGCATAACGATATGGTTTTGTTATACAATAATTCTCTGGGGGGGAAATAAAATGGCGAAATTTTTCGGAAATCTGAATGCCGTGATGCTGGTCAGCCTGGTGCTGGCCATCGCGTTGATGCTCGGGCTGCACCCGGGCGAGGTGACCGCCAATTCGGTGATGCGCTGGGCGCATCTGTTCTTCGGGGTGCTGTGGATCGGCCTGCTCTATTATCTGAACTTCGTTCAGGTGCCGCTGATGCCGACCATTCCGGACGAGCTGAAACCGGCGGTGGGCAAGCATATTGCACCCAAGGTATTGTTCTATTTCCGCTGGGCGGCGCTGTTCACGGTGATCACCGGACTGCTGGTCGCCTATCTATCCGGCTATGTCCACCAGGCGATGGTGCTGCAGGGCCCATACCGGATGATCGGTGTCGGCATGTGGATCGCGATCGTCATGGCGGCGAACGTCTGGTTCATCATCTGGCCGAACCAGAAAAAGGTCCTCGGCATTGTTGAAGCCACCGCGGACCAGAAGGCCGCGGCGGGCAAGACGGCGATGATGGCATCGCGCACCAATGTGCTGCTGTCGCTGCCGATGTTCTACACCATGGTCAGCTTCAACGGCGGATAAGATTGGAAGCATTGGACGCTTGAAGGGGGGCCTCGCGGGGCCCCCTTTTTCATGATCCCAGCAGGTCGTGCCGCTTCAGCGAATGGCGCAGCTGGTCATAGGTCAGGTTCAGCGCCTTGGCGGTTTGCCGCTGGTTGTAGCGCGACCGGGCGAGCGCGGCTTCCAGTATTTTTTTCTCGAAGGCCTCGACCGCCGACTTCATGTCATCGCAGTCGAACATCGCATCGTTCGCCGCCGGCTCGGCAGCGCGGGGTGCAGCCTGGTCGGCGGATCGTTCGTCCGGCTCCGCTTCCACCCTGCCCGGCTTCTCGCGCGGCTTCCAGGGCGACTCAAACGGGTCGAACACGACATGGTCGACGGACCGGCTGTGATCATTCCACTGGTAGACGGCGCGTTCGATCACGTTCCGCAGCTCCCGGACATTGCCCGGCCAGTCGTGGCGAGCGAGCGCCTCGGATGCCAGACGTCCGAAACCGGGCCATGACGGCCACTCCAGCTCGGCGGCCATCCGGCGACCGAAATAGTCGGCCAACACCGGGATATCGCCTTCCCGCACGCGAAGTGGCGGCAGGGTGACGACTTCAAACGACAAACGATCGAGCAGGTCGGCACGAAACCTGTTCTCAGCCGCCATTTTCGGGAGATCGGCATTGGTCGCGGCGACGATCCTTACATCCACCCGCTGCGGCCGCGAGGAGCCGATCCGTGTGATCTCGCCATATTCCACGGCCCTGAGAAGCCGTTCCTGGGCGCCGACGGACAGCGTACCCAGTTCATCGAGAAACAGCGTCCCGCCGTCCGCTTCCTCGAAGCGCCCGACCCGCGCCTTGGTGGCACCGGTAAAGGCGCCGGCTTCGTGCCCGAACAGCTCCGCCTCGATCAGCGTTTCCGGCATCGCCGCACAATTGAGGGTGATGAAGGGTCCGTCCCACCGCAGGCTCAGCCGGTGCAGGCGCTCCGCGATCAGTTCCTTGCCGGTGCCGCGCTCGCCGACGACCAGCACCGGCCGGTCCAGCGGCGCCGCCCGGCTGGCCTTTTCCACCGCGTCGAGAAAGGCCCCCGATTCGCCGACAAATTGCGTTTCCCGTTCCATGGCCAAGATATAGTGTCAATTCCCATTAAATGGCAATTAATACCATATTCATCGGCCCGAAAAACTTTAAATATCGTTTTATGTCAATGTGTTACGAGAGTTGGCACGGGTTCTGCAATATTGACTTCATACACGATTTAGACGCACTTCTGGAGGAAACCATGCCCGCACTGAATAAAATGAGCCGCACCGACATATCCGCCATCATCTCGGTCATGCTGTTCAGCGTTACCATCCTGATCAGCGCTGTCGGTCCCGCCCATGCGGAAGGCCCGATGGCCAGCAACCAGAACGATTCCCCCGCTGTCAGCTTCGTTAACGCAGGTTATCGGGCATGACAGACAAAATGGCCGGGACCCCTTCTTTTCCCCTTGCCGAAGTCAGGTCCCGGCCACCTTTTGAAATTCAACAGGTTGATGTAGAAGGAAACTGGAGCGACGGCTCGAACAAGTTCCGACACAACCGCAGACGCAACCGGAGTATGTACATGGCAGGTATTTTTTCAAGAACGCGCGACATCATCGCCGCCAACGTTACCGACATGCTGGACAAGGCCGAAGACCCGTCCAAGATGATCCGGATGATCATCCTCGAGATGGAGGAAACCCTGGTCGAAGTCCGCGCCTCTGCCGCCCGCACGATTGCGGACCAGAAGGAAATGCGCCGGCATATCGACAAGCTCGATCATCTGACCGAGGACTGGGGCGAAAAGGCCCAGCTCGCGCTGTCAAAGGATCGCGAAGATCTTGCCAAGGCGGCGCTGGTCGAAAAGCGCAAGGCCGCCGACATGGCGGACCAGCTGAAGGCGGAAATCCAGGTGCTCGACGATGCGCTTCGCTCGTCGGAGGGTGATATCGCCAAGTTGCAGAAAAAGCTGCAGGAAGCCCGCTCGCGCCAGAGCAGTCTGGTGAACCGGCTGGAAAGCGCCGAGAACCGGGTCAAGCTGCGCGAGATGTACAATGGCGACAAGGTCCAGGATGCGTTCTCGCGGTTCGAATATCTCGAACGCCAGGTCGATTTTGCCGAGGGCCGTGCCGATGCACTGAGCATGGGCAGCGAACCGCAGAGCCTGGAACACCAGATCGCGGCGCTGGAATCCAGCGACAAGGTCGACGAGGAACTGGAAGCCATGAAGGCGGCCATGAAAAAAGGTGACGCATAATGCAGGAAGAACTCATCATCATCCCCATCGTCATGGGCACCCTGTTCATCGGGCTGCCGTGGCTGATCTTCCACTATGTCACGAAATGGAAGACCGCTGCCACGATCACCAATGAAGACGAGAATCTGCTCGAGGAATTGCACCATATGGCGCGCCGCCTGGATGACCGGATGGAAACCATCGAACGGATCATGGCTGCCGACAATCCCGACTGGCGGCAATCCGCGCTGCCGCGGCAATCGACCGATCCTGTCCCCACGCTCGACAATTTCGACGAGCTGCTGAAGAAAGAAAGGCATCCATCATGAGCTCCTCACGCACCAAATTCTATCTCGACAAGAAGCGGGCCAAATGGAGCGGCGTGTGCGCCGGGATCGCCGACTATACCGGGATCAATGTTGCCTGGGTCAGACTCGCAGCGATCATCGCGACCGTCACTTTCGCCTTCCCCTGGACACTGATCGCCTACTGGATCGCAGCCAAGATTTCCGAACCGAAACCGATGGGCATGTATCTGAGCGATCCGGAAGACACGAAATTCTGGCAGGGCGTCAGACAGTCGCCGCGCCGCACCACCCGCGACATCAAGTCGCGGTTCCGGGAAATCGACCGCAAGCTGGCCGACATGGAACTATATTACACGAGCAAGAACACCGCGCTGTCGAACGAGATCGAGAATCTGCGCTAAGCGCCTGAACAGGGAGAATAGACATGGACTGGGGAAGCCCGCAATTTGTCCTGGCAATCATCGCCATCAGTTACGGAGCGTGGATCGTCAACAACTGGATCCGAGCCAAGCATGGCTACGAGCTCGAAGACGAATGGGGCGGAAAGTCGGGAAAATCCGGCAAGAACAGCCCGGACGAGCAGCGCAAGATCGAACTGCTGTCGAACGAGAATGCCCAGCTGGTCGGAAAGATCGACCGGTTGCAGGAGCGGCTCCAGGTGCTGGAGCGGATCGCCACCGACCCGGCCAAGCGCACCGCCGATGAAATCGAAGCGCTGAGGGAGCAGAACTGATGGACGCGATCCTAGCCAACCCTGGCATCCTTTGGCCACTCGGATTCGCCTGCGCTGCCATCACCGTCGGATGGGTCGCAACGACCTGGATGCGGATCAAGCATGGCTATCCCCTGGAAAACCAGTGGGGCAAGGCAGTCTACCCGAAAAATGACCGTGAAGCCGTGGAGCGGGTCAAATTGCTGACCAATGAAAATGCCGAGCTGCGCGCCGAGCTGGGCTCGGTGAAAGACCGGCTCGCCAATGTCGAACGGATCGTCACCGATGACAGCCACCGGTTGACCCAGGAAATCGAGCAGCTGCGCGACAAGCGAGCCAACTGAGGGAGACGACCGTGCCCATTGAATATATTGCCCTGATGATCCCCTTCGCCGGAATCGGCATTGCCTTCTTCGCGATCTGGACCAGCCATCAGCAGAAGATGATGGACAAGCAGGCCGCGATATCCGCGGAAAAGGCCGCACAATATGCGGTCGGCAACAGCGAGCTGGAACAGCGGGTACGGGTGCTGGAGCGGATCGTCACCGACAAGGGCTTTGATGTTTCGAGACAGATTGAAGAGCTGCGGAACGAGCCAAATATAAAGGAACTGAACTGATGGATATGAGCTGGCTTGCCCTGGTAATTCCCCTTGCCCCCTTCGCGATTGGCGGCCTCTGGATCTGGACCCGCCACCAATCGCGGATGATCGACAAGCAAAGAGAATTGATGCTGCTTGGCGACCGGGGCCCGGAAGGCAGCGATAGCCGCCAGATGCGCGAAGAGATGAAATATCTGAAAGAGCGGGTCGCGATACTGGAACAGATCACCACGGATGGTCACAGCACGCGCCAACTCGAGAGCGAAATCGAACAATTGCGGAACCGCTGACCGGGTTCAGCACAGACTGCAGGGAGTATTTGAGATGAATCCTTTTGAAATGGTTGTTGCGATCATCATCGTGGTGACAATCGGAAAAGTTCTGAGCACCCGATACCGCGCGCAACACGGAATTCTCGAAGACAAGCATGGCAATGAGATCGGTGCACAGCATCCCGAGGCAAGCCGTCTTCAGGAAGAGGTCAAATATCTCAAGGAGCGCGTGGCGGTGCTCGAGAAAATCGCCACCGACGATCGCGGATCCCGCGAGTTGCAAAACGAGATCGAGAAATTGCGCGACCGCTAGCCCGGTCCGGAACATAGAAGGACAAGCATGATGCAAGAACCTGCCTTTTATCTGATCACTGCGGCCTTTTCCCTTATTGGCCTGACGGTTGTGGCGCTGGTTGGCCTGCGCGGATGGCGCGACTGGCTGGCGCTGAAGGCGCGCGAACTGGACCAGCGGCGCGAGGACAACCCGCCGACCGCGACATCGCGGATCGAGGTCGCCGACCTCAAGGAGCGGATCCGCAAGCTGGAAGCGATCGCGGCGGGAGTGGAGCTTTAGCGGGCTGGCACAGGCGCCGTTCGTGCTGAGCTTGTCGAAGCCCCGGGCTGAACGCGCGCCGCCTGCCCTTCGACAGGCTCAGGGCGAACGGGTTGAAAGAGCGCGTGCCTCCTGCCGTTGACCTGCGGTCGCCTTCGGCTCGACAAGCTCAGGGCGAACGGATAACAGGACGCGTCCCGCCTGCGGTCTCCCTCGGCTCAAAGGTTCAGGGCGAACGGGTGGCTTAAAAATGGGTGACGTTGCCGATCTCCCCTGCTAACCGCCCTGCCCATGAGCAAAATTGACGATCTGATCGAAGAATATGAATTTCTGGAAGCCGACGACCGCTACCGGCTGCTGATTGATCTGGGCAAGGAACTGGATCCGATGCCGGACGCGCTGAAGACCGATGCGACGCTGGTCCGGGGCTGTTCGGCCTCGGTCTGGGTCTATCCGACCCAGCTGGACGACGGGCGGCTGCATTTCCTGGCCGACAGCAATGCCGCGATCACCAAGGGCATTATCGCGCTGGTGCTGGAAACGGTGCAGGACCAGGCGGCGGAGCAGATCAGGAAAACCGATATTGCCGCCGTACTGGAACCGTTTGATCTGAAAAACCAGCTGAGTTCAAACCGGACACAGGGTATCCCGAACATGATTGCGCTGATCCAGCACACAGCGGAACGCCTGCAGTAATCGCAGTGCCCCTGCGCAAGCAGGGGCCCATCTCCTGATATCCGGGCGCGAAGCATTGTGGAGATTGGAAGCAGACCGTCGGTCGGCGCGCTTTTCGAAATAAGGTGATCGTCGCTATGGCGGGAAATGGGTTCCTGCCTGCGCAGGAACACAGGGTCAGACCGGCTTCCAGACCCGCCGTTCTTCGGCGATGCGCAGGACATCGAAGGCCGCCTGCGCGGTCTGGAATTTCTTCGCGGCCTCGGCGTCGCCGGGATTGACGTCGGGGTGATATTCCTTGGCCATGGAGCGCCAGGCCTTTTTCACCGCTTCGAACTCGACATCGGGCGTCAGGTCGAAGACATCCAGCGCCGTCATCTCGTCGCGCGAGCGGCTGCCGTCGCCGGAGCCCATCCAGCTGTAGTGCGCCGCTTCCTGATAGGCATTGGCATCGCGCTGCTCGTCGGCTTCGCGCTTTTTGCGCTCTTCCTTGTCGAGGCCCTCGAAATAGTCCCAGCCGCGGTTATATTCGGCGGCGTGGGTCTGGCAGAAATACCAGCGCTCGGGGCTGTTCGGGGATTTCGGTGCGGGGCAGTTGCCCGCTTCGTCGCAGCCGTGGCGGTCGCATATCTTGACCTGCTGCGTTTCGCGCGAACTTTCATAGCTTCCCCAGCGGGGAAAGCCCCAGTTGTCGGATCGTTTGGCTTTGGGCATGCGAGGGACTCTATCAAAAAGCGGAACGAACTACCAGCCTCTTCGGATTGCTAGTTGCGGGACAATATGCTGGCGGTCTCACGGACAAGGTCGGGACGCAGGTCCAGCTCGGGCTGGCTGCTGGCGAGCGTGGCCCAGTAGCGCGCCTCGCTCGGCGATTTCGGAATGCCCTGCCCGCGATCATGCAGCTGCGCCCATATTGCCCGGGCACCGGCATAGCCGCCCCTCGCCGC
Source organism: Parasphingorhabdus sp. (assembly GCF_036964565.1). Classification (GTDB taxonomy): domain Bacteria; phylum Pseudomonadota; class Alphaproteobacteria; order Sphingomonadales; family Sphingomonadaceae; genus Parasphingorhabdus. Next base: position 163,243 of record NZ_JBALTN010000007.1, on the reverse strand, counting down.
GAGCGAGCAATCCTTGGCCACCTTGTCCGCCTGACCGAGCTGATATTGCAGCTCGCAGATCCAGTTATTGCCCTCGACATTGCCGCCATCCGCCAGCTCCCGCAGCTTCCGCATCGATTGCTCGATCTGGTCGCCGTAGATGCCGAGTGCGTAGGTGGCATAGGGATGGCTGCGGTCCGATGCAGCCGCAAAAAGCTCCAGCGCCCGCCGCTTGTCGGTGAGACCGAATTTCCCCTCCCACAGCGCGAATCCCAGATGGGACTGCGCCTTGGCATATCCCTGTGCGGCGGCGAGCAGATAGAGTTCCAGCGTGCGGCTGGCCGCACCGGGCTCGTTTTCCTGGAGATACCAGGCCAGTTCGGTCTGGCCCGCCGGATGCCCCTGTGCCGCCGACTTTTCCAGCCATTGCCGGGCCTGCCTGGGGTCCTTGCGAACCCCGACACCGAGATGATACATATAGCCGAGGAAGGATTGGGCGAGCGGGTCCCCTGCCGACGCCAGCCGGTTCAGGCCAGCGACGCCGAGATCGCCAAGAACTTCGCCGACCAATATGGTTTCATCCTCGATCGCGAGCCGGTCCATGGGAATATCGATCGGCGGAAGTGCTGCCGGGTTCGAACCGGCAGGTGACGGGTCGGACCCGGAGGGCGCATCCACTGGCGGGTTGAGATAGAAATCCTCGAACCAGCTGCCGTAGTGGAAAGGCTGCTGCGGCCCCAGATTCAGTTCCCGGGTGTTGCTGTACACGTCGCGCGAGACGACCTTGAAATAATCGGACAGCTCGAGGCCGGGAATGGCGAGCTTTTCCGCGATTGCCTGGGCAAAGGGGCTGGTCTTGGAATCCTCCGGGGCGGCGTCGAGCGCGGGCTTGCCCTTGGCGGTGGAATAGAAGACCGCGCCTTGCGTCATTTCCAGCAATCCCATCGGAGAAACCCCACCTTCCGGATCGTCGCTGCTGAAGTCCTTCAGCCGCACGATCGGGTCGGGTGTGCGGCAGGCATCCATGAAGAACAGGTTGAACTTCTTCGCCCTGGAAGCTGCTTCGAGCATTTTCTCCAGCGGCAGGAACACCGAGTCGAGCTCGTCCCTGGACGCAAAAGCCGGTGCATTGACCGGCACCATGAAATTGCGGCCGTTATATTCGAAGCCGTGCCCGGCATAATAGACAACCGCGCTGTCCGCCTTGGCGGCCTTGGCGGCGAACAGCGCCATGGCGCTGTTCAGTTCGGCGATGTCGGCATCGCGCACGTCGAGAATTTCGAAGCCCGCGTTTGCGAAGGCCTGGCAGACATGGTCGATGTCATTGACCGCGTTGGCCAGGGCCGGCCAATCGAGATTGTCATAGGCGCCGATGCCGATCAGCAGCGCCACGCCGCGGTCTCCCTGCGGCGCCACGCAGCTTGCCCTGGCGGGATGATCAACGCCGAACAGGCAGAGGAGCGCGAGGCAGCCTAGCAGAAATTTTTTCATGCCGCCGTTTTACCACCGATAGCGGGTGGTTCACGGGCCAAATCCAGAATGCCAGAGGGTCTGTAAGCCGGGTTCTGTCCACCCGCCTGCGCATGAAGCTTCGGCGGGATAGCCAGCCATTCATCTGGGCCATGCATTGCTGCGTGGCTCTAGCAACCAACCCGGGCTGCAGGCCGAAAAAGCCATGTGCCGCCCCTATTTGGTTTTGCTCCAGGTGGGGTTTACCGTGCCAGGCCTGTTGCCAGCCCCGCGGTGCGCTCTTACCGCACCCTTTCAATGTCACGTGGCCGAAGCCGTCGCGACCTGCTTTCTGTTGCACTTTCCCTAGGGTTGCCCCCGCCGGCCATTAACCGGCACCTTTTAATCGTGGAGCCCGGACTTTCCTCGACATAAATGCCGCGGCTGGCCGACCCTCTGGTCCGCCCTATTTAGTGATTCCACGCTCCCTGTCCAACATTAAAGACAGCAACAGCGAGCGGCACTCGCCATCGATCACGCCATCGATCACTTTCGGGCGGAAGCGCCGCTGAAAGGCGACGACGGCAGCGGTCTGGTCGGAGATGTCATAGCCGAAGCGTTCCAGCGCCAGCATGAAGCCGCCGTCGGTCCACGGCGGGTCGCCGAGCTTCAGCGGCGGCTTCTTCAGCGCGATGCCGTGCCGCGCGAGCCGTTCCCAGTCGAACAGCTCGCCCGGGTCCTGCTTGCGGGCCGGTGCCAGGTCGCTGTGTCCGATGACATTGGAGGGCGGGATATTGTGCCGCTGGACGATATCGTGGGCGAGCCGGGTGACCGCGTCCATCTGCTCCTCCGGAAAGGGCACATAGCCCCATTCATGGCCGGGATTGACGATCTCGATGCCGATGCTGGCGCTGTTGACGTCGGTGATCCCGCGCCAGTAGCCGCGACCGGCGTGCCAGGCGCGCTTGTCCTCCTCGACCATCTGGACGACCTGCCCGTCCTCGGTGACGACATAATGGGCGGAGACCTTGGCCTCGGGATTGGCCAGCCAGTTGATCGCCGAGGCCGCATCCTTCATTCCGGTATAATGCATCACCAGAATGCTGACCGGAAGGCTGCGTTCGTCAAAATTGGGGGACGGGGTCCAGATCGCATCCATGAAAGTCACCCTTTTCGAATTCAGGCAGTGGCAATAGCACCCAAAAGCAATTCTGTCCCCGATGCTGGCGAAATCCTGAGATCTCCGCCGTCGCGCAGCGCCAGTTCGCGGGTCATCCAGGCCGCCGCCGTGCGGGCACTGAGGTCCGACTGGGCGATGGTGCCGTCGAGCGCGGCGCGAATGCCGTCATCCAGAGCGATTTTGGCGCCTTCCGCGCGGATGACGACTTCGATCCCGAGCTCGCCCTGCTCCGCACCGACGTCCAGCCTGCCGCCCCGGACCAGCGCTTCCTTTGCAATCAAGGCTAGGTTGAGCAGAATCTTGATGGCCTTTTTTGGCAAGGCCTCTGCCTGCACCGCCCAGCCCAGGGTGATCTTGCCCGAATCGCCGATCAGCGCCTCGATCAGCTGGCGGGCTTCTGCCGGATCGACATTGTCGCCAAAGCCGCCAGCGGCACCAAAGGCGAGGCGGAAATATTTCAGCTTGTCCGCAGACACCCGGGCGCTGTCGGCCAGCAGGTCCATGCAGCGGTCGCGCATGACCGGGTCGGTTTCGCCTTCGAGCAGTTCGAGTCCGTTATTGAGCGCGCCCACCGGGCTGAGCAGATCGTGGCATATTTTCGAGCACAGCAGGGATGCCAGGTCAACTTCACTATTCGCCATAAATCGCGCCTCAAACATTGGTTCCTATTGCGCGGCTGTTTGGCCGTTTGCGCCAAAGCAATCAAGCGGGATCGCGTCAAAACGGCCATAAATTTCGCCATCGGGAACCGCCTGCCAGGCGGCGGCGTCCTGTCCGTTGATGATCAGCCAGAGCCGGCCATCGGGTGCCGCGCTTTCGGCATCGGTGATCGAGGGGCGCACCGTTCCGGATGGATGCGAGTGATAATAGCCGAGCACGGCATCGCCGCCATTGCGCTCCCCTCGCTCCGCATCGATCAGCGCCCGGGGGTCAATCTCGAAATGCCGGCCTGGGTCAGCGGCAACATTCCGGGTCGGGCGGCGGGCGCTGACCCGGCCGTCGCGACCGAAGAGAATGCCGCATATTTCCTGCTGTGCGGCGACCCGCGCCAGCTGCTGCAGGTCCGCCAACATCGCGCTTGATATAACAAGTTGCATGGCCCACACCTACGCGATGAACGCAGGGCAATCCACCATATCCGGCATATTACCGGGATCCGAAAAGAAACAGCGCCTCGATGCCGCCTTGACGGAGGCGGTCGACGGGCTGTCGCGCGAGCGGGTCAAATCCCTGATATCCGGGGGGAATCTGTTAATCGAGGGAATGGTCTTCACCGACGCATCGGCCAAGAAAATGGCCGGCAAGGCGTTTACGCTGACCGTCCCGGAACCGGTCACCGGACCCGCGGTGGCGCAGGATATTCCGCTCGACGTCGTGTTCGAAGACACCCACCTGATCGTAATCAACAAGCCGGCCGGGCTGGTGGTCCACCCGGCGGCCGGCCACCCGGACGGCACGCTGGTCAACGCACTGCTGCATCATTGCCGCGGCGAATTGTCGGGTATTGGCGGGGTGACCCGCCCGGGCATCGTGCACCGGATCGATAAGGACACGTCCGGACTGATGGTGGCAGCCAAGACCGATGCCGCGCACCAGGGCTTGAGCGCGCTGTTTGCCAAGCATGATATCGAGCGGCGCTACATGGCGATCGTCAACGGCAGGCCCAATCCGGCTTCGGCGACGATCGAGGGCAGCATCGGACGGAGCAATGTCGACCGCAAGAAGATGGCGGTCGTCGGCGACGACCGGGGCAAGGCGGCGATGACCCATTATACGGTCAAGGAAATGCTCGACGGTGCCGCGCTGGTAGAATGTACGCTGGAAACCGGGCGCACCCACCAGGTGCGCGTCCACATGACCCATATCGGCCACAGCCTGATCGGCGACCCGCTCTATGGCACTCGTCGAAAATCATTGCTTTCCCGGCGAAAAGATATTCGATTTGGACGCCAGGCGCTGCATGCTGCTAGTCTTGGATTTGTTCACCCCATAACCGACGAAAAATTGACGTTTTCTATCGATTTTCCCGACGATATGCAGGAACTATTCATGCAGTTGCGGATATAAGTAACACACCTTATATTCGCTTTTGACCAAAGGGTGCTTGATGAGGCCCGGCGGCACAACATTAGAAGGAACGAAAATGGCTAATGGTAGCAATGTTCCGGCAAAAATCCCTGCCCTAGGGGGGGACGCGAGCCTGAACCGGTATCTCTCGGAAGTTCGTAAATTTCCGCTTCTGACTCCCGAACAAGAATATATGCTGGCGAAACGCTATTCCGAACACAAGGATCAGGAAGCGGCGGCCCAGCTGGTCACGTCACACCTGCGTCTCGTCGCCAAAATCGCGATGGGCTTCCGCGGCTATGGCCTCCCCGTTTCCGACCTGATTTCCGAAGGCAATGTCGGACTGATGCAGGGCGTGAAGAAATTTGAACCCGATCGCGGTTTCCGCCTGGCCACTTATGCAATGTGGTGGATTCGCGCATCGATCCAGGAATATGTCCTGCGCAGCTGGAGCCTCGTCAAGATGGGGACGACCGCCGCGCAGAAGAAACTGTTCTTCAACCTGCGCCGGATGAAGAACAATCTCGACGCCTTCGAGGATGGCGATCTGTCGCCCGAAGACGTGCAGAAAATTTCCACCGACCTCGGCGTGGCCGAGCACGAAGTCGTCAACATGAACCGCCGGATGTCGATGGGCGGCGATGCTTCGCTGAACGTCTCGCTCTCCTCGGAAGACGGCGACAGCGGCCAGTGGCAGGATATTTTGGAAGACGACGGTCCGCTGCATGACGAAGCCATTGCCAGCGCCCAGGAAGCCGATGTCCGCCACGAGATGCTGGCGGAGGCGATGGGCTCGCTGAACGAACGCGAGCAGCATATTCTCGCGGAGCGGCGACTGTCGGAAGATCCCAAGACGCTCGAGGACCTGAGCAAGGTCTATGACGTCAGCCGCGAGCGCATTCGCCAGATCGAGGTCCGGGCGTTCGAGAAGCTGCAAAAGGCGATGCTGCGGATCGCCGGCGAAAAGCACCTGCTTGCAGCCGGCTAGGCCTATATGATCCCGGCGACCGCCGGGCTGACACATCGATCAAAACGCCCCGAAACAGGATTTGTCTTCGGGGCGTTTTGCATTTAGGCTGCTGCAATGCGGGCAATCAGGTTCCTCTTCAAACTGCTGGTCTATTTCGTTCTGGTCACGGTCGCGTGGGTCGGACTCTACGCACTGGTGCCGCCGCCGGTGACCGCGACGATGCTGCTGGACGAGAACGGCATCACCAAGGAATGGACCAGCTTCAGCGACATTTCCCCCAATATGGTGCGCGCGGTGATCGCCGCCGAGGACGGGAAATTCTGCAGCCACAACGGTTTCGATACCGAAGCGATCCAGAAGGCGATGGAGCGCAACGCGCAGGGCGGCCGGATCCGCGGCGGATCGACGATTTCCCAGCAAGTCGCGAAAAATGCCTTTCTGTGGCAGGATGGCGGCTTTTTCCGCAAGGGGCTGGAAGCCTATTTCACCTTCCTGATCGAGACGATCTGGAGCAAGAAGCGGATCATGGAGGTCTATCTCAATATCGCCGAGACCGGCATCGGCACCTATGGCGTACAGGCGGGGGCGCAGCGCTATTATAACAAGGATGCCAGGGACCTCGCCGGCATCGAGGCGGCGCGCATTGCTGCTGCCCTGCCCCTGCCCAAAAAACGCGCGGTCAATGGCGCCAGCGGATTCACGAGGCGCTATGGCAACACGATTGCGGCGCGGATCAACGTGGTGCGCAACGAGAAGCTGGACGGGTGTATTTACAAATGAAATGTTTGTACTCTGAAACCGGTGCAAATGGTTTCGCTGCGTTCGACGCAAACTGTCGCCAATACCGCTTAGTGTCAAAATAAGGACATCGCCGAAGCAATGGCAATCGAAGGAGCAATACTTCTAGCAACGGCTTTTGGCTTCATCGTGGCTATTTTGATATCGAATGCCAAACTTGGCTGTGCATCTTTGCTCATAGTTCCAGTGGCCATGATCTTCCAAATCTCCCGATGGCAGGACCAGAACCCGGAAGCCATTCGGTCTACTAGCGGATTGGATTTTCTGTTCGTACCATTCTGGCCGATAATCGCCGCGTTATGTGGTTTCGCGGTTGGCCTGATTTTGCGGAAACAAAATGATGAAAGTTAAGCAGAACACTCGTGACGGCAGGAGCCTCTCTCGTGAAAGTCCTTTAGGACGGCAATATCAGAAAGCATACGGACAAGCCAAAAGAACCAATTTGGCCTTATCTCGGTGAATTGATATGAGGAGATGGGCCCCGGCCTTCGCCGGGGCACAAGCAGCTAGGCTGCGTCTTCCTTTTTCGGCTTGCTGCTCTTGGCGATCACCTTGACCGGATCCTTGGTGCCGGCGACGACATCCTTGTCGATCACGATTTCATCGACGCCTTCGAGATCGGGCAGGTCGAACATGGTATCGAGCAGGATATTCTCGACGATGGAACGAAGGCCGCGGGCGCCGGTTTTCCGCTCGATCGCCTTTTTGGCGACCGCGACCAGCGCGTCATCGGTGAAGGTCAGGCCCACGTCTTCCAGTTCGAACAGCTTGCGATATTGCTTGATCAGGGCGTTTTTCGGTTCCTGGAGAATCGTCACCAGCGCGTCGATGTCGAGATCCTCGAGCGTCGCGATGACCGGCAGACGGCCGACAAATTCCGGGATCAGACCGAATTTCAGCAGATCCTCTGGCTCGCCCTGGGCCAGCAGTTCGCCGACCCGGCGTTCTTCGGGCGCTGCGACATGGGCACCGAAGCCGATCGACTTGCCTTCGAGGCGGTCGCCGATGATCTTTTCCAGGCCAGCAAAGGCACCGCCGCAGATGAAGAGAATGTTGGTGGTGTCGACCTGCAGGAATTCCTGCTGCGGATGCTTGCGGCCGCCTTGCGGAGGAACACTCGCGGTGGTGCCTTCCATCAGCTTCAGCAGGGCCTGCTGTACGCCCTCGCCCGACACGTCGCGGGTGATCGAGGGATTTTCGGCCTTGCGGCTGATCTTGTCGATTTCGTCGATATAGACGATGCCGCGCTGCGCCTTCTCGACATTATAGTCGGAAGACTGGAGCAGCTTCAGGATGATATTCTCGACGTCCTCGCCGACATAGCCGGCTTCGGTCAACGTGGTCGCGTCGGCCATGGTGAACGGCACGTCGAAGGTCTTGGCCAGCGTCTGGGCGAGCAGCGTCTTGCCGCAACCGGTCGGGCCGACCAGCAGGATGTTGGATTTGGCGAGCTCGATATCGCCGGACTTGGCGGCGTGGTTGAGGCGCTTGTAGTGATTGTGGACGGCCACCGACAGAACGCGTTTCGCCCGTTTCTGGCCGATGACATAGTCGTTCAGGACATCGCAGATTTCCTGCGGCGTCGGCACTTCGCCATCCTTGCGGCCGGTCGCGGCGCCCTTGGTTTCCTCGCGGATGATGTCGTTGCACAGCTCGACGCATTCATCGCAGATGAAAACGGTGGGCCCGGCAATCAGCTTGCGGACTTCATGTTGGGATTTTCCGCAGAAGGAGCAGTACAGGGTGCTCTTCGAATCAGATCCCGTCAATTTCGTCATAAAAAGTCCTTTAAACCGGCCAGAATTGTAATCTAACCGTCAAATTCCAAAATGCCACCGCTTTTTTCCCGGCCGTGGCACCTGATAATCAAGCCTATCAAATATAGCTTAAATTTCATTTAGGGCAGCGCTAACCGCTTATTTAGGGTCTTCCACCGGCACCGGGCGCTTGTTGTAGACTTCATCCACAATGCCGAAGGCCTTGGCCTCGTCGGCGACCAGGAAGGTGTCGCGATCCATCGCCTTTTCGATCTCTTCGACCGATTTGCCGGTATATTTGGCGTAGAGCTCGTTCATGCTGGCCCGGATCCGCAGGATTTCCTTGGCCTGGATCTCGATATCGGACGCCATGCCCTGCGCACCGCCCGATGGCTGGTGCACCATGATGCGGGCATTGGTCGTCGCCATGCGCATGCCAGGTTCACCGGCGGCGAGCAGGAAGCTGCCCATCGACGCCGCCTGCCCGACGCAAACCGTACCGACGCGGGGACGGATATATTGCATCGTGTCGTGGATCGCCATGCCGGCGGTCACCACGCCACCCGGCGAGTTGATATAGAGATAGATGTCCTTCTTCGGATTTTCCGATTCCAGAAACAGCAGCTGTGCCGTGATGATCGATGCCATGCCGTCTTCGATCGGGCCGGTGACGAACACGATGCGCTCGCGGAGCAAACGGGAAAAAATGTCGAAACTGCGTTCGCCGCGGTTGGATTGTTCGATGACAACCGGGACTAGAGCGTCAGTGATAGGATCATGCATCTTGTAAATCGTCCTGTTTTTAGCGTCTTTTTGGCTTCGGCACTACATCGGGATTATCTCGGAATTGTTCAAGGGCTTTAACACTCTTGCACGATAATGATTGCCGTCCGGAAAAAATACCCGTCCCATGCGACGATCATTGCGCAGCATCCCTGCTGTCCCTACATGTTCTGCAAGGCAACGCCGATTGTTTCGTAATCGGCGCTCCTCAAAATTCCATTAGCGGAGTCAAGAATGATCAACACCAACAGCCCCATCACTCCCATCCATAATGACGAGGACGACGAAGGGAACAAGTCCGGAGGCCTGCCCGGCGCCATGATGACGAAATTCCTGGAAGCCCGCACGATCATGATCTTCGGCGGGATTGACCAGAAGCTGGCCGAGCGTGTTTCCACGCAGCTGCTCTATCTCGACCACGTCAACAACGACCCGATCCGCATCTTTCTGAATTCACCCGGCGGTCACGTCGAATCGGGCGACACGATCCATGATCTGGTCCGCTATATCAGTTCCCCGGTCGCGATGATCGGCACCGGCTGGGTCGCCAGCGCCGGCACGCATATCTTCCTGGGCGTGCCCAAGGAACAGAGATTCTGCCTGCCCAACACAAGATTCCTGATCCATCAGCCATCCGGCGGTGCCGGCGGCAAGGCATCGGATATCGCGATCCAGGCGCAGGAAATCGTCAAGATGCGCGAACGGCTGGCACGGATTATCGCGGAAGAAACCGGTCAGGACGTCGAACGGGTCCGCAAGGATATCGATCGCGATTACTGGATGAGCACGGAAGAAGCCAAGGAATATGGCATTCTCGGCACCGTGATCAACAAGGCCAGCGAAGTCAAAATCTGAAGATTGCAGCCGGGCGGCCGAAAGCCGCCCGGCTGAATATCCCGACTATTTCTTGGCCGGCGCCTTCTTGGCAGCCGGCTTTTTAGCAGCCGTCTTGGCAGCAGGCTTCTTGGCCGGAGCCTTTTCAGCAGCAGCCTTTGCCGGTGCCTTCTTGGCAGCAGCCTTCTTCGCCGGCGCCTTTTCTTCCTTGTCTTCAGCCGGAGCCTTTTTGGCGGCCGGCTTTTTCGCGGCGGCTTTCTTTGCCGGCGCCTTTTTCTTGGCCGCAGGCTTGGTATCCGCGTCATCTTCCGCTTCGATCGCGGCTTCCAGTTCGTCACGGGTGACCGTGCGATCGGTTATTTCCGCCTTGTCGAACAGGAAGTCGACAACCTTGTCTTCGTACATCGGCGCGCGAAGCTGGGCAGCGGCCATCTGGTCCTGCTGGATATACTGGAAGAAGCGTTCACGGTCTTCCGGACGATATTGCTGGGCAGCCTGCTGCATCAGCATCGACATTTCCTGCTGGCTGACTTCTACGCCATTGGCCTGGCCGATTTCGGAAAGGAGCAGGCCGAGGCGAACGCGGCGGACCGCGATGTCGCGATACTCGTCCTTCTCGTCTTCCATTTCCTTGCGGGCGGCTTCGGCATCTTCTTCCTGCGCGGCTTCCTGCTCGAGCTGCTGCCAGATCTGGCTGAACTCGGCTTCGACCATCGATGGCGGGACTTCAAAATCATGGCTGGCGGCGAGCTGGTCAAGCAGCTTGCGCTTCATGTGGGTGCGGGTCAGGCCGTTGAGTTCCTGCTCGATCTGCCCCTTGAGCAGTTCGGTAAGCTGGTCAATGCCTTCCAGGCCAAGCGACTTGGCCATTTCGTCATCGGCCTTGGCTGCCTTTGGCTTCTGCACTTCGCCGATCACGACATCGAACGTGGCATCCTTGCCCTTGAGGTCCTCGACATTATAGTCGTCCGGGAAGGTGACCTTGACGAGCACTTCGTCATTGGCCTTCTTGCCGATCAACTGGTCCTCGAAGCCCGGGATCAGGCGGCCGGAACCGAGCTCGATCGCCATGCCCTCGCCCTTGCCGCCTTCGAACGGCACGCCGTCGACCTTGCCCTCGAAATCGATCAGGCACTGGTCGCCGGTCTGGGCCTTGTAGGACTTGGGCGCGGTTTCAAACTGCTTCTGGCTCTCGGCAAATTTCTGCAAGGCTTCATCGACAGTCTTCTTGTCCGCCTCGACCTGCAGCCGTTCCAGCTTCAGTCCGTCGACATCCGGTGTCGGGACTTCCGGCAGGATTTCCAGCTCCATCTTCAGCTCGACGTCCTTGCCCGACTTGGGGTCAATTTCCTTGCCGTCCTTCGGTTCGACCGAAGGCTGCATGGCTGGCCGGAGCTTGTTGTCCTCGATCGCCTTCTGCACGCTTTCCTGGATGCTGGCATTGACCGCATCCTGAAGGATCGCCTCGCCATGGATCTTGCGGACCAGATTTGCCGGGACCTTGCCCTTGCGGAAACCGGGCATGTTCACCTGAGGGGCAATTTTCTTGACCTCGGCGTCCACGCGGGATTCGATATCCTTGGCGGTAATCTTGATTTCATAGGCCCGTTTCAGACCTTCGTTCAGCGTTTCAACAATCTGCATGACTATCCTTTGGTGCCTTCATATTCGGTGTTTTTCGACAGATATTACGACCAACTTGGTGCGGGCGAAGGGACTCGAACCCCCACACCCGAAGATACCAGAACCTAAATCTGGCGCGTCTACCAATTCCGCCACGCCCGCCCAGCTCAGTCGTCAAAAATTCCATCGAACCACGATTGACCCGCGCGCCTAGCCGAAAGGCGCGTTGAGGGCAAGTGGGCTTTGCGCGTGTTTATCCCAGTATCTTTTTCAGCAGCTCGTTCACCACCTGCGGATTCGCCTTGCCCTGCATCGCCTTCATTGTCTGGCCGACGAAGAAGCCGAACAGCTTGTCCTTGCCGTCGCGGTACTGCGCGACCTTGTCCTCGTTGGCGGCCATGACCTCGGCGATCACCTTCTCGATCGCGCCGGTGTCCGATTCCTGGACGAGGCCCTGCTCCTCCACGATCTTCTTCGCGCCGTCGCCGGTTTCGAGCATGATCTCGAAGACCTGCTTGGCGATCTTGCCGGAAATCGTGCCGTCGGCGACCAGGCCGAGCAGTTCGGCGGCCTGTGCCGGGGAGACCGGGCTGTTCTCGATGCCGACGCCAAGCCGGTTGAGCGCGCCGAACAGTTCCGAGGTCACCCAGTTGGCGGCGCTGCTGGCGATTGCTTCCGGCTCGTCGCTGGTGTCGAGCAACTGTTCGAACCACAGCGCGGTTTCATGCTCCGCGGTCAGAACCGCGGCATTATAGGCGCTGAGGCCGAGGACATTCTTGTAGCGGGCACGTTTCTCGTCCGGCAGTTCCGGCAGGCTGGCCTTGCAGTCGAAGATGAAATCATCTTCCAGTTCCAGCGGCAAAAGGTCGGGATCGGGGAAATAGCGATAGTCGTGCGCATCTTCCTTGGAACGCATCGAGCGGGTTTCGTTGCGATCGGGATCGAACAGGCGGGTTTCCTGTACGACCGTGCCGCCATCCTCGATCAGGTCGACCTGGCGCTGCGCCTCATATTCGATCACCGCCTGGATGAAGCGCATCGAATTGACATTCTTCGTCTCGGTACGGGTGCCAAGTTCGCCGCCGGGCTTGCGGACGCTGACGTTGACGTCGGCGCGCATCGAGCCCTGCTCCATATTGCCGTCGCAGCTGCCAACATAGCGCAGGATCGAGCGAAGCTTGCGGACATAGGCAGCGGCTTCCTTGGGCGAGGTCATGTCCGGCTTGGAAACGATCTCCATCAGCGCGACGCCGCAGCGGTTGAGATCGACATAGGACATGGTCGGATGCTGGTCGTGCATCAGCTTGCCGGCGTCCTGCTCGATATGGATGCGCTCGACACCGATCGCCTTGCCGTGGGCATCGGGGTCCTTCTCGTCGAGCGAGATCTGGATCACGCCCTCGCCGACGATCGGATGATAGAGCTGGGAAATCTGGTAGCCCTGCGGCAGATCGGCGTAGAAATAATTCTTGCGGTCAAAGCGCGAATATTTGTTGATCTGGGCGTTGATCGCGAGGCCGGTGCGCACCGCCTGGCGGACGCATTCGGCGTTGAGCGTCGGCAGCATGCCGGGCATGGCGGCGTCGACGAGGCTGACCTGCGTATTCGGTTCGGCGCCAAATTCGGTCGAGGCGCCGGAAAAGAGCTTCGATTCGGAGGTGATCTGGGCGTGGACCTCGAGGCCGATCACAACCTCCCATTCGCCGGTTCCGCCCTGGATACGATATGTTGATTCGGTCATAATTCCTGAACCCATTTTTTAACTGCAAAGCACGATACTTGAGCACGGTCATCTGCGATTCTGGTTGCAGACGTGGTTTTTGAAAACCCGTGAATAATCGCGACTTGCTTATGGAGTCCTTCTTTTCTGGAAACCACGAAAGCTAACTCGTCTTCCAGAACGGGTTTTCCATTGTCATTGATCTCACGGATTGGCGTAACAGTAAAATTGGGGGTCGAGAAGGTTTGTAGGCCACCGGGAAATGGCAGATTGCTCGATAGCTCCTCTTCCAGTTCTTTTTTCGCCATTCGCCAGTTCAATTCGTGAAATACTTCCACTTTCCCATGTTCTTTACATTTTTCTATAAATGAATCTTCACTTGAGCATCCTGAAACAATCAGTGCACCGGCCAGTGTGATCGAAAGGCTTTCAGCTGAAATCACCACCACTGCTCCGGTTTCGCGACAAATCCAGCGCGTTTTTCCAGCGCCAGTCCTGCGTTGAACACGCTCTGTTCATCCAGTGCCTTGCCGATGATCTGCAGACCGAGGGGCAATCCTTTCCCGTCGAGGCCAGCAGGCACCGACATTGCCGGCAGACCGGCCAGCGAGCTGGGCACGGTGAACACGTCGTTGAGATACATGGCCAGCGGATCGTCATTCTTCTCGCCAAGGCCGAAGGCGGCGCTTGGCGCGGTCGGGGTCAAGAGCAGATCACAGCTGTTCCAGGCCTTGTCGAAATCCTGCGATATCAGGGTCCGGATCTTCTGCGCCTGGGTATAATAAGCGTCATAATAGCCGGCGGAGAGGACATAGGTGCCGATCATGATCCGGCGCTTCACTTCCGCGCCGAAGCCGGCTTCGCGGGTCGCGGCATACATGTCCTGCAGCCCTGCCCCGTCCGGCAGATCGCGCAGCCCGTAGCGCACGCCATCATAGCGCGAGAGGTTGGAGGATGCTTCGGCGGGGGCGATGATATAATATGCCGGCAGCGCATATTTGGTGTGCGGCAGCGAGACATCGACGATGGTCGCCCCGGCATCCTTGAGCATGTCGATGCCCTGCTGCCACAGCGCGTCGATCGCGGCCGGCATGCTTTCGACGCGATATTCCTTCGGAATGCCGATCTTCTTGCCGGCCAAATTGCTGCTCAGCGCCGCTTCCCAGTCGGGAACCGGAAGATCGAGCGAGGTCGAATCCTTTGGATCGAACCCGGCCATCGCCTCGAGCATGATCGCGCAATCGCGGACATCCTGTGCCATCGGGCCGGCCTGATCGAGCGAGCTGGCGAAGGCAATCGTGCCCCAGCGGGAGCAGCGACCGTAGGTCGGCTTGAAGCCGGTGATGCCGGTGAAGGCGGCCGGCTGGCGGATCGAACCGCCGGTGTCGGTGCCGGTGGCGGCGGGGGCGATGCGGCCGGAGACGACCGTGGCGCTGCCGCCGGAAGACCCGCCCGGAGTAAGGTCGGAGTTGCCGCCATCGTTGCGCCGCCAGGGCGAGATCACGTTGCCAAAGGCGCTGGTCTCGTTCGACGAGCCCATGGCGAACTGGTCGAGATTGAGCTTGCCGAGCATGCCGGCACCGGCCTGGAACAATTTTGCCGACACCGTCGATTCATATTGCGGAACAAAGCCCTTCAATATTCCGCTCGCCGCGGTGGTTTCCACCCCCTGCGTGCAGAAGAGGTCCTTCATGCCGATCGGCACGCCGGCCATCTTGCCCAGCGTTTCGCCGGCAGCCTTTGCCTTGTCGGTGGCGTCTGCCGCTGCCAGCGCATGCTCGGGCGTCTCCACCAGAAAGGCGTTCAGCGGCTTGGCGGCGCTGACGCGGGCGTTGAAGGTTTCCGCCACTTCCCTGGCGGTGAAGTCGCCGCCGTCGATGCCGCTGCGGATGCCGGCGATGCCCAGTTCAAAAATCTCGGTCATAGCGATAGCTCCGTTGGTGCTGCGCCTGCGGAAGCGTTGGTCTTTGCCACAAGGCCCTTCGACAGGTTCAGGGCGAACGGGGTTTCTAACTGTAGAGTCATTATTCGATCACCTTCGGAACCGCGAAGAAGCCATGTTCGGCGATCGGTGCGTTGGCCAGTATCTTGTCGCGGATCTCGCCGTCGGTGACGACATCATCGCGAAGCCGCAGCTTGTTCGGGATCACCGCCGTCATCGGCTCGACCTTGGAGCAGTCGACTTCGCCCAGTTGCTCGACCCAGCCCAGGATCTGGTTGAGCTCGGGCACAAAGGCGTCGGCCTCGGCATCGGTGATCGCGATGCGCGAGAGGCTGGCGATCTTTTTGACGGTTTCCTTATCGATTGACATGACTCATTCTTTTCAGGTTCATCTTTTTTCGGGTATTTCGGAATTTATTTGTGTACCGAGCGCCGCTAGCACCGGCGCGAAGCGGCTTCAAGCGGATTGAAGCGGCAAACAACAGGTTGGAGTATCATTTGGCCCGCAAGTTTCTCTATTTTGTCGCCGGCATCGTTGTCCTGGTGATCGCCGGCGCGTTTGTGTTCCGCGTCTATGGCGATGAGCTGATGGAAGTCGCGTTTGTCCCGGATACCGAATTTGCCGCACAGGAAGTGCTGGAAACCAGCGTCTATGCGGATCCCGACATGTGGCTGGCAAGGCCGGAGCTGGTCAAGGGAAACCCGGCACTCTGGCTGCCCGAAGGCTTCGAGGAGCCCGAAAACGCGCTGGCGCTGAAGACAAAGGCAGCCGTTTTCTTCATTCATCCGACCTCATTTCTGAAGAAGGACCTCTGGAACGCACCGCTGGATGACACGGAATCGCAGGCCCGCGCCAAGATATTCCTGCGCGGCCAGGCAAGCGCGTTCAATGCCGTCGGCGAGGTCTGGGCACCGCGCTATCGCCAGGCGACGCTGGGCGCCTTTCTGACGGAGAAACCGGAGGGCCAGCAGGCGCTCGACGCCGCCTATCAGGACGTCCTCGCGGCGTTCGACTATTTTGTGTCCGAAGTGCCGACGGATCAGCCGATCATCCTGGCGGGCCACAGCCAGGGCAGCCTGCATCTGACCAATCTGCTCAAGGACCGGGTAGCGGGCACGGCGCTCGCCAACCGGGTCGTTGCCGCCTATGTGGTGGGCTGGCCGGTTTCGGTGGACACCGATGTCCCCGAAATGGGCCTGCCCGTCTGCGAATCTGCCGACCAGACGCGCTGCATATTGAGCTGGGAAAGCTATGCGGAGCCGGCGGATTATGGCCGGATCATCGAGGTCTATGACCGCACCATCGGTTTTAACGGGCAGCCGCGCAAGGATACGCCGCTGCTGTGCACCAATCCGATCAACGGCGACGTCAATTCATCCGCGAATGCTGCGGCCAATCTCGGGACGCTGGTGCCCAATGACGACCTGAGCGATGCCACGCTGGTGGTCGGCGCTGTTCCTGCCAAATGCGATGAACGCGGCTTTCTGCTGATTGGCGACCCCCCGGAAATGGGTCCCTATGCCCTGCCCGGCAACAATTACCATGTCTATGACTATAGCCTGTTCTGGAGCAACATCCGGGCCGACGTGTACAGGAGGATGGAAGCATTTCTGGCGCGCTGATCAGCGACGACGTCCAGGCCTTCCGACAGGCACTGCCGGACGGCGGGCGGCTGCTGGGCCTCGATGTCGGGACCAAGACGGTCGGCATGGCGCTGTGCGATTCCCACTGGACCTTTGCGACCGCAGCGGAAACCATCGAACGGCGGAAGTTTTCCAGGGACCTCGAACGGATCAAGACGGTGATAGCCGAACAGCATATCGTCGGGATCGTTGCCGGCCTGCCGCTCAATCTCGATGGCAGCCAGAGCCAGCAGACGCAGGCAGCGCGCTCGTTCGCGCAAAATCTCAAGCCGCTTGGCCTGCCGATATTATTGTGGGACGAACGGTGGAGCACCCAGGCCGTTACCCGCGACCTGATCGCTTCCGATGTCAGCCGGAAAAAACGGGCCAAGGTGGTCGACAAGATGGCCGCCGCCTATATTTTGCAGGGCGCCATCGACAGGCTTGCCGCACTGGCATGATGCCTCTATAGCACCCGCTTTAATGACATTGCAGCAAACAGGTTCACCGCATCACTTTCCCACCGGATCGGATGCATTCCCTCATCGTCACCTATTGGGTATCGCCGGGCTGCAGCCCTGGGAGATATTGTTCCTGCTCGAAGAGGCCAAGCAATGGGTCGATCTCAACAAGAAATCGAGCAAGCATACCGACCGGCTGGACGGTTTGACGGTGATCAACGCCTTTTTCGAGAACAGCACGCGCACCCTGCTCTCCTTTGAAATTGCCGGAAAAAGAATGGGCGCCGATGTCGTCAACATGCACGCGGCGCAATCCAGTATCAAGAAGGGCGAAACGCTGATCGACACGGCGGTGACGCTGAACGCGATGAAGGCCGACGCGATCGTGATCCGGCACGGCAGTTCCGGCGCGGTGCAGCTGATCGCCGACAAGGTCGACTGCCCCGTACTCAACGCCGGCGACGGCCGGCACGAACATCCGACCCAGGCCTTGCTCGACGCCCTGACCATCCAGCACCGCAAGGGCGATATCAGCGGCCTGACAGTGACCATTTGCGGGGATGTGATGCACAGCCGGGTTGCGCGGTCCAATATCTACTGCCTGACCACGCTGGGGGCCAAGGTCCGGGTGTGCGGACCACCCTCGCTGCTGCCTGCGGCGCTCGACCGGTTCAATGTCGAGCAATTCACCAATTTCGACGACGCCCTCGCCGGCAGCGATGTCGTCATGATGCTGCGGTTGCAGAACGAAAGGATGAACGGCGACTTCATCCCCAGCCCGCGCGAATATCATTATCTTTACGGCCTGACCCGCGACAGGCTGGAGCTGGCGAAGGACAATGCCCTGGTGATGCATCCGGGCCCGATGAACCGCGGCGTCGAGATCGACAGCGACGTGGCCGACGATCTGACCCGTTCGGCGATAACCGAACAGGTGGAAATGGGCGTGGCGGTCAGAATGGCCTGCCTTGATGTGCTGACCCGAAAATCGCGCGGCGTGGAGGGCTGGGCATGACAAAGATTTTCACCAACGCGCGCATGTTGCTCCCCGGTGCGACGGACCTTCAGGACGGCTCTCTGACCGTGGACGGCGATGATATTGTTTCGGGTGCCCCGAATGGACAGCCAAGCGAGGAAATCGACTGCAAGGGCCAGATCCTGGCGCCGGGTATTGTGGATCTGGGCGTGTTTGCCATCGACAAACCGGCCTTTCGATTCGGTGGGATCACCCGCGCAGCGCTGATGCCGGACCAGTTTCCCGTTCTGGATTTGCCGGCAATGATCAAGCAGAGCGCCGCTGAAGGCAAGCCGGACCTCTGGTCTCACCCGATCGCCGCAGCGACAACGGGCCTTCGGGGAGAGCAGCTGGCCGAGATCGGGCTGATGAAAAGGTCGGGCGCGAAAGCCGTTGCCACCGGCCGGCAGTGGATTGCAGACAGCGGCCTGATGCTGAAGCTGCTGCAATATTGCAAATCCCTCGATTTGGCGGTGATCGTACACAGCGAGGATGCCGGCCTCACCGGTGATGCGGTCGCGACGAACAGCGAAACCGCCACCCGCCTGGGTCTGGCCAGCGCCACCGCTGCAGCGGAGGCGATTGCCATCGCCCGGGATATTGCCCTGGTTCGCGAAACCGGTGCCCATGTCCATTTTCGCCAGGTTACCACGAAGGCCGGTCTCGACCTTGTCAGGGCAGCCAAGCGCGAAAAACTGCCGATTACTTGCGGGATCACGCCTGCCCATTTCCTGCTTTCCGATATTGCGATCAGCGATTTCCGCACCTTTGCCAGGCTGTCTCCGCCGCTGCGCAGCGAAGACGATCGTCTGGCGTGCATCGAGGCGATCAAGGACGGAACCATCGACGTCATCGCGTCGGGACATGATCCCCGCGGACCCGAGGACAAGCGCCTGCCCTATGCGGAAGCCGCACCGGGGATGGCGGGAGCGGAAACGCTGCTGGCGCTGTCGCTCATTCTGGTTAGGGATGGCAGCATTTCCATCGGCCGGCTGTTCGAGCTGTTGTCGACCAACCCCGCGCGCATCCTGAAGGTCGAGGCCGGTCGGCTGGAACCTGGCTGTGCGGCCGATTTCATCCTGATCGACGAGGACAGTCCGTGGCAGGTGGACGCCCGCAAGATGGCTGCCACCGCGGGCAACACCCCTTTCGACCGTCTTCCGGTCCAGGGACGGGTCACCGCCATATATAAGGGCGGCCGAGCCTATTAGCGCGCCGCCCTTACCGAAATTTGTCTAGCTAGCGCGATGCCAGCTTTTTTGTTTCCTGGCTTGCCATTCGCGGCGGCGCTGCCCGCTTGACGCCGGACGCCTGACGGACGATGCAATTGCCGCCCTTGGCCTTGATGCCGGCGCACATTGCCTCGGCGGTCCGGGCGTTGCCGAAGCCGACGGCTGCCAGCCTGTAGAGCGTGCGGCCTTTCACGGTGACCCGAGAGCTGGCATATTCAAAGCCTTTCAGGTCGCTGTTCCGCGAGGACAGGATTCCCCAGGCGCGGGTGGCATTTTCCGCAGAGGAAAACGCACCGAGCTGAACAAGATGGGTGCCGGCGGAAGACGCAGGAGCCGGAGCTTTCGGCTGATAGGCAATTTTCTGCAGGACAGGCCTGGTCACCGGCGCCACACGAGCCGGCTCGGCCTGTGCCTTGATCAATGGAGCAGAGACCGGCGATTTCACGGAGGCGCTGCTGGCTGGCACCGTCACCGATGCCACCTTGAGGTTGTTTTCCGCCGCAAGAAATTCCGCTTCGCTACCCGCGCCGGGCGCTGGTCCGACAGCAGGCAACGGGCTGTTGCGATCAAAACTGGCCACTTCCTGACCGTAATCGTCTTCAGAACTTGCCGCGACATTTGCCGGTGCATAGGTCGAGCGAAGCGCCAGCTGGACCGGTTGACCCGGATCATTGGCCACCGGCGTGACCTTCAGCATGGTCGCGACCCGCGTCTGATAGGCTCCGGGTCTCGCCATCTGGGCCCATTCCATGACCCGGTCGTTGACAGATGCCGGCGTCACGTCCTGCACGGCCATCAGCTTCGCTTCCTTCCAGCGGCCATCGAGCGCATAGGCCAGGCCGAGATTTTGCCTTGTACGAGCGGTCACGTTGGAACCGCGGATAGCTTGTTCCAGCACCTCGATCGCGGTCTTGCTGTCACCGGTGAGGGCCATCGCGAGACCGTAATCAGCGGCGGGAATGAACTGGCGGTTGTCGACGATCAGCGATCTCGCCTGATCCGCCTTGCCCTGGCCGAGTTGCGCCAGGCAGAGGCTCAAGATTGTTCGCGCATCGGATTTGCCCAGTTCCATGGCGTCCTGAAAGCTGCGCTCCGCAGAGGCCATGCGCCCGGCCGCAAGATAGGCCTGGCCGAGCAGTGCCCGGGTCTCCGGATCGCTGCCGACGCCGGCAACCGACCGTTCGGCATAGACAATAGCTGAGGCATGATCGCCCTTGGCGAGAGCCTTTTCCGCTTTCCTGGCGTATTTCGCGCCGTCTTTTGCGGTCGCCGGCTTGCTGGACGTGGATGCCACCGAGCCGCCGCCGAACGGGCCGCAGCCCGTCAGCATGGTGGCAAACACCATGGACGAAGCCGCCAGTTTCAAAATTACATCGCGTTTCATTTCTATGCCCTCGCAATAAAAGTCGTTATCCGTCCAGTTTTTCGCAAACCCCGTTTCAGGCTGCCCCGCGGGACGGAACGCGTTCGGCCAAGTCATCCAGTTCGGGGATACACTTCAAATATTCGTCGACAGCTTTGGTTACCAGTTGCTGCGCAGAGACATTCTGGACGGCTGTCGCCAGACGCAGTTTCAAATGTCTCTCGGGATCGAGCCGCAACGTGAAGGCGGTTTTCGCCTTCCGCGTCCGGGACCTGATCGCCGCTCGCGGCTTTTCCATCCTGCGCGCGTCAGTCCCGTTCTCACCGGCTGATGTCGAGCGCGGCGCGAGCGGCGGCGATTCGGCCGAAACCGGCGTCGGCACCGAGGTTTTTTCCACTTCTTTCGCCGGGGCTTCCGGTGCAACCTTTGCCGCTGGCTGTGCGCTCAACTTGGCAGCGATTTCTTCCTGCTGCTGACGCACGGCGGCCCCGGGATTCGGGATCGCTCCGGCCAGCGGATTATGGTGAAGATGCTCGATCGGATGCTGATCATGATCCGGATCAACGTCGTAACCCATGTCATTCCAGCCGAGATCTTCGTGCGTATCGCCGAATGGATCGGTTGAATGGTCCGGAAAGCTCGAGAAGCCCTGTCGGCGCATGGCCGGCTTGGCGCCGCCTTTGCGGGCGAGCAAGCTGGATGACAAAGAGGCCAGTGGTTTCGGTTCGCTCATTTTTTCAGCCTTCCCCATCACGAACCGACGACCCGGCGACCAAAGTTGCCGCCCGGCCGGTGGATGCCCGGATTGACATTCTGCGCCATGGCGGGTGCACTGAAAATTGTCCGGCGAAAATTCTTTTCAAGCCGATCGGAAATATAGGACCAGAGCTGGACAACCTCCTGCGCCGACCGGCTTTTTGGATCGACTTCCATGACCGTGCGGCCATCGATCATCGAGCCTGCGAAATCCGTGCGATGGTGGATGGTGATGGGAGCGACCGTGCCGTGCTGCGACAGGGCTACAGCGGCTTCTGACGTGATCTTTGCCTTTGGCGTTGCTCCGTTGACCACGAACAGCAACGGCTTGCCGGCCCGTTCACAAAGGTCGACAGTCGCACCGACCGCCCTGAGATCGTGCGGGCTCGGCCGGGTCGGGATGACGATGAGTTCGGCGACGGAGATGACGCTCTGGATGGCCATCGTGATGGCTGGCGGTGTATCGATAACCGCGAGCTTGAAACCCTGTTGCCGCAAAATGGCCAGATCCGAGGCGAGACGCGAAACCGTGGTTTGCGCGAAGGCCGGCAATTCGGCCTCCCGTTCGTTCCACCAGTCGGCAAGGGAGCCCTGCGGATCGATGTCAATCAATACC
This sequence comes from Parasphingorhabdus sp., assembly GCF_036964565.1. Lineage (GTDB taxonomy): Bacteria > Pseudomonadota > Alphaproteobacteria > Sphingomonadales > Sphingomonadaceae > Parasphingorhabdus. The sequence goes on along the minus strand of NZ_JBALTN010000007.1, from coordinate 141,075 downwards.
ACTGGACCGGCCCCGGCCAGTTGCGCCTGTACAGCCAGATGACCCGACAATGTCGTCTTGCCGGAGCCGCCCTTTTGCGAAGCCATCGCTAGAACTCGCACGCTCTTCCCCTTGTTCAATCACGGCAGAATTTGCCCGAAATTTTCTAATCGGGGGCTTTAGTGACAGAACAGCTCTAAAATAGGGTTAACGGCATGGGCACGAAATTGGGTGTGCTGACAGTTTTTTTACGTTTTGCTGGCAGAGCGCTGCTGATCAGCATCGCCAATTTTTGCTAGACTTCGGGAGTCACGACCGTTTAGCAGTGATCTATCGGCTGTTGTTACTGCAATTTTTACCGTTAATGACCAAGGAATTGTCCATGAAAAAGGCCCGCAAATCCATCCTGGTGCTGTTTTGCTCCGCACTTCTCGTAGCGCCGGCTCCGGCCCTGGCGGATGTGAAAGCCGGCGTCGATGCATGGGGCCGTGGCGACTTTCAGACAGCCATACGCGAGTGGCGGGGTCCGGCGGACAAAGGCGATGCCGATGCCCAGTTCAATCTCGGACAGGCCTATAAACTGGGCCGCGGCGTGCCCATGGATCTGGCGCAGGCCGAACAATGGTACAAGAAGGCCGCGGATCAGGGGCATCTTCAGGCCAATGACAATTATGGGCTGATTCTCTTTCAGGGTAACCGGCGGACCGAAGCCCTGCCCTATTTGCAGGCCTCAGCCGAACGGGGCGAGCCGCGAGCGCAATATGTTCTGGGAACCGGCCATTTCAACGGCGATTTTGTCGAAAAGGACTGGATCAAGGCCTATGCGCTTATGACCCGCGCCTCGGCCCAGCAACTGCCGCAGGCAACGAGCAATCTCGCCCAGATGGACCGGTTCATCCCGCTCGAAGATCGTCGTCGCGCCATCGAACTGGCGAGTCAGATGGAGCAGAAGGAAAAGCAAGTCCGGACCGCGCAGATCGGTGGTCTGCGGCCGGTCGAATCTGCCGGTCCCGTGCAAACCGCCCAACTGCCCCCATCCCGCCCGGCCACTCCCGATCCGGCGCCGGTGACGCCTGGCGTTACCTATGCGCCGGGCCCTGCTCCCGCACCGGCACCAGCGGCCCCCGCGGCGACGACCGCGCCCGTGCAGGCGGCAGCGAGTGGTGACTGGCGGGTGCAGCTCGGCGCATTCAGCGACGAAAACAAGGCGAAGGCGCTGTGGGACAGGCTGGAAGGCCGCGTTTCCGCCTTGTCGGGGCTGCAACCCTATCTGGTCAAGGCAGGCGGCATTACACGATTGCAGGCCGGGCCCTTCGCCACCCAGTCGCAGGCCGAGACGATTTGCGGCAGCGTCAAGGCGTCGGGCAATGACTGTATCGTAAAACGGCGCTAGTCGTGGCCAGGCCGGTCTATTCGGTAACCCACTGATCCGCGGCGATACCCTGGATATATAGCAGCGCCGTCAGATCATTGTGGCGGATTGCGACATCGGCCGCCTGCGCGGCCTTTGGCTTGGCGTGATAAGCAACGCCCAGTCCGGCCCGCTCGAGCATCGGTATGTCGTTGGCGCCGTCTCCCACCGCCATGCAGAGATCGAGGGGCAAGCCGAGGGACTTTGCGTTTGACCGTAGCAATTCGTCCTTGCGGACCGAGTCCACAATGGCGCCATCCAGTTCACCGGTCAGCAACCCGTCTTGCTCGCCAAGAATATTCGCGTGAAAGGATTCGAACCCGATGCCCTGCGCGACCGGCTGGGCAAATTTGATGAATCCGCCCGAAACCAATATGGTCGCGGCCCCGCCGTGCGCCATGGTCCTGACCAGGGTTTGCGCGCCTGGCATGGTCCTGACGCGCTCGTCCAGGCACTGCTGGATGGCAGCGGTTTCCAGCCCCTTGAGCAGCCCCACCCGGCCACGCAACGCTTCCTCGAAGTCCAGTTCACCCTGCATGGCGCGTTCGGTAATCTCGGCAATCTGCGGCTTGATCCCGGCATAATCGGCCAGCTCGTCGATACATTCGACCGTGATCATGGTGCTGTCCATGTCGGAAATCAGCAGTTTCTTGACGCGACTGGCTTCCGGTTGCACGGCGATGTCGATCTCGCCTTCAAGGGCCTCGAGATGCTGACGCGCCGATACCGCGTCGCCGTCGAAGAAAAAATCCATCACCCGTCCGTCGATCAGTTCGGACTGCCGGCTGATCCTTGCACCCGCTGCGGCGAGGCTGGACAGGGCCGCGCTAATATCTCTCTCATTCAGGGATTCTTTTGCTATGAGCGTCGCGATGAACATGATTTCTCCGAAACAGGACAGGAATGTGGCGCTGGTTGTCGGACCGACGGCCAGCGGCAAGTCTGCCTTGGCATTGGAAATTGCCAAAAAGCAACCCTCGGTGATCATCAATGCCGACAGTGCGCAGGTCTACCGCGACCTTGCCATATTGAGCGCCCGCCCGACCGACGGGGAGATGGCGGGCATAGAGCACCAGCTCTTCGGCTATATCGACGGCAGCGAGGCCTGTTCCGCCGCCCGCTGGGCGGATGACGCCAAGACGGCCATTGCCGATGCCCATGCCCGCAATCTCGTGCCGATCCTGGTTGGCGGCACCGGCCTCTATGTGCGGGTGCTGCTGGACGGCATTGCGCCGATTCCGGAGATCGACCCGGCGACGCGTCGGGAAACCAGAAACATGGAAGCATTGGAGGCTTACGAAGCCCTCCAGAAATCAGACCCGGCCTCGGCGGAACGGCTGAACCCTGCGGACATCACGCGGATCCAGCGGGCGCTGGAAGTGGTGCGGTCGACGGGCAAGCCGCTGGGCCACTGGCAGCAGCACAAGGCGGGCGGCATTGGCGGGGACATCCGGTTGCATCCGCTGGTGATGCTGCCGCCGCGGGACTGGCTGTACCGGCGCTGCGACCTGCGCCTCGAGACAATGATCGAGCGCGGCGCGAAGGAGGAAGTGGCGCGGCTGCTCGCCCGCGACCTGCCACGAAATCTGCCGGTCATGCGAGCGATCGGCGTTGCGGAAATCGCCGACTGGCTGGCCGGCGCGTGCAGCGGCGCAGCCGCGATCGAACGGGCGCAGATCGCGACCCGGCAATATGCAAAGCGGCAGTATACCTGGTTCCGCAACCAGAGCCCAGCGGACTGGCCGAGGATGGAAGGCATATTAAATAACGATTTTAATAGTATATTTGATATTATATTACACGATTAGCCCTTGACACAATATATTCATCTATGTAGCCAGCCCCCGGATTAACAAGGCTTGCGTATCCTGCTGCTGTGCAGCATGGCGGGCGGGCAGCGCGAAACAGACAGTTATTGGAGCATGATGTGGCCGAAAAGAGCGGCGCCGACATATTGGTCGAAACCCTGCTGGACCTCGGAGTAGATACCGTTTTCGGCTATCCGGGCGGCGCTGTGCTGCCCATTTATGACGCGCTCTACGAACATCCCAAGATGAAGCATATCCTGGTCCGGCACGAGCAGGCCGCGACCCATGCCGCGGAAGGCTATGCGCGCTCGACCGGCAAGCCCGGGGTTGTGCTGGTTACATCCGGCCCGGGCGCGACCAACGCGGTGACCGGCATTACCGATGCGCTGATGGACAGCATCCCGATGGTCGTGATCACGGGCCAAGTGGCGACCAACCTGATCGGCACCGACGCCTTCCAGGAAGCCGACACGATCGGCATCACCCGCCATTGCACCAAGCATAATTATCTGGTGAAGCAGCCTTCCGACCTGGCCGCTGTCGTTCAGGAAGCCTTTCATATCGCGACGCAGGGGCGCCCCGGTCCGGTGGTCATCGACATTCCGAAGAATGTCCAGGTGGCCGCGGCCGAATTTGCCCGCCACACCGGCAAGGGCAACAGCCGCTACCAGCCGCAGACCGAGGGCGATTTCAAGGATATCAACAGCGCCGCCGAAATGATCATGAGCGCCAAGGCGCCGATTTTCTATACCGGCGGCGGCATCATCAACAGCGGTCCAAAGGCCAGCAAGGCCCTGCGCGAACTGGCTGAAATGACCGGCTTCCCGGTCACGTCGACGCTGATGGGCCTCGGTGCCTTTCCGGCTTCTTCCGACCAGTGGCTGGGCATGCTCGGCATGCACGGCACGTTCGAGGCCAATATGGCGATGAACAAGGCGGATCTGGTTGTCTGCCTCGGTGCGCGCTTTGACGACCGGATCACCGGTCGGCTCGATGCGTTCTCGCCGAACAGCAAGAAAATTCACGTCGATATCGACCGGTCCTCAATCAACAAGACGGTCAGAGTTGACCTGCCGGTGATCGGCGACGTCGGCCGGGTGATGGAACAGCTGATCGCGGTGCTCAAGGGCCGCCGCTTCGCGAAGCCGAAGCATGAGGAATGGTGGTCGCGGATCAAGGGCTGGCGGGCAACCAATTGCCTGGAATATCCCGAAAACAAGACGGAGATCATGCCGCAGGAGGCGATTCGCCAGCTCTGGAAGGCGACCCACGAACGCGAGCCGATCATCACCACGGAAGTGGGCCAGCACCAGATGTGGGCCGCCCAGCATTTCGATTTCGAAAGCCCGAACAAGTGGCTGACCAGCGGCGGTCTCGGCACCATGGGCTACGGCCTGCCCGCCGCGATCGGCGCGCAGCTCGGCAATCCCGACGCGCTGGTGATCGATATTGCCGGGGAAGCTTCGATCCAGATGAATATCCAGGAACTCGGCACCGCCACCCAATATCGCCTGCCGGTCAAGATCTTCATCTTGAACAACCAGTATATGGGCATGGTCCGCCAATGGCAGGAACTGACCTACGAGAGCCGTTATTCAAACAGTTACAGCGACAGCTTACCAGATTTTGTGAAGTTGGCGGAAAGCTATGACTGGACCGGAATCCGCATCGAGGACCCGGCGGATCTGGAGGCCGGCATCCAGAAGATGATCCAAACCGATGGCCCGGTGATGGTGGATTGCCGGGTTGCACAGCTTGCAAATTGTTTCCCGATGATCCCCTCCGGCGCGTCGCACACCGAAATGCTGCTGACCGAAGCGGACGTGAAGGGCACAATGGACGACCAGGCAAAGGCTTTAGTGTGATGCATATTCATGAAGAGGCCGTCGAACGGCACGTACTGGCCGTTCTGGTCGACAACGAAGCCGGAATCCTGGCGCGCATCGCCGGCATGTTCACGGCGCGCGGCTATAATATCGAAAGCCTGACCGTCGCCGACATCAGCGAGGATCACGCGATCAGCCGGATCACTATAGCGACCAACGGGCCGCCGCACGTGATCGAGCAGATCATTTCGCAGCTCGACCGGCTGGTGCCGGTGCACAGCGTGCGCGACCTGACCGAATCCGGTCCCCATGTGCAGCGGGAGCTGGCGCTGGTCAAGGTGGCCGGCAAGGGCGACAACCGGATCGAGGCGATGCGGCTGGCCGACGCCTATCGCGCGCGGATCGTCGATGCCTCCACCGAGAGCTTCATTTTCGAGATCACCGGCGCGCCGGACAAGATCGAGACGTTCGTTGCGCTGATGCGCGAGGTCGGGCTGGTCGAAGTCGGGCGGACCGGTGTGGTTGCGGTGTCCCGGGGGCCCAATCCTGCATGAACAGCGCCCTGCTCTATCTGGGCGGCATCATGCTGGTCGGCGTTGCCCTGTTTCACGGCGTCGCCGGGCAGAGGATCCTGATTTCCCCGCTGTTGCGGCAGCGTGCGGGGATGATGGACGACGCCATGCCCCGCACGATGATCCAGTTTGGCTGGCAAGTGGGGACGGTGCTCACATTGCTGCCGGCGCTCTATCTGTTTCTGGTCGCATCGGGTGAAACCGGGGGCAGCACGGCCATGGTTCTGGCCATCGGTCTGTCCTTTGTCGCCATGGGGCTGGCCAACGCGGCGATGACCCGTCTGAAACATCCCGGCGGCTTCGTGCTAACGACCACCGGACTCGTTGTTCTAACTTCACTATATATCTGAAATTAAGGAAGAAAAATGAAAGTCTATTATGACGCCGATGCTGATCTCGGCCTGATCACCGGAAAGAAAATCGCGATTGTCGGTTACGGCAGCCAGGGCCATGCCCATGCCCAGAACCTGCGCGACAGCGGCGTCAAGGATGTCGCCATCGCGCTCCGCGCCGGCTCGGCCACCGCCAAGAAGGCGGAAGCGGCCGGTTTTCAGGTGATGACCAACCAGGAAGCCGCAGCCTGGGCCGACATTGTCATGATCCTCGCTCCCGACGAGCATCAGGCGGCGATCTATGCCGATGACCTGCACGACCATATGAAGGATGGCGCCGCCCTCGCCTTCGCCCATGGCCTCAATATCCATTTCGGCCTGATCGAGGCGCGCAAGGATCTCGACGTCATCATGATCGCGCCCAAGGGCCCCGGCCACACGGTGCGCAGCGAATATCAGCGCGGCGGCGGCGTCCCCTGCCTGATCGCGATCGATCGCGATGTGTCCGGCAACGCCCATGATGTGGCGCTGGCCTATGCCTCCGGCGTCGGTGGCGGCCGTTCGGGCATCATCGAGACCAATTTCCGCGAGGAATGCGAAACCGACCTGTTCGGCGAGCAGGCCGTGCTGTGCGGCGGCATCACCCATCTGATCCAGGCGGGTTTCGAAACGCTTACCGAGGCCGGCTATGCGCCGGAAATGGCCTATTTCGAATGTCTGCACGAAACCAAGCTGATCGTCGACCTGCTCTATGAAGGCGGCATCGCCAACATGCGCTATTCGATCTCCAACACCGCCGAATATGGCGACATCACCACCGGACCGCGGATCATCACCGCCGAAACCAAGGCGGAAATGAAGCGGGTATTGGCGGACATCCAGTCGGGCCGCTTCGTGAAGAATTTTGTGCTCGACAACCGCGCCGGCCAGCCAGAGCTGAAGGCTGCGCGCAAGGCGGCCGAAGCGCATCCGATCGAGGAAACCGGTGCCCAGCTGCGCGCGATGATGCCGTGGATTGGTGCCAACAAGCTGGTCGACAAAGACAAGAACTAGCTATTGCGCTGGTGACCGGGCGGCCTCAGCCGAGGCTGCCTGGTCGCGAGCCGCCGCAAATTTCAGCAGATTGTCGGCGACATCGCGGTCGCAATTCTGGACCAATGGCTCGACGGCCGCCTTCAGGCTGCCGCCGGCTTTGGACATCTGGCACACCATCGCCCAGCCCGGAAACTGGCGGCGGCTTATTGTCAGGCCATGCAGTCGAATGATCGCCCGATGTCTCGGGTCAACCGAAATACGGGCGAAGGTTTCTTCCACCTTGGCTTCATCCCCTTCGAGATATTGCAGATAGCGCCGTCGGTCGTGGATCAATATGCCGGTGATATCGTTGGATTCATTATTGTGCTGGGCCCGCCGCAGGAGGTCCTGGACTTCATCCTCGCCCATCTCGCTGGTGGGGCTGCTCATGTAGACCAGACAGTACAATCCGGTGTTTCCTTTGATCGTTCCCGAGTTTTCTAATCGGAAAATCTTAAAAATTTACAACCAGATAGACGACAGTCTGTAGCGTGGGGCTGGCGCGGGCCGCAAAAAATCGATCGTCAGAGTTGATTTATCCGGAACTTTGGATAAAAAGCAGCGCATGACGAGGTTAAAAGCTCTCTCGCTGCTACGACTTACACGCCCTTAGGCGTACCAATACTGCTGCCCGATGCGCGCAGTGCCCCGCCTAAGGGACGATTTTCCAGAATATTCCAGAAAACCGGCGAATTTGCGTCTTGCGCGCAATTTCCAGCAGCATAAGAGTGAAGCCATGCACCCGAATCCGTCACAAAAATATCGCCCTTTCCCGCAGATCGACCTGCCCAACCGGCAATGGCCTTCGCGCACCATCGACCGGGCGCCGCGCTGGCTGTCCACCGACCTGCGCGACGGCAACCAGGCGCTGATCGACCCGATGAACGCCGAAAAGAAGCAGCGCTTCTTCGACCTGCTGGTCAAGATCGGGGTCAAGGAGATCGAGGTCGGCTTCCCGTCGGCCGGCGCGACCGATTTCGATTTCATCAGCGGGCTGGTCCAGTCCGGCAAGATTCCCGACGATGTCATGGTCCAGGTGCTGACCCAGTCGCGCCGCGACCTGATCGAGACCAGCTTTGCCAGCCTGGAAGGCGCGCGCGCCGCCATCGTCCATCTCTACAATGCGGTGTCCCCGGCCTGGCGCGATGTCGTGTTCCGGCTGGACAAGCAGGGAGTCAAGGATATCGCCCGCGAAGGCGCGACTATCCTGCGCGAACAGGCGGAAAAATATCCGGACACCGACTGGCATTTCGAATATTCGCCCGAGACATTCTCCACCGCCGAGCTGGATTTCAGCCTCGAGGTGGTCGAGGCGGTGATGGAGATTCTCGAGCCGACGGCGGAAAAACCGCTGATCCTCAATCTCCCGGCGACGGTCGAGGCCGCCACTCCCAATATCTACGCCGACCAGGTCGAGTGGATGTGCACCCATATCAGCAAGCGCGATCATGTCGTGGTCAGCCTGCACACGCACAACGACCGGGGTTCGGGGATCGCCGCCTCGGAACTGGGCCTGATCGCCGGCGCCGACCGGGTCGAGGGCTGCCTGTTCGGCAATGGCGAACGGACCGGCAACGTCGATCTTGTGACACTTGGTCTCAACATGTATACCCAAGGCATTGATCCCAAGATCGATTTTTCCAACATGGACGAAATCGTCAAGACCGTCGAATATTGCAACCAGCTGCCGGTGCCGGCGCGCCATCCCTATGCCGGGGAACTGGTATTCACCGCCTTTTCCGGATCGCACCAGGACGCCATCAAGAAGGGTTTTGCGGCGCAGGAACAGCGCAACGACGAATATTGGAACGTGCCCTATCTGCCGATCGATCCGCGCGACCTCGGCCGCGATTACGAAGCCGTCATCCGGGTCAACAGCCAGTCCGGCAAGGGCGGCATCGCCTGGATCCTGGAGCAGGACCATGGGCTCAAGCTGCCGAAGCGGCTGCAGGCCAATTTCAGCCGGACGGTGCAGGAGCTGGCCGATGAAACCAGCCGCGAACTGTCTTCCGAAGATATCTGGGATGCTTTCCGGACGCGCTATCATCTCGACGGCAGCGGCCGGTACAGCCTAGTCGACTATGACGAGCGGGCAACCGGCGGCGAACGCATATTCGTCGGCAAGATCCGCGGGCCCGACGGCGAAATATCGGTCAGCGGCCGCGGCAACGGCCTGATTTCCAGCGTGGTCGACGCGGTATCGTCGGCGCTCGGCATCTCGCTCGAGATCATCGACTATAGCGAGCATGCGATCGGCGCCGGCAAGGATGCGCAAGCGGCCGCCTATATCGAGTGCAAGACCGGCGACGGCAAGGAATTTTACGGCGTCGGCATCAACAGCGATGTCGCCACCGCCTCGGTCGAAGCGCTGCTCAGCGCGGTCAACCGGATTTAAGCAGTCAGTTAAAATAACAGTAGAATATGCCGCCGCATCGGGTAATGCGGTGGCACTGCTTTTCACATCGGGGGTTCCATGACTTTACCAGCCATTTTCGACAATCTTCGCCTGCCGCTTATCGGCTCGCCTTTGTTCATCGTGTCCGGACCGGAACTGGTCATCGCCCAGTGCAAGGCCGGCATCGTCGGCAGCTTCCCGGCCCTCAACGCCCGCCCGCAGAGCATGCTCGACGAATGGCTGCACCAGATCACCGAGGAACTGGCGACCTGGAACCGGGAAAATCCCGACAAGCCGGCGGCGCCGTTCGCGGTCAACCAGATCGTCCACAAGTCCAACGACCGGCTCGACCAGGACATGGCGACCTGCGCCAAATGGAAGGTGCCGATCGTGATCACCTCGCTCGGCGCGATCGAGGACCTGAATACCGCGGTCAAGGGCTGGGGCGGCATCGTGCTGCACGACATCATCAACAACCGCTTTGCCCACAAGGCGATCGAAAAGGGTGCGACCGGCCTGATTCCGGTGGCGGCGGGTGCCGGGGGCCATGCCGGCACGCTGTCGCCGTTCGCGCTGATGCAGGAAATTCGCGAATGGTTTGACGGGCCGGTGGCGCTCTCCGGCTCGATCGGCAACGGCGCGTCGATCCTGGCGGCGCAGGCCATGGGCGCCGATCTCGGCTATGCCGGGTCTGCCTTCATCGCCACCAAGGAAGCCAATGCGGACCAGGGCTACAAGGAGGGCATCGTCGAGGGCAAGGCCTCCGACATCGTCTATTCCGACCTGTTTACCGGCGTGAAGGGCAACTACCTGCGCCAGTCGATCGAGAATGCCGGCCTCGACCCGGACAACCTGCCGCAGGGCGACTACAAGACGATGAACTTCGGTTCGGGCGGCAATACCGAGAAAAAGGCCTGGAAGGATATCTGGGGCTGCGGCCAGGGCATCGGCCTGATCAACGAGGTGATGAGCGTGCAGGACATGGTCGACCAGTTCACCCGCGAATATCGCGAGGCGCGGGAAAGCCTGAAACAGCGGTTCAACTATTAGGGCGAGAAGGTCCGGAGATGCTGTCCTCCTGGTCCGCCAATCGCTTCACCGGTGCATTTTCCCTGTCCACCCCGATCGCGCTCGCCCCGATGGCGCTGGCAACCGGCGGCGCGTTGTCGGCGGCCTGTGCCCGGGCGGGAGCCCTTGGCCTGGTCGGCGGCGGCTATGGCGATCTCGACTGGACCCGGCGGGAATATGAGGCAGCGGTGACGCTGCTCGAGGGCGATGATCACGCGCTTTCCCGCCTTGGCTGCGGCTTCATAACCTGGAAACTCGCGGAAGACCGCAACGCCCTTGACTGGCTGCTCGATCAGCCGCAGAAACCTGCGGCGGTCATGCTGTCCTTCGGCGACCCCGGGCCGTTCGCCCGCGACCTGCGCCGGCAATCCATTCCGCTGATCTGCCAGATCCAGACAATCGCGCAATTGCCCCAGGCGCTGGACGCCGGTGCCGCCGTCATCGTCGCGCAGGGCACGGAGGCCGGCGGCCACGGGATGAACGACCTGGACGGGCGCAGCACCTTCACGCTCGTACCGGAAATAGCCGACGCGCTCGCCCGGCGGGCGCCGCAGGTCCTGTTGCTGGCAGCGGGCGGAATCGCCGATGGCCGGGGCCTTGCCGCCGCGCTGATGCTGGGTGCCGACGGCGCACTGATCGGGTCGCGATTATGGGCGAGCACGGAGTCGCTCGCGGCAGAAAAAGCCAAGCAGGTCGCCCTGTTGGCCACCGGCGACGATACCGCGCGAAGCGGCATTTTCGATATCCTGCGCGGCAAGAACTGGCCTGAATGCTTCGATTTCCGTGCGATCAGAAACGGGCTCCACAGGCAATGGGAGGGTCGCGTTGCGGCGCTTCGGGCTGATCCGGGCAGAGCCGTTCAGGACTATCTGGAGGGTGTCCGGCAGGAAGACTATGACCGGTCGCATATCACGGTCGGCCAGGGCATCGGCCTGATCCACGAACTGCTTCCCGCGGCGCAGGTGATCGTCCAAATCGACGAGGACGCGCGGGCCTTGTTGCCGGATCGACATCGGGATTAATAGTTCCCAAGCAACAGGCCGGGAGGCGGGCGCCCTGCTACATCTCCCCGCGCGCGCGGCGCAGGGCGAACCATTTTTCCACGTTGCGGTTGTGCTGTTCCAGCGTCTCGGCAAAGACATGGCCGCCCTTGCCGTCGGCAACAAAATAGAGCGCCTTGGTATCGGCGGGGTTGAGCACCGCCTCGATCGAGGCGCGGCCCGGATTGGCGATCGGCCCCTTGGGCAGGCCGACCATGGCATAGGTGTTATAATCGTTGACCTGGGCGATTTCCGATTGCCGGATGCGGCGGCCGAGCGGCTTGCCGCGGGTGATCGGGTAGATGATGGTCGGGTCTGCCTGCAGCATCATGTTCTTGCGGATGCGGTTGCTGTAGACGCCGGCCACGGTGCGCCGCTCCCGCGCGAGCGCCGTCTCCTTCTCGACGATCGCCGCGAGGGTGATGGCCTCCTCCGGCGAATCGACCACCGTACTGGATGAACGCTGCGGCCATAGCTCGGCGATCGTGTCCTTCATCGCCCGCTGCATGCGCAACAACACGGCGGCGCGCTGTTCGCCGCGCTCGAAACTGTAGCTGTCGGGCAGGATCGATCCTTCCGCCGGGACCGGGATATCGCCCTTCAGCAGCTCTTCCGCCATCAGCGTCTCGTAGACGAGGATCGACGGCGTGCCTTCGGGTACGGTGATCAGGCGCTGGACGGTCTTGCCGCCCTGCAGGATGGCGAGGATCGCGGCGTTGCTGGCACCGGCCGGGATTTCGAATTCGCCGGCCTTGATCGGTTCCGACCCGCCGAGGATCTTGGCGCGGGTCAGGAAGGCATCGGCGGACTTGATCACGCCTTCGGATTCCATGGTCGCCGCGGCGGTGGCCAGGCTCGAGCCGGACCGGATCACGAGCGTCCGCTGTTCTTCCAGCGGCCCACTGGCGTTCCAGCCATAGAGGAAATTCCCCGCCAGCAGGACCGCGATGACCACCCCTGCCGCCAAGATCAGGCAACCGAGACGGCGCATGAGTCTAGATCGCCTTCATGATGATGCTGGCGTTGGTGCCGCCAAAGCCGAAGCTGTTGCTCAGCACGGCCTTCACTTCGCGCTTCTTGGCGAAATGCGGCACCAGATCGACGCCTTCGCAGCCTTCGTCCGGATTGTCGAGATTGAGCGTCGGCGGCACGATCTGGTCGCGCAGGGCAAGGATGCAGAAAATGCCCTCGACCGCGCCGGCACCGCCGAGCAGATGGCCGATCGCCGACTTGGTCGAGCTCATCGACATGGTCTTGAGATCATCGCCGAACAGCCGCTTGACCGCAGCCAGCTCGATGGTGTCGGCCATCGTCGAGGTGCCGTGGGCGTTGACATAGTCGATATCGGCGGTGGTCAGGCCCGAGCGCTTGAGCGCCATTTCCATCGAGCGGTAGGCGCCGGTGCCGTCGGGATGCGGGGCGGTGACATGATAGGCATCGCCGGACATGCCGTAGCCGATCACTTCGCAATAGATTTTCGCGCCGCGCGCCTTGGCATGTTCATATTCTTCCAGAACGACGACGCCAGCGCCCTCGCCCATCACGAAGCCGTCGCGGTCCTTGTCATAGGGCCGCGAGGCTGCGGTCGGATCGTCGTTGCGCTTGGTGGAGAGCGCCTTTGCCTGGGCAAAACCGGCGATGCCGATCGGGCAGATGGTCGCTTCCGCGCCGCCGGCCAGCATCACGTCGGCGTCATCCAGCGCGATCATGCGGGCCGCGTCGCCGATGCTGTGCGCACCGGTCGAGCAGGCGGTCACCACGGCATGATTGGGGCCCATCAGGCCATATTTGATCGACACCTGACCGGAAATGAGGTTGATCAGCCGGCCGTGGACGAAATGCGGGCTGACCCGGCTGGGACCCCGCTCGTGCAACACGATCGATTCCTTCTCGATTCCGGGCAATCCGCCAATGCCGGAGCCGATCGAGCAGCCGGCGCGCAATTTGGCTTCGTCGGACATGTCGGTGAGGCCGGCGTCCTCGAGCGCCTGACCGGCGGCATCGATGCCGTAGATGATGAATGGGTCAACCTGGCGCTGGACCTTGTGGTCGACGCGCAGATTGGGATCGAAGCCATATTCGTGATCGGCCGGCTTGACCTCGCAGGCGATATGGCATTTCTGGTCGGAGGCATCAAAGCGCGTGATCTTGCCCGCGCCGGACTTGGAAGCCAGGATATTGGCCCAGGTCGTTTCCACATCCCCGCCCAATGGCGTTACCAGGCCCATTCCGGTTACAACTACACGGCGCATATCAAGCTTCTCCTTGCGGACTTCCCCTGCCCGAAATCAAAAACGGCCACCGGTTCAGGACTTTCCTCCCGGGCCGGTGAGCCGCTTTGCTATTTTTCAGCGATCATTGGCCCCGAGGCGCGCCCATATTGCTGGCGACACCTCAAAATCAATTAACCCTTGTTTTTGTCGATGAAATCGATGGCGTCTTTAACGGTGGCGATTTTTTCGGCTGCATCGTCAGGAATTTCGACGCTGAATTCTTCTTCAAACGCCATAACCAGCTCAACGATATCGAGGCTGTCAGCGCCCAGATCATCGATGAAGGCAGCTTCTTCGGTCACTTTGTCGGCTTCAACACCCAGATGCTCAACAACGATCTTCTTTACGCGGTCTGCAGTCTCACTCATGAGAGGTCCTTTTTGTTATAGATGAATTTCCATTTCGTCCTAGTGCGGTGGCGCGCGCCTTGCAAGTGTCCGTGAAGTCGAAATCGCACCGGAGACGATGTTTTTGGCGCAAGCCCTATGAAATCATCGCCATACCGCCATTCACGTGCAGGGTCTGCCCCGTCACATATGCGGCTTCCCGGCTGGCCAGATAGACCACAGCGGCCCCGATATCCTCGCCACTGCCCATTTTGCCGGCCGGAATCTTGCGATTGATTTCGTCTTTCTGCGCATCGGTCAGCGCATCGGTCATCGGGGACTGGATGAAACCGGGCGCGACGCAGTTCACGGTGATGCCGCGGGACGCAAGTTCCTGCGCAAGCGCCTTGGACATGCCGACCAGGCCGGCTTTCGAGGCAACATAATTGGCCTGGCCCGGATTGCCGGTGGCGCCGACCACGGAACTGATCGAGATGATCCGCCCGTGGCGGGCCTTCATCATCGGCCGGGACGCCGCGCGGATCAGACGGAAGGCCGACTCGAGATTGACCCGGATCACGTCGGAGAAATCTTCGTCGGACATGCGCATCGAAAGGCCGTCACGCGTGATACCGGCGTTGTTGACCAAAATGTCGAGCTTGCCCATTTTTGCGACCGTATCGGGCACCAGGGCATCGACCTCGTCCGGCTTTGACAGGTCGCACGGCATGACGACATGCCCCCCGCCGGCCATTTGCGGGATCATTTCCATCAGAACCATCTTGCGCGTGCCGGAGAGCGCAACGGTAGCACCCTGCTCGGCCAGCGCCCTGGCGATGGAAGAGCCGATACCGCCCGAAGCACCCGTCACCAGCGCTGTCATTCCCGTCAAGTCGAACATTTCAATTTCCTTCAAATTTGCCAGTGCCGGCTGCGCCGTGCCCTTGTTGTCAGACGGTCTTCAGAAAAGACTCGATATCGTCCAGCGAAACAAGGCTGACGGTTTCCGCGGACGGCGAAATCCGACCGACCATGCCGGTCAGAACCTTGCCGCCAAATTCGACAAATTGCTCGACCCCGGCTTCGGTCATATTGCCGACCGATTCCCGCCACCGCACGGTTCCGGTAACCTGCTCGACCAGCAGCTGCCGGATATCGTCAACGTCCGAAACCGAAGCGGCGCTGACATTGGCAAATAACGGGACAACCGGCGGAAATATGCTCGCCTCTGCCAGCGCTTCTTCCATTGCTTCTGCCGCCGGTGCCATCAGCGAGCAGTGGAAGGGCGCGGAGACCGGCAGCAGCATCGCACGCTTGATCCCGTGGTCCTTGGCGGTCGCGATCGCGCGCTCGATCGCGCCGATGTGGCCGGAAATCACGACCTGGGTCGGATCATTATCATTGGCCACGGTGCAAATTTCGCCCTCCGCCGATGCATGGGCCAGCGCCGAAGCCTTCTTGATATCGGCACCCAGCAGGACCGCCATACTGCCTTCGCCGACGGGAACGGCTTTCTGCATCGACTGCCCCCGCAGCTTCAGCAATTCGGCGGTTGTCGTCAGGTTGAGGGCTCCGGCAGCGCACAGCGCGCTATATTCGCCGAGGCTGTGGCCGGCAACATAGCTGCACAGTTCCTCGAGCGACCGGCCGCCGTCCTTTTCCATGACCCGCAGCGTGGCGACCGCGTTGGCCATGATCGCGGGCTGCGCATTTTCGGTCAGCGTCAACTCTTCGGACGGCCCCTCGCACATCAGCTTGAACAGATTCTGCTCGAGCGCGTGATCAACCTCTTCAAATACCTCGCGAGCCGTGCTGCTGGCTTCGGCAAGCGCCTTGCCCATGCCAATCGCCTGGCTACCCTGTCCCGGAAAAATAAACGCGCGCATGATGACCCCTAATTTTGAATATGGTCGGAATTAGGGAGGATTGGCTGTTCATGCAAGCGTCGCCGTTGCCAAGCAAAAGCATTGCGTAATTTTAATCGCCTGATTAAACCATCGGCATGAGCGACGAAAATTTCGAGAGCAAGCTGTCAGCCTATTGCGCGAAAAGCTTCGGTGCGGATGGCGAGCTTGCCGATGTGCACCGGCTGTCGGGCGGCGCCAGCATGGAAAGCTGGTCCTTTTCCCATGGTGGCGAAGATTATGTGCTGCGGCGGCTTCCTTCGGGACTGTCGCCGGACGATGACGGCTTGCGCGGGGTCCCGCTGTCGACCCAGGCGGATGTCATTGAAGTGGCGCGGAGCGCAGGAGTCACGGCACCCGAGGTCCGGGGGCGGCTGACGCCCGAGGATGGCCTGGGCGAAGGCTTCATCATGACCAAGGCCGAAGGAGAGACCCTGCCGCACAAGATTCTCGGCAATCCGGAATTCGCGGCCGCAGAAGCCCGCCTGACGGTGGAATGCGCGCGGGAGCTGGCCGCGATCCACCGGATCCCGATGAGCCCCCTGCTTCAGTCCCTTGACTATTTCTCCCCGGCGGAGCTGATCGGGATGCAGAAGGACAAATATCACGAGATCGGCGGCCAGGTCCCGATTTACGAACATGCCTTTCACTGGCTGGAGCAACATGCGCCGGATGCCAGCGACAAATATCTCGTCCACGGCGATTTCCGCATGGGCAATCTGATGATCGACCATCAGGGCCTCACCGCGGTGCTGGACTGGGAGCTGGTCCGGCTGGGCGACCCGGTGCAGGATCTCGCCTATCTGTGCACGCCGAGCTGGCGCTTCGGCCATTATGAAAAGGCAGCCGGGGGCTTCGACAGCGCCGAGTCCTTCCTGGCCGCCTATGCCGAAGCCAGCGGCGCCGAAGTCGATCCCGACCGGTTCCGGTTCTGGCTGATCTATTCGACGCTCTGGTGGGGCGTCGCCTGCATGGTCATGGGACAGATCTGGCGCAGCCATGGCGACAGATCGCTGGAGCGCACGGTGATCGGCCGGCGCGTATCCGAGGTGGAAATTGATCTCGCCTTGCTGTTCGAAGAGATTCTGCCCGACACGATTGCCACGCCGCTCGACTGGTCGGCGCCCGGTCCACAGGACGCAACCGGCGAGACCGGATATGACGAACTGCTGACCGCGCTGGAAGAATGGAATGGCAAGCATGTGCTGCCGGGGCTGGCGGGCCATGACAAATTCCAGTCGCGCGTGGCCGGCAATGCTCTTGGCATTGCGCGGCGGCAGGCAGACTGGGGACCCGGGTTCCGGGATGCCGCCGCGGCGCGGCTCGCCGCTATCGGTTGTGATCATCGACAGCTGTGCGAGGGCCTTTCAAAAGGCGATATCGCGATAACCACGCCTGCCGTGTGGGACCATCTGCGATTGTCCGCGCTGGAACGCCTGTCGATCGACCAACCCAAATATGCCGGCCTGAAGGTCGCGCTCAACAAATGGAGACACACATGACCAGTTTCGAGATTCCGCAGGAGATTGAAGATTATCTGGATGTGCTGGATGCTTTCATCGAAGCCGAAATCAAGCCGATCGAGCAGCGCGACGACAATATCCGCTTCTTTGATCACCGGCGGGAAGACGCACGGACCAACTGGGACGACCAGGGCCTGCCGACCGAGGACTGGGAAGCGCTGCTGGTCGAGATGCGGCAGGTGGCCGATGCCGCCGGTCACTATCGCTATGCCCTGCCCAAGGAATTCGGCGGCCAGGACGGCAGCAACCTGGGCATGGCGCGTATCCGCGAGCATCTCGCGCACAAGGGTCTCGGCCTGCACAACGACCTTCAGAATGAAACCTCGATCGTCGGCAATCTGGTTCAGCCGCTGATGCTCCGCGATTTCGGCACCGAGCAGCAGAAGCGCGACTATATTCCCGAGATGCTGGCCGGACGGATGGGCTGGTGCTTTGGCCTGACCGAAGAGCATCACGGCTCGGACGCGACCTGGATGGACACGACCGCGGTGCGCGAGACCCGCGACGGCGTCGACGGCTGGCTGATCAACGGCAACAAGATGTGGACCACCGGCCTGCACAAGGCCTCGCACGTGATGACCTTTGCCCGGCACAGCGGCAAGGATGGCGACGCCCGCGGCATCGGCTGCTTCATCGTGCCGGTCGATGCCGAAGGATTCAAGGTCGGCGAATATATGTGGACGTTCAACATGCCCACCGACCATCCGAAATGTTCGTACACCAATGTCTGGGTCCCGGCCGATGCGGTGCTCGGTGATCTCGACATGGGTCTCGCCTGCGCGCAGCATTTTGTCCACGAGAACCGGATCCGCCAGGCCGCTTCGTCGCTGGGCGCGGCGCAATATTGCATCGACGAATCGGTGAAATATGCCGGCGAGCGCAAGCCCTTCGGCAAGCCGCTGTCGGTCAACCAGGGCATCCAGTTCCCGTTGGTCGAACTGCACACCGAGGCGGCGATGCTGCGGCAGCTGATCTACGCGACGGCGGCCAAGATGGACACGATGCCGAAGCCCGACGTCGCCAAATATCTCTCTGCCCAGGTGTCGATGTGCAACTATCGCGCGAACCGTCTGTGCTGCGATGCCGCCGACCGGGCGATGCAGGTGCACGGCGGCATGGGCTATTCCCGCCACAAGCCGTTCGAGCATATCTACCGGCACCACCGCCGCTATCGGATCACCGAGGGCGCGGAAGAAATCCAGATGCGCAAAATCGGCGGCGACATATTTGGCTTCCTGCACCGGAAAAAATAGCCTTCGGGCGCTTTGCGGCTATTTCGGCCTGGCCTTGGTCGGGGTCCAGTCCGCAACGGTGCTGAACGCCGGCAGGGAGAGCGAGTCCCTTTCGATCTTCGTGGTCGGAACATATCCGGCCGGCAGATTGGGCACGTCCAGTCCGGCTTCGGCGATCAGATAGGGTGACACGCGGCGGCTGGTGCACAGTCCGCCATTGCCATCGCTGACCAGCCGCGTCTCGAACTGGATTCCCTGCAGACTGCCGTTCGACCGGGTGACGGTCGCGAGCGCCAGCTGGCCCTCGCCAAAATCGATGACGAATTTCGTGCCGACCGGAACGTCATATAATCCGTCGATCAGCGCACCGGTCACCGACAAGTTGCGAATGACGATGGAATAGACGTGATTTTCATGGATCATCCGCACTTTTCTGTACATCGACAACCGGTCGTTGCGGTGATGGGCCGGACCGGACGGTTCGATCTTCCACTGTCCGTCCTCGAGATTTTCGAGCAGAACCTGCTGGCTGACGGCCTTGCTGTAGACAAACCCCTGCACGTGGCTGACCTGCAAATTTCTGATCAGCTCGAATTCGTCCAGGGTTTCGATGCCTTCGGCGGTGGTGTCCATGCCCAGCGCTTCCGCGAGAGCGACGATCGCGGTTATGATCGCGCCGTTGCGCGACCCCGGTTCGGTGGCGCCGCGGACGAAGCTCTGATCGATCTTGATCTTGTCGAAGGGCGCGGTCTGCAAATAGCTGAGCGAAGAATAGCCGGTCCCGAAATCATCGAGAGCCAATCGCACGTTCCTGCCTTTCAGCGCCTGGAACATGGCGTTGGTTTCATTGGTTTCGGCCATGAACACGCCTTCGGTGATCTCCAGCTCCAGTCGCTCCGAGGCGAGACCCGACGCACCGAGCGCGGCATCGATGACTCCCGGAAACAGGTCGTTGGCAAACTGGATGGGCGAAACATTGACCGCCACTCTTGCCTTGCCCGGCCATTTTGCGGCGTCGGCACAGGCTTGCCGGATGGCCCATTCCCCCAGCTCCCAGATAAGATTGGCGTCTTCGGCGATGGGGATGAACAGGCCGGGCGAAATATGGCCCCGTTCCGGATGATTCCAGCGTACAAGCGCTTCGAAACCCTCCACGATGTTCGACTTGGCATTGACGATGGGTTGATAGGCAAGCTCCAGCGCGCCCTGCGCAATGGCGTCCCGCAAATCTTCTTCGAGCAGCCGCCGGTCTTCGGCTGACTGCTGCATGTCCTTGGAATAGAAGCGGAACCTGCCGCGGCCATTGCCCTTTGCCTCGTAGAGTGCCAGGTCGGCGCTTTTCACCAGGTCCTCGCTGGTCAATCCGTCGAAGGGGCTGATCGCCATTCCCACCGATGCGCCGATGATGCAGCGGTTGCCTTCCACCGAATAGGGCTGGGACAGGCTGCCGATGATCTTGCTCGCCAGATCCCCCAGAATGCCCCGGTCATCGCAATCCGGCAGCATTATCTGGAATTCGTCGCCGCCAAGCCGGCACACTTCGCCGCCCTGCCCGACCACCTTCAGGAGCCGCTCCGCCACCTGCTTCAGCAGCGCGTCGCCGGCCGGATGGCCGAGGGTGTCGTTGATCTGCTTGAACCGGTCGAGGTCAACCAGCATCACCGCGCAGGTCCGCTTCTGCTGGCGGTAGGCGGTGAGCGTCGTTTCCAGCTTCTTCGCCATGCTCGCGCGGTTCGCCAGGCCCGTGAGGGAATCGAACATCGCCAGCCGGGCGGTGTCCAGCGACAATCGCCGCTGCGCCGTCACGTCGATACCGCTGCCGCGAAAGCCCAGAAAATTGCCCGACCGGTCGTGATGGGGCCTGCCGGAAATGGATAGCCAGCACTCATCCTGCGACGCAGCGGCCTTAACTTCAAGGCTGTTGAACTTCATTTTCTTGGTCAGAATGAACGGCAGGGTTCGGGAGCCGGCGTCGCCTTCCGCGGTCTTGTGAAACAGGGAGACCATCGACTTGCCCAGCAAAGCCCGGGATCCTCCACCCAGAACACTGGCAATGGCTTCGGTGATGTAGGTGAGATTGCCTGCGGCGTCGGTCGACCAAAACCAGCCCTGCTCACTCTCCTCGTAGTTTTGCAGCAACAGGAGGGCGTCGGTGGGATTGATGTGATGCGCGACAGCCGGCGCCTGCGACCCGATGCGGGAACCGATCTTGTCGAAAAATCCCCGGGTATCGTGAAACGGCTCTGCGTTTTCCACAGCGTCGCTCCCGATGGATGAAAGGCCTTCCATTGGTCATTTCTTTTCTTGTGACTGTTCCACGTATGATGATAGGCGGAAGTGGTTGCATATTGGTAAACGGCGACCGATCGGGCCGGATGAACCGCAACACCCCCTTGCATTCGCCGGACACTTCAGCCATAGGCGCCGCTTCCCGGTGATTGGGGCCATCCGAATCACGGGAAAACGAAGAAAGCCGGAGGGGCGTGTCTGCATGGTGCGGCGTCAGCGATCGGCGGTAAACAAAGGAATGACTGCATGCCAATGTATGAGCATGTCTTCCTTGCGCGGCAGGATCTGAGCCAGTCTCAGGTCGATGCCCTTGCGCAGGAAGCCACCAAGATTGTAGAATCGAATGAAGGCAAGGTCGTGCTGACCGAGACCTGGGGCCTGCGTACGCTGGCCTACAAGATCCAGAAGAACCGCAAGGCCCATTATGTGATGCTGCGTCTCGACGCACCCGGCAGCGTGGTCCTCGAACTGGAACGCCAGACCCGGATCAACGAAGATGTCATCCGTTTCCTGACCATCCGCGTCGACGAGCATGAAGAAGGCCCGTCCGTGATGATGCGCAAACCCGAACGCGAGCGCGAACGCAAACCGCGCCGCGACGACAATTAAGCCAGAAGAGGAGTTAAAACATGGGACGTCCATTTTTCCGTCGCCGCAAAAGCTGCCCCTTTTCCGGCAAGAACGCAAAGCCCATCGACTATAAAGACGTGAAGACGCTGCAGGGATTCATTTCCGAACGCGGCAAGATCGTGCCAAGTCGTATCACCGCAGTATCCGCCAAGAAGCAGCGCGAGCTCTCCAAAGCCATCAAGCGCGCCCGCCATCTCGGCCTGCTGCCTTATCTCGTGAAGTAGGAGCGAAACAATGGATATTATTTTGCTCGAACGAGTAGAGAATCTCGGCAGCATCGGCGACATCGTCACTGTCAAGAACGGCTATGCCCGCAATTTCCTGCTGCCGAACAAGAAGGCACTGCGCGCCAACGAAGCCAACAAGAAGGTCTTCGAAGCCAATCGCAAGCAGATTGAAGCGGACAATGAAACGAAGCGCAAGGAAGCCGAAGCGGCATCCGGCGGCATCGATGGCAAGCAGATCGTCCTGATCCGCGCGTCTTCGGCCAGCGGCCAGCTGTACGGTTCGGTGTCGGTTCGCGACATCGTCGAAGCCCTGAACGCCGATGGCAAGAGCGCCGTCGTCGAAAAGAGCATGGTCATCATGGAGAAGCCGATCAAGACGCTCGGCGTGTTCGATGTCCGCATTCGCCTGCACCCGGAAGTCAGCGTCACCATTCAGGCGAATGTCGCCCGTTCGGATGACGAAGCCGACCTGCAGAAGGACGGCGTCGACGTGATCCAGCAGATGTTCGAAGAAGACCAGGCCGAACTGGCTGCCGCTGCGCTGTCTCCTGACAGCGAAGACGATGGCGAAGAATCGGCTCGGGACAAAGGCGATGCCGCTGCGGAAGCGGCGCCGGAAGCCGCTGAATCAGACGAACAGGACGATACCGAAGACAAGGAATAGTCCTGATCTGAATATGGTACAAAAGCCCGGGTCGGGACCGTTGCAAGACGGTGCTCCAGATCCGGGCTTTTTCGTTGGAGGATGGCTTGGACCACGACTGGCAATCGGAATTTGCAAAGAACGCATCGCTCTTTCCGCACCTGGCTGACCTGCAAAAGCAGCAGGTACTGCTGTCCACGATGAGCGAAGCCGCCTTTCGGCAGGCCAGTTTCCTTGACCAGAGGATTTTCTCGCCGGACCTGCGACGGCAGGTCGTTTCATGGACGGATGTTGCATCGATACCATTGCCGCCTCGCTCCAAGCCCCAGTATATCTTCCACATCGGCCATGTCGGCTCGACCCTGATTTCGCGCCTTCTGGGCGAGATCGACAGCGTGCTGGCGCTCCGGGAACCAGCCATCCTGCGGCAGCTTGCGGACCTTCGGGTGACCAACCCTGCGGAGATCGGCTGGACCGAAGAAGAACAGGCACAGCGGCTGGATCAGGTGGAAGGCTGGCTGTCCCGCGTGTTTCGCCCCGAACAACGGGTGTTGATCAAGGCCAGCAGCTTTGTCAGCCCGCTAGCGCTGCCGCTGCTCGCCAAGCAAGGCACCGCCCTGTTCCTGTTCACCTCCCTCGAACGCTATCTGCAGACCATATTGGCCGGAGACTCTTCGAAGCAGGAAGCCGCTGCGCTGGCTGAAATCCGGATGCGGCGGCTAGCCAAGCACTGTGGCGCGCCCCTTGGGGACAAGGATAAATTCTCCCTCGCGCAAACCGCCGCGCTCGGGTGGTTGTGCGAGATGGTGACGCTATGCGATGCTGAGCACCATTGCACCGAGGCACGCATTGCCTGGCTGGATTTCGACGATTTCCTCGACCAGCCTGCCGACCATCTGCAACGCGCCGCCGGACATTTCGAACGCAACCTCTCCCTCGAAGAAGCCCATGATCTGGTTTCCGGCCCGATCATGAGCCGCTATTCCAAGGCTCCCGAATATGACTACAGCGCATCGCTGCGCGCGGAGCTTCTCGCCGAGGCCGGGCAAATTCATGCTGACGATATCCGGCTGACGCTGCTATGGGTCGATCAACTGGCGCGGCGCTTTCCCGAAGTGGCCGCGGCGATAGCAAAGGCGGGATAAAGACGATCATGTTCAAGCAACTCAGCTTACTCGACCAGGGTCAGGTCAACGAACTGAAGCAGATTGCCGCCAAGGCGCAATTTGTCGATGGCAAGATCAGCAACCCGCACAGCAAGGTGAAGAACAATCTGCAACTGCATGATGTCGAGGGGTACAAGCGGTCCTCGAAAATTCTGCACGATGCCCTGATGGCCAATCGCGAATTTGTCGACTTCGCTTTCCCCGAACGCGTCGCGCCGCCGCTGATTACCCGCTACCAGCCCGGCATGAACTATGGACTGCATGCTGACAGTGCGATCATACCGCTGCCCGACGGTCCACTTCGCTCGGATCTCAGCTGCACGATATTCCTGAGTGACGTTAACGACTGCAAGGGCGGCGCCCTGCATGTGACCCAGGGAGAAGCCGGAATGCGTTTCAAGGGCATCCCCGGAACCGCGATCGTCTATCCATCCTACACGTTGCACGAGGTAGAACCGGTGACCGAAGGCGAGCGCATGGTCGCGATCACCTTCATCCAGAGTAAGATTCCAGACGTGACCGAACGCAATCTCCTCTACGAACTGAACGAGGTCGCGGCATTGGAAGGGCTCAACATGGCCCATGAAAATTACACGCGCCTGCAGGCGGTCCAGTATAATCTCATGCGCAAATGGATGCGCTGACCCGCAAGCGGATCAATAGCCCATCAGGCTCATGACTTCCTTGCGGCTGCGGGCATCGTCGAGGAAGCAGCCGCGCAGGCGGCTGGTGACCATGCCAACGCCGGGGGTGCGCACGCCGCGCGCGGTCATGCAGCTGTGGCTCGCCTCTATCACCACGGCGACGCCGTGCGGCTTGAGATTGTCCCAGATACATTCGGCGACCTCGGCGGTCAGCCGTTCCTGCACCTGCAGCCGGCGGGCAAAGCCGTGCAGGACGCGGGCCAGCTTGGAAATGCCGACGACCTTGTCGGTCGGCATGTAGGCGATGCTGGCCTTGCCGATGATCGGCGCCATATGATGTTCGCAATGCGAGTGGAACGGAATGTCCTTGAGCAGCACCAGTTCGTCATATCCGCCGACTTCCTCGAAGGTACGGGCCAGATGCATGGCCGGATTTTCGCCATAGCCCTCGCAATATTCCTTCCACGCCCGCGCCACTCTCTTGGGTGTATCGATCAGGCCCTCGCGCTCGGGGTCGTCACCGGCCCAGCGGAGCAGCGTCCGCACCGCTTCCTGAACCTCTTCCGGTACCGGAACTTTCGAGGCCTCGCGCTCGGCGAGCGCATCGGCGATGGAGTTTGAATAATCGGCCAAGTCGGGTCCTTCGGTTCAGCAGGTGCAATGCCGACAAGTTAGGACAGCCGGCGCGCGCGCGCAAGTGCCCCTTGGGGCATATCCGGGAAAGAAGGAAGGTGGTGCGCCCAGAGAGATTCGAACTCCCGACCCCTTGATTCGTAGTCAAGTACTCTATCCAGCTGAGCTATGGGCGCTAACCAGACGGTGCAGATAGGGGGTGATTACCGTGCTGGCAACCCATAATTGCCCTGCCGGCGCAACATTCTGAACAAACCTGCCGCATCGGTGCTCGGCACCTGATGCGGAGCCCTGCGCCGGGCAGATACCACTTGCCCCCGAGGCTCCGCATCAGGTGCGGTGCACAATTGCTATCAGGGCTCCGCATCAAGTGCGGAGCACATAGGCTATTTCTGCGACAAGGCGGCCTGCGCCGCCGCCAGCCTTGCAATCGGCACGCGATAGGGCGATGCGCTGACATAGTCGAGGCCGGTTTTCTCGCAGAAGGCGATCGAGGCGGGATCGCCGCCATGCTCGCCACAGATGCCCAGCTTGATGCCGGGACGCGCTGCCCTGCCCCGTTCCGCGGCCAGTTCGATCAACTGGCCGACGCCCTCGATGTCGAGGCTGACGAACGGATCGCGCGGGAATATGCCCTTGTCGACATATTGGGTCAGGAAGCGGCCGGCGTCGTCGCGCGAGACGCCCAAGGTGGTCTGGGTGAGGTCATTGGTGCCGAAACTGAAAAACTCGCCATGTTGGGCAATCTCGCCGGCCATCAGCGCGGCGCGCGGCAGCTCGATCATCGTGCCGACGAGATATTCGATCTCGCGACCCTTTTCGGCGAAGACTTCCTTCGCCATCCGGTCGACGACATCCTTCATCAGCTGCAGTTCGCGCGCGGTGGCGACGAGCGGGATCATGACTTCGGGAATCGGCGCTTCGCCGCTCTTTTCCGCCACTTCGCAGGCGGCCTCGAAGATCGCGCGCGCCTGCATCTCGTAGATTTCCGGATAGGTGACGCCAAGACGGCAGCCGCGATGGCCGAGCATCGGGTTGAATTCGTGCAGCTCGTTCGCCCGCTGCTTCAGCGTCTCGACGCCGACATCGGCGGCTCTGGCCACTTCCTCGAACTCCGACTGGTGGTGCGGCAGGAATTCGTGCAGCGGCGGATCGAGCAGGCGGATGGTCACCGGCAGGCCGACCATGACCTCGAATATCTGGCGAAAATCATCGCGCTGCTCGGGCAGCAGCTTGGCCAGCGCGGTGCGCCGCCCCTTTTCGTCGGGGGCGAGGATCATCTGGCGCACCGCGGTAATCCGGTCTGCGTCGAAGAACATGTGCTCGGTCCGGCACAGGCCTATGCCCTCGGCGCCAAAATCGCGGGCTACCTGGCAGTCGAGCGGGGTTTCCGCATTGGTGCGGACACCTAGACGGCGAACCTTGTCGGCCCAGACCATCAGCACACCGAAATCGCCGACCAGTTCGGGCTGGATGGTGGCGACGCGGCCGGCCATGATCTGGCCGTTGCTGCCGTCGATGGTCAGCATGTCGCCTTCCTTCAGCTCGCGGTCGCCGACCTTCATGGTCTTGGTTTCATTATTGATCGAGATGGTGCCGGCACCGGAAACGCAGGGCCGGCCCATGCCGCGGGCGACCACGGCGGCGTGTGACGTCATGCCGCCACGGGCGGTCAATATGCCCTTGGCCGCGTGCATGCCGTGAATGTCCTCAGGCGAGGTCTCGACCCGGACCAGGATGACGTCATCGCCCATTTCCGCCCGCCGTTCGGCGGTGTCGCTGTCGAACACGATCAGGCCGCTGGCGGCTCCCGGTGAAGCCGGCAGGCCGGAAGTGAGCACATCGCGCGTCGCGTCCGGATCGAGCGTCGGGTGGAGCAGCTGGTCGAGCGCCATCGGGTCGACGCGCAGCACCGCTTCCTCCTCGGTGATCAGCCCGTCATGGGCCATGTCGACGGCGATCTTGAGCGCCGCCTTGGCGGTGCGCTTGCCGTTGCGGGTCTGCAGCATCCAGAGTTTGCCGCGCTCGACGGTGAACTCGATATCCTGCATGTCGCGATAATGGCGCTCGAGCAGGTCGAAGACGGCGGACAGCTCGGTGTACGTTTCCGGCATCGCCTCTTCCATCGACAACGGCTTGGCATTGGCCTCCTCGCGCGCGGCTTTCGAGAGATATTGCGGCGTGCGGATGCCGGCGACGACATCCTCGCCCTGGGCGTTGATCAGCCATTCGCCATAATAGGCGCTGTCGCCGGTCGACGGATTGCGGGTGAAGGCGACGCCGGTGGCGCTGGTGTCGCCCATGTTGCCGAACACCATTGCCTGGACATTGACCGCGGTGCCCCATTCGCCGGGGATGTCGTTAAGCCGGCGGTAAACCTTGGCCCGTTCCGCCTGCCAGCTGCCGAAGACGGCGCTGACCGCCCCCCAGAGCTGGTCGTTGACGTCCTGCGGGAAGGGCTTGCCCCAGAGCTGTTCGACCAGCCCCTTATATTCGCTGACCAGCGCCTTCCAATGCTTCGACTCCATCTCCGTATCGGTGAAGAAGCCATTGTCTTCCTTGATAATTTCTAGCGCTTCTTCGAAAGCGTCATGGTCGAGTTCGAGGACCACGTCGGAATACATCTGGATGAAGCGGCGGTAGCTGTCCCAGGCAAAGCGCTCGTCGCCCGACGTTTTTGCCAGACCCTCGACGGTGTCGTCGTTCAGGCCGAGATTGAGCACGGTGTCCATCATCCCCGGCATCGAGGCGCGGGCGCCGGAGCGGACCGAGACCAGCAAAGGATCGGCGGCATCGCCGAATGACTTGCCGGTGACCGATTCAATATGGGCGACGCCTTGCGCTACTTCCTCGCGAACGCTGTCCGGATATTGGCCGCCTTCGGCATAATAGCGGGTACACATTTCGGTCGAGATGGTGAATCCGGGCGGGACCGGCAGGCCGATATTGGCCATTTCCGCAAGGTTGGCACCCTTGCCGCCGAGCAGATTGCGGGCTTCCGTCTTGTCGGACGGCGCCCCGTCCGCGTCGATTCCGCCACCGAAACGATATACATATTGGGTCATATTATTACCTTGTCACTCCCGCGCAGGCGGGGGTCCAGTTGGAGGTGCAAAAATTGCAAAGAACGCGACCCTGGATCTCCGCCTTCGCGGGGATGACCAGCCGGCTTTTGCTGCAGAGGACCACAAACCAGCCGACGAACTTTACAAACTTTACACTGTTATGAATCAAATATCTTCTAGCCCTCGATCTGTGAAAAATCAGCCACTTGATGGACGGCGTTGCGAAAGCGGGCGAGCAGCGCCAGCCGGGCTTCGCGCTTGTCTGAATCGTCGTCGTTCACGGTCACATCCTCGAAAAACCGGTCGATCGGTCCGCGCAGGGCGGCGAGCGCGGTCATCGCCTGCTCGAACGCTTCTGCCTCGATCGCAGCGGTGACTTGCGGCTGCGCCGCGTCGAGCGCGTCGATCAGGGCCTTTTCGGCCTTTTCGGGGGTGTAGGAAAGAATATTGTTCCCCTGCGCAGGCAGGGGTCCATCACGGACCGTTGCGTCAGGCTCAGAGGTCGGGAGATGGGCCCCTGCCTCCGCAGGGGCACTGGTGCCGCCTTCCTTCTTCAGGATATTGGAAGCCCGCTTGTAGCCGGCCAGCAGATTGACCCCGTCCGGCGTCTCGACAAAGGCCTGCAGCGCCTTCACCCGCGCGAGCAGCCGCACCAGATCATCCTCGCCGCCAAGCGCGAACACCGCGTCAATGAGGTCGTGGCGGACGCCTGCTTCGCGTTGCTGGACTTTCAGGCGGTCGGCGAGGAAGTCTAGAAGGGTACCACCGCTCATTGTCAGTCCATCTCGACTTTCAACAAGCCAATCCTGGGAATTTGCAATGGCAGTTTCCAACGGAATCCGGAGCAAATTCTGCTGTATCAATGAAACCACACCCAGAGCCGCACGTCGCAAAGCAAAAGGATCTTTCGACCCTGTTGGAGGCAAGTCGACGCCGAAGAATGCTCCAAGCGTATCCAGCTTATCCGCCAGACTCACCGCTACCGTCACCGGATCGGTGGGCACCTCATCACCCTGCCCGACCGGCTTGTAATGATCTCTGATCGCGTGAGAGACTTCCGCCGGAAGTCCTTCTTTCTCTGCATAATAGCCGCCCATCAAGCCTTGCAGCTCGGGGAACTCGCCGACCATTTCGGTCACGAGATCGGCTTTGCAGAGACGTGCGGCCTCGGACACTTCCCTATGAAATGTATCGCCGGGGCTGGACTGGTAAAAACCATTCCCTTCTAAAGAAACCAGCCACTCGGCCAACTTGGCCACACGCTCCACCTTGTCGGCAACCGTTCCCAATTTTTCATGGAACACGATGTTGCGCAATTTTTTCGCATGATCCTCCAACTTGGTCTTCTGGTCAAGTTCCCAGAAGAATTTGGCGTCGGAGAGCCGTGCGGCGAGGACCTTTTCGTTCCCCGCGATAATCGCCTTGCCGCCATCGCTGGCGGCGATATTTGCCGTGCAGACGAAGCTCGGCGCTAGCGCGCCCTGCTTGTCGCGGCAGATGAAATATTTCTGGTTCACCCGGGCGGTCAGCTGGATCACCTCCTCCGGGACGTCGAGAAACGCCGGGTCGAAGCGCCCGAGCAAAGGCACCGGCCATTCGGTGAGGCCGGCATTCTCGATCACCAGGCCCTCGTCCTCGACCAGTTGCAGGCCGGCATCGGCCGCCGCCCTGGCGGCACCGTCGCGGATGATGTTCTGGCGTTCCTCGTGGTCGACGATGACATGGCACGCGCGCAGTTTTTCGGCGTAATCGCCGGCGTCGCCGATGGTGATTCTTCCAATTTCCGTTCGTGCCGAACTTGTCGAAGCATCTTTCGCCAAATGCCCTTCGACAGGCTCAGGGCGAACGGAGTGATGGAACCGGTGCCCGACCGTCTCGTAGCCCGACTCTATGCCGTCAATTTCGCATTCCACCAGATCATCGCCGAGGATCGCGACAATGCCGCCGAGCGGACGCACCCAGCGCAGGCTTTCGGTCGACAGGCTGGCGTCGCCCCAGCGCATTGATTTCGGCCAGGGAAAGGCGCGGATGATCGCCGGAATCGCGTCCGCCAGCACGTCGCGTGTCGCCCGGCCGGGCTTGTTGATCACCGCAAACCAGGTGGCGCGCCCCTTGACGTCGCGCAGCTCCAGCTGCTCGCGGGTGACGCCATTCTTGCGGCAGAAGCCGTCGATGGCCTGATCGGGTGCGCCCTCCGGCGGGCCCTTGGCTTCCTCGTTGACCGCCTCGGTCTCGAGCGGCAGGTCGCTGGCGATCAGGGCCAGCCGCCTTGGCGTCGACCAGACTGTCGTCGCGCCGGCTTTCAGGCCGGCTGCGGCCAGTTGCTCGGTGAACAGCCGTTCGAGATCGGCGCGGGCCTTGGCCTGCATCCGGGCGGGGATTTCTTCGGAGAGCAGTTCGAGGAGGAAGTCGGTCATCGGCGCGCTCCCGATACGTCATTGCGAGGAGCGGAGCGACGAAGCAATCCAGAGCCGCGCGTGCCGCTCTGGATTGCTTCGCTGCGCTCGCAATGACGACACTGATAAACCATCACGCCGTCCATCCGTTCTTCACCATATGCGCTTCGCAGCTGCCCTTGGCGAGATCGCGGACGCGGCCCATGTAGCTGGCGCGTTCCTGCACCGAGATGACGCCCCGCGCCTGCAGCAGGTTGAACACGTGGCTGGCCTTGATCGCCTGTTCATAGGCGGGAATCGGCAGTTGCTTCTCGAGGCAGCTTTCGCACTCGGCCGCCGCCTTGTTGAACAGGTCGAGCAGCCGGTCGGTATCGGCGACCTCGAAGTTCCAGGCCGACATCTGCTTCTCATTCTCCAGGAAGATATTGCCGTAAGTCATTCCGGCACCGTTGTAATCCAGATCATAAATGCTGTCGACGCCCTGGATGTACATGGCCAGCCGCTCCAGCCCGTAGGTCAGTTCGCCGGACACCGGCTTGCAGTCGAAACCGCCCATCTGCTGGAAATAGGTGAACTGGGTGACCTCCATGCCGTCGCACCAGACTTCCCAGCCCAGTCCCCAGGCGCCTAGCGTCGGGCTTTCCCAGTCATCCTCGACAAAGCGGATGTCGTGCAGCATCGGATCGATGCCGATCACGGTCAGGCTGTCGAGATAGAGCTGCTGGATGTCTGGCGGCGATGGCTTGAGGATAACCTGATACTGGTAATAATGCTGCAACCGGTTGGGATTCTCGCCGTAGCGGCCGTCCGTCGGGCGGCGGCAAGGCTGGGCGAAAGCGGCTTTCCATGGATCCGGGCCAAGCGCGCGCAGGGTGGTGGCGGTGTGGAACGTCCCTGCCCCCATCTCCATGTCATAGGGCTGGAGGATCGCGCAGCCCTGATTCCCCCAATATTCATGGAGCTTGAGGATGATCTGCTGGAAGCTGAGCGGCTTCGTATCGGACAAGATGAAGACTTTCTTCGCGTGCCAAAAATGGTGGTGCAATATTAAGGCGCTGCTTTGGCGAAAGGGCGGCAGAGGGTCAAGGGAGGAATGGCGAAATCGAGACGCGGTCGTGCTCCGCAATTGATGCGGAGCTTGCTACGCGGGAGAGCGAATGCCGCGCAGGGCTCCGCAGCAAGTGCGGAGCACAGTCTAATATACCGGCCTATTCCGCCGCGACCAGTTCTTCCGCTTTCGCCACCGTCACCGGCACCGCGTTCAGGACGGCATTGCCGGACAGCGGATCAAAGCGTTCGGTATCGGTCAGATCATTGAGCGAAACCCCCGGTTTCTCGCGGGCCACCGACAGGCCGACGCCAGAGCGGCCATGGCCGAAACCATGCGGGATTGACACCACGCCGGGCATGACGTCATCGCTGATCTCCACCGGAATCTCGACGCTGTTCACCCGGCTGGTGACGGACGCCATGACGCCATCGGCGAGGCCGCGCGCCCGGGCGTCATCGGGATGGATCATCAGGGTGCAGCGGTCCGGCCCCTTGAGCAGCCGCTTGCTGTTGTGCAGCCAGCTGTTGTTCTGGCGGACATGACGGCGGCCGATCAGGCGGAGGCTGTCCGCCTGTTCATCGTCGAGCGAAGCGGCAAAGCGCTGCAGTTCGGCGAGAAAATCGGGATGGGCGCAGTGGATTGTCCTGTCCTCCGTGCGCAGCCGCTCGGCCATGCAGGGGCGCAGCGGGCCGAGATCGATGCCGTTGGGCGCGGCTTCCACCTCGGCCAAAGTCAGGCCGGCGGGGGAGGCTTGCAGCATGCCATCGAGGACATCGCGCGGTTCGCGGATATTGGGCACGTCCTGACCGTCCTGAGCAAGGATTTCCCGCGCCAGTTCGGCGATGATCTCCCAGTCGGTCTTTTCGCCGTCCTGCAGCGGCAGGATTGCCGGCGAGTAGCTGGCATAGTTGCGGATCGCCAGCGGCCCGAAGAAAAAAGGATAATGGTCCTTTTCCAGCGGTCCGCAGGGCGGCAGGATATAGTCGGCATGGCGGCTGGTCTCGGTGACATACATGTCGAAGGAGACCATCAAGTCGAGCGTTTCGAGGGCTCTATCCAGCTTCGCGCCGTCGGGCGAGGACAAGACCGGATTGCCGGTGACCACGAACAGCGAACGGATGCGCTCTTCGTCGTCGCGCAGCATTTCGTCGGCAAGGGTCACCATCGGCAGTTCGCTCATTACCGACGGCATCGGGCCACGCACGGTGTCGGCGGTGCGCACCGATCCGCGGCCGACCAGGTTGATCGTGTCGAGCGCCGGCTCCGGCACCATCGTGCCGCCAACCCGGTCGAGATTGCCAGCGGCGATGTTGATCACCTGGATCAGCCACTGGTTGAGTGTGCCATATTCGCAGACCGAGACGCCCATCCGGCCGTAGAGGGCGGCGGGCTGGTCGGCAGCCAGTTGAGCGGCCATGTCCTGCATCGCTTCGACTGATATGCCGCAATGCGCGGACAGCTGGTTCATGTCGAAGCGCGCGATCGCCGGTTCAATGGCGCTCCAGCTGTCGTCGAGGATCCCGTCGAGCCGCGACGTGTCGGCCAGTCCGGCGTCGAATATGTTCTTCAGTATGCCGATCAAAAGGGCCGTATCGGTGCCCGGCTTGACGAAATGATGCGCGTCGGCCAGCTTGGCGGTCTCGGTGCGGCGCGGGTCGACCACCACCAGCCTGCCACCGCGCGCCTGCATCTCCTTCACCCGCCGCTTGAAATCGGGCACGGTCCAGATGCTGCCGTTGGAGGCCGCGGGATTGCCGCCGATGATCACCAGATACTGGCAGCGGTCGATGTCCGGCACGGCGGCCAGGCTGACATGGCCGTACATGTGATATTGGACGACATGGTGCGGGATCTGGTCGAGGGTCGAGGCGGAAAAGAGATTCTTGACGCCGATCGCGTGGCGCAACGTGCTGATCTGGGTGGATATGCCATAATCGTGGGCGCTCGGGTTGCCCATGTACATGGCCGGCTTCGCGCCCTGCCCCTTCAGGTCGAGCAGCCGCGCCGCGATTTCCGAAAAGGCCTGCTGCCAGCCGATTTCCTGCCAATGGCCATCCACCTTCTTGACCGGCCTGTGCAGCCGGTCGGGATCATCCTGCAGATCGGCGATCGCGATCGCCTTGGGGCATATATGGCCGCGGCTGAGCACATGGTCGGGATTGCCCTTGATCGACAGGATCTCGCGCCCCTCGACCTCGACCAGGACGCCGCAATTGGCTTCGCAGATATGACAGGTGCGGGCGTGAATGGTGCTCATCGAAAAACTCCCTGATTTAATCATCCGGTTAACAGATTCGCGAGCCACTAGCCAGTGCTCCTGCTTCCGCGCCCAATTTTTGCTGGGCATTTGTCGTCAATTGTTCAATGAAGCGTCTCAAATCCACATCCGGAGCACCCATCCCCATGCCGCGCACCTGGCTTACTCCCGTCATTCTACCCGTCCTGCTCGCGCTATCGGCTTGCCAGACGACGCCGCAGGAAACCGACCTTGCCAGCACTGCCGAAGGCGCCGCGGAAAGGCCGCCGGCGGTAATGCCGGACGATGCAGACCCCGCGCTGTGGCTGATCCGCGACGAGGACACGACCATCTATCTGTTTGGCACCGTCCATATCCTGAAACCCGGCATGACCTGGTTCGACGAGGCGGTGAAGGACGGTTTCGAGGCCTCGGACGAACTGGTCATCGAAATGATCAAGCCCGACCAGGCGGTGATGGTGAAAATCGTCAACGACCTGGCGATCGACAAGTCCGGAATCTCGCTGCGCGACAAGCTGGCAGCGGAAGACCGGACTCATTACGAGGAGACGCTGACCCGGTGGACCGTACCAGTCGCGGCGTTCGACGCCCTCGATCCCTGGTTCGCCAGCGTCAACCTGTCCATGATCCCGCTGATGCGCAGCGGCTATGCCACGGACCAGGGGGTGGAAGACGCGTTGCTGAGCCATGCCGCCGCCCGAAAGATGGCGGTAGCCGGCCTGGAGACGCCCGAGCAGCAACTGGGCTTTTTCGACAATTTGCCCGAGGATGTGCAGATTCGCTTTCTGAACTTCACCGTCGACACGATCGACGGAGCGGCCGAGGGGATGGAGCAGATGGTGATCGAATGGGCCAACGGGAACGTCGACGCGCTCGGCGAATTGATGAACGCCGGTCTCGAAGACAGGGTCCTGTATGATACCCTGCTGGTCAACCGCAACAAGAGCTGGGCGGACTGGGTCGAGCAGCGGATGCAGCAGCCGGGCACGATATTCCTGGCGGTCGGTGCGGGCCATCTCGCCGGAGAGAGCAGTCTGCAGGCGTTGCTTGCCAAAAAGGGACTGGTGGCAAAGCGCATCGAATATTGATTTTTGCCATCCACGGCTTTCCTTTTTCCAGCAATCACCCCAAATAGGTCCCATGAAACTCATTCGCCTCCTGCTTTCCATGCTGGCATCCGTGACACTCACGGCCTGCAACAGCGCGCCCGCACCGGTGACATTGAATACGGTCAAGATCGGCACGCCCGCCCTGTGGAAGGTGAGCGGAACAGGGCCCGATCAGTTGGGCACCGCCTACATGTTCGGGACCATCCATATCCTGCCAGACGATGTCCAGTGGCGCACCCCTGCACTGGAGGCGGCGATCACCGGTTCGGACCGCCTGGTGATCGAGGTGCTCGGACTGGATGACCGGCAGGGCGCCGCCAAGATCTTTTCCCGGCTGGCGATTTCACCGGGACAGGAGCAGCTCGACACGCGCATAGAGCCTTCGCTGCGCGACGACCTCGACCGGATCATCGACGAATCGAAGGTTTCGGCCCGGTCGCTCAACCGGATGGAGACCTGGGCGGCGGCATTGTCGCTGGCTTCGGCCCAGACCCAAGGCCTGGGGCTCGATTCCAGCGGCGGCGTAGAGGAAAAGCTGACGGCGCAATTTGCCAAGGCGGGCAAGCCGATCGAAGCGCTGGAGACGATCGAGCGGCAACTCGGCTATTTCGACCGACTGCCGGAGGCGCAGCAGCGCAAGATGCTGACCAGCGTGGTCGAGGAATCGGGTGATTCCCAGCGGGCTTTCGAAGAATTGTTCAATGCCTGGATGACCGGTGACATCGACCAGATCGTCACCCTGACCGACACCGGCATATTGCTCGATCCGAAGACCCGCGAATATCTTCTGGTCCTGCGCAACCAGGACTGGGCAGAGCAGCTGGACAAGCGCCTGCGAAAAACCGGTACGTCCTTCGTTGCGGTGGGCGCGGCCCATCTCGCGGGACCGGACGCGGTACAGGGAATGCTTGCGAAACGCGGCTACAAGGTCGAAAAAATCCAATAATCAGGGCATTTAATGACATTCATATTTGATCGCGAAACCGCGCTGATCGCGCAGGAAGACGGGCAGTTCACGATAGAGGCGAGCGATGTCTATCGCAACCCGACCGGCATGGCCTTTGGTGGCTGGGTCGCGGCCATTGCCGCGCGCGCCGTCGAAATGCACCCCGATTGCCGCGGGCCACTGGTCTCGCAGCAGATCATCTACATGACCGGGGTCGGGCCGGGCGAGGTCACCCTCTCGGTCACGCTGCTGCGCGCCGGCTCCTCGACCCAGTTCTGGCGCGTCGAGCTGTCGCAGAACGGCGCGATGACCAACGCCGCCGATATCGTCACCAGCACCCGCCGCCCGACCGACATCGACTATCAGGTGGTCATGCCGGATGCCAAGTCACCGGCCGATTCCATCGCCCTGCCCTCGGTCAATCCGATGGCCCCCCAATGGGTTTCGCATTACGACCAGCGGATCGCCAAGGGGATGCCGTTCGCGGTCAACAAGTCCCCCGAGGCGATCGTCTGGATCCGCGAAGCCGACGGCCGACCGGTTGACCGGGTCAGCCTGTTCTCGATCCTGGACACGCCGATGCCGCGGACCTTCTTCGTCACCGAGCAATTCCGCCCCGGCTCGACGGTGACGATGGCGACCTATATCTACGCCAGCGAGGAAGATCTGGCGGAAGCGGGCAGCGATTTCATGATGCTGCGGGTGACCGGCGCCACGGTCCGCAACAGCGCCACCGACGGGCGGGCCGAGATCTGGTCAAAAAGCGGGATATTGCTGGCGACCAGCTCCCAGATCGGATTTTTCCGCTAGGCCGATTCCGCCAGGCCGAATCGGGGGCGCAAAGCCCTTGCTTTTGTGGCGGACCGACCTTATAGCGCCCTCTTTCCGGCCATGAGCACCCTGGAGGCGTGGCGGAAATCTAACAAAAGCTAATTTTTGGAGCAACATTATGAGCGATCTGCTGACCATTTCAGCCGAGCCTCGCGAACGGGCTGGCAAGGGAGCCTCCCGTGCACTGCGTCGCGATGGCCGAGTCCCTGCCGTTATTTACGGTGACAAGAAAGAAGCCGTGGCCATCCACGTCGAAGCCCGCGCGCTGAACAAGCTGCTCGGCACTGGCCATTTCATGAACTCGCTGGTCGAGGTCGAAGTGAACGGCGAGAAGACCCGGACCCTGCCAAAGGATGTTGCTTTCGACCCGGTCAGCGACCGGCCGCTGCATGTCGACTTTTTCCGCCTTGCAAAGGGCGCCAATGTACAGGTCAATATTCCTGTTGTCTTCATCAACGAGGAAGCATCGCCCGGCCTGAAACGTGGCGGCGTCATGAATGTCGTGCGTCACGAACTCGACCTGATGTGCGACGCGGATCATATCCCCGACCAGATCGAAATCGACGTGACCGGCCTGGAAATTGGCGATTCGATCCATATTTCGAACATCACCCTGCCGAAGGGTTCGGAAAGCGCGATCACCGATCGCGACTTCACCATTGCTGGCGTTACCGCGCCATCGGCCCTGAAATCGGCTGATGACGAAGCGGCTAGCGACGACGGTGAAACCGAAGTCACCGAGCAGGACGCCGATACGGTCGAGGGCGAAGACAGCTAGACCTTCATCGATCAAACAATATAACAAAAACCGTCCATGCTGGTCTATCAGAGCATGGACGGTTTTTTTCTGTCGAAAGCTCGGTGCGAGCGGGAAGCGCGTTAGAAGATGCAACTATGGGTCGGCCTTGGTAATCCGGGCGCGCAATATGCGCTGCACCGGCACAATGTCGGCTTCATGGTGATCGACGCGCTGGAGCAGGTGCACGGTTTTCCGCCGCCCAAGCAGAAGTTCAAGGGCTGGACGATGGAGGCACGGCTCGGCGGCGAGAAGCTGGTGCTGCTGAAACCGGCGACCTTCATGAACGAAAGCGGCAACAGCGTCCGCGCCGCAATGGATTTCTACAAGCTGGAGCCCGAGGACGTCACCGTCTTCTATGACGAGCTCGACCTCGAACCGTTCCGGGTCAAGGTCAAGCGCGGCGGCGGCGCCGCGGGTCACAACGGCATCCGCTCGATGATCGCCCATATCGGCCCCGAGTTCCGCCGGGTGCGCATCGGCATCGGCCACCCCGGCCACAAGGCGCGGGTCACCGGCCACGTGCTCGGCAATTATGCAAAGGCGGAAATCGACGATCTGTCCGACATGCTGGGCGTGATCGCGTCGGAAGCCGACTGGCTGGCCAAGGGCGATGACGCGCGGTTCATGAGCGAATATGCGATGCGGATGCAGGAATAGTTTCAGACAATAATCGGCACCCTGAACTTGATTCAGGGTCCAGAGCGTATATGCGCACCTTTTGAACGATCTGGCACCGAATGCCGGGTCCAGTTCAGCATGACGGAGTGATCACATGGGTTTCAAATGCGGTATCGTTGGGCTTCCCAACGTCGGAAAATCAACCTTGTTCAATGCGCTGACCGAAACGCAGGCGGCGCAGGCGGCAAACTATCCGTTCTGCACGATCGAGCCCAATGTCGGCCAGGTCGCGGTGCCCGATCCGCGGCTGCAGCAGATCGCCAAGATCGCCAACAGCGCCAAGATCATCGAAACCCAGCTGGCGTTCGTAGACATCGCCGGCCTGGTCAAGGGCGCGTCCAAGGGCGAAGGGCTCGGCAACCAGTTTCTCGGCAATATCCGCGAGGTCGACGCGGTCGTCCACGTGCTGCGCTGTTTCGAGGATGACGATATCCAGCATGTCGCCAACAAGATCGACCCGATTTCCGACGCCGAAGTGGTCGAGACCGAACTGCTGTTGTCCGATCTCGAAAGCCTCGAGAAGCGCGTCCCCGCCTTCCAGAAAAAGGCGACAAGCGGCGACAAGGAAGCCAAGATTGCGGCCAGCGTCCTGGGACAGGCGCTGGAATTGCTGCGCGAAGGCAAGCCGGCGCGCCTGACCGTGCCCAATGACGAGGAAGAGCAAAGGATCTTCGACCAGTCGCAGCTGCTCACCGCCAAGCCGGTGCTCTATGTCTGCAACGTCAGCGAGGGCGATGCCGCAAAGGGCAATGCGCTGAGCGCCGCGGTGTTCGAAAAGGCCAAGGCCGAGGGTGCGGAAGCGGTGATCGTCTCCGCCGCGATCGAATCCGAGCTGGTCGAGATGGAACCGGACGACCGGGCCGAATTTCTAGCCGAACTGGGTCTGGAAGAATCGGGCCTGGCCCGGGTCATCCGCGCCGGTTACCAGCTGCTTGACCTGCAGACCTTCTTCACCGTCGGCCCCAAGGAAGCGCGCGCCTGGACGGTGCACAAGGGCGCCAAGGCCCCCGAGGCTGCGGGCGAGATCCACAGCGACTTCGAGCGCGGCTTCATCCGTGCCGAAACCATCGCCTTCGACGACTATGTCGCCCTGGGCGGGGAAAGCGCGGCCCGCGATGCCGGGAAGTTGCGGCAGGAGGGAAAGGAATATGTTGCCAAGGATGGCGATATCTTCAATTTCAAGTTCAATGTCTGAATTGTCACATTGTCCCGCTAGGCGGTGAGGCTTTCGGGAGAAGAGACCATGATTCGTTCCATTTTTTCGCTGCTGCTTGCCAGTTTTCTGCTCGCTGGCGCGCCCGTGCTGGCCGCAACCACGCCGGAACAGAGCGAATCGGTCAGCGAGCGGACTGAGGGACGCGACCCCGTCACGATCCTGATCTCGATCGACGGTTTCCGCCCCGACTATCTTGAGCGCGGAATCACCCCGAATCTCAATGCCCTCGCCGCATCCGGAATCTACGGTCCGATGCGTCCGTCCTTCCCGAGCAAGACCTTCCCCAATCACTGGACGCTGGTCACCGGCAAGACCCCGGATCACCACGGCATTGTCGGCAATACCATGGAAGATGCCGCGCGGCCGGGCGAGATATTCAAGATGGCCACCCAGGACCCGTTCTGGTGGAACGAAGCGGAACCGATCTGGATCACCGCCGAGAAGCAGGGCATTCGTTCGGCAACCATGTTCTGGCCGGGATCGGAAGTGGAATTTGACGGCGTCCGCCCGGCGGACTGGTGGCCGTTCAACCAGAAGCTGTCCAACGACCGCCGGATCAACGCGATCGTCGACTGGATGCGGCGACCCGAGGACATCCGGCCGCGCCTGGTGACGCTCTATTTCGATACCGTCGATACCGCCGGCCATTATTACGGCCCCGCCCCGGGCGACAAGCTGCATGCGGCGATTGCCGATGTGGACCGCGAAATCGGCAGGCTGAAACAGCAGCTCGACCATCTCGGACAACCCGTCAATTTCGTGATCGCCTCCGACCATGGCATGACCGAAACCGCTCCCGAGCGGATCATTCATCTCGACCAGATCATGGCGAGTGACCAATATCACCTGGTCGAGGACGGCAATTATGTCGGACTCGAGCCGCTGGCGAACAACGGCGATGCGGTGCGCGCGGCATTTCTGCGACCGCACGAGCATATGGAGTGCTGGGCACGTGAGAATATCCCGGCGCATTTTGGCTATGGGACCAATCCGCGCGTGCCTGCGATCCTGTGCCTGCCAGAAACCGGCTGGGTGGCCTATCAGGATGTGCCGGAATGGATGACCGGAATCGGCGGCGGCCATGGCTATGACCATCGCGATCCCGACATGATGGCATTTTTCCTGTCCAGCGGCCCAGCGATCACCGCTGGCGGCCAGCTACCGGCATTCGACAATGTGAAAATCTATTCGCTGGTCGCGCGACTGGCCGGGGTAAAGCCGGAAGCCAGCGATGGCAGCCTGGCGCCGTTCGAGCAAATGCTGGCTCCCGGCACCGACTGATCCGTCGTCAGGGCGCGGGCAGCACGTCCTCCACCCGGGTGTAAACCAGATTTACCGGGTCGCTGTTGGCGGCGGTGCATGTTCCCGCATCCAGAATCCGGTCGCCGCGAAAACCCTCCAGTCGCTTGCCGTCCTTGCTCAGCGTCAATCCCATGCCCACCCATATCTGGATCGCGCATTGCTTCTGCACCGCGCGGGAAAACGGGCCGCGATGCGCGCCGTAGATCAAATTGCCATGGATGGTGGCGGCGAAATCGATATCATTTTCGTCCCCGGCGACGGCCCCTTCCGGATATCGTGACGTCAGGCTGGAGCCATCCTGGGTGAAGCGGAAAATCGATCCATCAGCCTGGCGCCAGTAGCCGGTAAGGTCGCTGCCGATCATTGCAGATTCCGCCTCAGGCGATTGCGCAGCCGCCACGGCACTGCACAGCATGGTCAGCGCTAAACAGGCACAGGCGGCAAGGCGATGGATCATGGCAGTCTCCCAATATGTCCCGTCTAGCAAGCCAATCGGGACTGGCTATGATCCCGATCACAAACCGGCCCGTCCGCCCGCAACCGGATCACTTGCGGCCGAACAGCTTCTCCACGTCGTCCAGCGCAAGCTTGACCCAGGTCGGGCGCCCATGGTTGCACTGGCCGCTGTGCGGCGTAACCTCCATCTCGCGCAGGAGGGCGTTCATTTCCGCGACGCT
Source organism: Parasphingorhabdus sp. (assembly GCF_036964565.1). Classification (GTDB taxonomy): domain Bacteria; phylum Pseudomonadota; class Alphaproteobacteria; order Sphingomonadales; family Sphingomonadaceae; genus Parasphingorhabdus. Next base: position 99,753 of record NZ_JBALTN010000007.1, on the reverse strand, counting down.
GAGCACCCGCCCTGCCCTGACCGAGCCGTGACAGGCCATGGTCGAGGCGACATGGTCGACCCGCTCCTTGAGGCTGAGCGCCTGGTCATAGGCACCGAGCTCATCGGCGAGGTCGGTGACCAGTTCACGGACATCGCCGGAGCCGAGCATCGCCGGCGTCGCCCGGACCAGCATCGCGGTCGGGCCGAATCGCTCCAGCTCCAGCCCGAAGTCGGACAGTTCGGCGATCCGCGCTTCCAGCCGGTCGCAGGCGTTCTCGTCCAGTTCGACCACTTCCGCCATCAGCAGCGCCTGCGATGCCACGGTCCCGCCGTCGACCGCCTTGCGCATCCGTTCCAGCACCAGCCGTTCGTGCGCCGCATGCTGGTCGACGATCACCAGCCCGTCTTCGGCTTCGGCGACGATATACGTCTTCGCCACCTGGCCGCGGGCGATGCCGAGCGGATAGCGGCTGGCCGAAGGCACCGGTCCGGAGGCTTCCTCGGCCCGGCCCATCAGCGGTGCAAGATCGGCTTGCGGCTCCAGCCCGGCGAAGGCGCTGCGATCATCACGAACCGCGGACGGATAGGGTTGCTGCGCTACCGTGGTCCTGCCTTGCGCGGTGAATATGCTGCACTGCGGATCGGGCATCATCGGCTCGCTCTGCCACCGGCTCAGCGCCGATTCGGCGGGTCGCTGGACGGCGCGGAAACCGCCCTCGTCGAGCGCCTTGCGCAGGCCGCTGACGATCATGCCGCGAATCATCGCCGGTTCGCGAAAGCGCACCTCGGTCTTAGCCGGGTGAACGTTCACGTCGACCTGCTCTGGTGGCATGTCGATGAACAGCGCGACCACCGGATGGCGGTCGCGGGCCAGCATCTCGGCATAGGCCCCGCGGACCGCGCCGACCAGCAGCCGGTCCTTGACCGGGCGACCGTTGACGAACAGGAACTGGTGGTCGGCAACACCGCGATTATAGGTCGGCAGGCCGGCCACGCCGGTGAGGCGGATGTCCTCCCGCTGCAGGTCGACACCCACGCTGTTGGCACGCAGGTCGCGGCTGGTCAGAGCGGCGACCCGCTCCGGTCCGGTTTCCCCGGCCTGAACGGCAATGGCCTTGCGGCCCTGATGCTCCAGCGTGAATCCGATATCCGGCCGCGCCATCGCGAGACGCCGGACGATATCGGTGCAGGCGGCATATTCGCTGCGCGCCGTGCGCAGGAACTTGCGACGTGCGGGCACCTTTGCGAACAGCTGCTCGACCCGTACCTTGGTGCCCGGCGGGATCGCCGTCGGGCCTTCCGCGACCAGCTCGCCATGATCGATCACCCGCGACCAGCCGTCTTCTCCGGTCATCCGGCTTTCGATCGTCAACCGCGCGACGCTGGCGATCGAGGGCAGCGCTTCGCCCCGGAAGCCCATCGTCGTGACCATTTCGATCGCCTCGTCGGGCAGCTTCGAGGTGGCATGGCGTTCCAGCGCCAGGGCGATGTCGTCGCGGCTCATCCCGGAGCCATTGTCGGAAACCTGGACGAGGTCGAGTCCGCCCTCCTCGAGCCGGATATGGATCTGCCGTGCACCGGCATCAATCGCATTCTCGACCAGCTCCTTGAGCGCGCTCGCCGGGCGTTCGACGACCTCTCCGGCAGCTATCCGATTTATAAGGCTGTTTGGGAGTCTTCTTATTGACATATCCATGTTCCTAGCCCAAGCGACGATGCCAAGCGACCCCTGATTTCTTGGGCGATTCCCATGGTTAACCTCATGACCCGTCCGGCTTGACATTCGCTTGGATCAATTGTCGCAGCAAGGTCTGCAAATAATAGAAATTACGGACAAAATTATGTTTGAAAACCTGTTCAAGTTCCGTTCGCAAGATTTGGCGATCGATCTCGGCACGGCGAATACCGTGGTCTATTTGCGCGGCCAGGGCATCGTGCTCAACGAGCCGTCGGTTGTCGCGATCGAGACCATCAATGGCGTGAAGAAGGTCAAGGCGGTCGGCAATGACGCGAAGATGATGATGGGCAAGACGCCCGACAGCATCGAGGCCATCAGGCCACTGCGCGACGGCGTGATCGCTGACATCGATGTCGCCGAACAGATGATCAAGCATTTCATCCAGAAGGTGAACGGCAAGAGCAAGCTGTTCAGCTATCCCGAAATCGTGATCTGCGTGCCCAGCGGCTCGACCTCGGTCGAACGCCGCGCCATCCGCGACGCTGCATCCAATGCCGGCGCCCGCCAGGTATTCCTGATCGAGGAGCCGATGGCAGCGGCAATCGGCGCGGACATGCCGGTCACCGAACCGATCGGTTCGATGGTCGTCGACGTTGGCGGCGGCACCACCGAGGTCGCCGTACTCTCGCTGCGCGGCCTCGCTTACACGACCTCGGTCCGCACCGGCGGCGACAAGATGGACGAGGCGATCGTTTCCTATGTCCGTCGCCATCACAACCTGCTGATCGGTGAAACCACCGCCGAGCGGATCAAGAAGGATTTCGGCGTCGCCCAGGCCCCTGCCGATGGCGTCGGTCACACGATCCACATCAAGGGCCGGGATCTCGTCAACGGCGTTCCCAAGGAAATCTCGATCAACCAGGGCCAGATCGCCGAAGCGCTGAGCGAGCCGATCGGCACGATCATCGAAGGCGTCCGTATCGCGCTTGAAAATACCGCGCCGGAACTGGCTGCCGACATTGTCGATCAGGGCATCGTCCTGACCGGCGGCGGCGCACTGATCTCCGGCCTCGACGCGGCGCTGAGCGACGAAACCGGCCTGCCGGTGACGGTCGCCGAAGATCCGCTGGCCTGCGTCGCCATCGGCACCGGTCGGGCCATGGAAGATCCGATGTTCCGGGGCGTGCTGACCACCGCCTGAGCGGACGATATAATAACGAATGGAAGCGAAAGGATAAATCGATATGGCGCCGCCAAACAATCGGCGTCCAGGATTTTCCAAGCGGGCGCAGTACAGCATATTCGCCAGCTATTTACTGGGCATTTTTCTAGCGGTTCTCGGACTGCTGCTATTGCTCGTCTCGTTCATTGATCCTCGCGGTTTTTCTGCGCTGCGGACAATTGGTGCCGAAGCCGTAGCACCGGTCAGCAAGACCATTGCCGAAATCAATGGAGCGAGCGGCAATGTGGGCGATCAGATAGCGGCCTATTTCAACGCGGCGTCCAAAAATGCCGCCATGCAGCAGGAGCTTGAGCAGAACCGGATGGAAATCCTGGAAGCCCGCGCCCTGCGGCAGGAGAACGAACGCCTGAAGCGGCTGCTAAAGCTCGACGAGGATGTGCCCGATTCGATTGCCATGGCCCGGTTGATCAGTTCAACCGCATCAAGCTCTCGGCGGATTGCCACGATCGGGGTCGGCAGCCGGAGCGGTCTCGAAACCGGTCAACCGGTTCGCTCCCCGGAGGGGCTGGTCGGCCGGATTCTGGAAGTCGGCCCTACGACCGCGCGCGTCCTTCTGGTATCGGACGGTCAGAATGTCACGCCGGTGCAGCGCGCCAGCGACAGCCTGCCTGCCTTTGCCACTGGTCGCGGCGACGGCACTGTCGATATCCAGCCGATCAACATCGGGTCCAACCCTTTCAAGGGCGGCGATCTGATGATTACATCCGGCAGCGGCGGCCTGTACAGTCCGGGGATCCCGGTGGCGGTCGTCATCCGCAAGACCGAAACCGGCGCGATCGGGAGAGTCCTGGCGAATCCCGCGAAGGTCAGCCATGCGATCGTGCAGCCAATATTCCAGGCGGAAACGATGCGCCAGATCGAGAAAGATCGCGCGACCGAGCCGCAAGAAGAAACCGGCGAATAGTGCCGCGGTCCCGTCAATCCAGGATTGGCCGCCAACCCTCCCAGTTGCGGATCAAGCTGGTTCCCGCGCTGACCGTGGTGATCGGCTCGATGATTACCGCTTTGCCGATCCTTACCGACTATCCGATTTTGCCGCCGATGGGATTGCTGGCGGTGCTGGCGTGGCGCTTGATTCGCCCGGGATACTGGTCTGTCTGGGCCGGATTTCCGCTGGGCCTTGTTGATGATCTCTTCAGCGGCCAGCCATTCGGCAGCGCGGCATTTCTCTGGTCGGTGATCTTCATCCTGCTCGAGACGATCGACCGGAGAGCCGTCCGCCGCGATTATTGGCAGGACTGGCTTATCGCCTCCATCGCGATCATATTTGTGCTAGTAGGGGGCATGCTGATCGTCGATTTCCAATCCAACCTGCTGCGGCTGGACCTGCTGGTGCCGCAAATCCTGCTTTCGGTCCTGCTCTATCCGTTTGTCGCCCGGCTGATCGGAGCGATCGACAACTGGCGGGTGGCATCATGAAATCGGCCAAGACGATCAGCAGTGCGATGCAGGAAATGACCTTCACCCGCCGGGCAACCATCATCGGCGGTTTGCAGATTGGGGTCGGCGTGCTGCTCGCAGGGCGGATGGCCTATATCTCCGTCGCGGAGAACGAGCGATACAAGCTGTTGTCGGAAAGCAACCGGGTGAATCTTACCCTGGTGCCGCCAAGACGCGGCTGGCTGATCGACCGCAACGGCAAGCCGATCGCCAACAACAAGACCGATTTTCGCGTCGACATCATACCCGATCGGCTGCGCGACCGGAAAAAGACCGTTGCCACGCTGGCCGAACTGCTGTCGCTCGATGCGGAAGAGCTGGAACGGATCAACCGGGAGCTGGAACAGGCCAGCAGCTTTCAGCCGGTCCAGGTCGCAACCGGCCTTGACTGGGAAGAATATGCAGCGGTCAGCGTGAGACTGCCCGATCTTCCCGGCGTCTCGCCCCGGCAGGGCTTTTCCCGCAACTATCCGAGCGGTCCGGCCATCGGCCATCTGGTCGGCTATGTCGGCATCGCGTCTGCAGAAGACTACAAGGCCAACCCCGATCCGATCCTGATCACCCCGGGCTACAAGATCGGCAAGGACGGCCTCGAGAAAATCTTCGAAGACCGGCTGCAGGGCGAGCCCGGCGCCAAACGGGTCGAAGTGACCGCTCGGGGCAAGATCGTCCGCGAACTCAACACCCGACCAGATGTCCCCGGCAAGCCGCTGCAGCTTACGCTCGATATCGAGCTGCAGGAATATGCGGCCCGCAGGCTTGGCCCCGAATCGGGAGCGGTGGTTGTCCTTGACTGCCTGTCCGGTGACATTCTGACGATGACATCGATGCCCTCGTTCGATCCGAACAGCTTTTCCGACGGTATCGGCACGACCGAATATGGCATGCTGCGCGAGGATGACCATGTCCCGCTGCTCGACAAATCGCTGAAGAGCCTGTTTCCGCCGGGCTCCACGGTCAAGCCGATGGTCGCGCTCGCATTTCTCGAAGCCGGCCTGGATCCGGATGAAACCGTCAACTGCAACGGCGGGCTGCAGGTGGGCAACCGGCGTTTCCGCTGCTGGAAGCGCGGCGGCCACGGGCGCGTCGACATGGCCAAGGGCATCTACCAGAGCTGCGACGTCTATTTCTACTATTTTGCCCAGAAGATCGGCATCAACCCGATTGCCCTGATGGCCCACCGCCTCGGGATGGGGCAAAAATTTCCGCTGCCCGTCGCCAGCCAGTTTTACGGCACGGTCCCGGACACGGCCTGGTTGCGCAAGAAATATGACCGCGAGTGGCAGGCCTATGACACGGTCAATGCCACCATCGGCCAGGGCTACATGCTCGCCAACCCGACCCAGCTGGCGGTGATGGCCGCGCGGATCGCAACCGGCAAGAAGGTGATTCCGCGCCTGATCATGACCGAGAAGAAGCCGAAGATCGAGACATTGAACCTCGACCCCGAGCATCTGGTCTATATTCACCAGGCGATGAGCGATGTGGTCAACGGCCCGGGCACCGCCGGTCGCGCCCGGCTGCCGATCGAGAATGTGAAGCTGGCGGGAAAAACCGGCACCGCACAGGTGGTCAATCTCGATTTCGGACGCGGCGGCAGCGACGTCGCCTGGAAATATCGCGATCACGGCCTGTTCATCTGCTTCGCGCCGTTCGACAATCCGCGCTACGCGGCCGCCGTTGTCATCGAGCATGGCGGCGGCTCAGGTGCCGCCTATCCCGTTGCCCGCGACGTCTTGACCTTTCTCTATGATCGAGAGAAGGCGATGGACATGCTCACCGGTCTCGAGACCGCGTGGGGCGGCAATATCCAGGAGCGCATGGATGCCCGGATGGCGGCTTACCGCAACAGGAAGGACCTGGAGAAGGCGATGGCCGAAAATCCCGCTGCCGCAGTCCCGGAAGCCCCGGAGACCACGGAAGCCGGGACCGGAGACTAGCCCTTGAGCGATTTCATCCCTGCGCCGATCGCGCAACTTCCCTGGAAAACAATCCTGCTGCTGTTCGTGCTGGCCAGCTTCGGCTTTGTCGTGCTCTATTCGGCAGCAGGCGGCAGCATGACCCCCTGGGCCGGTCTGCACATGGTCCGGTTCATCGTGTTCGTGGCCATGGCGATCGTGCTGTCGCGGTTTCCCGAATCCTTCTGGAAGACGATGGCCTTCCCGGTCTATGTTGTCGTGGTCCTGATGCTGTTCGGCGTCGAGCTGATTGGTGCGGTCGGTGGCGGCAGCCAGCGCTGGCTCAATCTCGGTTTCATCCGCATCCAGCCGTCGGAACTGATGAAGGTGGCCATCATATTGGCGGTCGCGCGCTTCTACGACCTGCTGCCGCCCAGCCAGATCCGGACATGGGGGGCAATCTGGCCCTTGCTGGGGCTGCTCGCCGTGCCCTGCGCGCTGATTCTCTTCCAGCCCGATCTCGGAACCACCATCACCGTTGTCGCCGGTGCGCTGACGATTGCCTTTCTGGCAGGATTGCCGCTGCGGCTGTTCATCGGTGGCGCCGCCGCGATCGCAGTCCTGGCACCGCTGGCCTATTTTTTCGCGCTGGAAGAATATCAGCAGCGCCGCGTCACGACCTTTCTCAATCCGGAAAATGATCCGCTCGGCTCAGGCTACCATATCAGCCAGTCGAAGATCGCCATCGGTTCGGGCGGCCTGTTTGGCAAAGGCTTTCTCAACGGCACCCAGAGCCATCTCGATTATCTGCCCGAAGGCCACACCGACTTCGTCTTTGCCACCATGGCGGAAGAATGGGGACTGATGGGCGGTATTCTCATATTGTTCTGCTTCTTCCTGCTGTTCCGCTGGGGGTTGCGCGTGGCGATGAATGCCAAGACGCGCTTTTCGCAGCTGACCGCGGCGGGTCTGACCGTAACCATTTTCTTCTACGTCGCGATCAACCTGATGATGGTCATGGGATTGGCACCGGTAGTCGGCATTCCGCTGCCCTTTCTCAGCCATGGCGGTTCGTCGATGATGACAATCATGATCTGCGTCGGCATATTGATGTCGATTGAACGTCACCCCGGTCGGCGCGGCGGCGCCTTCGGCTGATTATTGCAAGCAAGCTGTTGCGTTTGCAAATTCCGGCCCTATATAGCCAGTCAGACTATATGGACGCTTAGCTCAGTTGGTAGAGCAGCTGACTCTTAATCAGCGGGTCGTGGGTTCGAACCCCTCAGCGTCTACCATTTTTGCCGACAAGGAAATCATCCCTAGGGATGATTTCCGGCAGAATGGTTCCTGCGGATGCAGGCCCAGCCAAATTTTCATTTTTTGCTATGATCCCGGCGGAACGCCCTTGTCCTGGTTTTCCGGCAGGGGCAAAGGCGTCGCCGCGCAAATCGTGCGCAGGGCGGTTTTCAGCCCCTCTTCGATCGTTGGATGGTAGAAGGGCATTTCCAGCAACTGCGTGGCCGTCAGGCCCTGCTGGACCGCCCATGCCAGCATATGCGCCAGATGTTCGCTCGCCGGCGTGCACAGGTCGGCCCCGATCAGCCAGCCATCCGGGCCCGTTGCATAGAGCGTGAGCACGCCTTCGTTGATTCCTTCCACCCGTGCCCGGCCCTGGTCGCTGAAATCGGCGGTGCCGGTGATTACGGCCTCATCCTCCGATTCGCCGATGCGCGCGACCGGTGGAGTGGTGAAGGTTATGCTGAGCGGAACGAAGCGATCGGCGGGCTTTGATTCGGGAAGGGCCGCCGCATTGCGCCCGGCGATTGCGCCGTCCTGGGATGCCTCGTGCAGCAACGGCAGATCATCCGCCACGTCTCCGGCAAGGAATATGGCGCTGTCGCCGCACTGCATTGTCGCGCGATCGTGCAGCGGCACGCCATGGCCGTCGCATGCGATGCCCGCGGCCGACAGGTTCAGCCGGTCGAGATTGGGCGGGCGGCCGGTGGCGACCAGAACATGGTCGAAATCGCCCTGCCCCGATGACGAGCCGCTCCAGGCGAGTCTGGCATGGTCGGCGGTCACGCTCACCTTAAGGTCGACTCCCAGATTGAGCGTGACATCCTCGGCGACGATCGCCTGCAGCGCGTCGTGAACCCTGTCGCAGCGGATACCGCCAAGGCGGCTGCCCTTGTCGAACAGGCTGACTTCCACCCCGAGACGAGCCATGGCCTGCGCCAATTCGAGGCCAATCGGGCCCGAACCGACGACTGCCAGCCGCTTCGGGAGGTCGGGCAGTTCAAAGATGCCCTCGTTGGTCAGCAGCCGGTCGCCGAGGACGGAAAATTCATCGGGGACAAAGGGCGCCGAGCCGGTCGCGATGACGATGCTACTGGCCTCTATCCGGCGACCATCCTCCAATTCGAGGCACAGCGGTGCGACAAACTTCGCTGCTCCCAAGAGCCGGACATCCTCAGGAATTTTCGCAATATTCTCGCGAGTCAGTCGGGCAAAGCGATCGCGCTCGTCGCGGACCCGCTTCATCACCGCGCCGCCGTCTATCTTGATATCGGACGTCATGACGCCAAATGTCTTTGCCGTACGCGCCGCGTGGGCGGCGTGCGAGGCCGCGATCAGCAGCTTGGACGGCATGCAGCCAACTGTCGCGCAGGTCGTGCCGGCATAGGCTGGATCGATCAGCAGGGTTCTGGCACCCGCATCGCGGGCTGCCCTTTCTGCCGCCAGTCCAGCCGTGCCGGCACCGATCACGGCGAGATCGCAGCGCAACATCTCACCCATCTCAGGCGGCAATCGTGATCGACTTGATATTGACGAATTCCTTCAGACCGACCTCGCCATGTTCACGGCCATAGCCGGAATTCTTGACCCCGCCGAACGGCATGGACGGCGACGCGATGGCATAGGTGTTGATATTGACCATGCCCGTGTCGAAATAGGTCGAGGCCATTTTCACCGCCCGGTCGACATCCTTGCTGAAGATGCCTCCGCCCAGGCCATAGCGGCTGTCGTTGGCGATCCGCATTGCATCCTCGTCGTCCTTCGCCCGGATGATCGAAGCGACCGGACCAAAAATCTCGTCGTCATAGGCCGGCTGTCCGGGTGCCACGTCCACCAGCGCGGTGGCGGGATAGAACCAGCCGGTACGATCCGGGATTTCACCGCCCGCGACAAGCTTGGCGCCCTTGGCGACACTGTCCTCGACCTGGCCGTGAACCTGGTCGCGCTGGCTGCACGACACCAGCGGTCCAAGCTGCGTATCCTCGTCATTGGGGTCGCCCATATTGATGTCCTTGAACGCGGCGCTATAGCCCTCGACAAAGGCATCATAATTTTTCTCGGTGACAATGAAGCGCTTGGCATTGACGCAGGTCTGGCCATTGTTGAACAGTCGGCCCTGGGCACAGGTCTGGATCGCCAGATCGAGATCGGCATCATCGAAGACCATATAGGCATCGTTCGAACCCAGTTCGAGCACGGTCTTTTTCGAAACCGCGGCAGCTTTCTGCGCCACCGTGCGTCCGGCCTTGTCGCTACCGGTCAGGGTGACACCGCGCACCAGATCATGTTCGATGATCGCGTCAGACTGGTCATGGCTGATCAGCAGCACGCCGAACAGGCCCTTGGGGAGACCGGCCCGCTCGTAGATATCGCGCAGCAGCAGGCCGCTGCCGGTGCAATTTTCCGAATGTTTCAGCAGCACGCCATTGCCGACCATCAGGCTGGAGATGGAATAGCGGATGGCCTGGTAACAGGGGAAATTCCACGGCTGGATGCCGTAGATCACGCCAAGCGGCGAATAGGTCACAATCCCGCGACCCTCCGGCACATCCCGTTCCTCGTCGGCGAGCATGTCGGGACCATTTTGTGCCGTATAGTCACAAATGCTGGCGCACAATTCGATCTCTTCCCGTCCATCGCTGAGCAGTTTGCCCATCTCGTCGGTCATCAACTGGGCGAATTCGTCTTTGGACTTGCGCAGTTCATCGGCAATCGCCGAAATCACAGCAGCCCGTTCGTCGAGACTTTTCAGGCGCCAGTCCAGATAGGCATTGTGGCAATCCTGGACGACATCCATTGCCTCCGCGTCAGACATCATTGGATAGCTCTGCAGAACCTGCTCGGTGAGCGGATTCACGGTTTCTATGGTCTTGTCGGTCATGGGGGATTCCTCGTTCTAATTGATGTTCGGCTGATTGATGTTCGGCTGGGCCCGGCGTCGTTCAGCCATAGGTTTTGCGGTGATCGTCCAGCGTCCCGGCGACATGATCCAGCGCCTTTTCGATGACGTCAGCAAAGCTTTCTTCAGTCAGCCGCAGGATGCCGCTGTGCGCCGCGCAAATGATCTGGGTGTCGGCCCAGTCGCGCTGCAACTGGCGCGCCCAGGCAATGAAATCATCCGCGGCACCGGCGCGCTTTTCCAGCGCGTCCGTAAGCTTGGGATGGAAGCGCAGCTTCGGCCCGGGCAGGAACTTTTCCACCAGCGCCGGCAGCTCGATGATCATCAGCGTGTCATCGACATGGATGATGCCGCTGGCGCGTTCGCGCACGATCACCGACCCCACGTGAACCGATTCGTCATCGGGAATGAAGTCCACTCCGGCAGGAACCGAAAAATCGAAGATGTCGGCGAATTCCTTTTGCGTCGCCTCATCCTCGATCAGGGCGGGGTCCCAGGACAATTCGGGATTTTGCCGATGGTGGCGGCGGGTTCCGATCAGCCGGGAATGGGGGACCATGTCGTGGACAAACTTGCAGTGGACAGTGTGGAAAGGATGGAGATTGAGCACCGCCTCGATCCGCTCCCCGTCATTGGTCAGACGCATCAGCTCCTCGCGATCCTGCCCGTCGACCTCGTAGGAATCGAGCAAGACGAAACTCCCTCCCGGCCGGCTGACAAGCGACATGTGCGTGCCGATGTTGATGACATGGGAGATTTTGAAATCGCCGCGGATGTTCCAGAAATTCTCGGCCAGATGTTCGATCGCGGCGCTCCTGCAGATAATGGATGGGGTTGTCTAGGCAACGCCCGGGAGCGGGATCGGTTCCGATATTCACGGAAATTGGAGCAGGACAAGCCTTAGCCGGCACTGCTCGGCAGGGCTGAGGGCGTGCGGAATTCGGCCTAGCGCAGCTGGCTGTCCTTGCTGCCGCGCCGGTTGATCCCCGCGCTGGTTCGGGCCACATCCCTGTCCGACTGACAGGCGACGCAGGTTCGGGTTCCGGGCAAGGCGCGACGCCGCGCCTCGGGGATATCCTCGCCGCATTCCACGCAATATTTTGCGGCATCACCGGTCGGCATGTCCGCACGGGCGCGCTTCACCGCATCGGCAATGGTGTCGTCAATCTGATCCTGTACCGCGCCGTCGCGCGCCCAACCGCCTGCCATAAGATCCTCTGGATTTTCTGTTTCTATCCGTTGAATGTGGGCATCCCCGGCTCGAATGCAAGACGAGCCACCCGTGCGGCACCATCAGACCGGCTTGTACGGGCAAGAAAAAAGGCGGGCCTCTTTTCGAGGTCCCGCCTGATATTTTAGAACAAAGCGCGAAAAAAAAGGGGAGCGCAAACACCGCTCCCCGTTCGATGTTTAGTTGACGGCGTCTTTCAAGCCCTTGCCGGCTTTGAATTTTGCTTGAGTCGATGCTGGAATCTGCATCGGTTCACCGGTGCGAGGGTTGCGGCCGGTAGAAGCTTTACGTTTGGAAGTCGAGAATGTGCCGAAGCCAACGAGACGAACTTCGCCGCCGCTGGACAACGCGCTGGTGATCGAGTCAAATACGGCATCCACCGCTTTGCCGGCGTCGCTTTTGCTGAGGCCGCTGTGATCTGCTACGTTACTGATAAGATCCTGTTTGTTCATTATGGGTATCCCCCCTTCTCTGATGGCAATTCGTTTGAATCGCGCCTTTGTCTGGCGGCAGTAATGCGAAATTATCCGGACGAGTCAAAGAAAAACCGCTGATTTCTGCGCCAGACCCCCATTTTTTGTGGCAAATGAGACGAAATGAGACGAACGGCCCACAAGCCGCGGCTGTTTCGATTATTTTACCGGCCTGTTTCGACTCCGTTTCAGAAGCGCGACTCGATCATGAACGCGGTTCAATGCCGCGCCGCGGACCCTGCATCATCGGCAACCGGGGCGGTGGCGTGGCTTGCCAGCTCGTCCGCATCGCTCCATTCGATCGGTTCGACCTTGTCCGCCAGCGCCTCGGCGAGCACCTCATCGACATGGTTCAGCGGGATGATCTTGAGCTTAGAGGTGATGTTCTCCGGGATTTCGACGAGGTCCTTCTCGTTGTCGGCCGGGATCAGCACCGTGGTAATGCCACCCCGCAGCGCAGCGAGCAGTTTCTCCTTGAGGCCGCCGATCGGCAGTATCCGTCCGCGCAAGGTCACTTCGCCGGTCATCGCAACATCACGGCGCACGGGAATGCCGGTCAGCGTGGAAACGATGGCCGTGACGATACCGACACCCGCCGACGGGCCATCCTTGGGCACGGCGCCTTCGGGCAGATGGATATGGATATCCTTGCGGCTGAAGAAACTGGGCTTGATGCCATAGGACGGCGCACGCGCCTTGACGAATGACAGCGCGGTCTGGATCGACTCGTTCATCACGTCGCCCAGCTTGCCCGTGGTCTTGATCTGGCCCTTGCCCGAGACCGTCACCGACTCGATGGTCAGCAGTTCGCCGCCGACTTCGGTCCAGGCGAGGCCGGTTACCGCTCCAACCTGGTTTTCTTCCTCGCCGACACCGTGACGGAATTTCCGCACCCCGGCATAGTCCGCGAGATTGTCAGGCGTAATCTCGACGCTCTTATATTCCCCCTCGAGAATCCGGCGCAGCGCCTTGCGCGCCAGCTTCGCGATTTCGCGCTCCAGCGTTCGCACACCGGCTTCGCGCGTATAATAGCGGATCAGGTCGCGCAGCGCGTCTTCGCGGAGGACGAATTCTTCCTTTTTCAGGCCGTGAGCCTCGATCTGCTTTTCAAGCAGGTGGCGCTTGGCAATCTCGACCTTTTCGTCCTCGGTATAGCCTTCGAGGCGGATAATCTCCATCCGGTCGAGCAAGGGCTGCGGCAGGTTGAGGGAATTGGCGGTGGTCACGAACATCACGTCGGACAGGTCGATGTCGACTTCCAGATAATGGTCCTGGAACTTGTCATTCTGTTCCGGGTCCAGCACTTCGAGCAGCGCCGAGGCCGGATCGCCACGAAAATCCTGGCCCAGCTTGTCGATCTCGTCGAGCAGGAACAGCGGATTGGAGGTGCCCGCCTTCTTGAGATTGGCAACAATCTTGCCGGGCAATGATCCGATATAGGTCCGGCGATGGCCGCGGATTTCCGCTTCGTCGCGGACGCCGCCGAGCGACTGCCGCACGAATTCGCGGCCGGTCGCCCGCGCGATCGAACGTCCGAGCGAGGTCTTGCCGACGCCGGGAGGGCCGACCAGGCAAAGAATCGGGCCCTTCAGCTTGTTGGTGCGGGTCTGCACCGCGAGATATTCGAGAATACGTTCCTTGACCTTTTCGAGCGCGAAATGGTCGTCGTCCAACACCTTCTCGGCCTGCTTCAGGTCCTTCTTGAGCCGCGACTTCTTGCCCCATGGCAGTCCGAGCAGCACGTCGAGATAATTGCGCGTCACAGTCGCTTCGGCCGACATCGGCTGCATGCCCTTGAGCTTCTTCAGCTCGGCTGTGGCCTTGGCCTTCGCTTCCTTGGAAAGCTTCAGTTCCTTGATCTTCTTGCCGAGCTCGGCCAGTTCGTCGCCCTCGCCGTCCTCGCCGTCGCCCAGTTCCTTCTGGATCGCCTTCATCTGCTCGTTGAGATAATATTCGCGCTGGGTCTTCTCCATCTGGCGCTTCACGCGGCCACGGATCTTCTTCTCGACCTGCAACACGCCGAGCTCGCCTTCCATGAAGGCAAAGACCATTTCGAGGCGCTTGACGGGGTCGCCCTCCATCAACAGGCTTTGCTTGTCGGAGACCTTGACATTGATATTCGCAGCAACGGCATCGGCGAGGCGGGAGGCATCATCAATCTCGCCGAGCTGGACAGCCGTTTCGGCCGGCATTTTCTTGTTGAGCTTGGAATAATTTTCAAACTGGTCGACGACGGAGCGCATCAGCGCCGATGCTTCGGTGCCTTCGGCGACCTCTTCGTCGATCAGATCGACGTTGGCCAGCACATAGCCTGCGTCCTGGTCCTCGAGCGACAGATGTCTGGCGCGCTGCTTGCCTTCCACCAGCACCCGGACGGTGCCATCGGGCAATTTCAGCAACTGCAGGACGGTCGCGACCACACCGAGATCATAAAGCTGATCCCGGGCCGGATCATCTTCCGCCGGATCAAGCTGCGCAACCAGAAAGATTTCCTTGTCCGAATCCATCGCCTTTTCCAGCGCGACGACGGATTTGTCGCGACCGACGAATAGTGGCACGATCATGTTCGGGAACACCACGATATCGCGCAACGGCAACAACGGCAGCGACTTGGACTCGGCGGCGGGATTGGCTTCAAACTCGGACATTTTTACTCCAGCATGTTGCGCTGCAACAGCGCTTCTCCCCACTATATGGGGCGTGCCTAAAACACTTCAAGCAGAATGCACCGGATCGGCGACCGGAGCTAAAAGGGCAGTTTAAAACCTGGGGGTAACTGCATGCCGCTGGTCATCTTGCCCATTTCCTCGCTGCTTACCGCATCGGCGCGGTTCCGCGCGTCATTGAAGGCTGCGGCAACCAGATCTTCAAGCATCTGCTTTTCCTCCGGCTTCAGGAGGCTGTCATCAATGGTGACCGCGAGCACGCGTCCCTTTGCCGTCGCCTTGACCTTGACCAGCCCACCGCCGGCCTGTCCTTCCACTTCCAGGCTATCCAGCTTTTTCTGGGCCTCTTCCATCTGGGTCTGGACCTGCTGGGCTGCCTCCTGGGCCGCCTTCATCATTTCTTCCATCGATTTCATCGCTATGCGCTCCTTGATTCTTGTGGCCGGGGATCATCATCGTCCAGCAATATGGCATCGGGAAAGGCCTCAAAGGCCGCCTTGACCAGCGGCGCGTCGAGAATGGCCTGCCGTTCCGCGTCCCGCGCCTGCTGCTGCTGTTCGACCAGGCTCGGCTGCGCCTCACCCTGCCCTTCGGAAATTGTCCATTCTTGCCCGGTTTCCTGCTGCAGGGCATCGGCGATCCGCCGTATATCGGGCGCCGCAATGCCCCTGACCGGCTGGTAGACGATCTGCGATGGCGCAAAGGACACCAGCCGCATGTCGGCGATCATGATGCTTTCAAGGACCGCGGAAACCCGCCCGACCGCTTTCACCGCGTCGGCAAATTGCTGCAGCCCGGGGCCGGCTTGTGATTGCGGATCCGCGGCTGGTACCGGGGGTGCCGAGGCTACGGGATCGGCCACCGGCGGTGCGGATTGCTGCACGGCCGAAGGTTCGGCACCCGACGCGACATTTCGCTCCAGCATCTTTGCCAGCTTGCCCGGATCAGGCATGTCGGCCGCGCATAGCACCCGCAGCAGCGCCATCTCGCACGCTTCGCGCGGCAGGTGGGCCTGCTGGACCTCCTGATAGCCCTTGAGGAGCAATTGCCATAGCCGGTGCAGGACGGGATAGGAGAGCTGTTCGGACCAACCGGACAGCTGTGTCACGGCTTCTTCCGATAGCGTCGGATCGCTGGCCCTGCCCACCTTGAACAGAGTCACCTGATGCGACAGCGAAAGCAGCCCGTTCATCAGCGACAGCGGTTCCACGCCAATTTTATACTGTTCTGCAATGGCATCCAGCAGCGCGGCGGAATCCCCTTCCAGCAATTTTGCAAACAATCGCCGGACCGCGCCGCGATCGGACAGGCCGAGCATGTCCCTGATCTGTGCGGCCTTGACCTCGCCGTCGCCATCCATGTCGGCATGGGCGATCGCCTGATCGAGGATCGACAGGCCATCGCGCACCGATCCCTCTGCGGCCTGTGCGATCAGGTCCAGCGCCTCCTGCTCGGCGGTTACGCCTTCCAGGCCAACAATCATGCCAAAATGCTTGGACAACTGCTCGGCGCTGATCCGCTTCAAGTCAAAGCGCTGGCACCGTGACAGCACAGTGATCGGCACCTTGTTGACCTCGGTCGTCGCAAAAATGAACTTCACGTGCGGCGGCGGTTCTTCCAGCGTCTTCAACAACGCGTTGAAGGCGTTTTTCGAGAGCATGTGCACTTCGTCGATGATATATATCTTGTAGCGGGCCGAAACGCTGGAATAGCGCACGGCCTCGATAATCTCGCGGACATCGTCGACGCCGGTATGGCTGGCGGCGTCCATCTCGATGACGTCGATGAAACTGCCCTCGGCGATGCTCCGGCACGGTTCGCACACGCCGCAGGGATCGATCGTCGGGCCGCCCTGCCCGTCCTCGCCAATGCAGTTGAGCGCCTTGGCGATCAGCCGCGCGGTCGAGGTCTTGCCGACGCCGCGGACGCCGGTCATCAGGAAGGCATGGGCAAGCCGGTCACGCTTGATCGCGTTGCCAAGGGTCTGGACCATCGCGTCCTGCCCGATCAGTTCGGAAAATTTCGACGGCCGGTATTTGCGCGCCAGCACCCGGTAGGGTTGCGCTGCGCCGGGTGCGGGCTGCTCCGGCGCAGCGACGCCGGTGGCGGCAAAAATATCTTGTGAATCGGACATGAAGGTTTAGTTTAGGCGAGCCGGGCGATCTTGTCGAAGGCTTATCCGCCCGAGGGGGCCACTGAATTCAAAAATTGCGATGAGTAGGAGCCGGGCGACCCGCAGAAAAATCGTTGCGGCTGCTTCCTTCCGGACCTGACCGGGTTGGCGACGACTGCGTCCACCCGACTCCCGCTGCGCATATGGCGAGAAGTCACGGACAATTCAAGTCCGCTTTTGCACTACAGGGCTAGGACAGGGCCGCGATCAGCCGGGCAGCGACGCGCGCGACCTCCGCCATGGCGGCATCGGCTTCGACACCCTGCACCGTCGGGCGGTCCATGTAGACCGTCAGAACGAAGGGATTCGCGGACTCATGGTCGGCCGAAGGCCAGATCAGCGCGATATCATTGCGGGCTATCCCGGCCGTCGCGGTTCCCGTCTTGTCGCCAGCCAGCCAGTTGTCGGGCAGCCCCGCCCGGATGCGCGATCGTCCGGTAGTGCTGTCGATCATCCATTGCTGCAAGGTCAGCCTGTGCTCCTCCGCCATGACGCCGCTCGCGGCCAGGGTCAGCATGAGCCTGGCCATGGCTTTTGGACTGGTCGTGTCGCGCGGGTCGCCCGGAATATTCTCGTTCAGCTCCGGTTCCAGCCGATTGAGCTGGGTGACGGTATCGCCATGGCTGCGGACGAACCGGGTAAAGGCCGCGGGACCGCCGGTCGCCCTGATGATGAGGTTTGCCGCCGCATTGTCGCTTGTCATGACGGTCGCACCGGCGAGCTGATAGAGGGAGACCGGCTCCTGGCTGGCCAGATTCGCCTCGACGAACGGCATGTAGGGCACCCGATCCTCCGGCTTCAGAAGGAACTTGGCAAACATGTCGACGCGGCCGGCTTCATGCTCGGCAAACAGCAGGCAGGCCAGAGCAGCCTTGAAGGTCGAACACATGGCGAAGCGTTCATCGCCCCGGTGCGCAGCGATCACGGACCCCTTGTTATCCAGCAGACAGACGCCCAGACGCCCGCCGAGCCGCCCTTCTATCTCCTCGATTTCAGCCACCGCCGGAGAAGGCGAAGAACCAGCCGTGCCGGGCCGTGCCTTTCCTGCACAGCCGCTCAACAGCACCAGTCCTGCCGAAAGCAGAACATCGCGACGCGCCCAAATCATGGTCAAATCCCCTGCATGTTGTGGCTGTCCGCCGGGATCTGAACCGTCAGTCCGTCCAGTTCCGGGGTCAGGGTGATCTGGCAGGCGAGCCGGCTCGTCCGGCGCACGCCGGCTGCGAGATCGAGCATGTCCTCCTCCATCTCGCTCGCCTCGGGCAATTTTCCGAAATCGGCCGCTTCGACGATCACATGGCAGGTCGAACAGGCCATCTGACCCTCGCACGTGCCTTCCAGCGGCTGGTCATGGATCTGGGCGACGGTCAGCAGATCGTCGCCTTCCTTTGCCTGGGCGGTGACCGTTTTTTCGCCGTCGGAGCTGACAAAATGGACCGTGATCGCGCTCATGATAGCTGATTCTCCGCTGCTTGATTGATCAGGCGGGCCGCCTGCTGCACGTCTTGGGCCGTATTATAACGCCCGAACCCGAGGCGGATGGACGATTTAATCTGGCCCGGCTCCAGCCCCAGCGCCGCCAGCACATGGCTGGGCCGTCCCGAACCGCTGGCGCAGGCCGATCCGGCGGAAAAGGCGACGCCGCGAACATCCGACATCAGCCGTCCGACATCCAGTCCGTCGCGGCGGAGATTGAGATTGCCGGCATAGCGCCGGTCGGGCGATCCATTGACGGTCCAGTCGCCGAACAGGCTGCGCGCCTCGTCGGCGAGAGCGGCGATATGCGCGAGGTCTTCCTCCCGCCGCTCGGCACAAATCCTCGCGGCCGTGCCCAGACCCACGCATAGCGCTGGCGACAATGTACCCGAACGCACCCCCTGCTCCTGCCCGCCGCCATGGATCAGCGGCGGCAGGTCGATGCCGTTGCGCACCCACAGCGCACCGATGCCCTTGGGGCCGTAGATTTTGTGCGCGGACAATGCGATCAGGTCAGCTTGCTGCGGTATGTTGATGCGGCCAAAACCCTGGACGGCATCGCACAGCATCAGTGCACCGGCCCGGTGGGCCATTTCCGCGATCTGCTCGACAGGCTGGATGACACCGATCTCGTTGTTGACCAGCATCGCGCCGACCAGCGCGGTCTTCTCGCTCAAACATGCTTCCAGTTCTTCCAGAACGACAAGCCCCTCCCCGTCCACTGGCAGCAGCACGGTATCAAATCCCTGCTTGCCGTACCAGAGCGCGGTGTCCCGGACGGCAGCATGTTCGGTGTCGATCACCGCGATCTGGTCGCGTCCCTGGCTGGCCATGCCGCGCACCGCCCCGAAGGCGAGATTGATCGCTTCGGTGGCGCTGGCGGTGAAAATCAGCCGGCCGTTGTCCGGCAACAGGGCGGCAACCTGCTCCCGCGCCACCTCGACCGCGGCCGCCGCCTTGCGGCCGAGGACATGCGGACTGTGCGGATTGCCGAAATTGTCCCGCAGCCAGGGCAGCATCGCATCGAACACCTCGGGTGCCATCGGCGTGGTCGCCTGATTGTCAAGATAGATGGGAGACATCGCCAGCCTCAAGCGCGCCGGGCTTCGGCGAAGATCGACTTCCACCGGTCCAGGAAGCCATATATCTGCGCCCGGCTGGTGTCGCGCCCGATGCTGACGCGGATCACTTCCCGCGCCACCTGCGGGTCGGTGCCCATTGCCGCCAGCACATGGCTGGTCTTGAGCGTGCCCGAGGAACAGGCGCTGCCGGCGGATACCGAAAAACCGGCCATGTCGAACTTGATCAGCTGGGTATTCGCCGCGACGCCGGGCATATGATAGCTGGCGATCGTGGCGATGCGCGGGGCCTTGTCGGCGATCACCGCGCCCCCCTCGTTGCGGATCGCATCATCGAGATGCTGGCGCAGTTCCGCTGCGCGCCCGGCCCAGTTGGCCGGCGCCTCCAGCGCGGCCGCCATGCCCAGAATATAGGGCAGGTTCTGGGTGCCCGACCGGTAGCCCTGCTCCTGTCCCCCGTCGGCCTGCAGCAGTCTGAGGTCCTTGACGAGAAGCGCACCGACACCCGGCGGTCCGCCAAATTTGTGCGCGGCGACGATGATCATGTCGGCATCCGGCAAGGGCAGCTTGCCCACCGATTGTGCGCAATCGGCCAGCAGATAGCTGCCCCGGTCGCGAACGATCCTGGCCAGCGCATCGAGATTCTGGATCACCCCGGTTTCGTTGTTCACCGACTGGATCGCCACCACCGCCGAACCATCGCTGTTCTTCAGCAGGTGATCCAACTGCCCTGGCTCCACCATCCCGTTGGCGTCGACCGGGATCGCTCGGGCATCGGGAGCAAATCTCAGCACCACGTCATGCTCGATCGGCGAGACATATTGAATCCCCGGCCTGGACCTTGTCAGCGCAATCCTGATCGCTTCGCTGGCGCCGCTGGTAAAAATCACGTCCCCGTCCCAGCCCAGCGCATCCTTCAGACGGCGCCGTGCATTTTCCAGCATCGCCTGCGCAGCTCGGCCATCGGCGTGCGGCGAAGACGGGTTGGCCCAATGCTCAAAACCCTCCGCGCAGGCCCTTTTTGCAATATCAAGCATCGGCGCCGTCGCCGCATGGTCCAGATAGATGCGTTTGGTGTCGGTCACGATACGGGCAAAAACTCTCTGGCTTGCTGGATTGAGTTGCGGATTTGGTCACTCACCCTATATAGGCGCTGCATCCAGCGCAAAAGCTATTCTGTATCTTCGTGCTCTGGAAAATCTCATTTTGATCGAAGAATTGAAAATCCATGCCAGATGTAATTTTTACCGGACCCGAAGGCCGTCTTGAAGGCCGCTTCAGCCCAGGCCCTCGGGAGCGCGCGCCCGTTGCCATGATATTGCACCCCCACCCGCAAGCGGGCGGCACGATGAACGACCGCATCACGCAAGCGATGTACAAGACCTTCGTGAAGCGCGGTTTCGCGACGCTGCGCTTCAACTTCCGGGGCGTCGGTCGGTCGCAGGGCGTGTTCGACAACGGCATCGGCGAATTGTCCGATGCAGCCGCCGCTCTCGACTGGGTGCAGAGCTTCCACCCCGAAGCGCAGACCACCTGGATCGCCGGCTACAGCTTTGGCGCCTGGATCGGCATGCAGTTGCTGATGCGCCGTCCCGAAATCCGTGGCTTCATTTCCGTTTCGCCCCCGGCGAACATGTATGATTTCAACTTCCTCGCCCCCTGCCCGTCCTCCGGAATCATCGTCCAGGGCGTCAACGACGAAGTCGTGACCCCCAGCGCGGTGCAGAAGCTGGTCGACAAGCTGCGGACGCAAAAGCACATCACCATCCACCATGACGAAATTCCCCGGGCCAACCATTTCTACGAAAACGAGATGGAACTGCTGATGGGATCGATCGACAATTATCTCGACATGCGGCTCGCGCCGGATTCGCCGATCAAATAGCGTCAGTCGCCCGATTCGGGCGCAACCGGCTGATTGCTGTTCGGCACCGGGATCGACCCGATCGCGACATTGGCAAACATCACGGCGGCGGCAAGGATCATCAGCCAGCCCTGCTTCTTGTTGGTGCCCTTGCGCAGCACATGGACGCCGCCGGCGAGAAGCGCGGCTCCGGCCAGCATCAGCACGGACAGGATCAGGTTTGTCATGCGGGAACCGTTATCGGCGCCCCGTCGGCCTGACAATCGAATCTTTTGATCACTACCGTCACGCATCAGGCGCGCCAACCCGCTCCGTCTGTCATTTCCGGCCAGCACAGCCGATCCCGGTTGTCCCGCAAGCCGGGCCTTGATAGCTTTCGGGGAAATCCTGACACGGCACATCCCACGCGGAATTTTCGCATGAAACCCAGTCCCTTGCTTTGGATCATTGCCCCGTCGTCGGACTCGTTCGATCTTGCCCGCCTCCCGTGGTGCGAAGCCGCCAGCGACAGGATATCGGTCAATCCGGCCAAATTCCAGAATCTGGAAATGGTCGAAGTCATTGTCGATGCGATGGCCTTCGTGCTTTCCCGACTGACCGCTGCAGAAGCGGTTCCCTATTTTTCGGGGATGGAAGGGAGAAGCCACTTGCCGGCTGGCACAATGCCGTCAGGCGCTGCCGTCGGCGTCGCCATTGGCGAAAATCTGCTCAGCGCGGGTCACCTGCCCGAAATCCACCAGCGATTGCTGCTGCTGGGACAATGGATCGGCGAAAGCCTCGACGCGACGGCGGCTGTCTGGATACCAGGGCGCTCAGCGATGGGCTTTGCCGATTATCGCGATGCCGTGAAAGACCAGATTTCGGGCGGCCCGACGCCATTTCGCGCGCCCGTGCAGGCCGCAGGGTATTAGCCACTCCCTCCGGAACCCGGAAAATGTTGGAAACCGTGCGTCAGGACACTCCGCCGCGATGACCGGATGATCATCGCGGCAAGGCAATCCGTTCCAATCAGGCTGCGGTTGGAGCCGCCTCGCGGACATTCTGGTCGACATGCTCGGCAAATTGCTCAAAATTGTCGATGAACAGCTTGACCAGCTTCTGCGCCGTTTCGTCATAGGCATTCGGGTCCGACCAGGTCGACCGCGGATCAAGAATTCCGCTGTCCACGCCCGGCACCGATACCGGCACCTCAAATCCGAAATTCTCGTCGATCCGGAACTCGCCGTCGTTGAGGCTGCCGTCGAGCGCCGCGTTGAGCAGGGCCCGGGTCGCCTTGATCGGCATCCGGTTGCCTTCGCCATATTTGCCGCCGGTCCAGCCGGTGTTGACCAGCCAGCAGCGGACGCCGCCCTTGGCGATGCGCTCTTTCAGGAGATTGCCGTAGACCGACGGGTGGCGCGGCATGAACGGTGCGCCGAAACAGGTCGAGAAGGTCGCCTCCGGCTCGGTGACGCCGATTTCGGTGCCGGCAACCTTGGCCGTGTAGCCGGACAGGAAATGGTACATCGCCTGTTCGGGGGTCAGCCGCGAAATCGGAGGCAGAACGCCGAAGGCATCGGCGGTCAGCATGATGATATTCTTGGGCACCGGTCCCATGTTCTTTTCCGACGCGTTCGGAATGAACTCGATGGGATAGGCGCCGCGGGTATTTTCAGCCTTGCTGTTGTCGTCGAGATCCAGTTCCCGCGTGTCCATGTCCATCACGACATTTTCCAGCACCGTGCCGAACCGCCGGGTGGTCGCGTAAATTTCGGGCTCCGCTTCTTCGGACAGCCGGATCATCTTGGCGTAGCAGCCGCCCTCGAAATTGAACACCGCGGTATCGGACCAGCCATGCTCGTCATCTCCGATCAGCACCCGGCTGGCATCGGCCGACAGGGTTGTCTTGCCGGTGCCCGAGAGGCCGAAGAAAATCGCCGTGTCGCCTTCCGGTCCGATATTCGCCGAGCAGTGCATCGGCATTACCGAATCGAGCGGCAACAAATAGTTGAGCAGGCCGAACACGGATTTCTTCATCTCGCCGGCATAGGCGGTGCCACCGATCAGGATCAGCTTCTCGGTCAGGTTGACCGCAATGACGGTTTCGCTGCGCGTGCCGTGACGGGCGGGATCCGCCTTGAAGCTGGGCAGATCGATAATGGTATATTCCGGTTCAAAAGCGGCCAGCTCATCGGTCTTCGGTCGCACCAGCATCGTCCGTATGAACAGATTGTGCCACGCGAGCTCGTTGATGACCCGGACGTTGACCCGGTGCTCGGGTTGCGAACCGCCGAAGAGATCCTGCACGAACAATGTGTCCTGCTCGGCCAAGGCGGACAGGAAATCCGCCTTCAGTGCCGCAAAATGGTCCGGAGTCATGCTCACATTTGTCTTGCCCCACCAGACACTGTCCTCGGTTTCTGCATCGCGCACGATGAACTTGTCGTTGGCGGAACGACCGGTATGCTTGCCGGTTTCAACGACCAGCGGGCCATCCTTTGCCAAATGTCCTTCGCCGCGGGAAACGGCGGCTTCGACAAGGGCAGGAGCACCGAGATTCCAGTGCTGCTCGGCTGAATTGGCGAAACCTTGATCATTTAATGATACAGACGAAACTTGTGACACTGATAATCCCCTAATGCTCTAAACAGGTTGAGATCGCGCCGACCCGGCGAATTTGACATGGCGCTTACTCAACCAGGTCGAGTCGGTCAAATTTCTTGCCAACGGTCCTGCAAATTATACTCCCGGACGGATACCCGGTTCCGCGCAAAGCTACTACCGACAAGCTCTCTTGTAACCTATTATCCAATAAACTAGGTCACATCCAGCGCGAGCCGCAAAGGAACAGGAAAAGATGGCAGCCAATATTGCTCTTGTCGACGATGACCGCAATATTTTGACATCGGTGTCAATTGCATTGCAGGCAGAAGGCTTTGTCACGCGCGTCTATTCCGATAGCGAGGCAGCGCTGCACGCGATTCTGGAAAATCCACCGGATCTTGCGGTGTTCGACATCAAGATGCCGAAGATGGACGGGCTGGAACTGCTGCGGCGCGTGCGCGAGAAGTCGAACGTTCCGGTGATCTTCCTGACATCGAAGGATGAAGAGCTGGACGAGGCTCTCGGTCTGGCGATGGGGGCGGACGACTATATCAAGAAACCATTCTCGCAGCGGCTGCTCATTGCCCGCGTCCGTTCGATATTGCGCCGGACGGAATTTCTGAAGTCCGTTGACGAAGGACAGGTGGACGAAACGTCCGAGCCACTGGTGCGTGGCCACCTCCGAATGGATCCGGCGCGGCATCTTGTCGACTGGAAGGGTGAGAATGTCACCCTTACGGTGACCGAATTCATGATCCTGGAGACCCTGGCGCACCGCCCGGGAGTCGTGAAAAGCCGCAACCAGCTGATGGATGCTGCCTATCAGGATGATGTCTATGTCGACGACCGCACGATCGACAGCCACATCAAGCGGCTGCGGCGGAAATTTCGCGAAGTCGATCCCGCCTTTGATGCCATAGATACACTGTACGGAGCCGGTTATCGCTACACCGAATAACGACACCCTCGAGGGGGAAAGCGGTCTTTCTCTGCGCTGGTCCGCGCGGCTCTCGTTGACGACCCGAATCCTGGTCGTCAACGTGCTGGCGATTGCGTTGCTGGCGGGCGGGCTGTTCTATCTCAACAATTACCGGGACCGCCTCACCGAGGAACGGCTGGCTCAGGCTAGACTGCAGCTGACGATTATCGCCGATGCCCTCTCCGCCAGCGCGGCTGACGATATAGAGTATCGCAGCGCGCTGATCCGTCAGTTTTCCAGCCATCTGGACGCCAGATTGCGGCTCTATGCGCCGGATGGTTCGAAGATCATCGACAGCTTCGCGCTGGCAGATCCGACATACGAGTTTGTCGACCCGGTGACCGAGCCGCTCCGCAAGGATGCCGCTCGTCTTCTCGACCGCACGATCGAGAGCGTTGTTTTCAGCAAACCTATTTCCGACTTCGCCGAGCCCCCAGAGGACAAAGCGGCGCAATGGCAGGAACTGCGCTCGGCCGGGTCCGGCGAGCGCGCCGTCAGCTCGGTAAGCTTCGCTCCCGACCGGACCCCGGTCATCGTCGCCGGAAAGACGTTGCCAGACGACAGCGGATCGATCCTGCTCACCGCCAACGCGCGCGATATCACCCGAATCGTGAGAGCGGAACGCTCCAGCGTTCTTCTGGTCATTCTGGTCGCTGCGGCGGTCTCAATCTTGCTCTCGCTATTTCTTGCCCGCACGATTGTCCGGCCAATCCGGAAACTTGCGCACGCCGCCTTTCGGGTGCGAATGGGTCGCTCGGATGAAATTGCGATACCGAGAATGCCGGGACGACGAGATGAAATCGGCCAGCTGAGCCGCGCCCTTTCCGACATGAGCGCGGCCCTGCGCCACCGGATCAACGCCACCGAGGCCTTCGCCGCGGACGTCAGTCATGAAATCAAGAACCCCCTCGCCTCGCTGCGGTCGGCACTCGAGGGCCTGGAGCGGGTCGATGATCCCGGCCTGCAGAAGCAGCTTCTTGACGTCGCCAACGACGATGTGCGCCGGATTGATCGGCTGATCAACGATATTTCCGACGCCTCTCGGGTCGATGCCGAACTGGCCCGGGCGCGCTTTGAACCGATCGATATCGGCAAGATGCTTGAACAATTGCTCGCCGCACGCGAGCAGCGGGCTTCCAATCTCGGCGTCCACATCGCCTTTGCCAGACCGGCCAAGGATGTCGCCAGGGTGATGGGAGACGGTGGCCGCCTCGAACGGGTATTCAGCAACCTTCTGGACAACGCCGTTTCCTTCTCTCCCCCCGGCGGGCTGGTCGAGATTCTTGCGACGCCGGATGCGGACGAGATTGTCATCCACATCGCCGATCAGGGACCGGGCGTTGCTGCGGAGCAGCGCCAGCAGGTCTTCCAGCGCTTTCATTCCGACCGCCCCGGAGGGGAAGCGTTCGGCAAGCATAGCGGGCTTGGCCTGGCAATCGCGAAGACGATCGTCGAGGGTCACCAAGGGAAAATAGAGATATTGGACCGGCCCGAAGGACAAGCGGGGGCGTGCTTTGAGATACGCCTGCCCAAGGCACCTTCATGACCGGAGAAGTCGCAGGGCAGGAGCAAGCCACACTCCATGCAACGGCCGTTGCGATTGCTGGGTCCGGCGTGCTGATTCGCGGCGTCTCCGGCTCCGGCAAGTCCGATCTGGCGCTGCGCCTGATCGACCGGGGTGCGACGCTGGTTGCCGACGACCAGGTGGAAATGGTGCGCGAGGGCGAGCGATTGCTGCTCGGCGCGCCTGCATCGCTGGCAGGCAAAATGGAAGTTCGCTCGCTCGGGATATGCCAGCTGGATCATGTCGCGGGAGTGGAATTGAAGCTGGTCATTGACCTGAAGGCGCAGCCTGATCGATTTCCGCTCGACCGACAGGTCGTGATTTTGCTGGGATTAGAGGTTCCAGCCTGTACACTGACCGCCATGGAATCGAGCGCACCCATCAAGGCGGAAATGGCATTGCAACAAATCAGAAATGGCGCCCGGGCATCATGACGAAGAAGACTGCCAAGCCGGTTCTGCTGGTCAGCGGCCTGTCCGGAGCAGGCAAATCCACGGCGCTGAAAACGCTGGAGGATATCGGCTGGGAAACGGTCGACAATTTTCCCTTCCGGCTGATTGAGCGGCTGCTCGACACGCCACCATCAATGTCCCGCGGCGACAGCGATTCGCCGCTGGCGCTGGGCTTCGACAGCCGGACGCGTGGCTTTGAACCCGACAAGCTCATCAAGAGCGTCAAGCGGCTGCAAAAGAAACAGGATTATCTGATCTCGACGCTTTACCTCGACTGCGCCGGCGGCGAACTCGAGCGGCGCTACGGCGAAACCCGACGTCGCCACCCGCTCGCACTGGATCGTCCCGCGAAACAGGGTATCGCGCTGGAACGCACCCTGCTGGCCCCGTTCCGCCGCTGGGCCGATCATGTCATTGATACCACCGACCTCACCGCCAACGACCTGCAGCGCCAGATCCGCCAGCAGTTCACGCTCGACAAGGACGCGGTCACCACGGTGACGCTGACGAGCTTCGGATTTTCCCGCGGTATTCCGAACAACATCGACCTGCTGTTCGATGTGCGTTTCCTTGCCAACCCCTTCTGGGAACCCCAGCTCAAGCTGCTGACCGGACTGGATACAGAGGTTGCGGATTATATCGGCAGGGACCCGGCCTATGCCGAAGCCATCGAAAAGATTCTCGACATGCTCAAGTTCCTGCTGCCGCGTTACCAGGACGCCGGCAAGGCCTATGTCAATATCGGCATCGGCTGCACCGGCGGCCGCCACAGATCGGTCCATGTCGCCGAACGCCTGAGCAAAGACTTGCGTGCCAGTGGTTTTTCGCCCAATGTCCTGCATCGCAATTTGGCTTCGCGGCCAATGGAAGCGCTGGAATCTATGCAAAAAGTAAACGGGAACAGGGGAATTTAATCGGCATGATTGGATTGGTTCTCGTGACACACGGGCATCTGGCAACGGAATTTGTCATCGCCATGGAGCATGTGGTGGGCCCGCAAAAGTCGATCGCCGCCATCGGCATCGGTGCGCGTGACGACATGGAGGTGCGCCGCAAGGAGATCGCGGACTGCGTCACCAAGGTCGATTCCGGCGAAGGCGTCATCATTCTGACGGACCTGTTTGGCGGCACACCCTCCAATCTCGCCATTTCACTGCTGGAGAGAGGCAAGGTCGAGGTTATTGCCGGCGTCAACCTGCCGATGCTCATTCGTCTCGATGGCGCCCGCAAGTCGATGGACATCGTGTCCGCAATCGCCGCTGCCAAGGAAGCCGGCCAGAAATATATCAGCGTTGCCTCGGAAATATTGGGAAGCGACGCGTGAACGAACTTCGCAAGACAGTGATGATCACCAACAGCCGCGGCCTGCATGCAAGAGCCAGCGCGAAATTTGTCACCTATGTCAGCAAATTGCCCGCGGGCGTGGACGTCCGGGTCGCAAAGGACGGCAGCGAGGTCACGGGCACATCCATCATGGGCCTGATGATGCTCGGCGCCGCGAAAGGTGACAGCGTCGAGATCATCGTGACCGGCGAGCAGGCGGAAAGCGCGCTCGAGAAACTGACCGGTCTGGTCGTCGACGGCTTCGGTGAAGACTGAATCCATGCGCCACCAGATTACCGGCTTTTCCAACCCGACGATCAAGCGGCTCCGAAGCCTGCGCGAAAAAAAGCACCGCAAGCGCGAGGGCCTGTTCCTGGCCGAGGGCCTGAGAATATTGACCGAGGCCCTGGACAGCGGCCGGACACCCAAGATACTCGTGGTGGTCGAGGATAGCGAACTGCATCCCCTCGCCCAAAAGATAGAGGCCGCGACGCTCGCCGGCGGCGGCGACGTCATCGAGACCAGCGAAGCGATCATCGCCAAGCTGTCCGGCAAGTCCAACCCGCAGTCGATTATCGGAATCTACCCCGACCATCCTGTCCCGCTGGACGCGCTCGACCGCTCCGCCGCGAATATCTGGCTGGTCGCGCAGGCGCTGCGCGATCCCGGCAATCTCGGCACGATCCTGAGAACGGGCGATGCAGTCGGCGCCGGCGGCCTGATCCTGATCGACGATTGCGTCGACCCCTTTTCGGTCGAGGCGGTGCGCGCCAGCATGGGCGCCATCTTCACCCAGACAATCAGCCAGGCCCGCTGGCCGGATTTCCTCGAATGGCTGCGCAGCGGTCCGGGCGAACTGGTCGGCACCAGCCTCAACACCGACAAGGATTATCAGTCGGTCCAGTACAAGGCACCGACCTTCCTGGTGGTCGGCAACGAGGCGCAGGGCTTGCCGGAAGAATACGAGGCCGCCTGCGACACGCTAGTCAAGATGCCGATGATGGGCAAGGCCGACAGCCTCAACGCCGCCGTCGCCGCGTCGGTGATGGCCTATGAAGTGCTGAACCAGAACCGCCACAGATAATTTGCCGTTACCGCCTTCTCTATGGTAGCTTCGGCGCGGAGGGGGAAATCATGAAAAAAACAATCGCATTGTCATCGCTTGCCTTGCTGACGCTCACCGCCTGCGAAGAAGCCGCCGCACCGCCGGTGGCCGAGGAGAAACTGGGCGACTACACGGCCCTTGGCACCGAGCCCGGCTGGCTGGTCGAGATCAAGGGCGAGGAAATTGCCTTCACCTCGCAGAATGGCAAGGAGTTCAAGCTGCCGGTGGAGCGGATGAAGAAAACCGCCACCGGCTGGGAAGTGCGCGGCTTTTCCGACAAGGACAATATCAACGTCCATATCACCAGCAACAAGCAATGCAGCGATGGCATGAGCGACCGCAGCTACGCCGACACGGTCAAGGTCGAGGCGAGCGAAGTGGGTACGCTGAACGGCTGCGGTGGCACCGTTACCGAAGCCGCCGGCAGCCCGCCCTGATGGCTATTCCGCTGCCTCGTCGCTGATCGGCCGATCATCGGCGATCAGCTGGTCGGTTACTGAATCGCTGTAGCGCGGCAGCGCCTCGATCTCCGGCACGGGCTCCAGTTCCTTCTTGCCGGTCTCGATCTGCAGTTCGGCGAACTTGCGGCCGGTGGCCATGACATTGCGCTCAAAGCTGCCGACGAACTTGTTGTAGTTGCCGACCGCGCTGCCGAGGCCCGAGCCCATGCGTTTCAGATGTTCGCCGGCAACCGCAAGCCGGTCATACATTTCCTTGCCGAGCTGCCCGATCTGCTTGGCTTCCGCCGCCATTTTCTCCTGCCGCCAGACGCCGGCGACGGTCCGCGCGATCGCGACCAGATTGGTCGGTGTCGCCAGCAGCACCTTCTTCTCGAACGCATGGTCCCACAAGGTCGGTTCATGTTCCAGCGCCGCGGCGAGGAAATGTTCGCCGGGTACGAACATGATCACATAATCGGGCGCGTTTTCGAACTGGTCCCAATAGGCCTTTTTCGACAGGCCATCGATATGCGCTTTCATCGAATTGCAGTGGCGGGCCATGGCAAAGCTGCGCGCTGCCTCGTCCTCGGCTTCAAAGGCGTCCTGATAGTCGTTGAGTGACACCTTGGCATCGATCACCAGCTTGCGCCCGCCGGGCACGTTGATCACCGCATCAGGCCGCAGCCGCCCGTCTTCGGTATCGATGCTCTGCTCGGTGACAAAATCGGTATGTTCGGACAATCCGCAGCTTTCGAGCACATTCTTCAGCTGCTGCTCGCCCCAGCGGCCGCGCGACTTGGGGGCGTTGCGCAGGCTGTTGACCAGCCGCGCCGCTTCCTGCTGCACCCGGTCCTGCCCCTGCCGGACCTGTTCGATGGTGGCGGTGATCCCGGCATAGGATTCGGTCCGCTCCTTCTCGATCTTGGTGATCGAGGCTTCATAGGTCGCGAGGCGCTCATGTACTGGCTGCAGCAATTTGGCGATCTTCTCGCCGCCCTTCTCGTTCGCCTGGTCAAAGCGCTGGTCGGCGCGCTCGAGAAACTGCCGCTGCGCGGTTTCCAGCATCTTCGCGCCAATCTCGGAAAATTGCGCCGACAGCGCCTCTTTCGCCTCGAGCAATTGCTGCATCTGCTTTTCATGATTGCGCGCATCGGCCTGCAGCGCCGCCAGTTCGGTCTTCGCCGCATCGCGCTCGTCGCGGACACCGTCCAGCGTGATCCGCAAGGCATCGGTCGCCTGCGCGGCCTCCTTGGCCGACTGCACCGCATCCCGGGTCGCCTGGGCGGCATCCTTGGCCGGTTTTCCGCCAATAAACCATCCGAGCGCCAGACCACCCAGTAGAGCGATGACGATGGCGACGGTGGCGATGATGGGGTCCAAAATGAGTCTCTTTTTGATAAGAACGAAAAGAGAACCTAGAAGCGTTTTCGGGAATAGGCAATACTCGTCCTATGTCCCCGCAGCCGTCATTGCGCGCGCAGCGCGGCCAACCACTTCGATCGCCTTACCCTTCTCCCGTGAGGGAGAAGGATACAGAGCCTTATGAGCGTAGCGAATTAGGCGGCGTTGGATGAGGGTGTTCTGCGCTTCGAAGCGCAGAACACCCTCATCCAGCTGCGACTAACGAACAAGTTCGCAAGTCTTCGCATCCTTCTCCCTCACGGGAGAAGGGAGAGTGTGGCTGGGAAGCGTGTCAGGCGATCACCGGCCTTCCTCTTCAGAGAAGGAGATTCAAGGGGTAGTGGCGATGGTTCAGCATCGCTGGCATCAGCGAGCAAGAATGGCACAGCCGATAGTCACCCTCATAAAAGGACTCGGTGATACGCCGAGAAATACCGCCGCTACCTCAGGCCGCGATGCCGTGCTCCTTGCGCAGCTTGGCCAGCTTTTTCAGCACCATCTGCCGTTTCAGCCGCGACAGATGGTCGATGAACAATATCCCCTCGAGATGGTCCATCTCGTGCTGCAGGCAGGTCGCCAGCAGGCCGTCGATCTGTTCTTCATATTGCTTGCCGTCGACGTCCTGCCAGCGCGCGGTGATCGTCGCCGGACGCTCGACCTCGGCATATTGGTCAGGGACCGAAAGGCAGCCCTCGCTGTAGATGTTCAGGTCCTCCGACGGATCCAGAATCTCGGGATTGATGAACACAAGCGGGTCATTGATCACGCCATGATCATGGTCGCAATGTTCGCCATGCTCATGCTCGTGCGGCGCCGGTTCCTGCAGGTCGATCACCAGAATGCGCTTGGGCACGCCGACCTGAATCGCGGCCAGGCCGATGCCCGGCGCGTCGTACATGGTGTCGAACATGTCCTGGACCAGCGTTTTCAGTTCGTCGTCAAACACCGTCACGGGTTCGGACACGGTTTTCAGGCGCGGATCAGGCACCTCGAGGATCGGTAATATGGCCATGGCCCAAATTTAGGGATTCCGCCGGGATTCGTCAAGCAGCGACGCGCCGGCGGCCCCCAAAGAAAAAGGCGTGCGGTCCCGGCGGACCGCACGCCTTGTCGTGATTGCTATGCGAGGCTGGCTCTAGAAGCGTCCGCGCACCGTGATGCCATAGGTTCTTGGCTCTGCCAGGAACGCCGAATAGGTCTGCTGCGACGCGACGAAGGGCGTGTTGAACGCGACCTGCGAATAATCGACATCAAACAAATTCTGCGCCCAGCCTTCGATCGCCCACATGTCGTCGGGACCGCGGACACCGATCCGTGCGTTGACCAGCGTGAACCCGTCCTGTTCCTTGCCGTACAGCAAGTCCGAGCCGGTATTGTAGTCGCTGGTTGTCCGTGCGTTGACATAGAACAGTCCGGTCAGACCGGTGTCGCCCAGTGGCGGCGTGTAGGACAGCGACGCAGTCGCGGTGATTTCCGGTGCGTTGGACAGGTTGTCGCCCGGCAGCAGACGCAACGCCGGATCCAGGGCGGCGCCGGTGTCCCGGCCGACCAGATCATTTTCATAGCTGGTGTCGGTATAGGTCAGGCCCATAGTGACGTTGACATAATTGACCGGATTGATCGACGCTTCCAGTTCGACACCCTGAGCGACAACGCCATATTTGACATTGTCCGCAGCGCAGTTGCCGGTGGCGCCGCTTGCGTCGCGATCGGCTCCGCCCAGATCATCGCTGCAACCATTGATATTCTGGACCAGGAACACCGAACCGTTGAACGTGTTCAGCTGGAAGTTCTGGAACTGCTGCCGGAAGGCCGCAACGCTCAGCGAAAATTCCCGGGTCGAGTATTTTGCGCCAATTTCAAACGCGTCCACGGTTTCGGGATCAAACTGCAGATTGGCAGTATCTCCGGTCAAGGCTGGATTGCCCAAGGTGGAACTGGTCAATGCCGACCGGTCGAGGTTGAAGCCGCCCGCCTTGTAGCCGCGCGAATAGCTGCCGTAGAGCAGCAAATCATCGGTCGGCTTGAAGGACAGGATGGCGGTACCGGTAAATTCGCTCTCGCTCCGGCTGTCGTTCAGCGTGACGCCGTCCAGTTCCGAGGTCGAATTGCCCTGGCAGGCCAGACCGATCAGACCAGCTGCCAATCCATTGAGCGGACCACCGAGCAGCGGCGTGAACAGCGCGCGCTGCGTCGGGCATGCCGTGTTGTCGTTGGTGAAGGCCGCATTGAAGTCCTTGGTTTCATTCGTGTAGCGCAGACCCAGGGTCAGATCGAGCCGATCCGAGATGTGGAAGATGTTGTGGGTGAAAAAGGCGAAATTCTCGCTATCCTGATTGTAGGTATCGAGAATGGTGCCCCTGTCATTGACCGTGGCGAGATTATCCAGCCCGGCAAAGATCAGCGGGGTGGCCGCGCCAAAGGCGCCGGCACCGCCATTGGCTGCCTGCAATGCAGCCCGGCCACCGGCACTCAGACATCCGGTGCTGGTCGGCGAAGCTAGCGCCGGATTGACGGCGTTGACGATGCGGCAAGGCGCGAAAGCACCATATTGTGTGCCGAACCGCAGATTATCACGGGTTTCCAGCTTTTCATTGGCATAGAAACCGCCGATCAGCCAGTCGAGCTTGTCATCGAATGCCGAACCCTGCAGCCGCAGTTCCTGCGTGAAGGTCTTGAACTCGCGGGCACCGGCATTTTCGGTCGGCGCACGATAGAGAATGTCGACCTGGGTATAGTCGGTATCCGATGCCTGGAAGTTGGAATATTCCCGGTAGCCGGTGATCGAGGTCAGGTTCATCGTGCCGATCTCGGCATTGACTTCCACGGATGCACCGAAATCTTCCGTCTCGCCCGCATAGGTCCGGCCGGGGCTGACATAGATGTTACGGTTGAACGTGCTCTGGTTGAGAGCGGCCGGGTTCTGGCCAAGACCAAGCAGGACCGGAATGATCGGGTTTGCCGGATCGGTCAGCGCGGGCGCGCCAGGCTGCGGGAGCGCAAACGGATCAAGCCCAGGGCTCACCCGTGCCTGCTGGGCAAACTCGGCTGCACAAAGGTGGCGGCACAGCAGGATTCATCCTTCTTGGAATAGTCGCCGGCAACCCGGATGCTCAGGCCATCATTGGGCTCGAACAAGAACTGGCCACGGACCAGATAGCGGTCCTTGTTGTTGACATCGGTGCCGTTCACGACGTCATTGTAGAAGCCGTCGCGCTTCAGGTAGACGCCATCGATGCGCGCGGCGATCGTGTCGCTGAGCGGGCCGGTTATGCCACCTTCCAGACGGATCTGGTCATAATTGCCATAGGTTGCGGCGCCATAGCCGCCGAACTCGAATTCGGGGCCAGCGGTGGTGATGCTGATCATGCCGGCAGAGGAGTTGCGTCCGCCCAGCGTGCCCTGCGGACCGCGAAGAACCTCGACGCGTTCGATTGGACCGAGTTCGCTGAGGGCGTTGCCGCTGCGCGAACGGTAGACCCCGTCGATAAAGACGGCGACCGAGCTTTCCAGCCCGGGGTTGTCGCCGACGGTACCAATGCCGCGGATACGGGCCGAGCCGTTGGCTTCGTTGCCGGTCGAGGATACGAGCAGTGACGGTGCGAGCTGGTTCAGCTCGCGAATATCGCTCGCGCCGCTTTGCTGCAGCTGCTCGGCGCCGATGGCGGAGACGGCTATAGGAACGTCGGACAATGCCTGCGAGCGTCCCTGTGCGGTCACGACAATGATATTGCTGTCGACCGTCTCGTCGCTTCCGCCAGCCTGATCAGCCGTATCAGATTGTGTCTGTGCATAAACGGGGGCGGTCGCGATTGCGGCCAGCGCAAACGCGCACGCGGATAGGTTCAACGCCAGTTTCATAACATGCTCTCCTGAAAACTTCTTTTTATGTACTCTATGGATAACCCGAGATGGCACATTGGAAAGCCAAAAAGCGCGTCAATGTAACGGTTTTTGGCCTAGTGTGTCTTAATTGTCATCATTTGGGAGCGACGAAAATTCAGTCGTGCTGGACCGGTCGCCGTGATCGCAGCGCCTGTGCGAGAGTGCCTTCATCAAGATAGTCCAGCTCGCCGCCGACGGGTATGCCATGCGACAGCTGGCTGAGCCGTAGCGGAAAATGTTCAAGCCGCTCGGCGATATAATGCGCGGTGGTTTGTCCCTCGAGCGTTGCATTCATCGCCAGAACGACCTCGTCGATGCCGCCAGCCTCGACCCGGCGGATCAAACTGTCGATTCCGATATCTTCGGGCCGGACACCGTCAAGTGCCGATAATTTTCCGCCAAGTACATGAAATTTGCCCGGGAACAGACGCGATTTGTCGAGCGCCCACAGATCCGACACCTCTTCGACCACGCACAGGGACTTCTCATCCCTGCGCGGATCAGTGCATATCTGGCAGGGATCCTGGGTATCGACATTGCCGCAGATGCTGCAGATGACGAGCCGCTCGTCGACCTTGGTCATCGCAGCGAGAATCGGCTTCATCGCCGAATCCGGACGCTTCAGAAGATAGAGCACCGCCCGCCGCGCCGAACGCGGTCCAAGGCCGGGAAGCTTGGCGAGGGCCTGAACCAGATTTTCGATCTCTTGCGATGCCATGGCTATATCATTAGGAGCAGCCGGACTAACCTGCAAAGCAGAAAATCGCTGTCCTACATCCGGCGGAATCGATATTGTCCCGGTCATGCCAGTGTCTGATCCAATTTTTGAGGAAAACAGCATAATCATGTGACGGGATAACCCCCGATCCGGAGAATCTGTTTCCCGTTTGGGGGGTGTGACCCTGTGTGACCCTGTGAAAGTTTATTTATGACGTCCGCCACGAAACCCCTGCGTATCGCCTTCATGGGCACGCCCGATTTCGCCGTTCCGGCGCTGCAAGCGCTGCATGATGCGGGACATGAAATTGTTGCGGTCTACTCGCAGCCGCCCCGACCCGCCGGCCGCGGCAAGAAACTGACCTCCTCGCCCGTCCAGCAGCTGGCCGAAACGCTCGGCTTGGAGGTACGGACGCCGGTATCGCTGAGGGATGAAGCCGAGCAATCCGCCTTCGCCGCGCTCGATCTCGATGCCGCCGTGGTCGCGGCCTATGGCCTGATCCTGCCGCAGGCCATTCTGGTCGCCCCCGAAATGGGATGCCTGAACATCCACGGCTCGCTCCTTCCCCGATGGCGCGGTGCCGCGCCGGTGCAGCGCGCGATTCTCGCGGGCGACGATGAAACCGGCATTACGATCATGCAGATGGAAGCGGGCCTGGATACCGGCCCGATGCTGCTCAAGGCCTCCACCCCCGTCGACAGCAAGACCGCAGGAGACCTGACCGACGAACTGGCCGTCACCGGTGCCCGGCTGATGGTGCAATATCTGGCATCGCGGTCCGACTTTGCCGGCGAAGCGCAGGACGATGCGCTGGCCACCTATGCGAAGAAGATCGAGAAGCAGGAAGCGCGCCTCGATTTCGCCGTCGCCGCTGAACAGGTGGAGCGCCAGATCCGGGCGTTCAATCCTCAACCGGGCGCCTTTTTCGAATATCAGGGGAATCGGTACCGGATACTCGAAGCGATGATCGAAGAGGGGAAAGGGGCTGCCGGCAGCCTGCTGGACGAACAGCTGCTGATCGCCTGCGGCACCGGCGCGATCCGGCCGACGATGATCCAGAAGGCCGGGAAGCCCGCCATGGACCTGAGTTCCTTTCTCAACGGCACGAAAATCCCCGTCGGCACGGTGCTGTCATGACCCGCTTCGCGCTGACACTGGAATATGACGGGCGACCCTTCATGGGCTGGCAGCATCAGGACCACGGCCCCAGCGTCCAGCAGGCGGTGGAACAGGCGATCCAGAAAATCACCGGTCAGGATACCCGGGTTTTTGCTGCCGGGCGGACCGACGCCGGCGTCCATGCGCTGGCGATGCGGGCGCATTTCGATCTCGAGACAAAGCTGACCCCGTTCCGCCTGCGCGAGGGCATCAACGCCGGCCTGCGCCCGCACCCGGTAGCGGTGCTCGCCTGCGATATTGTCGATGAAGAATGGCACGCCCGTTTCGCCTGCGAGGGACGGCGCTATCTCTACAAGATCACCAACCGCCGCGCGCCGCTGACCTTTGACCGCGGCCTCAGTTGGCAGATAGCCCCGGCACTCGATGCCGAAGCCATGCACAATGCGGCGCAGGCGCTGACCGGCCAGCATGATTTCACCACCTTCCGCTCGGCCCATTGCCAGGCGCAAAGCCCGGTCAAGACGCTCGACAGCATCTCGGTCAGCCGCTTCGGCGAGGAAATAGAAATCGAGGTCGCCGCCCGGTCGTTCCTGCATCACCAGGTCCGCTCGATCGTCGGGTGCCTGAAACTGGTCGGTACCGGCAAATGGTCCAAGGTCGACCTGAAGCATGCACTGGCGGCTAGGGACCGGAACGCCCTCGGCTATAACGCCCCGCCCGACGGCCTCTATTTTGTCGAAGCGATCTATCCGGAATAGTGGTTCCCCGGCGCAGGCCGGGGGCCAGAATGTTGGTGCACTATCGACCGGACTGCGGCCTGCGCCGGGGAACTAGAGCCCGAACAACCGGCTCAGCGACTTGTCTAGCATCAGCAGCTGCCACAACAACCGGCTGTTGTCGGAACGCCCGGCGATATGGTCCTCCGCGACCTTGCGCAGGGCCTTGCTGTCAAACCAGCCGGTTCGCGCCAGATTGCCGCCGCTGGCAATGTCCCGCGCGCTGTCGGCCAGCGGCCCGCGAAACCATTGCGCGATCGGGGTCACAAAGCCCATCTTGGGCCGGTAGAGAATGTCGTCCGGCAGATATTGTTCCATCGATTTCTTGAGCAGATATTTCCCCTGCCCCCGGCGCACCCGCAGGCTGGTCGGAAGCTTCGCCGCAAACTCCATCAGCCTGTAGTCGAGCAATGGCTCGCGCGCCTCGAGACCGACCGCCATGCTGGTGCGGTCGACCTTGGTCAGGATATCGCCCGGCAGCCACATCTTCATGTCGGCATATTGCGCCTGGTCCAGACCGTTGCGCGCCGGCGCCTTTTCCATCAGATCGATTATCCGCTGCTCGGCCCGGTAGCCGCCGAGATCACGCTGCATCGCGTCGGAGTAGATGCGATCGCGCCCTGCGGGTGTCGTCACGCCGACCGCCTCGGCATAGCCTTCGGCACCGGTGCGGGCCAAGGAGAGCAGCGTCGATTTGGCACGAAACGGCCGCGGCGCCCAGTCCGCCTTGGGATAGACCGACCCCAGCCAGCCGAAGGCGGGGCCGCGGAAGGATTGCGGCAGCAGCCCCCTCACCCGCTCCTCGGCATGGTGGAAGACATGCCGCCGATAGCCGGCCATCGCCTCGTCCGCCCCGTCGCCGGACAGTGCCACCGTAACCGTCTCGCGCGCTAACTCGCACACCCGGAACGTGGGTAGCGCCGATGCATCGGCAAAGGGTTCGTCGAAATGGTCGGCGAGCGTGTCGATCAGCCCGAAATCATCCGCTGCCACCGTCCGCTGGCTATGCTCGGTCCGAAAGCGCTCCGCCACCTGCCGGGCATAGCCGGTCTCGTCCAGCGACTGCTGGTCAAAGCCGATCGAGCAGGTCTTGACCGGACGGCGGCTGTTTTCGGCCATCAGCGCGACCACCGCGCTGCTGTCGACACCACCGGAGAGAAAAGCGCCCAGCGGCACGTCCGCGATCATCCGAGAGCCGACCGCCTGCTTCAGCAGCTCGACCAGCTCTTCCTCCAGCGCGCCAGCCGATGCACGGTGCCGCTGGCTGAAGTCCATGTCCCAATATTGCACCGGATCGGGCTCCGGCTTGCCCTGCTCGAGCAGCAGATAATGACCGGCAGCCAGTTTCTTGACGCCCTTCAGCAGCGATCGGTGATCCGGCACATAGCCGAATGCGAGATAGTCATCGACCGCCCGGAGACTGGGTTCGCGGCGCAGCAGCGGATTGGCCAGCAATCCCTTCAGCTCCGATGCGAACAGGATGCTGCCATCGGATACCGGCGCATAGAATAGCGGCTTCACTCCCAGCCGGTCGCGGGCCAGAAAAAGCTGGCGCGAACGCTGGTCATAAAGCGCGAACGCGAACATGCCATTCAGCCGCTCAAGACAATCCACGCCCCATTGCCGCCAGGCATAGAGAATGACCTCGCTGTCGCTATCGGTCTGGAACTGGTGCCCAAGCCGCTCCAGCTCGGCACGCACTTCCAGGAAATTGTAGATTTCGCCATTGAAGCTGAGCACCTGTGCCTTGTCGGCCGTCAGCATGGGCTGCGCGCCGCCTTCCAGATCGATGATCGAAAGCCGCCGGTGACCGAGCCCGACGCCCGCGGCGGTCCACAGCCCTGATCCGTCCGGCCCGCGGTGGCTCAGGCTGTCGGTCATCTTGCGCAGGCGATCGGGATCGACCGGCTTGGCCGTCTCCAAATGAAAAATACCTGCAATACCGCACATAGGGGCGCCCTAGCGCAGCCCGGCCATCGCGTCAGCCAATTTGTCGACCGGTCCGAGGTCAGCGATAAATGCATCGATCGGGAGGCGCGCCGATCCTTCGCGATTCCGTTCGGCAGACACCAGTATCGCGACCGCCTGTTGCGAACCGCCGAGAAGATTGTTCTTCAAGGTCTGCAGCTTCACGACCGACTCGCTGCCCGTCAGTTTGCCGCCGATCCGGTAGAACGAAAGCACCTCACGCGTGACCGGGCCGGGCGCGATCAGCTCCACGGCGGCAGCCCCTTCGGGCGCTTCGACCGACCGGTTGCGGGACCAGCCAGAATCCGCCGCAAGCGCACCCTGCCCATAGCCGACAATCTCGCGGCCCTCCGCCTGCCGGTCGTAGACCGCAATCGCGAGATCAATTTCCCGACCCGTCGCCTGGTCCCGGTAGCGGCCAAGCAGCTGGTGACTGGCACCGTCAAATCGGGGCTGCCAGGGGTAGAGAGGTTTGTAGTCCACGCGCTCCCAGCCAGCAACTTCCGGCAGCCGGATCTGGTCCGGAACCGGCGATTCCTGCGCAGCCAGAACCGAGGTCCAGAGCACTGGGACGAGAATGATCGCGCTCATGGCAGTCAGCACGGCAGAAGCTTTGTAGCTGGTCCGTGGGCGATAGGCACCGTCGCGCAATGCATCCCCGTCGATCATCCGGTCGTCGATACTCCGATCAAAAAACGGCCAGCCGATGGCCATCACCAGGATCAGGACGAAGGCGAAGAAGAACCAGCCGTACAGAATATGATCAAAGCCCGCGGCGAAATCGAGCGTCGTATGATGCGCGATATAGATGGTGCCGAAGGCGCGGATGCCATTGGCAATCACCGGCACCAACACCGCGGCCAGCATGAAAAGGATCCGGCGGTTCCAGGCCTGAAAGCAGACATTGCTGACCAGCGCGCCATAGGCGAGCATGGCGATCAGAAACTTGATCCCCGAACAGGCCTCGGCGACCCGGAAATAGCCGGTCGGGGTTGATATGAAGATGCCGTCGATGAACGCCGGAATATTGGCCCAGCCCAGAAACACCATCGACAATTTGGCCGTGACCATCTGCAGAAACGGCACGAATTCCTCGCCGAACGGCACCAGAAAGAAACTGAAGCCGAGCGGAAAGACCAGCCCGCGCGCAACCGTCGGACCGAGCAGGGTTACCACCGCGCCCTGCAACATCATCAGCAGCCCGAGCTGGCGCGCAAAGGCAACACCGGCAGCTTCGCCCAGCAGCCATCCCAGCGACGCCAGCCCGATCCAGACCAGGCCGGGCATCCACAATATCGGTGTCAGCTTG
The DNA here is from genome assembly GCF_036964565.1 of Parasphingorhabdus sp. Classification (GTDB taxonomy): domain Bacteria; phylum Pseudomonadota; class Alphaproteobacteria; order Sphingomonadales; family Sphingomonadaceae; genus Parasphingorhabdus. The sequence continues at coordinate 58,734 of NZ_JBALTN010000007.1, read as the reverse complement.
ACCAGCTCATCCCGCCGTTGCTGCACCAGCCAGAAAAGGATCGGCACGATCAGCAGGCAATGGTTATAGGTCGACACGGTCCACCATGTCCGGACCATGTCCGCTGCATCGCGCCAGAATATCGCAAGTATCGCGAGCGCGGATAGCCCCAGCCATTTCAGATGGAGGGACCACTGCGAGCCCATCGCCAGCGGCCGCAACCGGCTGCCGGCCGGATCGGCCGTCGCGCTCGTCATTCCGCTGCCTCCGCAATCCGCACCGTCGGGAAACCGCAGAGGTCCGGTAGCCGGGCAAGCTGGTTGTCCCAGGAATATTGATCCTGAATGAGGGTCTGTGCCTGCGCCCCTAGCCGTGCCGCCCGCGCGGGATCGCCGAGCAGGTCACACACCAGCCGGGCTTCGTGCACCACCGATCCGGCGATCAGGAAATGCTCGCCGTCTACGGCATCAATACCTTCTGCAGCACAGGCCGAGGCCACGACGGGCTTCGCCATGGCCATCGCTTCCAGCACCTTGTTCTGGATGCCTCTGGCAATCCGCAGCGGCGCAACGACGATATCGGCGGCCTTGATCCAGCGACGGATATCCTCGACCGGGCCGATTACCACCGTTCCGTTGCGGCCGTCGAGCTGCCTCACCGTTGCCGAAGGAGCGCGTCCCACAATGGCAAAGCGCGCATCGGGGAAATGCGACAATATGTCCGGCATTGCTGCATCGGAGAAGCTCTGCACCGCCTGGACATTGGGCGGATAGTCCATCTGGCCGGTAAACAGGATCAGCGGCCTCCCGGGTACCGCCTCTTCGGCTTCGACAGCCGCAGCGGCGTAAAATTCCAGATCTATTCCGTTGCCGACGGCCTTGATGCTATCATCGGTCAAACCGGAGCGCGCGCGAAACAGCGCCGCCTCGGCTTCGCTGACAAACAGGCTGTGGTCAGCCCGCTCGGCCACCGCCTTCTCGAAGGCGCGCAGCAAGCGCCCTTCCCGGCGATGGATCCAGGTCATCGGCCCGGCTCCTTGCTCCGCATAGCTTTCGAACTTGGCGCTATCGACATCCGCAAAATCCATCACCACCCGGCCGGCAAAATCCGCCGGGACGAACTGCGCCATCTGTCCCGAAAATATGAAAATACACTCCACGGGCCGATTCGCAAGAATGTCGCTGACATGATCGCGGAGCGCTGCGCTTTCGAAGGCGGTGAGCGATACCGGCTTTCCCGAGACCAGCGCTTCGATCCCTGCCCGCCATTGCGGCTTCTTCCGCGGCAGGATGGCGCAGGACGCCAGCTCGCCTTTGCGCGTCCATCCAACCCGCCGTTCCGCATCATCCTCCGCAAAGCAGGCAACATGCACCGGTGCGCAATCCATCAGCTTCTGCAGGAAATGGTGCGATCGTATCTTGTCGCCCCGGTCCGGTGGCCAAGGCACGCGGTGCGCCAGAAACAGAATCTCGCCCATCAGCCAAGACCCTTGGCAATCATCGGCCCGATCCGGTTGGCGATCGGCAACGGCAAGCGCTGCCACAGCGCGACCTGCGCCCTGTATTTCGGGCTCATCGGATTGACATCGCGGGGCATTTCGCCATCCGCCGTGCGCGTGGCATAGCTCAGCGGCTCCGGTTCAAAACCCCAGTTCTTCTTGAACGAAAAGGCGCCTGTTCCATATTTCGACCGCCCGAAATCGAACGAGCGGCACCCCCGTTGCCGTGCGTGATTCATCAGCGCATAATACATGATGTCATTGGCCCGATAGCGGCGCGCATCCCAGGTGCCCCCGCCCCAGTAAGGCATCACCACCTGCTTGTGATAAAGACTGAGTGCGCTGGCCAGCGGCTTGCCTTCGTGCAGCACCGTCAAAATGTCCGCATCGTTGCCGAACCCATCCAGCACTTCGTCGAACAGGCGCTTCGGGAAAACGGGTGTGCCAAGATTGCGGACGCTCTCGGCGTAAACCGCATAATGGTCGGCACGATCCTGCGAACCGCTGCCAATGCGAACGGTCAGATCGTTGGCCAAGCCCTTGCGGATTTCCGCCCGCTGCTTGCGCGGTATCGCAAGCAGCTGGCTTTCGTCGTCATCCGCCAGCGGCTTTACAAATCCTGCATAGACGCCCTCTATGTCCTGCCACCCTGTGCCGGACACGTCGCCACCCCGCAGTTCCACGCTCGGGAAACTGTAGCGCTCGGCAAATCTCCAGACTTCCTCCGACAGCACATGAATGGCCTGCTCGCTGGTTCCCAGAATACCGCCGCCGACGGCAAAACCCGACGACACCAGTGCCCGGCCAAACAGGGGCGAGTGAATCAGGTGCAGAGGCACCAGGCCCTGCAAATCCCCGCTCTCGCTCTCTGCCAGCAGATAGCGCCACTCGTGGCCGCACGCCTTGCTGACCGAAAGTACCCAGGCGGGTCGGTGAAATGCGGTTCCCTGCTCGGCGGATGCTACATAGGATTCGATGCGCGCCAGTTCATTGCTTTCCGCATGCTCCAGAACGCGAACCGTCATGGCCTTCGGCTTGAAGGGGATGTTCATTGCTGTACCCCCGCTTCCAGCGCTGCCAGTTCATCCACCCGGGTCCATCTGAAATCCCGCCCTGCCCGCAGCAGTTTCGCGCGCATGTGCTTCATGTTGGTATAGTGCCGGAGCTTCGACCGGAGCGGAGCGTTGCCGACACGCGGTTGGTCGGGATCGATTTCCCATGGATGGAAATAGAAGATTGCCCCCCGCTGGTCCTCGCGCTGCATCTTGCGGATCGACTGCTTGTAGAGCGAATAGGGCAGCAAGCGGAAAAACCCTCCACCACCTGCGGCCAGTATCCGGTTGCCGAACTTCACGGTCGTCACCGGCAGTTCCACAAGGTTGGACCCGGCCACCGGCTTCCAGGCAAATCTTGGCGAACCGGCCCAGCCATAATGATCGTGGTTGATGGGCGCGACGCTGGACGAGTAGGCATAGCCCTGCTCCGCCAATATGGCGTGGGCCCATGGCGTGCGCTGATCGATCGAGAAACTGGGCGCGCGGTAGCCGACAACCTTTTGGCCAGACGAATCCTCAAGAAGTTTCCGGCTGCGATCAAGGTCGGCCCGAAACTGGTCGGCCGAAAGCGTGTGCACGCGGGCATGATCATAACCATGATTGGCAATCTCGTGCCCCGCCGCCACGATGCGTTGCATCAACGCGGGGTAGCGCTCCGCCACCCAGCCGAGGATGAAAAATGTCGCCTTGATCCCTGCTTCCTCGAACAGCCGAAGCACCGCATCGGTGTTGCGTTCGACGCGCTGGTTCAGCTTGTCCCAATCGGCACGGTCGATGACGGTCTCAAAGGCGCCGACCTGAAACCAGTCCTCGATGTCGACGGACATGCCGTTGAGCAAACCATCCGCCTGTCCGGCCGTGCCAAAGGCTTCAGGCCGCGCGTCCTGCATTGACATAGCTTTCCTTGCTTCGCACATCGCTCTCGACCCATTCCACCAGCATCGTCAAGACGCGGTGGAGATTTTCTTCCTGCCCGTCCATCCGGGTTTCCAGCGCTGACAACCGCTTCGCGATCATCGCCATCTGGGCAGTGGCGACCGATCCTGGAGCGGGCCGCGGGGCGGGATGTGCCTCCGTATCTTGACGGTCGGATATTTCCGGCTCCTGCGTTTCTTCCCGCGACTGCAGCGACGGCGGGGTATCGTGCAGATTGACCACCTCCGTATCCGCGACCGGCTTTTGCACAGGCTCGGGATCGACATCGCGAGCCGTCTGTTCCGGCATCGCGAACGAACCCGTATCACTGGATTTTCTCGGCTTTTCCATCAGCGGACTTTTGATCTCCGTTGACGGGGCTGGCGGAGCAGCGATTTCGACATCCTCACCGTTCAGGTCGGCCAGTACCCGCGCCACCATGGTCTGGTCGATCATCTCGGCATGTTCGATCGATCCCATCAGCAATATCCGGCTCATCAACGCGTTGATCTTGCGGGGAACGCCATCGGTTTCCGCAAACAGCGTCCGGAATACCCCCGAAGTGATCTTGGGGCGTCCCGACCAGCCACTCTTGGACAGGCGATGCGTAACATAGGGTTCGACTTCCTCCGGGCTCATCGGTTCGAGATGGTGATGTGCGATCACCCGCTGGCGCAATTGTTCCAGCTGGTTGGATGTCTGCAACATGTCTCGGAATTCAGGCTGGCCGAGCAGGAATATCTGCAACAGAGCCTGACCGCCGAGCTGAAAATTTGACAGCATGCGCAATTCTTCCAGCGCTCCTGCGGGCAAATTCTGGGATTCGTCGACGATCAGCAGGCAACGCCGGCCGGCGCGGGCCTCGGCGTGGAGAAATTCCTCGAACGCGCTCAGCAACTGTGCCTTGTCCATATGGTCGGTATCGATATCAAAATGATTGGCAGCCACCCGCACAATATCTTCGCTGTCGAGCTTGGTCGTGACAATGTTCGCCGCCGTCAGACGCGCCTTGTCGATCGTTGCCATAAGATGGCTGACCAGCGTGGTCTTGCCCGCACCGACATCTCCCGTGATGACGATGAACCCTTCTCCCTGTGCCAGGCCATAACCCAGATAGGACAGCGCCTTGCGGTGGGTCAGGCTCTCGAAATAGAAGTGGGGATCCGGGGTCAGCTGGAAGGGCCGGCCGTTCAGTCCATAAAAAGTCTCATACATACGCGTAACTCCGATCATCAACGGGGATAATGCCTTTAAAAATCATATCTGAGCCCCAACAGAGCGGAAGCGGTAAGCTCGCTGTCGAAACCGTCCTGCTGGTAGCTGTCCAGCCCGACCGCGGCCGTACCCTGAAGGCCAGGCAAAATCTGGCGATAATAGGCCGCGTTCGCACCAACGCCGAGGACGTTTGGCGCATCGGCAAAACCGCTATCGAGCAGATTGGCGTAAACGTTCGCGTCGAAGCTCGAGTAGGTGTCCAGGTCGCGACCGACGGTAAGAACCGCATAGTAATTTTCGTCGACCAGACCATCGACCGCGGAAACCGCGCCAAGCTGTGATGCAAAGAAGCGCCGGCGGGAATAACCTACGCCCACGCCGGTATCCCAGCCCCCCTTGCTGTAGGTCAGCTGTCCGTTGACACCGCGGGCGCGGAACGAGGACGATGCTGCGGATTGCAGGATGTCGTTGAAGCACAAGCCGCTCGTCGCACCGAAGGCGCAGCCGTTCAGCTCCCCGCTCAGCGGATTGCGGGTGCTGGTGAAGCTGGTGCCAAGGCTGGCGAGATTGTCATTGAGCAAATTGCCGAAGCCGGACACCGTGTCGTAGACCGAAATATTCAGTGCCGTCGCCTGATTGGGCTGATAGCTAAAGCTGCCATAATAGGTCTCGCTGCCATAGCGCTGGCCAAATCGCGCTTCCAGCGAGGTGCGGCGGCTCGGGCGCCACATCACCCCTGCATCCCAGATGATGCCGTCCTGATCATAGGACAGCAACCGCGGCGAGGCTTCATCCGTCACGAGACGACCATCGTCGCCGACAATCGGATCGCCATTCCCGTCGCGGACTGCATCGCGTTCGGAAATCTCGATGTCTTCGTAGCCGACACCGCCGACGAGCGCCAGAGTTGGCGACACCGGCACGGTCACGTCGGCGCGCGCATATTTGCCTTCATAGCGCTGGTCAAGCTGACCCGCATCCTCGCGCTCCCAGCCGCCGCCAACGGACCAGCCGAACGGCAGGTCGCCGGGCTGCATACCGACGCTGGCACTGGCAGAATGGCTTACGCTGTCATCGAATACATCGATCGGAACCTGTCCGGGCGGCAAAGCACCGCTCGTCTTGTTCTCGACCTTGGTATATCCGAGCCGATAATTGGCATTGACGTCCAGCGCTCCAACGTTGGTCGACAGGTTGGGGCCGGCGTAGACGGAATAGACCTGGGTGACATTGTCGATATTCCCGACATTGTTCGAGGGTGCCTCGCCGCGCAGGTCCACCCTGCTCCGGGTGGCAAGGCCGCCTGCTTCGAGCGAAAGAACATTGGGCACGATCTGCAGACCGCCGCGCGCCAACCCGGTAATGACATCGTCGTCGCCAAGATTGTCCTGATAGAAAAACCGCCGCTCGTAGCGCAAATTGACTTGCGCTTCGGCACCCCGGGTCTGGATCGAGGTTTCGATCCCGGCAGCCACCGAAGTGTAGGTCAGCACGTCGCTGCCGTCCTTCAGGTCCGCCACCAGCACTTGCTGCACCTCGAGATAGGGAGCCACGTCGGCCTTGCGTTCGCGTGCCTCCGCGCCTGGTGCAACCAGTCCGAGCAATGGCAATATTGCTGCACCATATGCCAGGACATTTCTGGTCAAATTCTTGGTCATGGCTTACTCTCCATATCCATAATAGGATCCAAAACGCCTTCCCGTCGGCGAGAATTTGGTGCCGTTGAGAAGGAGTTGAATATGCTCGCAACCGCCCATCAGACTGAGCGCGTCGCGCAGGGCGGATTCGGTGGTTTCATCGGCTTTCACGACCATCACCACCTGGCCGACATGGGTAGCCAGCACGGAGGCCGGGGATGCCGACAAGGCGGGTGGCGAATCGAATATGACGATGCGATGGGGGTTGTTCTGCGTCAGCCGGTTCAGCACCTGTTCGGTGCGCGAAGACGCCAGATATTCGGTATCGGCATTGGTTTGATCGCCTGCCGGCAGGATCGCCAGGCCCGGGATATCGGTGTGGATGATGCAGCTTTCGACCGGCAGTTGCGGGTCCGCCAGCGCGTCCATGAGCCCCTTGCTGCCTTCCAGCCCGAGACTGGACAGGATGCTCGGCTTTGCAAAATCGGCGTCCACCAGCAGCACTTCATTGTCCTTTTCCGCAGCGATCGACAGCGCAAGGTTGAGGGCGCAAAAAGTCTTGCCTTCGTCGGGATGGGCCGAACAGATCAAGATCCTTTCGCCGCGCGCGACAGGTGCCATTTTCTGGCTGCCTTTCGCGGCCAGCAGCAATTGACGCTTGATGATCCGGAACTCTTCCGAAATCCCGGTCACGGGACCGTCGGGAACGATGAATCCGGCTTCCCGCAGTTTGTCGCGATCGACGATCACCCTTGGCCCCGCATAGGCTTCGATCGGCTGGGCGGTCACCCGGGTGACCTGGCTCAGGCCACCGGCCGGCCGCGTTGCTTCCGGATCCCTGGCAGGTTGCTCACCTGTCCGGACAACGGGAATATAGTCATAGATTTCCCCGGCCCTTTCGAGCAGCGACGCGGGTTTTCGGGGAGGATTATATTGGTTCATGACTTTTCCCTCAGGCGACCATGCCGCGCTGGATAAATTCGACGATCATCAGCATGCCGAAAACACCGAACAGCGCGCCGGTCGTGCCGTAAAAGACGCGCAGTTTCTTCTTGTTGATGGCACGCTGGGCGTTGGTCAGGATTTCGGATACCGAGCCGATTACGGGCAAGCCGCTGGCCTTTTGAAGTTTGTCCGCCGTCGGATAGCTGGTCTGCAGATGTCCCATGGCGAAGGCAGCGCCGACGCCGCCACCAATCCCCACGATCAGCACCATTGCGAGCAGCAGCGGGCGGTTGGGTGCGGCTGGAGATCTCGGGCTGGATGGTGGATCAATAACCCGGAACTTGAGCGAATCCGTTTCCGATTCCACCTGACCGCGCAATTTGATCTGCTCCCGGTCCGCGAGCAGCTTGTCATACTGGCTTTTCAGGACCTCGTGGTCCCGATTGATCCGCGACATCTCTGCGGCCACGCCGGGTTCCATCGTCTGCTTGGAAACCAGCTGTGCCATGTCTGCCTGCAGCGCATTTTTCCGGGCCTGCAACGCGGCCATACTGGCCTGTCGCTCGGCGCGCATGCTTTGCAGGGAACTATAGGCGGGATTGGGGGTGCGATACCCATCGCTTCCGGCCGGTTCCCTGGCTGCCTGCGACCGCAAGGCGACGATCTCGTTCTTCATCGATATCACGTCGGGATGGCTGTCGGTCCAGCCACGCGCGCGCGCCGAGGCCAGCTTGGCTTCTGCCTGGGAAAGCTGCGCGCGGGCACCGCCGCCTCCGCCGAACCCGGGGGTCGAAATGGATGGTGGCGTGCCCGAAAGCTGGCCGTTCAGCGCAGCCAGCGAACCTGATGCCTGGCTGAGCTGCGAATCGATCTGTCCCAGTTCGGCGCGAGCCGCCTCCAGCCTCTGGCTGATCGAACCGATGCCGGGCAGCAAGCCCAGATTTTCCGTCTCGAACTGGACGCGCTTCTGCTCGACCTCCTGCAGCTCCTTTTCGCGCTGGGCGAGCTGGGCATCCAGAAACTTGATCGTCTGGCTCGTCTCGTCGCGATCCCCCGAGAGGTTCTCCTCGACAAAGATATCAATCATTTTCTGAACGATATCGCGGGCAAGAACGGCGTTTTGCGCATCGGAAAGATTGCTGGCCGACGATTTTGCGGTGATCTCGAAGAGATTGTCCTTTTCCGACTTGATTTCGATATTCTTGCGCAGCATCTCGACCTTGCCGGCCAGTTCCCTGTCCGACGAAACAGATTCGTTCAATGCGGTTCCCCGCACAACTTTTTCCAGGTTGATCGTCGAAGCGAGCGTCTCCTGCACGCGCTCCATGTTCTTCTTCCGCTCACGCGCATCCACGCCGACCTTGTCCGACAGAATCGACTGCATCTCGACCGAGATCCGGGCCTGCGATTCATAGCTGTTCGGGATAAGCGCGACCACCAGCCAGCCCAGCAGGCAAAGCCCCCAGGCAACGGCGAGCGCCAGCCAGCGCCGGTTCCAGACGCTGTACACCGCTATCTTAAATTCGTCGTAGAGACCGTTCATCTGTCTATTCGATTCCTGTCATGGGCCGCGCAGGCTGGATCAAAACATGCTTTCGGGAATGATGATCACGTCGCCGGGACGCAGCATCACATTGGCGCGGGTTTCGCCCTTCTTCATCAAATCGTCGATGCGCAGGGCAAATTCCTGCTGTTTGCCGGTGCCGCGATCAAAACGTATCAGTCTTGCCCGGTTGCCGGACGCGAACTCGGACATGCCGCCGACGGCAATCATTGCGTCAAGCAGGGTCATGTTTGCGCGATAGGGGATGGAGGCCGGCTTGTCGGTTGCGCCAACCACCCGGATCTGTTGGGAAAATGTGCCCGAAAAATTGTTGACGATCACCGATACCAGAGGCTCATTGATATATTGCGAGAGTTGCAGAGTCAGGTCCTGGGCCAGCATCGATGGTGTCTTGCCGACCGCAGGCATATCCGTGATCAGCGGCGTGGTAATGCGGCCATCGGGGCGCACCTGAACTTTCGCGCCCAGCTCGGGATTGCGCCAGACAAAAATCGTCAATTCATCCAGCGGCCCGATCACATATTCTTCGCCTGGGCCTTCCTGCATCGACACGAAAGACGCGGCCGGCAGTTGCGGGCCGCTGGAATTGCCAGCGCAACCGGCAACGGCAAGTGACGCCATTCCGGCACCAACCATCAGCTTTGCCAAGTGCTTGTTTTTGATAGCAGAACGCATTTTCTCACCTCGTATCAGTCACTCGTGCGATGCCAGTTTTCTGGGAAAAACAGGCGATCCACGCAAATTTACGAGTTGGATATGCTGGAAAATAGTGAATATAGCGTTAGGATTAGCTGAATTTCCGATGAACAGGAGCAGCGGACTGGCAGCCGCTGGCGGCCCGGATCAGGCGACCAGTATCTCGCTCGCCGCACCCTGGCCCAGGAAGTTCGCAGGGCTTGCCGTGGCACCATAAGCGCCGGCGCAGAAAATGGCGACAATATCTCCGACGTCCGCCTTCGGCATCGCGGCATTGTCACTCAGACGGTCCAGCGGCGTACAAAGGCAACCGACAATAGACACGGTTTCAGACGATTGCGCATCAAACTTGCTGGCAATGGCCGCCGGATAATTGCGCCGCACCACGGTCCCGAAATTGCCGCTGGCGGCGAGCTGGTGATGCAGGCCGCCATCAGTCACTAGGAACACCTGTCCCTGGCTAACCTTGCGATCGATTATGCGGGTCAGATAGACGCCGGCTTCGCCGACGAGATAGCGGCCCAGTTCGATCGCGAACCGCGTGTTCGCAAGAATGTCTGGCAATTGCTTCAATTGATTGGACAATGCTGTTCCAACACGGGCGATATCCAGTTGTTCGTCTCCGGGAAAATAGGGGATGCCGAAACCGCCGCCAAGATTGACATGGTCGGGAGATTGTCCAATCGCCGTCGCAAGCCGCGCCGCCAGCGCCAGCGTTTGCGCCTGGGTCTCGATGATCGCATCGGCGCTCAAAGCCTGGGAGCCGGCAAAAATATGAAAACCGCGCCAGTCCGCCCCGGCATCCAGAATATGCCGTGCCGTCGGGGCCACCAGATCCACGTCCATGCCGAACGGCTTCGCACCGCCGCCCATCTTCATTCCCGAACCCTTGAGGTCAAAATCCGGATTGACGCGTATCGCGAGGCGCGGCCTTTTACCCATGCTTGCGCCGATGCGGAGCGCCCGCTCGCACTCGCTGGGCGATTCAATATTGATCGTGACGCCGGCGCGGATCGCCTGCTCCAGTTCATCATCCCGCTTGCCCGGGCCGGCAAAGCTGATTTTGCCGGGCTCCGCGCCGGCTGCCAGAGCCATGGTCAATTCGCCACCGGACGCGATGTCGATGCCATCCACCCGGCCCACCATATGGCTGAGCAGCGGCTGGAAGGGATTGGCCTTCATGGCGTAATGAATATCCAGGTCGCGGGGCATGGCCGCGCGCAGCTGCTCAATCCTGACGTCAAGCCGCCCTGCCGAATAGACAAACAGCGGCGATCCATGTTGCGAAACAAGCGCGCTGGCCTGTTGCCCCCCCACGGCCAGTTCACCGTTGAAAGAATGGAATCCGGCGGGGATCGGCCCGGTGGGTTTGGTCTTGATCATTCGACATCCATGCTGGCCAAAAGGGTGCGGTCCAGTTTCCCGTTGGGGTTCTTTGGAAAGTCCGCCAGCACGACGATATCCCGGGGGTGCATAAAATTCGGTAAATTCTGCTTGAGATATTTCCCCAGCTGATCACTCGTTGTCCCTGGATCAACCTCCCGATTGTTGGCCCTGACGAACAATCGGATTGCATGACCCAGGCGTTCGTCCGGCACCCCCAGCGCGACAGCCTCGGCGATAAACCCTGACTCAACCGCGACTTCCTCGATTTCCGTCGGGCTGATCCGGTTGCCCGAACTTTTTATCATCGCATCGTCGCGGCTGACGAAATACAGCAGGCCGTCGACTCCCCGCTTGACCGTGTCGCCAGAGAAAACCGCGGTTCCCGCATATCGCGAGGCCGCCGGAGCGGTCTGAAATCTTTGCGCCGTTCGCTCCGGATCATTCCAGTATCCCTGCGCCACGAGGGGACCGCAATGAACCAGTTCACCCTCCTGATCGGGCGCGGCAATCGCCCCCGACGGATCAACCACCAGAATTTCGGCAAAGGGAATTGCGGTGCCCATGCTGGTCGGGTTACCGTCGATCAGGGCAGGATCGAGATACGTCGACCGGAAGGCCTCGGTCAGGCCATACATGGCATAGATATCCGTCTTGGGGCCGAAAATGCGCCGCAATTGCCTGACCAGTGTCGGCGTCAGCGCACCACCGCTGTTGGTCAGTCTCCGCATGGATTGGACAGCCTCTGCCGGCCATTCCTGTTCCACCAGCTGCACCCAGAGCGGCGGAACGGCGGCCAGCGTCGTGATCCGTTCGCGGGCGCATGCCTTCATGACGTCACGCGGCGTGAGATAGTCCAGCGGCACCGCGCACCCACCGGCCACCCAGGTTGAAAAAAGCTGGTTCTGCCCATAGTCGAAGCTCAGCGGCAGGACACAGATGGTTCGATCATCCGCAGACATTTTGAGATATTCAGCCACGCTGACGGCGCCAAGGGTCAGGTTGGCGTGGCTGAGCATGACGCCCTTTGGGCGGCCCGTCGATCCGCTGGTGTACAGGATCGCAACCAGTTCCCCGGTGTCGGTCGTCGCTGCACTGGGTTCGACGGCTGTTATGAGCGTAGCCACCGCTTCCTCGACCGCCCTGTCCTCGAACAGGTTGCAGGCCTCGGGGATATCAATGCCATCCAAAGTTTTCAGCCGCCCGGCATTGCTGATCATCAATCTGGCCCCACTGTCGCCAAGAATATGGGCGACCTGCGAATGTTTGAGCATCGGATTGACCGGTACGTGCACCAGACCCGCCCGCGCCGCCGCCAGCGGCATGAGGCACGCCAGTTCGGTCTTGGAGAGCCAGGTTGCCACCCTGTCGCCTCTCGCCATGCCCTGCCCCTGCAACCACGCAGCCAACAGTCCGACACGATGATTTAACATCTTGTAGGTAAGGGTTCCCGAACGCGTCACGAGCGCGCTCGCCTCCGGATCCTTGCCGATGGCCAGGTGGTCGAGCGGAAATGCGGCGGTTTCGGGATTGGTGTTCAATGTTTAACCTATGGGAAAAAGAGCATTATTGTGACAGACACGACTTTAGCCATGACCAGTGAATATCATAGCAATTTTCAGTCCGTGCAAGCCTTGGCGGGAGAAAAACTGGGCCGGAGCGTCCAGAAATCGCTGTTCGACCGGATCGAATGGCTTAGGCCACTGCATGAGCTGTGCCTGCCGGACAAACGCCCGCTGATCGTCCACAGCAAGGAAGGCGAAGCGGAGGCATGGATTTTTCTAATGAAAACCGGTGCTGGTCGCCATTCCGCCCTTGCCAACTGGTACAATTTCACCTTTCGGCCGATTTTTCTCGGTGATTATGACGAAGTCACCAAATTGGCGCTGCTGGCAAAGCTGGCAAAAAAGCTCAAGTCCACTTCCCACCATATTGAAATCACTCCGGTACCGGACGAAGACGGCGCGGCAAGCCTGACCGAGCGAGCCTTTGAACAGGCCGGCTGGGTCGTGTTCCGATCAAAGGCAGACGACAATCATATCCTGAACGTCAAGGGACGGACTTTTGACCAATATTGGGCCGAGCGGCCCGGTCAGTTGCGCAACACCGTCCGGCGCAAGGAAAAGAAGAATTTGGTGTCGGTCCGCATTGAAAGGCAATTCTCGGACGAGGACTGGAATGACTATGAATCCGTCTACGAACGCAGCTGGAAACCCGAAGAAGGCAATCCGGATTTTCTGCGAAAGCTCGCCCGACAGGAAGCGGAAGCCGGCTGCATGCGGCTGGGCCTGGCCTATATAGATGGAGTACCTGTCGCAGCCCAATTCTGGACCGTGGAAAACGGCGAAGCGCTGATCCACAAGCTCGCCCATATCGAAGATGCGACGAAATCGTCACCCGGAACCCTGCTATCGGTGGCGATGTTTCAGCACGTCATTGATATCGACCAGGTCAATCTGATCGATTTCGGCACCGGGAATGACGGCTACAAGCGCGAGTGGATGGAAGATGTCCGGGATCGCTATCGGCTGGAATTGTTATGGCCCAACCATCCGTTGTCCTGGCTACCAATTTTGCGGCACTATCTCTCGGGCCTTGCCGCAAGCCGCGCTTCGCATTAGGGAAGCGCCGTTATCCGGGATTCGGGGGTTTTTTGATGCAGAATGAAGTCGATTTGACGCCGGAAGCAGCCGTGCGTGCCGTGATGCGGGATATTTTGGGTCTAAGCGCAGAACAGGTCTCGGAGTTCACGGCAGACACCGAGCTTTTCGGCGCGCTCCCCGAGCTGGACAGCATGGCCGTGGCAGGATTGCTGACGGAACTGGAGGATCGCCTTGATATCGTCATCGACGACGACGAAGTCGACGGCGAACTGTTCGAAACCTTTGGCAACCTGGTCGCCTTCGCCGAGATGAAAGTCACGGAGTGACGCCCGCGCCCGCATTCGGCACTTACGAATTTGCGGGCCGCAAAGAACTGTGTTTGTGCCCGTCCACCCCGCTTGCGCATCGGGTCATGCTGGTACCGCCGCTTTTTGACGAGATGAACCGGATGCGCCGGATGCTCGTCGGCGTGCTGGAAGCTTTGGAAGGTCTGTCGGTGGGCGGCTTCCTGCCGGATTTGCCGGGCACCAATGAAAGCCAGGTCGCGCTCGATCGGGTAACCCTGTCCGACTGGCAAGATGCAATGGCCGCCTGCGCAAGGCAGCATGGCATATCGCATATCGCCTCTTTTCGGGGCGGCGTTTTGACAGTGAGCGGGTTGAACGCCGCCAATCACTGGATATTCACCCCTGCAAAAGGCGCGGCGATCTTGCGGACCATGTTGCGCACCAAAGTCGCCGCAGACCGGGAATCCGGCCTCAACACGAGCATCGCCGACCTGACGATCAGGGCCGGGAAGGCACCGCTGGAACTGGCGGGCAATATCATCGGTTCGGAACTTTTTGCGCAACTCGACGCTGCCGATATCCCGACATTTGAGTCTCAGAATGTCGTCCGTCTTGAATCGGACAACAAGCCGTCGGATCGGCAGATCACCGGCTCTGCCCTCTGGCTTCGCGCCGAGCCCGATGATGACCCGGCCATGTCTCTGGCAATCGGCAGGGACATCGCTGAATGGGTGAAGCAATGACGCGAAGCTTCGCTCCGATTTCATGCGAAGGCGACGTGCTGGCAGCGACATTCGATGCCGCGCCGGGTGCTACGGCGTTGCTGATCGTCAGCGGCGGCAATGAAATCCGTTCCGGTGCTCATGCCGGCATGGCACAGTTGGCCTTGCGGATATCCGCGGCCGGCTTTCCCGTGTTGCGCTATGACCGGCGGGGAATCGGCGAAAGCTCCGGCCAGAACAAGGGCTTTCTGGGGAGCGCAGCCGAGATTGCAGCCGCGGCACAATTCCTGCGGCGCGAGCATCAGATCAAGCGGATCGTGGCGTTTGGCAATTGCGACGCAGCAACCGCTCTTGCGTTGTTCGGCCCGGACGCCGGACTGGATGGCTATATACTGGCCAATCCCTGGGTGATCGAATCGGTCGTCGACCGTGCAGCGGACGAACCGACATTGTCATCCGCCGCCATCCGCTCCCGCTATTGGGACCGCATCAGGAATCCGAGGACGATTGTCGATCTGGTGTCTGGCAAGATAGATATCAAAAAGCTTCTGAAGGGCCTTCGGCAAGCCTCGCGATCGGAGGGCAACAGCAGCCTCTCGTTGCGATTGCGCGACGCGCTGTCCGGCGTGCAAAGCGATTGCCTTATCCTTGTCGCAAAGCGGGATACCACGGCCCGTGCCTTTCTGGCCGCCTGGAACAGCCAGGATTTTGCCACGACGCGCAACAATGCCGCGATCACCTTGGCATCGCTCGACAGCGCGTCGCACAGCTTCGCCGACGTCGACGCCAGACAATGGCTGACCGAAAAAATACTGGATGGCTTGCGGTCCGCCTGACTATTCGGCAGCCATCAGCTCAAATTCCTGTTCCGCAAGAAAGCGCTCGGCGTCCAGGGCCGCCATGCAGCCGGTTCCTGCCGCGGTCACGGCTTGCCGATAGACATGATCCATGACGTCACCGCAGGCAAACAGCCCGGGAATCTTGGTTTTCGGCGTGCCGGGTATCACCTGGATATAGCCGCCGTCGATCAGGTCGAGATGCTCCCGGAATATTTCGGTGGCCGGCGCGTGCCCGATGGCGACGAAAGCGCCATCGAGACCGAGATGGCTGGTCGCTCCGGTCTGCGTGTCGACCAGATCCAGGCCCACCAGACCCAGCGGCTCGCCGCCGCCGACAAATCGTTCGACATTGGTGTTCCACAGCACGGATATCTTCGGATTGGCAAACAGACGGTCCTGCAGGATTTTCTCCGCCCGGAGGCTGTCCCGCCGGTGGATCAGGGTCACGTCGTCGCTGTGATTGGTCATGTAAAGCGCTTCCTCGACGGCGGTATTCCCGCCCCCGATCACCGCGACCTTCTTGCCGCGATAGAAAAATCCGTCGCAGGTCGCACAGGCGGACACGCCTTTCCCCGACAGCTCCTCCTCGCCCGGCAGCCCGAGCCATTTTGCCTGGGCACCGGTGGCTATGACCAGGGTGTCGCCTTCGTAGATATCACCGCCATCACCGGTCAGCCGAAACGGCCGCTGGGAGAAATCGACATCGACGATCGTGTCGAAAATGGTCCGGGTGCCGACTTTTTCGGCCTGGGCCTGCATTTCGTCCATCAGCCAGGGACCTTGGATCACGTCGCGAAATCCCGGATAATTTTCGACATCGGTGGTGATGGTCAGCTGGCCGCCCGGCTGCAGTCCCTGGACGACGATAGGCTCCAGTCCCGCGCGAGCACCGTAGATGGCTGCCGACAGGCCGGCCGGTCCCGAGCCCAGAATGAGCATTTTCGTGCGATGTGTTTCGGCCATGGTCTATTCCCGATTGTGATTCTGTACCCTGCAAATAGGGACGCTAGAGGCCGGTGCGCAAGAGCTATCACCGCCCGGACCGGCGAAGAATAGATTTGGATGGCAATAGCAGCTTTTTGTTCAAGCGCCCGCTATCGAGACCGGCTCACGCCATGATCGCATATTTCGACTGACCGGCGCCGCGACACATTTGCTTGGATATCCGGGTTTCCTCGCCGTCGATGATCGCAACGTCGGTGATCGTCAGGCATTTCCGGCCATTCGGCTCGGTGTTCAATGCCGTGACCGTCGAAGAGCCGGACACTCCGCCGCGGCTCGGGCTCTGCCAGCTGGCAACCGCCCCCACTTTTTCCTGTTCGACAACCGCGATCGTCGCCTCCGCCGCTTTCTCCTGCTCGTCCTCGCTCAGTTTGCAGGCGATCTCCCCGACCAGAACCGCGCCGGCGGCGCTGGCGATCAGGCTTCCGACCTTGTTGAGCCCCGCCGCCGATCCGACCACCCCGCCAAAGATGCCGCCGAGCAGATTGCCCCGCCCCCGGGATTTCTTGCACGACGGATTGCCGGCGGACTTTGCCTTGCTCTCGCCCTTGCCCGGCTTCGCCTTTTTCTGCTCCACCGGTTCGCCGCTCGCGGTCTGCATGTTCATGAAACCATAATTTTCGGGAACGGGGTAACCCCCGCACCCGGTGTTGTAGCAATAGCGGTCGCTCAGATAGTTGCGGTCGGCATTGTAGAGCTCGACGGCCGCCCGGTAGACGGACATATTCTTGCCTTCCGGATCCGAATTGGCATGCTCCTCCAGCATCTGCTTATAAAACCGGTCTCTGCTGGCAGCCGAATATTCCATCCGCCCAGCCACCTTTTCGGTGAAAATCCGGGAAATCTCGTTCTGATGCTCGTTCATCTGCTTGCGATAGGCGGTCAGCACGTCGTTATAATAATTGTCCAGCCGGGTCGTGCACTGGTTGATGTTGATCGCCTTGTCATGCGGATCGGACAGATGCAGATGGTCGTCGCGGCAATCGGGATAGTCCCCCTGCAGCAGCACCGGCGCAGCCGGCAACTGCGGCAGCGGCGGCTCGGCCTGCGCCGGTGGCACATAGGCCTTGTCTTCCGCCGCAAGCGGAGCAGAGTCCTCTGGATCAACCGCCTCGTTCCCTTCCTGTCCGGATTGGCCATCAGGCGTCATGACGTCATTTTCAGGCGCTTCCGAGGGCGGGCGCTGGCCATATTCAGACGCGGGCAGGTCAATGGGTTGCGGCCCTGCTGCATTTGCAGTTTCCTGCCATCCCGATATCAGGATTTCGCAATCGGGTTGTCCCGGCTTGGCATAGTAAAGGCATTGGCGCTCGCCGATGCCTATGTTCGTCTGGAGGGCAACCGTTGCCTCGACAGCAGCGGAGAACAGCATCAGCCCAGCAACCGCTGCCCCGCCTATTGTCCCGGCGATACCAACGGCAAGCGCTGTTTGAATCTTGCTCAACCCATCCTCCTGTTTAGCCCCCGGGCGAACCCGCGACCCCTGCCCTGGTCAAGTCACCAGCGGAATCCCGAACGGTTCGTCTCTGGCAGACTGTTAAAGCCTGCCGCCCCCCCTTTATATGATCTGGATCATAGGCTGCGAAAATTGAATGAATCAACGTCTATTTGGGCCTTTCACATTCTTGCTCGTCCCTTCTGGGGCAAATATCAGCAGGCCGGCGGGCCAAATGACAGGGTGCCCTCTGGCATGTTGTGCCGCCGCCATCGCTTTATGAGAATATCGGGAATTCGCCGGCTCCGGATATTGTGGCGCGAGGAAAATCCGAACCGGCCATTCACCCGGTCGGTTTATCACTGCACCCGAAATGCGGTGTCTGCCCGACCGATTTTGGTAGCGGAGGAGGGACTCGAACCCCCGACACATGGATTATGATGCCAACCCTAAACCCATCTTTTCTAAGGCTTTCAGGCGCCCATGTTGCATTGGTGTTGCATCTAGGAAAATAATCGAGCTTCTGCGGCGCTCGCGATAGCCGCATCTTTGTCCTTGTCTTTGATCAAATGGCCGTACGTATCCAGCGTAATTTGGATGCTCTCGTGACCCATCCATGTTTGAAGCCGTTTCAGGTCGATATTCTGTTCGATCCAGCCGCTGGCTGCAGCATGGCGAAGAGCGTGGAACCCGTATTTCCCTTTTAACACTGGTTCATCCGACTCGCTCATTTTCGGCTTGCCCTTCCGATCCAAAGCCGGCCGAGAGAGCCCTGCCCTGATCTGCAGAGGAAAATATACCCGGCGCAGCAAGTTTTGATAGCCGTACGGAGTGCCCTTTTCGCATGGAAAAACGAGATCCATTTTTGATGGCGGGCAAGCCAACTTCCAACGTTTGAGTGTCTTTATGGCGATATCGGGCAACGGAATATTGCGAATCGACGCTTCCGACTTGGGCGGCCCTAGAACATTCCAAGCATCAGCGCGCTGCTTCACGCTCAGCACCTTGTCGACCAGGTCAACGTCTTGCCAGCGAAGTCCTCGCAGCTCCGAGGCACGAAGACCAGTGAATACCGCGGTAAGGATCAGCGGCAGCTCGTTATCCGAACAGGCTGCTATCAGAGCCTTGAGCTCTTTCCTGGTCGGTATCTCCACCCGGTCCTTGCGGCTGGTTTTCTTGGCTACCGTCGCCCCCCTCGCCACGTTCTGAGCGACCAACCCCTGTCGCATCGCGACATTGATTATTGATGACAGAGCCCGGATTGCCTTGCTGACTAGCGCCTTCGATCGTGTTTCCATCAGTTCAACTCGGTATTGCTCCACCATTGGCCGGGTCAGCTTATTCAGGCGGGTGGCGCCGAGGAATGGAACTATATGGAGCCTCGATAAATTGTCGTAGCCGTGCAGCGTCGATCGCTCGAGATTATCGGATTTCGCATTACCCCACTCAAAATCACTCACGACTGAAAGGTTCAAATTATGTCACGATCAAACAGACGGCCACCCAATCCAAAAGGCCGCTTCCACAACTTCCACGAACGCGTGAATGGCAAGCAGCCAGCCACGACAATAGCCGGCACAACGCCAATCGTTACCGCGAAAAGGCCATCTCCGGCGCCCATGGCAACCTCCCCGGCACAGAAACCCGCAAAGGCGAAAACGGTATCTGTCGAAGCTCTCCGGAAACGAGCTGCAGCCGATGCACGGATCGATGCACAAATCGCCGCGGCCCTTGAACGCAAAAAGGTCCGTGACTCCGGAAAGGCTTGGGACAGAGCAATCCAGAATGTCTCCGGACCAACGCTGGCAATGCTGGAAGCAGGAGGATTCAATCATGACGGACTATAAAACGCTGGCCAAGAAATTGGCGAAATTTGATGATTCCCCAGAGCGTTCTGAAATAGCCGCCCTTGAAGCCGAGCAGGACCGGGACCGGGAAGCGATTGAGCGAGCGGAAACCGTTCTTTCCGCGGCTCGATCTGAACTGATCAAATTGAGATCGGGCGCCGAAAACATCGACGAACTGGTCGCCAATTTGCGGACCGGTGACGTGGCGGTGAAGCCGTCTGAAACTGACACCGAGCTGGAACGAAAGATCGAGAATTACGCGGAAAGCAAAAACCGTCTCACGGATGCGATTATGATCCGCAAGAATGCAATCGATGCGGTGAAGTCCAGGCTGCGAGAGCGGCTGACCGAACTATCCGGCTCCCGCTGATGCCCCGCAGCGCGTTTACAAACCTCATATTGTCGTCAATTTCCAGTGCAGTAAGGTAGCTATACCGGAAATCAAATTCAGCCAGATACCGATGCAAATGCTTCTCTTGGCAATGCTGATAGGCGCCTTTCATTCCACGCAGGAAGATGCAGAAAAAGCCCTCAATCGTATTTGAATGGACCGGACCGTCAACATATTTACCGAAACCGAGTTAAGGCTGTGCGGTGGCGCACAGGTCGATTTCATACAATACAGCAAATCACCAGCCCGCTAACAGCGGATCATGAAAACGATAGAATCCAACCACCTCCGGAGTGAAAGCGACGACACCACAGCCGATCGAAAGACGGTACTGGCTGCAGGCTTGTTCGGCTATTCGATCAGCAGCGGCCGGCTGCATTCGTTCAAAGAAACCGCGGGCTATTTGCGCGACATGGAGCAGATGCCCAATTTCACGCCGCCCGCGGTTAGCAATTTCGTCGCCCAATATCTCGCTTCAAATATCGGCAAGTGAACGTGTGCGGATGAACCGCATTGCTACCATCTGTGACCAGCCGCACGCTATCGCTCGATATAAGAATGACCGGAGCGCCTGCCAATTTCAAACTCAAACACTGCTGACGCGCGCGCGTCTTACGTGAAGGGGTGGAACTGGCAGAGGTGGACGACTTTCCTGACCTGACAGTGGAGTGACCAGCAATGTTGAACGCGCTGTTTAAACTACTTGTCCCATGCCGCTAGAATCTCCTAAAGTCGTCTATAAGGGCGTTGCCGGGGTGCTGGCAGCCTGACAGTTTGACTTGCAGCGGTACGGTTCTTACAATCGATTTTCAACTGGGGGTGCGAGGTGAAGTCAGCGTTTATTCTATTCGCACTGCTATCTGCCCCTGCAGCGGCGCAGCCGGTCAGCCAATATAAACTCGTTATTAGTTGGTTTCAGTCAGACCTGACTGTGATTGACTATCCAAGCAAGGCGCGTTGCGATGCTGCGCGGGATGCGGTGCTAGCTGAGCAAGGGCGACTATCACAAGAAGTACAAAGGCTTTACCCCGGCGCTGAGCCATTAGGCCAATCATTCAACGGCGCATTTTGCATCCCTGGCTTAAATCGATTGTTCTGAAGTTTCAGAAATCAATATTCCGCTCTTTCATTAATTCCAGCGCCGCGCTTTCTTCCGGCGTCGGGTTTTCAGGATGGCTAGAAGCCAACCAAATCTCGATTATCTCCTGATCGGTCAATTTCTCTAGCCAATTTTTTATAGCGTCTTCCATGGGCCTTATTCCGGTCTAAGCGAGAAAATAAAGATTCCAGCCGGGCGCACCGGCCAGAGGGCAAGCCAGTATAAATCCTTTGAGGTGCGGGTTCATTCTGAATCTGTCCATAGCCTGAAATGCGGCCGGGGCAGAAGGGCTTCGAACGCCCCGGCCAAGCCGACACCCTGAAGATATTGGATCGACTAAACCAAGCAGAGCAAAAAAGCACCCCTTCGAATAGGATGGAATGGACTCGGGCAAATTAAAGCAATTTACGCGCACAATAATGCGCTGTTCCGCAAGCCTCCACCCCAACCAGACATGGCGGCAGCTTCGAGAAGAAGGGCAGCATCTGTTTCCGGTGCAACTTCTTGACCAGAACCGTTGCACCGCTCCCATCAACGCCGTGCGCTTGAAACACACTCTTCGCCAAATCCAATCCAATAGTTGTAATCGTCATCTTGAACGCTCCTCTTTCTGCTTTGGAGACCGGCTCATACCATGCCGAGTCGGTCAGTGCAGGGGCGTCCACATCATCAAT
Organism: Parasphingorhabdus sp.; assembly: GCF_036964565.1. Classification (GTDB taxonomy): domain Bacteria; phylum Pseudomonadota; class Alphaproteobacteria; order Sphingomonadales; family Sphingomonadaceae; genus Parasphingorhabdus. Next base: position 36,948 of record NZ_JBALTN010000007.1, on the reverse strand, counting down.
GTCGGCATCGAAGGAGGTGCTGTCATGGATGTTCCATTTTTGCTGACCAAAGCGCAGATGCGCCGGATAGAGCCGTATTTTCCGTTATCGCACGGGGTTCCCAGAGTTGATGACCGGCGGATACTGAGTGGAATCATCTTTGTCATCCAGGGCGGTCTGCGCTGGCGCGATGCCCCCGCTGCTTACGGTCCGCATAAAACGCTCTATAATCGCTTTATCCGCTGGAGCCGCATGGGTGTGTTCAACAAGATATTCTCTGCTCTGACTGCTACTAGCGATGCCGATGACGTGCTGATGATCGATGCAACACACCTAAAAGCGCATCGTACCGCTGCCAGCCTTTTAAAAAAGGATCTGTTTCCAGATATATCGGACGCACCAAGGGCGGCCTGAACAGCAAACTCCATGCCGTGTGTGACGGCGTAGACAGGCCCCTGGTCCTGTGTTTAAGCGAAGGGCAGATGAGCGATCATATCGGTGCAAAGCTCACATATCCCGCGCTACCGGAACATGCCACCTGCATGCTTGGAGACACCGAGCATCGTGCCGTGCCGGGGGCACGGGGAGACGCGCAGGCTATGACAGCGACGAGTATCGCACCGCCCTGCAGGCCAAAGGCATCACACGGTGCATCCCTGCACGAACGGGACGGATACTACCCGCTGGCTTCGACAAAGCCCTCTAACGGCAGCGTTACAAAATCGAGAATATGTTCGGGCGCCTCAAGGACTGGAGGCGTATCCACACCCGCTATGACCGATGCGCGGACACCTTCATGTCCGCCATCGCAATCGCAGCTACCGTCATCTTCTGGCTCAGTTAATGAGTCCTGACCCTAGACGTCTAACATCGAAATTTAAACGCCCTCAACGATCATTACGTGCCATTTCCCGCCTTTCAGACGCTGGATCGTGGCATTCTTGTAGAGTGGACTATTATACCAGGTTTCAGCCTCTTCAAAAGATGGGAACTCGAGAATGACCACCGCCTCGCTGGGCTCACCTTCCAGCACCTTGACCTGACCGCCGCCTACCAGTTTGGTCGCGTCATAATCTTTGAGAGTGGGTGCCACCATTGGTGGATAGTGGGCAAGTTCGGCCGCATCTGTGGTCTGAAGTCGGTTAAATATGATGTAAGCTACCATTGTTGTTGCTCTCTCTATCCAGTGTTATGATGATTTTAAAATATCGCTAAATTTGGTAAATCTATTTGGATTATTAATTCATGAGAAATATTAATAATGAAGCGACCGGAGCTTATGCTTTCGGTGCTTTACATGGTTCGGGATGATCTCAAACACCCACCACCCGATCGTAAGCGCTCTATCGATCATGGTGGTGGGTAATGGTGATTCCAAAAATCAAACAATAATATGAGGCAAATCCTCTGTTAAGTTACCAAGCCAGAAGTGCCAAGATTTGTGACGGCTTCGATTGCGACAAGTTGCGACTATAGACTTGCAACCTTCTCAGACCGTTGCGTAGTCATGGCATCTGCTTGCGGACCCTGCTTGAGAACTAGGCCAGGATAGCCTTTTTCCATCTCCTCTTCTAGCGCAGTTTTGTACGCAGTCTGCCCACCAATGAACATTTGGATTTCAGGGCGCTTACCCGGAACGTTTGCGCCCATATACCATGATTTCGCCTGCGGCATGAGACTAGTATTAGCAATGTCATTGCATTTCTGGGCCCACAAGTGAGCCGCGTCCATTTTTGCTTCGTAGCGACGGACGCCCTTCATATCCAGATGCTCTACTGTCTTCACTACCCAGTCCCCTTCCAACTCTGCGGCTGTGGGACCATTCAGGAAGGCCGATGGGCTTTGCAGCGCATAAGTAAAGAGCAGGTTTGGAAAGCCTGGGACCATCTTTCCCAAATAGGTAAGATATTTTTCATCCCAAAGGTCTTTGATTGATCTCCCCCTCCCGTCCTTGATATCAAGCGCTGCCACAGCGCCGGTGCAGTTATTGAAACCAGTCGCATAGACGATGCAATCGAACTCCCGCATAACACCACCTGCGACGATCCCATTCTCGGTTATGCACTCTATCGGATTTGTATTTGTATCCACCAAATCGACATTATCTTGATTGTAAACGTCGAAATACCATTGCTCAAGGCACGGGCGTTTAGCGCCGAAGGGATGTGGCGGTTCAGTCGGCGCAAGGAGTTCAATAAGGTGCTCCTTCTTGATGCGCTTGCGGGTTTGGTCACGCCAGAAATAATAGTGATCCCTGTTGCATTCTTCATCAAAGAAGAGGTCGGCTGGCGCACCAAGCCAGAATCGAAAGCCCCTCTGTTCCCAGTTTCGGCGGAGGATCGTGGTTTTTTCCCGATCGGTGTGATCATTCCAGGGACGTTGGCCCAGGTCGTAGGCAAAGCCGGCATATGTCTGTCGACTGTAAGTCATCGCCGATTCTATCAACGGCCGCATCTTGGCGTATTCGTCACTGGTGTAACTTTCCTGCCCCATGGGTAGCGCAAGATTGGGGGTCCTTTGGAAAACTGTCAAATGATCAGCCACTCGCGAGGCCTCCTGAATGGTCTGCACACCCGAGGCGCCGGTTCCGATCACCGCAACACGTTTACCCTGAAAAGAGACCTCCTCCTTTGGCCAGCGTGCGCTGTGATAGGCCTCGCCTTTGAAAGTTTCGATCCCAGCGATCTTCGGCATCGCAGGTGTTGTCGTCGAACCCATAGCCAAGACAAGATGCCGCGCGCGCCGAACGGTGCCGTCATTGAATTTGGCATGCCACACGTTTTCTTGTTCGTCGAATGTAGCTCCTTCGAGACGCGTGTTAAAAGTCATATGTGGCCGCAGCTCCCATTTATCAGCCACGAAATTGAAGTATGGCTTTAACTCACGCCAACTCGGAAACTTCTCCGTAAATGTGTAGTTCTGCCAGATATCCGGGTCCGTGAACTGATACACCCAGACTTCAGAATCTACTCGAGCACCGGGATAGTTGTTCTTGTCCCATGTCCCCCCAACGCCATCACCATCATCGTAAAGATGCACGTTATAACCGCGTTTTAAAAACTCATGCAGTATATGCAGCCCAGAGAAACCGGCGCCCACCACGATCACGTCAAGTTCAGTGACACTGTCTTTTTTTTCTAACATCCCAATCATCCTCATCCGTTGTTTTTACTGTACAGAGCGGCTCAGGTTCCCGCTTTCAAAGCCATGGCCCGACTTTTCGGTTACAGGCGAGTCAAACAATTTCTGTCCAATTTATGTCATCTTTGGCGCTGTCGACTGACATCGGCGGATGACAGTCGCAATACTAGCCAACCCTCTGTGGCCCGTCCAATATCGTTAAAGACGCCATTGATACCGTAGAGATATCAAATGGCTGCATCGCCTCGACCAGCCGAGGAAGTTTTGAACATTCCACACTTAAATGAGCCATTGGTGGCGCGCGAAGGCGTATGAATTTCGCAAGCAGAGCGCTTGGCAAATCATTTGTCCTGACTTCATGCATCGTCGCCTCCGTCTTGACATTGTGCCCTCAGAACATGCTTAAGGATTTTGCCGGATGCGGTTCTCGGCATTTCCGCGAGTATGAAAAGCCGCTCAGGAAATTTCTGCCTGGCCAGTTTTGCTTCTTCCAGAAAAGCTTTCAATTCCTCAAATGCCACCGACTTCCCCTTGCGCAAAACGACGTATGCGACGGGGGTTTCGCCTAATCTTTCATCTGGCATGGCGACGACGGCAGCTTCGGCGATGGCAGGATGATTGTGAAGAACGTCCTCAACTTCCTTTGCGCTTATATTCTCGCCCCCACGAATAATCAGATCCTTCTTTCGACCACTGATCGTTATGTAGCGCTCATGACTTATGAAGCCGAGATCTCCAGTTCGAAAGTAATCCTCATCGTCAAAAGCATCTAGCGTGTCCTGCCATTCAGCATACCCAAGCATAAGCTCAGGTCCGCGCACTAGGATTTCTCCCTCCGTTCCGTCACGAAGCCTTTCACCAGTTACCGGGTCAACGATCTTCACTTCGTAGTTGAGTATGCAACCATCTGTGGTTGCTCCAAGCTCAACAGGATCACCGGAGGCCACACCAGCGGTAACGGTGGGTGCTTCGCTGCTGCCGTATACTCGAAAGGCAAGACAGTTTGGCAGGACCGCTTGCGCGCGTCTGATGACCTCAGGCGCAACCGGTGCGCCACCGCAAGCAAAGAGCCGAAGAGAAGCGCTGGATTCTCCACGCTTTTCAAGGGCTGTGACCAGTTCTACAAGAAACGGTGTCGCGCCAATGCTGAACGTGACCTCGTGTTCAGCAATAAGATCGACCGCGTGATCGGCGTTCCATTTATCCATATAAACAAGTTTACAGCCTATAGCAGACATAAGCTCTATGCCATATATATAGCCAGTGATATGGGTAACTGGCGAAGGCATTAGTATGACGTCGTCTTTGGTTAGATCCCAAAACTTCGTTACAGCGGCAATTTCAGCCTGAATTGCATTATGACTGTGGAGAACCCCCTTCGCCCGACCGGTCGTTCCTGAGGTGTAGAGCAGCATTTTTATCGTATTGGGATCAAGTTCCGGGGGCTTCGAGGGATCTACGCCCATCGATGCTAATAGATTACCCTCGTTCCAGTCCCCATAACACACAAAGTCGTCGCGCGTCGCCTGACCCCGCACCACTACAATTGTCTCCAAATTCGGAAGCAACGGCCGGAGTTTATCAACCATTTCTACATAATTGATACTACGAAAGACCTCGGGTATGAAAAAAATGCGACTTTCGGAATTCTTCAAAATGTACTCAACTTCTGCATCCCTGTAGATCGGCACGATAGGATTTACTATGAGTCCAAAGATACATGCTGCCAGGTTGATCGTGACCGTCTCCCACCAGTTCGGAAGCTGAAAGCTTATGACGTCACCCGGTTGGAGTCCGTTGCTGCGAAACCACTCGGCAAGCCGCAGCGCTTCCTCAAATATCTGAGCATGAGTGCGAATTGTCGTCCCGTCCACCAAGGCTACATCATTGCTGAATCTAACTGCCATTTCCGCCGCGTTATGGGCGATTATCAGATTGTTCCAATGACCGCTTCCCGTGAAACGGGCTATCCGTTCTTCACTCAGCTTGGTTTTCCAACGGCTCGTATTGATCTGCATGTCATTTTTACCTGTTTCATTTTGACAGTTCGAGCGGGTGGAAATTGCTATATGATCAAACTCGTTTGCTTCGCGCTCGGCCATTGCTATCTTGCAGCCGCTCCAAACTGTCGGATCGTCATATCATTTCGCCAAACGCGGGAATGATGGGCTCCGGCCGAATGACTTGCGTGAACCCAAAGGAATTATATCGAGACCGGAAAACTGGATTGCCAATATAGCGATCATGCAGTGCCGCCTCTTAAGATTAGTAGGCTCTAGAGCCTGGAGAAATTCACAACTCTTTTTCGCGACATCTTAAGACCGAAAAAATATTGCTTGAACCACGCGTTGAGGCAAGCCTGCACGCGTCTGCTTTGATGATTAAGTTAGATGCAACTTCTCCATGAGTCAACACTCATTGAATATCTGTTCATTGTGTCTGTGGCAAGTTCCGCCCAAGGGGGCCAGTTGTTACAGGAGAGCAAAAAACTGAGATGTCGCACGGCTTGAGGCCTTATGCAGAACAAAGGGTGATATTAATGCTTCAAAATATTGGTGGCTAAGTCTTCATTTACCGCTGATTCGGATTGATTACGGCGACGCTCGAACGGGTGCCTCACCAATCCCGTTGCGGATTAGCGTCATATAGGCTTTTACAGCGTTTTCGGGCGGTTGAGCTTGAGCCGGCTGGTCTTTAATATAGCGCAAGTAAATGTAGTGGCGGCATGCCATAAACATGTAGGCAACGGCCTCAACCTCGTCAATATCGAGTGCGCGAATTTCCCCTTGGGCAGCAGCACGCATTAATGCACGTCGATAGTGCATCGCCAGTAAGTTGAAATGTTCGCGGTGCGCGAGTGGTGCCGCCCATTCTGCTTCGTTTAGCACCCGGATGAAGCCCGGCCTTAAGTTCAAATAATGAAAAAAGGCACGAAAACCGAGCTCTTCAGCGTCAAAGAAGCCCCCTGCGCCCTGAATCCGATCCCGGATGAATTGGAGCATGTCCGAACCGATGCGCGGTAGCAGCGTGTCGAACAGAGCTTGGCGAGACTCAAAATAAAGATAAAAAGTCCCTTGCGCGATCCCCGCCTCGTCGGTGATGCGTTTGATAGTGGCGCCTACGTAGCCATGCTTGCCGATCACGGCTACCGCCGCTGCACAAATATCATCGCGAGCTTCGGGAGCCAGCTCTTCACGGGATAGGCGTCGCGAATATTTCGCGCTGGTAGGGCCGCGTGGGGGATCCTCGATTTGCTTTCGGAGAGGCTTAGGAGCCTTTTTCATAATCTATTGTTCTCCTGCCTTGGACCTCCCTGACTGTGCAGGGAACATGGGCTTGTATCCATTCGTCTCATTCTCATCGAACAATCAAACATTTCATGGATGCGCATTTTGCTGTTACTCTTTTAAATAGGCTTTTATCAAGACCCTCGAATTAACAATTCAAATAGATGTCCGTCGTCCGAACATTTGGCACTGATGGCTGCTTAAATTAGCAGAGCATCGGCCTCGTCTTGTTGGTTGATATCAGGCGGCTACGCACGCTGAAGGTACTTGGTTTCACCCGAGAGCGACTGTTCTCCGACATTTCGATAGCGGTAGAAGCCTTTTTGGAAGACATCGGCAGCTAACGAACGTCCGAGGTGGTATTTTTGCCAAGGTTTCCGATTTTAGCGGGCTAAATCGTGCCGGGTATCAAGCGGCAGGCTTCGGGATCGCCCTGCTTAGCTCTATGCGATCAAAGTTGCGCGACTTTTTTTCATCACCTTTGTCGAGAGCGCCTTCATGGCATCAACATAAGGTAAAATTATCAACCTGTTACGGTGTCCTGTATCCGCTTTGCGCCCAATTGCAGTTGCCTGGTTATCTGCACGACCGCTCAAATAGCGAATAAGTGAAACTCGGCCGATACTGAGGGAAGACATCTTAAGATCCATTTAGCGCTTGAAAGCGTTGCCTCTTTGCACCGGATACGACATTCATCGTTGATGCACCGTACTTTTGTTTCTCTTGCTGCCTCAGATCTCAGCAACGCCAGCAATGCTGAGCTTTATGGCCAGCTTTCTGGAAAGCTCTCATTTCCAGTCGAACCAACGCAACGTTCCGCATGGAACTATCAGATCAACCACCTTCGCGAACTGGCTAATGATTTACCCGATGCACATTTCTCCATGGAGTTCCTTATCCCAAGAATGGGGCGTAGGGCTGACCTAATTATTTTGCTGTCGGGCTTCGTCTTCGTGGTCGAATATAAAGTCGGCTCCAACCGCTTCGATCGTTCAAGCCTTAATCAGACCTACGGCTATGGGCTGGATCTCAAGCATTTCCATGAACCAAGCCATGAGCGGCCGATTGTTCCCATATTGGTAGCCACTGAAGCCGCTGGCGGAGCGTCCCGCGAACTGGTTTGGGACGATGATGATCTTGCCCAGCCTTTGTCAGTCAGTGCGGATGAGCTTGCTCCCACAATAATCTGTATATGTCAGACCTCGAATGGCGGTGACCCTATCGATCCGGTTGCATGGTTGGCCGGCCGATACAAGCCCACGCCGACGATCGTCGAAGCAGCGCAAGCATTATATAGTGGCCACGATGTGGAGGAGATTTCTCGATCAGAAGCCGGCGCGGAGAATCTGACAGTAACTGCAGACTATGTGTTCGCAGCCATTGAGGATGCCAAAGCAAAGCAAAAAAAGATCATCTGCTTCATCACAGGCGTTCCCGGTTCAGGGAAAACGCTTGCTGGTCTCAACCTTGCTACGGCACGGCAGCGTTCCCATTCAGATGAGCATGCGGTTTTTCTCTCTGGCAATGGACCGCTAGTAGCTGTGCTTCGGGAAGCTTTGGCGATCGACGCTGTTGCTCAAGCAAAAGCCAGCGAAACATCTAGCTCGAAGACTGTGGAAAAGAGAAGGGCGTCTGCTTTCATTCAAAACATCCATCACTTTCGAGACGAAGCACTTGCGTCAGATCTCCCGCCCGATGAAAAAGTCGCAGTTTTTGACGAAGCGCAGCGCGCCTGGGATGTCGAGCAAACATCAAAGTTCATGCAACAAAAGAAGGGGCAGGTCGGATTCTCCATGTCCGAGCCTGAGTTTTTGCTCAGCGTGATGGACCGTCATCCAGACTGGTGCGCAATTGTCTGCCTGGTTGGTGGCGGCCAAGAGATCAACACTGGTGAAGCTGGCATTGATGAGTGGCTTCGAGCCTTAGAACGGTCGTTTGCTCATTGGGAAGTGCATATTCCCGAAGCGCTCAAGACCAACATCCAATTGCCTGTTCAGGTCCATGCACCAGCTCTCCATCTAGCGACATCAATTCGCTCATTCCGAGCAGAGAAGTTATCCGATTTTATCGGCCACGTCATCGACGGCGACGCTGCCGCAGCTAGACATATCCATGATGAGCTTCCAGACTATCCACTTCTGATCACGCGAGACTTGGATGCGGCTCGTGGATGGCTTCGCTCTCGTAGAAGGGGGTATGAGCGGGCTGGCCTTCTTGCTTCTTCTAACGCTGCACGGCTCAAACCCCACGGCGTGTTTGTCAAAGCCAAGATCGAGCCTGAGAAATGGTTTCTGGCCGATGTTGGAGATGTCCGCTCATCAGATGCACTGGAAACCAATGACACCCACTCATGCAGCCAAGGGATCAAAACGGTTCCGCTATTATGTCACTCGTACCCAACCAGGAGACCAATCGATCAAATGGCGCATGCCGGCTGGAGAAATCGAGCGGCTGGTAGTCGGTACCATTGCGAAGCAATTAGGCAATATCGATTCCGATGGGTCTGAGACTGCTGCTCAACTCTCCGAGCAACTCAACATTCGTCGGGAGATTGCGAAAGCCCTGCCCGACATGACTATCAGAGAGCAGCGCAGAATATTGCTCGGACGGCAAACCCGCGTGCGGGTGAACGAAGCTGCCATAAGAATAAATTCTAATCCATCGGATCAGGATGAACCCTCGACTGTGTCCGTCAAAGCGAAACTGGTGAGCAAGGGTTTCGACTTGAAACTCGCTATCGCACCTGACCATGGTCCACCCAAACGGGATCCCGATCCAGTGCTTCTGCGACTGATCGCTCATGCCTTTGCAGCACATGATCTTCTGCTGGCCGGAAAACCGTCGCCGATGATAGCAGAATATGGCCCACGCCATCTCCAGCAACTCACCCGGCTAAGCTACCTTGCCCCGGACATTATCACCGCGATTGTCGAAGGCACGCAGCCAGTTGATCTCACTGGCCGCAAGATCTTGCGGATTGGCAGTGTACCGCTCTGCTGGAAAGCACAGCGCGAGCTGCTCGGCTTCAACTGAAACTCCAAAACCTCCCAACATTCAACAGTGCATCTGGTGCCAGCGTTTCGGGCCATGGAGATAAATGGGCATTGTGGCCCACCATCGCCGCGACCAAATGGTCTCTGGTCACCGGAGTTCCCATACCACCTGAGGTAACCCTCTGAGAACTGGGCATTAAATGTGCACACGTTGGCGGTGCCGCGAGACGTTGAAATTAAAGGAAAAAGGTGGTGCCCGAGGGCGGATTCGAACCACCGACACAGCGATTTTCAGTCGCTTGCTCTACCAACTGAGCTACTCGGGCATCTGCGCCGGCGCGATGCGCGGGCGGCGTTAGGAAGCGACGCTATAGGCGGGGGCCTTGCCGCTTGTCTAGCCTAAAAATGGCGGTTTTGTTGCACCCCCTTAGTCCTCTCCGTCGCGCCCGGAATCCCCGGCAAAATGATCCGCCAGCTCGTCCGGTGAAACCGCCGGTCCGGGTATCTTGTAGCCGTCACCCAGCCACTGCAACAGGTCGCGATCCTTGCAGCCGGCGCTGCAGAAAGGCGCAAATTCGGATACCGCCGCCCGCCGGCACACCGGGCAGCGTTGGGGTCGGGATCCGGCCATCGATCAGCCTTGACCCAGAAGGCCGGGGAACAGGCCGGTGACCAGAATGGCGGATATCACCAGCGGGCACAGCCAGCGCACCAGAAACAGCCATGTGCGGTGGAGATTGCCGTCAAGGCCGTTCTCGCTGTCGATCAGCCGGCGATCCGCCACCCAGCCGACGAATATCGCGACCAGCAGCGCCGAGAGCGGCAGCAATATCTTTGCGGTCAGTTCGTCGATGATGCCGAACACCGGCTGGCCGGAAAAGATCATGAAATCGAACGGCTGAAAATCGGCCTGGCTGTTGAACGACAGGCTTGCCCATGCCCCGATCAAGAACGCCAGTCCGCCCAGCACCGTCGTGACCAGCCAGCGCGGCTTCCGAAAGCGGCCAATCGCCCAGCTCACCGAAGCCTCGAGCAGGGCAACCGAGCTGGTCAGGGCGGCAAAAAATACCATCACGAAGAACAGCAGGCCGATCAGCGACCCGGCGGGCATGGTCTGGAAAGCCACCGGCAGATTGACGAACAGCAAGCCAAGCCCGCCCTGGACCTGCTCCTGGCCGTCGAGGATGGCGTTCAGGCTCGCCGGGGCAAGTGCGGCGAAGGTGATCGGGAATATGGCCAGACCGGCAATGATGGCGACCGAGGTATCCGCGGTTGCAATCTGGGCCGATGTTTTCGCCAGATTGATATCGCGTGCAGCATAGGCGCCATAGGTGATCATCAGCGCCGAGCCCAGCGACAGCGAAAACAGGGCCTGGCCCAGTGCCGACAGCTGGACCGAGGGATCGAGCAGCCGCGCCGGTTCGAAGTCGAACAGAAAGTCGAGGGCTGCGGCGAACGATCCGGTAAAGGCACCGTAGACCGTGATGGCGATGAGCAGCACGAAGAAAATCGGCATCAGCCATACGGCCACTTTCTCGATGCCGCTGCTGACCCCGCGGCCGACGGCGAAAATGGTGAGCGCCATGAAGATCGCATGCATGGCCAGCATCTCGTTTTCGTCCGCCTGCAGGGCGGGCAGAAGGGCCTGCACCTGATCGACGGAGGAGCCTTGCAGGGCGCCCTGGGCCAGGTTGCCGGAGGCGACTACTGCGGCAACATCACTGGCAAAAAGGCCGATGAAGTGCAGGATCCACCCCGCCAGAACACTGTAATAGGTGAGGATCAGGAAGGCGCCGACCATCCCGATGCCCGCGGCCACCGACCACCATCCGGATGCGCGCGATTCGATCGCCAGCTTCTTCATGCTTTCCACCGCCGAGCTGCGGCCATGACGCCCGATCAGGGTTTCCGACAGGAGGATCGGCAGGCCGATCAGCAGCACGCAGAATATGTAGAAAATGACGAAGGCGCCGCCACCATTGGCCCCGGCTTCAGCCGGGAAACGAACCAGATTGCCGAGCCCGACTGCAGAACCGATCGCCGCCAGAATGAAGGCTGTTCGCGAGGACCAGCCCTCGCCCTTGGATATTGCTGCGCCTGCCATCTAACTGAACTCCCCGGTCTTTGCTGCCCTGTGCAGGCTTGTTGCTGCCGTTACTAGCTGCGCATCAGCATTGGGCCAAGGGGTTTTCCGGCAAAAATATGGACGTGGAGATGGGCCACTTCCTGATGACCATGCTGACCAATGTTGGCGAGCAGGCGATAGCCGGGTTCCACCATTCCCGCTTCCCGCGCGACATGGCCAACGGCGCGGACAAATCCGGCAATCTCCGCTTCGCTGGCCGAAGCGGAAAAATCGTCCCAGCTGACATAGCGGCCTTTCGGGATCACCAGGATATGCTCGGGGGCCTGCGGGTTGATGTCGTGAAAGGCTAGCACCCACTCGTCTTCATAGACCGTCTTGTTGGGGATTTCGCCGCGCAGGATCTTGGCGAAAATATTGTCGTCATCATAAGGCTCGGTCGGGTCGATCGCCATCAGCTTGCTCCTCTTGCCGCTTTTTCCTCCAGACCCGACAGGCCTTCCCGGCGCGCCAGTTCTGCGGTGATATCATCGATGGACAGATCCATGTCGGCGAGCAGCACCATCAGGTGAAAGAGCAGATCGGCGGCTTCCCCGGTCATCGCCTGCCGGTCGTCCTGGACCGCAGCAATGACGGCTTCCACTGCTTCCTCGCCCAGTTTCTCGGCCATTTTGGCCCGCCCCTTGGAGCGCAGACTGGCGACATAGCTGGTTTCAGGGTCGGCAGCGCGGCGCGCAAGGATGGTCTGTTCGAGCGATTTAAGAATATCTGTCATCGGCTGCGGTTTGCGCGACAGGCCGCCTGTTCGTCAAGCCCTGTCGGCGATGCCTTGCTCGAGACGCGAAAAAGGGCCGCCAGATCCCCCTGACAGCCCTCTTCGGCGCATTGCTTTTCGCCTGTCGGCGGCGTCAGGCGCCAGTCGGTCAGTTTTTCCTGCGACGGCGCGCGACAATACGGCCGGCGACCAGTCCGCTGAGGCCCAGGCCGAGCATCAGCATGCCGGATGGCTCCGGAACCGGTGTTCCGCCGCCGGACGACGAAGACCCGCCGCCGGTGCTGGTCGATCCGCCATTGCCTGATGAACCCCATCCCGAGCTGCCCCATCCCGAGCTACCCCAGCCCGAACTGCCCCAGCCAGAGCTGCCCCAGGTCGCGTGGGCGGGCGCGCCCGCTGCAAAGGTCATGGTGGCGAGGCCGGCCAGAATGGCGCATTTCATCAGTTTCACAAGATATCTCCCTTTTGGTAGCAAAGAATTTGATATTGGTTACGCAAGACCCTTGCCAGATTGGTCAGATCAGCAGTTTTCCGAGGAGCAAATTGGTTAATGCAGTTACTGCTATTGCCCGAACTGTAAGGTAAACCGACATTTACCTTGGCTTCGGGCACGGGAATTTACAGCGGGAGGCGAACCTGGGGGACTTGAACCGCGCCCTGTCAGGCCCGCGCCGGGAGGCCCGCCGCGCGCAGCGCGGCATGGGCTTCGGCTATGCTGTGTTCGCCAAAATGGAAGATAGACGCGGCGAGGACGGCATTGGCATGGCCATCGACCACCCCCTCGACCAGATGGTCAAGCTTGCCCACGCCGCCGCTGGCCACCACCGGGACGGAGACCGCATCGGCGATGGTGCAGACCAGTTCCAGATCATAGCCGTCGCGGGTGCCGTCACGGTCCATCGAGGTCACCAGCAATTCCCCTGCCCCCAGATCGGCCATGCGCAGAGCGTGCTCAAGCGCGTCGATCCCGGTCGGCGTGCGCCCGCCGTGGGTGAAGATTTCCCAGCGGCCCTCGGCGACGCGCCGCGCATCGATCGAGGCGACCATGCACTGGCTGCCGAAGCGCGTGGCGATATCGCTGACCACTTCCGGCCGGGCCACCGCGGCGCTGTTCACCGCCACCTTGTCCGCCCCCGCCATCAGCAGCGCCCGCGCATCATCGGCCGTGCGCACGCCGCCGCCGACGGTCACCGGCATGAAACAGACCTCGGCGGTGCGCCGGACCACATCGATGATCGTGTCGCGATTTTCGTGGGATGCGGTGATATCGAGAAAACAGAGTTCGTCGGCACCGGCGGCATCATAAGCCTGCGCCTGCTCGACCGGGTCGCCGGCATCCTGCAGGTCGACGAAATTGACGCCCTTGACCACCCGGCCATTGGCGACATCGAGACAGGGGATGACGCGGATCCGGACGGTCATGTTCGCATCCCGATCGAAGCCGTGCTCCGCACCCGATGTGGAGCCCCGCAGGCCAAGCGCTGCAGAGGCCGGGGCTCCGGCTCGGTGGCCGGAGCACAACTTATTTCCGAAGGCAATTTCATCGATTGGCCATCGCAATCGCCGTTGCCAGATCAAGCCGGCCGTCATAGAGCGCCCGTCCGGTGATCACGCCCTCGATGCCGTCCTTGGCAAACTGGCTGAGCATATGGATATCGTCCAGTCCCTTGACGCCGCCGCTGGCGATCACCGGGATATCCACGCCGCGCGCCAGATCGACGGTCGCCTCGATATTGCAGCCGGTGAGCATGCCGTCGCGCCCGACATCGGTGAACAGGATCGAGGCGACCCCCGCATCCTCGAACCGGCGGGCAAGGTCGCGGACGCTGACGTCCGAGACATCGGCCCAGCCTTCGGTCGCGACCATGCCGTCGCGGGCGTCGACCGCGACGACGATGCCTCCTTCATATTCCTTTGCCATATCCTTGACGAAATCTGGATCCTTGAGCGCCGCCGTGCCGATCACCAGCCGGGCCACGCCCAGCTCGAACCAGCGCTCCACCGTCTCGCGGTTGCGGATGCCGCCGCCCAGCTGCACATAGCCCGGGAAGCTGGCGACGATCGCCTCGACCGCTTCCGCATTGCGTGGCGAACCGGCAAAGGCGCCATCGAGATCGACGACATGGATATGCTCGGCGCCGGCTGCGGCAAACAGGCCGGCCTGCTCGGCGGGATTGTCGCCATAGACGGTGGCGCGATCCATGTCGCCTTCGGCCAGCCGGACGACTTCGCCGGATTTCAGATCAATGGCGGGAAATACGATCATGACACATGTTCCGTTAGTGGTGAGCCTGTCGAACCACGCCTGTCGAATGGACAATGTCCTGCGACAAGCCGGGGACAAGCGGATTCTGGCATATTCATGGTTTCCACGCGAGAAACCGCTGGAGAAAGGCAAGGCCATAGGCCTGGCTTTTCTCGGGATGAAACTGGACGCCGACGATATTGTCGCGGCCGACCGCCGATACCAGCGAACCGCCGTGATCGGTCGTCGCCAAAATATCGGCGGGGTTGGCGGCGGCAAAATGATAGCCGTGCAGATAATAGGCCTCGCCTGGCTCCAACAGATCATGGCCCGCGGTCGGGGTCACGTCATTCCAGCCCATATGCGGGATTTTGATCATCTCGTCTGCCGGCTCGATCGCCTGCACCGTGCCGCCAATCCAGCCGAGGCCGTCATGCGCGCCATATTCTATGCCGGTATCGGCCAGCATCTGCATGCCGACACAGATGCCGAGAAACGGCACGGCTTGCTCGCGAACACGCCGATCCATTGCCGAAACCATGCCTTCGATCCCGACCAGCGCATCGCGGCACGCTCCAAAGGCGCCAACGCCGGGAAGGATAATCCGGTCCGCCCGCGCCACGATCGACGGATCGTCGGTCACTTCCACATTTCCGGCGCCCGCTGCCATCAGCGCATTGTGGACGCTGTGCAGATTGCCGGCACCGAAATCGATAAGAGCTATGGTTTCAGACATGAGCCCGTCAACCGCCGAAGGCGCCTACAATCGAAGGCGCAGGATTGGTTTCACGCGAAGCCGCGACGGCGCGATGAATATCCGCGAGAAGTGCCTTCTTAGCGGCTTCGCGGCTTCGCGCGAAAAAACAAGCGAGAAAAGCCCGCTGACGCGGGAATTGCACTTCAACCACCCAACTGCCCCTTGGTCGAGGGAATCGCGTCGCCCTTGCGGGGATCGCGTTCGACCGCCTGGCGCATCGCGCGGGCAAAGCCCTTGAAAATGCTCTCCGCGATATGATGGTTGTTCTCGCCGTCAAGCAATTCGATATGCAGGGTGATGCCGGCGGCATCGGCGACGCTGTGGAACCAGTGCCTGAACAGCTCTGTGTCCATCTCGCCCAGCCGCTCCTGCGTGAAACCGGCCTTCCAAACCAGATAGGGCCGCCCCGAAATATCGAGCGCAACCCGGCTCAGCGTCTCGTCCATCGGCGAATAGGCGCTGCCGTAGCGGACAATGCCCGCCTTGTCGCCCAGCGCCTGGTTGAGCGCCTGTCCCAGCGCGATCGCGCTATCCTCGGTGGTATGATGCTGGTCGACATGCAGGTCGCCCTTGATCCGAAGCTTCAGGTCGATCAGCGAATGGCGCGAGAATTGCTCTATCATGTGATCGAGAAAACCGATCCCGGTCGACACGTCATATTGGCCGGTTCCGTCGAGGTTGAGCTCGACAAAAATCTCCGTTTCCTTGGTATTTCGCTCTATTGTCGCTGTTCTCATGCCACAGGCCTATAATGGCTTGGGCAAATCAGGCAAGAATTTCGCGACCCCTGTCCCCCGGGAAATTCATTTTACGCTCTTGACCCGATGCCCGCTTCGCGCCACCTAGTGCAAATGAGCGATGAAGCCCCAGATAGCCTGATTCCTTACGATGAAATCGTCCAGGAGGCGCTGCGTGCGGTTGTCGGCCGGGTGCTGGGAGAGGTCGTCAAGGGCGGCCTGCCCGGCGAGCATCATTTCTACATCACCTTCAAGACCCGCGCCCCGGGCGTGGACATTCCCGATCATCTGATCGCCCGGTTCCCGGACGAGATGACGATTGTCATCCAGAACCGCTACTGGGACCTGAAGGTCGACAAGGACCGGTTCGAGGTCGGACTGAGCTTCAACCAGATCAGCTCGATGCTGCATATCCCGTTTGCCGCGATCACCTCCTTCGTCGATCCGGCGGTCGATTTCGCGCTGCAGTTCCAGGTCGACGAGGTCGAGGGCAATGTGAACGATCATGACCCGGCCGAAAATGACGGCGAGACGGACACGATCGAACCGGTCGATGATGGCTCCAACGTGGTGACGGTGGACTTCGGCAAGAAGAAGTGAGCGGGACCCGCACCGAAACCGATTCGCTGGGCGAAGTGGAAGTGCCCGCCGATGCCTATTGGGGCGCGCAGACCCAGCGCAGCATCGAGAATTTTCCCTTTCCCCGCCAGGAACGCATGCCGATCCGGCTGATTTACGCGCTCGCCGCGGTCAAGCAGGCCGCCGCCCGCGTCAACGGCATCCACGGCCTGGATCCCGAAATCGCAGCCGCGATCGAAAAGGCCGCCAATGCCGTGCGCACCGGCGCTTATGACAACCAGTTCCCGCTCAGCATCTGGCAGACCGGTTCCGGCACCCAGACCAACATGAACGTCAACGAAGTGATCGCCGGGGTCGCCAACGAGGCGATTTATGGCACCCGTGGCGGCAAATATCCGGTCCACCCGAATGACCATGTCAATCGTGGCCAGTCATCCAACGACAGCTTTCCCACCGCCATGCATGTGGCCGCCGCGAGAGCTTTGGAGGTCGAACTGTTCCCGGCACTGGAACAATTGCACGATGCGCTGGCGGAAAAGGCGCAGCAGTGGAAATCAATCGTCAAGATCGGCCGGACCCATCTGCAGGACGCCACCCCGCTGACGCTGGGCCAGGAATTTTCCGGCTATGCCGCGCAGCTGGTCGCGGCGCGCGACCGGATCGAGAGCGTGTTGCCGCGGCTCCACCAGCTGGCACAGGGCGGCACCGCGGTAGGCACCGGGCTCAACGCGCCGGAAAATTTCGGCGAGCATATCGCCAAGGAAATCTCCAAGATCACCGGCCTCAAATTCACTTCCGCCCCCAACAAATTCGCCGAACTGGCGGCGCATGACACGATGGTCGAACTGTCCGGCTCACTCAACACGCTGGCGGTGTCGCTGACCAAGATCGCCAATGATATCCGCCTGCTCGGTTCCGGCCCGCGTTCCGGCCTCGGCGAGCTCGACCTGCCGGCGAACGAGCCGGGCAGCTCGATCATGCCGGGCAAGGTCAATCCGACCCAGTGCGAGATGCTGACCATGGTCGCCGCGCAGGTGATCGGCAATCATCAGGCTGTCACCGTCGGCGGCCTGCAGGGCCATCTCGAGCTCAATGTGTTCAAGCCGCTGATCGGCGCCAACGTGCTGCGCTCGATCGAGATCATTTCGATCGGCATGTCCAGTTTTTCCGAACGCTGCGTGGAAGGTTTGGAGGCCAACGAGGGACGCATCAAAAATCTGGTCGACAATTCGCTGATGCTGGTCACCGCGCTTGCCCCGGTGATCGGCTACGACAAGGCGGCGGCCATTGCCAAGCACGCCCATGCCACCGGCCAGACGCTGCGCGCGGCGGCGCTGGAACTGGGCCTGGTTGACGCCGAAACCTACGATGCCCATGTTAAGCCTGAGGACATGGTTGGACATGGCCGCTAGATCTGGAACCCCGTGATATGTCGATAGTCAGAAATATGTTTACCACCCTTGTCGGCAACGAGGCCCGCAAGCACAGCAGAGGCCATGGGCTGCGCAATTTCGGACTGGGCATGATCGCGGCGCGGATCGCCACCCGATCCATCCCCGGCGCCCTGCTGGTCGGCGGCGCGCTGATCGCCAAGAAAATCTATGATGATTCGAAAGAGGCGGAAGCGCTTCCTGCGTCAGACAGCGTGATCGACGTTGAAGCGAAGCCCGTCCCGAAAACACCGGCAAAACCGAAAGCCCCGATCGGCTAGCCAGCGAAGCGGCTTTTGTCTCCAGACCTGCGCTTGCGCGAATCTAGACATTCCCGTCGCTGGACAATAGCGCGGCGATCGGCCGGGTCCCTGGACGGCGCGCCAGCACGATCATCAGGATGGTCGTGAAGGGCACCGCCAGTATCGCGCCAGGGATACCCCACAGGCTGCTCCAGATCGCCAGCGACACCAGCACCACCATCGGGCTGAGATTGACGGACTTGCTGAGCATCTTGGGCTCGACAATATTGCCGATGATCACCTGGGCTATGGTCATCAGCCCGGTGGCGATCAGCGGGATGGTGAGATTGCCGAACTGAGCGACGGCGAACAGCGCGGGAAAGGCGACGCCGACAAAGGACCCGATATAGGGGATATAGTTGAGCAGGCCGATGATGATCGCCCACAACGCCGCATATTCTACCCCGAGGACCATCAGTATCGCCCAGCAAATCACCCCGAGGATGATATTGATCAGCGTCTTGGTCGCCAGATAGCTGCCGATATCATGGTTGATCCGGGTGATCATGTTGAGCGTATCGGTGGACTCGCGGTCGGAACCGAAGGCCCGGCGGACCTTTTCGGGAAAGCCGGTGATCTCGCTGAGCAGGAACGAGGCATAGAGGATGGTAATGAAAACAAATCCGCCAAAACTGGTCAGCGAGGCGAGAACCGACTGGGCCAGGGCCGCGATGTCGATTTCCGTGAAAAAGCGCGTGGCAAATTCGCTGACCGCCTTGGCGACCGCTTCCGTCCCGCGATCAAATATTCCCTGCGGGGAAGACATCAGTTCGGCCATTTGCGGCGGGTCGGCAATGGCCTCGGCGGGAGCCGGGAACCATGCCGCAAACAGGTTTTCCAGATTGCGCTGATAGACCGGCAGCGAAGGCACCAGATTCTGCAGACTGGCCACCAGCATCCGCGTCATCGCGAACAGCATGGCGATGACGGCGATCAGGGCGAGCGTGGCGCGCAGCCACAGGGGCGTCTGTCCCAGCCCCGGAATACGGGCCACGGTTGCGCTGGCGGCGTAGAGGATCTGCAGCAGGATGATCGCGGTGACGATCGGCAAGATAATATCCTTGCCGACGTAGAACAGCCAGCCGACCATGATCGTGATACCGATCGCAAAAAATATCGTGCTGACGCGTCCCTGAAACATGCTTTGCGGATAGCCGGATTTATACAGACTGTCATCAGCATGATTGCAGGGAGCGGTTCCCGGGAAAAACTTCGGGACAAGCATCTTGACGCCGCGCGTGCTTCTCGGCCAATAGCCGATATGGCCGACAACATCTCTTCCCAGAATATCGACAACGACCACCGCGAGCTGGACCGCCGGGGTCTGCTGTTTGTCCTCTCGTCCCCGTCCGGCGCCGGCAAGTCGACGCTGGCGCAGATGCTGCTGAAGGCGGACCGGGAGATCGCCATGTCGGTTTCGGTCACCACCCGGCCGAAACGGCCGGGCGAGGAACATGGCCGGGACTATTATTTCGTCAGCGGCGACGAATTCGAAGAGATGGTCGCCGACCACAGCTTCCTGGAATATGCCACGGTTTTCGGCAACCGCTATGCGACGCCGGCGGCTCCGGTCAGCCAGAGCCTCGAAGCGGGGCAGGACGTGCTGTTCGACATCGACTGGCAGGGCACCCAGCAGCTCTACCAGCGGGCCGGACAGGATGTCGTGCGAGTCTTCATCCTGCCACCATCGCTGCAGGAATTGCGCAAGCGGCTCGAAAGCCGCAACACCGACGCCCCGGACATCATCGAAAGCCGGATGCAGCGCGCCGCCAGCGAGATCAGCCACTGGGACGGCTATGACTATGTCCTGATCAACGACGATCTCGAGGCGTGCTTTACCAAGATAAAGCAGATTCTCGCCACCGAGCGCATGCGGCGGTCGCGGCAGACCGGCCTGATCGGCTTTGTCCGGGACCTGATGGCCGAATAATCCGTAGCGGTCCCCGTGACCGGAAACCGAAGGGGATGGCATCAGTAGCGTCGCGCGTGCTGCGCCCAAAAAGGGGCGGGGCGCCAAGCCAGCCGGTCCGGAAACAGGAGCATGCCCATGCGGTAGGCAATATTCCCGGCGCCAGCCTTGTGCGAACGCGCATTGTGATGCCATCCCCCATGGTCAAGCCTCGATGCGACCCGGGAGCATTTCCACCCTTTCGGGTCTTCACTCAGCTGTCTTGCCAATAGCATGCCGGGGCCCCGTTCTGGCAACGCTTCGACCAACCGCGCAGGACCGTCGATGAAAGCCAGGTTGGCCGCACCGATCGCAACAGCAAAGGTGCGACCCGTCGACAATCCGTTCCAAATGCCAAATGAGCGTTGGTTTTGTCGCGCCGACAGGGTACCAAAGCGGCTGACGGCAGGGCGCTTCAAGGGGATATGGACATGGCAGAATCACGCGAAATCGATGTCCTGATCGTCGGTGGCGGGTTTTCGACCATGCCACTCATCCGCGAGCTGGAAGCCGATGGGATCGCCTGGCTGATGGTCTCGCCGATGACCCCGATCTGGCAGCAGCTGGAGGAGACCGACGCGCTGGATTTCGATCTGGTCAGCTCGCTGCAGAGCAGCGTCTATTCGTTCGAGCTGGTCGAGATGCTCAAGGAGCAGCTCGAGGATTTCAGCGATGGCTTTCCCACGGCCCGCGAATTCTATGCCATCCACAAGAAATATGCCGCCCGCCACGCCGCCAATATTCACCATGGCGTGGTCGAGAGCATCGACAATCACGCCGATCACAGCCTGGTCCACCTGGCAAGCGGCGAGACGTTTCGCGCCCGCCATGTCGTTGTCGCTACCGCTTTCCGGCGGCTGATGAATGCCAATCTCAAGCAGATCAAGGTCGACGCCAGCTATGCCGGCAAGAGCGTCGCGATCACCTCGACCGGCGACAGTTCCAACCTGCTGATCGCCAAGCTGGTCGCGCATGGCGCGAAGGTTCATCTGGTGACCAACGGCTTCATCATGCTCGACAAGATGTTCGCCACCTTCTCGCCGCTCGACGACGGCCCGCGGTTCGTGCCGCTCGATCAGCTGGAATGTCACAATTTTGCCGAGGTCAGCAAATGGAGCTATCGCGCCTTCATCGACGGAGGCTATATCCACGGCCTGATCCACCGCCGCTTTGCCAGGATATTCGACCGCAACAGCCTGGGTGTCCGCCATCCAAAGTCGATCCGGCCGCACAGCGATATCCGCAGCTTCTTCAAGGCCAGGGCGCCGGTCGAGAACGGCCATATCGCGATCAAATACTGGCCGATCGACGTCTACAAGCTCTATTGCGAAGCAACGCTCGAACAGAAGATCGGCGAAGGCTATCTGATCAATGACCTGCCGTTCTTTCTCGAGCACGGCCATGTCAAGCTGTGGGACAAAAGCGCCGCGACGATTGATCGCGAGGCGATGACGCTGAGCGAGAATGGCGAAACCACCGCCTTCGACCTGATCATCGACGGCGATCAGGAAGTGCCCAATATTCCGGAAATCCGGCTCTGCGGTGACGATGCGACCGGCCATTTCACCTATAGCGCCCGAACCCAGTTTCTCGGCGTCGCATCGCCGCGGCTGCACAATCTCTATACCATCGGCTATACCCGGCCGTTCACCGGCGGGCTCAACAATATCAGCGAGATGCAGTGCCTGCTGGTCCACCGGATGATCACCGATCCGCCGTTCCGGGACAACATCCGCACCACTATCGACCAGCGGATCGCGGATTATAACGCGACCTATTATGCCAGCCGCCCGGAGAAAAGGACCGACCATCTGGTCTGGTACGGCACCTTTACCGACGAGGTCGCGAAGCTGCTCGGCATCCGGCCGAAGCGCAGCGACACGCCGGGCTTACTGGGGCTGATGAAATATTACATGTTCCCCAACAATGTGTTCCGCTTCCGCCAGCACGGGCGCTACGCGGTCGACGGCGTCGGCGAGCTGATCGAGCACACCGCAAGACAATATCATGACTATAAGGTGCTGGCGCTGCTGGTCATCCGCTACCCGTTTTTTGAGTTGCTGGCGCTAGGCACGATCCTGCTCGCGCCGGTACCTTGGTGGGTGAAGATTCCCGCGGCGATCATCCACAACCGCCTGCCGTTTACGTCGACGCTGGTCGGGAAATTCGGGTTGCCGACGCGGGAGAGCAAGGCGATCTTCAATTACCGCAAGGCGATCAGCTTTCCGGTGCTGGCCTATCCGGTGGTGGCGGCGATAGTATGGGCGGCGGCGGGAATGGGGACTGCCTTTGCATTCTCTGCCGGGCTGCTCGGCTATGTCTACGCGATGGTGCATATGGGGACAGCGATGGGCTGGAACCGCAAGTTCTTCTGCGACATGAAGAGCAAGCGCTCGCCCGAGATGGTTGGGTTTTTCGAGCGGTATCGGGAGGTTTTTGGGCGGGTTAGCGGCAACCGGGTGTCCCGCTAACCCGCTATTCGAAGCTAAAACTTGTCTTTATGAAAAAGGCGACCGTGACGTCTTCATCCTTGTCGCCCGGCTTGCTCGAATCCTTGGTATATCCGATCATTATGCCCGGCAATACCGGAGATTTCGAGCCCACTTTATAAAAGACAGGCAATTCCAGCCCGATATCGCCGGACAGCAAGTCGATGCTGGCTGTCGGCGCCACTCCAATTCCCTTGTCAACGTGGGACAGGAAAAAAAACCGTCTATACTCTGCGCGGGCAACCAGCGTTTCTTTTGAAGTTGGGGCTGAAGGGATGGCGCTTTTGCAGTCCGTGGTGGGATCTGCCACAACGGTTCGACATACAATCCCTTCTTCGGCTGCCTCATATGTGCTGCCATATTCAGCTTCCAGCTTCCACGCGCTAACCGTGTCGGAAGGATAATAGACGCCAGCGATCGCCAATGAATATGAGACTTTCGTGTCTTCCCTATCCGTAAATGCACCCGGGAGCGTGTAATCGAATTCCTTGACGCCAACCCCGCCCTTGAGGCTCACCGCGTAAAACGGATCGTAGACCGACGACGACAAATGCCGGTGCACCTCTGGGAGATGGTCTTGCACAAATACAGAGCTCGGCACGCGCGAATAGGCGTCACAGTCACTTTTCTTCTGCTCCTGACAGACTTTCATCGCTGCTGGCACATATGGGTCAAATCGCCGGTCAGACAGATCAGAAAGCGAGCTCGAATAGCTTTTCCACGTTAAACTGCCTGTAACAGAAGCTTGAGTGTCCAACACATCTAGCTTGGGATCCAGCAAGTCAGTAGTCCCTCCGATCGGCACATCTACCCCCAGCTTCCAGAAAAAGGCATCCTGCTTTTGGTCGCCACGGGTCATGTCTTGATTCGCTGTCAGAACCCCACCCATTGACGCACTGGCTTTTGCTTCCTTCTCCGATATATCTATCGAGGTCGAAAACCCTCTTGTGATTGTATCAAAACGATCACTTGGTGCGGGAGGCCCTTCCTCTACAGCATCCGAGCCGCGAAGCGTTTGAGCATTCGCAACTTGATTGGAGGAAATGATCGAAACGGCGATGACCAGAAATGATCCGGCGTGGAGAATGTCAGAGAATTTCATCCTTCTTCTCCATGCTCGATAAACCAGGTGTCACTATCCTGAGTGAATTGCGCGGGCACCTCGACGGTCATCGGCCAGACCGCTGTGGGTGGATAAGATATCGGTGGCTTTGTCACGACGGTTATGGACGCCTTGTTGCCCGATTCTATGACGTGCAGTCGCAAGCCATAGGTGCCTTCGGGCAATGAGGCTTCGCTCGCCAGAGTGAACTTGCCGCCTGTCTGAGATTTCAATTTTAAGCGGTGGGCGATCAAATCGCGTCGTTCGGCATTCCAGGTGAATAGATGTACAAACCATCCGACATGGCTTTCGCTTTTGGGCTCGACCAAAATTTCAACTCGTTGCATCAGCAGCCTCCATCGAATCCATACTGAAGCCAAACGGAAATGCTGTCCCGTGACCGCCATCACGCCCCGCCAAAAATCTCCCCCTTGAAAACGGAACAAACATTGAACATATAGCGCAGAACACCCTGTCCTTCTGGCCCGCTGGACTCTCTCCGGCATCTTCTGCAAAGCACCCGCATGAGTCTGACCCACATCAAAGTAAAAGGCGCCCGCGAGCATAATCTCAAGGGCGTCGATATCGAGCTCCCGCGCGAGAAGCTGATCGTGATCACCGGCCTGTCGGGCTCCGGCAAGTCCAGCCTCGCCTTCGACACCATCTATGCCGAGGGGCAGCGGCGCTATGTCGAGAGCCTGTCCGCCTATGCGCGGCAGTTTCTGGAGATGATGCAGAAGCCCGATGTCGAGCATATCGAGGGCCTGTCCCCCGCCATCTCGATCGAGCAGAAGACCACCAGCCGCAATCCGCGCTCGACCGTCGCCACCGTGACCGAGATCTACGACTATATGCGCCTGCTCTGGGCGCGTACCGGCATTCCCTATTCGCCCGCCACCGGTCTGCCGATCACCGCGCAAACCGTCTCGCAGATGGTCGACCGGGTGATGACCCTGCCGGAAAAGACCCGCTTCTTCCTGCTCGCGCCGGTGGTGCGTGGTCGCAAGGGCGAATATCGCAAGGAACTGCTCGAGTGGCAGAAGGCCGGCTTCACCCGCGTCCGCGTCGACGGCGAATTTTACGATATCGAGGACACGCCGAAGCTCGACAAGAAGCTCAAGCATGACATCGAGGTGGTCGTCGACCGGCTGGTGGTGCGCGACGGCATGGAGCAACGGCTCGCCGACAGTTTCGAGACCGCTCTGCGGCTCGCCGACGGGCTGGCTTTTGTCGATCTTGCTGATGGGACGGTTGAGGAGGCCTTGGCGGAAGCCAGTCGTGCTTCGACAGGCTCAGCACGAATGGAATCTGATGGCGTCGCCGAAGCACAAACACCGTTTGTGTCGAGCGAAACCGGTTCGGGCACCACGCAGGGAAAGATGAAAGGCACCGGCCTGCCCGACAACCGGATCGTCTTTTCCGAACGTTTCGCCTGCCCGGTAAGCGGCTTCACGATCGAGGAAATCGCCCCGCGCCTGTTCTCGTTCAACGCGCCGCAGGGCGCCTGCCCCTCCTGTGACGGGCTTGGCGAGAAGCTGCATTTCGACACCCAGCTGATCGTGCCCAACCCGGCGCTCAGCATCAAGAAGGGCGCGGTCGTGCCATGGGCGAAATCCAACCCGCCCTCGCCGTATTACATGCAGGTCCTGGGATCGCTGGCGCGGCATTTCGAATTTGATCTCGACACGCCGTGGGACGAGCTCAGCGAGCATCACCGGGATATCATCCTCAACGGCACCCAGGGCCTGCCGGTCACGCTGCGCTTCCAGGACGGGCGCAAGTCCTACGAGGTGAAGAAGCCGTTCGAGGGCGTCGTCGGCAATCTCAAGCGCCGGATGCTGCAGACCGAAAGCGCCTGGATGCAGGAAGAACTGGCCAAGTTCCAGGCCGCCGCGCCCTGCGAGACCTGTCACGGCGCCCGGCTCAAGCCGGAAGCGCTGGCGGTCAAGATCGCCGGCGAGGATATCAGTATCTCCACGCGGCGCAGCGTCGGCGACGCCCTGGTCTTCTTCGAGGGCCTCGGCGCGCAGCTCAACAAGACGCAGAGCCAGATTGCCGAACCGATTCTCAAGGAAATCATCGAGCGGCTCGGCTTTCTCAACAATGTCGGGCTCGACTATCTCAATCTCGACCGGACCAGCGGCACCCTGTCCGGCGGCGAGAGCCAGCGCATCCGCCTGGCCAGCCAGATCGGCTCCGGCCTTTCGGGCGTGCTCTATGTGCTCGACGAGCCCAGCATCGGCCTGCACCAGCGCGACAATGACCGGCTGCTGACCACGCTCAAGCGGCTGCGCGACCTCGGCAATACCGTGATCGTGGTCGAGCATGACGAGGACGCGATCCGCACCGCCGACTGGGTGGTCGACATGGGTCCGGGCGCCGGCGTCCACGGCGGCGAAGTCGTCGCCGAGGGCACGCTCAAGCAGATCCTGAAATCCAAGAAATCGCTCACCGCCGCCTATCTCAACGGCACGAGGGAAATCGAGGTGCCGACCGAACGGCGCAAGGGCAATGGCAAGAAGCTGACCGTGCACGGCGCGACGGCCAACAACCTTCAGAATGTCACCGCCTCGATCCCGCTTGGCACCTTCACCTGCGTCACCGGCCTGTCGGGTTCCGGCAAGTCGTCCTTCACCATCGATACGCTCTATGCCGCGGCGGCGCGCACGCTCAATGGCGCGCGGGTCATTGCCGGCAAGCATGACAAGATCACCGGCCTGCAATATTGCGACAAGGTCATCGACATCGACCAGTCGCCGATCGGCCGCACCCCGCGCTCCAACCCGGCGACCTACACCGGCGCCTTCACCAATATCCGCGACTGGTTCGCCGGCCTGCCCGAGGCCAAGGCGCGCGGCTACAAGCCCGGCCGGTTCAGCTTCAACGTCAAGGGCGGCCGCTGCGAGGTCTGCAAGGGCGACGGGCTGATCAAGATCGAGATGCACTTCCTGCCCGACGTCTATGTCACCTGCGAGGAATGCGGCGGCAAGCGCTACAACCGCGAGACGCTGGAAGTGAAGTTCAAGGGCAAGTCGATCGCCGATGTGCTCGACATGACTGTCGAGGATGCGGTCAGCTTCTTCAAGGCGGTGCCACCGATCCGAGACCGGATGGCGATGCTCTATGAAGTCGGTCTCGGCTATGTGAAGGTCGGCCAGCAGGCGACGACGCTGTCCGGCGGCGAGGCGCAGCGGGTCAAGCTGGCCAAGGAGCTGTCCAAGCGCTCCACCGGGCAGACGCTCTATATTCTCGACGAGCCGACCACCGGCCTGCATTTCGAGGATGTCCGCAAGCTGCTGCAGGTGCTTCACCGGCTGGTCGAGCAGGGCAACAGCGTCGTGGTGATCGAGCATAATCTCGACGTCATCAAGACCGCCGACCATATTCTCGACCTCGGTCCCGAAGGCGGTGTCCGCGGCGGCGAGATTGTCGCACAGGGCACGCCGGAAGAGGTCGCCAAGGTCAAGGCGAGCTATACCGGCGGCTATCTCAAGGACATGCTGGCCAAGTGAGCCACGGGGGACGGTCCAGCCGTTCCCCCGACATTCCGCCTAGCGGCGCAAGACCCGCGCCTGCCAGAGCAGCAGCAGCGGCGACAATATTTCCACGAACATGGCGGCAAACTGCTCGGTCGGCGGAACGCCAACCGTCAGATAGGACACCGCCCGGGCACAGCCCCCGATGAAGAAGAACAGCATCGCGAAGCGGAACAGCATGGCCCGCTTGCGGATTTCGCCAGTGCTGTAGAAGATCATCAGAGCGACCCCGATATAGACACCGGAGAGATAGCGATACTGGTTGTCCATGGCCGCGGTAAATGGGTCGCCGCCCATATGTTCCGCCGCCCCGAACAGCAGGCCGTTGACCCCGAACCAGAGCGGGATGAATCCGATCAGAAAGGAAAGGATGCGGAATGCGGCCATATGATAGTCTCCTCTGGATGTACGGGTCGTCCGCTGGTCCGGGCGTTTCGTTGAGCGAATGTCGGTCGATAGGGGAAATGGATGGTGGCTATGCTCCCAGGGCCGCCTGCAACTGCTTGAGCCCCTCGGCCTCCTCGGCCGTCAACGGCTGGGCTTCGCAGCGCGGATCGGTTTTCTGCAGTGCGCGGATCATCACGTCGTTGATCGGAATCGGATCGCAGCCGTGGTCGGTCTTGCAGATCAGGTCGAACTGCGGCGCCGCCTTGACGTGGCAATCCTGACAGCTGTTGCCGAAGCGGTTCTTCACCTCGTCGGCACCGCGCACCCGGATTTTCGTTCCCGCGGCGGAAATGTCCAGGTCAAAATATTCCCAGTCCCTGGTGACCAGATTGAAACCGGCCTCGCGCTTGACCATCACCTCGGTCGGGACCAGCTGCACCACCGAACCCACCGGATAGACGCCGCCTTCCTCCGCGCTGGCCACCGCAACCGTTGCCGCCAGATCGCCGTTGAGATTGCCGACAAAGAAACGGTCGACCGGCGTCAGGTCGCTGATACAGCCGAAGCTCGCATCGGTGATGGATTCGGTCGGCAGGGCTTTCGCCGGTGGGGGCTCGGGTTCGCTGCTGCACCCTTGCATTGCGGTTGCGGTGATCCACAGCATCGCAACAAGCCGAGCCGGTCGCAAGAATGATGTCCGTCCCGATTGATTCCGCGCCATGTTCATCCCCCGATCCATCTGAAGAGTGCCATGGGCGACTGCAGCTGTCAATTTGTTGCGCTGGCCACCGGCGCGAAACCAGCCGGCAGCCGCAAACACTCAGAGGCGTTCCAGCCGGACCGGCAATCCGTCCCGCGGCTGGGGAATCGGAAAAACCTGCCACTTCGGCTCGTAATCGGCGCCACCTTGCAGGACGATCCGGTTCTGGGTGAGCATGGCGTGCATCAGGATCTTGATCTGCATATAGGCGAAATGCAGCCCGAGACACATGTGCGCACCGCCGCCAAAAGGCACCCATGCATATTTGTGCCGGCCAGCGGAATTCTCCGGCGTGAACCGCAGTGGATCGAACTTTTCCGGTTCCGGCCAGTGCTTCTCCATCTTGTGCACGAATTGCGGGCTGATGCCGATATTGGTGCCCGCCGGGATGGTATAGTTGCGGAACGTGAAGTCCTTCAGCGCCCGGCGCGGAATGCTCGGCACCGGCGGAATCAGTCGCAACGCTTCCTTGAACGCCATTTCGGTCAGTTCGAGCTTGCCGAGCTGTTCGATGGTGAGGACGGTTCCGGCTGGCGCCACCGCCAGGCATTCCTCGCGCAACCGGTCCTGCCATTCCGGATGCTTGGCCAGCAGATAGGTCATGCTGGTCGCCGAGGAGGTTATCGTGTCATGCGCCGCCATCATCAGAAAGTTCATGTGGTCGACCACTTCGTCCTCGGTCAGCAGCTCGCCATTTTCGTGGGTCGCCAGACAGATCTGGGTGAAGATATCCTCGCCGCCCCGGGCCCGTCGCTCCTTCACCTGCGGCGTGAAATATTCGAGCAGATATTCCCGCGCCTTGACGCCCTTCCACATCTTGGTGAACGGAATCGGCTTGCGCACGACGCCGATCGAAGCTTGCACCTCGTCGACAAAGGCCTTGTTGATCTTGTCCGCTTCCGGCCCCCAAGGGATGCCCAGAATGGCGCTGGCGGCGGTATCGAGCGACAGCGACTTGATCGCCGGATAGAATTGGAATTCCGTCCCGCCCCAGTCGCCGACCCGGTCGAGAATGCCCTCGCCCAGTACCGCGCAATGGTGCTTCATCGGCCCCGGCTTGAAGGCGACCGACAGCGCCTTGCGGTCGGCGCGGTGCCGCTCGAAGTCCATCAGCATCAGTCCGCGGGGGAACAGGTTGTTGAGCACCGGTCCCCAGCCCTGCTCGCTGGAAAATATCTTGTCCTTGTTGAACATGACCAGCTCGGTTGCATCGGCACCCAGCAACATCACGTTCTGCTTGCCAAAGCTGAAGGTGCGGTACACCGAGCCATAGCGATCAAACATGAATTTGCCGAAGCCGATCGGGTCCTTGATGACCTTCAGGGTTGTCCCGAGGATCGGCAGTCCCTGTTCTCCTGGGATGTGGGCAAGCTGTTCCTCGCTCGGGGGAGTAACCCAATGCGGATTGGCACTTTCCTGATAGGGATAACCGTGCGGATCTGCTGCAATAGTGGCCAACGAAAATCTCCTGGGCTGGGATGGACCGCCATCTTAGCTACTTTCATGAATGTCAGCAAGACACTCTATTCATAGGCTATTCAATCGCTTGGCCGTATACAGGGTGTTGAAAAAAGAGGATTGGCGACTCGGCCAGACTGACGGTCCCGGGTCGATACTGAGGAAACGACCATGACAAGATTTGCTATACCCCGACTGCTCAAGACATCATTGGCGGCCAGCACCCTGCTTGCTCTCGGCGGCTGCATGTATGGCAGCGGCGGCGGCTATTACGGGGATGGCTATGTCAACAACAGCGGTTATGACTGCGATCCCTATGCCCCGTTCAACGATTATTATGCCTGCGACTATGGCTACGGCTTTGCCAATATTGGCTACGGTGGCGGCTGGTACGACCAATATTATTATCCCGGCTATGGCACCTACGTGTTCGACCGCGGTGGCAAGCGCCACGGCATGCGTGATCATCACCGGCGCTACTGGGCGAAACAGCGCGCCGAATATGGCGGCCATCACCGCCGGGGGCGCCAGTGGGATCGCGACCGGCGAGGTCGCGGTGACGGCTGGCGCGGCGATCGGCGAGGAGAGCGCGGGGAAGACCGGGCTGACCGGCGCGAACGTTGGGATGGCGCACGCGATCAGCGGCGTGGCGACTATCGCGGCAATCCGCGGTCGCGAGGTGATCTGGGGACGCGACCCGGAACAAGGGAGCGGCGACCGGATCGCGCTGCACCAGGCCGGACACGGGGTGACCGGGCGGCTCGTCCCGAGCGGCGCCCTTCGGCTGTCGCCAATCCTGCCCAAGCGCGGCTGCAGCCTGCGGCCCGCCCAGCCCCTGTATCACGGCCGGTGAGGTCCGAAGGCCCGCGCGTTTCGCCACGGACAAACAGGGCTGATCGACAACACGTCCGGGATGACTGATCCGGACGGATTTTCCCCCTGCCGGATCGCCGCATCGCCTTTTTTCCGTTTCGGCCACGCTGTGTTCGCTGTGGGTAGCTAGAGGCCAGCGGTCGATTTTGCTGGGTGATGCGGGCGTAAAGGTTAAGACAATTGTAATCATCGCAAATAGCCTATATCCTAGGCTTCCTTCTCCTGTGTCGAGGAACCGTGTCGATGGCCACAGCATTTAGCGATATCCAGCCCGACGAATATATACCGTCGGAACAGCATCCGCAGCATGGCGTCATCATTGGCGGACCGGCTGCGCGGGCGAAGCGGATCGAATATGGCATATTGCTTTCGACGATGGTGCTGGGCTCGCTCGGTGCGCTCTATTGGACGCTGACCCACTCCACCGGCTGGGTCGAATGGTCGGCCTTTCTGTTCGGCTTTGCGTTGATCAACATGGGCGTCGGCATCGGCTATCATCGCTATTTCACCCACCGCGCCTTTGAAGCGGGCCCGAAGATGCGCCTCGCCATCGGCATCATGGCGCAAATGGCCTGCCAGGCGTCGGTTCTCAAATGGGCGGCGGATCATCGCCGACATCATGCCTTTTCCGACGACGTGGGCGACGTGCACAGCCCCTATGTCGACGGCCATGGCAAGAAAATGGGCAAGCTCAAGGGTCTCGGTATTGCCCATTTCGGCTGGCTGTTCGACAATACGACGTCGGACATGAACGTCTATGGCAAAGGCCTGATCGACGATCCGCAGGTGCTCTGGTGCCACAAGCATCGCTGGTCGATCGCGATCTTCTCCAGCATCATCCTGCCGGCGCTCTGGGCGCTCGCCTTCGGCGGACCGGAATATATCATCGGCACCATCCTGATTGGCGGCTTCTTCCGCAATTTCTTCTTCCTGAATTTCGTCATGGGCGTGAACAGCATCGGCCATGTCTTCGGCTCGCAGCGCTTCCAGACCAAGGACGGCTCACGCAACAACTGGTTCATGGCGTGGATGACCTTCGGTGACGGCTGGCACAACAACCATCACCAGCACCCGCGCGCCGCCTCCTCGCAGGTCGCCTGGTGGGAATTCGACCTCAACGGCCAGATCATCTACCTTTGGGAAAAAATGGGCCTGGTCTGGAACGTCCAGCGGGCCCCCGCCTATATTCGCAACGAAAGGGGCGAATGGGTCCAGAAGGATGCGAAAATCGCGACTATCGCCCCCGCAGAACCGGAAGTCATGTCAGCCGATGACGGCGGCGTGATGTTTCCCGCCCGCAGCCCGCGGCAGGTCGAACCCGTCAAGTAACCGGACCGGTTGTCAGTTTGAACGCAGGGTCAGGGTCGCCGACAGCGTCCCGCTGGCGGTCGGATTGACACTCAGCGATTCCACCGCGATGCCCTGCTGCTCGATCCGGGCCAGCCAGCCGAACAGGGCGGTAGGCTTGGCCGATTCGATCACCATGTTGACCCGCTTGTCGGACTGCGGCGTGACCGAGGCCACCGCGATCCCCGTCTCACCGGCGCTCTGACCCACGAAGGCGTCAATCGCGCCGCCAAATCTTGTCGCGCCAGCCGCCGCAGGCTGCCGGAGCGCCGTCACCTTGGTTTCGATTCGCGCTTGCCGTTCAACCGCATCGACATAGCGTTGTTCGGCACCGGTCATCGCGCCGGCGACCGGACGGACGATTCCGTAATAGCCGACCAGGCCGGCCAGCAGCAGAGCCGCGACAGTGACCATGATTCTCTCTCTCTGGCTGAGACCGGTGAACCAGCTTCTGGCGTTGTCAATCATGGTGCCCTCACCGTTATATCCGCTTGCGCCGACCCTGTGGCATCGGTCCGCGGCATGGCCGTGATGATGAAACCCGCCTGCTGGATCGCCACCAGGGCGGGATTGATATCCTCGTTGCGGATCGCCGCCAGGGTCGCGGAGACAATACCGTTTTCACCGTAGGACATCCGGCTGATGGTCACGCCCGGAACCTGCTGGACTGCCGAATAGAGCGCCGAGGCCGGAACCGGGAACATGATGTTGCCGCGATTTTCTGCGATCAGGCGCTGATCAAGCGCGCGTTCGGCAGCGACGGGATCTTCCTGCGCGCCGACCACTGTCGCCGCGCTGGCCAAGGCACCCTCGTCCGCCGCATTGGCAGCGCTGTGATATTTGGCAAGCTGGACCAGCGGAACCGCCAGCGACACGAGCACCAGCGCAACCGCCATCCAGCCAAGCCGCCGCTTTTGCGGTGCGCTGATCGTCCGCTGGGTCCGTTTCGCGAACGGCCCGTTTCGAAAGTTGAGGGTGCGCCGTTCCCAGCACCCGACCATCATGGCATCAAAGTCATCGCCGGTGATCGGACTTATGGCCCGGTCGGCCAGCAGGATTTCCAGCAGCACGGGGTCATGGATCGCGATAAGATTGTCGGCGCGCGCCACCTGGTCAAATCCGAAATCTGCAGAGACGGCTTCCTCGCCGTCAGCCGGAAGCAGCCAGCCCGTCGGCATGATCGCGTCCGGATCGATTCCCAGCGCCTGCAACCGGGTCAGGCCGCGGCTCAATATGTCCCGTCCGATCACTGCCGTGACCACGCCGCTTTCGGCCGTCATGGCCGACGCTAAATGGATATTGTCGCTTTCGAGGCTGCGGGCCCTTGCGGTGATGGTTGCCGCGGCCAGGGCCTGGCTGTCGGTGACCTCGCTGATCGCCTCGTGCGCCATGATGCTGGTCAGGTGCGACGGAACAAGCGCGGCAAACAGGATATCCGTCTGGCCATCCTCCGGTCCATAGACCTGCGAGGCTGCCAGCGGATCCGGATCGCATCCCCACGCCTGCACCGCCCCGTCGGCGACGTGCCACCAGTAGAGTGCTTCCTCGTCCGCAGACGGGAAGGCTGTGACGAGAAGATTGCGGGTCACGCGCTGCCGTTCTTATTCGGCGTAGATATCGGCATTGTCATCCTCGCCGCCCGGCGCGCCGTCCGCACCCAGCGAATAGAGATCAAAGCCGGGGCCCTGACGCCCGGGATTGTCATATTGATACGGCCGGCCCCAGGGATCGTCCGGCAGTTTCTTGATATAGCCGCCTTGGCGGTAGCGCGCGGTCGTGGCCAGCGACGGCGGCGGCGCAATCAGCGCCTGCAATCCGTCGGAGGATGTCGGGTAGCCGAGATTGTCTAGCCGGTACATTTCCAGCGCCTGGCCGAGCGTCGCGATATCCGCGCGTGCCTTTTCAACCATTGCCCGGTCCTGGCTGGGAAGCACGTTGATCACCACGATCGTGGTCAGCAATCCAAGGATGAAGATCACCACCATCAGCTCGACCAGGGTAAAGCCGTTGCGCTTTTTCTTCGGGGTCTTTTTCGCAGCCACGGGCTGCTCGGGTGTGTCCAGATCTGTCGTCATCATCATTCCTTTTTTCCGGTTCTAAAGCCCGGCAAGATTCTGCAGTTGCAGGATCGGTAACAAGATTGCCAATATCACCAGCGCGACCAGCCCGCCAAGGGCCACGATGATCAGCGGTTCGAGCAGCGACAGCGCCGTGGAACTGAAATTGTCAAATTCCCGCTCCAGATAGCCAGCCGCCCGCGCCAGCATGTCATCCAGCTGGCCCGATGCTTCCCCGCTGGAGGTCATATAGACCAGCATCGGCGGAAAGACCCCTGTATTTTTGAGCGCCGTCGAAAGGCTGCCGCCGCCGCGAATCGCCTCGACCATGTCTTCCGAGGCCTTGCGCAGCACGCTGTTGTGGATCGTGTTGGTGGTCAGGCGCAATCCCTCGATAATCGGCAGCCGGCTGGCCACCATCGTCGACAGGGTGCGGGCTAGGCGCGCCGCGTGCAGATCGCGCAGCAAGCGGCCGACGAACGGTAGCCGCAGCAGAAACGCATCGAAGCGATATTTGATCTGCGGCTCCTTCAGGGCGCGCCAGCCGATCAGCAGCAGCACCCCGATCATGATCGCAATCGCCCACCACCAGTCGGCGAGAAAGCCGGAAATGCCGATCACGATTCGCGTCACCAGCGGCAGCTGCTGGTTCACGTCGTCGAACTGCTCGACCACCTTCGGCACCACCGCGATCATCAGCAGTGCCACGACGATGATTGAGACCAAGGCCAGCACCGCCGGATAGGCCAGCGTGCCGATCAGCTTGCCGCGCAGCTCCGCCTGCCGCTCGAGCAGGTCAGCCAGCCGTTCGGTGATGTCGGGCAAGGTGCCGGAGCTTTCGCCTGCGGCGATCATCGCCCGGTAGAGCGGCGGAAAGCTCTTCGGCTCGCGCCGCATCGCCTCGGACAGGCGCTGGCCCTCGATCACGCCGCCGTGAACCGTCGCGATCCGCTGCTGCACATGCGGCTTTTCATTCTGGTTGCCGATCAGCCGCAGCGCTTCCTCGAGCGGACTGACCTGGGCCAGCGAGGACAATTGCCGGGTGAACAGGGTCAATTCCTTCGACGACAGCTTTCTGGGGCCGAACAATCCGGCAGACCCCTTGCCCGGCTTGCGCGGCTTGCCCTGCGCCGCCTCCATGCGGACGACATAGAAGCTCCGCTCGGTCAGCTTGGCCCGCGCCGCATCGTCGCTGGCGGCGGTCAGCCGTCCGGTTTTTTCCCGCCCCTTCGGGTCGATCGCGGTATAGGCATAGTCAGGCATCGACCGCTTCGCTTTCCCGGCGGGATATCCGGATCGCTTCCTCTGGCGTGGTCAGGCCTTCGCGGACAAGCGCTCTCGCGGCGACGCCAAGATGCGGCTGATTCCGGAAGGCGTGCGCGGTAATCGCAGCCTCGTCGCCGCCATCATTAATCAGCTTCCTGAGCGTGTCGTCGATGCGGATTGCCTCGAACACGCCGATCCGGCCCTGGAACCCGGTCTGGGCGCAATGTTCGCAGCCGGTCTCGCGGTAGACCACCGTGCCATTGTCAAAGCCGAGCAGCGAGGCAAGGCTGCCGTCCGCCTGGATCGGGGTGCGGCAATGCTCGCAGAGTTTTCTGACCAGCCGCTGGGCGATCACCGCGCGCAATGTCGAGGCGAGCAGGAACGGCTCCACCTTCATGTCGCGCATACGGGTGATCGCGCCGACCGCATCATTGGTGTGCACGGTCGACAGCACCAGATGGCCGGTCAGGCTCGCCTGCACCGCGATCTCGGCCGTCTCTCTATCTCTTATCTCGCCGATCATCACCACGTCCGGATCCTGTCTCAGGATTGCTCTCAGCCCGGCGGCAAAGGTCAGGCCGACCTTGGCGTTGACCTGGGTCTGGCCGATGCCTTCAATGGCATATTCGACCGGGTCCTCGACCGTCAGGATATTGCGGCTGCCGTCGTTGAGCTGTTTCAGCCCGGCATAGAGTGTGGTGGTCTTGCCCGAGCCGGTTGGCCCGGTGACCAGGATGATGCCATTGGGCTCGGAGAGCGCATCGGTGAGAATGGCGTGGGTGCTCGCCGACATGCCGAGCAGGTCGAGCGAGATGCCGGCGCTTTCCTTGTCGAGAATGCGCATCACCACCCGCTCGCTCGCCCGGTTGGGCAAGGTGGACACACGCACATCGAGCAATTTCCCGCCCAGCGTCAGGCTGATCCGGCCGTCCTGCGGGATCCGCCGCTCGGCAATGTCGAGCCGCGCCATCACCTTGATCCGGTTGACGATCACGCCTGCGACATGCGGCGGCATCCTGAGCTTCTCGGTGAGCACGCCGTCGACCCGCATGCGCACGACAAGGCCGGTCTCATAGGGCTCGATATGGATGTCCGACGCGCCCTGTCTGGCCGCCTCGGCGATGATCCCGTTGATCAGGCGGATGGTCGGCGCATCATCGGCGCTGTCGAGCAGGTCCTCGGCGCTCGGAATGTCGCCGGCGATCTCGTCCAGTCCCTCGCCGGCCAGCGCCATGTCGCCGGCCATCGCCGCGGCCGAGCCGTCCATCGCATAATGCTCGCTCAGCAGCTTCGCGAACGCCGGCTCGTCGACCAGCTCGACATCGAACGGCAGCGCCAGATAGCGGCGCACCTCGAGCAGCGCCGTCGGGTCGGCACCGGCGCGCATCGCGATCGCAGCCCGCTCCCCGTCCATCGC
>NZ_JBALTN010000006.1:0-328673 GCF_036964565.1 Parasphingorhabdus sp. | reverse complement strand
GTATCAACCAACCAGATGGAACCAAATACTCGCTTATTTTAAACCGCCATATGTCTCAAATTATCTGACGACGGACAGCCCGGACCGAATCTTGGAATGAGCGACCGCCATAGATTTCTGCAGCCTCATATTCGGCCGACGCCTTGCGCAGAAGCGTGCACCAAGTCTCCGCAACTGACTCAAGATCACCTTCCGACAATTCCGAAAAATGAAGATCATTTGAAATGGACTTCCGCTTCCGGTTTGTGCAACTTGTGATCACTAAATACATAAATTAAGCACTTTCCAGCCTCTATCTATAGCATTTAATTTACACTAATTCATTCCATAAGTCAGCATTTAATTGAAATTAATGAGGTTGAGAATTATGCTTATAGCCACGTCGACTATAGCCCAAATAACAGCATAAAAACGGCTTTAAAGCTCGGAAAGGTGATATTGACAGATCAATTGACGTGATTGGTCGGATCGCCTGCTCTTGCGCCGCTTGCGAGTGCGGATACGCAGGAATGCAATGCTAGTTTGTTTCAACGGACCGCCGTTGGCCTCTCAAAACCATAATCCGCTTCAAGCATTTCGATCACGCGTGTCATGGCTCGGAAGATACTCAATGCGTTTGTATCTAATTCGAAAAGACCATCGACAAGTTTTTCGCGTTGAAGATCAGCAACATCAGATTGATGTTTCTGAGCCTTGCCGTCTTGGATGAATGTTACCAGATCACGGAATGAAGAATGGCCCTTTCCGGATTCATACCATTCCCCCCAGATGTTGTGGTTAGTGCGATAATTCTGGTAGCATTCCCGCCCGATGATTTCTTCCATGCGCACCAAGAGATCGAGGATGGGCCTGACCTTCTCGCGGTCCCGATACACATAGCGATAGCCATCGATCGCTGCATTGAGTTCATCGAGCTCAACATCATAGTAACCCACACCTGAGCAATCCGCCTTACGCTTCATTTCCGCGAAGATTTCAGATGGGATGTCCATTGTGTCTAATGCCTGAATTTCGGAATAGGCCGCAATTTGACCCTGTAACTCAGAAGCCCGCTCTTCCCAGGTTAGGCCGGGGTCCATTGCTCCAGCAACTATTGACGCTTTGGCAGGTTGAGCCGCGCCGAAATCGGCGGAATGGAATGCCAGGTACCCATTCAATTCTGCTTCGATTAATTCATCCTGCAGTTCGCGAATATTGGGCCAGACGGCTTTAGCTGTGGCCCGGATTTCAGCGATAATATCAGCTGGAATCAAAGTTAGATCTATTTTGTTGGTCATTCACAGGTTTCCATTCTTATTATTCGTTCTGACCTTGCTCCCCAACCGGACCTGCAGGAGGATATGAGGAAAATCCGCTACGTGATCCAAGCACAAATCTAACAGATTTAATTGAAGTAACGGCGAGAGCCATTTCCCCTTTTTGTTGGCCTTTGATACTTTCCACAGGTCCAAGGCAATCCGCCCATGAAGGAACTGCGTCGGTCAAGCTTCTGAAGACTATAGAAGCGCTTTGATTTATGACAGCAAGTCCATTACGCAACCAATACCACGACATCTGCAAGAGAATCATATGCGTGCGCCCATTACGCATAAAACTTCGCAAATTCTGTCAGGAAAGGATTACTATACCTTTCATCCCATTTTGAAAGTGGAGTGCTGGCATAGGCGGAGTCTAATGCAATCAGCCAGTCAAACGGATGTTGATCACTCGGAATTTCAACTGATGAAAACTTCACATTCATGGCATCCGCTTGGCATTTGGGACGGCTAGCTGGATCAATCTGGCCAAATCCTCAAGTGAATTAACTGGACAAGAGGAGCCTGAACTGAATTTTTCCCTCGCCACTTTGAGATCATCGTCACTCGGCTTGCCTGCAATTTTCGTGCTTACATCATGGAGCATCATCAATGGGTCAATAAACCCATGAGGGGCTGATGGGTCCTCATTTTGCCAAGCTTCGGTCCAATTTGAATGATCCGATAATTCGGTATCGTCAAATTCCCCGAACTTCACCTCTATTTGCCCCTGCTCAGATGTGACCCAATATCCTGGAAACTTCAAATTGCCCTCCATTTTCCGATTTCAACTCTTTCAAGAACATAAAACAGGAGAGCAAAGCTTGTCTCGATCTATTTTCCGTGCCCCCCCCTTTTTGCTTAATTCACTGCTTCGTCACCTAGGAGGCCGAGCTGAGACTTAACAAGCTTCCTAATGTTATAGATTTTGCAAGCCATCCGAATCGGTAGATCTAAAACCCATTCCGGCAACATACTGGCAAACCCGGATCTGATTGAAGAAGCAAAGGAAGCCGCTTCTCTAGCATTAAAACATTGTAATCGTTATGGAACATTGCAGTAGCGTTTGAGGTCAATTGTGACACACATATTCAACCAAATCGTCGAATAGCTCTCTTTCATCCGCGTCCCGTGGCTTTTGACCGCTTTTTTGCGGCCCTCCATTGCCCTATTAAGCACGCTTGAAGCGGTTCTCATTAGCTGGCTTCCGGACATCATCGATCCAGTCGGTGATTGTCACTTCCGGAGGCTTGCCTTGATCGAGCGTTTCTTTTCCTTGCAACTTAAAAATGGAACGAATGCTCTCGGGCGAAAGCAGAAATGCTGATGTCAATTTAACGGTCTGGACGGGGTAAACGATCAGTGTTGCGTTTGTCCGCAACGTAGCTTTGACCGCTTTCCGCTTTGAAGATTTCGAATAGACCAGTTGCCTCAAAAAGACCGGGAAAGTTCTTCACGCCATAGTTTCGAGGGTCGATCGGCGCCTGTCGTTTCACAGCGCTCCCCGCTGCCGACATTGCGGCCCAACCATCGTCATGAGCAGAAGCTTCGACGGCTCCGCGCAAGATGGTGACAAGCGTCGTATCCTGCGAAAGCGGCGCAGCGAGAGCTTCAGGTGGAATGGCCCCTGCCTTTGCGGGCTTTTTTGGAATTCGCTTTCCCTTCACCTTGGAAGCATTCGCTACTTTTGCCGAGCTTTTGTCTCCGGCATCGCAACTGACAGCATCGTCGAGGCTGTCCAGAAAAAGGAAGGTTGTGCAAGCATTGATAAACGGCTCAGGTGTCTTGCGTTCACCGAAACCATATACTTCATGCCCGTTGGCTTTGAGCTGCATGATGAGCGGTGTAAAATCTGCGTCGCTGGACGCGATGCAAAAAGCGTCAAGCTTTTGGGTGTAAAGCAATTCCATTGCATCGATGACCAGCGCAATATCCGTGGCATTTTTACCGGTCGAATAGCTGAATTGTTGAATTGGGCGGATCGCAAATTCGTGAAGTTTGGTCTTCCAGCCTTTTAAGCCGGAACTCGCCCAGTCACCATAAGCACGGCGGATATTGGCCGTACCATATTTTGATAATTCCGCGAGCATTGCCACGACTTTTGTATGCGAGACGTTTTCTGCATCAATTAGCAGGGCGATGCGTCGATCGAGCGAGTTGCTCATAGTCTGGTCGGGTTCCATGTTAGTTCCTTGGAAAGAGCCAGATCAAATGAAGAGACCTTGCCTGAATGTGCCAGTTAATGCCGCGACAGACGAAATGTCCACAAGTATATCGGCTTCATTAATGTTGAAAAATGCCTGGATTTCTGTGCACTGCGAGAAAGGTACAGGAATGAGGTTAGCCTAAATACTGCGGCGCCACGGGTACTGCGCTATATGGCGAATTGTTTGAATTCTACCATTCACATACCAGTTGGCTGCTTGATTGATCATCACTTTGCAGGACATGATGCCACTACCTACAACTTGCCTTCCTTGTCGCCGGTAAAGACTGATGCGCGGTTCATATTACCATCTTTTGAATTGTCGGCCTGGGTTCGCGATCTATCAAACCCTCGTTTTAGCCGCTCGAGATGCCCCAATGCCCGCGATAAAGCGACCTCGGCAGCATGCAGGTCATTTACAAGAAGCGCTTCCTCATGACTACTGATGGAGAGCACGACCTCCCATACCGACGGCGAATGTCGCGCGAGTAAAAGAAGATTCAAGCCGCCCGGTGCTTTGTCCGCGCTAAGCCAGTTTCTGGCGGTCCGGTTCGATACATTAGCCCACTTCATGATCGTTTTCGCAGATCTGGCGGTTGCGCCCACATCACAAATGAGAGCCTCCGATATTGCTTTGGCATAGGATGCATCATCGTGATTTAACGGAAATGGCACTTTGGTGCCCTTATTCAGAACCATGTTTCCACTCCTTTTGCGTTAGGCACAAAATAGAGCCGAAGCGTTGATTCTTTTTGTTTATCGGGATTGGTTTATGATCATCAAATGGGATCGAGAGGGACGCAGCGGAGACCGTGACACGGCCCAAGCCGAGCAAACATGCAAACGCGCCGCCCAATATGTCCGCATGTCCACCGAGCATCAGCAATATTCGACCGACAACCAGGCCGAGGCGCTAGCTAAATATGCTGAAGCACGTGGCTACGTCATCGTTAAAACCTATGCTGATGATGGAAAAAGCGGGCTCAACATTGCCGGACGCGGCGCTTTGCAACTCTTGCTGCAAGACATTCAATCGGGTGCTGCGGACTTTGAAGCCGTACTGGTCTACGATGTCAGTCGCTGGGGGCGTTTCCAGGATCCCGACGAAGCTGCCAGTTATGAACTGAGCTGTCGCCGCGCGGGCGTGGTTGTCCATTATTGCGCAGAGCAGTTCGAAAATGACGGCAGTATAGGTTCCTCAATCATTAAAACGGTAAAGCGCGCGATGGCCGGTGAATATAGCCGCGAACTGTCGGTCAAGGTTTTTGCCGGCCAGGCCAATCTCATCCGTCTGGGCTTTCGTCAGGGTGGTCAGGCGGGTTTTGGCTTAAGGCGTGTGCTCGTCAATCAGGATGGTGAACGTAAGGGAGAGCTTGGAGCTGGCGAACATAAAAGTATTCAGACCGATCGGGTTTTGCTGGAACCGGGCCCAGAATCCGAACAGGCAATAGTTCGGGAGATATTCAGTCGTTTTGTCGCAGGCGAGACCGAGAACGAAATTGCGAGTGACCTTAATCGCCGAGATGTCCGGTCCGAAGGTGACCGAAATTGGAACCGGGCTATTATCCATCATATGCTTATCAATGAAAAATATGTCGGCCATAATGTCTGGGGGCGGACATCGTTCAAACTGAAGCAGGCTCATAGACAGATTTCTCCCGACGAATGGATACGCTGCGATAACGCATTCAGTCCCGTAATCGAGCAGTCCAAATTCAATGCCGCAAAAGCGATTATCGAGGCACGCTCGGCAAGTTGGAGCGATGACGCCATGCTCGATCAGCTGCGAGTGATCCTAGCTGGCAACGGATCGCTGACTGGGCTCATAATCGACGAATATGACGATTCGCCCTCCAGTGGTTGCTATCGGTCGCGGTTTGGAAGTCTCTTAAGGGCCTATGCCTTAGTCGGGTTCAAGCCCGATCACGATTATCGGTATATTCAGATCAATCGCTCACTAAACGCAATGTACCCGCAAATTTTAGAGTCTTGCATGACAGGCCTGCGTCGAAG
Source organism: Parasphingorhabdus sp. (assembly GCF_036964565.1). Classification (GTDB taxonomy): domain Bacteria; phylum Pseudomonadota; class Alphaproteobacteria; order Sphingomonadales; family Sphingomonadaceae; genus Parasphingorhabdus. The sequence goes on along the minus strand of NZ_JBALTN010000006.1, from coordinate 323,159 downwards.
AGGAAACCGGGTCGATGAAAATGATGCTGAATCGATATTGACTCTGAACAACCAGGTCCGGTTATCGGTCAGCATTGCACGGTGCATGCAAACCGGTGCAGGGTCCCTGCGCTGGAAACTTCGGCTGGATAATCGCGCAGCGGTCGATCTGACCCTGTTGATCCGGATGGATGCGGCCAACGTCCAAGCGCTTGATTATTATGTGATCCCTAAAATCGCAATTGCTGACGCGATTCTGACTCTTTGCGAGCATAACGGTCTGGGGCTGGATGCTTATCGACGTAAAACACTTGACCTGTGTTTTGATATATTCCGCCGCGCGGCGTTGCGGAAGGCTGCATGAGCGGAGTCTCAAACGCCCAGTCGATAGAATGGCTGCCCATTGACCGGGTCAACATCGTCAATCCACGCGATCGCAATCAACCCATATTCAAGGAAATCGTCGACAGTATCGCTAAGATCGGCCTCAAACGCCCCATCACCGTAACAAGACGAACCGAGGCGGATGGTGAGTGGTTCGATCTGGTTTGCGGACAGGGCCGTTTGGAGGCCTATCAGGCTCTTGGACACAGCCTCGTACCGGCAATGGTTGTGGAAGCCGATCCCGAAGATTGTCTGATTGCGAGCCTTGTCGAGAATTGTGCGCGGCGTCACCATAAGGCGATAGATTTATTGAAGGACATTGGTGCCATGCAAACACGAGGAAACTCGTTGGCTGATATTGCCCGCAAAACCGGGCTCTCAATGGAGTATGTACATGGCGTCACGCATTTGCTCAACAAAGGCGAGCAGCGATTGCTCCAGTCAGTGGAAGCACGCACGATCCCATTATCGGTAGCGATCGATATTGCCGAAGCCGATGACGAAGGCATCCAGCGTGCTCTCCACGAGGCCTATGAGAATGGATTGTTAAAGGGCAAAAAGCTGCTTGCCGCCAAACGATTAATCGAGCTTCGCAAACGGCGCGGTAAGTGCGTGGAAGGTTCGTCCAATCGCGCTTCGCCAAGGATGACAACGGCAAAATTGATCAAAGTTTACGAGGAAGATGTAGCTCGCAAAAGTGCGCTGATAAAGCGCGCACGCAATGCACATGATCAACTCATGCTAATCGTGCAGAGCATAAGCCGGCTCAGCGACGATGAAGGTTTTCTGGCACTGGCAGAAGACGAGGACCTCTATCATCTTCCTTCCGGGATCACGGAGCGTATGGCACAACCGGAAAGGAAAAACGATGCGCAAGGATCAATTGAAGCCTGATCTGGGGTTTGAGGAAACCAGCCTGTGTATTCCTATAACCAGCATATTGCCGTTGCGAGCGGTGACGGACAGGATCAAAATGTCGGTTAAATACGCACAGATTGCAGCGTCGATTGCCGAGGTCGGAATTATCGAGGCGCCCGTGGTGGTCCGGTCGGCTGATGATCCCGACAATTTTGCGCTTCTCGATGGGCATCTTCGTCTTGCCATTTTGCGTGAACGCGGCGAGACCGAGGTCATCTGCCTCGTGGCTAAGGAAGATGAAGCTTACACATACAATAAGCGCATTAGTCGCATGGCTATCATTCAGGAACACAAGATGATCCTCAATGCGGTTCGGAAAGGCGTTTCGGAAGAACGCCTCGCCAAGGCGCTGAATGTCAATATCTCCAACATCCGCACCAAGCGCAATCTGCTCACCGGGATTTGTCCCGAAGCGGTAGCTCTGCTCAAGAACAAGCATATTGCAATCCACGTTTTTACAGAATTGCGGTTCCTAAAGCCCGTTCGGCAGATAGAGGCGGCCGAACTGATGATCGCGATGAACAGGTTTTCGGTAAGCTATGCAAAATCAATCGTCGCAGCAACATCACCGCAAATGCTCGCCGAAAATCGCAAGCGCCGCGGCAAAAGTTTGAGCGCAGCGCAGATTGCCTTAATGCAACACGAGTCAGAAAATCTCGAACGCGAATTTCGGGCAATCGAAAAAAGCTATGGCGCCGATCATCTCGATCTTACGCTTGCATTAGGCTATGTCGGGGGCCTGATGGAAAGTGCCGCCATGGTGCGGTATCTTGCCCATAAATGGCCTGACATCCTTGCGGTTTTCCAGAAACTTGCCGATGACGATAAATCTCCATCCATTTTGTAACCAATATTCCTTGTGGCAACACCTCTCAATGGAAATCGCATTGCCCAATACCTCGGAATGCAGTTCGGTTGGTTCTATGATGGTCACGATGCGCTAACTGATTGCGAGGCTTGCTTGGCGCTCCTCACTCGGTCCCTCCCTAAAACGGGGCAACTTGTGATGAACGTGCTGCGCGAGAGTGCGCAACAGCAGAAGCACCTAGTTATGGATTAAGTCAAGAAGCTAGGATAGCCTTGAGTTTCGCGCCTTCGGTTTCGACCCAGGCAAGAATTTCCCTTGCTCGATCACCCGGTTCAGGAAGAAAGCTGGAAACGTCACGAAAAATGAAAAAGTCGGAATTGATCCGGTACCAATCCCCCTCCGGCGTTCCCTTAATAGCCGTGAGTTCACCGTCCACGTCATTGGCGAACTGTATGTAAACTTTTGGCGCAAATGAAATCGGCCGACCTGTCTTATTTTCAATCTCTTCCGAATATAACCCCTCGCCGCGATCGGGGAACCAGATACCTGTCGCCAGATAGGTATGTTCATCATAGCGGTCGTCCTTCGCGAGATAGCGAAACGCGCTATATGTGCCTTCCTCCTCATGTGCTGCAGCCCAGACGACTCGACCATAAAAGGGTGCCAATCCGTCGAGTTTGCCAATCATCTCGTTTACAAGTTTCGAGAAGGGTTGAACTATTTCCACAAAGCCTGCGAGGGCCGCGAAGTCTCGATATTCGGGATAAGCGTCGTCCATACTATGATCCTCCAAAAATGATTGATAAGCCGTAATTAGCGCGCAGAAATGAAGTCGGTCGTCGCAGTCTTTGCTGACTTCCTTCAACATGTCCGCAATTTTGCCCCACGTGCATGGGTTTCTGCCCAGATCACCGTAAGGTGAGGGGGTAAGAGTGTTAGCCCTCTCCGGGAAATCTGTAGGTACCGGAGTTCGATGAGTTACAAATATGAGGGACTGTTTCAGTCCTAGTCTACTGAATTTCTGTTTCTGTAGCCAGCGCCCGTATCGATGGAGCTGGCTCTCAACGTCACCAGTCTCCAATTCCTGCTCATCGACATGATGTGCTATCTTGTTCTCGAACAGTAGCCACGGTTGGCTGGGTTCTCGTTTTTCTTCCTGTTTCGGAGCGGCTATTGAGATAATCAGATCAGGCCGTTGCAACCCCAAGTCCTCACGTTCAATCGTCACCTGCGTGGCAATCGAAATGTAGGGATGTATCTCCGCAATTGCGTCAGCTGACTGGCCCGTCAATCGGGACGTGAAATTCGCAAAAATCTCTGCGGGCAGGGACCGTAAAATAGCTGCGAGACATTCGGTCAGCCAGTCTTCATAATTGTTCTTCCTCTCGCGCTCACGATAGCGATAGAGGTCCGAGAAAAGGTCGCTCATTGGTTGACATCATCGCGGGAGGAAGATGGGTGGAGAACCGGATAACGCTGGGACAACCAAGGTGACCAAGTTGCGTCCGGCCAGGAGCGAAGACAGGAAAACGCTTCGCTGGTGTCCATCGAGATGAAGCGGTCGCGAAATGCAGGATCAATCATCTCTTGAAACACATCGAAAGCATCCTCGCCAAAGCGTGCGAGTTCACCTTTCGCACTTCTCAACGCGATATTGTCCTTTGGCGAAATATGCAGCAGCGTAGCGCGATCGAAAATGCTCAGTGGATCGATTTCCGCGTGATAGGCAGTCATCTGTTGACGGAGCAGTTGATACCAGGGTTCAAGAAAAAACTCTTCCAGCCTGACATCCAGATCGGCACGGATAGGGCCGTGCGGCCGCTGCCAGATTTTCTGATAACGTGCGATGCGGGTCAGGTCGCCTGACATGGCTGTGGAACCTCGCCTGGAAGGATAGCTTTCGGTGTATTTCCACTCGATCAGAAGCAGCCGCATCTCATCCCCCAATCGATAACGAACAGCGGCATCGACCGAGGTTGAATTGCTTCCTCTACTGCGCTTTCCATCCTTGCTGGCCTCGTTGAGATAATCCGTCTCGGGAAACCACTCGAAGGCGACGTAGTGATCTTCACCGTTTCGTCTTTCGATGACTTCGGGCTGAGCGCCCTTAATGCCGAGTACATGGCCAATCCAGCGTCCCAGTAGGTCCGGCCGGTCGACGAATGGGAAAAGAAAATTCACGCAGCAAACTTGTGATGATGCACCATGATTTGCGTGTGTATGCCACCCGATCAGCTGCGTCTCGTCGTCCGAGAACGAAAAGCTGTCGGCAATGCGTTTTCGATAGTCGGGGTGAAAATTGGCTTCATGGCAATGCGGCATGAGCCGGACGGCCTGACCGCGATAACCGGTTTCAGCCTCTGCGCAGCCTGCGAAGAATTGCTCCTGCTGCAGATATTCTCGCTTCGCAAAGCGTACCGAATCAGTCGGTTGGCGTTGTTCATTATTGCTCATGCCAGTCTCATATCCTGCCTATACGTCATTTTTGGACGCACTGATCGCATTGGAGCCGATTGCGGTCTGCGCTGCAGCGAGTTGCCGAGCCATAATGTCCCGCAACTCCTCGGGCGCTTCAATGGCGAGATCGCCGGCCCACGTGAAAAGATGATTTGCGAGTTCGAGCAGCCCGCCGGATGCAAAGGACACTCTGACCGACCCATCCTCGAGCTCGCTCAACTCCTGCCTGGGATGAAAGCGCCAGGACCTGGCCCGATGTGCGGCCTCTGGCAGAATAAGCAGGCTAATTTTATATGCCTGCTCGCGGAACATGCCGAAGCTTTCTGCCAGCCATTCATCGAGATCGAAGGTTTCCGGCGCTGCTCCTGCAATGTCAGACACCTTCGTGTCGGACATCCTGTCCAACCGGTACGTTACAAGACCGAAACCCCCTTTGGGAAATGCCCCAACCAGATAGCTGACCGTCCCATGCAAGAGTCCATGCGGGATAACACGGCGCCAGACGGTTTCTTCCTCCCCGTCCCGCCGATAGTCGAATTCCAGGCAGCGCCCGGCGATAATCGCCTCGGACACAGCGGCGAGCGTTTCTGGCGCGACCATCGCAACTGCGCCCGGGCCAACCAGTGTGCGCTGCAGCCTCGCCAGTTCGGCAAAATCAGGATCGAGCCTGTGCTTTTCACTGGAATCAAAGCTTGCGCGTAGTTTCACCAACAGATTCTCTAGTATCTGTGCACGCGGCGAGCTTGCCTTCTGGGCCGCCTGGACTTCGGTTTGCAGGGCTGCAAGTTCCGTGGCAGTCGGACGCACGTAATGTCGCCGCAATGAATCTCGAATGCGAAACCGCTTTTTACGCCCATCCTCAACCTCGTCGAGATCGAAATGCAGCGCAATCGTATCGCGTGCACGCTCCGCAGACCTTCGCTGTTGACCAAGGACACCCGCCATTTCATCAAGTGTCAGACCTTCCACACTATCGGCCAGCGCGCGGACGAGGGTCAGCATACGATCAAAAGGGGCCTTGCGCCGCTCAGTCATCGGACGCACCGCTCACTAGCTTGCGGTAAATTTCCAGCATCGCGAAGGTATCCCGTGCACAATATTCTTTCAGGCCTTTCTCCAGCTCGATCTTTCGGTCTGGTGTGCAATCAGGCGATGTGGCCTCCAGATAAGCGAGTTGAGCGTCACCTCCATCCGCAACATCAAGATCGTCATATGCGAGTTCTGGACAGAGCGTGGGAAGGACCGCCTTGATCGAGAAACTGCCGCGCTGGTCGCGGTGGTAGTAGTGAGCCTTTGTAACAGGCAGCAGATCAACCGTCCTTTCGGCAAGGGAGGAGAGGGCAGCGTGAAACTGTGGGAAGGAATCTGCCAAAGTCCGTAGACAACGTCTTTCGAAGCTTGCATTCCAAGCGATGACCGCGCCGGTTGCGGGCAACTGCGCCAAGCGCCTTGCAATATACTCCCGAGGATCGTCGCCAGCAAGATCGAGGGCCTCGATATGCTCCAGAACACCGTTTTGGTGTTCAACATGGGCGGAGAACTGGAACGGCACCTGGCCATAGGGCGATGTTCCGACCCACCGGGGAATCGCAAATCCGATCGTTTCGAAATCGAGCCAGATACGCGGATATGCCCAATCTGCCGTTGCCTTTTTGACGCCGGCGGAATCTATGAACGCTTTGCCGCTATGCACCGCTTGCTGAATACGGCTATGAAGCGCATTCAGGCCAGCGTTTTGCGGTAAATCGGCAATTTCGAATATGCCTTCGGCTGCCCATTTCTCGGCAAGCCGTGAACCGGTATTTGGAAGTTCTGAAACCGGCCATTCCGGTCCATCAGGTTCGAAACTCGCGCAATGTTCCGTGAATTCGCAGGCAAAAGGTGAGTTGCAGTGCGACCCGGTCGCGCAAACGGGCTCATCTCCTGCAAGGACCTGCCGAATCTCATCCACCAGTCGGCTTCTGTTTTCGGCGATCTCGCTGATTTCCTCCAGTAGAGGGGTGTCGCGGAAAATTCCCTCATAATGCCCGTGTTTCTCGAGAACGAAGCTGGTATCGATATGACGGATCGAAGCATTTGCCAGATTGAGTCCGCAGCGCGCGATGACCCAGAATTGGGTGGCAAGATCGCCAACATGGTAGGATTTCGCACTGCCCGAGCTTTTGACTTCGAATATATGCCAGGACATTTGTTTTTTGGTTTGCCGGGGGACAAGAATATCGACGCGCACGAGCACTCCATCATGCTCGAAAGTAGCCTCAAAGATTGGCTTGTCGGCCTTGTCTACCAGTGCCCGCGTCCGCTCCAGTGCAGCTTTGAGGTCGGGCTCTGCGTCGACCATTATGCCGCTCGGAACCTGCAAACAGGCAAGATCACCCACTTCATGCCCGGCTGCAAAGCTCATTCTGGTCCTATTATCAACCACAGCGCGCCCGTTTGCATGTACTTGCTGCCAAAGCCGCCGTGGACATTGCTCGAACGCACTAACCCGCGACTTTGAAAGGCCGATCTGGCGCGGCATTTGTCCGTTCACATCAACCTCGCGAGATCAAGATGGTGCGTGGCAGGTTCCCGTGCTCTGCCTCCAGGTGCTTGAATGCCTGGCCCGAATGTTTAACAATAGCTTCGAAAAAGCCAACAGATGGCGTTTCGACAGCACCGTGATTCAGGGCTCGTTGAATATCGGCATCCCGCTTTTCCCGCATGGCTCTATTCAATTCCTTTCCCTTCTTGTCGCCCCGTTCCCGTACTATACTGCTCCTCCGAGCATCTGGATAGACTTAGCATTGCCATTGAAATGCAACGATGAAAGTGTGTAACGCGCAGCACTTCGCGGTTGCCTTCAGCCTGCACCGCAGACCTAGAATCCTATTGGGCCACGCCGGTTTCCGCGCGCCTCGGCCTCATCGCGAAGCCAGCGAACCAGCGTTTGCGTATCGGTGATACCGAGAAGCCGCGCACGTTCCGCAACGACTGCAAAATCTCCTGGCGTCTGTCCGTCCAATGGCTGGCAGTCTGCAGGAAGTGACAAACGGAAGTAGCGTGTGAACAGATCTCCGGCATGGTCAGCACTCAATTCCTGAAAAGATACGCGAATGGTGAAACGCCGTTGGCTTGCGGGATCGAGCAATTCGGCATAATTCGTCGTAGCGATAAAGGGACTTTTCAGAGCTTCCATCTGGCGAAGCATTCCATTGACCATTGTCCGCTCCCAGCTTCGCTGTGCATCGGTGCGATCGCTCAGAAAATCGTCGGCCTCGTCAATAAGCAGCAAGGCTCCCCTTCGCGCGGCGGAATGGAAGGCTTCAGCGATCGCTTGTTCGGTCCCGCCGACAAAGGGGTCGAGAAGATCCGACCCTCGCTTCTCGATAAGCTCAATACCGATTGCAGCAGCAAGATAACGAGCAAATGCTGTTTTTCCTGTTCCTGATGGCCCGGACAAAAGCAGGCTCCAACGGTTTGATGGTGCTTCGACAAGCTGTTTAGCGAGCGCAGCCAGATCGGTATTCGCGGTGGACAGAGAAGCGTCATACTCGGCGCGGATTTGGCAGTGAGCAGGCCGGCGTCCGCTGATAACGAACGCCAGTTCCTCTCCGATCACTATGGCTTCGCGTTCTCCGCCACCCGCTCGCTTTGCGCCCCTGATAGCTGAGGACAGGATTGCTGGCGGAGCGCCCAGATTGGCAAGCGTAACGACCGCTTGATCAGAAAGTCCGAGCCGTTCTTTCCGCATATGACGGCGGATGACTTTCTCGCGCACTTCCATCGATGGAAGAGAGAACTCGATTGCTAGATCCATGCGCCTTACCAGCGACTCCTCGAGACTGCGCGGCTGATTGAGAATCCAGATGGTCGGGGTATCGCAATGCTCAACAAGGTTGTTGAGCCACAATTTTGATCTATGTCCGCGATCTTCGCGGTCGAGTGTCAGAACGTCGTCGGCTTCGTCCATTACGATGACATGTTTACCAGGTCCTCGCGTAAGAGCGCGCAAGGCCATCAGGTGCGCCAGACGTTCGTGGCGGCGTGGCTCCCTCCCCTCGTCGTCAGCTTCGCCTGCGAAGACCGCCGTGAGCCTAGTTCTCTGGGCAATAATTTTGGCGAATTCGGTCTTGCCGGTTCCGGGCGGCCCGTACAGAAGAATTGAGGAGCCAGCACCGCTCGCGACCAGTCGCTCGGCTATCTCACGAGGCATCCCCAAATGATTAAAATCGTCCCATGCCAGAGAAGAAGCGGACGCCTTAGGCATAAGCGTGCGCTGCAACTGCTTTTTGGTGCGGGCCCCGGACCTCGAGACACGCAGCAGGAAATTCGAGGCAGAATATTCGCCGTCAGGATCCCTTTCGACCAGGCCGGCTCGACAAATGGGTGACGAGGCAACCAGGCGCTGCTCAACGTCGAACGCCCGCAATCCGATAATCGGCGCTATTGAGGCGGGGGCAAGATGGTTGCCCCGATGACCAGGCAACGCGTCCGCCAGTTCTTGCCATTCTTCAAAAAGGCTAACGCGGGCAAACAGGCAGACGATTGCTGCGTCTGTCTCGTCAAACCGGACCAGTTCGCTTAGCCATCGGATCGTCTTTTCAAGATTGGTAGCTTTAGTTCGTCCAATCCCTTTGCGACAGGCTACGGCCAGTTCCCGAAGCAACCACGGCCGGTCAGCAGGCTTTATTTCGCTGGCATCAACATCCGGCAAGTCCTGATCGTCGATCTTGACGTGCGAAAATGTGCTCAGCAGTGCTTCGCCGTGACGGCTGATCAGCAGAGGGGACAAGCGGCTGACAACCTCTGACCAGGCCAGCCGAAAGCGAACTGCTTCGCCATCTGTTGCATCAGTGGGTTGATGCATGCCGTAAGAATAGTTGTTCTTGCTACGAAGTGCGTGTCGGTTCTTCATGGATCCCGAGTTAAACTTCAGCTGCGTCAAATCTGGACGCCAATCGCCGCCGATAGTTTCGCGGCCTACGCAAAGCGTGACGACCGTTCTGCCCGCTAGTGCTGGCTAAACAAAAACGGCTGAAGCCTGATACCAACTATAAACTGATAGGTTTACTCGAAAGCTGCAGCACGTAACCATAATATAATGGTCGAAAGGCGATTGGCCTCCTCGGTTCATTCTCGCCCCGCCAGCAGGCTAGGCAGCGCCAATACTGCTGCAGACCGAGCGGGCTTGCGATCGGATGTAATCCGGACGCAGCGAGGGAGAATCTGATCTGACGGAAATGATTCAGCTCACTGCCTTCCGAATAACGAGCTTTTCTAAGCCGCAGATGGAACATACATCCTTCCGGCGTTCAAACCCGGATTTACCTGCAATCTCGCGAGTCTTGTGGTTGGCGTGCTGCCGAACAGAAAGCCCTAGGCGATCGGCAATGCAATCGTCGCAAATGGGCTCAGGAGCGAGCCGAATCACGAGCTTCGTCACGTCGTCAAGAACCGTCATAGTCGTCCTCCAAGCATGGTCGTGCATCCCACCTTACAAAATAGGACTGCGGTCCGTTGAGAATTGTAACTCGTACGCGCCTGATCAAGTTGCTTCAACGTCCTTTTCTTGAATTTAGACAATTTTTCCCGGAAAGCGAAAAGGGCAAGCAAAGGAGCACTGATCATCTGACTTATAGGTTTGGGAGCCGCCTCTACCCAAAAGCGCGTCCGTTTCAGCGGTTTAATAGGTCACTTGTTTCATGTTGCTGGGTGACTTTCGATAATGTGCCGCTCGCAGCGCATAGAAGTTTCGCGGGACATCTTCACCAGAGGAAATTATATACTTTACTTAGCAGATCAATTTTGATATAAGGCTGTATCACAAGGAAAACAGCCAATGACGAACCTCACAGACCCCATTTTTCACAACGAAAAAGCAGCCGAGAAACATATCGAAGTATCGCGCTGGAACGGAGAGCCATTTTGCGCTCACTGTGGTTCAACCAATGTTACCCGCATGAAGGGCAAAACGCAGCGCGGAATGTTCCAGTGCAACGATTGCCGCGACAAGTTCACGGTCCGCACTGGCACAGTAATGGAACGCTCCCATGTTCCCCTTCATAAATGGCTTCTGGCCATGCATCTGCTTGCATCCAGCAAGAAAGGCATTTCAGCCAGCCAGATCGCTCGTAACATCGGCGTGACCTACAAGACCGCGTGGTTCCTTTGCCACCGCATCCGCGAAGCAATGGACGGTGCTAACGGTAACGGCCCTCTAGGCGGTCCTAACCGCGTTGTGGAAGCCGATGAAACCTTTGTAGGCGGCAAGGCCAAGAACCGTGCACACCGCAAGCCTCGCGCCAAGCAGCCCGATGTCGCACTGGTTGACCGCGAAGGCCATGTTCGCAGCTTCCATGTTGCCAACGTCAATGCAAAAGACCTTCGCAACCTTATCGTTACCAACGTGCACCGCGCCAGCCACCTTATGACTGACGAAGCTACCGTATATACCCGCGTTGGCCGAGAATTTGCCGGCCACAGCGTAGTCAATCACTCCGCTAAGAAATATGTCACCACGGGCGGTTTCAAGCACTCCAACACCGCTGAAAACTTCTTTTCTATCTTCAAGCGCGGCGTGATCGGTGTCTATCACCATATGAGCGAAGCCCAACTTGGCCGCTATACCAAGGAATTCGATTTCCGTTACAACACCCGCGATATTACAGACGGTGAGCGCGCCGCCGTTGCTCTTAAGGGCATCGAAGGCAAGCGCCTGACCTATCGGCGGACTGACAAACTCGCCGCCTAAATACGTTTTGACAGCCCGTCAAACAGGGGAGAGGAGGAAGCGTTATTATGGGTAATTCTAGCGATAAGCACTATGGACAATGGTTTATTGCCGTTGAACCAGCGCCTGTTTTAAGCGCGGGTCGTATAATGGGCGTCCATGTATCACACGACCGACAGGGTCAGCCTGATTTTGTGGAGATACAGTTTCAGTCTTTGGATGATCAGACGTTCCAAAGTGTGCGGATGGATTACTTGAACGCGCTGTTTCTATTGTCATGCCTGAAGTCCCTACAATTGGACGAAGGAACGCCGTTTCCTGACGACCCTAGATCTCCGCCCTAGCGGTAATTAACACATTTACTTCTTGCGAGACTCCTTGCCCTTTCCCTTGCTAGACTTACGGGGCTTAGGCGGAGTCATAAGCAGATTCTTTAACGTGGCTTCACGCCGCGCATCTGTCTCCGCTTCGGTATAGGTTTCATTGTGTGAGTTGTCGGAAATGAGAGATTCTCCTAAAATTCAAACTGAAAAATTCATGTCGGCGGTCGGGCGCGGCCTGCGCACATGGACGAAGATCGAGAATGCAATGTTTTTACTGTTTACGCAAGTTTCAGGGACGGATCAGCACAGAGCCACCCTCATCTTTGCGGCAATCATCAGCCTCGAAGTACGCCTCAGTATTTTAAACACCCTTAGGCAAACTGATAAAGCGGAAGTCTAGCCTGACCCGGAATTGATGGACTGCTGAAGGAATCCCCTGTCATTTCGTTAGGGGCGGTTGCACTGCCCTCGCGTCTATTGGCTCTTGGGTTTCTTTGCGCGACAATCGAGTTGCTGCAGCCTGCGAAGTTCATGCTTGTCAATATATTCAACGCCATTGAACACGTCCCGTAGCCATACTCGCTGTTCAGCTGTGAATTCGCTGAAATCGAGTACATATGCATCGTCGACTTGATCAACCGGGCCGTACTTTTTGACAAGCTCCAATGCCATCTCGAGCAGGCGCGGAGATCCCGTGAGGATTTCCTTTTTCAGCCTCTCGACTATGGCCTCTGTCATGTGCATTTCCCGAATTTCTCCATTCTGAGAAACCTGGACCGTACTAGCAAACATTTTCCGCAACGCGGCGTCCGCGGAGGTCATGCCCTTCGGCCGTCCTGGGCCACCCTTGCCGCCGGGTTTGAACTGGTGGCGAACAGGCGGGTTGCCAAAGCCGCCGGCATTATTACCTCTAAAGTTCGATGAAGGTGGATTCTTTCTCCGGCTCATTTCATGTCTCCCGCTCGTTGTGGGAAGCATTTTGAGCTTCGGCCGCTCGGTCTGATCGCACCTCGTCGTATGAGCGGCCATCGCTTAGTATCGGCAATGATCCTGTCACTTCGGCAATACGCTGGATGGCGACATCGACATAGTGCGGGTCAAGCTCAATGCCCAACCCGGTTCGGCCTGTGCGCTCGGCAGCCATGACGGTGGTGCCGGAGCCGAGGAAAGCGTCAAGCACCAGGTCATTGCGGTTGGTGCAGTCCATGATTGCATCGGCGATCATGTCGACCGGTTTGCAGGTCGGGTGCGCTTCAAGGTCTTTCATCCGGTCGCTACGGAAGCTATTGGCCCCAGCATATTCCCAGACATTCGTCCGGTTGCGACCGTGCTTGCCCAGCATTACGTTGTTCTGGTGCTTGCCGCCCTTTGTCCGAAACACGCAGACCAACTCGTGACGGCTACGCCAAAGGCTGCCCATTCCACCGTTTGGTTTTACCCATACGCACAGGTTCACAAGCGCATCATAGACGCCTTCGCCGGCACGGATCATGTCAGCTACAGACCGCCAGTCGATGAACTGGAAATGGAGGGCGCCCGGCTTTGAGACCAACGCTTGTTGCTCGAGAACCGTCTGCATGAAGCCGCTAAATTCTGCGCTGCTCATTTCGCCGGACGCCATCATGAATTCTTCATGATGGACGTTGCCAAGGCCGCCGATATGCCCGGAGTAGGGTACATTCCAAGGCATATCGCTGATCACCGCATCGGCCTTTTTGCCTCCAAGCAGTTGTTCGTATACGTCCGGGCTTCGGGCATCTCCGCAAATTACCGAGTGTCGGCCGATGCGCCAGATGTCGCCTGGTCGTGAAACAGGTGGTTCGCTGCGATCAGGGTCAGAAATTTCTTCGTCAGCATCAAGTCCGCCTTCGCTGTCATTTGAATTTCGGCCAATGATAAAGTCTATTTGGCCTGTCTCGAACCCAATTGCATCGGGCGAAATATCGAACGCGACCCGAGTTACAAATTCCAGCTCGCTGGCCAGCAACTCGAGGGACCATTCGCCTTTGAGCATGATGGCGTTGTCAGCGATACGATAGGCTCGCTGCTCGGCCTCGCTTAGATGCGGCAGGATGATCGCTGGTATTGCGTCGACGCCGAGACGCTGGGCAGCCAGTAGCCTGCCATGACCGGCAATCAGCATATGATCGGGCGTTATCAGTACAGGATTGTTGAAGTTGAATGTCTCGATGCTCGTCGCAATCATCGAAATCTGCTGATCGGGATGTGCTCGCGGATTATCGGAGTAGGGCTTGATACAGTCTGGGGAGAGATACACCAACTCGAGTGCGGCAATGTCGGTACTTGGTTTCATTAAAATGCTCCAATCATGATTGATGAAGCATTCTCGAGTATGCAATTTCTGAATTTCAGGGTCGTAATAGATTGGGCACGTGCCTCGCCGGTCCCTGGCTTGGTGTGGATCGAGAGCGCCTGCTTGAAAGATATTTCTTCAGCGAGTTTGCCGGCTTTGACGGCGCCATGCGGGGGTCAACAATCCCAAAAAATGCGATAGTAAACAGACTACATGCCGATGCCGGCGCACTGCCCGGTTCATTGCTCTTGTTCCTCCGCTTGCCCAAGGTCGAATAGGTCGCCCATCCACCGGTGTACTTTTCGTAAAAAGCGACGAGGTCTTGCACTGTTAGTGCCAAATCCATGTCGGGATAGTCGCCCCTGCTGCTGACGGGTAAAAGCGATTGTGCACATTGGCCGATGAACGTCAGGTCGATGTCTTCCTGCGTTAGATATTCAAAGGCTGTCTTGCCTCCCGCCACGTCAAGCCCGGCAATGATATTCGGCCAGTCGGAATGATTCTCGATAGCATACCACAGCATGGAATGTGCCAGGCCGTTCAGGCCCATCACGCTCTGCATCATATCCTGCCTGACCTGATCTTCACTTGCCTGTTGGTCATCCAGCTTCCGGGCAAGATGCGCCAGAAGTTCGATCTGGAATTTTGCTACACTTTTCGATGGTTGGGGCTGCTTTCGCCAACACAAATACTGGCTGGCGATATGTTCCAGCCATACACCCAAATCGAGATCGTTGTCCGCACGTTTGCCAAGGACGGATTGCAGGTTAGCAATTTGATCCGGCCTTAGACAAAAGGGTTCGATCTCGATCGGTTCGGGGTGATCCCCGAGGTCCGCAACATTTCGATAGTCGCTGCGTTGCCTTGGTGGCCTGGGGCGCCGGTTGAATGTCTTGCCAGTCATGCTGGAGGGCTACTCAATTCCCATCTACTCGTTTGTCCAATCCCATTTACCACGTGCCGATTCCCGTTTATGCCTTTTGGAGTTCCCGTTTATATTCCCGGGATTTTGCCCGCGTCAACCGAAAGTCCCTGAGAATCCGCGGGTTTACGTCTCATCGCCGGCAGCATCTTGCGAGCTTCTCCCGTTATTTTCCCGTTTTTCTGGGAAAGCAAGTGGTGAGCACTGTTCGCTTCAGACTGCGTCGCGCACCAGTATCGGGGTCCTGCCGCCCAGTCGGCGCAAACAGGACCCGATGGACGCCGTTCCTCCGGCCCTTGATCTCCCGATTTACAGAAGTTGCCAGGCCGCGGCAAACTGCCGGTTTTGCGGCCCGCTCGGCCGCGTCCGGCCGGCGACGGGCAAAGACTGTGTTTGACTAGCGGGCTCGCGTTTGCGACAATTGGGCCATCGCGCGTCGAGGGACGCGCTGTTTCAAGACGGTGGCAAGACGCCGTTTCCCCCTTCAGAAAGGATGAATATGCAGAATGCGAAACAAGGTCATACGGTTGTAATCGACTATTCCGTCCGGACCGGCGATGGCAGGGTCGTCGGAGATACCAAGGAATCCGGTCCCCAGGCGATCAAGCTCGGCGACGGCGCGATCTTTCCCCAGGTCGAAGCCAAGCTGGCCGACATGGCGGTTGGCGATCAGGAAACGGTCGCAATCGCGTGCGACAATGCCTTTGGTGCCCGGCGCGAAGAGATGGTCATCGATATTCCCCGCGAAAACCTGCCGCCCGAAGCAGACCCGCAGCCGGGTATGGCGCTGCAGGCGCAACAGGCCGACGGTTCCGCGGTCACGCTCTACGTCGTGGCGGTGGGTGAGCAGTCGGTGAAGGCCGACGGCAACCACCCGCTTGCCGGCGAGGACCTGTCCTTCGACGTAACGCTGCGCGAGATCAGGGACGCAGCCTAGAATCCAGAGGACGGGCGGGGCAGCTTGCGGCTGCCCCGCCCGTTGCTGTCCCTCTGGCGACAGCAAAATCGTTGGATCGGCCGCCCGCTCAGCGCTCGACAAAGGCCAGCAGGTCGGCGTTGATCGCATCGGCATTGACGGTGGCCATGCCATGCGAGAAGCCCGGATAGACCTTGAGTTCGCCCTTGCGGAGCAGGTCGATCGCCAGTTTTGCGCTGTTGTCAATCGGAACCACCTGGTCGTCATCGCCGTGCAGGATCAGGGTCGGAACCGCGATTGCGCGGAGATCCTCGGTGAAATCCGTCTCGGAAAAGGCCTTGATGCCGTCATAATGCGCCTTGGCGCTGCCCATCATGCCCTGCCGCCACCAGTTGTCGACCACTGCCGGCAGCATTTCGACGCCCGGCCGATTGAAGCCGTAGAAGGGGCCTGAAGCAAGGTCGCGGTAGAAGCTGGACCGGTCCGCGGCCAACGACGCGCGGAAGCCGTCGAACACATCCATTGGCAATCCGTTCGGATAGGCCTCCGTCTTCAGCATGATCGGCGGCACCGCGCCGATCAGCACGGCCTTCGCGACCCGGCCGGCTTCGGCCCCCGCGACATAGTGCGCGACTTCGCCGCCACCGGTGGAATGACCGATATGGACGACGTCGCGCAGATCGAGCGCTTGGACCACCGCAGCAACGTCGGCCGCATAATGATCCATGTCGTGGCCTTCGGACACCTGCGCCGACCGGCCATGGCCCCGGCGATCATGGGCGATGACCCGATAGCCCTTGCCGACGAAGAACAGAAGCTGCGCGTCCCAGTCGTCGGCGCTGAGCGGCCAACCGTGATGAAACATGATCGGAGGGGCATTCTTGGGGCCCCAGTCCTTGTAGAAAATTTCGACGCCGTCGGTGGTGGTAACATATGCCATGATATTTCTCCTTGTTGTCAGTCGTGGTGGTGGTGGTGGTCAGTTGGCCGGTTTCGCCGGCTGCGAGATCTGGCGCGCGGCACCGTCGATCACGTCAGCGACAGCTGCCGCCTGGGTGATGAAGGCGGCATGGCTGCCGGCGACTTCAACGATCGTTGCACCGATCCGGCGCGCCATGCCGTGCAGCATGCCGTCGCCGAAGGCGCGGTCGTCAGCCGGGATGATCGCCCAGCTCGGTCTGGTGCGCCACGCAGCCTTGGTCAGGCGGGTCTCGAAGGCCGCCATGTTGACGGGAATCTGTGAATCCCTCAGGAACGCTGCATCGGCGTCGTCCATGTCGGCGGCGAAGACGGACTGGAACCGGTCCGGGCGCACCACACCAAAGCCATCCGGCGTCACGTCGATGGCAAACTCGCTTGCGGCAGGATAGGCTTCATATTGCCGGGCGGTCGTCTCGCCGGCATCGGGGGCCAGGGCGGCCACATAGACGAGGCCGGCGACCTTCGGATGCGTACCCGCCTCGGTGATCACCGTCCCACCCCAGCTGTGGCCGACCAGAATGGCAGGACCAGTCTGGCGATCGAGAACGCGGGTGGTGGCTGCGACATCGTCCTGCAGCGAGGTGAGCGGGTTCTGGACGATACTGACCCGATAGCCCCGCGCGGTGAGATCGTCATAGACCCCGCGCCAACCGGACCCGTCGACAAAGGCGCCGTGCACAAGCACGACGTTGCGGACGGACGGATTGTCGGGAACGGTTTGTTCTGCCTGGCTGTGGGCTGCGGTTGCCAGGCTTGTCGCGGCAAGCGCTGCGATGGCCAGTTTGCGGGCGTGAGCAATCATGAAGCACCTCCTTTAGATAGGGCACGATTAGATCGTACACGACATATATATCGATTCGCCGTCCCGTTGTCAATCGCTTGCGATTATATCGTTTGCGATCTATATCGGGGTGACCATTCGGAACACGCAAAAGGAAAAGCCCGACCTATGGAAGAACAAGAAATCTCGTCCAGCAGCGAACTCGCTGCCTCGCTGCCGGACTTTCTCTGCTTTGCCGTCTATTCGACCAACCTGGCCTTCAGCAAGGCCTACAAGCCGCTGTTCGATGAGCTCGGTCTCACCTATCCGCAATATGCCACGCTGGTTGCCCTCAACGAGCAGAGCGACCAAACCGTGGGCGAACTGGGCGCAACGCTGTTTCTCGAGTCCAGCACGCTCACGCCGATGCTGAAGCGGCTGGAAGCATCGGGCTATGTCACCCGCCAGCGAGACACGCGCGACGAGCGCCAGGTGCGAATCAGCCTTACCCCTCAGGGCAAGGCGATTTTCGACAAGGCCTTCTGCGGCCGGGAATCGGTGATAGCGGCGACGGGACTGGATCAGGAATCCTTCGTCCGCCTGCAGCGCGACCTGATCAAATTGCGCGACCATTTGCTGGCCGCATCGAAACAGTGACTTGCCCCGCTTCTGGCAGCCGGTCCGGGACCGGTTGAACCTGACGTCGCCAACCGCGCGCGGCGCGGGGACGTGAACCTGACACCAAGGAACCTTCCCCCGGATGGCACGTTGATTCCCGTAACCAGAAAAGGAAAGATCATGCTGAAATTAGCTGCCTTCGGGGCCATGGCCTATGCCGGATATAAATATTTCCGATCGAACCCCGACCGGGGCGAGAATGACAATGCTGGCGGACCGCAAAAAAACCTGGCGGCCGTGCGGGCCAACGGCAACACGCCGGTTCAGCCGACGGTACCTATGCCTGCCGGCGGGCGCTAGCCAACCGTCCGTGAAAAGGACAGCACTGGCAAGCTAGCGAGGATCATCGCCCCGAAAAGTCCTGGGCAATGGCTACTCGCCATGCTCCATAACCGTCGGCTTGCGCTGTTTCCGACACGGTCTGGCGGATCGCTTCAACCCGTTCCGCCAGCGCTTCCGGGCTGATGCCCCATAAGGCTGCAATGGCTTCGCGCGTTTCCGGGAGGAGCGAATCGTCCTTTACCCGCGCGGTGCAGGCGATGGCCACACCGGTTGCCATATCGGCAGCGGAACCTGCGGACAGATCCCTGGCATCCAGGAAAGCCTGCGATCCCCCAGGCCCTGCATAGCATAGCGCGAGACCGACACCGGCCCAGAGGTCGGCGTGGCGGTCCACGTCCATCGCAGCAATGGTGGCGGCGGCCTTTTCGACATCGGCACCGCTGGTGAACCAGATGCCCCGCCCGGCCCCCTGGTCATAGGCGCGCGACGCATAGCCCTCCAGAACGCGCTTTGGCCCGGTGAGCGTTTTTTCCGGTTCGAAATACATGTTGTGATAGCCGAGGCCGTCATAGGCGAGCCAGCGGTAGAACGGGTCCAATTCCGCCAATATGCCCTTTTCCCGCCAGGACAGCTTCGAGATCGTCAGGCCAACGCCCGCATGCACGAGGATCGGATATTGCGCGCCGTAGAGGGCCAGGTAGCGGGGCAGCATCGGTTTGCGAAGCGGCAGGCTGTCGACCAGCGCGCAGCCCATCGCTCCACCCTCAACGAAGAAACCGCGCAGCAGGTCGGTTTCCTGCGCCATGGCGTCGGTAAACTGGTCGAACGAGCGGGCGGAAAGTGTAAGATTATAGCCGCGCAGGAAGGCCTTGCCGATCGATTCCAGTCTTTGTTCGTGGCTTTTGTCCGCCAGATCAAACCCGCGGACCCGGAATTCCACGCGCCGCGGATCGAGGGCGAGAAATTTGCGAACGAACGCCGGTGGAGGTCTGAGCCGGTCGGCCGCTTCCCCTGTTGAACGGTGTCGACTGTTCCCGCTCATCGCTGGCGCTCCCTGATTTGCTGCGTTGCTCCGCATCGCATAGCCCAATCCAGGCCGCACGGCAAAATATCTCGCGCCCTTTCGAACGCCGGAGAGGGCTGTCGAGCCGGATATTTATCTTAACCGGCCAAACCGGGGGGTGAAAATTGGATTTCTTAACCCTGTTGGCGCGATAGGTCGGTCAATCACACCGGCAACAGGGGGGAGGCAATGAAAACGATATTGGTCGTCGGCGTTCGCGGCGTTCCCGAAGTCGAGGGTGGCGTGGAAAAACATGCCGAGCGGCTGTTTCCCCTGATTGCTGATCGCGGCTGGAGGATATGCATCGCCGGGATGCGGCCGTTTCTGCAAACCGGCGAATATCGTGGCGTTGCCCTGTGGCGCGCGCCCTCGTTCGGCATCCGTCGAATCGACCGTTGGCTCTATGCCGCGGCAACCCTGTTCAAGGCGATCCGGATGCGGCCTGACATCGTCCATTTCGCGCGACTGGAATCGGCTGCCCTGCTGCTCGCCTACAAGTTGATCGGCTGCAAGACGGTGGTCCGCTATGGCGCCGACTGCGACGCCCATCCATGGACCGGGCCGAGAAAATGGGCGATGCGATGCGCGCAATATCAGTTGCGCTGGGCAGACAGCATCATTGCCCTGACGCCGGCGCTGGCCAGGAAATTGCCGCCGCCGCACAAGGGCAGAACCAACCATGTCATCGGCAATGCGCTGGACAGGCCGGAACGCCTGCAGAAAGGCGCAGGGCCTGTGATAAGCGGCGACTATATCCTGTTCGTCGGGCAGATTTCGCAGAAGAAAAATGTTCACAGCCTGATTACCGCCTTCCGGACATTTGCCAAGCGCCATCCGCAGGTGAAGCTGGTGATTGTCGGCAGGTGGGGGAGAAACGCCCGGCGGCGACAGATCAGCGCCCTCAACGATGACCGGATCGTGATGCTGGGCGCGCTGCCCCGATCGAAACTGGCGCCACTTTATCAGGGTGCGCGATTCTTTGTGAACCCTTCGATCCGCGAAGGCCATTCCAACACCCTGCTCGAGGCGATCAGCTTCGGCTGTCCGGTGCTGCTGAGCGACCTGCCCGAAAACCGCGACCTGCGGCTTGATTCCAAGCATTATTTCAATCCCGGAGACATTCACAGCATGGCCAGCGCACTGCACCGGGCCCATGCCAATCCCGACATGTTCCGGGTCGCCAGGGACCGATACCCGCAGTGGGACGCGATCGCCGACCGGACGATCCAGGTCTATGAACAGCTGTTCGCGGCAGACACCGGCCTGCCGGCTTCGCCGGCGGCGCGCTCAAGCATCTAGGCCTGACCAGCACCCCGGCGCAGGACATTCCATGCCCCCGTCAGAATTTATAGCCGACCTCGACACCGATGCGGCGGCGACTACCCGGCGATATGAAGGACCCGCCAAATTCGACCGCGGTGATCACCTCGTTGAGATATTTTCTGTCGAGCATGTTGTCGGCAAACGCGGTCACGTTCCAGTTCTCGCCCTCGAGGCCGAAGCGCAGGTCGAGAACCCCATAGGCGTCGCGCTGGGTGATCGACGTGTCATTGTCGCCGACAAAGGCCGGCAGCCCCAGCGCCGACCCCGGCAACAGGCCGCTGAACAATGTGGGGCCGGTATCGTCCTGAACCGTGTGGAACCAGGTCGGACCGGTGATCCGGTAGTCGGCGCGCATCACCAGATCGAAGCTGCTGGCAATCGGGGCAACCATCTGGGTGCCGAGGTTGATGGTATAGTCGGCGGTATGCGGCGACTTGTTGCCCACGGTATAGGGTCGCGACGCATTCTCCTTGATCTCGCTCTCGGTGAGGTTGACCGATCCGAAAATATCCCAGCCGTCGACAATTTCGGCGTTGGCGTTGAATTCAAGGCCGTAGATTTCGACCTCGTCGATATTCGAAACGACGCGGAGCAAACCGAAGGAGCCGACGAAAAACTCGAAAAACTGCATGTCGTCGACTTTGGTATAATAGCCCGCCAGATCGAAAGTGATCCTGCCATTCGCCGCCGATCCCTTGAAGCCGGCTTCAAACGCGCTGGAGGTCTCCTTGCGGTAGATATCGTTGATCAGGATATTGGTGCCGATGAACTGGTTGAAATTCTGATCGACAATGGCCGCCGAGCCCTGGTTGTTGAATCCGCCCGACTTGAAGCCGATTCCCCAGTTGGCGTAGAAGTTGAGCGTGTCGGTCAGGCCATAGCGCAGCGACAGTTTTGGCTGCAGTTCCTTGAACGTCTGCTGCTGGTCGGGGATCGCGCCAGCGGTCTGGCCCGGATTGATCGGCCCCCCGGTGATCGGGTCGAGGACCAGCGGCACGCGGTTCGACACTTCCCGTTTCTCGATATCGTAGCGCAGAGCGAGGCTGACGTCGAAATTGTCGGCGACCTCATAGTCCACCGAACCGAAGGCAGCGTAGACATTGGTATTGAAATTGTCGGAGAACAGCTGCGAGGTCGGGTTACTGCTGCTCGGATCATTGTACAGTTCGCGGATGATGCCCTGACCGAGATCCGCGCCCAGGCTGATGCCCACGTCACGGTCAATGTTCAGATAATAGGCGCCGATTTGCCAGTTGAGCGGGCCGTCGCCGTTGGAGGCAAGCCGGAGCTCCGCGCTGATGTCGGTCTGGTTGCGGATCTGATACTGGGTGCCGTCACAGGTGGCCGGGCTGTACGGGCCGAAGGTGGAGCCATTGACCGGATCGAAAATGAACGGGATCGGGTTGTTGCCGATGAAGGTCGGCGCATTGAGCGGAAAACCGGTCAGCGCCGCGGTCGACGCGAAGCAGCTGTTCGAGGCCGCGACCGAGGCCGGCGTGGCGCCCGGGAAGGTGTAGCGGGCAAAGTCCGCCGATGTGCCGTCGGCGGTCAGCGACTGGTCGACGTCGCTGTACAATGCCCAGGCGGTGAGCGTCATCGCTTCGAATTCATGGGTCAGCTTGACCGAGGTTTCAAAGGTGGTCTGGTCGTTGGTCGGCCGGATATTGGAATAATAGTTGAACGGATGATCGTTGACGTCCTCGAAAAAGGCCGGGTCGACAGCGGCAAAATTGGGCAGGTGAAAGGCGGCGTTGAAGTTGATCGAGGCGCCGGTCAGATCGGCATAGCGGGCCTTGACGTCCACTTCGGTTGCGTCACCCAGCTGGGCGACAAACCGTCCGTCGACCGACCATGTTTCCTGGTCATCAACCACCTTGGCATTGTTCAGGAAGCTGTTGCGGTAGAAACCGTCGGTGGTGTTGTAGGAGCCGGACAGCACAAGCCCCGCGCTCTCTCCCACCGGCATCGACACATAGGCCGATGCCTTGTAGGTCTGGTCCTGGGCGGCGCTGACCTTGATGCCGCCTTCCAGCGTATCGCCCGGCTTCAGCGTCTGGACGACGATCGCGCCGGCCGCGGCGTTGCGCCCGTAGAGCGCGCCCTGCGGCCCCTTCAGGATTTCGATCTGGCGCAGCGTGCCCTGGTCCTGGTTGAGCTGGGCGGTGTTGGTCTTGAGAATACCGTCGACGACCAGCGCGACCGAGCTTTCCGCGTCGCGCGCACCATTGATGCCGCGGATATTGATCTGGGTGTCGCCCGCTTCGGCGGTGCCGCTGACGATGGTGACGCCGGCGGTCAGCTGGACAAATTCGTCGGCCTGCTGGACGCCGGTGCGGTCGAGCATGTCTTCGGTGAACACGGTGACGGACGCCGGAACATCGGCGAGCAGTTCGTTCTGCCGCCGCGCGGTGACGATGATGACATCGGCGTCGTTGCTTCCGCTCGCCTCCTGTTCGCCGCCGACCTGGGCGGTTGCGGGATTGAAGCCGAGCAGCGCGGCGACGCCTGCCGATAGTGAAAGTGCTGTTTTGATGCGACGCATTTTTCTTCCTTCCCTGATGGAATGATCCGCGGGCCTTTTGACCCGTCAAATATCGGTTAAACGAGCACGTTGGCTCCGCTCATATAGACGTAGACTTCCTGAAACTTGCCGTTCAAAACTCTCCAGAAATTGGTGTTGTTGAGCAGGGTGACCCCGCCATCGGCGTCGGTCAGCTCGGCGACAAAGCTGGCGGCAATCCGGCCATTGGCTTCGTCGACGGTGCAGGTGAAGTCGCGGTGGACGATGGTCTCGTAGGCGCCGAAAAAATCCTCGAACATGCGGCGGATCTCATCCTTGCCGCTGTGCCGGGTGAAGGCGGTCTGGACACAGAAAAGCGCGCCGTCGTGGAAGCAGTCGAGCGCCGCGTCCATGTTCTTGGCATCGACATTGCCGAAATAGGTTTTCGTCGCCAGTTCGATCAGTTCTGCGCGGGAGAGGCCGGGTTCATATTGCATCAGGCGTCTCCCTCTTTCAGCAGATTGTCGCCGCTCATGTAGACGAAGACATGCTGGAACAATCGGTCCCTGCAGTAGAAGCGGTTGCAATTCTCGTAGCGCAGCTGCTCGCCGCCATTGGGGGTGATCAGCACGGTGAACTGCGAGCAGATCGCGTTGCTGTCAGGATCGGCGGTGTGGACGAAATTGCCGTGCCAGATCTGCTCGAAGTCGGCGAACAGCTTGGTGAACATCGCCTCGATCGCGTCGCGGCCCTTGTGAATCGTGTCCGAGGTCGCCTCGTGCAGGATCGCGTCGGGCGCGAAACAGTTGAGCACCTGGGTCATGTTCTTGTTGTCGACACCGTCGAAATAGCGCTTGGTGACGATGTCGATGTAGAAGGGATAGGGGAGCGCCACCTGTCCTGTCATCCCTGGAGTCCAGTCCGTCATCAATACTATCCCTTCCGGATATCCGCGTCTTTCGGCACTTCGGGAGCCGGAAATGCCTTCTTGCTGTGGGTCAGCCCGAGTTCGATCAGCGTCTCGAGAAATTTATAGGCGACCTGTCCGGGATTGAGCACCGGGATCGGCAGATGGTCGGCGAGATATCGGGCCGACTGGTGCATGGTCGTCGAACCGAGGACGATGACATCGGCCCCGTCCTCCTCGATCGCCAGCATCGCCTCTTCCTTCAGCTTGTCGAAAATCACCTCTTCCTTGCCGGCGAGCAGTTCGGTGACGTCGGGCCGGGTCTCGATGGAGCGCAGCGAGGCGACCCGTTCCCACCAGCCATATTCGGTCAGCGTCTTCTCGTAGAGCGGGAACCATTCCGGCCACATGGTCAGCACGGTGAATTTCTTGCCGAGCATCATCGCCGCGGCAAAGGCCGCCTCGCCGGGACCGACAACCGGAATATTGAGTCGCGAGCGCAGCGCGCGCAGGCCGCTGTCGCTGACCGTGTCGATCAGCACGCCGGCATAGCCCTCTTCCTCGGCCAGGATGCCGGCCTGGAACACGGTCCAGTCCATCAGCAATGTATCGTGATAGCTGTCGCCGAGCGCCGCGCCCCAGGGCACCGCAACAAATTCGGGCTGGAAGCCGGACCGGACAAAATCTGCCGGCAATTGTTGCGCGCGGGCGGCCACGCCGGCGTCATCCATCGGGATGGGGACGATGACCTTTATCCGCTTCATTGCAATATCGGTTCGGGCATGATGATGTTAAAACTCCCTCCTCTCCTTCTATTGTATACAATTGCTCTGCGTCAAGCGGAAACTGCCGCTATGCCGGATGACTTGCCCAATGCGGTTTATTCCGCCAATAGCCTGTTCATGAGCCGCGCATCCGACACCGCCTACGAAAAAATCCGCAGCTTCATCCTGTACGGTGAGGCGCGGCCGGGTATGCAATTGACCGAGGAGCGGTTGTCCGAGATTGCCGGGGTTTCGCGGACACCGGTGCGGGATGCCGTGCAACGGCTGGAGAACGAGATGCTGCTGGTGCGCAGCGCCTCCAAGCGGCTGTCCGTCGCCGACTGGTCCGACGACGAAATCGACGAAATGTTCGCGCTGCGGGCGATGCTCGAATGCCATGCCGCCGAGCGCGCGGCGCAGCGCATGGATGGGGGCGGCCTGGCTCGGTTGCGCGAGGTGAACGGCCTGCTCACCGCAGCGGTCGACAGGGCCATGCCGGATGTCGGCACCTTTCTCGAAGCCAACCGGCAATTTCACGACCTGATCCTGGAATATGCGCAGTCGCCGCGGCTGAGCAAATTGCTGCCGGCGCTGGTCGAACAGCCGGTGGTGCGGCGGACCGCCAATCAATATTCCGGCGAGGACCTGATCCAGTCTGCCAAGGATCATGACGAGCTGATCGCCGCCTTCGCGGCACGCGACCAGGACTGGGCGGGAGCGGTGATGACCAGCCACATCCGCCGCGCGTTTCACAGCTTCAGCCTGGCCACGAGGGACAGCGACGCGGCCTGACGGTCAGATGATCCCGCGGCTCTCCAGATCCGCCATGGTCTTGCTGTCCATGCCGAGCAACTCGCCGTAAATGGCTTCGTTATGGGCACCGAGCTCGGGCCCGACGCTGTCGATATGCCCCGGCGTCCTCGAAAGCTTCGGGGCGACATTCTGCATCACGAAATTGTCATGCTGCGGGTGATCGACCCTGACCAGCGCCTCGCGCGCCTGGAAATGCGGATCGGCCAGCATTTCAGGCGCCCGATAGACATTGCCGGCGGGCACGCCATGTTCCTCGCACAGGTCCAGCAGGTCCTGGCTGGCGATGTTGCGGGTCCATGCCATGATCAGCTCGTCGAGCTCGGCCTGATTCTCGCCGCGCGCGACATGGGTGGCGTAGCGCGGATCCTCACCCAGTTCCGGACGGCCCATCATCGCTGCCATCCGCTTCCAGACGCTGTCCTGGTTGCCGCCAATCAGAACGCTGCCGTCGCTGGTCGGATAGACGTTGGAGGGCGCGATTTTCGGCAGGATCGAACCGGTCCGTTCGCGGATATGGCCAGCGACCGTATATTCGGCGACGGTCGATTCCATATTGGCGAGCACCGCTTCGTAGATCGCCGAATCGACCACTTGCCCCTCGCCGGTCATGTGCCGGTGCTGCAGCGCCATAAGGGCGCCGAGGCAGGCGTAGGTGGCGGCGAGCGAATCACCGATCGACAGGCCGGCGCGGCTGGGCGGGCGGTCGGGTTCGCCCATGATATAGCGCATGCCGCCCATCGCCTCGCCGATGCCGCCATAGCCGGCGCGATGCGAATAGGGGCCGGTCTGGCCGTAACCGGACACCCGGATCATGATCAGCCCCTTGTTGATGGCGCTCAGCGTGTCGTAATCCAGACCCCATTTTTCCAGCGTGCCGGCGCGGAAATTCTCGAGCAGGAAATCGGATTTTTCGACCAGCCGCTTGACGATTGCCTGGCCTTCCTTTTCGCGCAAATTGAGCGTGATCGACTTCTTGTTGCGGCCGACAACCGAAAACCAGAGCGGGATTCCCTGCCCCCAGCTGCGCATCGCGTCGCCGACTTTCGGCGGCTCGATCTTGATCACCTCGGCGCCATGGTCGCCCATCAGCTGACCGCAGAACGGCCCCGCTATCAGCTGACCCATTTCGATCAGCCTCAATCCCGTCAACGCCCCTTGCGTCATGAAAAATACTCCCGCATCATGGTTTCTCCTATACAAAGCACCAACAGGATTGTATACAATTTATATGAGCAGCACCAATCAAGCAGCGGTCACCATACTCGAAGTCGGTCCCCGGGACGGGTTGCAGAACGAATCCGAGATCATTTCCACGGCCGACAAGCTGGGCCTGATCAGCCGCATGCTGGATGCCGGAGTCACCCGTATCGAGGTGGCCAGCTTTGTCCATCCCGGCCGCGTCCCGCAAATGGCCGATGCCGAAGCGGTGATCGCCGGACTGCCCGACCGCAAGGATGTCTCCTATATCGGCCTGTGCCTGAACAAGCGGGGCGTGCTGCGCGGCCTGGCGACGCGGGAAGGCAACAAGCGCGGCATCGACGAGGCCGGCTGCGTGGTGGTGGCGAGCGACACGTTCGGACAGAAGAATCAGGGCCAGACCATCAAGGAAGGCATAAGGGAAAATCGCGAGATGATCCGTTTTGCCAAGGCCGAGGGACTGAAGGCCCAGGTCACCATTTCGGCGGCCTTCGGCTGCCCGTTCGAGGGGTCGGTGGACCCCGAGACGGTGATGCACATTGCCGAGGAAATGGCCGCCGAGGACCCGATGGAAATCGCGCTGGCCGACACGATCGGCATTGGCGTTCCGGCGCAGGTCACCGACCTGTTTGGCCGGCTGAAGGAATTGCTGCCCGACCATATCACCATGCGCGCGCATTTTCACGATACCCGCAACACCGGCATTGCCAATGCTTGGGCCGCGTTCGAAGCCGGCGTCGAGACGCTGGATTCGAGCCTCGGCGGCCTTGGCGGCTGCCCGTTCGCGCCCAATGCCACCGGCAATATCGCGACCGAGGACCTGATCAACCTGCTCGACCGCTCCGGCGTCGGGAATGGCGTTGATCTGCGCAAGGCGATCGCCGCCAACCAGTGGTTCGCCGGCGTCATGGGGCGTCCGCTGCCATCACTGGTCGCGAGGGCCGAAGCCTGAATGACCGTTACACAACAGAAAGAGTGAACTATGGGGTATCGATTGGGTGTCGACGTCGGCGGAACTTTTACCGATCTGCTGCTGATTGACGAAGCCAGCGGGCAGACGTTCCGCGACAAGGTCCCGTCGACCCCGAGCGACCCCTCCCAGGCAGTGATCAACGGCGCCCGCGGCCTCTGCGAACGCCAGAATATCGCGCCGCAGGATATCGACCTGTTCCTGCACGGCACCACGGTGGCGACCAACGCGATGCTGGAAAAGAAGATCGCCAAGGTCGGACTGATCGTCACCGAGGGCCATCGCCACCTGATGCAGATTGCCCGCAGCCTGGTGCCGGGCGGCCTCGCCGCCTGGATCATCTGGCCCAAGCCGGAACCGATGGCGGCGCTGCAGCGGACGATCGAGGCACCCGAGCGGATGGATGCGAAGGGTAACACCGTTCGTGAACTGGACGAGGCCGAGATGCGCAAGCGGCTGGAAATATTGAAGGCATCGGAAGAAGTGGAGGCGCTGACCATCTGCCTGATGAACAGCTATGTCGACGGCCGGCACGAAAAAGCGGTCGCCGCGATCTGCGCGGAAGTCTTTCCCGATATCCCGATTTCGATTTCCTCCGACATCCTGCCGGAGATGCAGGAATATGAGCGCGCGCTGACCACCGTCGCCAACAGCGCCGTCCGTCCGGCAGTCGCCCGCTATGTCGGCAATCTGGAAAAGGAACTGGCGTCATGGGGCACCAGGGCCAAGCTCAACCTGCTGCGCTCCGACGGCGGCCTGATGTCGGCCGAGAAAAGCGCGGAAGCGCCGGTCAACCTGCTGATGTCCGGGCCGGCCGGCGGCGTTGCCGGTGCGGTCTGGGTGGCTAAAAGCGCCAATGTGAAAAATGTCCTGACCCTCGACATGGGCGGCACTTCGACCGACGTGGCGCTGATCGAAAATGGTTCGGCGCGGTTGCAGCGGGAAACCTCGGTTGGCGATCTCAATGTCCGCGCCTCGTCGATTGACGTCAAGACGGTTGGCGCCGGTGGCGGCTCGATCGCCTTCGTCCCCGAACTGACCAAGGCGCTGCGGGTCGGGCCGGAAAGCGCCGGCGCCGTGCCCGGACCGGTGGCTTATGGCAAGGGCGGCGAGCTGCCGACCGTGACCGACGCCAATGTCGTGCTTGGCTATCTACCCGAATCCTTGCTTGGCGGCAGCTTCACGCTCGACCGCGAGGGGGCCCAGAACGCCGTGCAGACGATTGCCGATGCGCTCGGCATCGAGCTGATGGAGGCGGCGGCCGGGATCATCGATATCGTCAACGAGAACATGTTCGGCGCGCTGCGGCTGGTGTCGGTGCAGCAGGGCTATGACCCGCGCGAATTCGCGCTGATGGGCTTCGGCGGCGCCGGACCGCTGCACGCCAACGCGATGGGCAAGCTGATGAACAGCTGGCCGGTGATCATCCCGCCCTCGCCTGGCGTGCTCTGCGCTTATGGCGACGCCACCACGAGGCAGCGGGTCGAGACCCAGCGCAGCTTCAACGAGATGGTACAGAACACCAGCGACAGCGAGCTGACCAGCTATCTCGACAGTCTCGGCGCGCAGGTGAAGCAGGAGCTGGAAATCGAAGGGGTTGCCCCGGGGGATATCGAACTGCTCTACGAGATCGATATCCGCTATGCCGGGCAGGCCTTCGAAATCCCGCTGTCGGTGGAACCGGAGGGCCTGTCGATCGGGAGCCTGATCACGCGCTTCGATACCGAGCACGAGCGATTGTTCACCTTCAACCTCGACGAGACGCCGCACGAGATCGTCAATGTCCGCGCCGTGGCGCTGGGCAAGTCGGCCGACGTTGCGCCGCCGGTGATCGAAAAGGGCGATACCGACCCGTCGGGCGCAAAGACCCGCGATCACCAGCTCTACATGGACGGCAGGATGCAGGATGCGGTGATCTATGACCGGGCGCTGCTGAAGGCCGGGAACCGCATTGCCGGGCCGGCAATCGTCACCGAAATGGACAGCACCACGCTGGTGCACAGCGGCTGCGAGGCGCTGGTCGACGCGCACGGCAACCTGATCATCAACCTGTCGGAAGGAGCGTAACATGCCCGCACAGATCATCGAAACCAACAGCGCTCCGTTCAACAAGGTCGCGGTCGACCCGGTCACGCTCGACATCATGGAAAATGCCCTGCGCAACGCCCGGATCGAGATGGACGCGACGCTGGTGCGCACCGCAATGTCGCCCGGTATCCGCGAACAGGGCGACGCCTTTCCGCTGATCGCCGACCGCCAGGGCAAGATGGTCGTCGGCCAGTTCGGCAGCTTCATCGATGGCTTCCTGCGTGCCTATCCCGGCACCATCGAGGAGGGCGACATGATCTTTCTCAGCGATCCCTACAGCTGCGAGGGCGCGGTCAGCCACAACAACGACTGGCTGGTGCTGCTGCCGGTCTATCGCGGCGGCCGGCTGGTCGCCTGGACCGCGATGTTCGGCCACCAGTCCGACATCGGCGGCAAGGTCGCAGGCTCGATCCCGATCGACAGCAAGAGCGTGTTCGAGGAAGGCGTGCGGATTCCGCCGGTCAAGATCTACCAGAAGGGCGTTTATAACGAGGAGATGGTCAAGGTCGTGCTGCACCAGAGCCGCAAGCCCGACTGGTGCGCCGCCGATCTCAACGCGCTGATCGCCTCCTGCCGGGTCGCCGCCCGCCGCGTCGACGAGATGTGCGCGCGTTTCGGCGAGGACGAATTTGCCAGCGCCACCGATCTGCTGCTGGCGCGCAACCACCGGGCGATGAAGCATCTGATCGAGACCAGCATCGGCGAGGAGCCGGTCAGCTTCACCGACTATATCTGCGACGACGGGGTCGGCTTTGGTCCGTACAAGATCAGCTGCAAGATGTGGCGCGAGGGCGGCAAGGTGATCCTCGATTTCGAGGGCACCGATCCGCAGGCGCCGAGTTCGATCAACTTCTATCTCAACGAGAATATGTTCAAGATGTTCTTCGGCATCTACATGATCATGGTGTTCGACCCGCAGATCCTGTTCAACGACGGCTTCTACGATCTGGTCGACGTGCGGATTCCGGAAGGCTCTTTGCTCAAGCCGAAATATCCCGCCGCGCTCGCCGGCCGCACCCATGCGCTGGGCCGGATTTTCGACATATTGGGCGGCCTGCTCGGCCAGCGCCAGCCCGAATTCCTCAACGGTGCCGGATTCTCTTCCAGTCCGCACCTGATGTATTCCGGGTTCGACAAGTCGGGCGATTGGTTCCAGCTGTTCCAGATCGGCTTTGGCGGCATTCCCGGACGGCCCTTTGGTGACGGACCCGATGGCCATTCGCTGTGGCCCGGTTTCACCAACGTGCCAAACGAGTTTCTCGAGAAATATTTCCCGCTGCGCATCGAGCGCTACGAGGCCAAGCCCGACAGCGGCGGGGCCGGCCTGTTCCGCGGCGGCAACGGCATCCACATGACCTATTGCTTCCTCGAACCGGGCACGGTGGCGATCCACGACGACCGCTGGTTCACCTATCCCTGGGGCGTCAACGGCGGCCAGCCGGGCGAGCGGGCAACCAAGATCCTGGAGCGGGCCGATGGTTCGAAGGAAGTGGTCGGCAACAAGCAGGACGGCATCGAGGTGCGCGAGGGCGATCTGCTCCACTTCATCACCTGGGGCGGCGGCGGCTGGGGCAATCCGCTGGAGCGCGATCCCGAACTGGTGGCGCTGGAAATCCGCCAGGGGCTGGTGACCGTTCAGGGCGCGCGCGACTATGGGGTGGTGATCACCGGAGACGGCAGCGTCGACGGTCCGGCGACGGAGAGCCTGCGCAGGGAGATGGCAGAGAATATTGTCGAGACGGACGGGCCATTCAACTTCGGTCCCGACATCGACACGCTGCGCGCCAATTGCCTGGAGGAGACCGGCTTGCCGGCACCGGTGCAGCCCGGCAGCATCGCCGCCTGAACGCGGCCCGCTATCCAAAGTGCGGTTTGTGACGACATCCGCAAGGCCCTAGTCTCCTCCCGGATTGATAAGCGGGAGAGGCACCATGACCGACAGCGAGGCGGATGTCCTGATCATCGGTGCGGGGGCAGCAGGCCTTGCCGCCGCGCTGGCCGCGCACGAATCGGGCGCCTCGGTCCGGCTGATCGAAAAGCAGGACCGGCTGGGCGGCACCGCGGCGATTTCCGGGGGTGTGGTCTGGCTGCCCGATCACGAGCAGATGGCGGCGGCCGGCAAGACCGACAGCGCCGCCGACGCAGAAGCCTATTTCCGCTCGCTCGACCATGGCGAGATGGACGAAGCGGTGCTGCGCGCCTTTGCCGCCGAGGCCCGCCAGATGCACGCCTTCCTCACCGGCCTCGGCGCGCTCGCGCTGACGATGATGCCGGACTATCCGGATTATTATGGCGAGCGGCCCGGCGCGAAGGCGGATGGCGGACGGTCGCTGGACAATGAACTGTTCGATTTCAAGACGCTGGGTGCATGGCAGGACCGGGTCTTCCAGAATGGGCCTGCACCGCGGATGATGCTGCGCGAGACACCGCTCGGCGGCAGCAGCGGGATGGTCGATCCGGCGACCCTGCAGCAACGGGCCAAGCAGGATTTGCGCGGCTGGGGGCAGGCGCTGGTCGGGCGGCTGCTCAAGGCCTGTCTCGACCGCGGCATCGAACCGCTGCTCGGTTGCGGCGGCTACCGGCTGTGCGTCGAGCAGGGCCGGGTGACCGGCGCGATCGTCGATCGCGGCGGCGAGCAAAAGTTCATGGCGGCGCGGCAGGGCGTGATCCTCGCCACCGGCGGGTTCGAATGGAACGAGGCGTTGAGACATGCCTTTCTGCGCGGGCCACTGGACGCGCCGGCGTCGCCGCCGACCAATGTGGGTGATGGCCTGAAGATGGCAATGGCCGCTGGCGCCGGCCTCGGCAACATGACCAGCGCGTGGTGGGTCCCGACGCTCGCAGTCCCGGACTCGCAGTGGCAGAGCGGCGAGACCCGCAACATGCCGGTGCTGATCGAGCGGACATTGCCGCACGGCATCATGGTCAACCGCGCGGGCAAGAGATTCTGCAACGAGGCGGCCAATTATTCGGCGCTGGCCGGGGCCTTCCATGCCTTCGATCCGGCGACCTATGGCTATCCCAACCTGCCCGCCCATCTGGTCTTCGATTCGCACTATCGCGAGCGCTATCCGCTGGCTTCGTTCATGCCCGGAACGCCGCTGCCGGACTGGGTGGCGCGGGCGGAGACGCTGGCGGCGCTGGCGGCAAAAATTGGGGTCGATGCGGACGGTCTTGGCGCCACGGTCGAGCGCTTCAACGGCCTCGCCGAGCGGCTTGACGACGAGGATTTTGGCCGCGGCAAGGCCGATTATGACCGCTTCTATGGCGACCGCTCGCGCAACGGCGCAGCGGCAACCCTCGGCGCGCTGACGAGGGCGCCCTTTTACGCGGTGGAAATCAACATGGGGGCGCTCGGCACCAATGGCGGTCCGAAAACCAGTGCCGAGGCGCAGATCCTGGATGTCGACGGCCAGCCGATCGCCGGGCTGTTCGGCGCCGGTAACGTGATCAGCGCGCCGACCGGCAGCGTCTATGCGGGGGCAGGCGGTACGCTCGGGCCGGCGCTGACCTTCGGCTATATTGCGGGCCGTGCAGCGGCCAAGCGAATCAATCAATAGCAGACCGATCAAGGAGTGAACCGATGGGCATACTGGATCAATTCAGACTGGACGGCGAAGTCGCGGTGGTCACCGGCGCCGGCAAGGGGATCGGACGAGCGATTGCGCTGGGACTTGCGGGAGCCGGTGCGGATGTCGCGGTCGCCGCGCGCTCTGCGGGTGACCTGGAAAAGGTAGCCGACGAGATTCGCGCCCTGGGTCGCCGGGCGATCGCGGTGCCGACCGATGTGACCAGCCGGACGGCGCTGGAGAATCTCGCCCGTCGCGCGGTCGAGGAGCTGGGCCGGCTGAGCATCTGGGTGAGCAATGCCGGCGGCCTGCCCGACGGTACGCCGCGCTATCTGACGCGGACGCCGGAAGACAGCTGGGACGCGCAGATCGAGCTCAACCTGAAAAGCGTGTGGATGGGTGCCGTGGCGGCCGCCGCGCAGATGGGCGACGACGGCGGCGCGATCATCAATATCTCCTCGCGCGCGGCGCTCGGTGGCCAGGTCAAGAATGGCCCCTATGGTGCATCCAAGGCCGCGGTGAACAGCCTGACCGCCAGCCTGTCGCTGGAACTGGCACCGAAGATCCGGGTCAATGCGGTGGCGCCAGGGCCGATCCCGACCGAGAATTTCGACGAATCGATGGGCATCGATTCCGAGGAGAAACGCGCGGCGCTGCTCAAGCAGTTCCAGATCCCGCTGGGCCGTTTCGGCCGGGAAGAGGATATTGCGGCGGCCGTGGTCTATATGGCATCGCCGGCGTCCAGCTGGGTGACCGGCCAGTGCCTCTATGTCACCGGCGGCAAGTGACCGGCGAGACTAGATCCGCTTCTGCTTCATCCACACCCAGACCCGCCAGTAGTGGAATCCCGCCCAGATATTGAACAGGGCGAGGATCGCCAGCGCCTTTTGCAGCGCACTGGCCTCCAGAGCGCGGTCGCCGCCGGCAAAATAGTCGGACAGACCGCCCACGAAAACGGGTCCCAGGCCCAGCCCGATCAGGCCGGCGAGCATCAGATAGATGGCCACGGCCATCGCCCGGGTGCGGTCGCTGGCCAGCATCTGCACCGCCGCAAAGCTCGGTCCGAAATAGAAGGTTGCCGAGAAGGTCGGGAAGCCGAGCAGGATGATGGCGAGATTGGCATTGCCGGCATAGATGGCAGCGATCATGCCGGGAGCGGCGATCAGAAGCACGATGCCACTGACCAATAGCGGCAGCACCGGGTCGCGCTTGCCGATGATATCGCCGACCTTGCCCCCGAACCAGGCGCCAAAGCCACCGGTGACCCCCACCAATACACCGAGTTTCCAGCCGAGTTCGGCATAATCCATGCCGTGCACGCGGACGAACAGCCCACCGTAGAAACTGGCCAGCCCGTAGGAGATGAACTGCACCAGGATGCCGGCGGCCACGAGATGCCAGTAGGCCGGCTTGCGCGACAGTTCGAGCAGCGCCACGCGCAGGGTGATCTCACCCGGTGTCGGCTGGAAGGCCTTGGCCAGACTGACCTTGCCGCGGGGGTCGGGCACGGTGAACCAGACCAGCACGGCGATCAGGATGCCGGGCACGCCGGCCAGCATGAAGGCCGCCCGCCAGCTGAACATTTCGGTGATATAGCCGCCGCCGGCATAGGCGAGAAAGGCCCCGACCGGAACGGCTGCGCCCATGATCCCGAGCGCGCCGGCGCGCCGTTCGGGCGGGAACAGATCGGCGATCAGGCTGTGCGAGGCCGGTGCCGAACCGGCTTCGCCGACGCCGACGCCGACGCGGGCGAGAAACAGCTGGATGAAACTGCCGGCGAGACCGCACAGGATCGTCATCAACGACCAGACGGCGATGGCAATGCCGATGATCCGGCTGCGGTTCCAGCGATCGGCCAGTGCCGCCAGCGGAATCGCGAGCGTGGTGTAGAACACGGCAAAGGACAGGCCGGTCATCAGTCCAAGCTGGGTATCGGACAGGCCAAGGTCGCGCTTGATCGGCTCGGCGACGATCGAGATCACCTGGCGGTCGAGAAAATTGAGCATGGTGACGATGAAAATCACGGCCAGCGCATAATTCGCTCGCCGTCTGGAGGCAGATTCAGAATCTGCCGAAATATCAATGCCCTCGCTGGGGCGAATGTCCTCTGCCATGGCCAAGCTATGACAGGTTTATTTTTGACCCGGCACCCTTTGTTTGGATAGGGGCCGCCTGCCTGTCAGAGCGACTGGCCATCGTCGACGATGATGTCCGAGCCAGTCACCATGCGCGAAGCATCGGAACAGAAATAGAGCATCATCGGGTCGAGCGATTCGATATCCTGCAGCCGCCTGCGGTGAAAGCCGGCGATCTGGGCTTCGCCGCCCGGGGTCTGGTACCAGTCGCCCTGGATTTCCGTCGGGATGTAGCCCGGATGGATGGTGTTGACGTTGACGCCCTGGCGCACCCATTCGCGCGCAAGATTGCGGGAGAGATGGGTCACGCCGGCCTTGCTCGCGGCATAGGCGCTATCGCCTTCGCCGGTCAGGCGCGAGGTGATCGAGCCTATGATCACGATCCGGCCATTTTCCTTTTCGCGGCTGCCGCTGGCGATCAGCCGTTTCGCGCCCTCGCGGGCAACCAGATAGACACCCTTGAAATTGGTATCGAGCAACGCCTGCAACCGGTCCGCCGCGACGTCGGTCGAGCGACCGGCAACCGAAACACCGGCATTGGCAACGATGGTGTCGACGGTACCGAATTCGGTTTCGGCGGCGTCATAGGCGGCGATGATCGAGGCTTCGTCGGTGACGTCGAGCGGCACAGCCAACGCCTGCCCGCCGGACGCCCTGATCCGGTCCGCCAGTTCAGCGGTCCGGTCCGTCCGCCGGGCACCAAGAACCGCGCGGGCACCGGCCGCCGCGAACAGTTCCGAAAAGCGGGCGCCGAAACCGGAAGAGGCGCCAGCGATCAGCGCCGTGCGGCCTGCCAGGGAAAAGGGTATGTCCATCATGATGCTCCGTGCGATGCCTTTGGTGCGGCGGGTCTAGACGAACAGCAAATGCTCGGCCAATAGTCAATTGCATAGGAGAAGAACATGATCGACACGTCCCTCGACTTTACCGGCAAGACCGTCTGCATCATCGGCGGCTCGAGCGGCATAGGCAATGCCACCGCCCAGGCCTTTCGCGGCTGCGGCGCGGAGGTCCATGTCACCGGTACCCGCGCCAGCGAGAATGACTATGACAAGGCGGACGGGTCCGATCTCGATGGCCTGGCCTATCACCAGCTGGACGCCGCCGACGATACCGCGATTACCGCGCTGCGGCAGCGTTTCACACGGATGGACGTGCTGATCTGCTCGCAGGGCATGGTGCTGTACAAGCGGGCCGAGTTCGAACCGGAGAATTTCGCCAAGGTGGTGCAGGTCAATCTCAACAGCCTGATGACCTGCGCGGGGCAATTCCACGATCTGCTGAAGGAAGCAAAGGGTTCGCTGATCATCATCAGCTCGACCGCCGCCTTTCACGCCACCGTCGGCAACCCCGGCTATAATGCGTCCAAGGCCGGTGCCGCCGGGTTGACCCGGACGCTGGGCAAGGCCTGGGCGCCCGATGGCATCAGGGTCAACGGCATCGCGCCGGGCCTGATCGCAACCAAGATGACCAAGGTGACCACCGACAACCCCAAGCGCCGGGAAGCAACCATCCGTTCGATCCCGCTCGGCCGGATCGGCGATCCCGATGACATGGCCGGCCTGTCGCTGTTTCTGGCATCGCCGCTGGCGGCCTATGTCGCCGGGCAGACGATCATCGCCGATGGCGGCCTGTTGCTGTGACTCAGGCCGATGCCGGCTCCAGCTCTTCCTTCACCGCCTTGCCGGTCCACCAGAACAGGCCGGTGGCGAGAGACAGGCTGACCAGCACGGTCGCGATGACCGCATAGTTGAGCGACAGGCTGCCATGGGCAGGGGCCCAGCTGTCGCTCATCAGCCCGATCAGCGCCGGCCCGATGCCGTAGCCGAGCAGGGTGATCGCCAGGCTGCTGATCGAGGAGGCGGTGCCGCGTTCGGTTGGCATCACCGCAGCCTGGACCATGGAAATCGCCGCGCCCTGGGTCGATACCAGCAGGATATAGCCGCAGAGATACAATCCGAGGGTTAGTTCCAGACTGGTGGTCATCAGGCAGAGGATCCAGAATGGCATGGTCAGGAAAACCGCCACCCCGCAATACCATGGCCGCCATCGGGGATTTTTGCGAGCGAGAAAGTCGGCGAGATAGCCGCCGAGGACCATGCCCGGAACGCCGCCAAAGAACAGCATGGCACCGAGATACACGCCCACCTCACCCGACGTCAGGCCGAAATTGCGGATCAGCATCGGCGCCAGCCAGATCGCAAAGGCATAGGCGGGCATATTGGTGAAGCTGTTGGCGATGACCACGCGAACGAACACACTGTTCGCCCATAGCGAGCGCATGGTGACCAGAAACGGCTCCTGCCTGTCCGATACGGCTTCCTGAGCCTTCCGGGTGTAGAAGCGGCCGCGCCGGGGTTCCCGGACCGTGTAATAGAGCAGGATGCCGAGCAAGATGCCGGGCAGCCCCAGGATGACGAAGGTCCAGCGCCAGCCATAGGCCTCCGCGATCAGCCCGCCGGCGACATAGCCGAGCACCGGCCCGAGCACGGCGCCGGCGGCGAATATGCCCATCGCCCGAGACAGCTCGTGCGGTGCAAAATAGTCGGTGATGATCGACGCGGAGGGCGGGCCGCCGCCGGCTTCGCCGACGCCGACACCAAGGCGGGCGAGCAGCAGCGTCCAGAAGCCAAGCGCCGCACCGCATAGAGCCGACATCAGACTCCACAGGGCGAGGGCCACGGCAACCATGGTCTTGCGGTTGGTCCGGTCGGCGAGCCGGCCGGCCGGAATGCCAAGGATCAGGTAGAAAAAGGTGAAAGCGGTGCCGGCGAGCAGGCCGATCTGGGTGTCGCTCAGGACGAACTCCGCCTTGATGTCCTCGATCAGGATCGACATCACCAGCCGATCGGCGATGTTGAACATGAAGGTCAGCATCAGCATGATCAGCACATAATAACGATAGACACCGCCTGAGGCCGGGCCAGTATTGGATTTCATCTGCACCCTCTCCAAAGGATGGAGACGGCCTAGCGCGAAAAAGGGGACAGAGCCAGACAGGCGCTATCCCCTTAATTGATAGGACTATAGTCGTCGCTCGGGACCACTGTCGTTCGTGCCGAGCCTGTCGAAGCAGCTTGGAACAGGCTCTGCACCGCGTGGTCCCTCGACAGGCTCGGGACGAACGGGTTCCTTTCCGGTCAGCCCGCGGTCAGCGCGATATGCCGGCGCATATGATGGTCGACGCTGCCAAATTCGCCCTCGATGATCGACAGGCGCTTGAAATAGCTGCCCACCGCGAGTTCGTCGGTCATGCCCATGCCGCCATGGGTCTGGATCGCCGCCTGGCCGATGAAGCGCGCCGCCTGGCCGATGCGGACCTTGGCCGCGGAGACATTCTTCTT
Source organism: Parasphingorhabdus sp. (assembly GCF_036964565.1). Classification (GTDB taxonomy): domain Bacteria; phylum Pseudomonadota; class Alphaproteobacteria; order Sphingomonadales; family Sphingomonadaceae; genus Parasphingorhabdus. The sequence goes on along the minus strand of NZ_JBALTN010000006.1, from coordinate 284,052 downwards.
GCGGGTCGCGTCATCCTCGTCGAGCTTGATCGTCGCGAGATAGCACATCGACACCGACTGCTCATATTCCATCAGCATGTCGGCCATGCGGTGCTGGAGGACCTGGAAGGATCCGATCGGCACGCCGAACTGCTTGCGCTGGCGCGAATAGTCGAGCGTGGTGGCGTTGGTGACCTGCATCGCGCCGACCGCCTCGGCGCAGACTGCGGCGGTGGCCTCGTCGACGACCTTCTCGATCAGCGGCAGGCCGTTGCCCGCCTCGCCGATCAGAGCGTCGGCCGAGACTTTGACATTCTCGAAATAGACTTCCGAGGCGCGGCGACCGTCAACCGTGGCATAGTCGCGCGTGCTGACGCCCGGCGCATCCTTGGCGACGACAAAGACGGAAATACCGTCCCGATCGGTCTGGCCACCGGAGGTGCGCGCGGTGACGACCAGATGCGTCGCCCAGGGCGCGCCGATCACGACCGCCTTGTGGCCATTCAGCACATAGTCGCCGCCATCGGCCTTGGCCGTGGTTTCCAGATTGGCCAGATCATAGCGGCCACGGGGTTCGGCATAGGCGAAGGCAAAGACCATCTCGCCGGAAATGATTCCGCCGATATATTCTTCGCGCTGCGCGGCGCTGCCGCCATGCTTGAGCGCGCCGCCGGCGCAGACCACGGTCGGGATGAACGGCTCGACCGCGAGGCCCTTGCCGAATTCCTCCATGATGATCATCGCTTCGGTGGCGCCGCCAAAGCCGCCATCCTCTTCCGAAAAGGGCGCGGCGAGCATGCCGAGTTCGGCCAGCTGCGCCCACAGCTCTGCCCGCCAGCCGGATTCGCTGGCGATCACAGTGCGCCGTGTGTCAAAGTCATATTGTTCGCGGATCAGGCGCGAGATGCCGTCGCGCACCATATTCTGTTCGTCGGTAAAATCGAAATCCATTTTGGTTCCCCTGTGTCGGTCCGGTTAAAGGCCGAGGATCATTTTGGTGATGATGTTGCGCTGGATCTCGTTGGACCCGCCGTAGATCGACGTCTTGCGCATGTTGAAATAGGTCGGCGCCGCATGATGGGCATAGTCCGGCCCGATCGGGAAGTCGTTCGACCCGTCGTCCGGGAAGCTGCGGAAATCGGGCGTGCCATAATGGCCGACCGCTTCCAGCGTCAGCTCGGTCAGCCGCTGCTGGATCTCGGTGCCCTTGACTTTGAGAAGGGAACTTTCCGGTCCCGGTCCCTTGCCGGCCTGTTCGCCGGCCAGCGTGCGGAGCTCGGTGATTTCGAGCGCCGAGAGATCGATTTCCAGCTGGCTGATCTTGGTGGCGAAACCCATGTCCTCGATCAGCGGCTTGCCGTCGAGCAGTTCCGAGGCAGCAATTTCCTTGAGCTGCTCGACCCCGCGCTTCGAGCGGGCCACGCCGGCAATGCCGGAGCGTTCATGCGCGAGCAGGAACTTGGCGTAGGTCCAGCCCTTATTCTCCTCGCCGATCAGGTTGGTCGCCGGCACCCGGACGTCGGTCAGCCACACTTCGTTGACCTCGTAGCCGCCGTCGATCAGCTTGATCGGGCGCACTTCGATGCCGGGCGTGTTCATGTCGACGAGGATGAAGCTGATGCCCATCTGCGGCTTCGGCGCGTCGGAATCGGTGCGGCAGAGGAAGAAACCCCAGTCGGCGTGCTGGGCCAGCGTCGTCCAGGTCTTCTGGCCGTTGATGATATAGTCGTCGCCGTCGCGCACCGCGGTGGTCTTGAGCGAGGCGAGATCGGACCCGGCACCGGGCTCGGAATAGCCCTGACACCACCACACGTCGCCCGACCGGATGCCGGGGAGATGCTGGGCCTTCTGGTCCTCGTTGCCGAATGTGTAGATCACCGGCCCGACCATGGCGACGCCGAACGGCAGCGGCATGACGGTGTTCTTGCGGGCATTTTCCTCGGACCAGATATAGCGCTGCGTCGGCGTCCAGTCGGTGCCGCCATATTCCGTCGGCCAGGCCGGAACCGACCAGCCCTTCTTGCCGAGAATCTTGTGCCAGGCGAGCATGTCCTCGCGGCTCATCTCGTCCTGGACGCCGCGAGTCCCGATATTCTGCGGGTAATTATTCTCAATAAATTCACGCACTTCGGCGCGAAAGGCCTTTTCTTCTTCGGTGAATTCCAGATTCATGGGAGCGCTCCTTGGTCAGAATTTGGCCGGACTATAGGCCGAAAACCGCCGGAAACAAGCAATTAACCGAGCAATTAAGGTGACGCTACGGCAAGCGCGGGCCGAAGTGGTCGGGCCTTATGCCCCGCTCACTCATTCGGTAGCGGAATGCTTGTCTTTGCGCCGCTTGCCGAATCTCATGCTGCGCTCCAGACGGGCGCGCAGGGCGGTATAATAGGCCTCGAGAAAGGCGCGCTCGTCGCCGCTGCCCGGTTCCCATCCGATTTTCTCGCAGATAGAGGCGGCCACCCTGTGCAGCGCCGCGTCCTGATCGCTGCGCAGGACATTTTCCAGCGTCTGCAGTTCATACTCGCCATAGACCGACAGATCGGCATCGGAAAAATGGTAGGCTGCCGCAGGCGACGCCGCTCCTTCGGTCGTTGTCTCGGTGGCGGCGGGGGCGACGATGTCAGCGAGGTTTCTCTTCACGTTGCGGATCACCCAGGTGCCGGCAATCACGTCGCCGCCGCGCAGCCGGTCGCGGTTGAACAGCGGAAACAGCAGGAACATGGCGACCCAGAGAAAGCCGGCCCAGGCGGTAAAATCGCTCATCGTCCCGCTGGCCTCGCCCGAGGTCAGAAACACCAGCGGCAGGAACAGTTCGACATCGCGCACGATGTTGCGGGCGATCACCGCCTCGGCCGTCAGCCGCCCGCCGTCCCGCGCCGCCACGCGGATGCCCAGCGCTCGCTTGCCCCATGTCGCGGCGCGGTCGCCGAGTTCGAAATAGAGAAAATAGGCGTTGCGGAACAGGAAGACGGCGATGATCCACAGCACGGCGAGCAGCTGCAGCGGACCGCCGGCATTTTCCAGATCGCCGTCCAGCGCGACACCGAAACCCCAGAGCAGCAGCGCCCCGGCAGCCGTGACCAGAAGGATCAGTCCCAATATGATCGCAATGTCGAGCAACAGCGCCCCGGCGCGGGCGCCGGCAGTCGCCACGGTGACATTGAGCGGCACGCCTTCCGGGGTGACCAGAATGCGGTCGAGTTTCGGATTGGCGGATTGCCGGATCCACGGTTCAACGGCTCTACTGTCGCTCATCCCCCGGACCTCTGCGAACCGCGACCAAAGCCGAAGAAATAGATCAGCCACAGCAGCAGCATCGCCCCGCCGACGGCAAAGCGGCCGGCGGTATTGTCGATCAGCTGCCGGGCAAAGCCTTCGAGCAGGCCGGCGCAGATCAGCATGAAGATCACCCCCAGCATGACCAAGGCCGCGCGCTTGCCGGCATCGCTGGCGGCCTGGAGATGGGACCGGGTGCCGGGAAAGGCGATCGAGCGGCCGACATGGATTCCCGCGGCACCGGCGAGCAGGATCGCAAAAAGCTCGGTGGTGCCGTGAATCGACAGCCAGCCGAGAAAATCGCCCGTCAGCCCGCGCTGGGCAAAGACCCAGAGCATCGCGCCGAGCAACGCCATATTGTGGATCAGCAGCAATATGCTGGGGATCGCAAAGGCAAAGCCGAGAGCGAAGGCGAGGATCGCGACCTGCGCATTGTTGCTGAACAGAAAGGCCGCAAACACGCCAAGCCCCTCGTCCTGCTGTGCGCCGAACAGCGTCCCGCGCAGCGCCTGTTCGCTGGCCCCCGGTACCCGGACATCGGCAAAACCGGATGGGACCAGCGCGTAAAACCAGTCGGCGTCACCGGCGACCAAAAAAAAGCCAATGGCGGTGCCGGCGGCCATGACCGCAAGGGCGATCCAGATATCCACCCCGATCGCGCGCACCGCCCGGCTCCAGCCCCCGCCGAAAAACCCGCCCAGCCAGCGGGCAAAGCCGGTCTGGGTGCCGTAGACCAGAAAATAGGAGCGCAGCGCCAGGCCTTCGAGATAGTCGATCAGGCCGGCGTCGAGGGAATTTTCCCGGGCGATCGACAGGCTGGACAGCAGCGTCCGGTAAAGGGTCGGCAGCGCCAGCACATCGTCGTCGGACAGGCGCCGCGCCTTGCCCTTTTCCGTCTTCGCCACGATCTCTTCCAGCCGGAGCCAGTCCGCTTCCCGTTCCAGCCGGAAGCGGTCGCTGCGCAGCAGCGCTGCGTTCAGGGCCTGATCCGAACTCACAAGGCGCCCCGCCGCTTGATTGCCAGATAGCTGTTGATCAGGCGCGTACCGATATCCTGGTGAGCGGCTTCGATCACGTCGATGCCCATGTGCCGAAGCCTGGTCAGCACGAGCTTTTTCTGGTCGAGCAGATGGCGGGCGGTCACCGCCCTTGCCACATCTTCGGTGGATTCGGGTGGCTTGTCGATGATCGTGGTCAGTTCCCGGTCCTCCAGCACCACGAACAGCACCAGATGCCGGTCGATCAGCCGACCGGCCGCCTCGAGCATCATGTCGGCGGCGGTCGGATCGGTGAAATCGGTGAAAATCACGATCAGCGAACGGCGCTGAAGCTGCCCCTGCAGGGTCGACAGGGCCAGCGTATAATTGCTCTCCTGATGCCGGTACTCGATGGTTGCGGCCTCCTGCTGCAGGCGGAAGAAATTGCGGCTTCCGGACAGAAAGGGTGTCGACAGTTCCGGCTTGGCGGCAAAGCTGAACAGGCTGGCGCGGTCGCCGGCCTTCAGCGTGACATAGGCGGTCAGCAGCGCCGCCGATACCGCCCGGTCGATGCGCGGAAGTCCATCGACCGGCTCGCACATCGCCGCACCGCAGTCCAGCGCGAACACGATCTGGTTGTTGCGCTCGGTATCATATTCCTTGGCCAGCAGCTTGCTGTGCCGCGCCGAGCCCTTCCAGTCGATACTGCGCCGGTCCATGCCGGGACGATATTCGGCCAGCGCCTCGAATTCGCTGCCCTCGCCGCGAAACTTGCGCGCGAGCAGTCCGAACAGCGAATCGCGCAGGAACATCTGTACCGAGGGGCTGCGCACGGCCGATATGTTCGGCATCACCGCCACGCTCTGCGCGCCCTGCTTCTGAATCTGACGCCAGGCCAGTCCCAGCGGTCCGTTCCATCGCAGCCAGAGCCGACCGATCTTGCCGGTCCCGCGGCGCACCGGAATGATCGTGGCCTGACCGGAAAAGGCCCCTTGCGCCGCAGGGTTGCTCGCGAGCGAGAAGGCAATTTTCCCGGATTCCGCCAGTCGTTCGTCCAGGCCCAGACTGCCCATTAACCGGCGGGGCGGGCGCTTGCCCGAAAAGGCGGCGTTCAGCCCCACTGTCATCGGCGCCCCGATTTCTCCGCTGCCCGCCACCGCCAGTTGGACGTCATCCGCCCTCGCCGCGACCAACCCGTCGCACAGCAGCAGCAGGATGATCAGCAACGCCCAGCCAGCGCCGATCGCCCACAGCGAGGGCATGACGGCTGCCAGCACGGCAGCAATCGGCGCGCCCAGGGCGATGAGCGCGACGGCGCGGCCGGTGGGGTAGAAATTCAACGGGGCGCTTCCGTCCGTTCGACCAGTGCGGTGATGATACTGTCGACCTGTTGGCCCTCGATTTCCGCGGCCGGAGAGAGCATCGTCCGGTGGCGCAGCACCGACGGCGCCAGCGCCTTGACGTCATCGGGGATGACATAGTCGCGTCCGGCGATCGCCGCGCGGGCGCGCGCCGCATTGGCCAGCATGATCGCTGCGCGCGGACTGGCACCATTTTCCAGATCGGCGGTTTCGCGCGTGGCGCGGATCAGCCGGACGACATAGTCGACGACAGCCTCCACCAGCTTTACCGATTTCACCACGTCCGCGGCAGCGGCAAGCGCCGCGCCGTCCGCCTGCGCTTCGATGCCGAAGTCGGCGGGGACCGGAGCGCCGACACGCTCGCCATATTGGCTGACGATCCGCTTTTCTTCCTCGGCATCGGGATAGCCGACCAGCAGCTTGAACAGGAAGCGGTCGAGCTGCGCTTCGGGCAGCGGATAGACGCCCTGCTGCTCGATCGGATTCTGGGTGGCAACGACCATGAAACGCGCACCCAGCGCGTGGGTCTCGCCATCAATGGTTACGGAGCGCTCCTGCATCGCCTCGAGCATCGCCGCCTGCGTCTTCGGCGGCGTCCGGTTGATTTCGTCGGCGAGCAGCAGATCGCAGAAGATCGGCCCGCGGGTCAGGGTGAAGCTGCTGGTCTGGAAATTGAACAGATTGGAGCCGATGATGTCGCCCGGCATCAGGTCCGGGGTAAACTGTATGCGGCCAAAATCGAGGCCGAGCGTCGCGGCAAAGCATTGCGCAAGGAAAGTCTTGGCCGTGCCCGGCGGACCCTCCAGCAGGACATGGCCGGAAGAAAACAGCGCGATCAGCAGATGATCGACAATCTCCTCCTGGCCGATGATCGCCTTGGCCACCTGGCCGCGGATATTGTCCGCCAGGGTCTTGAGCTCGTCGATAGTCATCCGATAAATTCCTTTTTCCAGGCGTGGAGGGACGCGGCCCCGTTGGCTATGTCTTCCGGCTTGCGGGCGCGAATCAGCTGCTCATACAGGGCGGTGAAACGATTGCCATCCTTCTCCCCCAGCTCATCCAGCCGCTGATCGATTTCCGGGTCGTCGGCCTGGGCGCTGATGCCCAGCGCCACCACAGCCTGCGCGCGGATCAGGGCGGCATAGGGTTTGGTCACCAGATGGCCGCGCCGCATCCGGGCGATGAACGATGCGCTGTTGCTGACCAGGGCGGTCTTGCCGAAATCTATGCTGCGGCGCTCCATGGCCGGCGGACCGAACCGGTTGAACGCCATCCATGCGGCGGCCAGCGCGGCCGTGATCAGGCAGATCGTGGCCGAGAGAAAGGGCGGGACGAAGGCGAGAGTCAGCAGATTTTGCGCGCTCCCCAGGCCGTTGAAGGTGAGATCGAAGGTCACGCTGCCATCGCTGGCGGTGGCCGCCGCCCGGACCAGCGCCAGGGCATGGCGGGCGGTTTGCTCGCTGGCCATGCCGCCATTGTTGAACAGGTCGGCATCGGCCACGATCACCACCGGAAAGAGGGATTCGTGGACGGCATCCGGGTCGGTGACCCGCGATTCATCGAGGCGGTCCAGTTGCGCATAGACACCGCCATCATCAAGATAGCCGACCAGCGCGCTGCCGGAGGCCGGTCCGCGCACGACCGTGCGAATGGTTTCGCCAGACATGGTGACCGGCCTTTCGGGTATGTCCACCACCGAACCGACCGCAGAGGCGGCGGTCTGCCCGGCGGGCCGCTGGTCACCGGCAGAGATGCGGACCTTGGCCAGCCCGGACAGCATGTGCTCGCCCGGCTCACCGCCCAACAGGTCGCCGCGCATCACCCAGCCCCGCTTCAGCTTGTCGCTGGTCGCGACCTGCCATTTCGGCAGGATGATCAGCGTCGGTCCGATATAGGCCCGCTCTTCGACCACCGCGTCAATCTCCTTCGATGGGGTGAAGGGACCCGGTGTCAGTATCAGCAGCCCGGCGTTGTCGATGCCGGCCTGCGACCGGGAATATTGCACCGGCACCCCGGTTTTTTCCAGCAGACTGGCCAGCGCCTTGTAGCCCACGACGCTGCTCGAGGCGCCATGCGCCTCGCCATTCCTGCTCCCGGTCCCCGGATCGCCCATGCCAAGGCCATAGAGCAGCGCCACAAAAGCGGCGAAGCCGACGACGAACAGGATCATGATGGTCGTGCGCTGGAAGGGATTGGCCTGTCGGCTCATTCGGTCGCCGCCTTGCGCCATGTGTCGTTGAGCGCAAAGCCGGCATAGGCATCGCGCGACGCCTGCCAGCCGCTCTCGTCGACGGGACGCGCCGCAAACAGGCCGCGTTCGACCTGGGCGGCGATCACCGCAAACATCGCGCGGGCCGCGTCCGGCAGGCCGGCAAGCCGCTCGATCTCGCGCGCCGTGCTGGACGGCTGCAGCGCGTTCGGCCTGCGTTCCGTGATATCGGCGATGCTGCGATGCAGCAGCAGGCGTACGGCGCGGTCAAATTGTCCCTCTGCCGCCAGCGCTTCGGCTTCCGCCAGCCATTCGCGTGCCGCTTCGGGTGGCGGCTGCCAGCCTTCTTCGGCGGGGCGTTTCCGGCCGCGCCATTGTTCGAGATAGGGCGACAGGATGACCCACAGGAGAGTGAGGATTCCGGCGGCCAGCAGGGCCAGCAGCAGGATCCGGATTATCGGCCAGAATAACGCCAGAGCCTCGAACAGCGGCGAGAGCAAGTCGCCAGCCCAGGCGAGAAAATCTCGCCACCATTGCGGGATTTCGGGTGCCGGCGGCGGCGGGCTCGGGACAAACTGGATGTCGGTGTCGGCACGCATCTCTTCCCAGGCCACGTCGAAAGAAGCGCTCACATCACCTGCCTTGTCTTGCGCTACTTTTGCCACCGGGAAAGTGTCGCAGAATCCCCATGACGGGGCAAGCGCGAAGATTGACTCGCGGTTCAACTTTACCCGGAGGAATAATTGTGCCAGCCTGACCGGCGAACGGATCAGGGGGATTGAAGCATGGCTGACGCAGTGGGCAAGATCGATATCAGCCGGGTGCTGAACAATACATTTGGCGTCATAATGCGGCACCCGGCCATTTATCTGGGGCTGTCCTTCCTGATCATCGGCGTTCCCAATGCGCTCCTGCAGACCATGCAGGGCGGCTACAGTTCCGGTCCGGACGGGTTTGCCGTCAGCACCAACTATTCGGCGCAGGGATTTGGCTTCCTCGCCCTGATGCTGCTTTCGATCCTTTTGCAGGCGACGCTGATCGTGGCGACGCTCAATGATCTGGGCGGCAAGCCGCTCAGCCTCGGAGACTGCGTGTCGCGTGCGGTCAAGAAGCTGCTGCCGCTGATCGGCCTGGGCATAGTGATGGGCCTGGGCATTGGCTTCGGCCTGCTGCTGCTGATCGTGCCGGGGATCATTCTCTATCTGATGTGGGTTGTGGCTACACCGGTGATGATGGCGGAAGACCGCGGGATCATCGACTCGCTCAAGCGCAGCGCGGACCTGACGTCGGGATCGAAGCGGATGATCCTGGTGCTGTTGCTGATCTTCTTTGCGCTGGCCTTCGTGTTCGGGCTGTTTGTCGCTTTCTTCGGTTCGCTGGGGACGGTTTTTCTGGGGATCATCACGCTGGTCAGCAACACGATCACCGGCGCGCTGCAGGCGGCCGGGGTGGCATCCATCTATGTCGATCTGCGAACCGAAAAGGAAGGCACGGATACCAGCGCCCTCGCCGATATATTTGCCTGAGGCGGCAGCGGAGTGATCCAGCCGGGCCGGGGCCATGTCCCAAAGGACACTTGGCTTGCAGCCAGCCCTCCGCTATAAGTTGCAAATTGCCATTCAATAATCCGGGAGCGATTGCATGATCACGCTGAACGTCAACGGCCAGCCCCGGGAGGTCGATGCCGATCCGGCGACGCCGATATTGTGGGTGGTACGCGAGAATCTCAACCTGCCCGGCACCAAGTTCGGCTGCGGCATTGCCCAGTGCGGCGCTTGCACCGTGCATCTCGACGGCAAGCCGGTGCGCAGCTGCTCGACGCCGATTTCGGCGGCCGAGGGCAAGAGTATCACCACCATCGAGGGTCTTGCCAGCGACGACGGCACGCTGCACCGGGTGCAGCAGGCGTGGATCGAGGCGCAGGTGCCGCAGTGCGGCTATTGCCAGTCGGGCCAGATCATGTCGGCAACCGCGCTGCTGCAGAAAAACCCGCAGCCGACCGACGCCCAGATCGACGCCGCGATGGCGGGCAATGTCTGCCGCTGCGGCATGTACAACCGGATTCGCGCCGCGATCAAGGCGGCCGCAGGCATCGAACAGGCCAAGGCGACGGAGACGGCGGCATGAGCAAGACAGCGACCGACCGCCCCGGAACCAAGGGCAAGTGGACTCGCCGCGCCTTCATCGGTGCCGGCGTCGTCGCCGGCGGCGCGCTGGTGGTGGGCGTCGCCGTGCGCCAGGGCAACCCGACCGAGCGGCTGAGCCCGCTGCTCACCGACGGCAAGGATGAGCAGCTGCTCAACGCCTGGGTCAAGGTCGGGGCCGACAATGTCGTCACGGCGGTGGTTCCGCATGTCGAAATGGGCCAGGGCGTCTATACCGCGCTGGCGCAAATGCTGGCCGACGAGATGGACGCCGACTGGAACAAGGTCCGGATTCTGGAGGCCCCGGCCGACATGCAATATGTTTCCGATTCGATCGGCCGTGACTTCCTGTTTCCCGATCTGGAGGTGCCGGCGCTGTTCGAGCCGACGGTGGCCGGGGGAATTCTCGAACTGGCCCAGGCGATGGGCCTGCAGTTCACCGGCGGCAGCTATTCGGTGCGCGCCACCGGCCAGCGCGCGATGCGCACCGCCGGCGCCGCCGCCCGCGAAATGCTGGTCGCCGCCGCGGCGAGCGCATGGCAGGTGCCAGCGTCCGAAATCACCACCGCCAACAGCATGATCCTGCACAGAGGAAGCGGCAAGTCCGCCCCCTTTTCGCAATTCGCGCTCGCCGCGGCGGAGCAGAGCCTGCCGGCCAAGCCGACGTTGAAATCGCCGGAAAACTACACGATCATGGGCCAGCCCAAGGCGCGCCACGACATTCCCGAAAAGGTCGATGGCAGCGCGATATTCGGTATCGATGCCCAGGTCCCCGGCATGAAATATGCCGCGGTCCGGGCCGCGCCGGTGGTCGGGGCCACGGTCGAATCGATGGATGCGACGACCGCGAAGACGATGCCCGGCGTGCTGCAGATTCTCAACATGGGGGATTTTGTCGCGGTGGTTGCCGACGGTTACTGGCAGGCCCAGCAGGCGCTGAACACGATCGACACCCAGTATAGCAAGACCGAAGGCGACGGCCTCGACCAGGATGCGATCTTCGCCCGCTATGCCGCCCATCTCGACGAGGCCGGCGAGGACGGCGGCGATATCGAGACCGAGCAGGGCGATGCCGCGAAGGCGTTTGCCGGCGCGGCGGTCAAGGTGGAAGCCGAATATAAAGTGCCGTTCCTGGCCCACGCCACGATGGAGCCGATGAACTGCACCGCCTGGGTGCGCGACGGCAAGTGCGACGTCTGGTCGGGCCACCAGGCCCCGGTCAATGCCCGCCAGGCAGCGGCGGACGCCGCCGGTCTGGCGTTCGAGGACGTGACCTATCACAACGCCTATCTCGGTGGCGGTTTCGGCCGCCGGTCGGAAAGCGACAATATCGTCATGGCGACGCGGATCGCCAAGGCCACCGGCTATCCGGTCAAGATGATCTGGTCGCGCGAAGAGGATACCGCGCAGGACCATTATCGCCCCTCGGCGACCAGCCGCTTCCGCGGCGGCCTCGACAAGGAGGGCAAGGCGGTCAGCTGGAGCAATATCCACACCCATTTGTTCGACCCGAAGGACGCGCCGACCGTCCCCTATTACAATATTGCCAGCCACCGGATCCGCAAGGTCGACGTGCCGATGCAGCTGCGCTTCGGCCCATGGCGCTCGGTCGACCACAGCCAGCACGGTTTCTTCATCGAATCCTTTGTCGACGAAATGGCCCATGCCGCCGGCAAGGACGGCTATGTCTTTCGCCGCGAACTACTCGCGGGATCAGCGCGCCATCTCAAGGTGCTCGACACCGCCGCGAAAATGTCCGGCTGGGGCAGCGCGCTGCCCGAGAAGCACGGCCGCGGCATCGCTTTCGTGCCGTCCTTTGGCTCGATCGTGGCGCAGGTCGCCGAGGTCGACATGAGCGGGCCCAAGCCAAAGGTGACCAAGGTCTATGTCGCCGCCGATCCCGGCTTTGTCATCAACCCGGACGGCTTTACCGCGCAGATGGAAAGCGCGATTGCCTATGGCCTGACCGCCGCGCTCTACGGCGAGATCACGCTGAAGGACGGCAAGGTCCAGCAGAGCAATTTCCACGACTATCCGATGCTGCGCATGAACGAGATGCCGGCGGTCGAGGTGGCGCTGATCAACGGCGACCACAAGCGTCTGGGCGGCGGCGGCGAACCCGGCCTGCCGCCGATTGCACCTGCGGTCACCAACGCGATCTTTGCCGCCACCGGCAAGCGGGTTCGCGAACTCCCGCTGTCCAAGCACAGCTTTGCCTGATCGGATCCGAACCATGACCATCGTCCGCAATCTTGCCTGTCTCGCGCCTCTCCTGCTCGCCGCATGCGGCGCCGATCCGGCACCCGGACCGGTCGAGCAGATCATCGTCCGCGAAGCGGGGGCCGAACCGGCAACCGCCTCGCCTGCCGCTTCTGGCGGGGATTCGGCAACCGCGCTAGTCGCCGCAGGCAAGGCCGCCTTTGCCAATTGCGCCGCCTGCCACGCCATCGCCCCAGACGCGGCCAATGGCGCCGGCCCCAATCTGTTCGGGATCGTCGGCAAGCCGGCCGCACAGGTCGCAGGATTTGACTATTCCGACGCGCTCAAGGCCTCCGGCATAACCTGGACCGCGGCGGAGCTGGACAGTTTCATAGCCAACCCGGCGGCGAAGGTTCCCGGCACGACGATGGTCGCCGGGGCGATTGGCGATGCGGCGCAGCGCAAGGCGGTGATCGCCTATCTCGAGAGCAGCGCCGCCAATTGAGCGCGCGTTCCGGCATCCTGCTGGCGCTGCTGGCCGCCGGACAATCGCGCCGATTTGGTGACCCAGACAAGCTGAGCGCCTTGCTCGGCGACAAGATGCTAGGCTTGCATGCCGCCGAAACGGCCGCGGCCATGCCCTTTGCCGGCAAGCTGGCGATCGGTTCGCCGGCGCATGACTGCGCTCCGCAATGGCGCGAGCTCGGCTATGACATGATCGAAAACCCGGAAGCTTTGGAGGGTCAGGCCAGTTCGGTCCGGATTGCCGCGGCGCATGCTCTGGACAGCGGGGCCGCGGCGCTGTGCGTGCTGCTGGCCGACATGCCCTTTGTCACGGCTGAACATCTCGGCCAGCTGATTCGCGCGTTCGAGCGATCGGGTGAAACGGTCGCTTCCGCGCGCGGCGGGCAGGTCATGCCTCCGGCGATTTTTCCTGCCGAAACGCTCGAACAACTGCTGGCGCTGGAAGGCGATACCGGGGCCCGGGCGGTGCTGGCGAGTGCCGAGCGGATCACCGGCAACGACCCGCTGCTGATCGACGTCGACACGCGCGAGGATCTGGCGCGGGCCAATATCATCTACAACCGGATCCGCTAGCCCTTCGCCGAAGCGCGGCGCCGGATCGATCGGACCTATTCGCGGTCGAGCCGCTCGCCCAGCTTGACGAAGAATATGATCAGGAACGGCACCAGCAGGAACGACAGCACGACCTTGGCCGACCCCTGTCCGAGCAGCAGCTGGCCGATCGGGCGTTCGCCGTAGAAGGCGATGGTGATGAAGATGACCGTGTCGACTATTTGCGACAGGGCGCTGGCGATGGCGGCGCGCAGGGCCAGCAAGGCGCCCTTCATGCTGGCGAGACGCGAGAAGATATAGACGTTGAGAAACTGCGACACGCCATAGGCGATGATCCCGGCAAACATCAGCCGCGCGCCCTGCGACAGGATGATCGGAAAGGCCTCCTTGGCCGGCTCGTACATGCCCGGATCGGTCGGCAGCGCCAGCACGATCTGGATCAGGACGATCGCGGTGATCAGCGGAATGAAGCCGAAGCGGACCAGCCGGTTGGCAACATCGCGCCCGTGCAGCTCGGCCACGGAGCTCGACAATACCACCAGCAGCAGGAACGGGAAGATCCCGGATTCGACCGCCAGCGGTCCGATCGCAACCTGTTTCGCGCCCAATATTCCGGCGATGCAGGTCATTCCGCCATAGAGGACCGCGAAGACGAACAGCGAGCGCGGGATGAGATTGGTTTTTGCAGTATCTGTCATCGCGATGATCTAGCGTGGTCTGTCGCGAAAAAAAAGAAATAGTCACGCGGCGCATTTTTTCTATAGGGAAAAAGAAACGTACATTATCAGATCGCGGCGCTTCGTGTCGCGCGATCGGGGGCAATTTGCAAAGACTGGCTGTTTATTGTGGGGCCAATGCCGGGAACCATCCGGCCTATGCCGAATCCACCATCCTGCTCGGCAAGGCGATGGCGACGCGGGGCGTCGACCTGGTCTACGGCGGCGGCCGGCTTGGCCTGATGGGCATCATCGCCGACACCGTGCTGACCGAGGGCGGCCGGGTTCATGGCGTCATCCCCGAGATGCTGAAGGATCTGGAAGTCGCGCATACCGGCGTGACCGAGCTGCATATCGTCAGGAACATGCACGAGCGCAAGGCCAAGATGACCGACCTGACCGATGCCTTTGTCGCCCTGCCGGGCGGCGTCGGCACGATGGACGAACTGTTCGAAGCGTGGAGCTGGAACGCGCTCGGCTATCACAACAAGCCCTTTGCCATTCTGAATATCGCCGGATACTGGGATTCGCTGATCGCCTTTCTCGATACGATGACGGACCAGGGCTTTGTATCCGCGGACCGGCGCAAGCATCTGATCATCTCGGACGATATTGACGACTGTCTCGATCGTCTCGCCGCGGCCTGCAACACCGAGGCCGGGAGTTTCACCTGGTGAGCGTCGTCCGCTCCACCCCTTTGATGGGAAGAATCACATCATGGCTATCCTGACCAGCCTTGCCGGCATGGCATTGATCCTGCTGATCGCTTTCGGCCTGTCGACCGGGCGGCGCAATATTCGCCTGCGCGTGGTCGGCGCCGCCTTTGCGCTGCAGGCGGGCATTGCGGTGATCGTGCTCTATATTCCGGCCGGCAAACGAGTCATCGAGGCGATGGCCTTCGGCGTTTCGAACCTGCTCGGCTATGCCTCGGCGGGTACCAATTTCATCTTTGGACCGCTGGCCGATCCGACGATTGGCGGCAACAGCTTCGCGATCGCGGCGCTGCCGGTGATCATCTTCTTCTCGGCGCTGATCTCGATCCTCTATTATCTCGGCGTGATGCAGTTTGTCATTAAATGGGTCGGCGGCGGTATTCAGAAGGTCACCGGCATCTCGAAGGTGGAATCGCTGTGTGCAGCGGCGAATATATTCGTCGGCCAGAGCGAGTCGCCGCTGGTCATCCGGCCCTATCTCGCCAGCCTGACCCAGTCGCAGCTGTTCACCGTGATGAGCGTGGGCATGGCCGGTGTCGCCGGCACGATCCTCGCGGCCTATGCGGCGATGGGCATCCGCATCGACTATCTGCTCGCCGCCGCCTTCATGTCGGCACCCGGCGGCATCCTGATGGCCAAGATCATCATGCCGGACAATCCAGAGGATCCGGCGCCGGAAGAGCTGGCGATAGCCGTCGAATATGAGGACGAGAAGCCCGCCAATATCATCATGGCCGCGGGCATGGGCGCACAGACCGGCGTCAAGCTGGCGGTAGCGGTCGGCGCGATGGTGCTCGCCTTTGTCGCCCTGGTCGCCCTGGCCAACGGCCTGCTTGGCGGCATTGGCGGCTGGTTCGGCTATCCGGACCTCAGTTTCCAGCAGGTGATCGGCTATATTTTCGCGCCGATCATGTATCTGATCGGGGTCCCGTGGGACGAGGCGCTCGGCGCCGGCGGCCTGTTCGGGACCAAGGTGGTGCTCAACGAATTTGTCGCCTTCATCGAACTGGGCCAGATGCAGGACGGTATCTCGCCGCTGACCAACGCGATCGTCATCTTCGCCCTATGCGGCTTCGCCAATTTCAGCAGCATCGCCATCCAGCTGGCGGTGACCGGCGGTCTCGCGCCCAACCAGCGCCCGGTTATCGCCAGGCTTGGCCTGCGCGCACTGGCCGCGGGATCGCTTGCCAATCTGATGAGCGCGGCCCTCGCCGGGGTCCTGCTGTCGCTCGGCTGACCGATCGCGATTGACAAACGCGCCCGAGGACGCATCTTGATATTATGACCCAGAATCCAGACACGCTCGCTGCCGTCTCCCTCGCCATGGCGGAAGACGATCCCGATGCCTTCGCCGAACGGATCGGCCGCAGCTTTTCCGACTGGGGCTTTGCCGTCGTCGCCGATCACGGCATCCCCGACGAGCTGATCGCCCGCGCCGAAGCCATGTCCCGCGCCTTTTTCGCGCTGCCGGAAGATGTGAAGCGTGCCTATCATATTCCCGGTGGCGGCGGGGCCCGCGGCTACACCCCGTTCGGCACCGAAAGCGCCAAGGATAGCAACATCAGCGACCTCAAGGAATTCTGGCATATCGGTCGCGAACTACCCGACGGGCATCCGTTCGAACCCTATATGCCGCCCAATATATGGCCGCAGGAGCTTGACGGCTTTCGCGAAACCTATCTGGAAATGTTTGCGGCCTTCGACAAGGCCGGCGCGCGCATCCTGGAAGCGATCGCCCGCTATCTCGAGCTGGCGCCGGACTTCTTCGTCGACACGGTGAGGGACGGCAATTCGGTGATGCGGCTGATCCACTATCCGCCGGTCCCGGAAGATTCGCCCGCCGTCCGCGCCGGGGCGCACGAGGATATCAACACCATCACGCTGCTGATCGGTGCCGAGGAGGCTGGCCTGGAACTGCTTGACCGCAAGGGCAACTGGCGCGCGGTCACTCCGAAGGCGGGCGAGCTGGCGGTCAATATCGGCGACATGCTGCAGCGGCTGACCAACGACCGCCTGCCGTCGACCACCCACCGCGTCGTCAACCCGGCGCCGGACCGGCGCGGCTTCTCGCGCTATTCGATGCCCTTCTTCCTTCACTTCCGGCCGGACTATGAAATCGAGACCCTGCCGAGCTGTGTCGATCAGACCCATCCGGATCGCTATCCGGAGCCGATCACCGCGCATGACTATCTGCAACAGCGGCTGCGCGAAATCGGCCTGATATGACCCCCAGGGCGATTGGTATCAGCGGCGGCAGCTGTTCCGGCAAGACCACGCTGACGCGGAAAATCCTCGACCGTCTGGGTCCCGACCAGTGCGTGATCCTGCCGCAGGATGACTATTTTTTCGGGCTGGGGGATGCCCCCGCGGGCAAGGGCGGTCCCAATTTCGATCATCCCGACGCGGTCGATTTCGATCAGATGTGCGCGCAACTGGCGCAGCTGAAGGGCGGACAGGCGATTGACCGCCCGCTCTATGATTTTCCCACTCATATGCCAAAGGCAGAAACCGAGCGCACCGAACCGCGGCCGGTGATCCTGATCGACGGCATATTGATATTGCAGCACAAGCCGCTGCGCGATCTTCTCGATCTCGGCATTTTCGTCGAATGCGATTCCGGGACGCGTCTTGCCCGCCGACTCGAACGCGATGTCCGGGAGCGGGGACGCACCGCCCAATCGGTACGGGAACAATTCGCCAATCAGGTCGGGCCGATGCACGATCTTTATGTCGAGCCATCGAAAATCCATGCCGATATCGTGATAAATTCGCAACAGTGTGAATCGGCGTTCGACGCCCTGTTCGATCGGGTCGTCTCCGAAATATAGTGCGATAAAACAACGGGATGGCACGCCGACACGGCGATCGACATCTGCATTTTCCGACCGTTTCGGCGCTCTTCATTTCCCTCCCGGAAAATAAAATGCTGCACCGCGGCATTTCTCGTTTCACTTGAGACAAAACTGTCATTTAAGGGCCCTAGAGACGGCCTGCATTGATCTCTCTGTCGATGGTTTGCAGGCGATCATCCTACTACATTCTATTTTTCTAGCGGTTTATGAACGGGGAATTCATATCATGAAAATCAAATATCTTCTGGCTGCCAGCGTTGTCAGCCTGTCCACCGCCGGCCTGATGGCCGTTCCGGCAGCAGCGCAGCAAATCACCTCGGGTATTGAAGGCACCGTCAGCGACGAGTCCGGCAATTCCCTGCCCGGCGCGACCGTAGTCGTCACCGACACGCGTACCGGTGCAGAGCGCTCGATCTCGGCGGGTACGTCCGGACAGTTCCGCGCAGAAGGCCTGACCACCGGCGGACCCTATACCGTCACCGCAACCGCTCCCGGCTATGAAGGCCAGACGCTTGAAAATGTCCGCATCAACCTGCAGGGCAACACCACCCTCGGCTTCACGCTGACCACCGGCGCCAGCGAAAATGTCATCGTTGTCACCGGCGCACGGGTCGCGATTTCGCAGCTGGCGATCGGCCCCGGACAGTCCTTTGGCGCTGCCGAACTGGAAACCTTCCCGACCATCACCCGCGATATCCGCGACTTCATCCGCATCGACCCGCGCGTCAGCCTCGACCGCTCGGGCTCGAATGACCGCGTCAGCTGCCTTGGCGGCAACGACCGCGCCAACTCCTTCTCGGTTGACGGCATCATCCAGTCGGACGTCTACGGCCTGAACGGCACGCCATTTGCCTCGCGCAACTCGCTGCCGCTGCCGTTCGACGTCATCGCCGAAACCTCGGTCGAGTTCGCTCCTTATGACGTCGAATATAGCGCCTTCACCGGCTGCGCGATCAACGTCGTGACCAAGGCTGGCCAGAACCAGTTCCACGGCAGCGCCTTCTTCACCTATTCCGACAGCGGCTTGCAGGGCGACAAATTTGCCGACACAGACCTGACCATCGATCCGTTCAACGAGAAACGCTATGGCGCGACCCTGTCCGGTCCGATCATTCCGGATCACCTGTTCTTCTCGTTCGGCTATGAAGAAGCCAAGCTCGGCTCGTCGCAGGTAACCGGCCCCATCGGTGCCGGCTTCGGCACCGAACTGCCGTTCGTCACCGAAGCGCAGTTCAACACGGTCTCCGACATCGTTCGCCAGAATTTCGGCATCGAGTCCGGCGGCATCACGCGCAGCCTGCCAGAATCCAACCGCCGCTTCTTCGGTCGTCTCGACTGGGTAATCAACGACCAGCACCGTTTCGAGGCCACCTACCAGCGCCTCGACGAGACCAAGGTCAGCTCGGACGATGTCAGCACCTCGAGCCGCACCTATTCGGGCAACAACAGCTTCTATAACTCGGGTACGGAATCCAACTATTATTCGGCGCGTCTCTATTCCAACTGGACCGATCGCTTCTCCACCGAAATCCGCGCTTCGCGCTCGGAAGTCCAGGATCTTCAGGATCCGGTCGGCGGCGGTGAAGCACAAAGCGGCAATCCGATCCCGCGGATCGTCGTCGGTGTCGTCAATCCGGACAATGGCCAAAATGGCTCGCTGGTCTTTGGCCCCGGCTTTTCCCGCGCTGCCAACGACCTGAAGACCGAAATCAACCAGTTCAAGGTCAAGGCCAATCTGGAAGCCGGCGATCACAACCTGACGCTGGGCGGCGAACTGAACCACACCAAGGTGTTCAACCTGTTCGTGCAGAATGCCACGGGTACGTTTACCTTCGCCAATGTCGCCGATCTGCAGGCCGGTCTGCTTGCCTGCGGTACCAACACCTTCCCGACGGCAGACCAGATTCAGGGTGGCAGCGTCGCCAACTGCCTGGCCAACAACGCCGCGGCAGGATTTTACGGCAACTATTCCTTCTCGGGCGATGTCAATGACGCAGCGGCCAACTGGGAGCGCGGACTTTTCTCGATCTACGCACAGGACGAATGGAAAGCCACGGATCAGCTGACGCTGGTTGGTGGTGTTCGTCTGGACTGGCTCGACGGTGATGCACCGGCGGCCAATCCGGTCTTCCTGGACCGCTACGGTTTCACCAACGCCAATGCATTCAGCAAGGTCGACCCGGTCCTGATGCCGCGCTTTGCTGCGACCTATGACATGTTCAACCAGGGCTTCTTCAGGGATACCCAGGTCCGCGCCGGCGTCGGCATCTTCACCGGCGGCGATCCGTCCGTTTGGCTGTCCAACGCCTTCCAGAACAATGGATTTGGCGTGGGTCAGGGACGGAGCGGCACAGCAACTTGCGTTCCTGCCGGCACGCAGCTCGCGGTTCCGACCAACGGCTCGGCGCCGACAGCGCCAACCTGTGCGGTCGATGCCGGTGTTGATACGGCCGCTCGCGGCCTCGGCGATGCCCAGTCGACCGACCCGAACTTTAAGACCCCGACGGTGCTGCGCGCCAACTTCGGCGTGTCGACGACCTTCGGTACCGGCAACGGCGGCTTCTTCGACGACTGGAAGCTGAACTTCGACTATATCTTCAGCCGCTTCCGCAACTCGGCCGATTTTGTCGATCTGTCGCAGGTGGTCAATCCGGCTCTCGGCCTGAACGGCTTCACCGTTGACGGCCGTCCGATCTATCGGGCCATCGATCCCAATAATGCTGGTTGTACCGCAACCCTGACCGGCACCGGTGGCGTGTCGCCGACATATACCAATGTCAATGCGGCCTGCTTCAGCACCAGCCGGGATGACGAGATCCAGCTGACCAATGGCGCATCCTTCAACAGCCATGTGGCTTCGGTCCGGCTTGGCAAATACTGGGACGGCGGGCTGCTGACCGACAACGGCAGCGTCAGCTTCAACCTCGGCTATGCCTACACCAACGCCAAGAACAACCGCTACAATGCCAGCTCGACCGCAACCTCGAGCTTCGACATTGTCGCGGCCTTTGACCGGCAGAACGTGGCCGTTGCGACCTCGGAATATGAATCGCGCCACAACATCACCTGGGCGATGAACTTCCGCGAGGAGTTCTTCGGTGATCTCGCCACCCAGCTTGGCTTTGTCTTCGTGGCGCGTTCGGGTCGTCCGTACAGCGTTACCTTCGACAATGGTGCGGTGTTCAACGACTCGTCATCGGGCAATGACAACGCGCTGCTCTATGTACCAACGGGTCTGACCGACCCCAATGTGGTCTATGTCGATAATGTCGTCGGCGGCAATGTCGTGCAGACCGCTGCAGAAGCAGCAGCGGGCCTCGACGGTTATATCAACGCCAACAAGTGCATTGCGAAATATCGCGGACAGTCGATCCCGCGCAACAGCTGCCGCAATGACTGGTTCTTCGACCTTGATATGCGCCTGTCGCAGGAACTGCCCGGACCGGGCCGCCTGTTCGGTGTCGAGGACAAGATCCAGGTCTTTGCCGATTTCAACAACGTGCTGAACCTGATCGACAGCGGTGCCAACCTGTTCCGCTCGCGCAACTACACCACTCCGCTGATCACCGGCGGCTTCGATGGCAACGGCCGGTACGTGATGAAGGGCTTCTCGCCCGACGACACGAACTTCCAGAATCTGTCCGCATCGCTGTGGCGGATCCAGCTGGGCGTTCGCTACGAATTCTGATCAACGCTTCGACAAAACGGGAAGGGCGGTACTGAAAGGTACCGCCTTTTTTGTCGCAGCACGCTGTTGATAGGGACAAGCCGCGAATGCAGCAAAATGCAGCATAATGCTTGTTCCCTTTCCATTTCTTTACCAGTTCGTGCTAGGGCGTTGGCCAAGGCAACCGAGGATGGGCAAGCAGATGAACGAAGCCGGAAAAGATCCTGTACTGGTGACCGGGGCCGCCGGCTTTATCGGCCATGCCGTCTCCTGCCGGTTGATCGAACGCGGGGAGACGGTGGTCGGGATCGACAATCTCAACGACTATTACGACCCGGCGCTCAAGGCCGCGCGGCTGGCCAATCTGCAGGGCCTGGCCGGATTCCGCTTTGTGGAAATGGACATTGCCGATGCCGATGACGTCAAGGCGCTGGTGCTGGCAGACGGGATCCGGCGGATCATCCATCTCGCCGCGCAGGCCGGCGTCCGCTACAGCATCGACAATCCCTTCGCCTACCAGAAATCGAATCTGCAGGGGCATCTGTCGCTGCTCGAAGCCAGCCGTCATGCACCGGATTTCCAGCATCTGGTCTATGCCTCGTCCAGCTCGGTCTATGGCGACAAGCCGATGGGCGGGAGCGGCTTTACCGAAGACGAACCGGTCAACGAGCCGGTATCGCTCTACGCAGCCACCAAGCGGTCCTGCGAACTGATGAGCCAGTCCTATGCGAAACTCTACGGCTTTCCGCAGACCGGACTGCGCTTCTTCACCGTCTACGGGCCGTGGGGCCGGCCCGACATGGCCTATTTCGGCTTCACCCGGAAGATTCTGGCTGGCGAGCCAATCGAGGTCTACGGCGAAGGCCGGATGGCGCGCGACTTCACCTATATCGATGATATTGTCGACGGCATATTGGGCGCGCTCGACCGGCCGCCCGAACGGGAGGGCCATCGCATCCTCAATATCGGAGACAGCCATCCGGTCGGGCTGATGGCAATGATCGAGACGCTCGAGACGGCGCTTGGCGTGACGGCGAGCAAGATCATGCGCCCGATGCAGCCTGGCGATGTGACAGCCACCTATGCCGATGTGTCGCGGCTGCACGCGCTTACCGGCTATCAGCCCAAGGTGATGCTGGAGGAGGGCCTGCAGCGCTTCGTCAGCTGGTACCGGGATTTTTACGGCAATATGCCGCCTAAGTGATTCAACGCGCCTCGGCGCGCAGCATCACCTGCTCGGCAACCAGTTCCAGTTGCTGGTTGACCCCGGGATCCGCGCAGACCCCGTCGCGGAACATGCCGCCGGAGGCATTGATGCCGACACCCAGCGGCGTCGGCCAGCCGCGCAGCGAATGGACGATCGAGCGCAGCGCCGCCAGCGTGCTGCCGACCGCCTGCCAGCCATGGGCGGTGACGATCAGCCCGATCGGCAGGCCGTCGAGATAGACCCGGTCGTCGGTTGATGTCTCTTCGATATAGTCGATGGCATTCTTGACCAGGCCGGAAATGGTGCCGTGATAGCCGGGGCTGGACAATATCACGCCATCGGCGCGGCGCACCAGCGCGACCAGGTCCTTGCCGGTCTGGTTGAGGCCCGCAGGATCCGAACGATAATGGGGCAGCGCCATCAGCCGGTCCGATCCGAACAATTCGGTTTCGGCGCCGGCAGCCGCAGCCGCTGCCAGGGAGATCGAAAGCGCCATTTCGGTCGATGAAATGGGGCTTGTCGTGCCGCCCAGCCCGAGGATGAAGGGTTTCTTTGTCTGTTCCACGCCCCCGCCATACCGATGGTTGCCCGGCAATTGCAACGCCCTTGTTTCTTAATTGACCGATTAAACCTCGCCCATTAAGACTGGGACAAAATCGGCGGGCGCGGGCACGCCGGCCCTCTCTTGGATTGAAGGATATTCCCATGCGCAAATTTACCGAAGAACAGCATATGTTTCGCGACGCCTATCGCCGCTTTCTCGCCGACGAGGTCGCGCCGCGGATGGATGAATTTCGCGAAGCCGGGATTGTCGACCGGGAGATATTCAAGAAGGCCGGCGACCAGGGGTTTCTGATGATCTGGCCGGACGAGAAATATGGCGGGATGGGCGACAATGATTTCCGCTACGAACAGATCATCATCGAAGAAACCGCCCGGGCCGGTTGCGGCGAATGGTATAACACGCTGCACAGCCGGCTCGTCGGACCCTATCTGAAGAATATCGGCAACGAGGAACAGCGCGAACGCTTTCTGCCGAAATGCGTCAGCGGCGAAACGATCCTGGCGGTCGCGATGACCGAACCGGGCGCGGGCAGCGATCTGTCCGGCATGAAGACGATGGCCAAGGACATGGGCGACCACTGGCTGCTCAACGGGTCGAAAACCTATATCTCCAACGGCATCAACGCCGATGTCGTGATCGTCGCGGCGAAGATCGACGGGGTCGAGGACAAGCACGCGATGGTGCTGCTGATCGTCGAGCGCGGCATGGAGGGGTTCGAGCGCGGCAAGAATCTCGAGAAAATCGGACTGCACGCGCAGGACACGGCGGAACTGTTCTTCAATGACGTCAAGATACCGAAGGACAATACGCTGGGCACGCCGGGCAAGGGCTTCATCCACCTGATGGAGGGCCTGGCCGAGGAACGGCTGATCGCCATGGTCGGTTATGCCGCATCTGCGCGCCGCGCCTTTGACGTGACGCGCGAATTCGTCATGGAACGCGACGTGTTCGGCAAGAAACTGGCCGACATGCAGAACACGCAGTTCAAGATGGCGGAGATGGACGCCAAGATCGACATGCTGCAGGTCTATGTCGATCATTGCGTCGACATCCACAACCAGGGCGGGCTCAACGCCAATATCGCCGCCAAGGGCAAGATGCTGGGCAGCGAAATCGAATGGGAAATGGCCGATCTCGGGCTGCAGCTGCACGGCGGTGCCGGCTATATGAAGGAATATGAGATTAGCCGGATCTTCACCGACGCGCGGATGAGCCGCATCTACGCCGGCTCCAGCGAGATCATGCGCTATATCGTCGGACGCGACGTTTTCAGCCAGAAATATCAATCTATCCTCGAATAGCCTATGGTGGAAACAGAAGAAGGCCACGGTGATTCGGGTCGCCGTTGCTTGACGTTTACGTAAACTGCTTGACTGTGTTGCAGTGCAACATTAGCATCGGGCCCAAACCATGCCATTCGTTCAACGAGAGGAATTCCGAATGACCGAAGCCTTAATTTTTGACGCCGTGCGATCGCCGCGCGGCAAGGGCCGCAGCGACGGCGCCCTGCACGAAATCACCGCTCTCGACCTTGCCGCGCAGGTGCTGGCATCGGTCAACGACCGCAACGGTCTGGACGGCCATGAAATCGAGGATATCGCCTTTGGCTGCGTCTCCCCCGTCGGCGAACAGGGCGCGGTGATCAGCCGGATGGCGGCGCTCAAGGCCGGCTATGCCGACACCACCTCGGCGATCCAGGTCAACCGCTTCTGCGGCTCGGGTCTGGAAGCGGTCAATATCGCAGCGGGCAAGGTCTGTTCCGGCGAAACCGATCTGGCGGTCGGCGGCGGCATCGAATCGATGTCGCGCATCCCGATGGGCAGCGACGGTCTTGGCGGCATGGCCGACCCGACTTTGGTGTTCCAGGAATATTTCGTGCCGCAGGGCATTTCCGCCGACCTGATCGCCACCAAATATGGCTATAGCCGCGACGATGTCGACGCCTATGCGGTCGAAAGCCAGAAGCGCGCCGCCCGGGCGTGGGACGAGAAGCGTTTCGCCAAGTCGATCCTGCCGATCCGCGATGTGATCGGCGAAGTCGTGCTCGACCATGACGAGCTGATGCGGCCGGAGACCGACATGCAATCGCTCGGCGCGCTTGGCCCCGCGTTCAAGATGATGGGCGAGCAGATGCCCAGCTTCAACGATGTCGCGATCCTCAAGCATCCCGAGATCGAGAAGATCAACCATGTCCACCATGCCGGTAACAGCTCCGGCATCGTTGACGGCTCGGCAGCGGTACTGGTCGGCAACGAAAAGGCCGGCGAGAAATACGGCCTGAAGCCGCGCGCGCGGATCGTCTCGATGGCCGCGATCGGCTCCGAACCGACGATCATGCTGACCGGTCCGGAATTTGCCGCGCAGAAGGCGCTGGAACGCGCCGGCATGACCGCCAGCGATATCGACCTGTGGGAGCTGAACGAGGCCTTTGCCGCGGTTGTCCTGCGCTTCATGGACGCCATGAAGGTCGACCACAGCGTCATGAACGTGAACGGCGGCGCGATTGCCATGGGCCATCCGCTCGGCGCGACCGGCGCGATGATTCTCGGCACGGTGCTCGACGAGCTTGAACGGTCGGGCAAGTCGACCGCGCTGACAACGCTCTGCATCGGTGGTGGCATGGGCATCGCCACGATCATCGAACGGGTGAATTAATTTTCGTGCTCCGCACGTGATGCGGAGCTCCGGAGGGCTGGCAACCGCCCTCTCGCCAAGGCTCCGCATCAACGGCGGAGCACAGGATGAGAAAGCAAGGAAAAGACATGACCTACGAAACATTCACAGTCGATACCGACAGCGACGGCATCGCTCTCGTCACCATCGACCTGCCCGGCCAGTCGATGAACGTCTGGAACCAGGCGCTGATCGCCGATTTCAAGAGCTTCGTCGAAGAGCTGATCGGCAACGACGATATCAAGGGCGCGGTGATTACCTCCGGCAAGCCGTCCGGCTTTCTCGCCGGTGCCGATCTCAACATGCTCGGCGCGTCCAAGGCCGACAGCATGGCGGAAGCCTTTGAAAGCGCCTGGGAGCTGAACGGCATGCTGCGTCGCATGGAAACCGGCGGCCACAGCGCCAAGGACCTGCTCAAGGGCACGGCCCATGCCAAGCCGGTGGCCTGCGCATTGAATGGCCTTGCACTCGGCGGCGGTCTCGAGCTTGCGCTCGCCTGCCACTACCGGGTCTGCGCCGACAATCCGAAGATCCAGCTCGGTCTGCCCGAAGTGCAGGTCGGCCTGCTGCCCGGTGGCGGCGGCACCCAGCGGCTGCCACGCCTGGCAGGCCTGCAGGCCGCCGGCATGATGATCATGATGGGCAACCCCGCAAATCCGCAGACCGCCAAGGCGCAGGGCTTCATCGATGAAGTCGTGCCGGCCGACGAGGTCGTCGCCAAGGCCAAGCAATGGGTCAAGGCCAACCCCAAGGCGTCCGCGCCATGGGACAAGAAGGGCTATAAGTTCCCCGGCGGTGCCGGATCGATGGATCCGCGCGCGGTGCCGCTCTATCTCGGCTCCTCGGCGATCGCTCTGAAGCAGAGCAAGGGCAATTACGAGGCGGTCAAGGCGATCCTGTCCTGCCTCTACGAGGGCTCGATGCTGCCGATCGACACCGCCTTGCGCGTCGAGAGCAAATATTTCACCAAGCTGCTGAGCGGCCCGCAGGCCAAGAACATGATCCGCACCCTGTTCATCAACAAGCAGGCAGCGGAAAAGGGCGCGGCGCGTCCCGAGGGCGTGCCGAAATCCGAGATCAAGACGGTCGGCGTGCTCGGCGCCGGCCTGATGGGCTCCGGCATCACCCATGTCACCGCCAAGGGCGGCATGGATGTCATCGTCCTCGACCGCAATATGGAAGAGGCGCAAAAGGCGATCGCCTACAGCCAGAAGATCGTCGACAAGAATGTCTCGCGCGGCAAGATGACCAAGGAAAAGGCCGAGGCCTTCATGGCCCGAATCAAGCCGACCGACAATTATGACGATCTCAAGGATGTCGACCTGATCATCGAGGCAGTGTTCGAGCGGCCCGATGTCAAGGCCGACGTGATCCGCAAGACCGAAGCGGTGATCGGCAAGGATGTCGTCTTTGCCTCCAACACCTCAACCCTGCCGATCACCGGCCTCGCCAAGAACAGCGATCGGCCGGACCAGTTCATCGGCATGCATTTCTTCTCGCCGGTCGAGAAAATGCCGCTGCTGGAAAT
The DNA here is from genome assembly GCF_036964565.1 of Parasphingorhabdus sp. Classification (GTDB taxonomy): domain Bacteria; phylum Pseudomonadota; class Alphaproteobacteria; order Sphingomonadales; family Sphingomonadaceae; genus Parasphingorhabdus. The sequence goes on along the minus strand of NZ_JBALTN010000006.1, from coordinate 256,909 downwards.
CATCCCCGGCGCGGAAACCGGCGACAAGGCTCTGGCCGTGGCGCTCGACTATAACGCCAGGATCCGCAAGGTGCCGATCGTTGTCAAGGATGTCCGCGGCTTCTACACCAACCGCGTGTTCCCGCCTTATGCCAACGAGGCGATGCTGATGGTCGCCGAGGGCGTGAAGCCGGCGCTGATCGAGAATGCCGCAATCGCCATGGGCATGCCGATCGGCCCGCTGGCCGTGGTCGACGAAACGACGCTGCAGCTCGGCTACGACATCATGACGTCAACCAAGGAAGACATGGGCGATGCCTATGTACCGAGCGGCACCGAACAGCTGATGGAGGTCATGGTCAAGCAGATCGACCGGCGCGGGCGGCGCTTTGGCGGCGGGTTCTACGAATATGGCGAGGACGGCTCCAAGAAGCTCTGGCCCGGCCTGGCAGAGCATTTCCCGCTGGCGGAGGAGCAGCCGGACGTCGAGGAGGTCAAGCAACGGCTGATGTTCATCCAGCTGATCGCCACGGCGCAATGCTATCACGAGGGCGTGGTCTCCGATCCGCAGTCCGCCGATCTCGGCGCGATCTTTGGCTGGGGCTTTGCGCCTTGGACCGGCGGCCCGATGAGCCATATCGACACCATGGGCGTCGACAATTTCGTCCGTGTTGCCGACAATCTGGCGCAGAAATATGGCGAGCGGTTCAAGCCGCCGATGAGCTTCCGCGAGAAGGCAGATGCCGGCGAGAGCTTTTACAAGGCCGCCTGACCTTGCACCAAAGACCGAAAGAAAGGGCTCCTTCAGGGGCTCTTTTTTTGCCCGTCAGGAAAGGCGGCTGGCAAGCGATGCAATGGTTTCCGTCAGCTGCTCGACCTGTCGGGACAGGCCGGCGAGGGTGGCCCCGCCAGCCGCTTCGCGTTCGGCAGCAGCACCATAATGGGCGCGGAACAGCGCAACCATGTCGTCGACCACAGGCTGCTGATCCCTGGTGCTGCGATCGCCCTCCATCGTCATCTCGATCGAACGGGCGCTATATTCGAGGCTGCCGTAGAATATGTCCCGCGCCTGCCACAGCACCGCGTCGGCGCGCAGTTCACCGCGATCCTGCCCGCGCAGGAACTGCCGGTCGAATACCGCCACATAATGGCGCAGATGGTCGCGCGAGACGCTGACCTCACTGTTGTTGCGGCGCAGCGCGAAGGTCAGGTTGATGAAATCGGCGTTCACGATCACCGTATTGAGATGATATCGGGCCAGCGCGTCGAGCCGGCCAAAGAAATCAGGGACTTGAACCGACGCCATCACGCCCTCTGCTTCCAGGGTCAGCCCGTCCCAGAATCGCTGCAGCACCGCCAGCATCAGCTCCGCCTTGGAATCATAATAGCTGTAGATGGTGCCTTCGCCGATGCCGGCACGGCGGGCGATCTCCTGCATCCGGGCGCCGTCGAAGCCGTGATCGACAAAGATGGTCCGGGCCGCTTCCAATATGACCCGCTCCTTGCGCTCGAGCTTGGCGCGCTGGGTTTCAGAGGGGATCGCTTTTGACGCCACGATTTGTTCCTTTACGAACTTGACTCGACAATATCGAATGCTATTCAATTAGCCTTTATGGACTCGCCGTGTCAAATGGCGAATAGTCCGCACGATCACATCGGAAAGAGGCGCTGCACCCATGCCCCAGTTTAAATCGAAGATCGCCGTCGGCTCCGACAGTTACGAGCAAAATCGCAAGGACATGCTGACGCTGATCGAACATCTGCGCGGCCTCGAGCAGCGCGCGGTCGCAGCTTCGGAGAAGCGCCGCCCGACCTTCGAGAAGCGCGGCCAGCTGACCCCGCACGAACGGCTGAAGCGGCTGCTCGACCCCGGCATGCCCTGGCTGCAGCTGTACAATATGGCCAATTACCTGGTCGAGGACGACAATCCCGAGACCAGCATCCCCGGCGGCAGCGTCATCCTCGGCATCGGCTTCGTCAAGGGCGTGCGCTGCATGATCTGGGTCGATGACAGCGGCATTCGGGCCGGCGCCGCTACCGCCGGCGGCTGGGACGCCAGCAAGGGCGCGCAGAAAATGGCGCAGCAGTTCAAGCTGCCCTTCCTGCATCTGGTGGAAAGCGCCGGTGCCAACCTGATGGAATATAAGGTCGAGCTGTGGGCGCATGGCGGCATGCTGTTCCGCAATCTCGCCTGGCTGAGCGCGGCCGGCATCCCGACCATGGTCGTGCTGCACGGACCCTCCACCGCCGGTGGCGCCTATATGCCGGGCATGTCCGACTATGTCATCGGCGTGCGCAACAACGGCATGGCCGCGCTCGGCGGCGCGGCGCTGGTCCACGCGGCGACCGGCGAGGTCGCCGACGATCGCGAGCTCGGCGGCACCGAGATGCATGCCTCGACCACCGGCAGCGTCGAATATCTCGCCGATGACGACGCCCACGGCATCGCCATCGCGCGCGAGACCATGGCCCGTCTCGACTGGAACAAGAACAGCACCCCGATCCGCCGCAACGATTACGAGGAACCGCTCTACGATATCGACGAGATCGCCGGGATCGTGCCGGTCGACTATACCACGCCCTATGACGTGCGCGAGGTCGCAGCGCGGATCGTCGACGGCTCCGATTTCGAGGAATTCAAGGCCCGCTATGGTCCGGGCACGGTCTGCATGCAGGCCAGCATCATGGGCCACGCGGTCGGGCTGATCGGCAACAATGGGCCGTTCGACCCGGAAGCGGCGGCCAAGGCCACGCATTTCTTCCAGCTGTGCGACCAGTCCGAGCTGCCGATCATCTTCCTCAACAACACCACCGGTTATATCGTCGGCACCGAGTCCGAGCACAAGGGGATGATCAAGCTGGGCAGCAAGATGATCCAGGCGGTGTCCAATGTCCGGGTGCCGAAGCTGGCGCTCTATATCGGTGCCAGCTTTGGCGCGGGCAATTACGGAATGAGCGGCACCGCCTTCGAGCCCGATTTCCTGTTCAGCTGGCCCAACGCGAAAACTGGCGTCATGGCGGGCGCGTCGGCGGCCAACACGATGAGCCACGTCGCCCGGGTGCAGGCGAAGCGCAAGGGCGAGGAGCCCGACGAAGCGGCCATTGCCAGGCAGGAACAGCGGATCCGCGATATTTTCGAGGCGCAGGAAAGCGCCTTCTTCACCTCCGGCCGGGTGCTCGACAATGGCGTGATAGACCCGCGCGACACCCGCAAGGTGCTGGGCTTTGCGCTGGAGACGATTTTCGAGGCGCAGAACCGGACGCTGCACCCCAATGCCTTCGGGGTGGCGCGGATATGAGCAAGCTATCGACTGAAGCGCTGTTCACCCGCGCAGGCGGGTGCCCATCTCGGAAACATCCGTCTGGCACTACCGGCCACGAGAAAACCCAACCATTGCGTCTAGAGGCAAGGGCAGGACATGGATCCCTGCCTTGGCAGGGATACACATCATGACCAACCTACCCGACACAAAAACCCTCGAACTGGACCTCCGTCAGGGCTGGCTGACCATCTGGTTCAACCAGCCGGACAATCGCAACGCCCTAAGCGATGCGCTGGTCGCGGAACTGGCGGCGGTGCTGAAGAGCGTGCGCGAGGATCGCCCTGATTATGAAAGTGGCGTGCGCGGTATCACCCTGCGCGGGCGCGGCGGCATATTCTGTGCCGGCGCGGACCTGAAGAATTTCAAGGACAATTTCCAGCAGAGCGGCAATCGCGCCGATATCATCAAAATGTCGAGTGGCGCGGCCGAGATATTCGACCTGGTCAACACCGCCCCGCAGGTAGTGATCGTGCTGATCGAGGGCGCGGCGATGGCCGGCGGCTTTGGCCTGTCCTGCTGCGCCGACGTGGTGATCTGCGAAAGCGGCGCGCGCTTCGCGATGACCGAAACCGCGATCGGTGTGACCCCGGCGCAGATATCGCCGTTCGTGATTCAGAAGCTCGGCTATGCCACGGCGCGCCGGCTGATGCTGACCGCGGCGCGGTTCGACGGCAGCGAGGCGCATGAGCTGGGCTTTGCCGATTTCATCGCCGACGATGTGGCCGGGCTGGAAGCGATCGAGATGCAATTGCGCAAGCAGGTGCTGGGCGCGGCACCCGGTGCGGTCGCAGCGACCAAGGAGCTGCTCGGCCAGATAGCCGGCAAGCCGCGCGAGGACGTGATCCGCCTCGCCGCCGAGAATTTTGCCGACCGCATGGTCAGCGACGAGGCCAAGGAAGGCGTCGCCAGCTTCTTCGAAAAGCGCAAGCCCTATTGGGTGGTGAAGCCGGAATGAACAGATGTTTGACAATTCTGCCGTTCGTCCTGAGCCTGTCGAAGGACAGCTGGCGCAATGCCATGCTTCGACAAGCTCAGCATGAACGGGGTGAAGGAAAATGAAATGACAAGAATCAACACGCTCCTGGTTGCCAATCGCGGCGAGATCGCCTGCCGGGTCATGCGCACCGCCAAGGCGCTGGGCATGCGCACAGTCGCCGTCTATTCCGATGCCGATGCCAAGGCCCCCCATGTCCAGATGGCAGACGACGCGGTGCGCATCGGCCCCGCACCGGTCAACGAATCCTATCTGCTGGTCGACAAGATCATCCAGGCCGCAAAGGACATCGGTGCCGATGCGATCCATCCGGGCTACGGCTTCCTGTCGGAAAATGCCGCCTTCTCCAAGGCCTGCGCCGATGCCGACATCCTCTTCGTCGGCCCGCCGGAAAAGGCGATCGACGTGATGGGCGACAAGGCGCGGTCGAAGCGCGCAATGATTGCCGCCGGCGTACCGTGCGTGCCGGGCTATCAGGGCGATGACCAGGCCGACGAGGTGCTGATCGCCGAAGCGGAGAAAATCGGCGTGCCGTTAATGGTCAAGGCTGCCGCCGGCGGCGGCGGGCGGGGCATGCGGCTGGTCCATCATCTGCCCGACGTGCCCAATGCGATCAAGCTGGCCCGCTCGGAAGCGGAAAACGCCTTTGGCAATGGCGAGCTGATTCTGGAAAAGGCGATCATCCGGCCGCGCCACGTCGAGATCCAGGTGTTTGCCGACAGCCACGGCAATACCATCCATCTCGGCGAGCGCGACTGTTCGGTGCAGCGCCGCCACCAGAAAGTGATCGAGGAAGCGCCCTGCCCGGTGATGACTCCCGAATTGCGGGAGCAGATGGGCGCGGCGGCGGTCGATGCGGCGAAGGCGGTCGACTATGTCGGCGCGGGCACGGTCGAATTCCTGCTCGACCAGTCGGGCGCATTCTATTTCCTCGAAATGAACACCCGGCTGCAGGTCGAGCATCCGGTGACCGAGGAGGTGACCGGCCTTGATCTTGTCGCGCTGCAGCTGAAAGTTGCGTCAGGCGACTTGCTGGGTCTGGAACAGCAGGACATCAGTCTCACTGGCCATGCAATGGAAGTGCGGCTCTATGCCGAGGATCCGGCGGACGATTTCCTGCCCAGCACCGGCCCGGTCCACCTGTGGAAGCCCTCGGGCCTGTCGCGGGTCGACAGCGGGATTGCCAGCGGCGGCGAGGTTTCGCCCTTTTACGATTCGATGGTCGCCAAGATCATCACCCACGGCGCGACCCGCGACGAGGCGCGGCGGCGGATGATCAAGGCCTTGTCGGAAACCGCCTTGTTCGGTCCGAAGACCAACCGCGACTTCCTGATCGATGCGCTGGACAGGCCGGACTTTGTGACGGGCGAAGCGACCACGGCATTTATCGGCGAAAATTATGGCGAAGGCGGCGTCGATCTCGGCGATCACGCCTTCGGTTCCTATGCCATTGCCGCGGTCATCCACCACAAGCTGCGGCAGCAGGCGGCGCACCGGCTGGCGCTCAACGTCAACCCGGAAATGCTCGACTGGTCGAACACCGGCGCGCTGGAAACCGTGGTGCAATATGCCGACGGCGACGATGCGCAGACCATCCATGTCCATGTCGACCGGCCGGGCCAGTATCGGGTGATCGCGGGCGAGGACCAACGATCGGTTACCCTGATGAGCCTGACCGCCGACCATGCAAAATTGCGGGTCGATGGCCGCACCGTCGAGGTGATTTATTACGACGATCACCGCACGCTCTATCTGGCGCTGCCCGACCGCTCGCTGACCGTCACCGACCTGACCGGCCTCAGCGCGATGGAGGATGCCGGCGGCGGCGGCACCGTGGTCGCGCCGATGCACGGCCTGCTGCTCGAGATACTGGTCGAGGCCGGCGCGCGCGTCGCCCGGGGCGACAAGCTGGCGGTGCTGGAGGCGATGAAGATGCAGCACGAAATTCTCGCCGAGATCGACGGCACGGTGGAATCGATCAGCGCGACCGCCGGCAAGCAGATCGCGGCCGACGACCTGATTTTGGAGATCGCCGCGGACGAGGCGGCGGAAGAGGACGGTTGATCGATACCGTTCGCCCTGAACCTGTCGGAGGATGTCAGAGGGATACCGTTAGTGGCGAGCCTGTCGAACCACGGCTCTCGTCGCTAGGCGCCCTTCGACAGGCTCAGGCCTAACGGCAAGAGGGAATATGCAATGAACAACAAGATCTGCGACATGCTCGGCATCGAATTTCCGCTGGTCGCCTTTTCCCATTGCCGCGATGTCGTCGCCGCGGTGTCCCGCGCCGGTGGCATGGGCATATTCGGCGGAGTCAATTGCTCGCCGGAAACGCTGGAGGAGGAACTGAGCTGGATCGACGCGCATGTCGACGGCAAGCCCTATGGGCTCGACATCATTGTCCCGAACAAGGTCGAGGGCAAAGGCGAGCAACTCGACCCGGAGGCGGTGCTGGCGGCGCTTCCGCCGGAACACAAGCGGTTTACCGATGACATCATGCAACGCCATGGCGTCGATCCCGCCCGCATCGCGGACGATATCGAGGCGGTGCGCCGCGAGCAGGTCGCGTTCACCGACAATCTGCGCGGCGGCACCGCGGCGGCAATCCTCGAGGTCGCCTTTCGCCATCCGATCAAGCTGATCGCCAATGCGCTCGGCATCCCGCCGCAGGTGATGCTCGACATGGGCCAGAAGCATGGTGTTCCCGTCGCGGCGCTGGTCGGGACCAGAGACCATGCGATGAGCCAGGTCGCCGCGGGCGTGGACATCATCATCGCGGTCGGCGGCGAGGCCGGTGGCCATACCGGCGATGTTTCGACGATGGTACTGATCCCCGAGGTCTGCAATGCGCTGGCCCAGATTGGCGACGAGACGCCGGTGCTGGCGGCGGGGGGCATCGCCACCGGCGCGCAGATGGCGGCCTCCATGGCCATGGGTGCCAGCGGCGTCTGGTGCGGATCGGTCTGGCTGACCACGGTCGAAGCGGAAACCAATCCGGTGGTGAAGGCGAAGATGCTCGCCGCCAGTTCGCGCGATACGGTCCGGGCACGCTCGCGGACCGGCAAGCCGTCGCGGCAGCTGCGCTCGCCCTGGACCGATGCCTGGGAAGCGGAGGGCGCGCCGACGCCGCTGCCGATGCCGCTGCAGTCGCTGGTCGCCGAACCGCCGCTCCGGGTGATCGACAAGCTCAGCCAGGGCGACAGCCAGGGCGCGAAGGATCTGGCGACCTACTGGGTCGGCCAGGGCGTCGGCCTGATGAACGAGCAGATGACCGCGGGCCAGGTCGTACAGGGCTTCAAGGAAGATTTCCTTACCGCCTTTGAAAGACTGTCCGCCAACCTGGGCGATTGACGGCCCCCTATCGATCCTGCGCTTGTCGAGCAAGCGATCGCACCATATGCTGGTGGCGCTCTGCAGAGAAGGAGCCGGGATTGAGGATCGCATGACAGAGACAACGCAGCCACTGGCCGGAATCCGGGTCGTCGAATTTTCCACGATGATCACCGCGTCGCTGGCGACGATGATGTTCGCCCAGCAGGGCGCCGACGTGATCAAGGTGGAGCCACCGGGCATCGGTGATCCGATGCGCTGGCTGGGCAGCCAGAAAGCCGGAATCTCCGGCCTGTTCCACAATTGCAACCAGGCCAAGCGCTCGATCACCCTCGACCTCAAGTCGCCCGACGATGTCGCCACCGCCCGGCAGCTGTGCCTGCAGGCGGATGTGGTGATCCACAATTACCGGCCGGGGGTGATGGACCGGCTGGGGCTGGGCAGCGCCGCCCTGCGCGACGAGAAGCCGGAGCTGGTCTATTGCGCGATCACCGGCTTCGGCCACGAAGGACCGCTTGCCAGTCGTCCGGCCTATGACCATGTGATGCAGGCTATGGCCGGCTTCATGACCCTGCAGGGCCACCCCTCCGGCTTCGCCTATGTCAAGACGCTGATCTGCGACAAGGTCACCGCCTATACTGCCGCGCAGGCGATCACCGCCGCGCTGTTTGCCCGCGAGCGCACCGGCAGCGGCCAGCATATCGACCTGTCGATGCTGGAAAGCTGCATCGCCTTTCTCTGGCCGGACGGCGGCATGCACCTGACGCTGCACGGCGAGGACGTCGCGCATGGCGCGCCTTTCGCCGACTATTATCAGTTGCCGCTGCGCTCGACCGACGGCGCCATCGCCTATGCGGCGATGACCGACGGCCATTGGGATGCGGTGTTCGACCTGGTCGGCCGTCCGGACCTGAAAAGCGAGGAACGGTACAAGGGGCTGGCCAATCGCAGCGTCCACATGGCCGAACTGGCTTCGATCATCGCCGGCGAGACGCCGAACCTGACCAGCGCGGAAATGGTCGCCGTGCTCGCCAGCAACGACGTACCGGCGGCGGCCTGCCTGTCGCTGGAAGATCTGCCCGCCGACCGGCAGGCGCTGGCGATGGACATCTTCGAACAATGCGAACATCCGCTGCTCGGCCCCGTGCAGCATGTCACGCCGGCGGCCCGCTTTGGCGGCCGGAAGCTGGCACCATGCGGCCCCAGCCCGGCGCTGGGCGAACATGGTGATGCTATTCGGGCCGAACTCGCTGCCCGCACCCAGCCATAGATCGGCTCGATCGACTCCCGCTATCGCCATTTTGTTGCGTAAATCCGCGATCCGGCTATTCTTTCCGAAAAAATAAGGAGAGAATCGCATGACCTGGCAGATGGCCGATATATGGGAGAATATTGCCCAGGCGATACCCGACAAGCCCGCAATCCTCGACGGCGACAAGCGCTACAGCTGGGCCGAATATGAAAATCGCGCTGCCCGGCTGGCGCAGGTGCTGACCGATCATGGCCTGAAGCAGGGCGCGAAGCTCTCGATCTATTCCCATAACGCAGCCGAATATCTCGAAACCCAGTTCGGGGCCTTCAAGGCGCGAATCTGCCCGGTCAACGTCAACTACCGCTATCTCGAGGCGGAGCTGACCCATGTGATCAACAACAGCGACAGCGAGGCGCTGGTCTTCCAGGCGCAATTCGCGCCGCGCGTCGCCGCGATTCGCGACCAGCTCGAGCAGATCCGGCTTTTCCTGGAGATCGAGGACGGCTCCGGCGAGCATCTCGACGGCGCGGTGTCTTATGAAGAGGCGCTGCACGGGGCGCATCCGATGCCGGTGATCCCGCGGTCCAACGACGATCTCTACATGCTCTATACCGGTGGCACCACCGGCATGCCCAAGGGCGTGATGTACGACCACAAGACCTTTGCCAGCGCCTTGCTCGCCAAGGGTTTCGAGATGCGGATGATGGAGCCGCCAACGGATGCCTCCAGCTTCGGTCCGCTGGTCCGGCAGCTGCATGAAGCCGGGGCGGTGTCCCGCGCCATTCCGGCCTGCCCGCTGATGCATGGCACCGGCATGTGGATCGGTGCGATGATCCCGCACAGTCTGGGCGGCTGCGTGGTGCTGTTTGACAACAGCCATTTCGATCCGGCCGCGCTGTGGCAGCTGGCGGCCGACGAAAAGGTCACCGACATCACGATCGTCGGGGATGTCTTTGCCAAGCCGATGCTGGCGGCGCTGGACGATGCAAAAGCGGCGGGCCAGACCCTTGACCTGTCCTCCCTCGCGATGATGGGTTCATCCGGCGTGATGTGGTCGGCGGAGGTCAAGCGCGGCCTGCTGAACCACCTGCCGCATATGGCCATCGTCGACAGCATGGGCTCGACCGAGGGCAGCATGGGCGTGTCGATCACCACCGCGGAAAATGTCGACAGCGACCAGACCGCCAAGTTCGACATGAATCCGACCACGAAGGTGCTGACCGAGGAAGGCAAGCCGGTAACCCCCGGCTCGGGCGAAATGGGCCTGATCTGCAACGGCGGGATGGTCCCGCTCGGCTATTACAAGGACGAAGCCAAGAGCGCGGCAACCTTCCGCACCTTCGATGGCGTGCGCTATTCGATTCCGGGCGATTTCGCGACGGTCGAGGCCGATGGATCGATCACCCTGCTCGGACGCGGTTCCGCCTGTATCAACAGCGGCGGCGAGAAAATCTTTCCGGAAGAAGTCGAGGAAGCGCTGAAGACACACGAATCGGTCTATGACTGTCTGGTCATCGGCCTGCCAGACGACCGCTTTGGCCAGAAGGTGACGGCTGTGCTGTCGATGGCCGACGGCGCCCGGTTCGACGAAGCGGCGCTGGCCGAGCATGTCCGGACACGGCTGGCCGCCTACAAGGCGCCACGCACCTTCGTCCTGGTCGACGAGGTGCCGCGCGCGGCCAACGGCAAGGCGGGGTACAAGGCCGCGCGGGACATCGCCTTGCGGCGCCTCCAGGTCGCGGCCTAGAAGGCGCCGTACGGTCGCTGTCACCGGCTCGTCATTCGATCCGCCATTGACGGAGACTCCGCAACCGCGCCATGGACGGCCCATGCTTGTCGAACTGATCCACAATCCGGCGTCGGGAACCCATAATGACGTCCGGCTTGACGTGTTGGCCCGGGCGTTCGAGGCGTGCGGGGCGCAGGTGCGGCTGGGCCGGACCAAGCAGGATGGCCGCTTCGAGATTTTTCCCGAATGCGATCTGGTCTGCGTCTCCGGCGGCGACGGGGCCCTGCGGCTGGTTGTCGCGTCGATGGCCAAGGCCGGCCTGACGAAGCCGCTGTGCGTGTTCCCGGCCGGGACGGTCAATCTGGTCGCCCGGGAAATCGGCTACTCGTCCGATCCGGAAAAATTTGCCCGCGAAATCATGGCCGGCTTTCTGGCCAGGGAGCGGGCCAGGCTCGAGGCACCGCTGATCACCAGCGACGGCCTGCCGTTTGTCGCCTGCATCAGCGCCGGTCCCGATGGCCAGGCGGTGGCCCGGCACAATCCGGCGCTGAAGAAGCGAATTGGCGGCGCCGCCTATGCCTGGTCGATGCTGCGGCTGCTCGCCGACTGGCCGGCCTTCCGCTTCGCGCTGCAGGTGGAGGCCGGCGGAAGCGAAACGCAGCTCGACTGCGCGGCCTTTTACGTGATCAAGGCCCGGCATTATGCCGGAAACTGGGTGCTGGCGCCGCAGGCGGACCTGGCCTCCCCGAGGTTTCACGTGGTCGCGCTCGCGCGGGCGCGGCGGCGAGATTTCTTTCGCTTTCTTGCCGCGGTGGCGATGGGCCGCGATCCGGCGCGGCTGGCATTCGTCCGCTCGCTGCCGGCGCAGGCCCTGACGATTCGCGCGGGGGATGCCGGGTCGCAAATGGCCGCCTTCCAGGTGGATGGCGACTGGCTGTCCGCTCAGCCCCGGGACATCCGGATGGCCGGCACCAGCATCACCTATTGCCTGCCGGTGCCCGAATAGGGCGCGCCTGTTAGACGGAGCGGCAATGATCCGCGATCAGATCGACCATCGCCGGCAGCTTGCTGGGCGGCAGGTCATGGCCCATGCCCTCGACCAGCTCGAAGCGGGCGTCCCTGATATTGGCGGCGATATCGCGGCCGCAAGCGGGCGGAATGAGCGGATCGTCGGCGCCGTGGATGACCATGGTCGGCACCGGAATCCGGTTGGCGACCGGACGCAGGTTGCCGGTGTCGATGATCGCGGCCATCTGCCGTTTCGGGCCGGGCGGATAGAAGGCGCGTTCCTGCGCCAGCTGCATCATTGCCCGGCGTTCGTCCGGACGGTTGCGCCCTTCCTCAGATGCGATCAGCGATGAAAAGGCCAGTCCCAGTTCCAGCGCCTCGTCCGGGGTCCGCGTCCGGGCCCGCGCGGTCTGCAGCAGGACCTTGCGAACCTCGGCCTTGGCCCCCGGCAGGCCGGGCGCGTTGGTCGAGGACATCACCGGCGTGAAGGACAAGACGCGGTCGGGGTGATCGGCGGCGATCAGCTGGCCGATCATCCCGCCCATCGAAGCGCCGACGATATGCGCCCGGTCGATCTTCAGCGCATCGAGCACGCCAACCGCATCGCGCGCCATGTCGCCGAGATTATAGGGGGCCATCTGCCGCTTGGGGAAAAAGCGCTTGGCAATCATCTGGCGAATGGGGTTTGGCGCGCTCACCCCGTCGAACTTGTAGGACAGGCCGACATCGCGGTTGTCGAAGGTGATGACGCGGAAACCCTGCTCGACCAGACCATTGACGAAATCCATCGGCCAGTAGATCAGCTGCGCGGTATAGCCCATGACCAGCAATATCGCCGGGTGCGCTGGATTGCCGTGATCTTCTGCCTCGATATTGATGCCATTGGCGATGATTTGCATATTTTGTTCCTGACCGACCGGAAAACAGGATCAGTACCAGAAAGCGCAAGCGTTACAAGGAGCGCCGCACCGCTTCTATGACAGCGGTTTCTGGTCCGGCTGGTCGACCAGATTATCCGCAAGGCTGCTGTTCGGGCTGACCGTCACAATGCCCAGCCTCGCCACCTGGCTGCTCTGGTCAACGCGCGCGCGCACCGCCAGATAGGGTGAAACCTGGATCGCCTGCGCCGACAACGGCGCGACGCGCAGCGTATAGTCGCCATAGGGCACGCCGTCGAACAGGAAAAATCCGTCGAATTCGGTCTGCGTTTCGCGGGCGATGCGACCCTCGCTGTCGATCAGCTCCAGGCCGACACCGGCCAGCGGCGCCCCGCCGCTGCGGGCGAGGGTACCCTCGACTTCGCCGGCGCTGACCAGTGGCAGTTCGACCGTCATCGCCACTCCGGGCCGCGGCGTGATTACCACGCCGGGCAGGGCGGGCTGGACATAGGGGTTCGGCAGGCTGCTGGTGTCGATCCCGATCAGCACCGGCCGGAATGGTTGCAGATTGTCGATGACCGCTCGTCCGTTGCCGTCGGTGGCGTTCATGGCGACGGCCTGCCCGGCGGTCAGCTCGACATTCTCGGCCAGTTTCTCGCCGGGCTGGCGGATCCCGTCGCGATTGGCGTCGTGGAACACGATCGCCAGCGCCTGACCGTTGTTGGCGAGCTTGCTGTTTGACAGCCGGAACTTGCCGCTGCGCGGATCGGGGCCAAGGCTGAAGGCGAGGTTGAGGCCGGCCGCAAGCGAACCATCGGTGGCCGCTTCGGCGCTGGCGGTCAGCGAAAAGCGCTCGAACCGCCGAATGATGCCGATGCCGGCGCGGCCACGTTCGAGCCCCGCGTCATAGCCAAGTTCGGCGCGCCAGTCGGAGCGCTCGCCGGCGCGCCATTCGCCAGTGAAGTTGACCCGTTCAAACTGTTTCTCCGGTGCCAGACGATAGACCGCCTCGCCGCGCAGGCGGACTTTGCCGATCCGGCCATTGGCGAGCAGCCGCGCTTCGAGTCGGTCGGGCGGATCGGGGCCGAAATCGCTGAATCGCTTCTCCCAGTTGAGTTCGCCGGTCAGCGACAGGCGATTGAGATTGAGCGACATCCGACCGGTCAGGTCGAAGCTGTCACGCCCGTCGGATCGGGTCTCATATTGTGCATCTATATGAAAAGGAAGGACATTTTTCCCAATCTTGAAGCCGTGGTCGACCGCCAGGCTGTGCCGGGACTGGACGTTCCGGTCGACCTGGTCGGAGACAAAGCCGCCCCGCGCCCAGACCGATTCGGCAGTGATATAGCTGTTGCCAAACTGGCCGAGCAGCTGGCCGCGGAAAGCCATGCCCTGACCAAGATCGGAGGCGGCGGATAGCTCGACCAGCGTGGGGCCCACCGCCCGGCGCACCGATCCTTCGAGATAGTCGTGGCGCTGGCCGTCAATCTGCAGGGTGAACAGCGAGCCGGCGACCGATGTCCTGGTGTCGAGACCCCGCTCCAGGCCGAAGCCGCCGCGCCAGCCGGCCTGGCGGGTCGGCACATAGGCGCCGAGCCGGATCAGATCCTCGCCGGCCTCGTGAATCCCGGCCCAGTAATAGGTCTGCCGGGGCGGGATCGAGTCGAGCCCGACCGGAATCGACCGTGTTTCGCGCCCGACCTGGCCCTGCGGGCCATAGAGAACGATTTCAAACCGGTTCTGGCCGTAGAGCAGCGGCACGTCGATGAATTCGTAGCGACCATCGGAGCGGTTTTCGGCGAAGGCAAGCAGCTGGTCGTTGCGGTAGAGTTCCGCATCCCAGCCACTGGGCAGTTCGCCGCGAAAGCTGGTGCGGTCGAAACTGTCGGCGCGCTCGACCGGACGGTTGGTGACGAGCGCGCCGCGCCCGGCAACCGATTGCGACACCAGAGCCGTGGAAAAGGTGGAGACGTCGCCGAGGGCAAAGTGCGTCGCGCGCAGCGGCCCGAGCAGCTTGCCGGCCGGGTCGGTGCGATAGGCGCGCATCCGCAGATTTTCGGGAACGCCGCTGTCGTTGGAAGACAGGCGGGCATCGAAGCTCGCTTTGCCCACCTCTCCGGATGCATAGAGCTCGTAGCGGAGATCGAACTGGTGCCCGGACCTCTTGTCTTTCAGGCCGCCGGCGGCAACCACCGCATCGACGGACGGCGTCCGCCAGAATCGATAGGGTTCCGAGGACTGGGGCAGGCTGGTGAGGTCAAAGCTCTTGCGCGGCCGGATCTTGGCGGCCTGTTCCTTGCGGGCCATGGCCCGTTCAAACGGCAGCTGGGTGTCGGACCGGATAGTGAGCAACGCATTCGACAGGTCGGCGACCAGATCGATACCGAACCAGTTCGAAAGGCTCTTCGTATCCACGCACCAACCTTCCGGTACGTCGTAGATCTCGCCGGCCGTCAGCTTCTGGTCGATATTCGCCCCTTGTACCGTGCTGCTGTCCCGATCGATGACGAGCGTCTGGCGCTCGGAGAATATCCAGCCAGTTGCGCGGCGCGACTTTTTGTCGAGCCGCAGCGGAAGGTCGAGGGCCATGATGACGTCGGCGAGGTCGATGCATATGCCGGTATCGGTCTGATAGCCCCTGACACCGTCGCCGAGCCGATATTTGCCGGACCTGAGATCGAACAGCAGCGCGTCATCGTCGCTCGCCGACCAGCCGGTCGCCGCCTGCGCCGGCACGCCAACAAGCAGCAAAGCCGCGAAAATCACCAGGATCCCCGCGGCCTTGGCCCGCGCTGCGACGCGCGGGCCGATTGTCTGATATCGCTGCCTGATCATTTGCATCATGACTGTCTGGCCGAATGACGCCAGATCAAGTCATTGACAAATATGAACTATCTGATGACCATATCGGTTTTGGTGATCAACGCCCCACCGTCATTTGCCGATTCATAATAGGCAACGGACACCGGGCCGTTCAGCTGGGCAGCGATTTCCGGCGGAACCGGAAGCGATACCGTCCGCTTGGCAATCTCGGGATAGACCGCGATGCCGCGCACGACCATCACCGGCTCGGCGACTCCCGGCTTGGTGATCCGGATCTCGCCATAGGTCGAGCGATCGCCCGTGCGGCTCAGGTCGAAGGCGAAGGATTGGCCCTCGACATCGGTTTCCAGGCGGCCATTGGCAATGGCGGCGGTGGCCTGCAGATTGCCGTAGCGCACGATGATCGGAATCGTCACACCGTAGATCGGGGTAAGCGCGATGGTCAGCCCGCCATCGGGCGGCGGCGCGTCCGTGACCGATCGCGCTTCGGGTATCGCGCGGAACAGCAGATGCACCCGATATTCGCCGTCGGCGAGACCTTCGGGTGCGCGCACGCCCAGGCGGATCGCCTGGGGCTGGTTCGGCGGCAGGGTGACGCGGCGCGGTGCATAGCGGATCATCGCCTTGGCGGCCTGCTCGATTGCATTGGCCTCTTCTTCCGAGACATCTTCCAGGCGACCGTCGGTTGTCATCCGCCGTAGCTCAAGGGAAATGCGGTAGGTGGCGGTTTCCGAACCGATATTGTTCAGTATCACTTCGGTGCCGCGCTGGCCGTCGAGCACCACGCGGGTCGGCGCGACCAGAAGGTCGCCGGCCGCCTGTGCGGGAGCGAGGGGCGTGATCGCAGTCAAAGCAAGAGCGGCCAGCCCGAGGCGCGCCTTGCTGAATCGGTTGTTCCCAATAATAGTCATGTCATTCTCCGGTAATGCTGGTCCATCCGGATCGGACGCAACGCGCCCGTACCCACGGCTCAGCTATGCCGAAATAGGGTTACCAAAGCGCTAACCATCACGCGTTTATCGCTGAGTCGCGGCCCGCAACACGCGCAAAAAAAACCCGCTCGCGACGATGGTCGCGAGCGGGTCTATCTAGCCTCGAACGGCGCATTGTTGCGCCGCCGTGCGTGTCTTCAGTTGTAGTTGACGGTCACGTTGAAGGTACCGGCATAGGCACCATCGGCCTGGTTGGCACCGACATTGAGCAGTCCGCCGACGTTGAACGAGCCGGCACCGCCGGTCAGGGTCAGGGTCGAAACGCTGGCAACGATGTTAGCGGTCATGCTGTTGGTGCCGCTGGTCAACGTGACGCTTGGATCGGAAGCAACGCTGACGGTCTCGCCTGCGGTGCCGGTGACATCAAAGCCGGCAGCCGAAGTGGTACCCGAACAGACCAGACCAGCACCGCAAGAGCGGCCGCCGGCACTGACCGAAACGGTGGAGGCTGCGGCACCGGTGACGATCGTGCCGAAGTCCAGCGCGCTGCCATCGGAATTTACGGTAACCTGCTGCAGGATATTGGCGCGTGCATCAGCGGAGGCGGTGGCGGCCTGTGCGGCGGTGGCGCTGAAGGCAGATGCCACGAGTACGGAAGAGGCCAAAGCGGCCTTGATGAATTTTGACATAGTTACTGGTCCCTATTTTTCATTGCGTAGCTGAAAGGACACATGCGGTGTAGCAAACCAAACCCACTGGTCGGCTATCGCCTGTGACAACATTCAGCGGCGTTTATCTCCGGGAAAGAATAAACATTTGCTGCGACTCATGGTTAAATTTATTTTAACCATGCAACCCATTGAATTATATAGGTTAAAAGAGGTGGTTTTGCCCCCGGTTTCGCGAGGGAATCATCGCATCACCGCACCGCCCCCGGCCGTTCACACCCGCCGGAGACTAGATATGCTCGCCGGTCAGACGCTGGCAGATCAGGTCAAGCTGATCAAGATTAGCATATTCAATCGCCAGAACCCCGCCCTGCCCGTCGGACTGGATCTTCACCTTCAGGCCCAGGAGATCGCCAAGATGGGTCTGGAGGGCCTTGATGTCTGCATCCGTCTCGGTGGCGGATGCCTGCCTTGCTGTCGAACCGGGCTTGCGCTGAGACAGCGATTTGCGGACCAGACGCTCGACATCGCGCACCGACAGGCCCTTGCTGGCGATTTGCGGCGCCAGTTCGGCGGCATCGGGCGCATTGATCAGGGCGCGCGCATGACCCATGGTCAGCTTTTCCTCGACGACCAGCGTCTTCACGCTATCCGGTAATTCCAGCAAGCGCATCAGGTTGGCGATATGGCTGCGCGATTTGCCGACGATTTCGGCCAGCCGGGACTGGCTATGACCGTAATCCTCGCTCAGTCGGGCATAGGCCTCGGCCTCTTCGATGACGTTGAGATCCCGCCGCTGGACATTCTCGACGATGGCGATTTCCAGCGTTTCTTCGTCATTGAGATTCCGAACCACCGCCGGAATCTGGTGCAGACGAGCCCTCTGGGCCGCGCGCCATCGGCGTTCCCCGGCGACAATCTGAAAATTTTTCCCGTGCGGGCGAACGACAATCGGCTGAATCACGCCGCGTTGCCGCATGCTGTCCGCCAGTTCATCCAGCGCATCCGAATCGAACGTCTGCCTCGGCTGGTCGGGATTGGGCCGAATTTCCGAAACCGCGATCGAGCGCAGGCCGTCAATGACGGGCGCGGTCGTATTCGAACCGCCCTCGGTGACATCGCCGGTCACGATCGGTTCCTCGCGCTGGATATCGCCAAACAGGCTGTTCAGCCCCCTGCCCAGCCCGGTTGCGCGTTTCGGCGCCTTTTTGCCCTTGTCGTCGAGCGAAGGGTCGTTGTCGGCCATCAGGCAGCCACCTTTCGGTCGGGCAGCCGGCCGATCAGTTCGCGGGCCAGATCGATATAAGCGACCGAGCCGCTGCAGCGATAGTCATAGATCAGCGCCGGCAGTCCATGACTTGGTGCTTCGGACAGGCGCACATTGCGCGGGATCACCGTGTCAAAGACCACGTCTCCGAGACAGGCGCGGACATCGTCGGACACCTGCTCGGTCAGCTTGTTGCGCCGGTCATACATGGTCAGCACCACGCCCATTACCGACAATTGCCGGTTGAACCGGGCGCGGATGCGTTCGACGGTCTGCAGTAGCTGGCTCAGCCCCTCGAGCGCAAAAAACTCGCACTGCAAGGGGACGAGCAGCGATTCAACCGCGACCATCGCGTTCAGTGTCAGCAGGCCCAGCGACGGCGGACAATCGATCAATATGATGTCCCAACGGCTGTTGTCCGCCGCATCCAGCGCCTTCTTCAGACGATGGGTGCGCTCTTCGAATTCGACCAGCTCGACCTCGGCACCCGACAGGTCGACCGTAGCCGGCACGATTTCCAGGCCCGGAACCTTGGTCTGGTTTATGCAGTCAGAAAGCGCGGCGTCGTTAATCAGCAGGTCGTAGCTGCTGTTGACACGGTCGCCCTGCGACAGTCCGAGCCCTGTCGAGGCGTTGCCCTGGGGGTCGAGGTCGATTAACAGCACCTTCCAGCCACTCGCGGCCAGCGCCGTGGCCATATTGATGGCGGTCGTGGTCTTGCCCACTCCACCCTTCTGATTGGCGATTGCGATCCGAACCATTTCGTTTCTGCCCTAAAAAACGCTGTTTAGCCCTTTCCCACCAATATTCCGGCATCCGGATTGGTCAAACTATGTTCCACGTGAAACATTTTTTGCCTTTTTGGCGACAGGCCCTTCAACTCCCTTACCGCATTTTTGCCCTTAGGTAAGAGCCAAACCGTATTTTCTGTGGAAAAACGGTGCGAAAGTGGGATGAGACGATCCAGCGGTGCAAAAGCGCGGGCGCTGATCACGTCTGCCGGAAAGCTGTCGATATTCTCGAGCCGGTCCGCGATCACGGTTGCATGATTGCTTATCCCCGTCCGATCGATGACTTCGTTGAGGAACTCGCACCGCCGCTTGCGCGATTCCACCATGTGGACGTGATAAGGCGTCAATAGCGCGATGACGATGCCGGGAAAGCCAGCCCCCGTTCCCAGATCAAGCCAGATTTTCCCTGCGGTCGGATCGGGAGCGTAGCGCAACAGCTGCGCGCTATCGACAACATGACGGCCCCACAAGCTGTCAGCGCTTGCTTTGGAAATCAGGTTTTGCCGCTGCATTTCGTCCCGAAGCAGCGCCACGAACAGCTCGAGCCGTTCCCATGTTTCACGTGGAACATCGAATTCTTCTTGCAGCCAGGCCTGCGCCTCGTCTTCGGTCATGCGGCCAATGTCCGGGCTTCGCGTCGCCGCGCGTGCACGAGAATGGCCGCCAGCGCCGCCGGCGTTATGCCGCGTATTCGCGATGCGGCCGCGAGCGTTTCCGGCCGCGCCCGCGCCAGCCGCTCGACCATTTCGTTGGACAGACCGGCGATCGCCGCATAGTCGAGATCGTCGCCCAGCGCGATCTGCTCATTGGCCCGCAGATCACGCAGCTCCGATTCCTGGCGCTCCAGATAGGGGGCATAGCGGGCGTCTTCCTCGATCTCCGCCAACAGCCCATGCGCATCATCAGGCAATAGCTCGAGACCTTCCAATTCTTCCAATTCCCGCAACGCCGCCAGCGAGATATTGGGGAAGCGCAGCCAAGCGAACAGGCTTTGCCTCGTGCCATCCCGGCGCACCTCGAGTCCTGCCTTCGCCAGATCTTCGCTGCTGCGGACGCTGTCCAGTGCCGACAGAATCCCCGCCCGCTCCTGCTGACGCCGCTCGAACCAGTCGCGCCGTAGCTCACCCACGCATCCGGCTTCAAGGGCAATAGGGGTGAGGCGGGTCGATGCGTTGTCGGCGCGCAGCCGGAGCCGATATTCGGCGCGGGCCGTCAGCATCCGATAGGGTTCGGTGACGCCCTGCAACACGAGGTCATCGATCATCACCGCGATATAGCTTGTGCCGCGATCGAGTTGCGGCGGCTCCTTGCCCTGCACCGCGCAGGCTGCGCCGAGACCGGCGATCAGACCCTGTGCTGCCGCTTCCTCATATCCGGTGGTGCCATTGATCTGTCCGGCGCAATAAAGGCCCTGCAGGTCGCGGACACGAAGGGATCGGTCGAGCGCCCTTGGATCGATATGATCATATTCCACCGCATAACCCGGTACCAAAATTTCAGCCTTGGCCAGTCCGTCCATCGACCGCACGAATTCAAGCTGGACGTCCGCCGGCAGTGACGTGCTGATCCCGTTCGGGTAGACCAGATTGCTGTCGAGGCCCTCGGGCTCCAGAAACACCTGATGCGAGTCGCGATCGGCGAAGCGGTGGATCTTGTCCTCGATCGACGGACAGTAGCGCGGGCCCTGCGCATCAATGGCACCGCTGAACAAAGGGGAGCGATCGAGCGAAGCCCGAATGATCTCGTGGGTTTCGGAACTGGTCCGGCTCACCGCACAGAATGTCTGCGGCACCTGGCGTCCCCTGGACATGGGTGACATGGTCCAGCCATCGTCGTCCGACGGTTGCTCGGGCAATGCCGCCCAGTCGATGGTGCGACCGTCCAGTCGCGGCGGTGTCCCGGTCTTTAGCCTTGCAATCGGTAGACCCGCATCGCGAATCTGCTGGCCAAGGGAGATCGAGGCCGCTTCACCGGTGCGGCCGCCGGCCACCGTCTCTTCGCCCCGAAACAGCTTCCCGTTCAAGAAGGTCCCGGTCGCCAGGACCACTGATCCGGCGCGAATTTCAGTGCCGTCGGCCAGGCGGATCCCCGAAACGCGCGAGTCAGCGAGAATCAGGCTCGCTACCTCTCCCTCGACAATGGTCAGGTGATCCTGCGCCTCGAGCATGCGGTGGATGGCAGCCTTATAAAGCTTGCGGTCCGCCTGAACACGGGGACCCTGCACCGCTGTTCCCTTGGACAGGTTCAGCATCCGGTAGTGGATGGCGGCGGCATCGGCAGCGCGGGCGATCAATCCGTCGAACGCATCCACCTCACGCACCAGATGTCCCTTGCCAAGACCGCCGATGGCCGGGTTGCAGGACATGGCACCAATACTGTCGCGGGTGAAGCTGACCAGCGCGGTCGATGCACCCATGCGCGCGGCAACTGCTGCCGCCTCGCAACCCGCATGGCCGCCGCCAACTACGATGATGTCAAATTTCCGCGTCATTCCGCGGCCCATAGCCCAAGCGGCTTTGCAGGTCAAAAGCTACTGTCCGCCAGCGTGTGTTCCACGTGGAACAGTCATTTGCCAATACAGAATTTTCCGAACAACCCGTCCAGCATATCCTCGGTGCTCGCCCGGCCGGTGATCGCGTCAAGTGCCTTCCGCGCCATCCGCAGCTGCTCGGCGACAATCAAATAGTCGGTTTCCTCGAGCATCGCCGCGAGGTGGCTGCACGCCGCGGTCAGATGATCCGCCTGCCGCGCATTGATGCTGACCTGGTCGGCGCCGGGCAGAATATCCCTTGCCCGCCCGATCAGAAAGTCGACCAGCGCATCCATGCCAGTACCCGCAACCGGGGACAGGGAAAAGGAACCGCTCCCTTTGGGCTGATGCTCGGGACGGTCAGATCGCGAACTGACTTCGACCAGATTCATCGAAGACGGGCCCTGCCCTTCTTCCCCCAGCCATAGAATGGTATCGGCACTGGTAAATTGCTCACGTGCGCGGTCGATGCCGATCTGTTCGATCGTCTCCGCTCCGCTCTCCCGCACCCCGGCAGTGTCAATGAACAGAAACGGAATCCCGCCCAGAGCGATCGGTACCTCGATCACGTCGCGCGTGGTCCCGGCAATGTCGGAGACGATCGCTGCTTCCCGTTCGACCAGCGCATTGAGCAGGGTCGACTTGCCGCTGTTCGGCGGACCACCGAGCACCACACGGACTCCGTCGCGCAGCTTTTCCGCCCGCGGCCGCGCCAGCAGTCCGCTCATTTCCCGGACCAGCGCCTGGCCCGTCTGCCGGACCATATCCGCCTGCCCCGGGGCGACGTCATCCTCGTCAGAAAAATCCAGTTCGGCTTCGACCTGTGCCGAGAGCTGCAAAATCCGCCGCTGCCAGTCATCCACCCGGCGCGACAGCGCGCCGCCGGCCTGGCGTATCGCAGCCTTGCGCTGCAGTTCGGTTTCGGCGAACAGCAGATCGGAGAGACCTTCCGCTTCGGCCAGGTCGATCTTGCCAAGGGTGAACGCCCGGCGGGTAAACTCGCCCGGCTCCGCCCGGCGCAAACCATCCATCTGCTCAAGCGCGGCCTCAATCGCCCGGATGACGGCACGTCCGCCATGACAGTGAATCTCGGCCAGATCTTCCCCGGTGGCGCTCTTCGGCCCGGGAAACCAGAGATAAAGCGCTTGATCCAGCACTTCGCCATTCACCATATCGGTGATATTACCGAAGGCTGCGACACGCGGTTCTGGTAAATTTCCGGTGAGGCGGGCGAGCGCAATGCCCGATTCCGGCCCGCTGATCCGCAAGATTCCGATCGCCGCCGGCGGCTGTCCGCTGGACAGCGCGAAAATTGTGTCTTCTGCGCTCATTGGAGAGAATAGCGGCGGCTAGTCTGATTTTTTCTTGGTCGACGACGATTTTCCGCTACCCGAAGCGGCGCCCATCGCACCGGTCAGGAAAGAGGAAAACATCTTCAGCCCCGCCTCGCCCATCGGCGCGATAATCTTGGTGAAATTCTGCAACTGCTCGACCGAATTGGCGCCCTGGAGGAATTTCGACATTTCCTGAACGTAGCTTTCGTTCAGCTTGGCCACATCGGGCAGCCCGATCAATCGGCGCGCTTCCTCCGGCGTGCAATCCAGTTCAACGGTGACTTTCATATTGTCTTCCTCTGTTTGACCGTTGCAGCGAAGTCCCCTCCCTCACCCAACAGGCTGATGTTCCACCTTGCCTGCGTCTGATATGGGGATATTGTGACCAAAGAATCAAGTGATGAAACAAAGGAGCTGCAAGATGGGCGCGATGGACAAAGTGAAAACACTGGACGGAGACGCGGAATTTCCCTGCTATGTCGCAAAGCCCGAGGGCGAGGCATCGGCTGCGATCATCGTCATCCAGGAAATTTTCGGAGTCAACAAGGGTATCAAGGCCAAGTGCGACCACTGGGCGAGCCTTGGCTATCTGGCCCTTGCACCCGACCTCTACTGGCGGATCAACGAGGGAACGGATCTCGACGCGGACATCGAGGCGGAATTCCAGACCGCGCTCGACCTGATGGGCAAATTCGATCAGGATCAGGGAATTCGCGATATCGAGGCCGCGATTCATTTTGCCCAGCAGGCCGTGGGTAGCCACAAGGTCGGCTGCGTCGGCTATTGTCTCGGCGGCCGGCTCGCCTTCATGACCGCCTGTCGCACCGATATCCGGGCTTCGGTTGGCTATTATGGTGTCGGCATCGACGGTCTGCTCGGCGAGAAGCACGCGATTTCCCACGAAGTGATGCTGCATATCCCCACCGCCGACGGCTTCGTCTCCTCCGAGGCACAGGCGGCGATGCACACGGGGCTGGATGACCATACCAAGGTCACTCTGCACGATTATGAAGGGCTGGATCACGGCTTTGCCGCCGAATTTGGAAAGCGCCGCGACGAGAACGCCGCAACGCTCGCAGACCGCCGCACCGAGGCCTTTTTTGCGGAACATCTGGCATGAGCGCCCGCGACAATCTGAAGGCCTGGCATCGTCATATGGAGCATAAAAGTCCCTCAGGACTGAGCGACCAGCTGGCCGACGATGCCGTATTCCACTCGCCCGTGGTCCATACGCCGCAGGCCGGCAAGCCAATCGTCATGGCCTATCTGAGCGCCGCGGACGTCGTGCTCAACAATGACAGCTTTCACTATGTCCGCGAAATTGTCGATGACGAGGCCAATATGGCGATGCTGGAATTTGCCCTCGAACTCGACGGGGTCCACGTCAACGGCGTCGACATCATCAGCTGGAATGCGGACGGCAAGATTCAGGATTTCAAGGTGATGGTCCGGCCACTGAAGGCGATCAACAAGGTCTGGGAGGAAATGGGCAAGATGCTGGAGACGATGAAGGGCTAGGCAAGCCGCTTCCTGACAAACGAAGCCGGTTTCAGGATTTCCAGCGCATCAGACAAGGGATCCCTCATTCGCAAATCCCGGCCACCGGGCTGTGCCTAAACGGCGCGGCCGGATTCACGGCCAATCGATACACCTTCCTCGGCCAACTGATTGCAGAGAATCGTCTTTCCCGATCCCGGACCGCCGGTTACAACCGCTATAGGTGCGGTATCCGGATTCACCCGAACAGGGTCAGCACACCGATCGTCTGTTCGTCGCCCAGCAAGCCCGTGTAGATCATCTTGCCAGCGACGTAGACGATTACTGCCAGACCCAGATAGGCGATCCACCGATAGCGTTCTATATATCTCGCGATGACATTGGCGGCCAGGCCCATCAGCGCGACTGACAGCAGCAGGCCGATCACCAGTATCCCCGGATGCTCGCGCGCCGCGCCGGCCACGCCGAGCACATTGTCAAGGCTCATCGACACGTCTGCAGCGGTGACGCCCCATACCGCGCCCCAGAAGGTCTTGGTGGATTTTACCCCGCTATGTTCGTCGCCGACAATCTCTTCCGAACCCGCTGATTCTCCCTTGTGGAAGATTTCGCGATAGAAATTCCAGCCCACCCAGAGCAGCAGAAGCCCGCCCGCCAGGACCAGACCGACGATCTGCAAAAGCTGGACCACGATCAGGGCAAATATGATGCGCAGCACCAGCGCGGCCCCGATCCCGATCAGGATGACCTTGCGGCGCTGGTCGGCCGGCAGGCCGCCAGCTAGAGCGCCAACGACAATCGCATTGTCTGCGGCAAAGACGAGGTCGATCAGGATAACCTGCCCGAAAGCCGCGAGCGCCGCCGGTGTTCCGATATTCGAGAAATCGTGCACAATCGCGGCCCAGACATCCGACAGGGAACCCAGGCCAGTTGCGGCGGACAATATGGAAAGCAGTTCAATCATCACAAAATCGACCGTCCGTAATAGTTCACGACCGGTATAGGGTCGTAGAAATGGTGAAGCAAGGCGCGCCATTGCCGATATTCCGGCGATTTGCGGAAACCGTCGCGGTGCGATTCAATCGCATCCCAAACGATCAGCAGCAAATATCGTTGCGGATCATCGTCCGATTCCCGAACCTCGATCGACTGGAAACCCGGCTGCACGGCAACCAGCGGTCTGGCTTTTGCCATGGCCGCTGCAAAGGCTGCGGACTGTCCTGGCCGGATCTGCAAAATAGCATGTTCGACAATCATCGGGACAGCCCGGCGGGCCTATTGATTCATGCTGTCGAAGAAATCATCGTTGGATTTGGAATCCTTCATCTTGTCGAGCAGGAACTCCATCGCGTCGATCGTGCCCATCTGCATGAGGATGCGGCGCAGCACCCACATTTTCTTGAGCTTCTCGTCCTCGACCAGCAATTCTTCCTTGCGGGTACCGGACTTGCCGACGTCGAGCGCCGGGAAGATCCGCTTGTCGGAGACCTTGCGATCGAGAACGATTTCGGAGTTGCCGGTGCCCTTGAATTCCTCGAAGATGACTTCGTCCATGCGGCTGCCGGTATCGATCAGCGCGGTCGCGATGATCGACAGCGATCCGCCTTCCTCGATATTGCGGGCAGCACCGAAGAAGCGCTTCGGCCGCTGCAGCGCGTTGGCATCCACACCGCCGGTCAGCACCTTGCCGGAGCTTGGCACCACGGTGTTATAGGCGCGGCCGAGACGGGTGATCGAGTCGAGCAGGATGACGACATCATGCTTGTGCTCGACCAGACGCTTGGCTTTCTCGATCACCATTTCGGCAACCTGGACGTGGCGGGTAGCGGGCTCGTCAAAGGTCGAGCTGATCACTTCGCCCTTCACCGAACGCTGCATGTCGGTGACTTCTTCTGGCCGCTCGTCGATCAGCAGCACCATCAGATAGACTTCCGGATGATTGTCGGTGATCGCCTTGGCAATATTCTGCAGCAGCACGGTTTTACCGGTCCGCGGCGGCGCCACGATCAGGGCGCGCTGGCCCTTGCCCTGCGGCGATATGATGTCGATGACGCGGGCGGACTTGTCCTTTTCGGTCGGATCGAGACTGTCGAGCTTGAGCTTCTCGTCGGGATAGAGCGGCGTCAGATTGTCGAAATTGACCCGGTGACGGACGGCATCGGGATCGTCGAAATTGATCGAGATCAGCTTGGTCAGCGCAAAATAGCGCTCGCCATCGCGCGGCGCGCGGATCTCGCCTTCGACGGTGTCGCCGGTGCGCAGGCCGAACCGGCGGACCTGGTTCGGCGAAACATAGATATCGTCGGGACCAGCCAGATAATTCGCGTCGGCCGAACGCAGAAAGCCAAAACCGTCGGTCAGCACTTCGATCGTGCCGACACCCATGATCTGCTCGTCATTATCGGCCAGTTCCTTGAGGATGGCGAACATCAGGTCCTGTTTGCGCAGGGTCGAGGCGGTCTCGACGCCAAGCTCTTCCGCCATCGACACCAGGTCGGCAGGCGATTTCTGTTTCAATTCTTTTAAATGCATGGAGTTTTATCCAGATATGTCAGAAGGTTATTTCTTCATTTCGCATGTGCGCAGCGCGTGGCTGTTTTCGATTCACATGAAAAGTCGCCCGGACGGGCTTTGGCGGCTGATTACGCCTTTGTCATTTCCCTGTCAACCAGCGCCGGTCAAAAGGGTTTGATGATCACCAGGATGACGATGATCGCAGCCGCAACGCCAGGTACCTCGTTGACCAGCCGCAACGCCTTGTCGGTCATCGTTCGCTCGCCCCGCGCCAGTTTCTTGACATAGGTGATCATCCAGCCGTGATAGCCGGTCAGAAGCAGCACCGCGAGCAGCTTGGCATGGAACCAGCCCTGGCTGAACGCACCGATATTATAGGCCAGCGACAGACCCAAAATCCAGGTAACGATCAGCGACGGGTTGAGAATGATCTTGCGCAGCTTGCCCTCGCGCTCAATCCATTTGCGATCCTCGTCCGAGCCGACGGAACATTCCTGGTGATAGACGAAGAAACGCGGCATCATGAACAGCCCTGCCATCCAGAAAATGATGAAGATGATATGGGCGGCTTTCAGCCAGAGATAGAGCATGGACAGAATTTCATTCATTGCCGGACAAGTGTAAGCAGCTTTTCGACATGTTCAATGGGCGTGTCGGGCAAAATGCCGTGGCCAAGATTGAAGATATGCGGCCGCTCCCGGAAAACATCAAGAATATGCCGGACGGACCGTTCCAGCGCTTCGCCGCCGGCGATCAGCGCGAGCGGGTCCAGATTGCCCTGGACGGGAAGCCCTTCCGGCAGATTTTCGTTCGCCCAGACCGGATCGACCGTTTCATCGAGACCGATCGCACTGGCGCCGGTCTCGCTGGCATAGGCAATAAGCTTCGCGCCGGCCCCCTTTGGAAAGCCGATGATCGGCAGATCGGGATGAACGGCCTTGAGGCGGGAAATGATCCCTGCATTGGGCGCTATCACCCATTTTTCAAACTGCGCCGGGGACAGCGACCCGGCCCAGCTGTCGAACAGCTGCACCGCATCGACGCCGGCTTCGATCTGGCCGAGCAGATAGGTCACCGTATTCTCGACGATGGCCTCGATCAGTTCGGAAAATGCGGCTTCGTCGCGATAGGCAAAGCGACGCGTGGCCGCCTGGTCCTTGCTGCCCTGGCCGTTGACCATATAAGTGGCGATTGTCCAGGGGCTGCCGGCAAAGCCCATGAAGGTGGTTTTGTCGTCGAGCTGAGCGGCGACCGTCCGGACTGTCGCATATATGGCCTCAAAATGCTCCGGAGCGCCCTTCAGAGAGGCAAGAGACGCGTCCAGCAACCTCGGGGCCAGCCGGGGTCCCTCGCCCGTCTCAAACCAGAGCTTCTGGCCCATCGCGTGCGGCACGATCAATATGTCCGAAAACAGGATCGCGCCGTCAAATCCAAACCGCCGGATCGGCTGCAGCGTAACCTCCGCCGCCGCATCGGAATCGTAGCAAAGTTCCAGAAATCCGCCTTTTTGCGCGCGCAATTTCCGATATTCCGGCAAATAGCGGCCTGCCTGGCGCATCAGCCAGACCGGCGTCTGCTCGGTCTTTGTGCCGAGCAATGTCTGGAGCAGAATTTTAGGGGCAGCGGTTCCGTTCGGCATAGGGTGAAGGTCATCCATTATAATATCTAAGTATTTATTATAGATTGTTGTTGATGATAGGGCGTGGAAAAGGCGGTAACCCGCCAGCGCCGCAAATACAAACAGATTGACAGGTGAAGCTTAAAGCAAATTTAACCGATTCCCGAAATCCATGCCCGCTATCCACAGACTGTGGATGGAATCTGTCAATGTTGGCGGGCTGTGGATGGATTGGCCGGAATCGGGGATGAACCTGGCTGGAGCCGTTATCCCCGCTTTCATCCCTTGCTTTATCCCCCGTGAAATCACAAAGCTTAGGCCATGAATCGTCTCCACCTCCATCTGCTGTCGGATTCCACCGGCGAGACCCTGGAAAATATTGCCAAGGCCGCGCTGGCGCAGTTTGATGGCGTCGAGATCATCAAGCATTTCTGGCCCATGGTCCGTTCCGAGAAGCATCTCAACCGGATCCTCGCCGAAGTGGCAGACAATCCCGGTCTGGTCATCTTCACCATCGTTAATCGCGACATCCGGGCCAAGCTCGAGCGCGAATGCCGCCATCTCGGCCTGCCGTCGGTGCCCGCTCTGGATACTGTGACCGATGCGCTGTCCAACATGCTCGGGCAGGAAGCCAAGGCAAGGCCGGGCCGGCAGCATATTCTGGACGCTGCCTATTTTGCCCGGGTCGAGGCAATTCAGTTTACGATTGCGCATGACGATGGCGTGGGCTGGGAGAACTGGGAAGCGGCCGATATCGTGCTGGCCGGCGTATCGCGAACCTCGAAGACGCCAACCTCCATCTATCTGGCCAATCGCGGCTACAAGACTGCCAACATCCCAATCGTGCCGGAATCACCGCCCCCGGATTCGCTGTTTCACCTGAAAAATCCGCTCGTGGTTGGCCTGATCACCGGTGCCTCGCGGCTGGTGCAGGTCCGGCGCAACCGCCTGCTGTCACTGAACCAGGCCCCCGAAACCGATTATGTCAACGAGGAGAAGGTCAAGGCCGAGACCCAATATGCTCGCCGGATGTTCGCTGACAACGGCTGGCCGATGATCGACGTCACGCGGCGTTCGATCGAAGAATCGGCAGCGGCGATTATCAATCTCTACAATGAACGGCATGTCGAATCCGGCAGCGGCGAGGGGGGCGGAGGCGATGAATGACCGAGTCCTCATCCTTGCTTCGAACAGCAGCGCGCGCCTTGCCATGCTTTCGGCGGCGGGGGTCCCGGTCGAGGCGATGGCGCCGAATGTTGATGAAGACGCACTGAAGGCGGGACTGCGAGAGCAAGGCGTCACCGCGCGCAATCTCGCCGATGCGCTCGCCGAAGCCAAGGCGGTTCGCCTGTCCCGGCGGGTTGGTCCCGGTTTGGTGCTGGGGGCCGATCAGGTGCTGGCGCTGGAAGACGGGACGATGCTCGACAAGCCATCCGATCCCGCCGATGCCATCGCGCATCTGAGGAGGCTGTCGGGCAAAAAGCACAAGTTGTTCAGCGCGGCGGTGATCGCGGACCAGGGTCTTCCGGTATGGCGGCATATCGATGTGGCAACCCTGGCTGTCCGGCCGCTCAGCGATGATTTCATCGCGCAATATGTTGATTCGGAGTGGGACCATATCCGTCACTGCGTGGGCTGCTATGAAATCGAGAGAAAGGGCGCGCAGATGTTTTCCGCGATCAGCGGCAGCCAGTTCACGATCATGGGTCTGCCGCTGCTGCCCGTGCTGGACTATCTGCGCATCCGGGCTATTCTGCCTTCATGACCAATCCCATTCCCTATGCCGAGGTGATCGGCGACCCGATTGCGCACAGCAAGTCGCCGCTGATCCATAAATTCTGGCTGGACCGGCTGGCCATGGAGGCCGATTACCGTGCCTGCCATGTCTCGCCCGGGGAGTTGGCCGGCTATATCGCGGAGCGGAAAGCCGATCCGGCTTGGCGCGGCTGCAACGTCACCATACCGCACAAGATTGCGATGCTCGACCTGGTTGCCGATCCTGGCGGGGTGCGTGAAAAAATTGGCGCCGTGAACACGGTCTTTCGGCAGGAAGACAGCAGTCTGGTCGGCACGAATACCGATGCTGCCGGCTTCCTGGCACCGATCGCCGACGGGGACTGGACGGGCAAGCATGCGATCGTGGTCGGCGCAGGAGGAGCCGCAAGGGCCGTGATATTCGCTCTCAAGCAGGCCGGGATCGGGGAGATAACGCTGCTCGCCCGCAATGGACTGAAAGCCTCAGGCCTGCTGATGCAGTCGTCCGTGAAGGGCGGGGTATTGGCCATGGATGCGCGGTTGCCGGAGGCGGATCTGCTCATCAATGCGAGTCCGCTCGGCATGACGGGACAGGCGGCGCTCGAGGTGAATCTGGATCCCCTGCCGGCCGATGCGCTGGTTTATGACTTGGTTTATGCGCCTCTGGAAACCGGTCTCTTGCGGGCCGCGAAACAGCGGGACCTGACGGTTGTCGATGGTCTCGAGATGCTGATCGGTCAGGCGGCGCTGGCATTCGAACTGTTCTTTGGCGCGACGCCGCCCGTGGAGCATGATGCCGAACTGAGAAAATTGCTCGTTGCATGATCGCGCCGGATCGACCTTTCGTCATCGGCCTGACGGGCTCCATCGGCATGGGAAAATCGACCGTCGCGCAGATGTTCGTCGATGAAGGAATTCCTCTTTTTGACGCCGATGCGGCGGTGCACCAGTTGCAGGGACCGGACGGCGCGCTGGTCGATGAAATCGAAGTATTGTTCCCGGGCAGCACGACCGGCGAAGGCGTCGACCGGCAGAAGCTGGGTGCTGCGGTGCTCGGAGATCCGGGTGCCTTGCAGAAGCTGGAGCGCCTGATCCATCCGGCGGTGGGGGAAATGCGAAAGGCCTTCTTGGAAAAATATCGCGACCAGCCCTTGATCCTGTTCGACATCCCGCTGCTGTTTGAGAAGGGCGGGGCCGACCGTGTCGACCATATCGTCGTGGTGTCGGCTGGCCCCGACCAGCAGCGGCAGCGTGTCCTTTCCAGGCCCGGCATGACGGAACAGCGGTTCGAACAGATTCGGGCGCTGCAAATGCCTGATGCGGATAAAAGACAGATGGCTCATTCGGTCATCGATACCTCGCTGCCCCACGCGGAAACGCGTCAGCAGGTGCAGAAACTTGTCCAAAAACTGAAAGCCTCTCTTGCGTAACCCTCGTTTCGGTCCGATATCGTTCTTATGCGGGAAATAATATTCGATACCGAAACGACCGGCTTTGATCCGCAAAGCGGCGACCGGATGGTCGAAATTGGCTGCATCGAAATGATCGACCGGATCGAAACCGGCCGGACCTTCCATTGCTATTATAATCCCGAGCGGCCGATGCCGAAGGCGGCCGAGAATGTGCATGGCCTGTCCGATGTGTTTCTTTCGGACAAGATGTTGTTTGCTGCCGGCGCGGAAGAGCTGCTGGCCTTCCTTGGCGATGCCAAGCTTGTCGCACACAACGCCCAGTTTGATTTCAATTTTCTCAACGCCGAGCTGGTTCTCTGCGGATATCAGCCGATTTCCCGCTTTCGGATGGTGGATACGCTGGCGATCGCCAAATCCAAGCATCCCGGTGCCAAGCTTTCGCTGGACGCGCTGTGCTCGCGCTACGGCATCGACCGCAGCCACCGGGTGAAACATGGCGCCCTGCTGGATGCCGAACTGCTGACCCAGCTGTATATCGAACTCACCGGAGGCCGCCAGATCGGACTTGGCCTAGCAGAGGACCGGAACGATAGTGCTGCTATGGCCAGTGCGCGACCGGTGCTGAGGCAGCCCGAGCGGAAGATATTTATCGAGCCGCGCGCGCACGCCGCAGATGCAGATGAACTCGCCAGACACGCGATGTTCATTCAAGGGATTGAAAATGCCCTGTGGAGAGAGATTTGACGGTATCGCCGTTGGCGCAAGAGTACAGGAAGCGAAGGAGAACAAAATGGAAATTCGTGTTTCAGGACATCAGGTAGATACCGGCGATGCGTTGCAGACCCACGCCGAGGACCGCATGAATGCGATCGCCAGCAAATATTTTGCCAAGGCCATATCGGCCAATGTCACGATCAGCAAAGCGCCGCATGCGCATTTCCGATGCGATATCGTGACCCACGTGATGCAGGGGCTGATGCTGAAGGCAGACGCCGAGGCGGGCGACGCCCATCAGGCGTTCGAACAGGCGGCCGACAAGATCGAAAAGCAGCTGCGCCGCTATATGCGGCGGCTGAACGATCATCACGTTCAGGCGCAATATGCCGCTAAGCAGGAAGAGGCCGCCTATCGGGTGTTTGAATCCTTCGAGGAGGAGGATGAAAGCGAGTTCAACGGCGAATCGCCGCCCATCATTGCCGAAACCAGCACCGACATCCCCGAAGCAAGCGTCTCCAATGCGGTGATGATGATGGATCTGCGCAATACCAGCGCACTTTTGTTCAAAAACTCTGGCACTGGCGCCCATAATATGGTTTATCGCCGCTCCGACGGCACCATCGGTTGGGTCGAACCGCATCGCTGACCGCGATGAGGGCTTGTCATCAGGTCCGACCAGCGGTTTTGATACCGGCCTGAAACCTGCCGATATCTGCAGTCAGGCCTGATTGCTGACCGACGGAAATTTGCGGGGACAAAAGGAAAGATTGATGACTGACTTGTCCGTTCGCTTGGAACTCGCAGCAGTGCGGGATTGTCCGGAGGTTGCCGGCAAGGGGCAACTTCTTCGGATGATCGCAAGCATAGCGCAGGACTGCTATGGTCTTGATGCGGAAGCCATCCACTCCGGTCTGACGGCACGCGAGGGTCTGGGGTCGACGGGCTTTGGCCGCGCCATTGCCATACCCCACGCAAAGCTGGACGGCCTCGATCGATGCGTGGGCATTTTCCTGCGCCTCGCCGAGCCGGTTGACTTCGCCGCCCATGATGGAAAGCCGGTCGACCTGATTTTTGCCCTGCTGTCGCCGCAAAAGACCGGCGCAGAGCATCTGAAGGCGCTGGCGGCCGTATCCCGCTTTCTTCGGGACGACCAGATGGTGGCCAAACTGCGCGGTGCAACGGGCCAGGATGCGCTCTACGCGCTTTTGAACCGCCAGCCGGAACAGCGGGCAGCCTGATCGGGCAATGATCGGCAATATCGACAATGATGGCGCACAAGAGCATTTTCGCGCCTTGGAGCGACTCTATGACGCGGCGCCGATAAACCAGTTGTTCAATTCGCGCCTAGAAATTGCCAAGGCCGGCGAAGCCAGGATCTTCTTCGACGTCGACCAGCGCTATTATCACGCCGCCGGCGCGGTCCACGGCACGGCCTATTTCAAGATGCTCGACGATGCCGCCTTCTATGCCGCCAACAGCCTTGTGACAGACCGGTTCATCCTCACCACTGCCTTCAACCTGCTTTTTACCAAGCCGCTCAGGTCCGGTCCGGTCACCGCCGAAGGACGCTGGGTCAGCGGCAAGAGGCGGGTGTTCGTCGCGGATGCGCGGCTGATCGATGCCGAAGGCGAGGAAATCGCCCGGGGGACGGGAACGTTCATGCGTTCGCATATCCCGCTCGCCTCGTTGCCGGGCTACAAGAAGAATGATTGAACCGCGGCTTTCTGCCGAAATGAAGATCCAGACGCTTCTGAGGCTGGTCAACCAGAACGGCGGCTTTGGGACTGTTCTTAAAAAGGGCGACAGAATATCCGGCTCGCTGCTCATTCAATGCATGGAAAAGGGCCAAAACCCTAGGCTCCTGGAGAATATGCCGTCGCTGGATGGTCGTCCCAATTGGCAACGAATCTGGCCCCAAGATACTGATAATGCTAGAGAATTATCCGAATATCTGGCTCAGCGATTCCGCTTTGACCCCGATATCTGGTTAATTGAACTGGACATCCCGGATGCGGAACGGCTCATCGCCGAAATGGGTCAGTAAACTTGACTTTATATCCCCCGGCCATATTTGGCGCTCAACTTTGATGCGCAGGTGGCCGGCAGGGTGTCAGAAATGACGGGCGGCAAACACGCAGACGGGGAGAACAGAAACAGGTCCGCGCTTTGGGTTTTCAGGGTCTGTTTTTTGCGGTTTCGACGAGAATGTCGGGGCTGCTCTGGTCTCACCGCATAATGTTATAGGTTAATGAGCAAAATTTTTCGTGCAACAAGCGCCTTGTCGCTTGCCTTTACCGCGGTGGTTGCCTTGTCCTTCACCGATGCGTCTTTCGCGTTGGAAGCAACCGACGAGACGCCTGAAACCGAGATTTTCGTTGATCCCGCCTTGCTGGCCGAAGACGAAGCGGATCAAGCCATTATATTTGGCGACCATCAGGAAGTTGTCGCAGACATTCCCCAGGATGTTGTGCAGTCGGACAGAATGGCCAACGGCGAAGTCCCGAGCGACCTCGCTGGCGGAGACACATTCAACAACGACGGGGCGGTTTCCTTGCAGCAGCTGGTGCGCCAGCAGTCGACAACCGGATCCCTGGACAAGGAAATGCAGTGTCTGGCCGGAACCGTCTATTTTGAATCCAAGGGCGAGACCCTGCAGGGCCAGCTGGCGGTGGCAAGGGTTGTTCTGGCCCGGGTCGAATCGTCCCGGTTCCCCGACAGCATTTGCGGCGTTGTCTTCCAGCGCAGCCAGTTCTCCTTCGTTCGGGGTGGTAAAATGCCTCCGATCAGAACCAGCCAGCGGCATTGGCACGATGCCGTGGCGATCGCCAAAATTGCGATGAACGATGGCTGGGAAAGCTCCGCAGAAGGCGCGTTGTTCTTTCACGCCCGCTATGTATCGCCGGGCTGGCGGCTGAAACGCATGGCCGCGATCGACAATCATATTTTTTACCAATGATTGTCCGCAACGACAAAGCAAAGGCTCCCTCACGGGGGCCTTTGCTTTGTTCTTTTTATGTTCTAGTCATCGCTGATGACGATGGATCCTGATTCGCTTGGCCTGTTGACCGCTTCCGGCGAGCTGACCGCAGCTCAAGCCGTGGCGCGCGGCGTCGCGCGCATGTTCTTGCGCCACGATATCATGGTGCTTCCCGAGGTGAGTTTGCGAAACCGGCGCCGTGCGGATCTCATGGGAATCGACGCCAGAGGCCAGATCGTCATTGTCGAGATCAAGGTGGCACGGAGCGACTTGCTGAGCGATGCGAAATGGAGCGAATATCTGGAATATTGTGACCGGTTCTACTGGGCGCTGCCGATCGGTTTCGACGCCTCTCCAGTCAACCGGCCGGAGTTCCTGCCCGAGCGGACGGGGTTGATCATCGCCGATGCCTATGACGGGGAGATGGTGAGGCCGGCAGCGACGGAAACGCTCGCCCCGGCCCGGCGGAAGACGGAAACCATGCGACTGGCGCGCCGTGCCATGCAGCGTTCAGCCATCTGCGAAGGATGGACCGGTCCGGCCTCGGAACTGTTCGACCGGGGTCGCTGAGAACAGTCGTTCACCCTTCGGGCCCGAAAAACCGTCCTTCGGATTCGGGTTTCTGGCTGGCGTCGGCCTTCTCTATTTCAGCCAAGATACTCGCAGCACGGCGATCCCGCTTGGCATAGTCCCGTGCCGACAGGCCCGCCAGCGTGTCGGTCCGGTCCGGGTTGGCACCGCTGGCAAGGAGCAGCCTGACCAGCTCCGAGTCTCTCAGTTGTACGGCCCGAATGAGCGCCGTTTCGCCCTGCTTGTTGGTCTCGTCCACCGCCGCGTCCTTGGCCAGAAGGATCTTCACGCCTTCGACGAAACGAAGCTGCGTCGCCATCATCAGCGGGGTCAGTCCTTGCTTGTCGCGAATATTGGGATTGGCTCCCTTCTGCAGGAGGAACGCCAGCCAGGTCGAATCCTTGCGATCCACCGCGATGTGCAACGCACCGCGTCCGGTTGAATTGTCCCTTGTGTTGATGATCACCGTGCCGGGCCGGTTGAGAAACTTGTTGGCTTCCTCGCCATCGCGGTCGTCAACCGCCTTCAGGAAATTGTAGCTGTCCGAGAATTGCGCCGCCGCCGGAACGGCAAACGCAAAGGCAAACGCGGGGATCACTGCACAGCGCAGGAAGCCAAGCAACTTCCCGCCCAACATCATCCGTGACAAATTTTTACTGAACATGTTTGGCCCCGTTTCTTCCGTCGGCAACATCTCGCTAGCGTCGCTGGCTTTGCCGCTCATCGATTATCTGTTGAATTTCATGCCTTAGCAGACCATGTCTGGCCCCGTAATGAACAAATTCAACGATATCGCAAAAAACCTGATGGCTGCAGGGCTTCTGCTGCTGGTGGCCGCCTGCAATCCTGCGCCTGGAGGCGGCGCTTCGGCTGACGCCGAGCCGCCTCTTGCAGGAGCAAAAATAGGGGGTCCGTTCACCCTGACCAATCAGGATGGCGGAAAAACGTCCGACGCCCAGTTCAAGGGTCAGTATCGGATCATTTATTTCGGCTACAGCTATTGCCCGGATGTGTGTCCCGTGGATCTGGCCAATATCATGCTGGGATTGAAGCAGGCGGAAAAGGAAGATCCCTCTCTTGCCAAGAAAATCCAGCCGATTTTCATATCGGTCGATCCCGGCCGCGATACACCAGCCGTGCTGAAGCAATATGTGGCCGCATTTCATCCGCGGCTGATCGGCCTGACCGGGAGTTCCGAGGAAATTGCCGACGTCGCCAAAAAATATCTTATCATCTACGATATCCGCAACGACGAAGGCGCGAGCGAATATCTGGTGGACCACAGCCGCCAGGCCTATCTGTTCGGTCCCGAGGGAGAACCGCTGGCGTTGCTCCCCTTTGACGGCACACCGCGGCAGGTCGCGGACGAAATCGCCCGATGGGTGCGCTAGGATCTGAAAAGCCGTTCTGGGAAGCACCGCTCGAATCCTTGGATCGCGGCCAGTGGGAGGCGCTGTGCGACGGTTGCGGCAAGTGCTGTCTTCTGAAAGCCGAAGACGAGGATGACGGCCAGATTTATATGACGAATATCGCCTGCAAGCTTCTCGATCTGCAGGATGCGCGGTGCAGCGACTATCGCCACCGGAAATTTCATGTGCCCGATTGCGTCCGCCTGACCCGCAACAAGCTAGAGGAATTTGACTGGTTGCCCGACAGTTGCGCCTATAAATTGCGGGCGCGCAACCTGCCGCTGCCGGCTTGGCATTATCTGGTTTCCGGCGACCGTGAAACGATCCATGCCGCAGGCCAGTCGATCCGTGGCAAGGCGATACCGGAAAGCCGGGCCGGACCCCTTGAACAGCATATTGTCGATGCGCCTTTTTAGGACATCACTGCCCGAGACGCTTGCGATCAGTCTGGACGGGGTCAGCTATCCGCTGCACCTAAGGCGATCAAGGCAGGCCCGGTCGATCATCGTTTCGGCGGATACGGTGAAGGGCATCGTTCGGCTGACTCTTCCTGCGCATGCCTCGGAGCAGCAGGCGCTGCGCTTTGCCCAGTCAAAATCCGCATGGCTTCACGCGCGCTTTGCTGAAGCCGTGCCGCCGGTTCCGGTGGCGGATGGTAGCCAAATTGCCTTTCTGGGCGAACCGCGTGTTATCCGCTGGTCTCCGGAATTTTCGCGCAATCCCTTGCTGACAGATGATGAAATCCGGCTGGGCGGACCTGTGGAACATGTCGAGGCGCGGGTGCTGCGCTGGCTCAGAGCCCAGTCCCGGCTCATTTTTGCCGAGGACCTACAATTCTACTGCGCGCGGGCCGGAACCGATTTGCCCCGCCTGGCCGTTGGTGATGCGCGACGGCGCTGGGGCAGTTGTTCCGCACGCCAGTCTATCCGCCTGAACTGGCGCCTGGTCATGGCGCCTCCTCATGTTCGCCGGTCTGTCGTGGCGCACGAAGTCGCCCATCTCCGCCATATGGATCATAGCAAGCGATTCTACGCCCTGCTCGACGAGATATTCGAATCCGATCGCCGGTCGGCGGATCGCTGGCTCAAGGATCACGGGCGCGGCCTGCACATGGTGGGGGCCGAGCGGCAACCCGATCCGCCCCACTGAGGCGGAGGTTTACTGCGGTTCGATGCGCGCCGCTTCGGGCAACAAGGATTCTGGCTGGTTTTGCGGCGGCTGCGGCTTGGGTCTCTTGACGGGGGGTGTCTCAGGCTTGCGCGGAGCAGAATCGCCGCCGCGGCCGAGCACGTTATCGATCCACTCCTGATCGAGCTGCGGGTTGTCGGCAGCCTCGCCATCTTCCAGATCATATTCGACGCCGCCGCCGGTTTCGATCGGCATGCCATTTTCATCGACATAGATCCCGTCCTCCGGCGCGCCGAACAGCTCGCCATCATCCGGTTCTAGTTGCCATTCCGGCAGGACCAGCTCGGTATCAAATTGCTCCACCTTACGCTTGGCCACCGCCATTTTCATGAACTGGGCGAACGCGGACGCGGGAGCACGGCCGCCCTGAAGGCCGCCGACGGGTCTCGCGTCATCGCGGCCCATCCACACGCCCGTCGTCAGGCCGCTGGAAAACCCAAGGAACCAGCCGTCCTTGTTGCTGCTGGTGGTGCCGGTCTTGCCCGCCACGGGTCTGCCGATCTGGGCGGCCCGTCCGGTACCGGTGTTGACCGCGGTTTGCATCAGATCGGTAATGCCCGCTGCGACCCAGGGATCGACCAGCACGCGGCTTCCGTCAAACTTGCTCTGATACAGCAGCTCACCCTTCATCGTCTGCACCTTGGTGATGCCAAAGGGGGTGATCGCGATGCCCTTGGCACTGATCGAGGCAAAGGCACGGGTCATGTCGAGAACCCGCACGTCGGACGTGCCGAGGACCATCGACGGATTGGTGTCGATCGGGGTGGTGATACCGAAGCGACGGGCCATGTTGGCAATGGAGGACGTGCCGATGTCGTTGCCGATCGCTGCTGCCACCGTATTCTTCGAAAAGGCAAAGGCGGTGCGGACATCGATGTCGCCGGCATAGCGGTCGCCGCTGTTGCGCGGCGTCCAATTGCCAATGGTGATCGGTTCGTCGGTTACCGTGTCGTCGGGCGCATAGCCGGCTTCCAGCGCGGCCATGTAGACAAACACTTTCCACGCAGAACCGGGTTGACGAACCGCCTGGGTGGCGCGGTTGTAGTTGGAGGTGACATAGTCGGTGCCGCCGACCATCGCGCGCACCGCTCCATCGCGGTCGATTGCCACCAGGGCCCCTTGCGCGCCGGATGGCACGTTGGCCTGGATAGCCGCCGTAGCGCTGCGCTGCATGTCAAGATCCAGCGTCGTCCAGACCTCGATCGGCTCGACGCTCTCGTCGATCAGCAAATCGAGTTGCGGCAGTGCCCAGTCGGTGAAATAGCGGACGCTGTTTTGCCGCGGCTCGGGGGCCAGCTTGACCGCGGCGGGGTCGGCGCTCGCCGCTTCGCCGGCGGTTATCGCGCCGGCATCCTGCATGACCTTCAGAACCACCGACGCCCGTCCGATCGCCGCGGTTGCGTCTGCGGTCGGCGAATATCGCGAGGGGGCCTTGACCAGACCGGCGATGATCGCCGCCTCGGCGAGGTTCAGTTCTCTCGCGCTGTGCGCGAAGAAGCGGCGGGAAGCAGCATCAATGCCATAAGCACCGCCGCCATAATAGACCTTGTTCAGGTAAAGCTCGAGAATCTGTTCCTTGGAGAATTTTCGCTCCATCGCCAGCGCAAGCAGAATTTCCCGCCCTTTCCTGCCGAACGTCCGGTTGTTGTTGAGGAATATATTTCGGGCGAGCTGCTGGGTGATCGTCGATCCGCCCTGGGCCCAGTGACCGCGCTGCATTCTGACCTGTAGCGAACGCGCAATGCCGATCGGATCCACGCCAAGATGGCTATCGTAGCGCCGGTCCTCGACCGCCACCATCGCCGCTTTCATGACTTCGGGAATGTCGTCGTACTGCAGCCATTCGCCATAGCTGGGACCCATGGAAAATAATTCCGTACCGTTGACGTCAAGCACCCGGATCATCTGGCCGTTGGGCGAAGATTTCATGTCCTCAAAACCCGGGAGGGATGAGCGAACCACCAATATCGCCACCACCAGAGCAATCGCCGCAAGAAGGCCGGCGACCAGCCCGGCTTTCAACAGGCGCCAGCCCCATTTCTGCACCGGCCCCTGTGGTTTGCTGCGTTTTTTGCCCCGTGCCATATTGATCCGTCCGTTATTCGCTGAATTCAAGATTTTCTAGCGAGTTGACGCCTTACTGCAGGCTGAATGGGGAAGCACGGGAAAATCAGTCCGAACTGGGTTCGAAAGCCATGGCAGCGCTGTTCATGCAATAGCGCAGCCCGGTTTCGGTGGGGCCGTCCGGAAAAACATGGCCAAGATGGCCATCGCAATTGGAGCAGCGTATCTCGACCCGACGCATGCCCAGACTGTGGTCCTCGAGTTCGGTAACCGCTTCCGGGTCGACGGGTTCGGAAAAGCTTGGCCAGCCACAGCCGCTGTCAAACTTGCTTTGCGATTCAAACAATTTGTTGCCGCAGCCCGCACAGAAAAACTCGCCGTCGCGATATTCCGTGTTCAGCGAACCGGTAAAGGCCCGCTCGGTGCCGGCTTCGCGCAGCACGTGATATTGTTCGGGGGACAGCTGCTGCCGCCATTCTGCATCGCTCAATATTGTTTTTTCCATATTCCGTAAATGGGCGCTCAAATGCAGTCGGTCAAGGGATCTGCCGAAGAGAATCAGGGTCCGACCATTCCGGCGCTTAACGGGATATTAGGCATATATCGGCAGGATGTGGAGCTATGAAAAGGGTGGGAAAATCGCTGCTGCTGACGATGGCCATGATCGTTTGCCTTGCATGGCCGACGGGCAGATCACATGCCCAGTGCCGCCTCTGCGCTGACACCGGCCCTTCTGGCAGTATTTCCGGTCGAGATGCCGGGACCTCCGACATCCCGCTGCGGATCGAAATTACCACCGATCTCGATTTCTCTCGCCTCGCCGTACTGGGCAGCGGCGGCGGCAGGGTCATTATCGACCCAACGTCCGGAGACCGGCAGATCCGCGGCAGCATCGCCAATCTCGGCGGTATCGCCCTACACGGCGAAGGCCGGCTGACCGGGGAGCCGGGACGCAATGTCAGGATATTCCTGCCACAGCGCATCCAGCTCAGCGCTCCCAATGGTGCGGTGGCAGAACTTGAACGGCTGGAGACCAATTTGCCGGAACTGGCGAGGCTGGACCAGACGGGGCGGCTGAATTTCGCTTTTGGCGGCGAGTTGAGCGTGCGGGGCGACGCCAGCGGGCAGTTCCGGGGCCGGATTGCCATTACCGCCGAATATGAGTGAGCTAGCGCGCGCTGGCGGCCTTGCGCGCGATCAGCAGCAGTTCTTCCTCGAGCAGCACCTGATCGGGCTGGCCGCTGCTTTTCATCGCGATCTCCAGCTGCAAGACGCGCTCGATCAGCCGTGCGATATGGGCTGACGACCAGATCCGCAGCTGGCGCTTGAAATGCTTCTGTTCCTTGAAAAAGACGCTCGGATGGCCCGCTACGGAATCGATCGTGCCGCCATTGTCCACCTTGCTGCGCAGCTCTGCCAGCTTTGACAGATGGCGGAGCATGATCCGTATGAGACCAATTTCGCTGATGCCCTGCGCACGCGCGTCGGCGATTTCCTCGGCCAGACGAGCGGCATCGCCATTGAGCGCGGCTTGAATCAGAAGATTGATGTCCTCTTCATCATTTTCGGCTCCGAGCAGCGAGAGAATATCGGCATCGGGTTCGCTTGGATTTTCGGGAGACGCGTCGAGAAACAGAGCGATTTTTTCCACCTCCAGCCGCGCCAGGACCAGATCATTGCTGGTCAAAACGGCTATTTCCTGCGCCATTTCACGACTGAGCCGTACGCCTTCCCGTTTTGCCATTGCCAGAATCGCCGTCGCTGCCTCTGCCGAACTTGTTTCATAGCAAGTGGCCATCAGGGCATCGGGTGCTGCGGCGATGGTTTTGGCGAGCGCCGTCTTGTCGCCCATGCCTGGCGCAATGACGAACACGGGATCGCCTCCGGTCTCGCTTGCC
Source organism: Parasphingorhabdus sp. (assembly GCF_036964565.1). Classification (GTDB taxonomy): domain Bacteria; phylum Pseudomonadota; class Alphaproteobacteria; order Sphingomonadales; family Sphingomonadaceae; genus Parasphingorhabdus. The sequence goes on along the minus strand of NZ_JBALTN010000006.1, from coordinate 214,452 downwards.
AGCAGGGTCTCGATCGCAGTGGCCGCCCTCACCGCTTCGCCACTGTTCAAACGCAACACGATGAAACGCTTGTCGCCGAACAGGGAGGCCGAATTCGCTTCATCGTTCAGGCGCCCCGGCCGTTCGCTGATATCACCGATAGACAGGTCGACCCGTTCTGCCGACTGGGCCAGCGGCCGCACCAGTTCGTCGACCAGTGCCTGGCAGCGGGTGACGTTCGGACCGCACAACAAGGTCAGCCGCGGAGGAATCGGGGTGCCGCGATAGCGCCTGACAATATCCTCCGGCTTGCTTTTCATGGTTCGGGAGAGCTGCTGGCCTCGTTTCGGGCGAAGAGCGAAAGCCGCGTCACAATCTGGTTCGAAACTCGGGTCGCCAGATTTTCCAGCGCGGTATCTTCTGCCGCCAGCGTCGCATATTCCGAGGAGACCACGTCGATTCCGGCATCGGAACCCGCGGTGGCATCCAGCACGACGACCGAATCGGAGAGGCGGACCAGCTGATAGCGGGCGCGCAGGGTCCGGCGTTCGCGCGTGATCCGGTCATCGCTGCGCACACCAAAACCGGCGATCTTGTCGTCCAGCGCAACCTTCAGCCGATATTTAATCTCTTGCCCCTCAAAAGTCTCGAGCTGGTCCTTGAGCGCATTGCGCATCAGCCAGCCCGCCTTGCCGGCAATCGGCTCGATTTCGACATTGCCAAGCTCGCTGGCCACCACGCCGCCGGTTCCACCGGCATAAAGCGGACGCAGGTTGCAGCCTGCCAACAGGAGGGACAAGGCCAGCATGGCGGCGATCCGGGCTACCAGCTGCGTCATATAACGATATTGACCAGTCGATCGGGCACAACAATCACCTTCTTTATCTCGGCACCATCCAGACTACGCTGCACCTTCTCGGAGGCAAGGGCAAGGGCTTCAAGCTGGTCCTTGCTGCTGCCCTTTGCGGTGGTCAGGGTATCGCGCAGCTTGCCGCGCACCTGAACCGCGATCGTCACCTCGTCCTCGACCAGCAGGCTTTCTTGCACTTTCGGCCAGGGTGCGTCCGCGATCAGGTCGCTTTCCCCTAGCAACGCCCAGGCTTCCTCAGCGATATGCGGCACCATCGGCGCGACAATCCGGGCGAGCGTTCTGATCGCATCATTGCGGTCGGCGGACGGTGCGGATTTCTCGATCAGGTTGACCAGTTCGAAGATCTTGGCCACTGCCTTGTTGAACGAGAGCGCCTCGATATCATCCGCCACCCCGGCGATGGTCTGGTGCAATTTGCGGTTGAGCGGCTTGTCCTCGGCAGCGGGTGCATCAGCCGCCTCGGCGACCGAGATGAACAGGCGCCACAGCCGCTGGACGAACCGCCAGCTGCCTTCAATCCCGGCCTCGGACCAGGGCAGGTCGCGCTCGGGCGGGCTGTCGGACAGCATGAAGAAGCGCACCGCATCGGCACCATATTGTTCGATGATCGGGTCGGGGTCGATGACATTTTTCTTCGACTTCGACATTTTCTCAATGCGGCCGATATTAAGTTCTTTTCCCCCTTCGATTAGGAACGCACCGTCTTTGTTTCGCTCTATTTCATCAGGAGGGTAGTACGTTATTTGAGCAATAGGTTGCCCATCATCGTCAAGCGGCCCTGCCATCGAGAAATGTTTGATGGAATAAGTCTCGTGCGTCACCATTCCCTGGGTGAACAGGCTCTCGAATGGCTCGGCAAAGTCCAGCTTGCCAATGCTGGCCAGCGCGCGCGTCCAGAAGCGGGCGTAGAGCAGATGCAGGATCGCATGCTCGACGCCGCCGATATATTGCGTCACCGGCAGCCATTGCTTCACGACCTCCGGATCAAAGGGCCGGTCGTCCGGCTGGCTGGCAAAGCGCAGGAAATACCAGCTGCTGTCGACGAAGGTGTCGAGCGTATCGGTTTCGCGCCGCGCTGCTTTGCCGCATTTGGGGCAGTCGACATGCTTCCAGGTCGGGTGCCGCTCCAGCGGGTTTCCCGGCGTTTCAAAATCGATATCCTCGGGCAGCACCACCGGCAGCTGGTCCTTCGGCACCGGCACCGGCCCGCAGCCGTCGCAATGGATGATCGGGATCGGCGTGCCCCAGTAGCGCTGGCGCGAAACGCCCCAGTCGCGCAGCCGCCAGGTGGTCTGGGCCTTGCCCCATCCTTCCGTGTCGGCCCGCGCGATAACAGCTTTCTGCGCGTCTTCGATCGTCATGCCGTCCAGGAACGCGCTATTCACGACCTTGCCGGGCCCGGTATAGGCCTCGTCGCCAGCGAACAAGGCGTCGGCTTCCTCGCCATCCGAAACCACGCGCTTGACCGGCAGATCATATTTGCGGGCAAAGTCGAGATCGCGCTGGTCGTGCGCCGGGACACCGAACACGGCACCCGTACCATAGTCCATCAGCACGAAATTGGCGACATAGACCGGCAGCTGCCAGTCGGGATCGAGGGGGTGGGTGACGGTCAGGCCGGTATCGAAACCCTTTTTCTCCATCGTCTCCAGCTCGGCCGCGGTCGTGCCGCCCGCCTTGCATTCTTCGGCAAACGCCGCGAGGGCCGCGTTTTGGCTGGCCAGTTTCTGGGTCAGCGGATGATCGGCCGCCAGCGCGACGAAGCTCGCGCCGAAAATCGTGTCCGGTCGCGTGGAAAAAACCTCGACGGTGGCAATATCGTCTTGCGGCTCGGCCAAGGCAAAATGGAATTGCAGGCCCTGCGACTTGCCGATCCAGTTTTCCTGCATCAGCCGCACCTTGTCGGGCCACGCCTTGAGCTCGCCCAGTCCGGCGAGCAGATCCTCGGCGAAATCGGTGATCTTCAGGAACCACTGGCTGAGCTTGCGCTTCTCGACCGGGGCGCCGGAACGCCAGCCCTTGCCGTCGATGACCTGCTCGTTGGCGAGCACGGTCATGTCGACCGGATCCCAGTTGACCGCCGATTCCTTGCGATAGACCAGGCCGCCCTCGAACAGGTCGATGAACAGCGCCTGTTCCTGACCGTAATAGTTCGGTTCGCAGGTCGCCAGTTCCCGGCTCCAGTCAAAGGCGAAGCCCAGCGTCTTCAGCTGGCTGCGCATCGCCGCGATATTGGCTCTTGTCCATTCGCCGGGGTGAACCTTTTTCTCCATCGCGGCATTTTCCGCCGGCATGCCGAACGCGTCCCAACCCATCGGGTGCAGCACCTCAAAGCCCTGCATCCGCCGGAACCGGGCCAGCACGTCGCCCATCGTGTAATTGCGGACATGGCCCATGTGGATCCGGCCCGATGGATAGGGAAACATTTCCAGCACATAGCTGCGCGGCTTGCTGCTGGCGTCATCCGCCTCGAACACGCGCGATTCGGACCAGCGCGCTTGCCAGCGTTTGTCCGCCGCCAGTGGATTGAATCGCTGATCGGTCATTGCGGCCCCATTATGTCGCAGGAAAAATTAGTTGGTGATTGCACCGCGCCGCAAGTCGCGGGCCTTGGTGAGGATGATCTGTTCCAGCTTCTGGGTGGTCGCGGCCTTGACCGGCGCGTCCACCCAGGTGCCGTTTGTGGAGACCTGGCGCGAGGCGCCCACGCGCAACGCATCGGCGCGCAAATCCTGATCGAGGATCGAGACGTTGATTTTCATGCGTTCACCGGGATTCTGCGGGTTCACATACCAGTCGGTCAGGATAACCCCGCCATTGCTGTCGGTCTGGGTGAGTGGCATGAAGGAAAGGGCGTCCAGAGAGGCGCGCCACAAATAGCTGTTCACACCGATGGTCGTGACCTGCGAAGCGGCCAGGTCGGCTTGAGGACGTTCCTTGCCTCCGCAGGCAGACAGCAGGGACAAGGCCACCAGACCGATGGTGGCAGGCCGCAAAAAGAGAGACGGTTTGAGGCGGGACATGAATCGCTCCTGATTGTATTTTATCCCGGCACGCATCACTTGCTGCGCACGATTTGTGCCGGACCTGAATTCATTTCAGCGCTCTCTATAAATGCTTTGCCGCAAGGGGCAAGCACAAGCGCATGTTTTGCTCTTGTGCAGACGCGAGTGAACCCCAGTTGAATGGGGGGGTAAATCATCTTTGGTTCATCTTCTTTTTGTTAGGAGGCCGCCCGATCACTGGACAAAAGCGTAACCGAACTGCAACAGAAACTCGCTAGTTTGGGAAAATCGGACAAAAACAGTATGTTGACTCGTGCAGATGGACAGATTTTGTTATATCTACGGTCATACAAAGGGGAAGCATTTTCATCATGACGAAAAAGGTCAGTCATTTCGGATGGTTAGCGACGGGACTCGCGATCTCCGGCCTTGTCATGACTCCTGCTCTGGCGAAGGTGCTTTCTGACGACGACAGCATCGTATCGCTCAAAACCCTTGGATCGATCGGTTCCTTCACGGTGGCGGGTGCTGATCCCGAGCTGGCGGCAAAATATAATCTCAGCGCGCTGCGCGGCAACGCGAGTTTCAAATTCACGCCGGCCGGCGGTATGCGGGACGGTGAACGTTCGGTAACCGTGGTGGTCCGTCAGAAATCCGATGCCGGTGCCGTTTCCATCCGCGAGAACATCCTTGCGGCAACTGCCGGATCGGGAATTGCGACCGCAGCGAAAATCGCACCTGTTTCCTATAGTCTTGGTTCTGCCAAGGGGCTGAAGAGCTTTGCGATCCCGGTCAAGAAGCTGGGCAGCAATCTGCCGGACTTGTCCGAAATCGGTGCCGGTAGAGGACTCGGAGACGACGATGGCGGCAAGAAGAGCCGCTTCAATCCGCGCATGTCGATTGATGCCAGCGCACCAATCAATGCCGCACCGCGCGCGCTCGATGCAAGCCAGAAGGATTACACGCTCGATGTCGGTGGCAGCTATTCGCTCACGCGCAATCTGGATGTGACCGCCGGTGTCCGCATCAATAACGAGCGCGACCGCATGGCTCCGCTGACCGACAATCGCCAGGACAGCCAGGCGGTATATGTCGGAACCCAGTTCCGCTTCTAACCCTCGCTCTGGCTTAATCCATCAATCGCAGCCCAGCCATGGGTCCTGCTTGTTGCGCGGATCTGATAGCGCCGCCGATTCATTCCACCCAGATATATGACCGGGCCATTGCACAGAGCTTCCAGCTTCCTGACCTGATGCGGGTTCAGTGGGCGCTGGCCGGGATGCGATCTGGTCGCAAATAGCGGCGAGAGGAAAAACAGGTCGGCGCCGGTGCGGTTGGCCTGCCGGATTTCCCGCGCGTCATGGACCGGAACGCTAAGCAACAGACCACCCTTGGTCGAGGGGCGCAACCGTCGCCCATGCGCACCATCGGCGCGCCATTTTCGGGCCAGAGCGGCGGACCCTGCCAGAAACAGAATATGTCCCCGACGTCGGGCCAGTGTGCGGACCGTTTCAAATCGCGTCCGCCGCGCTTCCTCCGGCAAATGATAATGCCGAAAGACAATGCCACTGCCCCGCGGCAGACCAAGGATCGCCTTTTCGAGCCTCGCGTCGTTGCGCTTGTCGGTAAACAGCCATATTCGGGGAAGAACCGACCGAGCCGGTTCACGCGAAGGGGGAGAGGGCTGGTCTCGCAACATAAGCCAGCCTATAGACGCAAGCTTCACGAAAGAGAATGACCGAGAGAGGCTTACCCGTGGCACATGCGGCGCTGACAGAAATATCCGAAACAATCGAAAAGGCCTGTCGCATAGCGGACCGCAAGGCGTCCGATATCGCGCTTGTCGCCGTGTCCAAGACCCGCAGCAGCGAGGAGATACGGCCGTTGCTTGAAGGCGGTCATCGCCTGTTCGGCGAGAACCGGGTGCAGGAAGCCGCCGAAAAATGGCCCGCGCTGCGCGCGGAATATCCCGAGGTCGAACTGCACATGGTTGGCCAGCTGCAGTCCAACAAGGCGGCAGAAGCGGTTGCCCTGTTCGATTATATCCATTCCGTGGATCGCCCCTCGCTGATCAAGGCGCTGGCTAGCGAAATGAAACGGCAGGATCGGCATATTCCCTGTTTCGTGCAGGTCAATATCGGCGAAGAACCGCAAAAAGGCGGCTGCGATATCAAAGCGGTTCCCGACGTGCTGGCGCAGGTCAGGGACGCCGGGATTCCCGTAGCCGGACTGATGGCGGTTCCCCCCGATGACGCCAACCCTGTTCCCTATTTCGCGCTGCTGGCCCGTCTGGCGCGCGATGGCGGCGTTGCCGGGCTCAGCATGGGGATGTCAGGCGACTATCCGCAAGCGATCAAGCTGGGGGCTACGCATATACGGGTCGGTACGGCCCTCTTTGGCCGGCGCGACCCGTAGATGGCCTAGTCAGCCGCGGCTCTTGTCACCGTTTTTCTCGCTGTCTTTCGCCGCCCGGTCCGCCTTGCGTTCTTCGGGCGTATCGGCGGCGACATAGCTGATCACGACATCGCCATCTTCTATCACCGGTCGTGCATCGGTCGCGAAAAACAGCAGGCGCCGATCCGGCTTATAGACCGCCAGCGGTTCCTCCCCTTCTTCTAGATTCTTGCGATAATCATCGGCGGTGAATTTCTCGGTAATATTGGTCTTGCTGAACCGCCACCCGGCCAGATCACGGTCGAGCAGCGTGGCAAAGTCGGCACCCGACTGGAACAGCAACCGTCCGTTTCCGACCCGGCTTTTGCTCTGCCCGTCATTGGCCAGCCGGCTGATTTGCTCGTAGCCCATTTCCGGCCCGAGATCGGCCGTGATCAGCTGGTTCTGGCTGTCGTTGTCGGTGGCGGCAATCAGGTGCTGATATTCGCCGAGGTCGATATTGTCGTTGTGCGCCTCGTCCAGCACATCGCCATGACGGATGGCAAGCCCTTCGCTATGTGCACGGCGCAGCGCAAATCTGCTGCTGTCGGTGATGAGAACATCGATATCGAGCGATTTCAGCATTTTGCCGAGTGCGATCGACCAGCGATTGGCACCCGCAATCAGGACGCCCTCGCCCTTGCCTTCCGAAATGCCGAGCCGCTCGGCGACCCAGGATGCGGAAAATCCATGCGCAAATATGGTCGCGATAACAACGGCGAAGCTGAGCGGAACCAGCGCTTCTGCCCCGGGCAATCCGTAGTCGACCAGCCGGATCGCAAACAGGCCGGTGATCGCGACCGCCACGATACCGCGCGGCGCGATCCAGGCGATGAACAGACGCTCGCGCCACGGCACTGAACTGAACAACAGGGCAACCAGCACGGATATTGGCCGGACCACGAACAGCAGCAATATCAGGAATATGACAAACTGCGGCCGGAACTGCTGTACTGTTTCCCAATCAAGCGTGGCAGACAGGATGATGAAGACGCCGGAGATCAGCAACACTGCGAGATCTTCCTTGAAGCGGTAGAGCGCCTGGCTGGAATAGATCTGGCGATTGCCCATGACGATACCCATGACTGTGACCGTGATCAGCCCGGTTTCATGCTTGATCAGGTCGGCGATGACAAAACCGGCAATCACCGTAACCAGGAGAAACGGTGCCTTCAGATATTCCGGTACCATCCCTCGCGGAAATAGCCAGGTGAGAGCGAAGCCAAGGCCGGCGCCGATCAGCCCGGCGATGAAGCTTGCAGCAAGCACATCCATGCTGATCACGGCGATATTGGCGTTGGCGCCCTCGTAGGTGATATAGGCATAAATGCCGACTGCCAGCAGCGCGCCGATCGGATCGTTGACGATGCCTTCCCATTTCAGGATGTTGCGGACCCGCGAAGGAACGCGCAGCGTGCGGAGCATCGGCCCGATCACGGTCGGTCCGGTTACGATCATGATGCCGCCAAGCAAGGCGGAAATCTCCCATGAAAGCCCCGCGCCATAATGGGCGGCGGCCGTCCCGAGCCCCCAGGCAATCGGTCCGGCGATAAACACCATGGTGGTCACTGCGCCGCCTGCCTGTCTCAATTCGCGAAAGTTCAGGCTGAGCCCGCCTTCGAACAGGATCACCGCGACCGCCAGCTTGATGATCGGCTCCTGCAGGGCACCGAAATCACGCTCGGGGTCGATGATGCCGAGCACCGGACCCGCGATAATGCCGACGATTAGCATCAGCGCAATCGCGGGACGACCGGTCCGCCAGGCAATCCATTGGGCGCCGATACCGAGAAGGCCGATCAGCGCGATCTTGACCATGAGTGAATCTATTATTTCCATGTTCAGTCCTTGGCCGGTTTTGCGGGCGGATGCAAAAAGCTTTCCGGTGCGGCGGGATCAGCCTTTGGCAAAATGGTCGATCGCCTCCTCGATAGCATCATAGATGGATTTCAGATCCTCGCCACCGATACAATATGGGGGCATGACGTAAACGGTATTGCCCAAGGGGCGAAGTAAAATGTTACGATCCCTGAAGAAGGCGAGCAGTTTCGGTCCGAGATCCGAAAGATAGCCGTCCGCCCGATTGTCGATTTCCAGAGCGAAAATGGTTCCGCACTGACGCACCCCGCTAATCCCCGTTCTGCCGTTTAGCCTTTCCGCAAACTCGCGGTGGCGGCCGATGAGGCTGTCGATCCGCTGCTGGACGGGTTCGTCGCGCCATATGCCGAGATTGGCACCGGCCGCGGCGCAGGCGATCGGATTGGCGGTGAAGCTGCTGGAATGGAAAAACATCTTCGCGCGATCGTCCGAAAAATGAGCCTGATAGATGGCATCGGTGGCGACAGTTGCCGCGAGCGGGATGACACCGCCGGTCAGGCCCTTGGCCATGCACAGGATGTCCGGCGCCACGCCGGCCTGTTCAAAGGCGAATATCGTTCCGGTGCGACCCCAGCCGGTCATCACTTCATCGGCAATGAACAGCACGCCATGGGCGCGGCAGATGGCGGCCATCTGCTTCAATATGGCAGGTGTGTAGATTTTCATTCCCCCGGCGCCAAGGATCAACGGCTCCACGATCAGCGCCGCCGGCGGGCTTTCGCCATTTCGGCAAAACGCCTCAAGCTGGGCGAGTGTTTCCTGTTCCGTCCCGGCTTCCGGAAAGCCGATGGTGCCTACATCGAACAACAGCGGCGAATAGGCCTGATTGAACACCCCTCGGGCGCCGACCGACATCGCGCCGATCGTGTCGCCATGATAGCTGTGTTCCATGACCAGAATCTTCTGCCGTGGCTCCCCGCGGTTGTGCCAATAGCCAAGGGCCATCTTGAGCGCGACCTCGACCGCGGTCGACCCGCTGTCGGAAAAGAAGATATGGCTGAGCGAATCAGGGAGAAAATCCGCTAGTCCTTCGGCCAGTTCGCGGGCCGGCCCATGTGTCCAGCCGGCGAAGATCATCTGGTCCAGCCGGGCGCTTTGCTGCTGGATAGCGGCGACGATCCGGGGATGGCAATGGCCGTGGGTCTGCACCCACCAGCTTGATATGGCGTCGATGATCCGGGTGCCGTCCGCCTGATAGAGCGCGGCGCCCTCGGCGCGGGCAATTTCCGGAATTGGTTCGCCGAGGCCGTGCTGGGTGAAGGGATGCCAGATACCCAGGCTCATGACCGGAAATCCGCAATATCGAAATGCGCGTCGAAGGCGGCATCGAGAGTTTCGGGCGAGAGGCGGTCGAGCATCGGCAACCAGCCCAGTCTGCGCACCTTGCCGATCCGGCAGATGATATTCTCGCTGTCGGCCTGTTCCGCGCCGACAAAGGCAATACCATGGATGGCTATATCGCGATTGCGCAGAGCCTCGATGGTCAGCAGGCTGTGGTTGATGGTGCCGAGCCGGGTCGATGCAACGATGATCACCGGCAGGCCCCAATGGGCAAAGAGGTCGGCAAACAGCAGCTCGGGATTGATCGGGACCAGCGCACCGCCGGCGCCTTCTATGACCAGCGGGCCGTCGACCGGAGGAATGGTCAAATCGTCGAGACCAATATTGATTCCCTCCTGCGCGGCGGCAAAATGCGGCGAGGCCGGGCTGCGAAGCCGATGGCGTTCGGGCAGGATTTTGTCGGGATCGATCCCGCCAATATGCGCCACCGTCTCGCTGTCGGTCCCGTCTGCCAGGCCCGCCTGCACCGGCTTCCAGTAGCAGGCGCCCAGCGCTGCCGTAAGCGCCGCAGCAAAGACGGTCTTGCCAATATCGGTATCGGTACCGGTGATGACGAATCTTGCGCTCATGCCGCTTCGGCCATTGCCAGCGCTTCGCGCAGCGCGATCGCAAGGCTGCGGATATCGTCCGCCGTGATATTCAGCGTCAGCGAAACCCGCAGTCGCGCGGTACCGGCGGGCACTGTCGGCGGGCGAATGGCGCGGACGTCATATCCCTGGCTCTGCAACCGTTCGGCCATGGCAACGGCCGTCCCGTCGTCGCCGACGATCACCGGGAAGATCTGGCTGTCCTGTCCGCTGGCAAGATTGAGGCCGGCGAAGCAGCTTCGGGCCAGCGCGACATGATCGGCCAGGCCGGACTGAAGCGCGGGATTTTCGGCGACATGGAGGATTGCCTGATGCGCGAGGTGCGCGGTCAGCGGGCTGGGGGCGGTAGAGAAGATGAACGGCCGGGCGCGGTTGATGAAGAATTCGCGCAAAATGGCGGGCATGGTGAGCAGTCCGCCCTCGCCGCCCAGCGCCTTGCCGCAGGTGCGCAGGACGATGACATTTTCCTGCTCGCCGATCCGTCCCGAAAGCCCTGAACCGCGGGCACCGAACACGCCGACGGCATGGGCTTCGTCGATCACCAGCATCGCGTCATGGGCATCGGCGATTCGCGCCAGATCGGCGAGCGGAGCCCGGTCGCCGTCCATGCTGTAGAGGCTTTCGACCGCGATCCACGCGGTCCCGGTGCCGCCTGCCGCGCGCCAGGCCCGGATCTCCTGATCGAGTGCGTTGCAATCATTGTGTGGGAACGTCCGGTATGCGGCACGTCCCAGCTTCATGCCGTCATGGACGCTGGCATGGACCAGCTCGTCGTGGAGCACCAGATCGCCGGTCTGCGGCAGGGTCGCAAACAGCGCCGTGTTGGCGGCGAATCCCGAGCCGAAGAACAGGCTGGTTTCGGCCCCATAATGGGCGGCGGCAAAGGCCTCCAGCGCTTCATGCTCGGGATGGTTGCCGCCGAGCAGCCGTGAGCCGCCGGAGCCGTGCGCGATACCCTTGGCGATGGCTGCTTGCGCCGCTTCTTGCAGAAACGAACTGCGCGCCAGCCCGAGATAGTCGTTGGACGAGAAATCCCTGCCCGCCGATGTCGCAAGCCGCCGCTTGCGACCTGCCCTGTCCAGCTCTGCCAGCTGGTCGCGATAGGGTTTGAATCGATCCATCAGCAGGCCGCTAGCATCTACCGGTGGCCGGAGGCCAGAGGCAATGCCAGCTGTTGGTCATTGATCCGGTCGATCGCCGACTCGGCAAAGGGCAGGGGAAAGCACAGCGGCTGGCCTTTCAGACCGATGACCGCCTCTGCCGGTCCGCCGACACAGGCCTCGATCACCGGATCGCTCGCCGCCATGCCTCCGGTCAGCGCGCCAAAGGCCGGCAGGATCAGATGCTGGCGACCCCGGACGAAGCAGCGCCGCGAGACATGGCGACCGCGCACCGCAATGCGGAGCTTGGGATGATAATGGCCCGATATTTCCGGCAGTTCGCTGTCCGCCGTCGCCTCGTGCCGCAGCGCCAGACCGTCTCCGGTCCATTCTTCGACCACCGACCCGCCCCAAAGCCCGGCCACATCGCGGTCATGGTTGCCGGTGATCCAGATCCATTCGAGCGCCGCGGTCATCGCGGTAAGCTGTCTCGCCGCTTCCGGCTCCAGCCGCGCCTCGCCGCCGCCGTCATGATAATTGTCGCCGAGACAGAAGACGGTCGTGGCGCCGGTATCGCTGACCAGGCCGGCCAGTTCGTCGAGCGTCGCCTGGCTGTCATAAGGCGGCAGCATCTGCCCCTGCCGCGCGTAGAAGCTCGCCTTCTCCAGATGCAGGTCGGCTACCAGCAGCGCCTTGCGGGCTGGCCAGTAGAGCGCGGCCGGAGCGACGATATCGAAGCGGTGACGGGCGAACAGAAGGGGAACCATGGCGCCGCTATGCGATGAACATAGTCGGGATGCAAGCGGCTCTATTGGAATTTTCCGGCCAACCATCCTATATGCCCTGCCATGACCGAATCCGTATCTCCCGTCAAAGTTGCCGCGCTCTATCATTTTGCCGTGGTCGAAGATCCCGCCGCGCTCCGGCTGCAGGTGTTGCCGCTGTGCGAGGCGCATGGCCTGAAAGGCACGATCCTGCTGGCCACCGAAGGCATGAATGGCACGATCGCCGGTGTGCCGGCGGCCATCGATGAGGTCATTGCCGGGCTGCGGTCGCTGCCGGGCTTTGCCGATCTCGAGGTCAAATATTCCGAAGCCAGCACGATGCCCTTTCTGCGGATGAAGGTCCGGCTGAAGAAGGAGATCGTCTCGATGGGTGTCGACGGCGTCGATGCCGCGACCGAGAAGGGGGCCTATGTCGACCCCAGCGAGTGGAACGCCCTGATCGCCGACCCCGCCACCATCGTGATCGACACCCGCAACGCCTATGAAGTGGCGATTGGCAGCTTTGCCGGGGCAATCGACCCGAAGACCGAATCCTTCCGCGATTTCCCGGCCTGGTTCGACGATTTTTCCGAGCAGCTGCGGCAGAATGCCAAGACCAAGCCGAAGATCGCCATGTTCTGCACCGGCGGCATCCGCTGCGAGAAGGCGACCGCCTATGTGAAGGCGCAGGGTTTCGACGATGTGCGTCATCTCAAGGGCGGCATCCTCAAATATCTCGAACATGTGCCCGAAGCCGAGAGTCTTTGGCAGGGCGACTGTTTCCTGTTCGACCAGCGGGTGGCCGTCGGCCACGGGCTGGTCGAGGCCGATTATGACCAATGCTATGCCTGCCGGATGCCGCTGAATGCTGCCGACCGTGCCTCGCCCGACTATGTTCCCGGCGAAGCCTGCCCGCATTGCATCGACCAGCGGACCGACGAACAGCGGGCCCGCTATCGCGAGCGCCAGCGGCAGGTCGAGAAGGCCGCAGAGCAGGGCAGGCAGCATCTGGGCACGGCATGACCGATCTGGCCGAACTGCCGATCCTCTACAGCTTCCGCCGCTGCCCCTACGCGATGCGCGCCCGCATGGCGCTGCTGGTCAGCGGTGCTGCCGTCCGCCTGCGCGAGGTCGTGCTGCGCGACAAGCCCGACGCGATGATCGCGGTCTCGGCCAAGGCCACCGTGCCGGTGCTGGTGCTGCCCGACGGCCAGGTGGTCGACGAAAGCCTGGCGATCATGCGCTGGGCCCTGGGACGCAACGATCCGCAAGGCTGGCTGCAGGGTAATGCCGCCGAAACCGAGCTGATCGCGGAGGCTGATGGCCCGTTCAAGCATCATCTCGACCGTTACAAATATCCCGTTCGCTACGAAAATGTCGACCCGGAGGAGCATCGCGCCGGAGGCCTTGCCTTTCTCGAGAAGCTAGACCGCCTGATCCAGCCGTCGGGTCAGCTCAACGGAACCAAACCCAGTCTGGCCGACCATGCCATTTTCCCGTTTGTCCGCCAGTTCGCCAACAATGACCGCGGCTGGTTCGATTCGCTGCCGCTGCCGGCGCTGCAGCAATGGCTGAGCGACCATCTCGCCTCGCCGCTGTTCGCCGTCACCATGCAAAAATATCCGCAATGGCAAAGCGGGGATGAGGAACCGGTTTTTCGCCTTCCAGACGCCTGAAACCCGAAAAAACAAAATCAGGGTCACACAGGGTCACACCCCCTAAAGCAGAAAAACCTTCTGGGGTGAAAACTGGCTATTTCCTCATAGATTCAATCTCCGCCATGATGATGGAACGCGCAGCTCTGATACCCGGATCATCGCCGATGGACGGAGGGATGGGGGTACCGGACCGATTCTGATGCTGTCGAGTCATTTGGCCAGTGTACCAGAAAGGCGGAGCTGTAGGAAAGAGGCTCTGGGCCCATCGCGGGGGTCAGGATGGGATCAGGCTGTTCCTCGGTTGTTCGATATGCTGGCGCGCATTTTTCGGAGCCAGAAAATGGATTTTCCGATTGGGAAAGTCGATTGCCACCTGGTCAAAATTGCGCAGCACATCCATGCCCAGCAACAAGGTTGGCTTGTCGGCCAGTCCGAACCGTTCAAACGGCGGCGGATCCGCAAAGGCCACCAGCAGGCTGGCAAAGCGCGCGCGGCCGATGCGGAATTCCCGCAATCTGCCAAATTCCACACCGAGTGTCTCGCCGGTAACAGCGATCAGGAGATTGTCGTCGCCGAGTTCCTTGGCCCGGCTGAGCAGTCTCTTGTGCAGTTTTCTGTTGGCGATCGACACCTGTGCTCCGGTATCGACGATAACATTCACCTTGATTCCGGAGACCGTGGCATCGGTGAAAATCAGTTGGCCAGACCGGCGCTTTGCTGTGACCACAATTTCGCGGGAGGTCGGTCGGCTACGAGATTCGTCCGCATTTTCGATGACAATCTGATTGGCGAGAAAATCAAACAGGATGCGCTGATCCTGAAGGCCGTCGAGGCCCAGGATGCCATCACCGCCGATATGCTGCGCTGCGAGGACTGGCGAAATCAGGCCGTTGTAGCTTTTCCTGCCCATGGTCAGGCTGGGCACAAAAACCATGTCCACCATGCTGGTGCCGGCAATGCTCATCAACATGGCGGGATCTTCGCGCTCCAGTGCCAGCTTGTCCGCGACCCGGCGAGAGATCACGGTGCGTTCTGCGCCGGTATCGATGACAAAGGAGAAGGGCCCCTTGCCCTCGATGCTGACCGGTACGGTCATCCGTCTGGCGCGGTCTTCGTCAATATCGACGATCTCGCCTTCCGGACTGATTCGGTCACCCGGTTCCACCGGCTGACCGAAGGGCAGCGGATAGGCCATCGCCAGGATCGAGGCCGCCAAGGCAGGCAGGCTCGCCAGAAATGAAGACATGATCTTTCCTCTCCCATTTCCTTTATTGCGTCAGCATAATATCAGCCGCGGCGATTGCCAGCGCAATATCGCCGACGGTCGTCCTGCCTCGACCAACAACGGTCTATGAACCCTCCGGCAGCAGGAAATAGATCTTCCGCTGGGCAAAATCGATGGCGACCCGGTCAAATTTGCGCAGCGCGTCCATGCCCAGGAACAGCGCCGGCGTCTTTTCCAGCCCCAGGGCCCCGAAGGGCGCGATGTCGGCGAAGGCGATCGGGATGACGCCGAAGCGGGCGCGGCCGATCAGCAATTCCTCGGCGATACCATAGTCGGCCGGGATCGAGCGGCCGGTGACGTCGACGAGACTCGTCTGTTGCATCGCGGAGGATTTCAGGCGCAGGCGCCGTTGCAGCATCTTGTTGCCGATCGACAGCTCGCCGCCGGTGTCGATGATCACGCTGGTCTTGACCCCGGCAATCGTGGCGTTGGTGAAGATCAATTGTCCCGAGCGCCGCCTTGCCGTCACCACGATTTCGCGGAGCGAGCGGCTTTTGAGCGGTTCGCCGGTATCGCCGACGGAGATATTCCGGGCCAGAAAATCGAACAGGATGCGCTGCCCCTGCAGGCTGTCGAGACCGAGCACGCCGTCCGCGCCGATATGGGCGGCGCGGAAGGTGGGCGCCACCAGCCCGTCGTAGCTGCGCTGGCCAAGCGTCAAGCGGGGGACATAGACGGTCTGCACCACCGTGGTGCCCGCCAGTGCCACGATCGTCACTTCGTCCTCGATATCGAGCGCCAGCGCGCCGGCAATTTCGCTGGACAGGATCGTTCGCTGCGAGGCGGTATCGATGATGAAGGCATAGGGGCCACCGTCGTCGATCCGGACCGCGACGGTCATCCGGGCGATCCGGTCCTCGGCTATCGCGATCCGTTCGGCATCCGGCTGCAGAAACTGGTCCGGCAGGCTGTCCGCTATATGGGCTTCGGTCTCCGGCTCGATCGGGCCGGACGCCGCCAGCTGCGCCGCGAACAGTGACGCACACGCGGAAAACAGCAGGATCGGACTGGTCATGCGGCCATATTATGCCAAAAAACGGATTCCGCCAAATGGCATCCGGACCGGCGAGCGCGGCTAGTCGACTTTCATCGCCTCGTTGATCAGCGATTCCGCCTCGATCAGCAGCGCATCGTCGGTCGCGCCCTGGGCGACATGTTCGCGCCCGATCATCACCAGCACCGGCACCGCCAGCGGGCTGACCCGGTCGAGTTCGACATGGATCATCGACCCGGCGGCGCGGTCGAGCAGATCCCCGAGCCGCCCGACATCGGTCATCCGCGCCCTGGCATCGGCCCAGGCGGCCTGCATCAGCAGATGGTCGGGTTCATATTTGCGCAGCACATCGAAGATGAGATCGGTGGAGAACGTGACCTGCTTGCCGGTCTTGCGCTTGCCCGGATGCTGCCGCTCGACCAGGCCGCTGATCACGGCCACTTCGCGAAAGGCGCGTTTCAGCAGATTTGATCCTTCGACCCAGTCGAAAAACTCGTCTTCCAGGATGTCGGCGCTGAACAAGGGTGCGGGGTGGGTCACCGGCTCGACGCTGTAGCAGGCCAGCGCATAGTCATTGGCTACAAAGCCGACGGGTTTCAGTCCGCGATCCTCCATCCGCCGGGTCAGCAGCATGCCGAGCGACTGGTGCGCGTTCCAGCCCTCGAAGCTGTAGGCGACCATATAATGCAGGCCCCTGTGCGGGAAGGTCTCGACCAGCAGCTGTCCGGGTTCGGGCATCACCGACCTGAAATCCTGCATCTCCAGCCATTCGCGGACATCGTCCGGGAAACGCGCCCAGCCGGCGCGGTCGGTCAGAAAGGCGCGCACCCGGTCCGACAGATGCGTGGTCAGCGGCAGCCTTGCCCCCATATAGCTCGGGATCATCGCGGCTTTCTTCGCGGCGCGGACGATCACGTCGCTGCTGTCCATCTTGATCATCTCGAGGCTGAGTCCGGCGAAGAAGAAGGTGTCGCCGACCGACAGCATGGCGGCAAAGCCTTCCTCGACCTTGCCGAGGCTGCGGCCGTTCTTGAACCGCACGGTCATCATCGCCGCATCGACGATGATCCCGGCGTTGAGGCGGTGTTGGGCGGCAAATTTCGGGTGGGTCAGGCTCCACACCCCGTCCTTGTCGCGACGCAACCGCTGGAACCGGTCATAGGCCTTGAGGGCGTAGCCGCCATCGCGGGTGAAATTCAGCACCCGCTCAAACTGCTCCTTGTGCAGGGCGCTGTAGGGCAGGGCGGACTGCACCTCGTCGAGCAGCGCATCTTCCTGAAAGGGCGCGGCGCAGGCGCAGCTCATCACATGCTGGGCAAGCACGTCGAGACCGCCGGGGCGGAACGGCTCGCCGTCGCGGCGGCCCTCGTTGACTGCGTCGAGCGCCGCCTGCGCCTCCAGATATTCGAAGCGGTTGCCCGGTACCAGCAGTGCCTTTGACGACACGTCGAGCCGGTGGTTGGCGCGGCCGATCCGCTGCAGCAGCCGCGATGATCCCTTGGGTGCGCCCATCTGGATGACGCAGTCGATATCGCCCCAGTCGACGCCGAGGTCGAGCGAGGCGGTGCAGACCAGGGCCCGCATCCGGCCTGACGCCATGGCGTTTTCCACCTTGCGCCGCGCCTCCCGCGACAGGCTGCCGTGGTGGATACCGATGGCGAGCGTCTCGTCGTTGATGTCCCACAATTTCTGGAAGGTCAGCTCGGCGAGGAAGCGGGTGTTGCAGAAGATCAGCGTCATCCGGTTGGCGCGGATCTGCTGCATCACCTGCGGGATGGCATAGGCACCGGCATGGCCAGCCCAGGGCACCCGCACCGGATCGCCCTCTGGCGTTTCCGGCAGCATGATCGACAGGTCGGCCGGCGCCCCCTCGGCACCGAGGACATGGGTGACGGTGTCGATATCGCCATAAGGCGCGAGCCAGGCGCGGAAATCATCCGGCTCGGCCACGGTCGCGGACAGCGCGACACGCTGCAGACCGGGAGCGATTTTCTGCAGCCGGGCCAGCGACAGGGCAAGCAGGTCCCCGCGCTTGCCGGTGGCAAAGGCGTGGACCTCGTCGATCACCACCCGCCTGAGTCCGGCAAACAGCGTGAAACTTTCCGGCTGGCTGAGCAGCAGATTGAGCGATTCGGGCGTGGTCAGCAATATCTGCGGCGGTTTCACCCGCTGCCGCGCCTTGCGGCCCGCCGGCGTGTCCCCGCTGCGGGTCTCGACCGTGATCGGCAGCCCCATTTCCTCGATCGGGGTCAGCAGGTTGCGCTGGACATCGACCGCGAGCGCCTTGAGCGGGGAAATATAGAGGGTGTGAAGTCCGCTTCCTGACCCCCGTTCGTGCTGAGCCTGTCGAAGCACCTGGCCGGGCGTGCGGGACCCTTCGACAGGCTCAGGGCGAACGGGTTTCTTTTCGGTTTGCTCGACCAGATCCACCAGCGTCGGCAGAAATCCGGCCAGCGTCTTGCCCGCCCCGGTCGGCGCCGTCAGCAGCGCATGGCGTCCCGCCCGCGCCGCCGCCAGCATCTCCAGCTGGTGCCGCCGCACCGTCCAGCCACGGGCGGCGAACCAGTCGCTGAGAATGGTGGGAATATTATCTTCGGCCATTGCTCTGGAATGGCGCTTCGTTGCTATTGTTTCAACTCCGCCATCAGCCCGAACAGCTGCACGACATCCGGCGGGGAGGAATCCCCGGCATATTCGCGGTAAAGCGTCGAGACATTGACCGCGATCCGCTCGCTGTCGCCCCAGGCAGAAAAATCACCCAGCCTTATGTCATGCGCGGCATCCCGCACCGAAAGCCCGGCGTCGAAGCGCTTGCGCGCTTCCTGGTCGATATAGCGCAGATAATCCTGGACCCGCCGCACGCCGTGGACATCGGTGATCGGGCCGTGGCCGGGCACGATGGTTTCGGCCTTGAGATCGATAATCGTGTCGCAGGCGGCGATCCAGTTGGACACCGGCCCCGCCCACATGATCGGCGTGCCCTCGATGAACAATATGTCGCCGGTGAAGACGGTCCTGTCGCCCGGGACATGGACCAGCACGTCGCCGGAGGTATGCGCCGGTCCGACCTCGATCAGATCGACTTTCTTGTCGCCGACCGAAAGACCGTGATGGCCGCTGAAGGTCTGGGTGGGCAATTTCTCCTCGACATCGGTAAAGTCGAAGCTGCCGAATATATCGACCAGATATTGCCCGGCGGGCCCCATCGCCCGCGCCTGCGCCATGATCGCGGCGAGCTGGCTGGCCGGCAGTTCGGACATTTCGCGCGCGCTGGCTTCCGAGGCGATCACCTCGGCATGGGCGCAGCAGCCGTTGCCATGCGTATGGTCGCCATTGGCATGGGTGTTGACGATGACCCCGATATCGTCCGCTGCCACCCCGGCCGCATCCGCCATGACGCCAAGCATCTCACGGGTCAGGCTGGCATCGAACAGGGTATCGACGAGCAGGGATTCGCCGTCATCGGTGATCAGGCCGGCATTGGACCAGCCCCAGCCGCCATCGGGCTGGAGATAGGCGTATAGGCCGAAGCCGGTCTCCACCAGACCTTTCTGAAAGGGAATCGCCATCTTCGTCTCTCCCGCCTTGCCGGCAATGTGCCAAATATTGTTACAGCATTTGCGCGATTTGAACAGGGCGAACAGGCCGCAGGTGCGAGCCGCCGTGGCGCTGCAAAATCGGCGCGCCGGATTGCGGGCCTGCTTGCCGGGGCCGCAATAATCCCGTATCTGTCGGGCCGGGTATTTTCAGCACCAGCCCCGTATCTCACCCAAACACGAGCGACAGCCAATGGACAATCCCCCAACCTCTAGAAGGCGCGTTGAATGGGGCTTCATGATCGCGCTGCTGGTGATCATCTCGCTCGCCTTTGCGGTCCTGATCGAGCCGTTTTTCGGCGCCATCGTCTGGAGCGTGGTTGTCGCCGTGCTGTTTCGTCCGGTCTACGAAAGCCTGCTAGGCTATTTCCCGGGACGCACCAACCTGGTCGCGGTGACGACCCTGATCCTCATATTATTGCTGGTCGTGGTTCCGACGATATTGCTCGGCATGGCGCTAGCCCAAGAAGCGGCGAGCATCTATTTGCGGATTCAGGAAGGTGACATCGATTTCGGGGCGGTATTCGCGACGTTTGAAAATTCCCTGCCCCGCTGGATGCAGTCGCAGCTGGCGGCTTACGGCTATGGCGACTTCGCCAGTATCCGGGCCGAGATCGAGCAGTCGATTTCGGCGATTCTCGAATTTCTGGTCAGCCAGTTGCTGAGCGTCGGACAGGGGGCGTTCGAGCTTTTGCTCGGGCTTGGCGTGATGCTCTACCTGACCTTTTTCCTGCTGCGCGACGGACGGGCGCTGAACGAGCGGATCGGCGAGATGATCCCGCTCGACAAGGAGAAGCGCCAGATATTGATGGAGCGGTTCCTGGTGGTGATCCGGGCGACAATCAAGGGAAGCCTGGTGATCGCGATCATCCAGGGCGGTCTCGGCGGCCTTGTGTTCTGGGCGCTCGATATCCGCGGCCCATTGCTCTGGGGGGTGCTGATGGGCGTGTTCTCGCTGGTTCCGGCGATCGGCACCGGCTTTGTGTGGGTGCCGGTAGCTTTGTACCTGCTGGTGACTGGCGATATCTGGCAGGGGATCGCGCTGATCGCCTGCGGCGTGTTCGTGATCAGCATGGTCGACAATATCGTGAGGCCGATCCTCGTCGGACGGGACACGCGGATGCCCGACTATGTTGTGCTGATCTCGACGCTCGGCGGGCTGCAGCTGTTCGGCATCAACGGCATCGTGATCGGACCGCTGGTGGCGGCTCTGTTCATTGCGATATGGAGCATCTTCGCGGAAATGCACCGGGGGCCTGCCGGCCCTGTCAGAGCGGACGAATAGCCGGCGTTCGCACGGCCTCGTCGGCCATCGCGATCATCGAGCGGGCGTGGCGCAGCGCCACCGCGCGCTGGTCCCGGCCATAGCCGCCGCCGAGGGCGCTGGCGACGGGGATGGCGCGGTCGCGGGCGTGTCGGATGACCATGCGGTCGCGGCGGTCGAGCCCCGCATCGCTGAGCGCCAGTCGCCCGAGCCGGTCATCGACATGTGGGTCAACCCCGGCCTGATAGAGCAGCAGATCCGGCTGGAAATCGGCCAGAATCTCAAGCAGGGCGGCATCCAGCAGGGCGAGATAGGCATCATCGCCGATCGCATCGGGCAAGGCGATATCCCGGGTGGAGCGGGCCTTTCGCGTCGGGAAATTGCGCTCGCCATGAAGGGACAGGGTGAAGACGTCCTCGCGCCCGGCAAGCAGCTGCGCGGTGCCATCGCCCTGATGCACGTCGAGGTCGACGATCAGGATCCGGCGCGCGTCGCCTTCCGCCAGCAGCCGGTTCGCGGTGATCGCCAGATCGTTGAACACGCAATAGCCGGCGCCGGTGTCGGCCAGCGCATGATGGCTGCCGCCGGCGCTGTTGGCGGCATAGCCATGGTCCAGCGCCAGCCGGGCGGCCAGCCAGGTGCCGCCCGAGGTATAGCATACGCGGCTGGCGATGGCGGCGGATACCGGAAAGCCGATGCGGCGTTCCTTGTCGCGCGGCACCGTGGCGGTCAGCACCTGCTCGACATAGGCGGGGTCATGGATCGCCTCGATCCACACCCGCTCCATCGGCATCGGTTCGTAACTCTTGTGGAGCGGGGCATGCTCGCGGACCGCGTCCATCACCAGCTGATATTTGTCGAAGACAAAGCTGCCGCTTTTCGGGCGCGGCGCAACATAATCGGGATGGTGGACGATATGCAGCATGATTGCGCGGAGTCAGGCCCCCCGGATCAGCTGCCCCGGTCGTGCACCGGTGGACTGGTCAAAGCGCCGGATGATTTCCCCCGAGACGATGGTGGCGTCATAGCCGGTCGCCCTTTGGTGGAGTCGCTGGCCGCCCGCCGGCAGATCCCGGACGATTTCGGGCAGGTGCAGTTCCAGCCGGTCCATGTCGATGACATTGATATCGGCCTTGGCACCGACTTGCAGCAGCCCGCGCCCGTTCAGGCCGACCGCGCAGGCCGCCTTGTGCGACAGCATGTGGACCGCTTCGGCCAGGTCAAAGCGATAGCCATTGGCCTTCTGCACATATTGCTTGAGCAGATAGGTCGAGTAGCTGGCGTCGCAGATTGCACCATAATGGGCGCCGCCGTCGCCGAGGCCCGGGATGCAGTGCGGGTGGCTGAGCATTTCATGGGCGCTGGCCAGCGTGCCATTTTCATAATTGCCGAGCGCAGCGAGAAACAGGCCCTTGCCGTCGGTCTCGAGCAGCCGGTCATAGGCGATTTCCTGGGGCGTGCAGCCCTTGGCCGCAGCCTGACCGGCCATGCTCATTTCCTTGGGCGGCGCATAGTCGGGCGGATTGTCGAGCGGGAACAGCCAGTTCCAGTCGCGGGCCAGCGCGTTAAACGGATGTCCGGGCTCGAATTCCTCGCTCAGCAGGGCTTCGCGCATGCCGGGGTCGCGCATCGCGGCAACCTGCTGGTCGATCGGCAGCTTGGCGATCTTCGCCCAGCTCGGGCATAGGATGAACGGGTGGACGGTCAGTTCGAGCCCGGCGATCAGCCCGATCGGGCGCGGCATGATCTGCGCCGTGGCCTTGCCGCCCGAAGCATTTGTGCGATCGATCATTTCCAGCACCCGGCGCCAGCGCGGCGGCCCGTCATTGCCGGACGCGAGCGTGAAGGTGGCGGGCCGGCCCGAGCTTTCCACCACCCGTTCGATCACCTGATATTCCTTGTCCCAGCCGACAAAGGCATCGAGCACGACCTGGAAGGTGCCGGTCCCGGCATCGGCCATGCCGCCGCAAATTGCCTCCAGTTCCGCGATATCGGCCTCGAAGGTCGGTATGCTGCCACCGTCGGCGGTCTTGTGGATCGACAGCCGCGAGGTAGCGAAACCGAGCGCGCCGGCCTCCATCGCTTCGCGGCAGAGCTTGCGCATCGTCGCCAGATCGTCGGCCGTGGCCGGTTCGCGCGCTGCGCCGCGAGCGCCCATGGCGTAGACGCGCAGCGGCGAGTGCGGCAGATAGGCGGCGACATCGATATCGCGTTTGCCGCTGGCGACAACGTCGAGATATTCGGGAAACGTCTCCCAGTTCCACGGCAGGCCGTCAGACATCACCACGCCCGGAATATCTTCCACGCCCTCCATGACATTGATCAGCATGTCGTGATCGCCCTTGCGGCAGGGCGCAAAGCCAACACCGCAATTGCCCATGATCGCCGTGGTGACACCGTGCGACGAGGACGGGCTGAGTTCTTCCGCCCAGATTGACTGGCCGTCATAATGGGTGTGGACATCGACAAAGCCGGGGGTGACGATCTTGCCGGAGGCATCAATCTCTTCGCGCCCCTTGCCGGCCACCTTGCCGATGGCCGTTATCCGGCCGCCACTGATCGCGATATCGGCGTCGAGAAGTTCGCCGCCGCTGCCATCGGCGATGGTCCCGCTGCGGATTACCAGGTCATGTTCGCTCATCTTATAATGCCTCTCAAGCTTGGAACCAGTGTACAATGCTGCCGACCAGCGATCCCAGCACAAAAATATAGATGGGCGGCATGCTGACATAGAGCCAGCGCAACCGTTTCTCGGGGGCCTTGTGATAGCCCAGCGCATAGCCGACCCGCATGAACGGCCAGATCAGGCCGATGCCCGCGGCCCAATAGGGGCTGACGACATAGGCGAACAGCCACAGTCCGGGGAGGAACAGCACCAGATGCTCCAGCGTGTTCTGGTGGGCCCGGACATAGCGTTCATATTCCGGCGGACCGTTATGCGACGGCACCGCGATCTTGAACCGGCCGCGCGCCAGACCCGCCATCAACAGGGTGAAATAATAAGCGAGCAAGGCAAGCGCGCTGACAAAGCTGACGTAGATATAGGGGTCCATGGCCGATGCGCTTCCTCTCTCAAGCCGCCGATCATAGGAGGCTCAAAGAGGATGGCCATACTGCAAATGGATAAGGCGCGGACGGGTGGATCGGCGGGTTCGCCCCGGTCAGTGCCCCGCCTGCTCGCCCCGCTCGAGGCCAGACAGGGCCAGCTGCTCGTCAATCTGCGCCATCAGCCGGTCGAGACCGTCCTGCGATTTGCCTTCGGCGCGGGCGACCAGCACGTCCTGGGTGTTGCTGGCGCGCAGCAGCCACCAGCCGTCCTCGGTGTTGACCCGCGCGCCGTCGGTGTCGTTGACCTCCGCGCCACTCGCCGACAGGCGCTCCAGCACTTCTTCGATGACCGCGAACTTGCGGCTCTCGTCGACCTGAAAGCGCATTTCCGGGGTGTTGATCATCTCCGCCATGTCACTGCGCAATTGCGTCACGCTCTTGCCGATATTGGTTGCCGCCTGGATCAGCCGGATCGCGGCATAGGGCGCGTCGTCGAAACCATAATAGTCATGCTTGAAAAACACATGGCCGCTCATCTCGCCGGCCAGCGGCGAGCCGGTTTCCTTCATCTTCGACTTGATCAGGCTGTGGCCGGTCTTCCACATCAGCGGCTGGCCGCCCAGTGCGGCGATCCGGTCGTAGAGCGCCTGTGATGCCTTGACGTCGGCGATGATCGTCGCGCCGGGCTCGCTTTTCAGCACATCCTCGGCATAGATTTGCAGCAGCTGGTCGCCCCAGATCACGCGGCCTTCGCCGTCAATCGCGCCGATGCGGTCGCCATCGCCATCAAAGGCGACGCCAAAGTCGAGTTTCCTGTCCGCCACCAACGCCTTCAGATCGGCGAGATTCTTTTCCTCGGTCGGGTCGGGATGGTGGTTGGGAAAATTGCCGTCGACTTCGGTATAGAGCAGATGATGCTCGCCGGCGCCGCGTTCGGTCAGCAATTTGGTCAGCTTCTCGATTACCGGCCCCGCGGCGCCATTGCCGCAGTCCCAGCCCACCCGGAACGCGTCGCCGGTGAAATTCTTCAGTAGCCGCCCGACATATTCGTCGATGATGTCATGGCTTTCCGATGTCCCGGTGCCCGTATCCCAGTCGCCATTCTCTGCCATTGTCCCGAGCCCGAGAATATCGGCGCCGAAAAACGGGCGGCCCTGAAACACCATCTTGAAGCCGTTATAGTTGGCCGGATTGTGGCTGCCGGTGATCATGATGCCGCCCTGGACCTGAACCAGCACGCATTCGGCATAATAGAGCATGGGTGTCGGGCCCATGCCGACCGAAACAGCACTGACCCCGGCGTCGTTGAGGCCGCGGATCAGCGCCGCTTCCAGCATCGGCGAACTGGTCCGGCCGTCAAAGCCGGTCGCCACCGCGGTGCCGCCATCGCGCGCGATCAGCGTTCCGAAACCCCGGCCGATCGCATAGGCATCCGCCTCGCCCAGCGTTTCGCCGACAATGCCGCGGATGTCATATTCACGGAGCGACGTGGCATGGAAATTGTGGGAGGTCGGAGCGTTCATTGCGGGGGTCCTGACTTGTTGGATTCTGCCGGTATCTCTAGGAAAGGGACAGATAAAAATCCAGTGCTACTGTCGGCGTGCGACAGCTTGATTACCGCCGGCTCGATGCCTCGAGCTCTGCCAGCAATATGTCGCGGGCCCGGTTGATCATCTTGGCCAGCTGCTCGTCGCCGCCATTATCAGGATGATGTTCTGCCAGCCGCTCCCGCCAGGCCGCGTTGATCTCGATAAAGCCGGCGTCATCGCTGACTCCGAGCAGGGAGCGCGCGCGGTCGAGTTCGAAGCTGCGCGGCTTGCGTTTTGGCTCTTCGCTGTCGCGGGCGGGGATCAGGATGCGCCATCCGCTCAGGAATGCGGCGCCGGCGAGCATCGCCCCGCCCATGACCCAGCTGCCACCGCGCAGGAAATTCGCGCCGACCAGCGCGACGACCAGTGCCAGCCACTGGTTGGCGGTCATCGTCTTTGCCTTGCCCGACAACACCAGCCAGGCCAGAATGGCACCGCCAAAGATGAGCAGCGGCCACATCGATCAGGCTACCAGCTTGGGCGTCGCCACGCCCGACTCTCCGCCATCGGCAGACCGCTGAGCGCTGTGGGGCAGGGCAAGATGCTTGATCAGCTCGCGCAGTTCCTGCCGCGCCGCGAGATGGCTGGTTGCCAGACGGCCGAGATGTTTCTTGTCGAGCATCGTCAGTCCGGAGGGAAACAGTTCGCGGTAGATGACCCGCTCGCTGAGGCCGGGAATGATCCGGAACCCGACGCGCTGTGACAGCTCGGCCAGCGCGGCAACGATCCGCTTCATGTTATGCGCCTCGACATATTGGGTGCGGTTGCGCAGCAACACCCAGTCGATGGTCGCGCCATCCGCCTTGGCTCGCGCCTTGCGCGCATCCCACATCAGTTCGGCGTAGAAACTCAGCTTGCGGACCTTGTAGGTTTCCGGATCGACCTGGCCGATCAGATCGAAATCGACAAAGCTGTCGTTGATCGGCGTAACCAGAGTGTTCGCCCGGGTGGCGACAAAGCGGGCAAATTTGTCGTCGCGACCCGGCGTGTCGTACAGCAGGAAATCGACGCCGTGGCCCATTCGCGCGATCAGCTGCTCGAGCCGGGCCAGATTATCCTCTTCGAATACGTCGTAGCTGGGCTGCGGAATGTCGATGTTCAGCCGCTTCATCGTCGCGTCGCGATTCTCGAGATAGCGATAGGAGGTGCGTTGGCGCGGATCGAGGTCGATAATCGCGACCTTGTGCCCCTGATAGGCCAGCGCCACCGCGACATGGACCGCCGTGGTCGACTTGCCGGTCCCGCCCTTTTCATTGGCGAATACGATATGATGTGTTGTGCTCGTCACGTTTTGCGCGATATCCCTGTTGTTGACCCTTGCGATGGACGCCCCCCGGTCCCATAGCCTAGACCGGCTGTACCACAAAATCTAAACGCAAAGAGAGATGCATGCAAATTGTTCGACAGCTTGCCCCGCTGCGGGACGCCTTGGCGGAGTTTCGCAAGGCCGGGCTGACAATCGGCCTGGTACCGACAATGGGCGCGCTGCACGCCGGCCATATGCGACTGGTCGAAGTGGCGCGGGCGCAATGCGATGCCGTGGTCGCTTCGATCTTCGTCAATCCGACGCAGTTTGGCGTGGGCGAGGACCTCGATGCCTATCCGCGCCAGGAAGCCGCCGACGCCGCGCTGCTCGACGCGGCCGGGGTGGAGTTGCTGTGGGCACCGACGGCGGACCAGATCTATCCAGCCGGCTATGCGACCAACGTTGGCGTCACCGGGATCAGCGAAGGCCTGTGCGGCGCGGCCCGACCGGGACATTTTGACGGTGTCGCGACCGTCGTGACGAAACTGTTCAACCAGATCCGCCCCGATGCAGCGTTTTTCGGAGAGAAGGACTATCAGCAGCTGGCGGTCATCCGGCGGATGGCACGCGATCTGGATTTTACCCATGATATCGTCGGTGTGCCGACGGTGCGGGATCCCGATGGTCTCGCGCTGTCGTCGCGCAATGCCTATCTGACCAAGGAGCAACGGGCGAGCGCCGTCGCCCTTCCAGACGCCATGCGGGATGCGGCGCGCCAGATTGCCGACGGTGGCAGGGTGGCGGCGATCCTGGCTGATGCCAAGGCCCGGATACAGGCGGCCGGCTTTCATGAAATTGACTATCTCGAGCTGCGCGATGGCGATACGCTGGCGGTGCTGGACGATTTTACACCGCAAGCCCGCCTGTTTGCCGCGGCCCGGATCGGCACCACCCGGCTGATCGACAATATCCCCGTTTCCTGAGGTCCCGGTGGGCAATGGTTAACCAGAGGATATCGGAAAAACAGCTGATTTCTCAGACTTGTGCAGGAACGAATCGGATTTTCCGGCTCGGTCGTTAACCATTTCTTTAGGACCTTGCGGTGAAAGTCGCCCCGTCGCTGAATTTTCCGGCGGCGAAAACAGGGACTAAACATATGGGCAACAGCATGAAAAGCGCGGCCTTTCTTATCGAAAGCCGGCTCGCCGAAGCATCGCATGGCAGCAGCAATGCATATTTCGATCTCGGCGTGATCTATTCCACCGGATCGGAAGGCGTGGCGGTCGATCTGATCGAAGCGCACAAATGGTTCAATCTGGCGGCCTTGTCCGGCCATGATGAAAGCAAGATCTGCCGGGCAGAAATCTCGCTTGAAATGACCGCACGGGACATCGCCGAAGCGCAGCGCGAAGCGCGCAACTGGCTGCAGGACATCACCCGCCGCGCAGCCTAGGCCTGATCCGACTTTCTGAATGGCCCCATGTCGGCCAGAAATTCTATATCGGCAGCGACCGCCTCGCGCTCGCGCCCCAGATAGTCGGCAATGGCCGACCGAAAACCCGGATCGACGATATAATGTGCTGACCAGGTCGGCACCGGCTGATAGCCTCGCGCCAGTTTGTGGCTGCCCTGTGCTCCGGCCTCGACCGTTTTCAGACCGCGCGCGATCGCCGCATCAATGGCCTGATAATAGCAGATCTCGAAATGCAGGAACGGGATATTGCGGGTGCATCCCCAATAGCGGCCGTAGAGCGTATCGGCCCCGATAATATTGAGTGCGCCAGCGATCGGAACGCCATCCTGCATTGCAAAGATCAGCAGCAAGCGGTCCGCCATTTTCTCCTGCAGCAGATCAAAGGCGCTGCGCGTCAGATAGGGCTGCCCCCATTTGCGCATCCCGGTATCCTGGTAAAATTCCCAGAAATGGTCCCAGTGCCGCGGTTCGATGTCGTCGCCGGACAGGTGGATGATATCCACCTCCTCCTGCGCCTTCGCCCGTTCCCGGCGGATCGCCTTGCGCTTCCGGGAGGACAGGGCGGCGAGGAAATCGTCAAAGTCGGCATAGCCGTCGTTACGCCAGTGGAACTGGCTGTCGGTGCGGATCAGCCAGCCGGCATCGCGAAAATGGTGCAACTGGTCCTCGTCGACAAAGGTGGCGTGCACCGATGAAATCCCGTTGTTTTCGGCCAGCTGTTCGGCGGCACGCAGCAGCGGCACGGCAAGCGTCTCGTCGCGCAGCAGCAGACGCGGTCCGGGCACCGGGGAAAAGGGGGCGGCGATCTGGATCTTCGGATAATATTGGCCGCCGGCATTTTCAAACGCGTGCGCCCATTGCTGGTCGAATATATATTCGCCCTGGCTGTGCGATTTGAGATAGCTGGGCAGGCAGGCTGCGATGTTTCCGGCTCCATCCTCGATCAGGATCGGCAGGGATTTCCAGCCGGTTCCCGGACCGACACTGCCCGATTCCTCCATCGCCGACAGAAAGGCATGGGAGACAAAAGGATTGGCCGAGCCTGCGCAGGCGTCCCACTGGTCCGCGGGAAGGCCGGCGATATCATCGCCGACGCGCGCAACAATTTCGGCAGGATCAGCGGGAGAATCGGGCATATGGCTGCATGCTATCAGGTCTGCGGCAGCTCATAAACCGGTTCGTCTGCATGGCGGAAGGCGGTTTGTTCCTGTTCGGCGGACCGGACCGTCCAGGTGACCAGTGGCAGCCCGCGGGTTCGCTGGGAAGCGGCGAAGCGCGATGGCAGATCCCGGATATCATAGGCGAGAAAATCCGGTTTCGCGATCCACAGGTTGCGGTGGCGGGTCAATCGGCCGCGCCAGTTCCGGTCATGCTCTTCGGTCACCACGAGGCCGCGGACAACATGCCCCGCGTTGCTGCGAAACCAGGCGCTTACCAGCGGGTTGAACGACATGATCGCGGCCTTGCCGCCATAGCCTTCGAGCGCCCGCCGTACCGAGAGGCAGAGCGGCCCCACGCGCCGGTTGCGGGACTTGATCTCGATCAGCACCGGCACCCGTCCGGCGATCTGGGCCAGGGTCTCGCGCAGGCGCGGGATCTTGCCATGGCCATCGCGCAGCTGGATCTGATCTATATCCTCGGCGCGCAAGCCGGCTATGGGGCCCGAACGCTCGGTCAGCCTGTCCAGTTCATAGTCGTGAAAGACAAAGGCGCGCCCGTCTTCCGCCGCCTGGACATCGCATTCGATCCCGTGACCAAGCTTGATCGCGGCTTCAAAGGCAGCGGGGCTGTTTTCCAGCACGCCATTGCCGTGCAGCCCGCGATGGGCATAGGGCTGGCCTTTCAGGAAGGCCACGCGGCCGGCGGGCGGCGCCGGTGCGAAAAGATTATCGAGTATAGTCGTGATCACTCGGGTTTCAGGGCAATGATGGCGTCGACCTCTACGGCCACGCCGAGCGGCAGCGATGCCACGCCGACCGCGCTCCGGGCGTGCTGGCCGGCAGCGCCGAAGATCACTTCCATCATGTCGGAGCAGCCGTTGGCGACCTTGGGATGGTCGGTATAGTCGGCGGTGCTGTTGACGAAGACGCCCAGCTTGACGATCCGGTCGACCCGGTCGAGCGACCCGGCGGCCTTCTTGATCTGCGCCGCGATCATCAGCGCGCAGGCCTTGGCGGCCTGCTGCCCTTCTTCCAGCGTCATATTGTCGCCCAGCCGGCCGGTGATCAGCTGGCCGTCGCTCATCGAGACCTGGCCGCTGATATGCAGCAGGCCGTTCACTTCGACGGCGGGAACATAGGAGGCAACGGGAGCGGCCGGTGTCGGCAATTCGATGCCCTTGGCGGTCAGGGCTTTTTCAATATGGTTGGTCATCGGACGAAACTCTCACGCATGGTTGGCAGGGTCAAGCTCTTGCGACGGCAGGTCCATCGCAGGAGCGGGTTCGGCATTGTCGAACTTGTGCGATATCCAGGCCACCGCTTCGCTCCAAAAGTCGATACGGGCGTGAGCGGCAGGATTGGTCTGGATATGTTTGGCCATGATCGGCTCGCCGACCATCTGCAGCCGCCAGACATCGGGCGCGTGCTTCGCAACGCTGCCGTGCTGGTGGCCGAGATCATCGACAAAGACGGTAACCGACGGTTCGTATTCGGCGAGAATATCCTTCAGCAGCTCGCCCTTGCCGCCCTGGTTGGTGTAGACGGGAAAATCGATGCCAACCGCCCTGAGCTGGTCCGCGCGGGCTTTCCGGCGGTCGTCCAGCAGGTTGGTCAGGATCACCACATTGGCGGTGTCGGCGATCTTGTTGATCGATTCCACAGCACCTTCGATGGCCCCTTGCCGGTGCATCTCGCTGTCGAAAAATTCCTTCAGCATCGGCCAGATCTGCTCGGGCAGCACCTGCGTGCCGTCATGCTTGTGGCGCAAGGCGTTGGCGAAATCGCTGCCGTTTTCAAGATCGAAATGGATATGCTTGTCGCTGTCGAGCCATTGCTGGAACGGCACCACCATGTGCAGCAGGACTTCGTCGCAGTCGCTGATCAGGAGCGGCTTTTTAGTCATGAAAATCTCCGGGGGAGTTGAGGTGATGCGCGGCCGCGGCCAGCGTGGCGGGCGCGACGCCGATGGCATCCGCGCAGGCGAGCAGATCGGGTTCGTGATTGGCGAGAAATCCGAGCAGCGATGCCAGCATCGCCGGATCCTCAAGGCCGGACCTAAGCTCGCGCGGATCGAGTCCGGTCAGGGCGAGCAGGCGCTCCGCCCGGTCCTGATCCTGCAGCACCCAGCCGAGCGCCTGCAGGGCGATGATTTCGCTGTCGGGCGGAAGATTGGGATTTGTTTCCATTGCCGCTTTCGCCTAATGGTTCGGCGGCAAGTTTGAAAGGGCAAATCCGGTCGTGGCAAAAAGAGTGTTGGTGGTTGAGGACAATGAACTGAACCTCAAGCTGTTCTGCGATCTGCTGCGGGCCCACGGCTTTGTCGTGGAGCCAGTCAGTGACGGCCGGGAAGTGCTCGACAAGGCGCGCAGTTTCGTGCCCAATCTGATCGTGATGGATATCCAGCTGCCCCATGTCAGCGGGCTGGAGCTGATCGAGCAGATCAAGAAGGACGGCCAGCTCAAGATCATCCCGATCATGGCCGTCACTGCCTATGCGGGCAAGGGTGACGAAGACCGGATATTGAGTGCCGGAGCGGAGGCCTATGTTTCAAAGCCGATATCGGTCGCGAAGTTCATCGAGTCGGTGCAGCAGGTGCTGCACCGCTAAAGCTGACCCGACAGGGCTTACTTGATCTTGGCTTCCTTGAACTCGACATGCTTCCGGACAACCGGATCATATTTGCGCTGCACCATTTTCTCGGTGAGATTCCGAGGGTTTTTGCGGGTCACATAGAAGAAGCCTGTGTCCGCCGTGCTGACGAGTCTGATCTTTACATTGGCTGGTTTCGCCATGGTGCATTCCTTAAGGCAGAAGCTGAAATAAAAACAGCGACGCAATTCGGCGCCGCATTCGTTCCGCGCGCTAATGGTGAAATTGCCGCGCCATGTCAAGAAAAAGCCTGCAGCGCCTCACCGCCAAGGCTGCCGATCTGATTTACGGCTTTTTAACCATGTTTGTCCATGGTCACGGGGAAGCGGGAGGCCATTGCCATGAATCATGATCAGAATCCCTTTGTCCAGGCGGAAATGCTTAATTTGCTCGACAATCTGTCGCCTGAGCTCGCGACCCGGCACCCGCTGCAATTTCTGATCCATCTCGACCATATTCGGCAAAAGGCCATGCAACATGGCCTGTTAGCGCTGCGCGATCTCAGCTGTGCCCTTGAAAGTGCGCTGCATCCCGCCATGCACAATGGTGGCGGCAGGACGATCGCGCGAACCTATTTGGAAGCGATGCGCGCGACCCTTGATTGCGCCGAGATCAATCCGGCGATGACCGAAGCGCTGATGGCCAATGTCGCGCTGCGCCTTGGCGGACAGCCCTGACCGCGTGGATGCGTTCCTAACGTCCCTTTTTGCTCTGGCGCTCGCGGAATTCGGCGACCGCCCGCAGATCCTGTGCGCCGCGCTGGCCCTGAGATATGGTCGAATGTCTCCGGTCGTCTGGGGGCTAGGGCTCGCGACACTCTGCAACTGCCTGATTTCCGCGATCGCCGGCGCTGCAATCCATAAGTGGATCAGCGAAGATGCGCTGCAGCTTTTCTATGCCCTGTCTCTGGTTCTGGCCGGCTTCGGCATGGTGGCGTGGCGGCGTCCGGTCGACTTGCTGGAAAATTGGCGAATCGGGCCGTTCGGGACGTCCTTTCTCGGTCTTTTCATCTTGCAGTTCGGCGACAAGGGGCAGTTTGTTCTGGCCGCCACTGCCGCGCGGACCGACATGTGGGCCTTCGCTGCGGCCGGCGGCTGGATCGGGGTCATGATGGCATGCGTGCCGGCAATCCTGTTCCGCCAGCAACTGGCCGAGTTTGTGCCGATGGCCGCGATCCGCTTCGCAGGCGGTGTCGGGTTTGTTCTGGTCGGCGCTATTCTGGCGCTGGGCGCATGGGGAATTTTCTGATCGCGCGTCGGCCTGCGAGACCATCGATATTCTCAATCTGTGATAGCAGATATTCCCGTTGGATCAGGATCGCATAAACCTGTATTCCCGCGGCATAGCAAAACCCTGCAAGGAGAATATCATGACCACGGGCGACAATGCAAAGAAGGCGGTGGCCGAAGCGCTGAACGGAATATTGGCAGACAGCTTTGCGCTTTACCTCAAGACCAAGAATTTTCACTGGCACGTTTCCGGTCCCCATTTCCGGGACTATCATCTCATGTTTGACGAGCATGCGGCGCAAATTCTCGCGACCACCGACCTTATTGCCGAGCGCGTACGCAAGAACGGTCACCGCACGCTGACCTCGATTGGCGATATCGCGAAGCGGCAGACGATTGCCGACAATGACGATGCCAAGGTCGCGGCTCCGGCTATGCTAGAGGAGCTGCGCGCCGACAATATCAAGCTCGTCGACAAGCTCAGGGAAGCCAAGGAACTGGCCGGAGAAGCCGGTGACAATGCCACCGATGGCCTGATCGACGACTGGACCGACCAGGCAGAAGAACGCGCCTGGTTTCTGCTGGAGATTGCACAGAAGGACTAAGCAAAGGAAAAACGTAGTTTTCCTGGTCTGCCAAGTATTCACAGGGCGGAGTCGATATCCCGCCACCGGATTTTCAATGTCGACTGGTGGCGGGTAATTTTATGGGCGATTCTCAAGAATCTGCCAAATCATGTTGCGGATTCGCCACATATGTAACCAAAACTTTGCCTTCTGTCCTGATTTTTCGCAGAAACAAGCTCTTTTTAGAGCGCCGAGTCTCTATAGTAGTTTTAGCTTTGATTCACTGGGCGAACTCAAGCAGAATAATGCCACGGGAGCAATTCTGGTTAGTTACTATGGGGTGATTACTTCCATGAAAAAATTTCGGACGTTCCAAGCGCACTGTACTTCTGCGGCCTGCAGCAGCGGGTGCAATCGCCACGCTCGCTCTTGCGGTACTAGACCAGGCCATTGTGCCGAACGACAACTATACACCTGTGGATATTCTGGACGAAGAGGGTGGTGTGAACGGCGTGGGCATGATCGCTCGCGGGGACGGTTTTGTCTGCTCCGGTACCCTGATCAATCCGCGCACTGCGTCAATGATCGTCCCGAACGCGACTATGGCACGTTAGTCAATACCGCATGGTCATTTGATTTTGATGCCAACCAGCTCCTTAATTTCATTCGCGATGAATTGGGGATCACCAACGGCACATTTGAACGGTCGATCAACACGTTCTTGGTCAACCAGATATACTGGAACGTTCAATCCAGCGAGCAGGCGGCCAGCTAAGGGTTTCTTGAGGGCGATATAGCCCTGGCAAGCCTGGCCACTCCCGCTGGCAATATCCCGACCTGGGCGCTGCTGTTCTCGCCTCTTCCCACGCCCGATTCGATCAGCGACGAAGATGGCACGGGCTATCACGTCAAGATTACCGGCTACGGACGCACCGGCAGCGGAACCGCCGGCTCGAATGTTGGTATCGATTTCCGTCGGCGCGCCGCCGAAAACATGCTCGGATCGTTGTCGTCTTTTGATTCCCCGGATTCATGGCTGTTCGAGGATGATGCAGGCGGTTTGCCCCAGATTCTTTATCGCCTCGATTTTGATGATCCGAACAAGACCAATCCATTTGACTTCAACTTGTACAAGGACGACCCCCGCGAAGTGGAAGGCACGAACGCTGGCGGCGATTCGGGTGGCCCACTGATCCCGGACGCTGCAAACAACAGCCTTTCGAGCGAAGATTTGCAGATCGGTGTCCTGTCAGGGGGGGGTCCCGCTTCTTCTTCGAACAAGTATTCAGCTACTACGGCACGGAAGGCTTTTATCAGCCGCTGTTTCTGTTTGCCGATTATATCGCCGCGAACAACCCGTACCGTTATGTCAGCGCGACAGCGGGCGACGGCGCGTGGGAAGATGCAACGCACTGGCAGACCGACCTGGACCCCGCCTACCGCATCATTGACGCCGATGGAAATGTGGTCAACGGCTTCCCCGACACCCAGTCGGCGGGTCGCTTTGGCGACAGTCCGGAATTTGGTCAGGTCTGCTTCGATCTGGAGGGTGCAGATCCCGGCGATGCCTGCTTTGATTTCGCCACCGGAGAAGATGCGCCACCATCGCGCCCGGCGCCAGCCCCGACTCCGACTCCTACAGCCGCGGGTGGTGGCAACCTGACTTCGGGCATCGGGATGATCGAATTGGGTGAAGACGCCGGATCTGCGGGTGTGAATGCCCCGGCCGCCGTTGGCACGGCGTCTGTCCAGGCCGCCTCCGCAACCGCTCCGGGAACCCGCGCGGGCATGATCTCGGGTGCGGAGCACCAGGCGCAAGGCAATGGTGTGGATTTTGCTATCCAGGCACCGCATAATGGTGTCGAAACTGCCGAAGAAGAATCACAAGCTCCTGGTGATCCGCAGCCTGCACCGACGCTGAGCAACGGATTGCCCGGCGCCACGGATTTTATCCCGGACAATATCGATCCGACCATCAGCGCCGACCCGGCGGAACAGGTCAATGCGCGCTATTATGATGTGACGCTCAGCGAGACCGGTACCACGACCTTGAGCAGCGACAGAACCATAGATCGCCTCAGTGTTGGTGGATTGGCTGGTTTGAATATCGCTGCCAATGGCAGCTTGACGTCGCTGATCGATGTCACGCAGACGGGTGGACGGATATCGGTTGATGGTAGCCTTACCAGCGCGGACGACTATTCCCTGATCATGGGCCTTCTGACCGGTTCTGGTACCATATCAGCACCGATGGTCACCAGTGTCGCAGGCGGAATCGCCCCCGGAACAATGGGTACGATCGGAACTTTGACGGTTGACGGCAATCTGATCCTGTCATCGGGCACGACCTTGTTCATGGATCTTGGTGCTGCCAACAGTTCCGATCAGATCGCGGTGACGGGCGAGGCGAATCTTGGTGGCAATGTCGCTATCGGCAACGTTGGAATCACTCAGACGGCAACGCCGAACACCTATCGCATTCTGACCGCTGATGGCGGCATAACCGACCAGTTTGACGGCGTGTCGAACCTGTCGGCGATCCTGCTGTCCAGCCTGATCTACAGCAGCAATGCCGTGGACCTGCAGATTCGGGCGCAAAGCTATCAGAATGTGATCGACAGCACCAATGCCGTGCAGGTCAGCTATGCCGCACTGCTGGACCGCAATCGCGGCAATGGCGACGTATCGGAGTTGTTCTCATTCCTCGATTTCACCGATGCGGCAACGATACAGTCGACCTTGAACAGCTGAGCACCAACGACCGAAGCCACGGTCCGTTCGATCGGCAAGTCGGCGGCGACCAATATCGCCAACTTCTATGATTCCCGCATTGCATTGTCCGATCGGGACTCCAGCGGCGGCACGATTGCTACGATCGGACGGCCGATGCAAACCGCAGCCATGGCTCTGAACGGCGGGGTTGGCGGCAATGCAGCGGTGATGACGGACTTTGCAGCCGCCAGCGCCGCGCAGGATGTCGAAACCATATCCAACGGCGTCAACGAGGATATCGCCGTTTATCTGGCCGGCGGATATCTGGACGGTGAGGGCCGTTCGATGCCACTGGCTGGTCAGCCACAGGGCAATGACGAGTTTGACGGTTTCTTCATTGCCGCCGGCATCGAGCATTTCCTGTCGGATACCAGCATGCTCGGACTGGGCTTCCACTATACCGATCTGGACGCGACGGCTGCCCTGGGCAACACCTCCAGCGGCAAGACGATTACGGGTTCGCTCTATGGACGTACCATGATCGGGCCGCTTGCGCTGGATGCCCAGGTGACCGCAGGCGTCTACGAAGCGACCACGCAGCGCAGCCTGGCACTGGGTCCGCAGACCTACACGCTCAACAGCCAGGACGATAACCTGCTGTTCACATCGTCGGTCGATCTGTCCTACAAGTTGGGCTCTGGCGGCTTCACCTTTGCACCAACGGCAGGCATGCGGGCGACGAAGATTGATTTCAGCAATGTGATCGAGACCGGTGGACCGATGGCGCTTACCACGTCGCGGCCCGACTATGACAGCCTGCAAGGCCGTGCCGGCGTCGAGTTTGAAGGCGGCGGAGGCGGCAACGTGCAGTTCTTCGGTTCGGGATATTATGTCCACGAGTTTGAAGATGCGCAGACCAATGTCGCGGCGAACTTCACCAATGGTGTTGGCTTGCTGGCCCCATTTGCTCTGGCCGGTCAGGATGATGACTGGTTCGAGGCTTCTGCGGGCGTTCGCGTCAATACCGGCAACATATCGTTCGGACTCAGTGGATTTACCACCATCAAGCGTTTCGACGCAGAGGCCCGCGGCGTGTCGGCATCGGCGTCGATCCGCTTCTGACCGACGACTATACGAAGACAAAAGCCCGCCTGGTAACAGGCGGGCTTTTTTGTATCCGCGTTGCGGGCTTGTTTGATCAGACAGTCAAAAAAATGGCGGGACAATGCCCGCCATTTTTTTCATTTTGATTCAATTGGGTACTATTTTGCGACCAGATTGACGGCAGCGGTCTTCCCGCGCTGATCCACTTCCAGCTCGAACTCGAGCTTGTCGCCTTCTTCCAGACCGCGCATCCCGGCGCGTTCAACGGCTGAAATATGGACAAACGCATCGGGTTGTCCGTCATCGCGCTGAATGAAGCCGAAGCCCTTGCTGCCGTTGAAGAATTTCACGGTGCCAGTGGCCTTCTCGCCGGTCAATTCGCGCCGCGGAGCACCGCCGCCCCGATCTTCGCGCGGCCGGCCGCCAGCGTCCTGAACCTCGATCAGTTCGCCTTCGATCTGAATATCGGAAGCCGAAACCTTTCCGCCCCGATCCACCAGTGAAAAGCGCAAGGTCTGCCCTTCGGCAAGGCCCTTCAGCCCGGCGCGCTCGACTTGGCTGATATGGACGAAAACATCCTCTCCGCCGCCATCTTGCACGATGAAGCCGAAGCCTTTCTGCGCATTGAAGAATTTTACGGTCCCGGTGCTTTCGCCGACGACCTGGTCCGGCATGCCGCCACCACGTCGGGGCGCGCCGGAATCACTGTCAGGCCGCGTGTATCTTTCTACGGGCGGACCGTTATCACCTTGATATCCATCGAAGTTTTCGTCACCGAAGCCGTCGCGCTTATCCCGGCCTCTGCCTCGCCGGTTTCTATCAAAACCCATTCTTAATTCGTCGCTTTCAATTCGCCCTGCCCAGAAATATCAATGTCGCAACGGACGATTTCCGCGACATTGTTTCGCACGAATCCCATTGTCGTGCGGTCCAACTATATCGAAAAATTGACGAATAAGCGAACGAATTCGGTATTGCGATGACAGGGGATGGTTAAGATCAACGCCGCTTGCCGACCAACACCGGCGATTCTGATACGATATTGGCCGTTTCCGCACATGCCGATGCGGTCGCGCCGGAAAAGGTGGTCAAACTAAACTTGCTGTTTGAACCGGCCTGCGGCACATGGCATAGCCAATCCCCGGGACTGTTCATTTTCTGAGGCTGCGATGGACCCGGGTGCGATGATTGGAAGACAAGCCGGACTCGCGGCGATCCGATCTTGGCAGAACGACGTTGGGCCAAAGATATGACAGGCAGGCAAATATAGATGACGGTTTTTTTTCACGAAGAAGATATTCCACCAGACGTGCTCGGCGAGGGCTCGCTTGCCGTGGATACCGAAACGATGGGATTGCAGACGCCCCGCGACCGTTTGTGCCTGCTTCAGATATCGGACGGCCGGGGTGACGAGCATCTGGTACGATTTGGCCCGGACAGCGACTACAAGGCCCCCAACCTCCGCGCGATTCTCGCCGACAGGGGTCGACTCAAGCTTTACCATTTTGCCCGGTTTGACCTCGCTGCCATCGAACATTATCTCGGCGTGATGGCGGAACCCGTTTTCTGCACGAAGATCGCATCGCGGCTAATCCGCACCTATACGGACCGCCATGGCCTCAAGGAGCTGGTGCGCGAGCTTCTCGGTCAGGATATTTCGAAGCAGCAGCAGTCGAGCGACTGGGGCGGGCCTGAGCTGAGCGAAGCGCAGCGGGAATATGCCGCCTCGGATGTCCGTTATCTCCACCGGCTGAAGGACGAGCTGGAGCTCCGGCTGGAGCGGGAAGGCAGAATGGCGCTCGCCCAGGCCTGTTTCGACTTCTTGCCGGACCGGGCGCGGCTGGATCTGGCCGGCTGGCCGGAAACCGATATTTTTGCGCATGCCTGAGGCGACGGAACCCCTGTTCGACGCCGGTCGCCTGCAACCGGGGCTGGCCGGCTAGCCATGTCAACCGCTGCCAGACTTGTCCGCTCCAAGCGCCAGGAATTTGCCGCGCCAAACGGGACGCATGATCGCAACGTCAAATGGCTGCGGATCATACTTCCGGTCGGCGTCGGCGTGCTGGGGTCGATGCTCG
This sequence comes from Parasphingorhabdus sp., assembly GCF_036964565.1. GTDB lineage: Bacteria > Pseudomonadota > Alphaproteobacteria > Sphingomonadales > Sphingomonadaceae > Parasphingorhabdus. The sequence continues at coordinate 174,842 of NZ_JBALTN010000006.1, read as the reverse complement.
CGCTGGCTCCGTTCACGATGAGCGGCGAGCTCAGTTTTGTTCTGGACAAGAACAGCGTTGATGTTGCCAAGGAACGCATGCGCGTGACCGAAGCGCTCTATCGCGGCGAGGACAGCGAAGGGCGTCCCTTTTCGCTCAAAGCCGGTTCTGCGGTGCAGAAAAGTTCGAGCGAGGCAGTCGTCGAGCTGAAAGATCTGTCTGCACGGATATTGCTTCAGGACGGGCCAGCCCAGATCCGCGCAAGAGCGGGCCGCTACGATATGGACAAGGAAAATGTCAATGTGCCGGGACCCGTTCAGGTCGAGGCTGCCAGCGGATATCGCCTGTCCACCACCAATGTGACGATCGATCTCAAGGAGCGGCGCCTGCAGAGCGGCGGCGCCGTGGAAGGGCGAACCAACATCGGAACATTTCGCGCCGACCGGCTGGAGGCAGATCTGGCGGAGCGGACGGTAAGCCTCAATGGCAATGCGCGTTTGCGGATCGAACAAAATGGATTAAGAAGACCTTAGATGAAACTGAATCTATCTCTTGTGCTGGCCGGCGGTACGGCTGTTGTTGCCGCATCGGCCTTGCTGTTTTCCGGCCCGGCACCCGCTCAGGTCTTTGGCAGCCATGACAGCAACGCGCCGGTAAACTTCAACGCCGGACGGATCGAGGTCCAGGATCGGGCGGACCGGGTGGTGCTGTCGGGCGCTGTGCGGGTGGATCAGGCCGGAATGGTACTCAATTCGGCAAGGATGACCGTAGCCTATCGCAACAGCGGGGGCATCGAGATTGACCGGATCGATGCATCGGGCGGCGTTACCATTCGCAAGGCGGGCGACACCGCTACCGGCAATGTCGCGATCTATGATCTGAACAGGCGGCTGATCACGCTGATTGGCAATGTAACGCTGACGCAGGGTGCCAATCGTCTCTCCGGCGGCCGGGTCGTTATCGATCTGGCATCCGGTCGGTCGACGATAGACGGTCGGTCGGCCGGCGGTTCTTCGGTCGGCACATCCGATTCCGGCGGACGGGTTTCCGGCACATTCACGGTGCCGCAGCAGAAAAACTGAAGCCGCGACCAGAACGAACATGCAATTTCCATCCAGATAATCATTGATTTACAGTGATATTTGTCGATTCATCGAGTGGTCATGCACAAAGCTTGCCAATTCGGTTCCGGATCGGGCATGCTGGCAGCCGATGGACAAGTCAGCCCATGCGAATGAGGACGAATGATGAACGATTCCCCCGTGACTGAAGTGCCGCAGATGGCCGACCCCGGTGCCGCGATGGCCAGCGATGCCATGGAGCACGGGCTCGCGGTCGTCTCCATCGCGAAAAGCTATGACAAGCGCTCGGTACTGTCCGACGTCTCGCTGTCGGTGGGGCGCGGCGAGGTGGTCGGCCTGCTGGGTCCGAACGGTGCCGGCAAAACGACCTGTTTCTATTCGGTCATGGGGTTGGTGCGACCCGATGCCGGCCGGATCATGCTCGATGGCGAGGATATAACCTCGCTGCCGATGTACCGCCGCGCCATCCTCGGTATCGGCTATCTGCCCCAGGAAACGTCGATTTTCAGAGGGATGACCGTCGAACAGAATATCATGGCGGTGCTCGAGATGGTCGAGCCGGATGCGCGCGCACGACAGGAAACGCTGGACCGCCTGCTCGACGAATTCGGGCTGACCCGGTTGCGGAGCTCGCCCGCCATGGCGCTGTCGGGTGGCGAGCGGCGCCGCTGCGAAATTGCCCGCGCGCTGGCCGCCAGCCCGTCGATCGTGCTGCTGGACGAACCCTTTGCCGGCATTGATCCGCTGTCGATCGCCGACATTCGCGATCTGGTCTGCCAGCTGCGCGAGCGAGGCATCGGCGTGCTGATCACGGACCACAATGTCCGCGAAACGCTCGATATCGTCGATCGGGCCTGCATCATCTATGACGGTCAGGTCCTGTTTGCCGGCAGCCCCGAAGACCTGGTGGCCGACGCCAACGTCCGGCGCCTCTATCTCGGCGAAGGATTCGCGCTATAGCCATGGCTCTCGCGCCTCGTCTCGATTTGCGACAAAGCCAGTCGCTGGTGATGACGCCGCAGCTGCAGCAGGCGATCAAGCTGCTGACCTTGTCCAATCTCGAACTCGAAAGCTTTATCTCCGACGAGATAGAGAAGAATCCGCTCCTCGATACCGGCGAGCTGTCCGTGGAGAGCGGCGACCTGCCCGAGACCGATGCAGGACCAAGCGAAGCCGCGGCGCAGGGCAGCGACGAGATCCTGACCTCCGGACCGGCAGAATCCGAATCGACCCTCGACATGCAGGGCGATACGGACAGTTTCGCCAATGGCGGCCTTTCCGAAAGCGATGGCGCGCTGGACGGCCAGCTCGGTCTCAATGGCAGCGGCTCCGGTGCCGGAGCAGCGGGAGAGGCGCCGGATTTCGAGAATATGCTGGTCGCCGAGATCACGCTGACCGAATATCTGATGGATCAGGCCGGAGCGGTGCTTTCGGGTGCCGATCTGTTCGTCGCCCAGCATATCATCGACCAGATCGACGAATGCGGCTATCTGCAGGCGGAATTGCTCGAACTGGCGCAGCGTCTGAACGTGGGCCTGGCCGATGTGGACCGTATCTTGGGTGTGGTCCAGACGCTCGATCCGGTCGGGGTGGGCGCCCGCAATCTGGCGGAATGCCTGGCGCTGCAGGCCAAGGACGCGGATCGCTACGATCCCGCAATGGCGCGGCTGATCGACAATCTCGACCTGCTGGCCAGGGGCGCGCTGCCGCAACTGAAGCGGATCTGCGGGGTCGACGATGAAGATCTGATGGATATGATTGCGGAGCTGCGCAACTACGACCCGAAGCCGGGCTGCAAGATCGGTGGCGGGGCGGTGCAGTCGGTGGTGCCCGATGTATTCGTGGCGGAGCGGTCGGGCAAGTGGATCATCGAGGTGAACAGCGCCACGCTGCCGCGCGTGCTGGTCAACCGCAGCTACTACAGCGAGCTGAAGGACGGCGCGCAGGACAAGCAGTCGAAGGAATGGCTGAACGAATGCCTCGCCGACGCCAACTGGCTGGTCAAGGCGCTCGACCAGCGGCAGCGCACGATCGTCAAGGTCGCGACCGAGATCGTCAAGCAGCAGGAGGCGTTCTTCCGCCAGGGTGTGGCGCATCTCCGGCCGCTGACGCTGAAGAACGTGGCCGAGAAGATCGAGATGCACGAGTCGACGGTGAGCCGGGTGACGTCCAACAAATATCTGTCCTGCTCGCGCGGGACGTTCGAGCTCAAATATTTCTTCACCAGCGGCATCCAGTCATCGACCGGGGGCGAGGCAGCGTCGGCGGAGGCGGTAAAGAGCCATATCAAGTCGCTGATCGACAGTGAGGACCCCAAGAAGATCCTGTCCGACGACAAGCTGGTGACGCTGCTGCAGGCCCAGGGCTTCGGCATTGCCCGCCGGACCGTCGCCAAATATCGCGAGGCGCTCGGCCTCGGCAGCTCGGTGCAGCGCCGCCGGCAGAAGGCGCTGGAAGGCCGCGCCGGCTAGATTATCTTCCGCAGCACCGCGAATTCCAGTTCGAGCGTTTTCGGCCGCCCGAAGCGCGGATCGCCGTGCGGAAAGGGCCGGTGCTCGCCGGTCCGCACATAGCCGCGCCGCTCGTAAAAAGCGATCAGGTCGCTGCGCTGCCGGATCACGGTCATCTCGATGGCCGTTGCCTGCCAGTGTTCGCGGACAAAGTCTTCCGACCGGCCGAGCAGTTCCTTGCCCAGCCCGGCCGCCTGACGCGACGGATCGACGGTCAGCAAGCCGAGATAGGCCAGCCCGTCGCCGAGCCAGGAGAGCTGAACGCAGCCGCGGATGGCGTGCTGCTGTCTCGCCAGCAGGATCACCTGATCACCGGCCGCGATGATCTCGCGCAATGCCTTCGCATCGGTCCGCTGACCGTCGAGCAGGTCGGCCTCGTGGGTCCAGCCGCGCCGGGCGCTGTCGCCGCGATAGGCGCTTTCGATCAGCACGCGCAGCGGTTCGACATCACCGGCAGTGGCGCGGTCCAGCTTCACGCCGGCCGCACCCCATCGGCTTCCAGGACGCTGTCGTCCCGGACCCGGCCGGTCACCACCACGCGTTTTTCCACTTCGTCAATCGGCGTCCGCAGCAATTCCAGCCGGTAGCGGTCGCCATCGTCGCATTGCAGCAGGAAGCCGGCGGCATCGCGCTGCAGCAGGCCGGCATATTCCTGGTCCATTTGCTGATCCGTCCCCATCAGGCTGCGGCGAGCAGAGTCTCGCTGATCTCCCAGAGCCTTTCGGCATCGGCATCATCGGCAATATGCGGGGCGCAATGCTGGAACGGCAGCGAATCGGCTCCGGCCAGCTGCGCGACATCGCAATCCTCGCAATAGACACCGGGCATGTCATCCAGCAGCGGCGAGGTGGCGGCCCATAGTGTGGTGGTGCAGCCCTGCGCCGGTGTCTTGAAGATATCGGCGACCGCCGCGGGGATGGAGCCGTCCGGGTTGATCCAGCCCAGCTCGATCTGTTCCTCCTGCGGCAAATGGCGCTGCAGCGGCGTGAAGATCCCGCCCGGATGGACCGAGAATGCGCGCCCGCCGAAGGGCTGCATCCGGCGGCTGAGCGCATTGGCGAACAGGGCGTTGGCGCTCTTCGCCTGGGCATAGGCGACCCATTTCTGATAGTCGCTGGTCTCGAACTGGATATCGTTCCACAGGATGCCGTTCCGCTTGTGGGCCACCGAGGACAGCGCCACCACGCGCGGTGCATCGGCCTTTTCGAGCAGCGGCAGCAGCGCGCGGGTCAGCGCGAAATGGCCCATGTGGTTGACCCCGAACTGGCTTTCCCAGCCCGGACCCACCCGTTCCAGCGGGCAGGCCATGATGCCGGCGTTGTTGATCAGCAGGTCCAGCGCATCGATGCTGTCATAGACCGAGGAAGCAAAGGCGCGCACCGAGTCGAGATCGGCGAGATCCATTTGTGCCGAAGAGACATCGCCCTCGATGGTCGACAGATTCTCCTCCGCCTTCGCCGGGTCGCGCACCGGGACGATTACCGTGGCGCCTGCGTTGGCAAGCGCCCTTGTGGTCTCGAGACCGATACCCGAATAGCCGCCGGTGATGATCGCTGTCTTGCCGGTCAGGTCGATGCCGGCGAGGACCTCGTGCGGCTCGCTCTTGGCGTGGAAGCCGGAGCCGAGCGGTTTCTGGTCTGCTGCTGCCATTTCATATTCCCTTGCTTTTGCCGTTAGTCCTGAGCCTGTCGAAGGACGCCTGTCGACGGGAAGCGTGGTTCGACAAGCTCACCACCAACCGATCAATGCCACAATCATCCGCCCTCTACCCCAGTATCTCGGCCGCCGACATATATTCATAGCCGAGATCCTCGGCGACCGCCTTGTAGGTGACATGGCCGTTCCAGACATTCAGCCCCTCGGCGAGATGCCGGTCGTCGCGCAGCGCCGCCTCCCAGCCCTTGTCGGCGATTGCCAGAGTATGGGGCAGGGTGACATTGTTGAGCGCGTAGGTCGAGGTGCGCGAGACCGCACCCGGCATGTTGGCGACGCAATAATGCACGATATCATCGACGACATAGGTGGGGTCTTCGTGGGTGGTCGCTTTCGAGGTTTCGAAACAGCCGCCCTGGTCGATGGCGACGTCGCAGAGCACAGAGCCCGGACGCATCGTCGCCAGCATGTCGCGGGTGACCAGCTTGGGCGCTTCGGCGCCGGGGATCAGCACCGCGCCGATTACCAGATCGGCCTCGGCCACGCATTCGGCGAGATTGGCCTTGTTCGAGAAACGGGTCTTGGCGCGCGTCTCGAAAAAGGTGCCGACCGATTCCAGCACTTCGGGATTGCGGTCGAGGATGGTCACGTCGGCGCCGAGGCCGGAGGCCATTTGCGCGGCGTTGAAGCCGACCACGCCGCCGCCGATGATCGTCACCTTGCCCGGTGCAACGCCGGGCACGCCGCCGAGCAGGATGCCCCGGCCGCCATGAGCCTTTTCCAGCGCGGTCGCACCGGCCTGGATCGACATGCGGCCGGCAACCTGGCTCATCGGCTTGAGCAGCGGCAGGCCGCCGGTGCCGGTGACCGTTTCATAGGCGATGCAGATCGCCTTCGACCGGACCAGATCGGTGGTCTGCTCCGGATCGGGAGCCAGGTGGAGATAGGTGAACAGAATCTGGCCCTCGCGCAGCATCGCCCGCTCGACCGGCTGCGGTTCCTTGACCTTGACGACCATGTCGCACTGTTCGAAAATCTCCGCCGCGGTTTTGGCTATTTGCGCGCCGGCGGCGACATATTCCGCGTCCTCGGCGCCGATGCCGAGCCCGGCGCCGGTTTCAACCAGTACCGAATGACCATGGGCGACCAGTTCGCGGACCGACTCGGGGGTCAGGCCGACCCGATATTCGTGATTCTTGATTTCCCGTGGGGTTCCGACGCGCATGGGGAGGCTCCTGTTCTGCTCTATCTAGTGGCATCGCGTTACCAGCAAATGACGGGTCGCGCGAGATGCTCTGTAATAATATTACCCTATTTTGAAACTTTTCGTATCGGCACCGGGACGGTACAAATATTGCCATAGCCGCCATGGGCTTCGATATATTGCAGGATCGCCGGGCTGTAGCTGGCGAGATATTCGTAACGCGGCTGGTCGGCCAGCGGCAGCTCGAGGGCGGGCCGGATCGAGCGGATCGGGACATGCTCTGCCTTGTCGGCATAGAAGCCGCCGGGGTCGGTGCCGAGCGGCAGATCCTGCAGATGCTCGAGTCCGTCGATCACCCGCCCGACCATGCCGAAGGTGGTGTCGAGGTTGCGCGCCGCCTCGCCGGTGATCACCGACATCTCGGTGCCGCTGCCGGTGTCCGGCGGATCATAATGGGCCGGCGACAGCGCGCCGCGGCAGGTCAGCGGGTAATATTTCGCCTCGCCGTCGATGGTCTGGCTGCCGATCGGCCAGCCGCCGCCGAAGCCGACCTTCTGCGCACCGGTATTTTCATAGATCATCTTCATCAGCGGCCGGATTTCCGTGCCCTGATACTGGTTACTGTAGGCGACCGCTGCATCGAGCGCTGCCATGTCGGCGTCGCGCCGGGTGCCCAGCGCGGCGTTATAATATTCGCTTTCCGGCACGGTCTCGAGCGTCTTGGGCGGGGACTTGGAATCGGGATTGCCGCCGAACTGGGTGACGAAATCCTTTGCCACGCGGTAGATCTTGGTGCCGTCCCACCAGTGGCTTCCGGCAAGCTTGCCGACGTTGCGGACATGGCCGCCCGACAGTTCCGCCGGCAGCAGCTGGATCACCGCCTGCCGCTTGGTGCCGTCGGCGGCATCGGGCAGGGTCAGAACCAGCAGGTCGCTGACCGGGATGGGCAGCCAGTGCTCGGCGGGCGCGGCGGCGAGGATTTCCGCGGGCGTGGCGCTGGGCGGTTCTTCCTGCGCCAGTGCCGGTGACAAAAAGGCGGCGGCAATGGCGAAAAAAGCGATGGGTGCTAATAGAAAGCGGTTTGGCATGCGATATGTCCCGGGACGAACTTTACAAAGTTTACAAGGTTAAGAAAAAGAACGCCCGCTGCGCCAAAAAGGATGCAAAAGGGCTGGAATGAGGGGCAAGGCGGTCCTGCTTTTCATAAGTCCTGCTTACCCAATTTGCGGGATGTAGGAAAGGCGATTTCCGTGCCCCGCCGCAGGGCGGGGTCGAGGCGAGTCCTGACGGTGGGTTTGCAACGCAAGTCCAGGACTGTTCTGGGCCCCGGCCTTCGCCGGGGAACAAAGTCATCTCAGCATATACCGTCCTTGCCCTGGGTCACACAGGGTCACACCCCCTATTGCGGAAAAGGATTTGGCCGGAAAATGGTTAGAAACTGCGGGTGGAATAGAAAGGACCGGGGACGGAGCATGGAGTGAGAGTAACCGAATTGGGTGGGTGTAGGAAAGGGGGAATTGCCAGACTGTGTCCCCGCGAAGGCGGGGATCCATCTCGGGAACGCGCGGTCAGACGCAAGGGCTGGAGATGGGCACCTGCCTGCGCAGGTGCACGGCTTGACTCACTCCGCCTTCACCCTGCGCACCGGCACCGGAATATTGCAGATGTCGGCGCCGCCGGCGGGGAGGTTGAAGAACGGATCGCGGCGGTTGGCGCGGGCGTCGGCATATTTGGCGAAGGTGTCGCCGTCGGTGTTCAAGTATTCGAAGCGTGGCTGGTCGGCTGTCGGCAATGCGCTGGCCAGCCGGATCGAGCTGATCGGCACGCGCTTGCCTTCATCCTCATAAAATCCCAAATCCCCCTTGCCGCGCGGCAGGCTGGAGAGATGCTCGATCCCCTCGATGACCCGCCCGACCACGGCAATATTGCGGTCGAGATGGCGCGGCGCATGGCCGATCACGGTATAAAGCTCGGCGCCGCTGCCGGTGTCCGGGGAAAGATTGCGGCCGACGCCGACCGCGGCGTAGCAGTGGACGGGCGAAACGCCATTGTCGGCAAACCCGAATGGCCAGCCCGTCATGAAGCTGGTTTCATTGGTGTAGGGATCTTTCCCGTTGGACGGGAAATATTTGTCATTGGATGCCTGGCTTATGATATGGGTTGCCATGCCATTGATCACCATATCGTCGGCGATGGGCGTCACATATTCGCTCTCCGGCACCGTCTCCAGACCCTCCGGCAACGCCTTCTTCTCGCTCGCATCGCCCCATTGCACGACATAATTGTCCTGCACCCGGTTGATCGAGGTGCCATCCCACCAGTGCGCGGCGGCCAGCTTGCGGATATTGCGGATCCAGCCCTGCGAAAAGGGTTCGGGCATCAGCTGGATGATCACGCGGCGGGCCTCTCCTGCTGCATCCGGCGCGAGGTCCATCACCAGCAGGTCGCTGGGCGCGATCGCCAGCCATTCTTCTGGCGTGGCCTGTTTGACAATTTCGCCGGGGCTGGGATATTCCGGTTTGTCAGCTTCCTGGGCGGAAAGGGGAGCCGCCAGGGCAAGAGCCGCGAGCGATGCGATGGAGCATAATCTGTTCATGGTGATATCCCGGCTTGTCTCGCTAGTCCTGAGCTTGTCGAAGGACGCCTCGCGTCCGGAGGCGGGGTTCGACAGGCTCACCCCTGACGGGTTTCATTTCTGACATTATGTGCCCGATCACCCTAACCCGACACTATCGCTTGCGAAAGCCCGATTCCGGCATTAGGGGAGCAACGCTGTCTGACAATCGACCAGATTCACGGGTCAGGCGGCATTTGCGGAGACGTGGCAGAGTGGTCGATCGCGCACGCTTGGAAAGCGTGTATAGGGCAACCTATCGAGGGTTCGAATCCCTCCGTCTCCGCCATTTACCATTGATTTTATTAGATAATTTCCCAAAAATGGAGTTTGTTCCCATAATGGTAACCAAAAAGAATTTGCGTTACCCGATACTGCAACTGCACAAAACGCAACTCTATTGCGAGAGCAAGCTCCGAGCACGCTCGAAACGTCGCAGAAAACCGTTACCCTTTAAGCAATTTCGGCACTTCGGCTTTCCACTCACTGAACAGCACGACCGCCGCTTTATAGTCAATATCTTTGCCGCCAAGCTCGAGCTTGCTTTCATCTCCCGCTACTACGGCACCATAAGCGCTAGTCAGTTTTTCTAGCAATTCTCGCTTGTATTCCGTGTCCAGATTGCCCGCCAGTTGATCGCCCTTGCTTTCGAGTGCCACAATCCGTTCGCCGCTATCATCACGCAACGCAGCAAAAACAAAGTCTGGATAGACATTCCCTTTCCGCCAGCCGCGTAACGAGTAGCTGGCGCGTTCGGAGCCATTGCGGTGCCACCATTTGACGACTGTTTCGGCGTCCAAATAGACGGCAACCCCTGTTTCGTCAGGATTCAATTCCCCAGCATAGACCGGCAAAAACAAGCTACGTTCTAATGCGCCATGCGTTTTGCTTAACAATGGCGCTGCATTTTCCGCCGCCGTGGTCCAGATATGATCGGGCGCAATCCAATCGCCGCCATCGCCGCGAATACGAAACTCGATCTGGCCGCTATCCAGCCGATCACCAAACAGCTTTGCCGCTTCGCGTTCGCGCCATTTACTCAACGCTTTTCGCATTTGGTCGATTATGAAAGCTGATAGCCGCCCAATTTTGTCGGCATCAAAGCCGCGCTCGCCCAGCCGCGCCAATACGCGCCCGACCAATTCACGCGCGACATAGGCATTCGGGACAATATCAATCAGCATTCGCACCGCGTAGGCAGGATCAAACTCTGCCTCTCCGCCATTAATGTTTTTTGTATCGGTTACAAAGTCGCCATCATCACTGGATCGCACCTTGATAATCTGACTTGCCGCCGCGTGAGCATTTTCTGGTAAGCTATCAGCAAGGGCCTCCATATCGCTTGCTGGCCAGTCAATCGCAGGGAATAGATCGCTCTCAGCGTCCAGCGGCCGCGCATTCTGTCCTTCCTCAATCCATAACACTTGTGGCAATGCAATATCGGTTTGGCGAAACTTGTCGCGGCGCGTCACCTTGCGTTTGGTTGCCAAGCCAGCCGCCGCACCCGCTACGCTTACATCCTGAATCAGATCGCCTAGGCCGTCTGCCTCTAGCCCCGCCTTGATCGCTGTCACCACAGCCGCTGTCTCAGCGCGGTGTGTAAAGACATAACTTTCATCCAGATCGGGAACATCGGTTCGCAAAGCATGCGGCTGGCGCAGGATACGTCCCACAAGTTGAGTCATAGCGCTTTCATTGCCCGAAGCGGCCAAGGAACACAGGACATAGGCAAACGGGCAATCCCAACCCTCCTGCAAAGCGGCTTTGGTGATAATCACGCGCACACGGCACATTGGCGAGAGCAAATCTTCATTTTCCGGCTTGTCCAGATCATTCACCTCGGACGTTTTCAACGCAATTTCTGCTTCATTCAGTCCAGCCGCTAGCAGCCACGCTTTTACGTCATCGGCATGAATAAGACCGGCGTCTCTTTGCTCCGCGCCAGTGCGTTCCGCTTGCACCAATAGAATTGGACGAATGTAGCTGCCACCTTCAGCGCGATAGGTTTTAGCACTGGAATCAAGCACGTTCAGCTTGTCCAGTGAAGCGCGAAGCGTGTCCTTCCAATCCGTGCCAGTCATCGGCTGGATATTGAGTGGCATTTTTATCATGCCCTCTTGCTCCAGCTCTCTACCTTTGATTTCGACTAGCACATTCGCCGTTCGCGCTGGCATCGCCTCCAGTGCTTCAGTTGCCTTTTGCGCTTTCACATCTTTGGGGGTCGCGCTTAACTCCAACACGAATGTTGGATTGAAGCCGTACAGCGTCTGGAAAGCCAAATTGGACGTGGCTTTCTGCCCTTCGTCCATCACCACAACCGGCTGAATTATTCGCAGGGCATTGCCGACGCTGTCTTTTACCATCGGCCATTGGGGGCCACCATCACCTAAGTCATATTGGGAGAGGTTAGACACTGCCTCCAGCAAATCCTTGTGCGCCGCTTGTTCCCCTTCCGCTGGCGTGAAGCCATGCACATCGCCCCGGTCTTGAAACAGCTTCAAACTGTTTTGGTTTTGCCGGTTAGACGATTGCAGCATAAGCACCATGACGCAGAGATTGGCGTCCACATCGGCGCGGTGCAGCGGGTCGCCCTTTTCCAATATCTTGACCTTCCCAGCCGCCGCCCGGTCTAGCGTTTGACGGTAAGGGTGCTGGCGGTCGCGCAAGGTTCGCACTGTCTGGCTGTAAATCGCCTCATTCGGCACAATCCACAACACGAAGCCAGTGTTCTTCTGCAGGTAGCGTCCAAATATTCGTGATACGCCCGAACAAGCCAGATAGGTCTTGCCGCCGCCCGTGGGCACTTTTAGCGTGGCATTGGGCACCGGCTGGCCGTGACCGCTTTGGCGCGGGGAATATGGCACTTCAGCGCGGCTGGCGGGTAGCTTTCCATTGGCCTTCAAGGTATCCCATGCTTTCGCCGGATAATCGGGCAATTCGAAGCCCAGATCGGGATTGTCGGCAATCACAGCCGCAACCTTATCCGCCTTTACCTTTTCAGGCTCCAAAGCCTCCAGATAGGCATCCAGCGCATTCAAAGCGCGGGTTTGATAGTCTAACTCGCGAAACGCCATCTATCAGGCCGTTTCAACACGGTAGAGTGCGTACGGAAGCGGCGCATATTCCACAGGCAGTTTTTGCGTTTCCAACAATTCACGCGATACAAATTTTGCTGGCGCAAATACCAAATGATCACCCGTTTCCGTTGCTGCGATTGCGCGGGCATTAGACAAGGTCAAAGCCGCCTCGCCCGATTTCAGCCAGTCCAGTTCGGGCTTGTAGAAGAGCCAAAAATGTCGCCCGTTGGCACTGCCCAGCCGGTGCACACCTTCACCGATATCGGGCGAAGCGACAAGTTGGCTTGGGTCGAAGGCCTGATTGGTGGCCGTGTGAAAAAGCAATCCAGCCAGAGCATTTGCGGCTGGCAGTTCATCGCCAGTTAGCAGCCCATCCATGTCTATGGGATTACCCAGCGTGCAATAGGTGAATGTGCCGCCAAGGCCTTTCGTTTTCTTATCAACCGACCGTTCGCCAGTTACGATAAGCGCACCCTCCTTTACCGTCTTGGCTATCTTATCGTATTTTGGGCCGTCCAGCGTTTCGATTTTTTGCACCTGCTCCATAAGGCCAGCCGCGTTTTTCAGCTTCGTGAATGTTAGTGGTTCCCTGAGCAGCTCGTCTTTCTGGGATCCTTTAAAAGCATAACCATTTATAGCACGTCGCACGCGTTCGGCAGTTAGCTTGTCCGCGTAGTCCTCGCCCTCAATCATAATGAATTTTCTGCACCCCCCATCTCGCAGATTAGCATCAAGAGTGGCATGCGCCGTCGTGGCCGATCCAGCGAAAGAATCTAAGACTATAGAATCCTTGCGAGTAGCAATTTCAATAATTCTCTTGAGCAATCTCTTTGGCTTTGGCGTGGGGAAAGCGTCTTCTTTTCCAAAGATGCTGTGCATTTCCTTCTTGGCTTCGTCGGTGTGCCCAACTTCGTTACTCGGCCACCACGTCCAAGGCACAAATCCCTCAACTTCATCAATATACCTGATAACATTGGGTTGTCCCAAATCGTCTTGGCCAAACCAAATACGTTTCTTCTTTTCGAGCAACTTAAACTCGGATTCAATCATACTCCAGCAACGACCTTCAGGTGGCAAATGAACAGCCCCCTTTGGCGTTTTGATTGGATACATCTGATTTTTGCGACTACCCTGTGCCGTCATCGGAATCCCGCGCCAACGACCCTTCGGATCATTGTTGGCGTTGGTGTAGACCTTTAGCTGCCCTTCCGTTGGAGTCAGCTTATTTCGGAGAGCTTTAAACACTCCTGGTGACTTTGAATATACCAATACGTAATCGTGCACGTCACCAATTGCTTCGCGATTTTCACGTGAATAGCGTTTTTGCCAAACACAGCATGCTATGAATTTATCATCGCCGAATACACCGTCTAGAAGTTGTCGTGCGTGATGTATTTCATTATCATCGATCGTCATCCAAAAGCTGCCGTCATCAGAAAGTAACTCATGAAGTAGCCTTAGCCTTGGCCACATCATGGATGCCCACTTGTCGTGACGAAGTCCGTCGTCAATGCCAATCGGGTTGTCAGTCAGCCATTCTTTGATCATGGGTGAATTAACGTTGTCGTTATAGCACCACTGCTCTTCGCCCGTGTTATAAGGCGGGTCGATAAAGATGCAGTCCACTTTACCCGCGTGCGTGGGCAAAAGCGCCTTCAGGCCGTGCAGATTATCCCCGTGGATTATCAGATTGCCGTCCAGTGTAGGTTCGCCAATCCCCTTGTCGGGGTGAATTTTAAGCGGACGGAAGGGCACCGTCAAATGATGGTTATAGACAAATTCTTTACCCTTGAAATTCAGTTCTGGCACGCGAGACACCCCCTTTTTGCCCAATGTGCTTAGCAGGATATTCGAGCTTGCCACAAGCATTCCATTCAGCTTACTTGCTGTTCAATAATATCAAAGAATCAAGTTGAATTGAAAAGGTGAGATGAATGATAGGCGGTATTGTCTATATACTTACAAATGAAGCGATGCCTGGATATGTCAAGATTGGCCTAACGCAGCAAAATGACATTGGCGATAGGGTTAAGCAGTTGGATAATACTTCCATACCTGTCCCATTTGAATGCTATTTTGCCGCCCATGTTGCGGATTGTCGCAAGGTTGAACGCACTTTGCATTTTGTATTCGGTGAAAATCGGGCGAGGCGGAATAGGGAGTTTTTCACAATTGAGCCGGACTTGGCGAAAGCCATCATAGAGTTAGTGGCCATCGACAAAGTTATAATCACAGATGAAGAGCAAGACATTGATGCTAATGAACGTCAAGATATTGAGGAAATGCGATCCCGACGTGAAGTACGTACATTCAAAAACTTGAACGTGCCATTGGGCAGCACGCTTACATTTGTTAAAGACGACCAAATCACTTGCACTGTTACCGGCGCTAGAAAAGTTCTGTTTCGCGGGGAAGAAATGAGTTTGTCGGCTGCTGCCTTGGCTGTTGTAAATGAAATGGGCTATGATTGGACCGCAATCCAAGGCCCTGCCTATTGGGCTTTTGATGGGGTAAAGCTCTGCAACATTAGCAAACCAAGCCTAGAGGATTTGGACGATAATTTGGACTACCGTAGAGGCAACGGCTAGGGAGGCGGCAACCATGTGGCCAAATGTTGCCCCACCGGATAACTACGATGGACCGGATTGGCGATAAGCCCGCCTTCAAAGCCCAGTTGACGCAATGAATCGGATTATTGATTAACTGGCTAGACCCAATGTTTTTAATCTGATTTCCATAGCTAGTTTTGAAACCTGAAATTCAGCAGCTAGCGCGGCAACATCATTTTTGGCGCTATGCCTTTCTCGGACCAAAGGGCCAGGCATAACTATCTGCGCTGCAAGCCTATTGGCCTGCACCTCGTGTTGCCGGGTGAATGGAGACGCTGGATTGTCTACTGGTAAGCCATATAGTCTGTCTATGTGCCTCATCATCCGATCGCCGTCATTATGCATAAGATCGCGGTGCAGAAGATAGTGCGCCAGTTCATGTGCCGCGCTGAAGCGCTTCCTAGCTTCTGGCTCACTTGAATTGACTACAACACTGAAGCGATCGCCATTGCGCTCTATCCATGCAGACTCGCCAGTGGCAATATATTGCTCGCTGTAGTCAATGCACAAATCAGAAAATATTGCACCTAGATCGACGGGGGCACTAGCAAGGTGGCTAGCTACGATCTGCATTTCATTATCCATTACCACCCTCCTCTTCAGTGTCACCAGTTGCGCTGACTATCGCGTCTAGATCTGTATCTGATATAGTGTCTCTCGGTAAGTTCCGCAAACTTTCTATGACTTGCCTTCGGACAAGGGGTGGAGCGATCTTATTAATCTCTCTTTCAGCAACATCTTCCGCCTTTTCCTTAGTCAGACCTCTTAGCGCCCAAAATCCGTAAAGCGCAGCGATTCCAAACAAGGTCTGGAAGACCGTCATCGACACCGCAATATGATCAAAATTAGGAGTCCCCTCTTGCCCCCAAAGGACAAGAATAGCAGCCGTGTCGAATAACATAATGACCATAAAAATCAAAAGCAGATACCCCTGCTGGTCTACAGTCTTCTCTAGTTTCTTTAATCTGTTCTCCATGTCTTTAGCTACTCGACCGACAGACAAAAAGTCAATCTACCTAATTGCCGTGGCTAGTCAGGTATATAGGTCCCTTCGCGGGCGCCTTCCAGTTTTTCGCCGAAATCCTCAATAGGTTGGGATGGCGGTGCATTATCTCGTGCGTCAGCGTCGCTGCCGGCTGCGTCGGGAGCCACTTCTCCGTTTAACTCGGCAAGCCGTACCTTGCCTTTTTCTGTCAGCCGCCCGCGTCGGTAGCCATCGACCGGACCAATATCTGCATAGCCTCTTTCAAGAGCCCATCGCGGATTACCCATTTCCAGCATGTCGCCGTCACGGATTAAACCGCGTTCGATTGCGTCGAGGATAGTCTGCTGCACATCATTGTCGCTGTCGGCCCTGTCAAATCCAGCCTTCATATTGGGTTTGGGTGGATCGACGTCGGCTGCCGTGTAGGTATCGTCTGCGCGCCCACCAAGAGTTTGCATCCCGCTACTGCTTGTCGCCGGGAGCTTGTCCTTCTTGCTTTCCTGCGTGTCAGCCGGCGGGGCATCTGATCCAGCACTTTCACCGGGATCAGCGTTACCTGTTGTTACGCTTTCGCTTGTGCTTTCTTGGCCAGATTGCGGAAGTGTGCCCGCTCCGTCGCTGACGTCGCCGTCTCCGCTGTCCGCTCGAACACGCGGGCCATCAGCGCCATTTTCAGGCTCTCTGGCTGCGGCGAGGAGGTCTTCTTGTCCATTGTCGCTATTTTGCCCTATTTCCTTCGTTCGTGCAAGGATATTGCTTGGCTCGATAACTGCTTGAACTATAGCCAGAGCGGATTGCAGCCTGAATTGCGTTCAGGTCGATCAGATATTCCTCGACGAAACGAGATTGCTTGTAGCCCAGCGAGCTGTGCGGGCGTCTCCCTTCATTGCATTTCATTGATTGGCCAAGGCCTGACAGTTCGTTCTGCCAACTTGTTCATGTCTCATTGTCCGGCAAGCTATTTGGCCGCTCCAATAATTGCTTGTGATATAGATTGTTCGTCGACAAAATGACCATTAGCGAACGATTGTTCGATGTCATCCAATAGACTCCAGATCAACAGTTCTGCCGCATGCCGAGGCAGTTTTTCGATTACTGCGGCACAAGGCCAAAACAAAGCATGAGCCCACGCATGTCCTCACCAATCGTAAGCGCCGCGCAATGACGCAAGCGCTCGCCCTCGCATCCCGTGCGCCTCGCCCCGTTGGTCGATCACAGGCGCCGCTCTGGGCGCGATATTGGTTCGGCAAGGGGGGTTGCTAGTTTGTCATCAATGGCGCTGTGTGGGCCTTAAAATCGGTCATAGCGCCGTTTAGCTTTAGGGCTAGCCTAGCATCGTTGATGTGCAAGAGAAGGTAAGACCACAATATCGCCATTACCACCAGCGTCTCGCGCGCGCGCGCGAGAGGGACTTAACCCGGCCCCGGCCGTCTCTTTAGTTCTTGATAAGCTCAAAATGAACCCGCACCTTAAAGGATTTATACTCGCCTTCCCGCTGGTCGGCACGCCCGGCTGGATTCTTTATTTCCTAACCTCAATCAGCTTCCAATATTGTATAGTTTGCAATCACAGATGCTGATCCTATAAAACGTCATGGAGCCCGTCACTCTTTGGGAACTAGTAAGGCGCGTATTCACAGAAGCCGCCGAGTTCGTTCGTTGGCATAAAGTTAGTGCTATAATAACCTGTATCGTCGCAGCCGTTGGTGCCGTTGTGGCAACATGGCTAACTACCGGGCAGTACCCAATATCGGCATTCGGTGGAATAATGGCGCTCGTTTGCTTGTTCGCACTAGTGGTTATCGTGAAACTTTTCACAGTGCCGATCGCAATGACAAATGAAGCTCGCAAATTAATCACAGTTACACCAGATAGAGAACCGGACGGGATTTATCAGTTCGGCGAACTTGTGGGCCGCGCTGTCGGCATTGAGCGCATGACCGGAGCATACTGGTTTGAGAAAATTATTGACGTTGGCGGTTTTGACCCTGAGCGAGAGTTCGAATACGGCAACGTTGTCCTTTATAACAATGCAACGGTCAATAAGCCCGTGCTGATAGATGAGACTTACTACCGTGTATTGGGCGGCTTAGTCCGCGAACGATAGCCCAGTGTCGTCCGCGATCTGTTGATTAATGTTTTTGGGCCAGGGGGCCGGATTATAGCCTGATCGGTCAGCATCCGCCGTGCCGAATTATTGATTGCAATGGGCGATCCAGTTTTCTGGTTTCGGCTGGTGAAAATACCCTATGATTACGCTGGATCGGTGGGCCAATAACGAGAAAACCGCTTCCGGCGCAGAAATGGTTTCTGCCTAGCGGATTTAGATTGCGGAGGATATTCCAATGATAGACCTAGTATGGAAGACTGATCGTGAACGGCGGCCTGAAGAAAAGGATTGGCCCGCGCACGTTTTTACGATGGACGTGGATCGGCTCGGCTACCTTGGGGTCGATAAAGAGGGAAATCTATATTGGGACGGCAAGCTGGTCGAAGTTAGGAAACTGATTTCCTTTTCAGGATGGCAGGTTATTTTTGGTGTCGCGGGCCTCGCTATTGCAGGTATCGGAGCAGGAAGTGCGGCTGTTTCTGCCTACGTCGATTTACAAACTATCACTCAAGCCACGCCGCCGTCGAAAGCGAACACGCCGCCTTTTGTCGAGTGACTAACCGATAACGTTGCCGTTGCCAAAGGCAATGTTGTCCGTGTCTGGCAAGTCATCAGAATTATCGAAGCCGTGAATTTGGCCCGCTGTTGCAGAAGTCATTGCCTGCCTGCTCGATCATTCCCGCAACTCATTTCGTTCTACTACTGGCTGAAAATTGAATAACACTACCACCTCGTGGCCCCACGTGGCTCCAAGAAACGTTAGAAAACCGGGATTTTGCTTGCATTGGGGCCACGTGGGGCCAGCAAAACGCCATTATCGGCTTCACGCGCGCGGGTGAAGCGCTGTCAGTTCTTCGTGGCCCCACGTGGCCCTCGTGGCCCCAATCAATCATGAGAAGCTTTCTGGAGAGAAATGCCGCGGTAAACTTTCAGGCCCACAGTCTTGGCTCGATGAATGCCGCGCCGCTCCAGATTTGCTTTGAAGTCCTTTGCGTTGCCAGGATGTTCGCCTGCATCTACAGCATAATCAGACCATGACTTGAATAGCGGGGTAGGCTGCTCAAAAACACCGTCGGCGCGTTCGCACTGATCGTCCATCCACTGGCCAAACACGTCTTGATCGCTAAAATAGCGGTCCGTCGCGCCCGCCACAGCATCGGGCCGCTGCAACCCCTTGTGCTGCCACTCCACGCAACCTTCGATCATCCAAGCCAACATCTGGGGCCATTCCGCGCGCAGTTTGTTTTCAAGTTCGCGGTCGGGATATGCAGGCTTCCCCACGAAGGGCAGGATGTTAAGCCGCCGCCGCATGGCATCATCGACGTTGCGCAGGCTAGGGGCATGGTTGCCCGCGATCATTAACTTGAAGTGCGGAGTGAAAGTGAAATTATCTTGCCGCATGAAGCGTGCGGTGATCGGGTCGCCGCCAGTGATCGCCTTAACCTTGGACTCTGCCCAGCCGCGCCCTTGCTCGGTTTCGCTAGCAGTCACGAGCCGGGCACCCTTAAGCATGGCCAGTTCAGTTGAATGCCGGTCGTTGCGCGAATCCGCGAAAGTTTCCATCGCCGCTGTCGCCGCATATTCGCCCAGTATTCCTGAAACGGCATTGAGGAACACAGACTTGCCGTTGCCCCCCGGCCCATGGATAAAAGCAAAGGCGTGCTCGCGGGTGGAGCCCGTCAGGCAATATCCGCACCAGCGCCGAAGAAAACCGATAACTGCCTGATCGCCCGCCGCCGCTTCAGACAGAAACCGCAACCATAACGTGGGCGTGCCATCGCCGGGCGCTACAGCCGCCAGCTTGGTGATTTGCTGACCTGGATCGGCTGGAAAGATTTTGCCGGTGCGCAGATCCACAGTGCCGGAAGGCGTCCCCAGCAACCATGGATCAACGTCCCATGCATCATGTGTTCGGGCGATGGCCGGATTCGTGCTGGCGAATATCTCCACACCGCGTGCGGTCTTCGTGCTGGCGATGCTGGTGGATTTTGTTGCAGCACCAGCGGCCCGCAAATGTTCCGCCAATAGATAACCTATAAGACGGCAATCATCTTTCGACCAGCGTTGGCCGTCCCAATGAAGCCACTTTCGGGCGGTATGATCGAAACGCCATTCCCTGCCATGCAGCGTCACCCATTCGCGCGCCAAGGATTCCTCGGTGGGTTTGCCATCGGGTGATAACCAACCGGGCTGGACCTGCGGGATAATCTTGACCTCGCCCATAATTACGCCTCCCTGCCGATAGCACGTCGGATAAGTGCAGCAGCTTGATCGCGAGGAATGTCCGCGAAATCGATTTTAAGACTCGTACAGGCCGTTGCCTGTCCGGGGGGCGTTGGACTGGCCACAATCGCTCGACTGGCCTGTGCGGCCTTTGTCGCGGCGATCAGGCCGACATTGTCGCCGGATCCGCCATCATGGTCGGCAGCAATGACAATGCAGCGATCAGGAAACAGACGTCGCATTGTCTCGGCAACCGGGATGAGGTTGTACGCGTTCATCGCCGCTGCCACGCCAAAGCCCGTTGCCTCATGAACTGCTGCCGCTGTCGCCCAGCCCTCGGCAATGACAAGCGGACCAGCAACCGGCTTGCCATCCAGCGGCCAAACACCGAAGGGCCAGAATAAGCCCTTGGTGCGCCCGCCCTTCACAAACAGCTTTTTACCATCAGGTCCAATGCGCTGGACGGAATGCAACAGCGCGGCGTCATCCACCAGCGGTACGATTAGACAGCTGGCCTGTTGCCGAATGCCGAACGGGTGCAGGTATTTGCGCGCAAGATAAGGGTGGGCTGGGTCGGCATTGCTAGCACTGCACCACATATTGCGGGCAAATACTGCGGCACGTTCAGTCGCTTGATGGCGATCAGCTTCGCGGCGTCGGGCAGCATCGGCCATGACGCGGCGTTCGTGGGTGCTGAGCGAATGCCCATTTTTGCCAAATCGCCACTTGTTGCCCTTGCCTGAGCGCCAGTTGCCAAAGGCTCCGCAAGCGACCCCGCTGTCATAATGCAGGACGGCCCAGCCATTGCGTCTGCCCATATTATCACCAACACAGCGAAAGCGGCACAGTTCGCCTGAGGTGAGGCTGATCGGTTCCATTGGGACAATGCCGGCCTTCGCCATTGCATCAATGAAGATGTCAATCGCTTCAATCGGGCACCGCCTGCCAACCGAGTAGCTACGATTCATCGCGGCCTCCCCTCTGCCAACCGGGCTAGTTCAGCTTCGCCAATGTGAAGGGTGATGAGGTAAGGGATTTCTTGCGATTGGGAAGCGGTTAGGGTATGAGGATCACGGAAACAGCCGCCACAGCTATTCCGCGATGCCCGCGCCTCAACCGCGCGGGTTTCGCTTTTGTGGGGCATAGCTCATACCTCCCCGGCAATCAGGGCGCGAAGGCTCTCTGCGGGAATTACAGTGCGCCCTCGAATATGCGTTGCATCGAGGCGCCCGTTAGCAATATGGGCATAAATTGTCGTCCTTCCCAGGCTAGAAACCTGACAGGCCTCTTTGATGCTATAGGCCAGTTTTGGCGGGTAGTTGTTTTCATTTTTCATCGAATGACTCCGTTCAAGTTCGAGAACGGCCATCCAGATATGTTGTAAATCTGAAGTCTGCAAAACTATTCAGCTTCACGAAACCTGTTCAGGTTTTAGCAAAACAACTCATTTATCTAAACCCAGCTTCGACTTTCTTGCTGCTTTCAGTATTTTCTCGCGTCGTAGTTGAAGTTCCAGAGTCCGCTCTTCCTGCTCTAGCTGCACGGCCTCGGCAACAACCTGAGTGGCTTGATAATCGGCAACGTCCCGACTAAATCGATAAACCTTACCCGTTGTTATTTCATACAAGTCAGCGACTTGCTGAGCGGCAGATTCGACTTCACCCGGTCTCTTTGCAGCCCGAAATTCGCGGGCAATTTTGAACTTTTCTTCGGACGGCCTTTGCATCTTTTTTAGAGGTCGCCCACCCTTTGATTTCGGCCGGTCTGGATGTTCGATGACAATCAGCCGAAATTTGGATCTATAGCGCGAACCGGAAATCAACTTGCGGAGCTCCAAGGCTACCTCCCGATCGGCTATACCTTTGTTTTGCTTGAGGTAGAGATCAAGGCTGGCAAGCGAGCCAACCCGAAGATCAGCAATTACGGACAGCGGATGTACCAATTTGGGGTTGATGCGTATTGCAGTTTGGAAAACTCGCCTGAAAATTTTGCGCACCATCCCTGGGTTCTGGACTGGTCGAACTTGGATGCGTTTTTGCTTTGTCATTTGTCAAACCCTGGTTTCTTTGTACGCAACAAATTGCAGTAGAGCGAAATCAAGTTAATGAACGTATCAGAACATGATCGAACGTGCACGTGAGGTCTTTTCGAAGTTACTGAAAAACTTGACCACATTCCCGCCAAGAGAAATACTGATTGCCTGACGGCCGCGGCAGCTGATGACTCGTATGCAGACATCACCACGATCCAATTTTAATATCGGATTTGCGCCCTCATTTCGGTCATTGCCGTATCTTGTTTAGTCTCCCGATAACGGACATTGAAACAAACGGTTTGCTCTACAGCAGCGGGTTGGACTAGTTGAGTTTGATGACGGCCTTGGCATAATTAACTGAGCACTACGATGAGCTTTGATCTGAACTTTCCCAGAAGCAATGGTGACGCATTTGAGTTGACGCTTGAAGCGGGTGAGATGATCTTCGTCCTAGGTGCGAACGGGACTGGAAAGTCGAGCTTGATGCATCGCTTTGCGAGCCAGAACCGAGAACAAGTCAGAAAAATTGCAGCGCATCGACAGACTTGGATGAACACTGATGCCTTGGATATGACACCTGCGGCCAAGGTTCAAACTGAGAAAAATATCCTGAACGAAGATAGGCAAGAGCAATCGAGGTATAGGGACTCCTACGCTGCTCAGCGCGCCAGTATGACAATTTATGAATTGATAGACGCTGAGAATGTGCGGGCTCGAGCAATAGCGAAAGCTTACGATCAAGGAGAGATGGAAAAAGTTGCCGAGGCAGCCAAGGTCGAAGCCCCCATTGCCGTAATCAATGAACTCTTACGCCAATCGAACATTCCAATCATCATTAGCATCCAGGCCAATGAACGCGTGATGGCGAGCAAGAATGGCGGGCCGGAATACAGTGCAGCTCAATTATCTGATGGAGAGAGAAACGCGCTGTTGATCGCCGGGAATGTGCTAACTTCTGCCCAAGGAACTCTCATCGTAATTGACGAACCCGAACGCCACCTGCATCGCTCAATAATAGCACCTTTGCTGAGTCAACTCTTTGAGAGACGGCCTGACTGTGGATTTGTCATTTCGACTCACGACCATGACCTACCGCTTGAAGTTGATGGCGCCAGATCACTACTCATTCGAAGTTGCAACTTCAACGGAACGAGCGTTCAGGGATGGGAGGCAGACGAGCTTCCAGCGGACGCGCCTCTCGACGACATCTTGAAGCGAGACCTTCTTGGGGCAAGAAGAAAGATGCTGTTTGTCGAGGGCACGGAGAGCAGCCTCGACAAGCCCCTCTATAGCCTTATTTTCCCGATGGTTTCAGTGATCCCGAAGGGAAGCTGCAAAGATGTTGAGCAGGCTGTCGTAGGTGTCAAAGCTGGTGAAGGCTTTCACTGGCTTCGCGCGTTCGGCATAGCTGATGGGGACGGGTATCAGCCAGAGCAGCTCCATTCGAAGCTCGAGAGGGGTATCTATTTGGTCCCTTATTATTCGGTGGAGGCTATCTATTTCCATTCTCAGATAATTGCCTGGGTATCGGAGCGCAAGGCAGAATCATCCGGCGGAGACCCAACTGCCATGTCAAGTGTGGCAATCGCGGCAGGGGTTGCCGAAATAAAAGATCACACTGAGCGGCTAAGTCGGAATACAGCAAAAAAATCGGTCAGGAAACTGATATTAGAGCAGATTCCGAACGATGATCAGTTGCTCATTGGATCAAATCTGAACATCCAGAATGATGCAGCCACGATATGCGGGAGCCGCAAAGCGGAGCTGGACACAGCCGTTGCCGGTGGTGATTGGGAAACAATTCTACGAACGTGTTCCGTTCGAGAGTCGGGGGCGTTACTTAAAATCACGGCAGCACTAGGTTTCCGAACTATATCCGACTATGAGAAAGCTGTCCGGCATTTGCTATCGGTGGACAAGACTGCCTTAACTTTCGTCCGGAAATTGTTCGGCGATTTGGAGTCGAAACTGGAAATCTGAATCATATCTCAGAAGTAGTCTCCTAGAAAACCTTCACTGATAAATCTGAACGTCAGGTTGCCACGCGCAAAGAAACCGAACGGGGGGCAATCGTCGTGTCGGGAGGATGGCCATTGCCACACCTTTGCAGAATTTTCTCGCCGCTGATGAGCATTCGATCATACGGCAGCTTTTCTCGGTCCAGCTCTCGAGAAGCGACTGTTAGCTTACGGCCCAGAACCGGAAATTTACGCTGAGCGATTGGAATTGTCTCGGATGGGGGTCGCATTGTCGCATTCAACTTATGGCGCGGCGCAATAACCTGCCCAAGCGTCCATCAATTTCCGCCGCTTATCGAATAGATCACCGCGCCGGTAAGCTGCTTCAGATTGATTGCCAATGACATGGGCAAGTGCCATTTCGCAGGTTTCGTGCGAATAGCCGGTGCTTTCCGCTGCCCAATCCCGAAAGCTGGACCGGAAGCCATGACTCGTTGCTATCCTGTTTTGCTTGGGATCAAAATAGCCCTTTTGGCCCGCTTTGATCTTTGCCTCGTGCATCCGGCGAATCATCATGGCCATTGCCATGTTGGACAGCTTGCCGCCCCTTGCGCCAACAAATAGATGATCACCGCCCAAGGCTTTCGTGGTTTCCAATATTTCGATTGCTCGGGTAGACAGGGGAACGCGATGTTTTTTGCCTGCTTTCATACGTTCGGCTGGTATGGTCCAGATAGCCTTACTCAAATCCATTTCATCCCAAGTCGCGCCAATGGTTTCGCCGGAGCGAGCGGCAGTCAATATCGTAAATTCTAATGCCAGTGCGGCCATTGCATCGCGGGACTGCAAATCGGTTATGAACGAATTTACTTCGTCATAGGGCAATGCTGGATGTTTGCCGCGTGACAGACGGGTCCGGGTCGGGAGCATAAGCCCGATATGACCGCGCCACCGTGCCGGATTTTCGCCCTGACGATAGCCGCGAGCTTTTGCTGCATCTAATATGGTTTCAATCCTGCCCCGAACGCGACTTGCAGTTTCAGGCTTGGTTTTCCAGATTGGCTCGATAACAGCCATGACATGCTCGGTTGAAATATCGGCAACGGGCAAATCTCCCATGACGGGATAAACATAGGTTTCCAATGTCGCTGGCCATTGTGCTCGATGCTTGGCATTCTTCCAGCTATCCGAATGCGCCGTGATATAAGCCTCAGCGGATGCTTTGAATGTTATTCCGGCAATATGGGCTGCCTGAGCCTTGGCTTCGCTTTCAGCGTCTATTCTGGCGCGTTCCTGCAAGGGATCAATGCCGGATTGCACCAGCCGCCTTAGATCAATCGCTTTGTCTCTAGCCTGCGCAAGCGAAATATTATCGGGACCGGTTGCGGCTCCCAATCCAATATCACGCGATTTGCCATCCAACATGAAACGAAAAACCCATGATCGCGCACCGCTCTTTTTGACAAGCAACTGTAAACCACCGCCATCAGTGTGGCGACCGGCTGGCAGGGCCTTGACCTGCAATGGCTTTAAAGCGTTGCTAAGTTTTTTAGGCATCCAAAATTCTCTTCGTTCCCATAACCGTTACCAAATAATAGCGTGGTTTTATGGGAACGCAAGCGAACAGTCTTGAACGAATACGGAAGGCTGCTCTTCAGAGGAATGGCCATAAACCTCATGATAAACGGCCATTTGCGAACCTAAGTGAACATCTATGAACAAGTATGTTAGGCGGACTCCGTCTCCGCCATCCACCTATTTCTCGCTATTCCTGAAAATGTCTGAACCCTAGCTCTTACTAGAGAATTTGCGGCCATTCGTGTAACTGGTTGTCGCTTGCTATTCCCTGCTAACCCGATTATGATGTGGGTAACAGTGTGGGAAAAATGATATGGGCAATCTGACAGCAACGGCGGTGAAGGCAACAAAAGCGGCTGGCCGCTATGGCGATGGTGATGGGCTTTATCTGGTTGTGGGCGAATCTGGCTCCCGTTCATGGATGGTTCGCGTTCAAAAGGATGGACGGCGGCGCGATATTGGGCTGGGCAGCGCCAAGAAAGTCTCGCTAGCCATTGCGCGAGACCGTGCGACCATTGTGCGAAGCCAAGTTGAACTGGGAATTGACCCGATAGCCGAACGGCGCAAGTCGGCGGGAATTCCGACATTCCGCGAGGCGGCGGCACTGGTCTATGCCGAACAGCGCAAGGCATGGAAAAACAAGAAGCACAACGCCCAGTGGATTTCATCGCTGGAGGCTTATGCTTTCCCTGCCATTGGCGACAGGGCGGTCAACCAGATAGATGGTCCAGCCGTGCGGGATATATTGGCAGCTATTTGGCTAACCAAGAATGAAACCGCAACGCGCGTGCGGCAGCGAATCAATACGATTATTGATTGGGCTGTCGCCAAGGGTTACCGCGATGCACCTTTGTCGATGGCGATTATCAACAAGTCCCTTCCCAAAGTCGGCAAGGGACAGAAAAAACATTTTGCCGCCATGCCCTATTCGGACGTCCCCGAATTTTGTCATGCCCTAAAAAAGAAAGAAAGCATTGGCGCACTGGCCTTGCGCGCGGTGATATTGACGGCGGCCCGGTCGGGTGAAGTGCGGTTGGCGACATGGGGCGAGATTGACTTTGAAGCCGCCACATGGACGATACCAGCCGAACGGATGAAAGTAGGTCGGGAATATATCGTGCCGCTCTCTCCAGCCGCTCTCGCCATATTTGAGGCAGCCAAAGGCCATCGTATAGCAGGAAGCGATTTTGTGTTTCAGGGAACCAAGAAAGGCAAGCCACTGTCCGATATGACGCTTACCAAAATAATGCGGGACCAAGGCTTGCCGTTCACTGTTCACGGTTTCCGCTCGAGCTTCCGCGATTGGGTAGGTGAGGAAACCAGTTTTGCCGGTGACGTTGCCGAAATGGCCTTGGCGCATACCATTAAAGACAAAACCGAGGCAGCTTACCGGAGGGGGAGTATGTTCGACAAGCGGCGCGTATTGATGGATAATTGGGCCGATTATTGCCTAGGTGACAAGCTAACAACCATGAGGGCGGTATCATGAGCACATCAAACAAAGAGCGGAAAGATTTACATGACCTGTTGGACAACCTTTTGGAAGCCCGGGAGGAATTGGAAGGAGTGGATTTTACATCTCTCTAAGGGGGTGGGGAATTCTATTCAACTTGGTCAGAGCCAAGGGAGTAATTGTGTGAATCTGGCAGTAAGTTTTTGCGGCGAGTGATTGGCCCCCACCTTCATTGTCACGAGTTGAGTCTGTTGGATGAATCAGAACTAGTTGAAAATTTTAGAGACCCATCGCACCTAGCGACCATAGCAAATGCTGTTCGATCCTTCATGCCGCTATTTCAAGCCGTCAACTTCGGCCCCACTGGAAACGAGTTCATGTCAAAAATGATGAAGGACTTCATGGGGGTATATTGGGGCGACGAGCCGAGATTTTTCGCGATCTTGCCTAAAAACCAAGGGCAACACAAGCGACCGTTTCGTACAGCGTATATCCGGAACCGTTATTTCCAGATATCATACGGTCGATGACGCGGCGCTGGCTGGTGCGAGTAACGGGACACAAATATACGAAGGGCGCAATCTTGACGCGGGTTATTGGACAGCGAGCCAGCGACTACAAAAACGCGCCGGACATATACCGTGAAAACCTGTCAAAACTTGTGGTCGGCAATTTGCTCAAGGGTGCGTCAAAAGAGGCGGCGCATGAACTCGACTTGCCACGGTGGGAAGACGGGGGCAGGATAGCGGGGAAGAGATGGGGGCGGTTGCAGAATTTGAGGTGAAGACCTAAATTTCAACAGCTTAAAAAAAAGTGCGATTTCGAGGGATAACCAATATTGCCAAGCATGTTTTTGGCCATTTGAGCAATGATAATACCATAGGCACTAAAACCGAGATCAGCAATCTGACGGGAACCAAAACAGCGCTGGCGGATTAAGCATGGGCACGGTCATCGCTATCTCCCCCATTCAATATGTTGACGGTGGTGGCCGTGCAATTGAAACTTCACTGGTTTGCGGTTTGGGCAAAGGACTAACTGAGGTGCCCCAGCCTTTTCTCCGGATTAGGCCCCCGAATAATTTATGTTTGCACCATAGTATGCGATTGTCCAATTTTGTGTTACGTCCTCAATAGTCGATTCCAACATCTTCAGGGTGTCGATTAGGCCGGGGAGACGGGGGGCGCTCCCGCCCCGGCTGTTTCGTCAACTTAGTGCAAGCCAATCGCGCTGCTTTTGGTTCCGGTGCAGCACGAAAATCTCAAAGCTTCGTCTCTTTGCGTTTCAGGCGTTCACTGTATCGTTTGCGCATTTTCTCGCGTTGACAGCGTTCGACGGCTTCCCTGCTGTTATTTCGAAGATAACGAGCGATTGCGATGGCTCCTGCCACCAACAGCGCGATTAGCGCGTAAGCTACTATGGTTCTGGTTTCCACAATTACTACTCTTACTCAAATGCCGTTGTATTCCACAGCCTACTACGAACGTGGGGGGATAAGGTTGCTCAAGATTGCATTTGACCCGACTGCCTAGCTTGAATTTCTGACATCCTTTAGCCGAACATTTTGGGAGCGTACCACCAACGTCTCGCGCGCGCGCGAAGGTAGGACCGCGAATGAGACAAGTGCCGAACCTGTGGAATGATGAAATTGCCGCCTTCACCTGAAACGCGCCGGTCTGTTTTGGCGATTAATGAAACATCGGGTAAGGTTCAAGTCCAGTTGGGTCGCATCAACTAGACCTGAACCTCGCCTGAAAAAATGACACGTTTTCATTCGAGTCGAGTCAAAAACTTCTGGGTATATTAACTGATGTTCACGACAGATTAAATCGACGGATAGGCCAGCAACTGCATTGTCGAGTGCCATGGGAGGTGCAGTTTTCCGGTTTCGGCTGGTGAGCATACGCCAATGATTACATCGGACCGGTGGAGCGCGGAATAGCAAATCAGTGCAACGTCGATGCTCGTTTAAGTGCTTCCATTGCCGTAGTTTCAGCATCGACGTGGCGTTTCAACTCGGCATCGTCGAGTGTCTCGCCATCTTCGATTACCAAAGCATCAGGGTAGGTTTCCAGTGAAGCCTGATAAAGTGCTAACGCTTCAGTAGCCATTTCGGTGCTCGCAACGAACATATGACGTTTTGCGTTCCGCACTCCAACGATTAGATACATATCGGATCCCTAGTTCTAATCCTACCGTAACAACCGATTGATTCGCGAGTCAAGTTGCGTATTCATTGCGGGCTGCGCGCGTGATGAATCTGACAGGCTCGAATTTTCCGTATCCGTAAAAAGAGGCGCAAGGGTGGGGGTGCTGCGATCTCTGGTGTTGTCGACTGGGAAACCGGCTCCAATCCGCAGCGATAACGCTAATACAGTTTTTCGCCCGCCCGCGCGAGGCGGCTCACCAATTTAGGGCCATGCCTCAATTTTAAAGGCGACGAAGCATAAAGTTTCGCGCTGCAGAGATGAGTGCAAAAAGAAACGCTCCGCCAATAGCTGACCCAATAAAGTTTCCGATTAATCTCGCATGATTTGAGGTAGGAGGCTCGCCAGACAAAATATACAGTCGAATAATGCCCCATCCCAACCCTACAACTGCTCCAAACATTGTCGCCCGCGTAACGCTCCATTCCTTTACAGCCATTTCAATTCTACCCCCATCTTTGTTCCATCATATCATGACCCCACATTTCTCA
Organism: Parasphingorhabdus sp.; assembly: GCF_036964565.1. Taxonomy (GTDB): domain Bacteria; phylum Pseudomonadota; class Alphaproteobacteria; order Sphingomonadales; family Sphingomonadaceae; genus Parasphingorhabdus. The sequence continues at coordinate 145,075 of NZ_JBALTN010000006.1, read as the reverse complement.
GATGGACTGTAAGATAAACCCGATTCAGGGCAAGGTTGCCGCATGAAGCGGTTGGATGCAACCGCATTTTGGCGCGGCATCGGGTGAAGCGGGGGGGGGGCGCTTTGAGGTAAGGCGACATTCATTGGTCTAGCGCCTTCCAGACAATTTCCGGACACCTAAAAGTGAGGTGACGCGCGGCAAACGTGGGAGATGAAGTGGGAAAAGAATAATCGTCTTTAATTTAATATCATATAATCAAATAGAAATATCAATTATTATACGGACTACGTTTCCGCCATTTCTTTCAGAGCAATGGCGCGGATTGCCGGCCCCGGCAAGGTTTTACCTGCTGCCAAGGGATGATCGAGGATCAACTGACAGCGATGGCGCCGGGATGCCGAACGCATGGCTTGCGTAATCGCTCGCAACCCTTACATCCGTGCCTTACGTCAGAATTTGTCCTTCCCGGAGAGTCCTCATGCGCATGTTTGCCTGCCTGTCCCTGATCATTGGTGCCGTTGCGCTGGGGTCCTGTTCCGTGTCGGACGAAAGGCCGGAAGCGGAGCAAGCACCGATGGTGTCGCCGCTGCTGACCAGTGACGATGCAAAGGATCCCTATAGCTATGCCCGGCCCGAGGTGGCGCGGGTAACGCATGTGGCGCTGGATCTGTCGCTGGATTTTGAGAATGAAAATGTCGCTGGCACGGCCACGCTGGACGTGCTGGCGGAAGAGGGCGCCGATACGGTGGTGCTTGACACGATGGGGCTGGATATATCGTCGGTCACCGATGGCGCCGGCCAGGACCTGCCGTTCCGGCTGGGCGATCGGCAGGAGGGCATGGGTGCGCCGCTGACGATCGACATGGGCGAGGCGCGGCAGATCGTCGTAGCCTATAGGTCAGGCCCGGACGCACGGGCGTTGCAGTGGCTTGCGCCGGAACAAACCGCCGGAGGCGAGCATCCCTATCTGCTCAGCCAGGGCCAGCCAACGCTGAACCGCAGCTGGATACCGACCCAGGACAGTCCCGGCATCCGCCAGACATGGGAGGCGAAGATTACCGCGCCCGAGCCATTGACGGTGGTGATGTCGGGTCTCTCGGGCGGCGATCCGGCGGACGCTGGCGAGGGTCGCCGGGCATTCCGGTTTGCCATGGACAAACCGGTCGCGCCCTATCTGATCGCCATTGCCGCGGGCGATATCCGCTTCCAGGAACTGGGGCCCCACTCTGGCGTCTGGACCGAACCCGCCATGCTCGACAGGGCCGCGGCAGAGCTGGTCGATACGGAAAAGATGATCGACGCGGCGGAGGAGCTGTACGGCGATTATCGCTGGGGCCGCTATGACATGATCGTATTGCCGCCGAGTTTCCCGTACGGCGGGATGGAAAACCCGGTGATGACCTTTCTGACACCTACGTTCATCGCTGGCGACCGCAGCCTCACCGGCCTCGTCGCGCACGAACTGGCGCACAGCTGGTCGGGCAATCTGGTGACCAATGCGAACTGGTCGGACAGCTGGCTCAACGAAGGCACCACCAGCTATTTCGAGAACCGGATTATCGAGAAATTATACGGCAAGAAGAGGGCCGAACAGGAGCGGGCCCTGAATTTTGCCGCGATGGAGGAAACAATTGCGGAAAAAGGGGCGGACGCAGCGATCACGGCGCTGCATCTGACCGGCGACAACGCCGATCCGGAGGGCGGCGCTAGCGGGGTCATCTATGACAAGGGAGCCGCCTTCCTGCACAGCGTCGAGGCGATCGTCGGGCGTGAAAAATTCGATACTTGGCTGGAAAGCTGGTTCGATCGCCACGCCTTCCAGCCCGCGACATCGGCGATGTTCCTGGCCGATATGCGGCAGAATCTGGTCAGGGGGGACGAGCAGCTCGAAGCAAGGCTGATGCTGGACGCTTGGGTTTACGAACCCGGCCTGCCCGCCAATGCGCTGCGGCCGGATCCGGGCGCCTTTGCCGAAGTCGACCAGGCAGCGGAAGCCTATGCCGCGAGCCGCACGATCGACCAGCCGGCGTGGCGCAGCTGGACCAGTGCCGAGCGCCTGCGCATGCTCAGCAAGCTGCCACCGGAACTGCCGGACGCGGACCTGGCCAGGCTCGACCAGAGCTTTGGGCTATCGGCCTCGGGCAATAATGAAATATTGTTCGCCTGGCTGAAGCTTGCGCTGCAGAACCGTTACCAACCGGCGGTGCCGTCAGCGGAAAAATTTCTGGCAACGGTGGGTCGCCGGAAATTTGTCTCGCCTCTGTTTGAAACGCTGATGGAGCAAGGCGAATGGGGCAAGCCAATCGCACGGCGCATCTATGCCCGGACGCGCAGTGGCTATCATTCGGTGACGACCCGAACGGTCGACAAGCTGGTAACCGGCGGCGGTTGATCCAGCAAGCGCTGCCAGAAAAAGCATTCGCCCGGAAGCGGCAGCGACCGGCAGACTAGATCCTGACGAGTAATTTTCCGGTGTTGCCTCCGGTATAGAGCAGGTTGAGCGCCTTGGGCGCGGCCTCCAGCCCGTCGATGATATGCAGCGGCATGGTCAGCCGACCCTCGGCCATCCAGCTGGCCAGTGCGCCCATCGCTTCGGGGAAACGGTCTTCGTGGTCGAGGATTACGAAACCGCGGACGGTGAGGCGGCGCATGATGAGATTTCGAAACATGTATGGGCCGGGGATTGGCTCGCTGCTGTTGTAGGAGGAGATCAGACCGCAAATCACGACATGGCCGAAATCCTTCATATGGGTCAGTGATGCGTCCAATATGTCGCCGCCGACATTTTCAAAGCACAGATCGATGCCGTCGGGACAGAGTACGCCCAGCCGGTCGGTGACATTTTCGCTCTTGTAGTTGATTGCAGCGTCAAAGCCGAGTTGCTCGGTCAGCATCCTGCATTTGTCGTCGCTGCCGGCTATGCCGATGACCCTGCACCCCTCGTTCTTCGCAATCTGGCCGACCATCGTCCCGACCGCGCCCGCCGCTCCGCTGACCACGACCGTATCGCCGGCTTTCAGCTTGCCGATATCGTGAAGACCGACATAAGCGGTGGGGCCAGCGACGCTGAGAATGGCAAAGGCTTCGGCCAGATCGATGCCGTCGAGCGGCGGGAAAACGGAAAATCCTGCGCCATCGGTGACGATATGGTCCGACCAGCTGTGCAGTCCCGCGGCGTGAGCCCCCTCCGGGAAGTCCGGGTTTCTGCTTTCGACAATCTCGCCGAACACGAAGCCGCGCATCGGTTCGCCGATCCGCACCGGCTCCATGTAGATGTCCCAGTCGCTGAGCCAGACCCGATTGGTGGCATCGAGCGAGAGGTAAAGGGTGCGAAACAGGAACTGGCCGTCTTCGAGTGCGGGCACCGGTTCGTCGCGCAGGACCATTGTATCGTCTTCGATCATTTCCTCGGGGCGCTTGCTGAAATACCAGCGCCGGGCCATGGTTCCGTTCATCTTCGCTCTCTCCTGATCAACTTGTGCCGGCTTGGCGCCCGGCCCTGTTTTCATACAAGGTGATGACGCAGGCGCCGCCCAGTCCGATATTGTGCTGCAGCGCCAGACGCGCACCCTCGACCTGCCGGGCCGCCGCGGCACCGCGTAATTGCGTGACTAGCTCGAAACACTGGGCGAGACCAGTGGCACCCAGCGGAGGGCCCTTGGACAGCAGACCGCCCGAAGGGTTGGTGACAACTTTTCCGCCATAGCTGTTGTCGCCGTCGCGGATGAACCGCTCGGCGGTCCCGGTGGCAGTCAATCCCAGCGATTCGTAGCTCAGCAGTTCGTTGCTGGTGAAGCAGTCATGCAGTTCGACCACATCGAGATCATCCGGCCCGATGCCGGCTGATTCATAGACTTGTCGGGCGGCGTCACGCGACATGGTCGCACCAACCGTTGCCGCCAGACTCTTGCCGTCGAAGGAATCGGGCCGGTCGGTGGTCATGGCCTGGGCGGCGATGACGATATCTGGGCTGATCTCGTGACGGGTCGCGAAAGCATCGCTGCACAGGATCGCGGCCGCCGCGCCGCAGGTGGGCGGACAGCACTGGAGACGGGTGAGCGGGCCATACATGCCGGGAGAGGCCAGAATCTCGTCGACGGACAGCGTCTCCCGGAAAACGGCGAGCGGATTGTTGGCTGCGTGGCGCCGCGCCTTTTCCGCAATCAGCGCAAAGGTCCGGTCCTCGGCGCCGTACCGCTGCTGATATTCCAGGCCAGCGCCGCCGAACAGGCGCAGCGCCATCGGGCTGTCGGACGGGCCTAGCCGGGCTTCGCAGGTATCGAGAAAATTCCCCAGCGGGTCCGGACGGTCGTCATAGACGCTGGCCAGTGCACCGCGCTTCATCTGTTCGAAACCGAGCGCGATCACGCATTCCGCCGACCCACTGGCGATGGCCTGGTTAGCGAGAAAAAGGGCCGTCGAACCGGTCGCGCAATTGTTGTTGACGTTGATGATCGGAATGCCGCTCAGACCGCTAGGATAAAGCGCGGCCTGCCCCGAGGTACTGTCGCCATAGACATATCCGACATAGGCCTGTTCGATCTCGGGATAGCCGATGCTGGCGTCGGCCAGTACGGCAGCGACCGCATCCGTCGCCATCGCGCGATAGTCGCGGGCTTTGCCGGGAGTCGCAAAGGGGGTCATCGCCACACCGGCAATGATCACGGAGCGGGCCATGATGCTCTCCTGTAAACTCTGGTGGACCGTTATGGCGACCTTGACCCCTGCCTGTGACCGGACCTAAGTCATCACACCACCCAAAAGGGTGGGGCGAGGACCAGGTTGGCCACTAGAATGGGTAGGAACGAAAATATAATCGGCAAGAAACCGCCGGAAATGGAGAGTGGGCCGGTGGATTTGCGGCGCGAGAGCCTTCTTGATCGTATCCAGTCGAGCAGCGCGCAATTGATCCTTGCGCAGGCACCGGCCGGCTATGGAAAATCCTCGCTGCTGCGGCAACTGGCTGCCGCCGAAGTTGAATCTGGCGGAGCGGTTGGCTGGATCACGCCGGTGTCCCAAGATGGCGACCTGTCGCGTTTTGTGCAGATGTTCATCGCCACGTGCGAGCGTCTGATCGAGGACACCGGCGGCAAGCTGCGGCGGACCACCCGGGATATCCCTGCCCTGATTGCCGCGATCAATGGTCCCGCCCTGCTGCTGCTGGATGAATATGACCAGTTTGCCCACGGCCAGGCTGATGCCCTGCTTGGCCAGATCATTGCCCAATTGCCGCCGGGCAAGCGCATCGCAGTGGCGACGCGGACGATGCCGGATCTCGCCAGTGCTCGGCTCAAGCTGGCGGGCCAGGCCATTGTGCTGGGCAGCATCGATCTGCGCTTTGACCTCGGCGAATCCTATCAATTCCTGTCGGAACGCTGCCGGCTGGGACTGGAGGAGGTGCGCGAACTGCATGGCCGGATTGACGGCTGGCCGGCCGCGCTGCAGTTCATCAACCTCTCGCTCGCCTCCCACAAGCAGGGCGCGGCGAAGGCGCTGAGAAGCGGCATGACCCAGGAGGTTGTCGATTATCTGGCCCAGGAAGTGTTCCTGCTGCAAAGTCCGGAAACGCGGGAAGCGTTGCTTGGTATCTGCCTTGCGGATCGGCTCTGCTCGGAACTGGTAAATCACAAGCTGGGCGGCACGGATGGTCGGGCTCTGCTCGATCGCCTGTCCGATGGTGGACTGTTTCTCGATCCGGTTGACGGGGACCGCCACTGGTTCCGCTTTCATCCGCTGTTCGGCGATTTCCTGCGTAGCCAGTTACAGCAGGAGAGCAGCCCCGATGCACTGACGCAGCGCCATGTCCGGATCGCGGACTGGTTCGCGGCAAAGGATATGCGGGAGGTGGCGATCAGCCATTATCTGGCGGCGGGACGGCAGGAGAGCGCCGCTGCCTGTCTCGAGGAAGTGGCCGAACAGCTGGTCAGGGAAGAGCGGCTGGGGCTGCTGGTCTCGTTGCTGGAACAGCTGGACCAGCATGTCCTGTTCGGCAGCACAAAGCTGCTCGACGCGGCGGTCATTGCCTATGGCTTTCGCCGGCAATTTGCCAAGGCCCATCGGCTGCTCAATCATTGCGAGACCGCGCTTGCCGAATCTGATGGCGACACGGTCGCGGCGGCAGAGCTGGAGGTTCGGCGGTGTTTCGTCCTTGCCGCCGAAGACCGGGTCGTCGAGATGGGCGAACGCGCCCGCGACGCCGAGAAGTGGCTTGGCGATGATCAGGGTTTTTCCAAGGGTGTGGCGTTTAACGCCTATGCCTTCTGGCTGGGCGCTCAGAGCCAGTTTCCAGAAGCGCATGAATTGCTCCTGCGCGCCCGCCCGCTCCATGAAAAGGCGCGCAACTATTTCGGTCGTTCCTATGCGAACGCGATCCACGCCAGCCTGAAGATTTCCCAGGGGCTGCTGGGCGAAGCGATTGACGATCTGCGCCGGGCCTTGCGGGAGCTGGACGTCGAAGGGCCGGGCGGGATCATGGCCGGTGGCGTCGTCGCCGCGCCGCTGGGCGAAGCCCTGTATGAGCGCAACGAGATCGATGAAGCGGAACGGGTGATCACCGACTATCTCCCGCTGATCCAGCAACAGTCGATCGTCGATCCGCTCTGTTCCGGCGTGGTCACGCTCGCCCGGATTGCGCGGCTGAAGGGGAAACCGGAATATGCCCACGAACTTTTCGAATATCTGATCGATTCCGGCCACAAATATGGACTGAGCCGGCTGGTTGACTGCGGACGGGCAGAGCTTGTGCGCGAGGCGGTGTTGCAGGGAGACATCAGCACGGCCGAACGCCGTTTCGGGGCGCTTGCGGCCGAAGCGCGGCTGCCGACCGAAGGGCAGCTGATCTATTCCAGCGGCGAGCTGGAAGTCCAGCGCATCACCTACGTGCGGCTGCTGGTCCACAAGGGCGCCCATGCAGAGGCCCGTGCCGTGATCCAGTCGGAGATTCGCACGGCTACCGCGAAACACCGGGTGCGCCGGCTGATCCGTCTCAAGACATTGCTGGCGATCAGTCTGGAGATGGATGGACAGCTTGCTCACGCCCGGCGCGTGATGATGGAGGCTGTTGCCTTGGCCGCTCCGGCCCGGATGCACCGCATATTTCTTGACGAGGGTCCCGCCGCCATTCGAATGCTCAATCATCTGGCGAACGAAAATCTCACCCATGATCCCGATTGGGCGGTGGACGATGTTGCCCGCTATGTGAAGTTGCTCGTCAAGGCTGCCGAAGGCGGCACTACGGAGGATAGCGCCATTCCCGATTCGGCCGACATGGAAGACAGCCTGCTGTCGCGGCCACATGAAAATCTCACACCGCGCGAAATCGATATTCTGCATTTTCTCGCCCGGGGCCATTCGAACAAGGATCTCGCCGACCGGCTGGCGGTGTCGCAAAATACGGTCAAATTCCACCTGCGGAATGTGTTCGCCAAGCTGGAGGTCGGCAATCGCATGCAGGCGGTGCAGGCGGCCCGGCACTTCAAGTTGATCGAATAGGCAAACCTACCCACCTGGGTGGGGTGAACGGTGGTACCCTGGGCCTAGGAACATTCTCGAACGGCAAAACGGGTGGGAGGACCCACCGGAGCCGCAAGGGAGGATGAGTGAATGGGTCTGCTGGTCAATATCGACAATGGCGGTACATTAACCGATATCTGTGCTTTTGATGGCGAGAAAGTGGTTCACGCAAAGACCGTGACCACACCCCATGATCTTACCGAATGTCTGATGAACGGCCTGCAGGCGCTGGGCGAGCAGCTGGGGCAGGAGGGCGGTCTCACCCGTCTGGTCGCTTCGATCGATCATCTGCGCTATTCCACGACCCAGGGCACCAATGCCATTGTCCAGCGCAAGGGGCCCCGGCTTGGCCTGCTGGTCAGCAGTGATGCGCAAATCGAATCGGCCAGGGCACCGGCATCCGAACTGTTTGAAGCACTGGTCGGCGACCGGGTGGCGGCCATCGGTGGCGCGACCGATGCGCAAGTCGTGCAGGCGGTCCGCACGCTGATCGCAAAAGGCGCCAGCCGGCTGGTCATCTGCCTTGATGGCAAGGAGGCCGCGCAGGTCGAGAGCGATTTGCGCCGCGCGCTCTATGCAACCTTTCCGCGCCACCTGCTGGGGGCGGTGCCGTTACTGTTCTCGACCGACCTAGCGCCAGGTGCCTCATCGCAACGGCGTTTATGGTCTGGCCTGATCAACGCCTTTCTGCATCCCTCGATGGAGCAGTTCCTGCATCATGCTGAGGGCCGGCTACGACAGCACCGGGCACGCAATCCGCTTCTGGTGTTTCGCAATGACGGCGGATCAACCCGCGTTTCACGAACCATCGCGTTGCACACCTATTCATCCGGACCGCGCGGCGGTGCCGTCGGCGCTGCTATCCTGGCAGAGCATTACGGATTCGGGCGCTTTTCTTCGATCGACATTGGCGGCACCACCACCGATCTTGCCCTGTTCGAGGAAGGGCAGGTCGCCGAGCATCGGTTCGGGGACGTCGAAGGCGCACCGATTGCCTTTCCCCTGGCCGATGTGCCGAGCATCGCCGCCGGCGGTGGGTCGATCCTGAGCGTCGCGAACGGCGCCATCCAGGTGGGGCCGGAAAGCATGGGCGCTCTGCCGGGACCGGCCTGTTTCGCCCGCGGCGGGACCAACGCCACGCTGACGGATATAATGCTGCTGGCGGGCATATTGGACCCCCAGAGTTTCTTCGGCGGCAAGCTTGCGCTCGATCTCGAACGAGCCAGAAACGCCGTCCGCACCCATATTGCCGAGCCGCTTGATATGGACCTCGACGCAGCGGTCCTCGCGGCAATTGACGCCTATGAGGCCAAGATTGCCGCAGCGATCAACGGTCTCGCAGGGAAGCAGGGACTGGATGCACTGCTTGCCTTTGGCGGCGCCGGCCCAATGAGCGCCTGCGGCATCGCCGAAAAAGCGAGCATTGACCGGGTGCTCGTGCCCCGCTTTGCCGCAGTCTTCAGCGCCTTCGGCATCGGCTTCAGCCCGATCCGCCACCGACACAGCTGCCCGGTCGATTCGTTCAGCGACCAAGCAGTGGCGGAGGCCAGGCTACGGCTCGAGGAGCAGGCGGACCGGGCCATGGAAAGCGAGGGCTTCGCGCTGCAGGACTGTCAGTGCGACTGGCAGGCGGTGACAGGGGACGGGGACCACGCGCAGGCCATGCCGCTTGCCGAGGTTTCACCCGGCGCATCAGGCTTCGTCGAACTGAATGTGGTGCGGGACATGCCGTCGATTGCCCTCGGTTCCGTTTCTGCCGGCACGGTGCATAGCGCGGCAGCTTTGCACAGCCGGGCCGCGATGGGCGGCATGCCGCTGTACCGGCTGGAAGATCTGGAGGCAGGGGCGAATGCCGCGGGTCCCTGCCTGGTCGAGGAGCGGTTCTTCACCGCCTGGATACGCACGGGCTGGCACTTCACCGTAACCGGCAATCACGATCTGCTCATCGAGCGGAAGGGAGACTGAACATGCATGTTTTTATCACCGACGCGCTCGTCATCGATCTCGAGAAAGAGACATGGCAGTGCCGGGGTTGCGAAGCGGAACTTGGTTCGGCGCGTGAGAATTACAAATCCTTCCTGCGCGTTCGTCCGCGCAACCCGCAGGATATTCATGCACCGATTATCGACAAGGATCGCTATGATTTCACTTTTGCCCCCGATCCGGAATGGACGCGGATCGTGGAATATTACTGCCCGCATTGCGCTCGCCAGATGGAGGCCGAATATCTGCCACCCGGCCATCCGCCGGCTTATGATATCGAGCTCGATATTGACGCTCTAAAGGCACAGTGGGTGGACCGCGATGCGCTGGCCGAGCCGGCGATCGGTCCGGCCTTCGTCCCGCCCCAGCATCATCACCGCAAGGGGGGTGAATGATGGAGCGGGTTTCGGTTGATATCGGCGGTACCTTTACCGATTGCTTCCTGGTCTGGGGGGATCAGTATGTTTCGGCCAAAGCGCTGACCACGCATCAGAATCTGGCGCTTGGTTTCAACGCCGCGCTGGGCCAGGCGATCGGGCAGCTCGATCTTAGCCTCGAACAGGTCATGGGAGAGGTCGACAGCGTTCGCTATGCGACGACGCTGGGCACCAACGCGCTGATCGAGCGGCGAGGGCCAACGATCGGCGTGATCACCACCGCCGGTTTCGAGAGCAGCGTCCCGCTCAGCCGCGGGCGCGGCTATGGCGAAGGGCTGCCGGATCGCTTCCGCAAGGATTTGCCGATGGCCCAGCGGCCCGAGCCGATCGTGCCGATCCCGCTGATCGCCGGCGTGCGCGAGCGCCTGTCGGAAAAGGGCGAGGTCATCATGGCGCTGGACAAGGAAGATGTCCGCAGCCAGGTGCGCAAGCTGGTCGATCGCGGAGCCCAGGCCTTTGTCGTCAGCCTCGTCAACTCGGTCGTCAATCCGGCACACGAACTGCGGGTCGAGGAGCTGATCCGCAGCGAATATCCCGAGCATATGCTGGGCTCGGCACCGATCATTCTGGCCCATCTCGTGGCCGGCCGGAAGGGCGAATATGCCCGGACCTCATCCGCCATTGTCGATGCCTTTCTCCACAAGGCGATGTATCTCGGTCTGTCGACGCTGGAATTGAACCTGCGTGACAATGGTCATGAGCGGCCGATGCAGGTGGTGCACAATTCGGGCGGCATGGCTCAGCTCAATTCGACGGACGCGCTGCAGACGCTTCACTCCGGCCCGGTCGCCGGAATCGGCGCCTCGGAGCATCTCGCCGCCGAGACCGATCTCGGGAATGTCGTGTGCAGCGACATGGGAGGGACCTCCTTCGACATCGGCCTGGTGGTGGAAGGCGGCGTCAAATTCTACGATTTCAACCCGGTGATCGATCGCTGGATGGTCAATATCCCGATGGTCCATCTGGTCACCCTGGGTGCAGGCGGCGGATCCGTCGCCCGGTACGACCGGCTGCGCAGGACCGTCGCGGTGGGTCCGGAAAGCGCGGGCTCTGATCCAGGGCCTGCCTGCTATGACAAGGGTGGCCGCGATGTGACGGTGACCGATGCCGATCTGATACTCGGCTATCTCGAACCGGACAATTATGCCGGCGGCCAGATTGCGCTCAGCGAGAAGCGGGCGACCAGCCTGTTCCAGCGCAATATCGGCAAGCCGCTCGATATCGATGCGGTGGCGGCGGCCAAGCTGGTGAAGCAGAAGGTCGACAATGACATGGCCAATGGCATCGCGCAGGAATTGCGCGCCCGGGGCTATGAACCGGCCAATTTCACGTTGCTGGCCTATGGCGGAAACGGCGCCCTGCACGCCTGCGGCATCGCCGATGCCATCGGCATCAAAAAGGTTCTGGTGCCGCCGTTCAGCGCGATCTTCTCGGCCGTGGGTGCGGGCAATATGGATCAGCTGCATATCCACGAACGCTCCGTCTATCTGCAAATCTACGACAGCGTGACGCGCGCGCTGCTTTCCGACTTCGATGGCTTCAACGCCATTGTCGAGCAGCTGGAAGAACGCGGACGCCAGGATCTCGTGCGGCAGGGCTATGCCGAGGACGAGATCGAGCACCGGCTGGAGCTGGACATGCGCTACGGCAATCAGCTCGCGCAGACCGCAGTGGTGGTCGGGCAAAACCGGATCACGCGCAATCGCGAACTGCTGGAGCTGATCGCCCTGTTCGGGCGCGATTACGGCAAAAGGTTCGGCGAAGGGAGCCAGGCGCCGGAAGCGGGCATCCGGATCAACACGGTGCGCGTTGCCTCCTTTGTCCGAGCGCCGAAGCTGGCCTTTTCGAAGGTCCTCCCGGACCCCGAAACGCTTCGCCCGGCCCCCGAACCGGAAGTGCGCAAATTTTGCCATTTCATCGGCCGAGACGAGCCGACCGATACCGGATTTTATCGCCTTGATTCGTTGTCGCCCGGCCATGTCGTCGAAGGTCCGGCGGTTGTGATTTCTGAATCGACCACCTTTCTGGTCGAGCCCGGCTGGCGGCTGTCGGTCGGCGAATATGGTGCCGGCTGGCTGGAGCGCCAGGATATTATTGGAGAAGCAGAATGACTCTCGATTCGAACGAACTGCCAGGCAGCGAAAATCCCGAAACAGGGGACGAAGGCGTCAGCGAGTTCTTGCGCGACACCAGTCTGTTCCTGGCCCCCGATCCGCTGATTATGAACAACCATGGCATGGAAGAGCGGACCGCGCTTGAGGACCGGAGTCTGGCTGCGGAAACCGATCCGGCGCGGCTCGAAATCGTCCGCGAACGCCTGCTCGCCGGAGCCAACGAGAGCTTCGACATGCTGGAAAGCATGGGCGCGGCGCCTGGCGCCAAATGGGGCGATTGCGTTTCGGCCATCTTCACCGCGAGCGGCGATCTCAGCCTGGCGAGCACCGGCGGCGTCGTCATTTTCTGCAATCTGGTGCAATATCCGATCAAGTTCATCAACAAATATTGGACCGGTGAACCCACGGTCGGCGTCCGCGAGGGCGACGCATTCCTCGTCAACGATGCCCGCTACGGACAGGCGCACAACACCGACCAGTCGATGATGATGCCCGTCTTCTGGGATGGCAAGCTCGTTGCCTGGGTTGGCGCGACCGTCCACGAGGGCGAAAATGGCGCAATCGAGCCGGGCGGCATGCCTTCGATGGCGGAGCAGGTGTGGGACGAAGGACTCAAAATGTCGCCCTTCCGGGTCGCCGAAAATTACACGCTGCGCCGGGACATTGTCACCTTCCTGCAGAATTCGGTGCGCGAGCCCAAGCTGCAATATGCCGACATGAAGGTGAAGATGTTCACCTGCCGCCGACTCGAGCAGCGGATGCACGAAGCGATCAGCGAATTCGGGCTGGAGGCGGTCGTCGCCTGTTTGCGCTCGAACCTTGAAGACACCGATGTCGAGGTGCGCAAGCGGCTGAAGGAATGGCCGGACGGCACGGTGCGCCACAGCTGGTGGACCGACGGCACGCTGCGCGAAAACGCGATGATCAAGATCAATCTGGCGCTGACCAAGAAGGGCGACCGGCTGATCTTCGACTATCGCGGATCCTCGCCGGAATTCACCAACCGGTCGAACAATTCGCTCGATATCACGCTGAAAGGCATGCTGGCGCAGCTGTTCCTGACCTATATCTGGCCGGACCTGCCGCGCAACCAGGGGGTGCTGGCACCGATCGAGTTCATCTTCGACGAACGGTCGATCCTCAAGCCGGATTTCGGCACGCCGAATGCGCAGAGCATGATGTCGGTGTTCACCTCGTGGAGCGTCGCGCAGGTCTGCGTGATGAAATATCTCTATTCTGTGCCGGACAAATATACCCGGGTGATCGCGCCCTGGTTCAACATGATCAACACCTTCCTGTTCGGCGGCGTGACCCAGCATGGCGAGATGGTTGGCAATGTCTGTGCGGACATCAACGGCATGGGCGGCGGCGCGCTGTCCGATCGTGATGGCCAACACAGCTGCGCACCGATTTTCGCGACCATGGCCGATCTCGGCGAGCAGGAATTCATGGAAGAGGAAATGCCCTTCGTGCAGCTCGTCTCCAAGAAACTGATGAAGGACAATCAGGGCTTTGGGCGCCAGCGCGGGGGCATGGGCTATCAGATGATCCTGGCGCTGCGCGACAGCCCGGTCTGGGGTTTCATGCTGACCGCGATCGGGTCGAAATTTCCGAACGTGCCAGGCCTTTTCGGTGGCTATGGCTGCCCGACCTATCCACTGTGCCGAATATCCAATGTTGACGTGTTCGAGACGATGCAGAGCGATCCCTCGCAATTCCGCTTTTCGATCGAGGAGCTGATGAACGAGCGGCCTTTCCCCGAGGGAAAATACAGCACTCACCCGATGTTCATGCCCTATTCGCTGGCCGAGCGGGGCGAACTCTACATGATCGCGCAGGGCACCGGCGGCGGTTTTGGCGATCCGCTGGAACGGGACCCCGAAGAGGTGATGCGCGATTTTCACGAAGACCTTGTTTCGGAGGATGTCGCGTGGCGGATTTATCGCGTTGTTTTCGATCCGGAAACGCGGATCGTCGACGAAGACGCGACCCGTCTGGCCCGCGACGAGGCGCGCGCGGAACGGCTTGCACAGAGCATGTCGTTTGACGACTATTGTGCTGAATTCGTGACCGAAAAGCCGCCCGCACATCTGCCCTATTATGGCTCGTGGGAGGACCCGGCGATGGTCTATGCCGGGTCACCGGACCGCTACTATCCTGCGGGTCAGGTCAACCCGCCGGTGATCATGCCCAACCCACTCGAGGTGAAGATCGCCCGGCTGGAACGCGAACTTGCCGAAGCGCGGCGGGGCTGACCGATGGCGCGGCAGCTTTGGCTCGAGGCCCATGATTATGCCGTGAAGCTGTTGCGCAGCGGCGAGGATCCTTGGCTGCAACCGGACAGTATCGGCATCTTCTGCGACGAGGCGATCCGCTTGCTGGGCGCAGATCGGCTGCTCCTGCCGCTCGCGCCGTTGCTCGACCCCCTTCTGGGCGATGCCGGCGGCGCGGGACAAGACCGCGCCGATGCGCTGGACGAAGCGGTCAGCCAAGCCAAGTTGCTCGACACGATTGGCCGGGGCGTGACCGCGCTGGCGGTATCGGCGGGCTCTGCCAGGGTTGTGCCGGTCCTTCCTGGGGCGTCCGCTTTTGGCGGCAGCGAGGCAGATGCTCTCGACATGGCGGCCATGGCGCTGGGGGATATCCTGCGCGCCATCGCTACGGTCGAGTCCGGGATAGTCGGCCTTGCTGAGCCGGAGCAGGCGGGGCTGGAGGAAGCCGGTTTGCTTTTCCGCATTGCCGAACATGCAGGATGCGCGATCGCGCTGCTTGGTCAGCAGGACCACCAGGCCGCCGACTATTGTTTTCCTGCCGCCGACAGGCTCTCGCCGTTGGGCAAGGGCGCTTGTCAGACGATCGGCGAGGATGGCTTCTCCGCCGACGGCCAAGCTGATCCGGCTGCTCTGCATGTCCGGGTCCGGATTGCAGCCGGGACCCCGCCCGAGTTCGTGCTGCAGCGTCTTTCCGCGCTCCGGGCAGGGGAGGCAGGATGATGCAGTCAGGGCTGCTTTTTCACGACATGTTCGATTTCCAGGTGGCCAGCCGGCCCGGGCAGATGTGCATGGATGACGGCAATCGCACGCTCAGCTTTGGCGAAGCTGCGCTCGAGGTGAACCGGATTGCCAATGGGCTGATCGGACTTGGCCTCGAAAAGGGCGATAGGTTCGGCTATCTGTCGCGCAATTGCGCTGACATGTGGCTGATGTATCTTGCCGCGTCGCGGACCGGAGCGGTACCGGTGCCGCTCAACTATCGCCTTGCCCCGGCCGAGTGGACCTATATCCTCGACAATGCCGGCGCGAAGCTGGTCTTTGTCGGCGCCGGATATGATGCGGCGATCAGCAAGGTCGCGGTCGAGCTGTCATCGGTGGAGACATTCATCTCCTTTGATGCCACGCTCGAAGGGGCACTGGCCTATCGTCCATGGCTGGCGGAACAGGACGCATCGCCGTTTTCATGCTCGGTGCAGTCGGACGACATTTTCTACCAGATGTATACCAGTGGCACCACCGGCCTGCCCAAGGGCGTGGTCGTCAGCCATGCCAATTATGCCGCCAATATCGCCCAGACGACGAACATGATCACCCAGCTGCCCGAGGCCGGAGACACGGCGCTGGTGGTCACACCTCTCTATCACGCTGCCGCGGTCTGGATCGCCGCCTTCTGTACCGCGCGCGGCATGTCGATCATCCTGAAGACCGATTTCGATCCGGTGGATGTGGTGGAAACGCTGGACCGCGAACGCGTCGCCTTCACCTTTCTTGTTCCCGCGATGATTCAGGCATGCCTGACCGGCGTGCCGGATGTGGCCGAGCGGGACTGGTCGGCGCTGAAGATGCTGATGTACGGCGCATCGCCGATCGCCGAAGACGTGTTGCGCCGGGCCGTTTCCTGTTTCGGCTGCGATGTCTATCAGGCCTATGGCCTTACCGAGACGACGGCGATCCTCACCCTGCTGGGCGCTGGGGAGCATCGCCGGGCGCTGGCCGGGGAAGCCCATCTGCTGCTGGCCGCGGGCCGCCCCTTGCCGGGCACGGGGCTGCGGATTGCGGATGAACATGACCAGCCGTGCGTCGCTCGAGAGATCGGACAGATCCTGGCGCATGGTCCGCAGATCGTACCCGGCTATTGGGCGATGGAAAAAGCAACCGCGGATTTCCTCAAGGGCGGCTGGGCGCATACCGGTGACGCCGGCGAAATCGACGAAGAAGGCTATCTCTATATCCGCGACCGGATCAAGGACATGGTGGTAAGCGGCGGCGAGAATATTTATCCGCGCGAAATTGAGAACGTGCTGTTTGATCATCCCCGCATCGTTGACGCGGCGGTCATCGGCGTTCCGGACTCGAAATTCGGCGAAGCTTTGCTGGCTGTGATCGTAACCGACACGGGCGATGACATATCGACGGACGAGGTGATTGCTTTCTGCCGGACAAGGCTGGGCGGATACAAGGTGCCTCGCAGGATCAGCTGTGTCGCCGCCTTGCCGCGCAACGCGAGCGGCAAGGTGCTGAAACAGGAGCTGCGCAAACCCTATTGGACGGGAGGGGAAAGGTCCGTCGGTTAGCCAGGGCGCTCGAACACCATCACGGGGAAACGCATGCGCAAAACCCTACCCATCGGGGTGGGTTATTCCTCTCGCCACTGTTTCAATGAAAGAATGCAGCATCGTCCAGCGGTGCGACAGAGCCCTTCAAAGGGTCGGAATGATTAGGGAGGATTAATAGCAATGAGCATTATTCGTGCAGCACTTGTCGCCGGAACAGCCTTGGCTTTCATGCCCGTGGCAGCTTATGCCCAGACCGGGGAAGCGCCGGCTGCCGATGCAGAGCAAGGGACAGAAGCAGGCGGCATCCGTCCGATCATCGTCACTGCCCAGCGCCGCGAGGAATCGCTCCAGGATGTTCCGCTGGCCATTTCCGCTCTCGATTCCCAGCGCATTACCGAGAGCGGGTTCAACGACGTCGAGGATCTCTCTTCCGCCGTTCCCAATCTCAACATCAGCGCGCTTTGGGGTACATCGAGCCCCAAGGTCTTCATGCGCGGGATCGGGAACAATAATTTCAACCAGACCGCGGAAAGCAAGGTCGCGATTTATCTCGACCAGGTTTATCTGTCGGCGCCGTCCGGCCAGCTGTTCCAGATGTATGATCTGGAGCGTATCGAGGTGCTGCGCGGTCCGCAGGGAACACTTTACGGAAAGAACGCTACCGGCGGGGCAATTTCCGTCTATTCCAAACTGCCTGAGGACCAGCTCGAAGGCTATGTCCGCGCGGGCTACGGGAATTATGACGCGTTCGAAACCGAAGGCGCGGTCACGGTTCCGATGGGTGATACGCTGTCGATGCGCGTCGCCGGCACCTACCAGCGGCGCGACGGCTATGTCACGGACCTCGGCACGGGTCAGAAGGTCAACAATATCGACCAGTGGGCCGCGCGCGGGATCCTGCGCTGGCAACCGAGCTCCGACGTGGATATTCGCCTGAATGTCCATGGCGGTGGGTCGGATACGACCCACAACAACAGCGTCCACCGGGGCATTTTCGACCCGGCACAGCTTGCGCTGGGCAATACCGTGAAACTCCCCGGCCTGGCGATCATCAACGGGCAGGGCGTGGATATTTTTGGCTACAAGGATCCCAACCCGGACCCTTATGTAAATACCTATGAGGGCCCAACCTTCGCCAAAATCGATCTGTTCGGCGTATCGCTGGTCGGCGACTTCACGTTCGGCGACGGCTATACGGTGACCTCGGTCACCGGATATGAAACTTCGCAGCGCCATGTGCTGCAGGAAGGCAATGGCGCGCCGAGCACGATCTTCACCATTAATTGGGGGCCTTCGGACTTTGAGTCCATATCCCAGGAATTGCGACTGTCTTCGCCGTCGGACGACGCCTTCAGCTGGGTGATCGGCGGCTTCCTGTTCCACGAACGCGGCGAAGTGGACAATTTCTACAATCTCACCGATGCCAGCTTCGCGCTTGGCGGGCTGGAGGCCTTTGATCAATTCTATATCCAGTCGACCGATACGTTTGCGGCTTTCGCCCAGGCCGAGCTGGAGATCACCGACCGTCTCAACCTGACCGTCGGCGGCCGGATCAACCATGAGAAGCGCGATCTCCAACACAGCAGCTTTGGTACCGACCGCAACGGCAACAATCTGTTGCCGGGGCCGCTGTTCGATATCAGTCTGCAGGAGAGCTGGACGGAATGGTCTGGCCGCGCCGCCCTCAGCTATGATTTCAGCGACGATATCATGGGCTTTGTCAGCATCAATCGCGGCTTCACCAGCGGGGGTTTCAATACCGGCGCGTTCAATGATCCGGTCGGTGCGCTCAAAATCTACGATCCCGAAATCGTGATCAGCTACGAAGCGGGCGTGCGGACCTCGCTGTTCGACAATCGCGTCCAGTTCAATGTCACCAGTTTTCTCTATGACTATAGTGATCTTCAGGTTTTCACCTTCACCGCCGGCGGCCTCCAGTTCATCGAGAACGCGTCGGATGCCAGCATCAAGGGCCTGGAATTCGAACTGCAGGCGTTGCTGACCGACGATTTCGAAGTAGGGGGCAGCCTCGGCATTCTCGACAGCGAGTATAAGAATTTCAGCCGCACCAATGGCGGCATTACCGAGGACCTGAGCGGTAACCGCCTGATCGGGGCGCCCAATTCGCAATTCAATCTATACGGCCGCTATACGATCCCGACCTCGATCGGCGATTTCGTACTGCGAGGCGACTTCACCTATACCGGAATTCGCTATTATGACGAGCGCGAGCTGGTCGAGCTCAGCAGCGAAGGCGCCACGGTCAATCTGGATGCGCGGCTTGCCTGGACCAGCAAGGACGAGGCGATCGAAGTGGCGCTTTGGGCCAAGAACCTCACCAATGAAGTCAATATCATCGATGTGGTAGAAGTGGGGCTTTTTGGCTATCAGAATGTCTGGTACAACACGCCGCGGACCTATGGCCTGTCTGTCGGATATCGATTTTAGCGATTGGCTGTTCTCGTCGGCAACAAAGGCCGGAATGAACAGCCACTTTCCCTCATTTCAGAGATAATGCCACTGCCCCTGCGGAATTCCAAATTCTAGCCGGCTCATCAGGCTGGTCGTTTCAATCTTCAGGCCTGAAACACTAACCGCCTTTGTAATCTTCAAGTCGATGCTTGTAACAAGCCTGCGCGGCGGCGCTGCCCTATTCCGATTTCATCTGATGAAGTTACAGGGGGCCTGAATGCGCTTTTCCAAAGCTGTTGCGCTGTCGACATTTGCTTTAACCACTTGCTTGCTGCCATTGCCATTGGCGGTAGCAGCTGCACAGAGCGACCCGGATGTCGCGAGCGCGATGGCGCAGGTGAATGGCGGTCAGGCCGACGCCGCCTATGTTGCTCTCAAGAACCGGGAAAGCGAGCGCGCCGGCCGGCCCGAATTTGATATGGCGCTGGGTCTCGCCGCACTCGAAAGCGGTCGCCATGGCGAAGCCATCATCGCCTTCCAGCGCGTGCTGGCGACTCAGCCAGGAAATGCGCGGGCGCAAGCCGAGCTGGCCCGCGCCTATGCCATAGCCGGAGACGTCGACACGGCAAGGGCCGAATTCGAGACCGTGCGCGGCAACCCCGCGATCTCCGATCCGGTCCGCAACCGCATCGACGGGATGGTGCGCCAGCTGGACAGCGCAATCGCGGGCGGCGGCTCCGAGCTGACCGGCTATCTCGATGTCGAGGGCGGATATGACAGCAATATCAACACGGCAACCGACGCGATTTCGATCACCCTGCCGCTGTTCGCCTTCCTCGGTCCCGCGACCCTGAACGGGGCGGCACGGGAACAGGACGCCGGCTTCTACCAGATCCAGGGCGGCCTGTCCGGCTCGACCCCGCTCAGCCGGCAGACCCGCCTGTTCGGATCGCTGCTGGGCAACTGGCGGGACAATATCGACAGCCGTTTCGTTGACCAGGCTTCGGCGGTGGGCACGATCGGCCTTTCGCACAGCCTGGCCAATGGCGATGTCGTTTCGCTTTCCGGTCAGGGACAGCGGTTCTGGCTTGGCCATAATGGCTACCGGACGAGCGTTGGCGGTGATGTACGCTACACCAAGCGTCTGTCGGGCGACCGGGCGCTGTCGGTTAGCGGCCAGTATTTCCGCCTCAACTACGACGGCAGCCCGCTGCAGGATGCAGAGCGCTTTTCCGGCAGCATCACCTATGCCGACAAGACTATCTACGGCGGCCTTGGCGGCGGCAAGGAAGAGACCCGCCGCGCGGGTGCCGACCAATTGAGCTATGCCTTTGCCAGCGCGCAGCTTGGCGGCGAATGGAGTCTCGGCGACAAGGCGGCCGTCATTGCCGGTGCCAGCGTCGAGCACCGCAATTATGACAGCCGCGATCCGCTGTTCCTGAAGGGCCGCAAGGACACGCAATATGATGCGTCGCTGGGCCTGCGATACCGGTTCACCGACAAGATCAGCGTGCGGCCGCGCGTCACCTATACCCGCAACGACAGCAATATCGGGCTCTATGACTATGACCGCTGGACCGCTTCTGTCGGTGCGCGCCTGAGCTTCTAGTTTCAACAACATTACCCGGGGGAGAACCATCATGACCCAGACCCAACACAGAAACACCAGCCTGCTGACCGATGTCAAACTGGCCGGGGCCAGCGCGCTGGCGACCACCCTGTTTGCGATTTTCGTTCCAGGATCACCGCTGTGGGCAGCGGAACTGGTGTTCTCCTCCGCCGCCGATGCACCCTCGGGCGAGAATGGCGATGGCGAACAGCAAGTCTCTTCGGGCATCGTCCAGCTCAAGCTGGATGACGGCACCATGGTCAGTATCATGGGCCCAGCCCGCTATTCGCTTTCCCCGGATGGCCAATTGTCGGTCGCAAGCGGCAGCTTCACCGCCTCTGCCCCTGCCAGTGGCGCACCAAGACCGATTGTCGCCGGCAATGGCAGCCAGATAACCCTGAAGCCCGGCAGCAGCGCGAGCGGTAAGATCGCCGCAGACGGCAGCTTTTCCGGATTTGCGCTCAGCGGCTCGATGCAGGTGGCCAGCAACGGTGCCACCCGCGCGTTCCCTGCCGGCCGCGCCTTTCGTTCGGGCAACGGCTCCGGTCCCTCGTCCACCGTGACGGCTGGTGCACAGCCCAATCGCAGCGGCGTCGCGACGCCATTGCAGCAGGTTCAGCAGGCCCAGCGCAACGCGGCCCAGTTCCTTGCCAACGCCAGCCAGACCACGCCGACCTCGCTCGGCTTTGCCGGCGTATCGCAGACCCAGACTTTCTTGCCGGGCACATTGCAGGCGGCGACGACGCCGGCCCAGTTCCAGGCATTGGTGCAGGCCCAGACAGGGGCGCTTGATCCGGCCGTAGCCCTGCAGCTGTTCAGCGAGATTCTCGCCGCGCTGCAGTCGGCCGGCGGCCTCGGGT
Organism: Parasphingorhabdus sp.; assembly: GCF_036964565.1. GTDB lineage: Bacteria > Pseudomonadota > Alphaproteobacteria > Sphingomonadales > Sphingomonadaceae > Parasphingorhabdus. The sequence continues at coordinate 123,617 of NZ_JBALTN010000006.1, read as the reverse complement.
CCTACACCGGCCTGACGCCGGCGCAGATTCAGGCATTCCTGTTCAATCTCCAGACCTTCGGCGCGCCTTCGGGCATCTCCCAGTTCCAGTTGGAGCAGTTCCTGCGCGCGCTGGGTAATGCCGGATTCACGATCAGCGGCATTGCCGGCCAGGGGCCGAGCTTTGGTTCGCTCGCCGACCTGCTCGCGCTGGTCGCCGCTGGCGGGACCATTCCGCCCGGCGATCCGACGGTGCAGGCGCTGGTCGATATTCTCTTTGCCAATGCCTTTCCTCCGGGCCTCGATGTGGACGAACTGGCCAGATTGTTCCGGCTGGCCGGCTATATCGTACCGCCACAATTCGGCGGCGGCACCGGCGGCACCGGCGGCACGCCAACGCCGACCCCAACACCGACTCCAACTCCAACTCCTACGCCGACTCCCACGCCGACTCCAACCCCCACTCCGGGGCCGACAGAGACCCGCAGCAATCAGCTGACCTATGCATTCGGGGCGAGCGGACTGGTGGATTTCGGACAGGGCGACGTCGAACTGGTCGATGGAAAAATCCAGAGTTTCGCCAGCATTTTTACCGGGACCACCATGATCGGTGACGCGGAAGTTGCGGAGTTCGGATCGTTTGACGATGTCGCCTTTGCCCGCTGGACCAACGGCACGATCAACGGCATCGTCTATGGGCCCAATCAGGGCTTCCATGTCATGTCCGGAACAGCGTCAACCTCGTTCAATCGTACCGGCCTTTTGACCTACGACCTGGTCGGTTCAACCCGGGCGACCTTGTCCGACGGTAGCGCGGCGCCGGGGACCTTTACCGGTCAGCTGGCGATCTCGACCGGTGCGATCAACCCAATCGGCTGGGATCTGGAACTGAATGTCGGCAATTATATGTGGCGGACCTCCACCGTTGGCGGCGCGGCAGATCCCTCCCAGTCAGACTATGTGGTCCAGGCTGATTTCACCTTTGGCGGGGCTGTACCGATCACCGCATTCGGTGGCGATGCCTGCAAGGGTAGCTGCAACGGTAATGTCAGCGGCCAGCTCTATGGCGCAGATGGCGCCTATATCGGGCTTGGCTTCAATGTGAACGACAGCTCGTCCGCCGGATTTGTTCAAGCCCTTGGTCTCGGAATATTCGCCTTGAATGGCGGTGGAACCGATCCTGTTCCGCCTTCAGGAACCGTCCGCGAAAATCAGCATATTTCTTATGCTGCAGGCGAGAAAGTCGGAATTGATCAGCGCTTCGGCCAGGTTACCTATGGCGTCAGTGGAGCGCCGATCGGTTATGTTTTCAGCGATGAGGAAAATCCAACAATCGGAACCGCCAAGGAATTTGAATCCGGCAGTGTCGGCGGCATTATCGGCTGGACGCGCTGGGCGGACGGCATTACCGGTGGCACGTTTTATGCCTATGAAGACGGTCTGGATTTTATCGATGGCAATGGCTTCCACATAATAACCGGTTCACCGGCGGCCAACTTGCCGACTTCCGGCAAAGTGGATTACACCCTGATCGGCGCCACCAAACCGAGCGTTCGCGTCGGCGGTTTGGGCAATTTCGATGGCAGCCTGTCCGTTGCCTTTGGCGCGCAACCGTTGGTCGGTGTTAGCGCTCAAGTGGATATCTATGACAACAGCTATACATTTGGTACCGCGGGCGGCAGCGCGGATCCGACAAACGGCGGGATGGCCGTCGCGATGGAAGGGGATGCTATCGGGCGCTTTTTCTCCTTCGATCTGGTGGCAAACGGCAGTGGTTCGATCTGCGGGGGGCAATGCAATGCGATCATCGTCGGTTTTCTGGCCGGAGATGGCGGCAAACATGCCGGGTTCAGCTACACTTTTGGCTCGGGGGGACCGTTTTCACAAGTAGATGGTGTCGCTGCTTTCGCGGCTGCCGGATCCACCGCAACTGGAAACAAAACTGCCGGCAGTGACTGGTCCGCCTGGACGGGAGCAGATACCCATAATCCGGGTATGAATTCAGCGCTCGGCCAACTGTCTCGCATCCCTTCGGACAATGGATTCGGAATGTTGACGTCCGACACAATCAGAAACTTCAAAGAAAAGCTGGGCCCTGGTTTCTCGTTCAAATGACTCTCCTCGCCAGACAGTTCCGGCCCGTCGCTGAACATGGTCAGATACGGGCCGGACAAATGCTCCCCATGTTCGATAACAGTCTTTGTCATCAAACTAACAGAAGGTGTAACTGGAACATGCGGCGGTTTGGCGCCAGTTTCCCCTGGCAAAATCGAAAAAGGGAAACGGGATCATGAGCAATTGTAAACGGTTTGCGGGGATACTATCAGCGACCGCCTTAGTCATGGGTTTGTCCGCACCGCTGCACGCAGCGGACAGCGAAGACACCGCGGTGATGAAATGCGATTCCTCCTATGGAACAATCGCGATTACCGACGGTGACACGCAAGGATGGAGCCAGTTTGGCCTGTCGAGTCCGCGCGGCATGCTCGGTGCCATTGTCCAAGAGTCGGGCTGCTTCACGCTGCACACCGGCGCAAATGGCCAGTCCGCACATTATCTGCTGTCGGCAATCGCCGGTTCCCAGGAAGAAGTGGACCAGACCATGAATACGGCGACGGGTCTTTTGAAGGGCGGCCTGGTCCAATCGGGCGCTGCTGGAACGATATTGAGCAAGGTACCGATGGGCGGAGCGTTGATCGGCATGTTCGGGGGCCTGGGCGGCAAGAAGAAAACGGTCTCCGCCGGTTTGCGACTGATGAATCCCGCCAATGGCCAGACTCTGCTTTCGGGCAGCGGTGTCAGTCAGAAATCGACGATCAAGATTCTCAACAGCAGTGACTGGGTGGCCGCAAGCCAAGGCCAATTTGGCCAATATGCTTCCTCGAAGGACGGCAAGATGATGACCAGCGCGTTCATCCAGGCCTATAACAATCTCGCTTCGCAGGCCGGTGCGCTGACAAGCCAGCAACAGACGGCGCCCGCCGGATCGGATGCCGCCTCCTACACGGTTGCGGTCGCCACGGCGATGCGCGCAAGCGCCTCGAAAGCCGGTGCGGAAGTCCGGTCGCTGAGAGCGGATACAGAGCTGACCCCAACAGGCAAAAAGGACGGCCTGTTTGTCGAGGTGACCGACAATTACGGTACAAAGGGATGGGTTTCGGTCGAAGATCTGCGCTAGTTGCGACCCGAGCGCAGGTTCGTCGCTGATGGGAAGGGGTGTCCTCCGCAAGGGAGGGCACCCTTTTCGCAAATGTCAGCTGCCGATCAGGATGAAGGGGGCCCATATTGCAGGGTGAGCGGCGCCCGGAATTGACGGGTCATCAATCAGCTTCAGCTGCGCCTGGCGCAGCGCCTCGGACCGGGGCATGCCGGCAGCGGCATTTTTCACGGTGTTGATCGTGAGCATCGCCGCGGCGTCATCGCGCACTTCCCAGTGCGAGAGCAGCAGCGATCGGGCGCCGGCCAGGCGGAAGGCGCGGGCCAGGCCGGAATAGGTCGGGGCGCTGTTGTTCCTGCCGCCGCCGCTGTTGCAGGCCGAGAGGATCACCCAGTCGGCCGGTATGGTCATCTGGGAAATCTCCGTGGCGGTCAGCAAGCCGTCATTCTCCGGCGTCGTCTGGTCCGGCGGCGTGAACACCAGCGCCGGTTCCAGCAGACCGTTGAGTTCGCCGCTGACCAATCCGTGGGTGGCAAAAGCGATCACCGAATAGGAAGTCAGATCCAAGGCGCGCACTGCCTTTTCGGTCGCTTCATTGCCGGTCAACAGGGTTGAGACATTGGATCCGAAAGCGGTTTCAATCTGTTGCAGTTCCGATCGGGCCTTGGGCAGTTCGGGCAGCGAACGCAGCGATTTTACATCCACCGCACCGCCCCGGAACAGGTTCACCGATGCCAGTTCGACCGGACCTCCTCCGTTCAGGGTCGGCGCCCCGATGCCTGCAAACCGGTCGCGCACCCGCTTCTCTCCCAGCGGCTTCATTTGTTCGCCGAGACTGGAATAAATGGCGACCGATTTTTCGCGAACCAGCCAGGGAAGCTGACTGAGCGGCTCGCCGGCCCTCGCCGGACGGGTCAGCATGATATGCGGCGGCAATTTGGCGATCGCTCCCGAGGCGGGAAACAGCAGTTCCGATTTGTCGGCGATCTGGCCGTAAAGGCTGCCGGGGAAAATCGTCCGGAACAACTGGTGCGCCGCATTGGCATTAAAGCCTGTCTGTTCGATGTCGCCGGCGAACCGGGCATTGGTGATTTCCGACAACAGCTGGCTGGTTTGCCGGTACAGGCGCATGCCGTGATTGTCGCTGGTGTCCCAGTACAGGCCGGTGCGGGTCACGATGATCGTCAGGAACTGATCGCTGAGGGCAACGGGGAAAATCACCGCCTGATCGTCGGACAGATTGGCCCGGATCTCCGCAAGGCTCAGCACGGACGGCCGGCTGAGGCCGGTATATTCCGGGAAGTCTTCTGCCAGCGATTTTTCCAGAGTTTCCAGCGCCGACTGCCGCTCCCGCGATTTCTGGCTGATCTCCTGAAGATTGTCGGAAACTTCGGCTTCGGCCTTCATCAGACTGGCCTTGAGGGTCTGGAGCTCGCTGCGCGTCCTGCGAATGGCCTGCAACCGGTCGTCGAATCCCTTGTCTTTGGCTGCGGCCCGCAGCGCCAGATTGGCGTTGGCGGTCGACAATTCGGACAGCAGGGTCAGCTGCGCCGCCTTGACGGCGGCTTCCTCATCGCCGGCGAGCAGCGCGCTATGGGCAAAGCTGGCAAAGCCGGCGGTCATGATCGGCGAGTAGGAGATCAGTTCCGGTCGCGCGGATGCATAGCCCAGCAATTTTTCCTCGAGCCGGTTGGCGATCGGCAAGCCGCGCGCATAGCCGGCTTCGGCCTGGCCTTGCTGCGCCATCATTTCGGCGATGCGCAAATCCCAGACGATACGATCGCGATGGCCTTCGGGCAGGGCGGTGGTCAAATCGGCAAAGGCCCGCTGCGCCATCGTCAGACCACCGGCCTGGTCATCAGAGCGATAGAGATGATGGGCGTAGGCCAGTTCGGCCAGATGGATCCAGGCGTCACCGGGCTGAAGATCCGCTTTCACTTCCTCTATGCCGGACAGGTAGAGCTGTCTAGATTCGTCATTCGGGCCAAGCTGATCCAGCAGCACCGCCAGCTTCACCGATGAAAAGCCGCGCGCGGAGGGATCGCCGCCCTTGTCCATCTGATGCGCATAGGCGGTCGCATTGCGCTGGATAGCCAGGGCTTCCTCGAGCTTGCCCTGCGCGACCAGAACATCCGCCAGCATCGACAGCGGATTGTAGACTTCCGGCGATTGCAGGCCCCGATTGCGGCGTTCGATCTCGATCTGTCTCTGGAGGATGATTTCCGTTTCGGCATAGCGGCCCAGCAGATTGAGAACGCCGCTCGAGCCGTTCAGCGCCAGCCCGACCACCGGATGTTGCGGTGCCAGATTTTCATAGGCGATCGATGCCGCATATTCCATCGTTTCAGCGGTTTTCGGATCATCGTTGAAATACATGGTGACGCCGCAGGAGACATAATTATTGGCAACCATGGGGTCGCTGAGCGGCAAATGCCGGGCCGCCAGCACCGCCGCGCTGCACATATGCTGCTGCGCAAGTTTGGTATTGCCGGTCTTGTACCCCAGATACCCCTTTGCATTATAGGCCAGCGCCGCTGCCCCGCTTTCCTCGCCGAAGCTGCGCAACGCCTCCGTCATGGAGCGCTCGGCGTAGGCGCTGGCCCGGTCGATCTCTTTCAGGTCGGTGGAGATCAGGCTGGCATAGGCGAGAAGCTCATAAAGAAAACCGCTCGCGCTGCCCGCCGGCAGCGTAGCAATCAGAGCCTCGGCCTGTTCGACCTCGGCCCAGCCCTTGTCATATTCATTGGTATAGAAATAGGAAATCGCCATCCGGTTGTGGACGCGCGCCTTGAGCAGGCCATCAACCGCCGGATCGGCATCGACCTTTTGCTGAAAGGCGGCCCAGGCATCGCGTTCGGCATCGGGCTTTTCGAAGCGGTCGCGGAGCAGCATCCTCTGCAATTCCGCTTCCAGCACGTTATTTTCAGCTTGTACCCCGGTCTCTTGCGTGCTCGCCCAGACAGCCCCTGAGCCCGCCAATAAGAGCAACGACAGAGCGACCGACAACCCCCAACAACGCATCAAAACCTCACTCTCGAAACTGAAAATTCTGGCGCGACCCGGAGCGGATGGTAAACCAGTCACCAGAATAAGCAAAGTGAGATTCGACAGGGGGTCGGGACAGCAATCGCGCAGAAACTAACAGCAATTGTAACTGTCCTTTGTTTGTCGACAGCGGCTAAGGCATGTTTCAATCGTCGCCAAAATACGGGATAAAGTCCGAACATGACCAACCTGCGCATCTTGCACGTCGAAGATGATGAACAAACGGCCAATATGGTGACCGAAACCATGGCGCGCACCGGTGATCGCGTGACTACTGCAAGCAATGGCAAGGATGGGCTGCGTCGGGCTTCGGAGGAATCGTTCGATCTGGTCATTCTCGACCGGATGCTGCCCGATATGACCGGGATCGATATCGTCGCCAAATTGCGCGCGGCCGGCGTGGCCATCCCGGTACTGATGCTGTCGGCGCTGGGCCGGACGGAAAATCGCATCGAGGGCCTGGATGCGGGGGTGGATGACTATCTGGCCAAGCCGTTCGAAGAGGAGGAACTGGTTGCCCGGGTGCGCGCCCTGCACCGGCGTGCCACCGGGCAGGCGCACAGCGCGGTGATCATTTTCGGCGACATGGAATGCCATATCAAGGCGCGGACGGCACATCGGCAGGGACGACATGTTCCGCTCAGTCCGAAGGAATTCGAGCTGTTCAAATATTTCATGCAGAATGCGGGCGAAATCGTCACCCGGGAGATGCTGCTGCACAATGTCTGGAACCTCAATTTCGATCCGCAAACCAATGTCATAGATGTGAATGTCGGACGGCTCCGGCGCAAGCTCGAAGAAGGGTTTGACAAGCCGGTGCTGGAGACCATCTGGGGCGCGGGCTACCGGCTGCACGCGGTTTGACGATGGGGCTCTTCTCCTCCCTCTTTGGTCGTCTGAGCCTGATCGTCATTCTGGTGTCGATCCTGTCCGCGGCCGCCTTGTGGACGATGACCGAATGGATCGTGCGCACGGAGACCCAGGCGCAGATCGCACGCAGCGTCGACACCGATATTGCAGGTCTTGCCGACATCTACATCACGGGCGGCCCGGGCGAACTGCGCCAGCGCATGGATGACAGACTGCAACTGCAGTCGTCCGGCGATCGCCGCTATTATCTTCTGGCCACCCCCAGCGGCATCGCGATCACGGGCAATATCAGGCAATGGCCCGAACTGTCCTCGGAAAATTCCGAGGCCGGGCTGGTGAGTCTGCCCGATGGCACGGCGATTTTTGCCCGCGCCACGCAACTGAACCCGGATCTCAAGCTGCTGGTGGGCCGAGACACCGCTGCACAGTCGGCCCTGCTCAACCGGATCAGGATCGCGTTCCTGATTGCGGGATTTCTGCTGGTGCTGATCATTTTCGTGATTGGCTATTTTTCCACTCGCCGGCTCAAGAACCGGATTGGTGCGATCAACGACGCCTTCCGGGAAATCGGGTCCGGCAATCTCGCTACAGCGGTCCCGGTTGACCAGCGCGGCGACGAGTTGGACGAGCTGTCCCGCCACAGCAATGCGATGACCTCCCGCCTGTCGGCGCTGATCGCCGCGCACCGGGATATTTCCGATCATACCGCGCATGAACTGCGCACCCCGCTGATGCATCTCGACAACCGTCTGGTGGCGGCGATGCGGGAGACCGAAGACAGTGCCCACATTGCGACGCTGGGCCGGGCACGGCAGGATATTCGCGATATTGTCACGATGCTCGACTCGCTGCTCGATATCGCCTCGAGCCGCGCGCAGAAAGGGGACCGGACCGGCTTGTCGGAATGCGATGTGTCCGACATTGCTGCTGAAATCGCCGAACTGTTTGCGGAAAGCGCCGAGGATATGGGCATCGACTTGCGCACCGATATCCTGCCCGGTGTCGAGATGATGGCCAATCCCGCCCATCTGCAGCGGATCTTGTCCAACCTGCTCGACAATGCGCTGAAATATACGCCCCGGGGCGGCACGGTGAAACTGGCGGTGCGGCCCGGTCCGAATATAACGGTACGGGACAATGGCCCCGGCGTTCCCGAGAATATGAGGGACAGGATCTTCGAGCGTTTCGTCCGCGTCGATGCCAGCGGCGCCAAGGGTCACGGACTGGGCCTGGCCCTGTCGCAGGCGCTGGCCGAGCGAAACGGTCTGATCATTGTCTGTCGCGACGCGCAGCCGGGCGCCCTGTTCGAGATCAGACCGGAGGGGAGGGATTGAACGGATGAACTGCAATGGACGGAGTTACGCGATTTTGGGCTGCCTTCTGGTCCTGCCGGGCTGCTCCGGCGCTTCGGGGGAGGGGGGGTCGCCGACAGGAGTGCAGCCTGACCGCGACTGGTCTTCGCTCGACGAAGGACCGGTAATGCGAGCTGCCCATGCGATCCTGATCGGGAAGCAGGGAGAGGAAAACGCAGACGCCGATGCTCTCCGCGCCGCCGCGCAGACGCTTGCGGGCCTGGGTGCCCGACCCGACGCTGAGGAGCAGGAAGACCTGTCGCGGCGCTGGGGGGAGCAAGCAAAGCGGATCGACCCGTTGACCACGCTGCCGGTATATCGCGGACGGGCGCTTGGCCCATCCTATCAGAAAGGGACGGTCTCGGCGGTATCAAAGGTCAGTACAGACCAGATTTTTCTGGCGGGCAAGAAGGCATCGGTCGCCCTGGTGCCTGTGTCGTCCAAGCCGATGTCGATCAGGATCTTTGACGACCAGGGAAAGAATATCTGCAGCCAGAGTACCTCATCAAAGCCGGCAAATTGCCAGTGGTTGCCTCTTTTTACCGAACGATACCGGATCAACATCCACACCAGCGAGAGTCGGCCGGTAAACTATTATCTGGTCTCGAACTAGCCGCAGCGACCCATCTCGAGGGGTGGGTTACGCACCAATCGTCCATTTCCTCGTGGCGCTTTCCGACTGAATCCCCCCATTCTGCCCTGAAAATCAGCCATTTCGACTTTGGCCGCGTGGTTGCGCGCGCAGGACCGCGATCCGCACCGGACTCGGTCAGGCCAGTGGACAAGCGCCGCAGATGACACCGAAAAAAGATACTCACGCACGTGATAGTGAGTATTGACAACAGGTCAGGGGGTGGCGTAAACGATCGCGCAGTTGGTGACGAAGAGCGCCGACGTGGAGGAGAGGTTCACATGAAAGCTTTATTACTGGCGTCTGCATCCGCAGCCGCATTGTTCGCGCAACCTGTATCAGCCCAAACAGATACGGCCGACGCGCCGACCGATCGCCCCGCGACAAGTCAGCAGCGCGGCGAAAAGGAAATCGTGGTCACCGCAACCCGCCGTACCGAACGGCTTCAGGACGTACCGCTCAGCGTGACCGCGTTCAATCAGGAAGAGCTCGACGATCTCGGCATCGTGGGATTTGAAGGCATCGCGCAAAACACGCCCGGCATCGTTGTCAATCGCCCGACCCAGAATTTCAACAATTTCACCGCCCGCGGCATCAATACCAATGGTTATAGTGCCGGCCTGCAGAGCGCCGTCGCCATCTATGTCGACGAGTTGCCGATTTCGGCAAACGGCAACTCGACCATCCTGGATCCCAATCTCTACGACGTTGAGCGGGTCGAATTTCTTCGCGGACCGCAAGGCACGTTGTTCGGGTCGAATTCGCTCGCCGGCGCGATGCGCATCCTGACCCGCAGCCCCGACCTCGATGAATTCCAGGCTTCCGCCAGCGTCGATCTCGGCCTGACGGGCTCGAGCACGGTGCGCCAGCGCTACAATGCCATGATCAATATTCCATTGATGACGGACGAGGCGGCCCTGCGGGTCACCGGCTATTATCGCAACGAGGACGGATGGATCGACAATATCGGTACCGGCGTCAAAGATTCCAACAGTCTCGAAGCCTTTGGCGGTCGCGCGACCCTGCTGCTGCAGCCCAGCGACCGCATGCAGGTCAAGTTGCTGGCATCCTATGAAAACAGCAAGCCGGCGGATTCGGGACTGACCAATCCCAATCTCGGCAAGTTCGTGCGCAATTCCGACCGGCCCGACCTGTTTCAGGGCGAGCTGATCAATTTCAACGCGACGATCAACTATGAATTTGATTTCGCCGAGTTGATCAGTTCTACGACCTTGTCGACCTATGACGCGTCCTTCTTTGTCGATCTGGCCGGCACCTATAACCAGGCCTTTCCCTTCGCACTCGACGCCTTCGGCTCGGACGACCTGTTTGTGCAGGAAACCCGGCTGGTATCGCGCGGTTCGGGTCCGTTCGAGTGGGTCGCCGGCTTTTTCTATTATGACAAGCGGCGCAGCGTTGATTTCGACTATCGATCGACCCAGGAGTATCTGGATGCCAATGGCCTGGTCGGCTTGCCGGATGAATATTATTCCCGCTTCAACGCCTATACCGACCAGACCGAGATCGCCGGATTCGGTGAGTTGACCTACCGGTTCAGCGACAGTTTCTGGGTTACCGGCGGCCTGCGCTATGGCAACACCGAGGTGCAGAGCTTTACCCGCGGCGGCGGCTACAACAGCAACTATCTGACAGCGGCCTTTTGCAGGGAACTGTTCCCCGCCTGCGGCTTTTTCTTTCCACAGATTGCCGTAACCCCGGTCAATTATGCCGAGGGCCTCAAGGTGTCTGATGACCGCATGTCTTGGAAGGCTAGCGTGTCGTGGAAGCCGAATAGCGATCTGACGACCTATGCCACCGTCTCGACCGGTTTCCGTACGCCAGTCGTCAACGCCCGGGCTGGTCTCGCCCCGCCTGCGGCGTCTCCGAACGACATCGTCATCCCAGACGGCGCAAAGTCGGACAGCGTCACCAATTATGAAGTAGGTCTCAAGGGAAGCTGGCTTGGTGGCGACCTGACTGCGAATCTTGCTGCCTATTATATCGACTGGAAGAACATCCAGGTGCAGGCCAACCGGGTATCGGATTCGATCCAGTTTGCCACCAATATCGGCGGCGCGGAAAGCTATGGTCTCGAATTCGAGTTCCTGGCACGGCCGCTGGATGGCCTCAGTCTGGCGCTGAACGGATCGTTCAATCGCGCGAAGGTCACCAAGCTCTCGGCGGTCGAAGCCGCGATATCGGGCGCGGTGCCGGGTGTCCGCCTCGCGTCACCACGCTTCCAGGGATCGACCACCTTGCGCTACGATTTTGCGGTAGGGGGTGGCCACACCGCCTTTGCCGCTATCAATGCGTCGCATGTCGGGTCGTTCCCGAACCAGTTTCCGAACGTGCCGGGCAATCCGAACGCGGTCAGTCCGACCTATGATTTCACAGAGGCCTGGACCAACGTGAACCTGTTCGCCGGGGTGAAGCTGGGCTCGCTGGATCTGACCGCCTATGTCGAGAATGTCTTTGACGATTCATCGATTACCTATATCCATCCGGAAGCGTTCCTTGATGGCCGTTATGCCCGGCTGCGCCCGCGCACTGCTGGCATTCGCGCCAATTATCGCTTCTGATCGGATAGCCAGCCATGAAAGCCAAGATGATCCGCCGCCTGATGTCGGTCGCTGCAATGGCAGCGGCGTCGCTTGCAGTCCCTGCTGTCGCTGCGACCGGTCCTGTGGTTGACGCACCAGCGGGCCAGGTGGAAGGCAAGGTCGCAAAGGGGATGCGCATTTTCAAAGGCATCCCCTATGCCGCTGCGCCGGTCGGCCCGCTGCGCTGGAAGCCACCGCAGCCAGCAGCGTCATGGCAAGGCGTGCGGGATGCCAGCAAATTTGGCGCTGCGTGCCCGCAACCCAAGGCTCGGGGCCCGAGTATCTACGCCTGGGATCTGCCGGAGATGAGCGAGGACTGTCTGTCGCTCAACATCTGGGCACCGGAAGATGCCAAAAATGCCCCGGTCTTCGTCTGGATACATGGCGGGTCGCTGACCACCGGGTCGGGTGGCGATCCGCTCTATGACGGCAGCGCGCTGGCAGCGCGAGGCATGATCGTGGTCTCGATCAACTATCGGCTTGGCGCGCTTGGCTATCTCGCCCATCCCGCCCTCAGCGCTGAATCGGCGAACGGTGTGTCGGGCAATTATGGCCTGCTCGACCAGATAGCAGCGCTTGGTTGGGTCCAGCGCAATATTGCTGCCTTTGGCGGTGATGCCGGCAATGTTGCGATCGCCGGGGAATCGGCGGGCGCACTAAGCGTCATGTATCTCATGACAGCGCCAGAAGCGCGTGGGCTGTTCCACAAGGCGATCGCCCAGAGCGCCTATATGGTTTCGGCGCCGGCGCTGCGCGAGAAGCGCAACGGCATGATACCCGCAGAAGAGCAGGGCGTCGATCTGGCAACCAAGCTCGGCGCGACCGATCTGGCTGACCTTCGAACTATGTCGGCAGAAGAGATTGTGAACATGGCGTCCACCTCGGGCTATTTTCCCTCCCCGGTCATTGATGGCAAGGTTGTGCCACGCCAACTGGTTGAAACCTTTGACCGCAACGAGCAGGCACCGGTGCCAATCCTGGCCGGATTCAATGCCGGGGAAATCCGTTCGCTGCGTTTTCTGCTGCCCAAGGCTCCCGATGATGCAGCGGCCTATGAGGCGGCAATCCGGAAGAATTACGGAGAATTTGCGGACGCCTATCTGAGCCGCTACCCAGGCAAGAATATTGACGAGAGCATGTTGGCGGCAACGCGCGATGCCATGTATGGCTGGACATCAGAGCGACTGGTATCCAACCAGGCTGCGCTGGGCCAGCCGGCCTATCTCTATTTCTTCGATCACGCCTATCCGGCCACCCAGCAATGGAAGTTGCACGCGTTCCATGCCGCCGAATTGCCGTTTGTCTTCGATACCGCGGGCAAGACACCGCCGCTGTGGCCAAAAATTCCTGACAAGTTGGCGCAGCACAGATTGATCGACGCATTGGGCGATTATTGGGCAAGCTTTGTCCGCGACGGGCGTCCGCAGGCTGATGATCAGCCGGACTGGTTGCCCTATTCCGAGGACAAGTCGTTCATGCACTTTGCTGAAAAGCCGGAAGTTCGGCGCAATCTCTTGTCCGGTACCGCGGCGCTGCACGAAGCGGTTGTTTGCCGCCGCCGCGCGGCCGGCGACATCGCATGGAACTGGAATGTCGGTGTGATATCGCCGCCCCTCCCTCCCAAAGCCGAGGGGTGCCAATGATCGACGGTTCAATGCAGGACTATGCACTGACGCTCGACAAGTTTCTCTCCCACGCAGCAAAATGGCACCCTCTCGCCGAGGTGGTGTCGGCAGCGCCGGACGGAACGGTCGACCGCGTCGGATATGCCGAGCTCCATGACCGCTCTCGCTCGGTGTCCGGAGCCCTGTACCGGCTCGGCGTCCGCGGCGGTGACCGGGTGGCGACGCTTGCCTGGAACAGCCAAGGCCATTTCGAGGGCTGGTACGGGATCATCGGCATGGGCGCCGTTTGCCATACGCTGAACCCCCGGCTTACGGCCAAGAGTCTCGGGGCGATGCTGGCGCAGTCGGAAGCGGCTATCCTGCTTGTCAGCCCCGATCTCCTGCCGCTGGCCTGCGCAGCGATCGCCGAAGGCGGCGCGGTACGCCACATATTGTTGCTCGACAAGGGTGCGGCGATCACGGCGGCTGAAACCACCGTACCGGTCGGCTCGCTCGAAGTCGAAATGGCCCTCGAATCTCCAGACATCGCATGGGGAGAATTCGATGAGCACAGTCCGTGCGGACTCTGCTTTACATCGGGTACCACCGGCGCGCCCAAAGGCGTGACCTACACGCATCGCGGCTGCTATCTGCATACGATGCGCCAGCTGAGCGCCGACGTGATGGGCGTCAGAGGCACGGATACCGTACTTGCAGTCGTGCCGATGTTTCACGCCAATGCCTGGGGCCTGCCGTTTACGGTTCCCGCTGTGGGTGGCAGGCTGGTCCTGCCCGGTCGTCACAGCGACGGGGCGCATCTCGCTGCGCTGATCCGGTCCGAAGGCGTGACCCTGGGCGTGGGCGTGCCGACGGTCTGGCTCGGGCTGGTCGAGCATCTGGAGAAAGAAGGCGGCGATGTGCCGTCGCTTGAGCGGATACTCGTCGGAGGAGCGTCGATGCCCCCTGCGTTGATGGAACGGATCGAGCAGCGGCTCGGGGCCGAGGTGCAGACGAGCTGGGGCATGACCGAATTGTCGCCGCTTGGAACGGCGGCGGCTCCCGGTGACCCGCGACGCGCACCGGGCGTGTCGGGCCGTCCGGCGATAGGGATAGATTTGCTGCTGACCGACAGTGCAGGACTGCCGCTTGCGGATCAGCGCGGACCGGAAGGGCATTTGCGGGTGCGCGGTCCGAGCGTCGTCGACCGGTATTTTGGTGAGGCGGAGACGGCGACCGACGCGGATGGCTGGTTCGATACCGGCGATCTCGCTCGGATCGATACCGACGGCAATCTGCGGATTACAGGTCGTGCCAAGGATCTGATCAAATCCGGTGGCGAGTGGATCAACCCCGCAGAAATGGAGACGCTCGTAGGCGCCCTTCCGCAGGTGTCTCTGGCGGCGGTGATTGGCCGGGCCGATCCCAAATGGGGTGAACGGCCGATTCTGCTGGTAGAAACCGGTGATGCCGAAATTGAGGATGAGGCTTTGCTCGCGCCTTTGCGCAAGGGCGTGGCATCCTGGTGGATTCCTGACGCGATCATCCGTGTCGACCGGATGCCGCTCGCTGCAACCGGCAAGATCGACAAAATACAATTGCGAGCAGATTACGGATAAGTGTAGGGCATAGGCAAGTGTGGCCGCGCAAGAGAATGTTCAGAAGGGTATGAATTCGGTGTCAAAAGCTAAAACCGCGGTGAAGAAACCGTCGAAGGCCGAGCAGCGCGCCGAAATGATGGAGCAGATCCTCGACACCGCCGAACTTCTTTTTTCGACCCACGGTTTTTACGGCGTGACATTGAAAGATGTCGCCAAGCAGGTCGGTGTGCACCACACCTTGCTCAACTATTATTTCGACGACAAGCAGACATTGTTTGAAGCGGTTTTTGCCCGGCGAGCCGTCGTCACGATTGAAAAGCGGATGAAGGCGCTGGATGACTATGACCGTGCCGCCGGGGACAATCCCACGGTGGAGGGCGCGCTGCATGCCTTTCTCGACACCGATCTTGATCTGTACATCGAAGGTGGGGAAGGCTGGAAAAATTACGGTGCCTTTGGCGCGCAGGCTTCCAACAGTCCGGACGGTGCCGAATATATGGACAAATATTTCGACCCGGTTGTCCTGCGGCTGATCGGCATATTGAAAAAGGCCCTGCCGGATTCCGCCGAAGAGGATATTTTCTGGGGCTATCATTTCGTCACCGGCGCGCTGATGCTCACCTTGGCCCGGACCGGGCGGATTGACAAATTGTCGGACGGGCTTTGCCATTCGGAAGACTATTCCGCGGTCAAGCAACGCATGGCGCGGTTCATGGCGGCGGGCTTCAAGGAAATCTGCGAACAGCGAAGCAACTCGAGAGGCTGAAAGCGGGCAAGATTCTGCTGTTCGCGGAAGCACGGGAATAACACTCACTCACTGGTGAGTTACTTGGTAGGAAGGAAATCGGCCGAACAATGGTTTCGGCGTCGGTGGCGTTTAGCGACCGTAGCAAGACGAGGGTTTCGGGGGCGAGCCGCTGCAAGCAATGTCCGTGCCGGAGGCCCGGCACCGCACAGGAATAATTGTCGCCGCGCGCTGGCTGGTGACCAAAGGGAGAAGGACATTGAGTAGCAATACGGACGCTCTGCCTGACGGCGGCGGCAAGAAGCAGAACGAGAAGCTGGTGATCACCGCTTCGTCACTCGGGACGGTGTTCGAATGGTATGATTTCTACCTCTATGGTCTGCTCGCGAGTGTCATCTCGGCGAAATTCTTCTCCGGTGTCAACGAAACCACCGGCTTCATTCTTGCCCTGATGGCCTTTGCCGCCGGTTTCGCTGTGCGCCCCTTTGGCGCGCTGGTCTTCGGCCGCGTCGGCGATATTGTCGGGCGCAAGAAGACCTTTCTTGTCACCATGGCGATAATGGGCCTGTCGACCTTTGCCGTGGGTTTGCTTCCCGGTTATGACAGCATAGGCATCGCGGCGCCCATCATACTGATGGCCCTCCGGCTGCTCCAGGGCTTGGCGATTGGCGGAGAATATGGCGGTGCCGCCGTTTATATTGCCGAACACGCCCCCCCGGGAAAGCGTGGCTTCTATACTGGCTTCATCCAGACAACCGCCATGCTGGGCCTCATTCTCGCGTCCATGTTTGTCGTCGGATTGCGCACCGTACTGGACGCCGATGAATTTCTAGCATGGGGTTGGCGCTTGCCCTTTCTGTTTTCGGTTGTCCTGTTGCTGGTTGCGCTCTGGATACGCCTGCAACTCAACGAGAGCCCGGTTTTCCAGAGGATGAAGGCCCATGGTGCAACCTCCAAGACACCATTGAAAGAGGCATTTGGCCAGTGGAGGAACTTGAAGATCGTGCTGATTGCCTTGTTCGGCGCGGTTGCAGGCCAGGCAGTCATCGGTTTCTCGGGCCATCTCTACCCATTGTTCTTTCTCGAGAAAATTGCCAAGGTCGATGGTGCGACCGCTAATTTCCTGGTGGCCACCGCGCTGACCATCACCATTCCCCTCTATGTCTTCTGGGGCTGGCTCAGCGACAAGATCGGTCGCAAGCCGATCATGATGACGGCGTGCGTGATCGCCGTTTTTGCCTATTTCCCGCTCTATAATGCGCTGGTGGGGGCGGCAAATCCGGCGATGGCCGCCGCTGTCGAGCGGGCACCGGTCAAAGTGATTGCCCATGGCGGCGAATGCGCCTTCCAGTTTGACCCGATCGGCAGCAACAAATTTGACGAGACAAGCTGCGATATCGTCAAATCCTATCTGGCCAAAAGCGGCGTCAATTACGACAACATTTCTGCACCGGAAGGGACAATCGCATCGGTCCGCATCGGCGACACGACCATTGTGTCTCCTGATCCCGCAGGACTGCAACCGGAAGCGAAAGCGGCAACCATCGCCGCCTTTGGTGTCACCGTGCAGACGGCCCTGAAGCAGGCCGGTTATCCGACCATCGCGGACCCTGACAAGATCGATCGCTTCAAGGTGATCCTGATTCTCTGTGCATTGGGAACGCTGGGCACGATGGTCTATGGTCCGCTGGCCGCTCTCTTGGTCGAACTGTTCCCCGCGCGCATCCGGTACAGTTCGCTCTCGTTGCCCTATCACATCGGCAATGGCTGGGTTGGCGGCTTCATGCCAACGGTTGCCTTTGCGATGGTCGCGGCGACCGGCAATATTTACCAGGGGCTGTGGTATGCCATCATCATCGCCGGGATGACTGCGGTGGTGGGGATCCTGTTTCTTCCGGAAACCTACAAGCGGGACATCGAAGCCTAAGACAGCGAGTCATGGCTGCGCCCGCTCCCGGCGCAGCCAGCGATTGACAATGCTAGCGAAAGCCCGCCCCGCTGTTTCTAGATATCGTCAATCATCTCGGCCAGGGTAGCGAGGCATTCGCGGGCCAGAAGCGTGCAGCGTTCGGGTGACCATCCCTGCTCGGCATCGGGCAGGTCGCGATTGTCCTTGAACGGCATTTCAAGGGTCATCGCGACCGCACCGAAGCGTTCTGCCAGCTGATTGGTCGACATCGCCAGATTGGCCTTGCCCTCGGCGGCGGTGGGATAGCCGAGTTCGGTCTGGAAATCCGGCGTGCGCTGAGCCAGACGGTTGCGATAGGCGTGATATTTTTCAAGCTGCGCGTCGGTGATCGAAGGAATGCCTTCGAATCCCGCGATAAACACCGCCGGAATCGCCTCGTCTCCGTGAACATCCATGGCAAAGGCGACACCGCTTTCATCCATCGCATCGCGGACGCACAGCACTTCGGGTGACTTTTCGGCACTGGGTTCCTGCCACTCCCGGTTGAGATTGGTTCCGGCGAAATTGGTTCGCAAATGACCTCTGCACGAACCATCGGGGTTCATGTTGGGGACAATATGAAAGCGACATTGCTGCAACAGCAGCCGTGCGTGTGGATCAGCGGGGTCGGTCAGCATTTCGAGGGCGCCTTCCATCCACCATTCCGCCATGCTTTCACCGGGGTGCTGGCGGGCGTAGAGCCAGACCTCCTTGTCGCCGCTGCCCAGCTCCAGGCAGTCAATCGGCTGGCCTTCGAGGCTGTGGCCCAGCGTCCGGACGCTAACCCCCTCAAATCCTGCCGTCTCTGCGATCAGGTCGTGGTGGCGTTCGATGCTGTAGGGGGCAAAATAAGCAAACCATATGAGGTTGCTGCTTGCGGTGTAGCGAATGGTCAGGGTGCCGCTGCTCTCGTCGTAGCTGCTCGGTGCACGGCCCCAATATTCCCGGTCTTCGCTGACGCAAGCGTCATAGTCGGGCCAGCCTTGCGGATAGGCAGATTCCTTCAATCCCCCGATGTGCAGTTCCAGCTCCTCGCCAATCTCGCACGTTACGCGAAAGTGAAACCACTGGAAAAAGTCGCTGTCCTTGTCCTTGCGGATCGACAGTTTTGCGGAGGTGCCTTCGATGGCTTGAACTTCGATATTGCCGCTATCGAATGCGCTGGTGATCTGAATGGTCATGGCACCCTGATAGTGGTTCCGGACGCGCCGGGGAAGTCCCTGAATAAGGCCTCCGCCAGTTTCGCGGCGGCGAGGCCTGGCTGCGACGCCGGAGATCCCTCCTTGGCCTCCACCGAGGCCCGCCCTTCCCAGATGACGTTGCCATCGGCGCGGTTCGAGATGCGGACCGACAGATCGGTCGCAATCTTGTCCTTTGGTGGCCCGCTGAGATTGATGCCAATGCCCAGACCGACCCCCGAGCCATAGCTCCCGGTGCTGCCCCCAACGCCGACAGAGACGGGCGACCGCGATCCCCCAGCGCTCAAAATTGCTCTGTCGAGCGTGTAGCTGGCAATATACTGGCTGCCGTTGCCGGCATCGCGGGATTCGGAGAAACCGACTCGCTGCAGCTCACGCAACAGCGCGGCGCGGTAAGTTGCATATTCCAGGCTTTTCCGGTCCTCTTCGCTTGGCACATTGGCCTCGACCGCGATGCTGCCCGGTACGATCGGCGCGACCTGCGCATTGTGAAACCGCGTCACCTCGACCGGTGGCGTCATCGCCGTGCATCCCGGCAGCACGATAGCCGCTGCGACGACCGCGGCAATTGAGGGAAAACCGGACATAATACACACTCCTCTAAACGCCCCGGGCCATGTTAGCGCATAATGGCGGCAACTGCGGTAAAAAATTGCATCGCTTTGCGCGCATCTTTAACCGGTTGGGAATATCGACGCACTATGCCGATTATATTGGGAATTCAAAGGGGTTTGGAATGATGGCGAAACCGTTCACCGTCCTGGTCACCGGCGGGGCCGGCTATATCGGCAGCCATGCGGTGCTGGCGCTGCGCGACGCCGGCTGGTCGGTGGCAGTGGTCGACAATCTGACGACTGGGTTTCGCTGGGCGGTGCCGGAGGGCGTCGCCTTTCATGAAGGCGACATCGAGGACAGCGCGCTGCTCGCCCGAATCATCGCCGACGAGAATATCGGCGCCATCATGCATTTCGCGGGTTCGATCATCGTACCGGAATCGGTGGAAAATCCGCTCAAATATTATCACAACAACAGCGCGAAGAGTCGCAGCCTGATCGAATCGGCGGTGACCGGCGGGGTCCGTCATTTCATTTTTTCGTCGACCGCCGCGACCTATGGGATCCCCGAAGAAAGCCCGGTCAGCGAAAGCACGCCGCAGTTGCCGATCAATCCCTACGGCATGTCAAAGCTGATGACCGAACATATGCTGCGAGACGTGTCGGCGGCGCATGATCTGAATTTCTGCGCCTTGCGCTATTTCAATGTTGCCGGGGCCGATCCGCTGGCGCGGACCGGGCAGTCGACCGCCGGTGCCACGCATCTGATCAAGGTCGCGGTGGAGGCGGCGCTCGGCAAGCGCACCAGCGTTGCCGTGTTCGGGACCGACTATGACACACCCGACGGCACCGGCGTGCGCGACTATATCCATGTCTCGGATCTGGCGGCCGCCCATGTGCTGGCGCTGGAAGCGCTGATTGCCGACCCGGATCGCAACCATCTGCTCAACTGCGGCTATGGCCGGGGCTTTTCCGTGCTCGAGGTGCTCGATGCAGTCGACCGGGTCACCAACCTGAAGATCGCAAGGAAAATGGAAGGTCGGCGCGCGGGCGACCCCGATTCGCTGATTTCCGACAATCGCGCGATCATGGAGCGCTTCCCGTGGCAGCCGAAACATGCGGATCTTGACGAAATTGTCGCGCATGCGCTGGCCTGGGAGCGCAAACTGTCAGAAATTCGGGGCGAATAGCGCTGGTCGCTTGACTTTGGCGGCGTGCCTGCCTAATTGCCCTGCTTCAACGCAGCATGGCTGCTTTCAAGAAATTCAGATAATCAAGGCGTGGTACCAAAATGAAAGTCCGCAACTCTTTGAAGTCGCTTAAAAACCGTCACCGGGATTGCCGCGTTATCCGTCGTCGTGGTCGCACCTATGTGATCAACAAGACGAATCGCCGGTTCAAGGCACGCCAGGGCTAATAACCTGCTGGTGGCAGAAGCATCTGCCATTTCCAAAATTGATACCGTCATCTTCGATATCGGCAACGTCCTGTATCGCTGGGATTTGCGCTGCCTGTTTGAAAAGCTGATCGACGATCCCCAAGAGCTGGACTGGTTTCTCACCCATGTCGTGACGCCCGAATGGCATTTCCAGCACGACGCCGGCCGGCCTTTTGCCGCCATGGTTGCGGAACGCAGCCGCGAACATCCCCGATATGCCGACCATATTCTGGCCTATTCCCGACGGTTTCCCGAGACAATACCGGGCCCGGTCGACGGTATGCTCAACCTTGTACAGGCGCTGGCGGATCGCAAGGTGCCGCTGTTCGCGATCAGCAATTTTGGCGCCGAATCCTGGGCCCAGTTCCGTCCGACGGCACCCATATTCGGGATATTTTCCGACATTGTGATCTCCGGCGAAGAAAGGTTGATCAAGCCGGACATTGCCATTTTCGAACTGGCGCTCGACCGTTTTGGCCGTCGCGCGGAGCAATGCCTGTTCATCGACGACCGTGAGGACAATGTCGAGACGGCCGAGGCGCTTGGCATGGCGGGACACCATTTCCGGGATGCGGTTCGCCTGGAGAGTGATTTGAAAGCCTTGCGACTACTCTAGTGGCGCTTGAGCTCGTCCCCAGTCAGCCGCACCACATGCAGCAGATTGGTCGACCCTGGCGTGCCGAAGGGTACGCCGGCGCAGACAATCAGCCGCGACCCAGCCTCGCCCAACTTGTGCCGCAAGGCCATGCGCTTGGCCTTGGCGATCATTTCCTCGAAATTGGACACATCGCGGGTCACAACCGCATAAGCCCCCCACAGCAATCCGACGCGGCGGGCGGTGTGGCGGTTCGGAGTGAGCACCAGCAGCGGTACCGAAGGCCGTTCCCGCGCCATCCGGCGAGCGGTTGAGCCCGACGACGTGTAACAGACGATCGCCGAGGTCGCGACCGTCCGCGCGATGTTGAAGCTGGCCGCGGCCAGTGCATCTGCCGTGGTCTCGTCGGGCACGGTTTCGGTGAAATGCACGCGATCGGCATAGGAAGGATCATTTTCGACCTGCATCGCGATCCGGTCCATCATCGTCGCTGCCTCGATCGGCCAGTCACCGACCGCCGATTCGGCCGACAGCATGATCGCGTCGGCACCGTCATAGATGGCGGTGGCAACATCGGACACTTCCGCCCGGGTCGGCGTCGGCGACTTGATCATCGATTCCAGCATCTGGGTGGCGACCACCACCGGTCGCCCGAGCTTGCGGGCAGCCGCTACGATTTTCTTCTGCAGCGGTGGTACCTGTTCTGGCAGCAGTTCGACGCCGAGATCGCCCCGGGCCACCATCACCGCATCGGACAGCTCCAGGATCTCATCGAGCCGGTCGATGGCGGCGGGTTTCTCGATCTTTGCCAGCAAGGCGGCCCTGCCGCCAATCAGGCGACGGGCCTCGGCGACATCTTCCGGCCGCTGGACGAAGCTAAGTGCAATCCAGTCGACATCCTGCTCCAACGCGAAGGTCAGATCCTTGCGATCCTTTTCGGTGAGCGAGCTTACCGGCAGCACCACTTCCGGTACGTTCACGCCCTTGCGGTCAGAAATCATGCCGCCGACAATCACTTCCGTCTCGACGCTATCGCCGTCGGTGCGGATCACCTGCAGCCGGATCTTGCCATCGTCGAGCAGCAGGCTGTGCCCGGGCTGCAGCGTGCTCAATATTTCCCTGTGTGGCAGGGTCACCCGGGTGGCGTCGCCTTTTTTCTGGAGCATATCGAGTGTGAAACGGCTTCCGTCATGCAGCATCACCGCTGGTTCGGCAAACGTGCCGATGCGAAGCTTTGGCCCCTGCAGGTCGGCCAATATGGCAATCGGCCGGCCTATTTGCTTTTCCAGTGCGCGGATCGATTTAACATTCGCGGCATGGGCCTCATGCTCGCCGTGGCTCATGTTCATGCGGAAGGCGTCGACCCCGGCGCGATACATTTTCTCGATCATTTCTGGGCTGCCGCTAGAGGGGCCAAGCGTGGCCAGAACCTTGACTTTGCGGTTGCGGGAGAAGATCGGCGATGCCATTTTACAATTCCTTTGTGGCGCTTTACCTGCGCCGTGCCTATTCCTATTTCATGACAGGTTAACAACAAAAAACAACGGAAACGAACATGACCGAGCAAATATCCGATGCCGCTGCGGCTGCCGCCTTTCGCCGGCTGGTCACCCATCTCCAGCACCGCCACGACGCCGAGAATATAGATTTGATGGGGCTCGCCGGCTTCTGCCGCAATTGTCTGGCGGACTGGGTGATGGAAGCGACGAACGAGGCCGGTGGCACGATGACAAAGGACGAGGCCCGCGAAGCGATTCACGGCATGCCGGCAAACGAATGGAAGAAAAAATACCAGACCGAGGCGACGCCGGAGCGGCTCAAAAAGATGAAGGAAAGCGTGGCCAAAAACGCTGACCCATCCTAAAGACGGGCTCCGAATCCGAACACCATAATCAAGGGACTGAAAGAATGAGCGAAGGCAATGTTGCCGCAGACCAGTTGCGTCTGTTCATCGAGCGTATCGAGCGGCTGGAAGAAGAGAAAAAGGGCATGGCGGACGATATTCGCGATGTCTATTCCGAAGCCAAGTCGCAAGGCTATGATGCCAAGATCATGCGCCAGATCGTCCGCCTGAGGAAAATGGAAACCCATGACCGGCAGGAAATGGAAGCGATACTGGACACCTACAAGTCGGCGCTTGGCCTGGCCTGATGCTTGCAATTCGGTCCGCGACGGTCGCCGATGCGCCCCGCTGTGCCGAAATCTACGCGCCGTTCGTGACCGAAAGCTGGGTCAGCTTCGAGCTGGAAGCCCCCGGCACCGAGGAAATGACTGCCCGAATAGCCGGGGCTCTCCACTCGCATGACTGGCTGGTGGCCGAAGTGGACGGAACGGTGGCGGGCTATGCCTACGGTTCCGAGCATCGCACACGTGCGGCCTATCGAACCAGTTGTGACGTGGGGGTCTATGTCGATCCCGGGCAAGCGCGCCGGGGCATAGGACGGGCCCTGTACGAATCCCTTTTGCCGCGACTGAAGGATGCTGATATCCATGCTGCCTTCGCCGGCATAGCCCTGCCCAACGAAGCCAGCATCGCGCTCCACCGGGCGATGGGCTTCCAGCTTGTCGGCACCTACAGGCAAGTAGGCTGGAAGATGGGTGCCTGGCGCGACGTATCCTGGTTTCAGCGTTTGCTCTGAGGAGCGCGGGAGATCGCCATCCGGTTGGCAACAGGGCGAAACGGACAAGCTATATGGCCATCCGGTTGGCAACAGGGCGAAACGGACAAGCTATATGATCGTCGGCGAAAAGGGCTCGATGATGATGGTGTCGGCGTCGGGCACCGCAGTTCTTGTCGGCTAGCCGACGCCCGGCCCGGTGACCAGCACATAGAGCAGCCCGCTGGTGGCCAGAAGATTATAGGCCATGTGCATGAGGATATTGGACCACCAGCCGTAGCGGATGCGGGCATAGCCCCAGATCAGGCCGCCGACGAGTTGCGGCAGGATAAAAGGCAGCAACGTGGCCGGATTGGCGCCGGTATAGTTGAAGACATGCACAAGGCCGAAGAGCAGGGCCTGGCCCCAGAAGACAAGCGGGAAGATGCTGCGATACCAGCTTGGCACCGGTGCCTTCCAGAGTCTGACCAGGCCGGCGAGACTCGCGAGGGCAATAGCCGCGCCAAGGCCGATGGCGAGGCCCTGATTCCAATCGACGAGGCCGGACTGTTCCAACCCACTGGAGCCGCCGATCCAGGTGACGAGGCCGCAGACCAGGATCAGCCAGCGCGGATTGCCGACAATCCAGACGCGAAACATCAGTTCTTCTGCGATCGGCCCGACGATTATCACGATCAGCACCATCTGCCAGAGCGGACGATCGAAGAGCGCGGACATGTCGCTCGACATTTCAACGCCAAACAGCATCATCATCGGAAAAAGCACCATCGCGATGGCCAAGACAATCAGGCAGTTCAGCAGGAACAGCCAGGCGACATCTGCCACCGGCCTGCCGCGGTCGCTCTCCCGCGGACCGAGCGTCGGCGCGCGGACAAAAGCGAGCAGGTCCAGGGCGGTTGACCGCAATCGACCGATCGACCATCCAATGGTTGAGTTGGGCTCAAACATGCGCCAAAGAGCCTCGATAAGAATATAACAGGTAACGGACGAATCCTATGGCAGGCCACAGTAAGTTTAACAATATCAAGCACCGCAAGGGCGCGCAGGACAAGAAGCGCGCGGCTCAATTTTCCAAGCTGTCGCGCGAAATCACCGTCGCGGCCAAGTCCGGCATGCCGGATCCGGATTTCAATCCGCGCCTGCGCCTCGCGGTCAACAGCGCCAAGGCGGTGTCGATGCCGAAGGACAATATCCAGCGCGCGATCGACAAGGCGTCGGCCAACGAAGGTGACGACTATAGCGAGGTCCGCTACGAGGGCTTTGGTCCCGGCGGCGTGTCGCTGATCATCGAGACTCTCACCGACAACACCAACCGGACTTTTACAAATGTCCGCACGATCATGTCGCGAAATGGCGGAAATCTTGGTGAAAGCGGTTCGGTTTCCCACGGTTTCGACCGGGTCGGCTATATCCACTATCCAGCCAGCGCCGGCGACGAGGAAAAGGTCCTTGAGGCCGCGATGGAAGCGGGCGCGGAGGATATTTCCTCCGACGACGACGGGCATGAAATCTGGACCGCTATGGAGGACCTGCACGAGGTTTCCGGTGCGCTGCAGACGGCGCTTGGCGAGGCGGAAAGCGTCAAGCTGGCATGGCGCCCTTCGGTGCAGGTGGAAGTGGACCAGGAACAGGCAGAAACGCTGCTCAACCTGATCGACCTGCTGGAAGAGGATGACGACGTCCAGACGGTCTGGGGCAATTATGACGTGTCCGACGAAATCATGGAAAAACTGAACGCCGGCTGATGTGGGAATTTGCCGCCAAGGCCGCGCTCGCAGGGGTGATCGTCGCACTGGTGGCCGGAATCGCACAGCGCCAGCCGAGCTTCGGCGCGCTGGTCGCCTCGCTGCCGCTAATCTCGATCCTGGGGATGATCTTCCTGTGGTGGGCGCGCCCCGACGGGGAAAACATGGCGCTGCACGCCGAGGCGACCTTCTGGTATGTGCTTCCATCCCTTCCAATGTTCCTGCTGATTCCGACGCTGCTGCGCAGCGGCATCGGCTTCTGGCTGTCGCTTGCTGCCGGATGCCTGCTGACGATCAGTCTCTATCTGATCATGGTCTTTGTCGGTCGTCGCGTTGGAATACCGATCTGATGCGGGCGTTCTGAAATGATCATTCTCGGCCTCGATCCGGGCCTCGGCACCACCGGCTGGGGGGTAATCGCCGCCGACGGCAACCGCCTGTCCCATGTCGCCAATGGCCAGATCAAGACCGATCCGAAAACCGCACTCGCCAGCCGGTTGCTGCAGCTCGATCTCGCGCTGACCGATCTGTTGCTGGAATATCAGCCGGAGGCGGCGGCGGTGGAGGAGGTTTTCGTCAACAGCAACCCGCAGAGTACACTGAAACTGGGGCAGGCGCGGGGCGTGGTGCTGCTCGGTGCCTCCCGGACGGGAATCGATGTCGGCGAATATTCGGCGCGGACGGTGAAGAAATCCGTGGTCGGTGTCGGCAAGGCGGACAAGGATCAGGTACAGGCGATGATCAGGATCCTGCTACCCGGCGTCAAGCTGGCCGGGGCCGATGCGGCCGATGCGCTGGCTGTGGCGATTACGCACGCGCATCACCGGAAGCGATAGACGAACGGAACTGGACTTGTGCGGCCCTTGCATTAATAAGATTTCATGATCGCGAAACTCACCGGTACCATTGATGAAATCGGCATGGACACTATCGTGCTCGATGTGCAGGGCGTCGGCTATCTGGTGTTCTGCTCCTCGCGGACCATCGGCGCGATCGGCGGAGTTGGCGACAGGGCGACCATCTATACCGAGATGCAGGTCAGCGAAACCGACATGCGGCTGATGGGCTTTGCCAGTGGCTCGGAACGCGACTGGTTTCGCTTACTGATCTCCGTCCAGGGCGTTGGCGGCAAGGTCGCGCTGGCGATATTGTCGGCGCTGGAACCCGGCGATATTTCCCGCGCGATTGCCACTGGCGACAAGGCGATGGTGACGCGGGCCAATGGCGTCGGGCCGAAGCTGGCGCTCAGGATTGTCAACGAGTTGAAGGACAAGGCGGGCGGCATTGCGGTTGATCCGGTGGCCGGTGCAGGCGGTGTGATCCATGCGCCCTCGAGCAACAGCGCCGATGCCGTCAGCGCGCTGCAGAATCTGGGCTTCAAGCCAGCCGATGCCAGCGCGGCGGTGGCGGCGGCGGATGCCGAGGTCGGCGAGGATGCGACACTGGATGCACTGGTGCGGTTGGCGCTGAAGAAGGCGGCGCGGTAAAATAATATCGCCAGTCGACCAAAAGAAATCATTCAGGTGAAATTGCCCATGAATGGCGTTATTCGTTGCTCCACGTTTCGTCATATAATCGCATCAGATTCCCGCCGAACAATTTCTCGAGCCGTGTCGTAGTCCAGCCCCGTGCGGCGAGCGCCTGCGACAACCGCTGGAACCGGTCGAGCGAATTATAGTCATGCACTATGGTTAGGATATCCGGCCCTTCGCCGGGTGCATTAATCCCCCGGGAGGAACGCATTTCGTGCATTTCGCGCGCGCGCTTCCATGTCTCCTCACTAATCTCCATAGGTAGCAAATCACCATCGGTGCCGAGCGAGACATGATCTTCGCCGCAGACATTGGCGGCATGTTCGATATGTCGCACCAGATCCTCTCCGCTCGGTTTGCTGTCGGCCGTCAGGAACGGCATGAAATAGATGCCCGCCACACCGCCTTTGTCCGCGAGAGCGCGCAGTTCGGCATCATATACGTTGCGGGGATTATCATGGAGCGAACGGCAGCCGGTATGGCTTATCGACATCGGACGCTTGGCCACAGCGATCGCTTGGGCGATGGTTCGCTGGCCACCATGGCTTAGATCGAGCAAGACATTGGCTGCTTCGATCCCTTCTATCATGGCATGCCCCAGTCGCGACAGGCCGGCGTTGGCCGGTTCCAGCGCACCATCGCCGCACAGATTGCGAAGATTGTAGGTCAACTGCATGATCCGAACGCCCTGTTGGCGAAATGCCTCGATCCGGTCGAGTTGGTTGCCGACCATGCTGGTATCTTGGGTGCCGTAAATAAGCGCAATCTGTCCATTTGCCTTGGCATGCCGGATATCTGCGGTGCTCTTCACATGGATCAGAAAGTCTGGATTGTCCAAAATGACCTTGTTCAATTGCCCGATGGATTCCTCGGTCTGGGAAAAAACGTCCGGATCATTGCCGACTCCGCCCACCGTCATATTGACCGAGGTCACTCCTGTTGCGAGCAGCTCGGAGCGCGCGCGCGAAGAGACAAGGATATCTTCCTCCGCACCATATGGATCGGAAAAGGAGCCAAGACCGTTGATCACGATGGCCTTGTCATACCATGTTGGCATACCTTTCCCGACTGCCGCGGCCAATGGATCGACAGTCGAAAAAGCGGCAAGCATTGCCGTTTGCTGAAGCAGGCGGCGGCGGGAAAGATGCATGATGGCTATGCTCCGATAAATGTTGCACCGGGGAATAGCTTCTTTGTTGAACGAAAGCTACATAGGGACGATGAACGACGAAGATCGCCTCCAATCGCCCGAACGCAAGGTCGAAGATATAGACGCAGCCTTGCGCCCCAAAACGCTCGACGAATTTATCGGGCAGGAAGCGGCGCGCGGGAATTTGCGGGTGTTTATCGAGGCGGCGCGGTCGCGCAAGGAGGCGCTGGACCATGTGCTGTTCTTTGGTCCGCCGGGGCTGGGCAAGACCACTCTGGCGCAGATCATCGCCCGGGAGCTGGGGGTTGGGTTTCGGGCCACCTCGGGGCCGGTCATTGCCAAGTCCGGCGACTTGGCGGCGCTGCTGACCAATCTCGAGGAAGGCGATGTCCTGTTTATCGACGAAATCCATCGGCTCAATCCGGTGGTCGAGGAAATTCTCTATCCGGCGATGGAAGACCGCGCGCTCGATCTGATCATTGGCGAAGGACCGTCGGCTCGCTCGGTCCGGATTGATTTGCCTGCCTTCACACTGATCGGAGCGACTACGAGGCAGGGGTTGTTGACTACGCCGCTGCGCGACCGGTTCGGCATTCCGGTTCGGCTCAATTTCTATTCGACCGGGGAACTGGAACAGGTGGTGCACCGGGCGGCCCGGCTGCTCGGACTCGATATTGCCCCCGATGGTGCCACCGAAGTGGCGCGCCGGGCGAGAGGGACGCCGCGGATCGCCGGCCGCCTGCTGCGCCGGGTGCGGGATTTTGCCAATGTTGCCGGGACCAAGATTGTCGACAAGAAGGTCGCCGATGATTCGCTGACCCGGCTGGAGGTCGACCATATCGGCCTTGACGCCATGGACCGGCGCTACCTGCATATGATCGCGGATATCTACAAGGGTGGTCCGGTGGGCGTGGAAACGCTGGCCGCCGGTCTCTCGGAGCCGCGCGACACGATCGAGGAAGTGATCGAGCCCTATCTCATCCAGCTCGGTCTGATCGCGCGCACGGCGCGGGGGCGGGCGCTCAATGACCGGGGGTGGAAGCATCTCGGGCTGAATCCGCCAGTCAGCAAGGCGAGCGACGGGGAATTATTTGATTGATGACAACGGGGTTGGCCATGCTTGTTATTACCAGTCTTCTGGTCAGTGGATGTTCAACCAGCTCTGAATCAGAAGTCGTATCGCCCATTGTGCAATGGCATTCAGCCGATCAAATCGACCCCCCTCATCTCAATATAGAACATGTTGTTGAATTGGCGGGAGAGGGAAAGATTGTTCTGGACGGCAGAACAATGGGTGCAAGCAAAGCTATAAAAGCCTTTTCAAAAATCGCCGATAACGAGACCTTGGCATTCATTGATTTTGCACCTGCTTGTTCTGATCAGTCGGAAACTGTTCTTAAGTTCAGGAATATCATCGAGGCCAGTGGTGCTTGCGCAGATAATTTCTGCATCTGCGGTGGGTACTTCAACTCCCAAGAGCGTCCCCTGAAGCCCAGGTAGCGTGTGTCCCGCTTGATATCCTGTGTGGCAGGACAATTGTGCAGACAGGTCCTGCTGACAGATTTTTTGCATCGATGATTATACATTCCGACCGATCCTGTTTCATGTCGGTGATGAAGCTGATCAGATAGCCGTCATCCTCTGACCAGGCATTGGCGCGCGGGATGAAGGGAGCTTCGGAGCCGAAGCGCTGCTCGCCGAACGAGACATGCTCCGCCTCGCCGGTTTCCAGATCATGCTTGGTCAGGCCATTGAAAAGGAACCAGCCGGGCTCGCCGGTGACGCTGTAGACATAGCGATAGGGCCGGCCGGCATATTGGCCATTGAACATGCCGAATTCGACCGGATAATCGTCAAAAAGCGTCTCTTCCCTAGTCTCGCCGGTCTTTAGATTGAACCGCCAGCGGTGCAGCTCCGGTTTAAAACTGTGCAGGTCGAGGCTGGCCCCCATGCTTTCGTAGCCGGGCGGAAAATCGGTCAGCGGCGGCGGCACCGGGTCGTTCTGGAAATAACCGTCGAGCACGACTTCGTCGCCCTCCTCAAAGGCATTGGCCCAGTGGAGGACATAGGTCGGCTGCGCCTCGAACCACTGGATTTCTTCCGGTTGCCCCATTCTTGGCAGGATGCCGAAACGCGTCGGCATGTCCGGATGATAGGCGGGGATTCTGAGCTTGCGCTCGAACAGCTCCTCTTTCCAGAACAGCGGACAGTCATTGAAAATGGCGAAATTTTCGGTGAACGCCATGTCGTGTGGCAGGCGCGGTCCGGGAAGGTCGATCGCGACCAGATGCTTCAGCCGGTTGTCGGGACCGACGACGCCATATTGCAGATGAGGTTTCTCGATCGCATAGTTGAAGAATAATAGCTCCCCGGTCGCCTCATCGACCTTGCAATGGGCCGAGATACCGTGCGCCGGCACCCAGTCGGCGGGGCCGAGCGTCGCCAGCGTTTCCGGATCGAGCCGATAGCCCTCTCCGCACAGGTAGAAGGTCGAGAGGATGGCGCCGGCGTGGACGACGACATCGGTCGAGCTGCTGTCCTTGACGCTGCCGTGGGCGGTCATTCCGGGCTCCAGCGCGTCGTGCGGATTGCCCATCAGCCCCGGCCAGAGCGGGACGCCGGCCTGCTGTTCTGCCTCGAACCCTTCGGTGCGGACAAAGCGGTTGCGATAGGTTGCCTTGCCATCCTTGATCCGGACGGTGTGGATCATTCCGTCGCCGTCAAAGGGATGATAGCGCCCGAGGCTGCCATGCACCGGATTTTCGGTGTTGCGGACATAGAGACCGTCGATATCGGCGGGGATGGTGCCGATCACTTCCAGCTGGTCGGTGTCGAGTTCCTCGAATACCGGCGTCCAGGCACCGTTGCGGTAGGGGTGGTCATTCGGTTCCAGCGTTACCTTCACCTGGTTGACCGGCGTGCCCATCAGTCGCGCAGCAATTCGTTGATGCCGGTCTTCGACCGGGTCTGCGCATCGACGGTCTTGACGATCACGGCGCAATAGAGGCTTGGACCCGGCATGCCGTCGATATTGACTTTGGGCGGCAAGGTGCCGGGCACCACAACGGAATAAGGTGGTACTTCGCCGATCCAGATCTTGCCGGTGATCCGGTCGACGATCTTGGTCGACGCCCCGAGATAGACGCCCATCGAAAGCACCGCGCCCTCGCCGACGCGGACGCCTTCGGCGACTTCTGCGCGGGCGCCGATGAAGGCGCCATCCTCGATGATCACCGGGCCGGCCTGCAACGGTTCGAGCACACCGCCGATGCCGGCGCCGCCCGAGATATGAACGTTCTTGCCGATCTGTGCGCAGCTACCGACCGTGGCCCAGCCATCGACCATCGTGCCTTCATCGACAAATGCGCCGATGTTGACGAAGCTCGGCATCAGCACGACGCCCTTGCCGATAAATGCGCCCTGCCGCACGATCGAGCCGGGCACCGACCGGAAGCCGGCTTCGCGAAAGCGGTTTTCGCCCCAGCCAGCGAATTTGCTCGGCACCTTGTCCCAGTGGTTGGCACCACCGGGGCCCTCAATCACATGATTGTCGTTGAGCCGGAAGGAAAGCAGCACCGCTTTCTTGAGCCACTGGTTGACCACCCACTGGCCGTCCTTTTTCTCCGCGACCCGCGCCGTGCCGCTGTCGAGCATGGCGAGGGCCTGGTTGACGGCGTCACGTTCCGCTCCCTGAGTCGAGAGGCCGAGCGATTCGCGCTTGTCCCAGGCGGCGTCGATTACAGTCTGCAATGCTTTGGTCATGCTGGCGTTTCTTCCTTCTCGCGGTGGAGGCCGGTCACCCAGCTTTCCAGATCGGATATTTCATGGTCAATATAGGACGGATCATGTTCCCGGCCAGCCCATTCTGCCCCGGTGTTGATCCACACGGTGGTCATGCCCAAATCTTTCGCGGGACGCAAATTGCGCGCCGTGTCTTCGACAAAAAGCGCGCGGGTCGGATCGATGCCCGTTGCGGCAATCATGCTGGTATATGCGCCAGACTGGGGTTTGGGAATCAGGTCCGCATCCAGAATATCGTGCATCTGGTGAAACAGGTCGCCCAGCCCACGCAGTTCCAGCACCCGTTCGGCATAGGGCCGGTCGGCATTGGTGAAGACCAGCTTTTCGCCCGGCAAGGCTTCTATTGCTGCCCTTACAAGCGGCGCGGGTGACAGACGGTCCATGTCGATATCATGGACATAGTCGAGGAAATCTGCGGGATCCGTGCCATGATGATGCATCAGGCCGGCCAAGGTCGTGCCATGATCGTGGAAAAAGCTTTTCTGAATTTTGCGGGCTTCGGCAAGATCACAGGCCAGAGCCTTGGCAATATATTCGCCCATCCTGATGTCAATCAGTGCAAACAGGTCGCAATCGGCCGGATATAGCACATTGTCGAGATCGAAGATCCAGTGATCGATATGGGAAAGTTCTGGGGCCATGGCGCAATCGCCTAAAGGCCGTTTCCCTCAATCACAAGGGGCAACATGATTGAAGCGCAGAACGGACATTTCCGTTCTCACTGCTGTTCAAAATTGGGCAAGCCGTTCGCCGTTCGTTGCCGGGCCAGTTTCGGGCGATCACGCTCAATAGACGCTGCGAGACCTAGAAGGCCCTCTCGCTGCTTTTCGATATGCGACCTGCATTTTTCGATATTCCGAAGTTCAGAAGGATTGGCCCGGTCCCATTCAACGACCCGCCGGATCGTTTCCACCCATTTGCTGGGATATCCCCCCACATATTCATTGATGGCAATGCCTATTTGCTGGTTCATAGCGCCAAAGAGGGCCGCTTCGCCTCCAGGGTCGCTGCCAAAACAACTCAATCCAATACGCCAACGCAACTGGCCAGCATAGAACCAAAAGACCGCGGCGTCTTCTTGCTCATCCTGGAACAGACGGGCGGCCAGCACATAATAGTCGACGGGGTGACGGTTTGATATGCCGGACTCCAGCTCTTCAAGCGGCATGTTGGTGGCGTCGACGATACCCAGACATCTTGCGACCGCCGCATCATCATTTTCATGATTCTCGCTGCAGGCTTTTTCCGCGGCCATAAGTTCAGGGTCTTTTTCGAGACACGCTAGTACAGACTCCGCGATAGCCGCTTCTGAGCCATTTTTTCCAAGCTGTGCTTCGCAGGCCTCCATTTTTTGCTGATATAGCCCCGGATATGTCGTGTGGGGTGCTTCCGAAGCAGATGATTGCAATACTGCAACCAAGGCCAGAGCGGCGATCAAGCGCGAGCGCCTGCGTCCTCGACACTGGCACTGTTATGGCGCAGAGCCTTGAGGACCGTATCGACAATACCGTCGGCATCCAGCCCTGCCTCTGCATATTGCAATTCGGGCTTGTTCTGGTCCTGGAAAATATCGGGCAGGCGCATGGTCCGGATCTTGAGCCCCGCATCGGTCAGGCCATTGTCGGACGCATAAGTCAGAACATGCGCCCCGAGACCGCCGACCGCAGCCTCCTCGACCGTCACCGCGACTTCATGGGTGGTCAGCAATTTGCGGATCAGGGCTTCGTCGAGCGGCTTGGCGAAGCGCAGGTCCGCGACGGTGGTGCTCAGGCCCCTTGCTTCGAGCCGCTCTGCTGCCTTTTTCGCTTCTTCCAGCCGCGCACCCAATGACAGGATCGCGACCTTGCTGCCCTGCTTGACGATCCGGCCCTTGCCGATTTCAAGCCGCTCCAGCTTTTCCGGTATCGGCACGCCGGTGCCATTGCCGCGCGGATAGCGGAACGCGATCGGGCCGCTGTCATGCAGCGATGCCGTATAGGTCATATGGGCCAGTTCCGCTTCGTCGGCGGCAGCCATGACCACCATATTCGGCAATGTCGCCAGATAGGTGACGTCGAAACTGCCTGCATGGGTGCTGCCGTCCGCGCCGACCAGTCCGGCGCGGTCGATGGCAAAGCGCACCGGCAGATTCTGGATCGCCACGTCGTGGACGACTTGGTCGTAGGCGCGTTGCAGGAAGGTCGAATAGATGGCGCAGAAGGGCCGCATGCCTTGCGCAGCGAGGCCGGCGGCAAAGGTTACACCATGCTGTTCGGCAATGCCGACATCAAAGGCCTTGTCGGGATGGGCCTTGGCGAATTTGTCAACGCCCGTCCCCGACGGCATGGCTGCGGTGATCGCGCAGATCAACGGATCGCTGTCGGCCAGCTTGGCCAGCGTTTCGCCAAAGACATTCTGATAGGCCGGCGGCCCGCCGCCCGGTCCTTTGTCCTGCTTGCCTGAGACGACGTCGAACTTGGCGACCCCATGATATTTGTCGGCGGCTTCCTCGGCAAACTTGTAGCCCTTGCCCTTCTCGGTGACGACGTGGATCAGGCAGGGGCCTTCTGCGGCGTCGCGGACATTTTCCAGGACCGGAATGAGATGCTCGAGATTATGGCCGTCGATTGGGCCGACGTAATAGAAGCCGAGTTCCTCGAAAAGGGTTCCGCCCATGGTCATGCCGCGGGCATATTCGTCCGTCTTGCGCGCGGCATCATAGAGCGCCTTGGGCAGCTTGCTGGCGATGCGACGGGCCAGCTGGCGAACGCCGAGAAATTCGCGCGACGAGACGATCCGGGCGAGATAGGCGGAAAGCCCGCCGACCGGCGGTGCGATCGACATGTCATTGTCATTCAGGATGACGACCAAGCGGTTGCCAGCGGCCTCCGCATTGTTCATCGCCTCATAGGCCATGCCCGCGCTCATCGCACCGTCGCCGATCACGGCAATGCCGCGGCCGGGTTTATTGTTCAGCTTGTTGGCGATCGCGAAGCCGAGGGCGGCGCTGATTGAGGTCGAGCTGTGCGCCGCACCAAAGGGATCATATTCGCTTTCCGACCGTTTCGTAAAACCGGACAGGCCGCCCCCCTGGCGCAAGGTGCGTATGCGGTCGCGGCGGCCGGTGATGATCTTGTGCGGGTAGCATTGATGGCCGACATCCCAGATCAGCCGGTCTTGGGGTGTGTTGAACACATAGTGGATGGCAGTAGTAAGCTCAACAACACCAAGCCCGGCACCGAGATGGCCTCCGGTGGTGGACACCGTGTCGATCACTTCGGCGCGCAGTTCGTTTGCGAACTGGCGCAGCTGTGAAGGCTTCAGCTTGCGCAAATCGGCTGGAAAGGAGATATCGTCCAGCAATGGTGTATTCGAAACCGGCATATTCACTCCCTGTTGGACTCCAGCTTTAACGGCTTCAGCCTGTCCTGTCGAACTTTCAGCAGACTGGCCGTGAACAGTAGCTGACAGGCGGGAGGGATCAATTGCATTTCTGGCAAATGCCGCGCACCTCGATCACCGGGCGGATCGATTTGAACCCCTCTCCGGATGCGACTTTGCGAACCTGCTGAGACAGAGAATCATCGTCAACATGGGTTGCCTCGCCGCACCGGTCGCAGACCAGAAAAATACAGTCATGCTCGCAGCCGGGATGGCTGTTGGCCAGATACGCGTTGGCACTCTCGACCCGCATGGCAAGGTTGTTGGCGACAAACAGGTCGAGTATCCGATAGACGCTGTTCGGCGCGACACGTTTTCCGCGCGCCGCCGAAACCAGTTCCGCTATATCATAAGCCGAGGCAGGGCGCGAGAAATCGGCGAGTGCGTCAAAGATAGCCGCTCGTGTGTCCGTCCACTTTTCACCGGATTTCTCCAGATTGGCGCGTGCGGCATCGGCCAAAGAATCGCCCTGATGCTCATGATGATCATGTTGTCCCATCGGGATAATTTAGGGATGTTTCGCCGCAAGGGCAATGGGTGGCGATCAATGGGTGGCGCGGTAGTTCAAATCATGGGCCAGCGCGAGCAGTCCGACGCCAAGCATCGTATAAAAAATTTCCGCAGCGCCATGACCGATATCATGGCCAAGCGTGATGGCACCCATCATCATTCCCAGTCCCAGGCTGCCGATCGCTACGGGCATGATATAGCCATGATCCAGAACGCCACGGCCCAAGGTGAAAAAGCCGAGTGCGATTGCAATGCCAAGACCGATTTCGTGGATCAGCGGATCGAGCAGCATACCACCGGCTGATGAGAGAATCGCGACAAAGGCGATGGTAGACACGCAATGCACCAGGCAAAGACCCGAAACCAGCACGGCCAAGCGGTCCCACAGCCCATCCCTGACCAGCAGGCTATCCTTGTCCCAGAATTTTGCTGTCGTGAACACGACTCACTGTCTCGCTTTTTGCTGTGTGGGCAGGATATAGGCAAAAGCGTGTTAAGATACAACATATCATTCTGGGATATTCGGCCTGTGGCGGTGTTTCCGGTTGTCAGGTCCGAAATTTGATTCCACATAGCGGCGCATGACCGATCCGATCGCTCCCCCGCCGTCAGCTGGCGCCGCAAGTTTTAAACCTATAATGATATCCAACTGGCTTTATTCGGTCGCCTTTCTGGTGTTCATCATGGTCGTCGTCGGCGGGATCACTCGTCTGACCGAATCGGGACTGTCGATTACCGAATGGAAACCAGTTACCGGCGCACTGCCGCCGCTGAGTGAAGCGGACTGGCTATCGGAATTCAGGAAATATCAGCAGATTCCGGAATATCGGGAGATCAGCGGACCAGCCGGGATGACCTTGGCGGACTTCAAGTTCATTTATTTCTGGGAATGGGTGCATCGTTTGCTCGGAAGGCTGATCGGCGTGGCCTTTGCGGTGCCGCTGCTGTGGTTCGCGGTCAAACGGGCGATTCCGTCCGGCTACGGCTGGCGGCTGGTCGCCCTGCTCGCGCTCGGCGGCCTGCAGGGCACGATTGGCTGGTGGATGGTCAGTTCGGGTCTCAGCGAGCGAACCGATGTCAGTCATTTTCGTCTCGCCGTGCATCTGCTGACCGCGTTGTTTATCCTTGGCGGACTGGTCTGGACTGCCCTCGATCTGCGACAATTGGCGCGTGGCAACGTCAGGCCTTCGCGGGTAACGGGATGGGGAGCGGCGGTTTTTATAGTGTTGCTCATTCAGTTGCTGTTCGGTGCCTATACCGCCGGACTGAACGCGGGCAATGTCTCCAACAGCTGGCCGTTGATGAATGATTATTTTGTGCCGGGCGGAATCAACTGGGCATCGGGGATTTGGGCCGCGCTCAACAACGATCCCTATCTGATCCATTTCATCCACCGATGGTGGGCGTGGGTTGTTGTCGGTTTCCTGCTGGTGCTGGCGCGCAAGGTTCGGTCGATCGACCGCCGTGCGTCAGTGGCAATCCATATTGCGTTTGGCACCCAAATTCTGCTCGGAATAGCTACGGTGATGACCGGTATTGACCTCCATTTGGCGGTACTGCACCAGGCGGTGGGCGCGCTTGTGGTCGCCTCGACGGTCTGGGGCGTCCATCTGCTTGGCGCCGCACAACGGTGATGGGAAGAGCCTGCAGATATTAATCCCGGCGCGCGCACGCAGATACAGGGATCGGGCGGACCAGAAGCGCTCTTGGGTATCATTATACCCGTTTGCAAAGCCCCACTTTCGCTTGACTTGCGGCGATAACAGCGCCAATAGCGCCCCAGTTTGCCGGACTCCTGCGAATCAGGATCGTTCGGCATTTGTTATTTTGAATCCCATTCTCCAAGAAGGAGCCACCCCATGAAGGGTATCACCAAACAGACCCAGTCGGCCAAGCCAGCTGAAGTCGAAAAGAAATGGCATATCGTTGATGCCGAAGATCTGGTTGTTGGCCGGGCCGCCTCGATCATCGCCAACATCCTGCGTGGCAAGCACAAGCCGAGCTATACGCCGCATGTGGACTGCGGCGATCATGTCATCGTGATCAATGCCGAAAAGGTGAAGTTCACCGGCAACAAGACCAAGCAGAAAACCTATTACAAGCACTCCGGCCATCCCGGCGGCATCAGCGGCACGACTGCCGAGAAGGTCCTTGAAGGTCGTTTTCCTGAGCGTGTTATGGAAAAGTCCGTCGAGCGGATGATACCCAAAGGACCGCTTGGCTTCGCCCAGATGCGTGCTCTTCATGTTTTCGCTGGCACCGAGCATCCTTATGCCGGCCAGAACCCGGTGGCGCTGGACGTCGCTTCGATGAACCGTAAGAATAAGGTGGGCGCATAATGTCTGATGTAAAAACCGATCTCGCTGATCTGAAAGATATCGCTGGCGCGGCTGTGGCCGATGCCCCAGCCACGGCCGGAGGCGATGCTGCTCCTGCAGCTGCTGAACCAACAGTATCGACCATGCCGCTGCGCGAGCAGGAGCTGGACAAATTTGGCCGGGCCTATGCAACCGGTCGCCGGAAAGATGCGGTTGCCCGCGTTTGGCTGAAGCCGGGCAAGGGCAAGATCACGGTCAACGGCCGCGATCAGGAAACCTATTTTGCCCGCCCGACCCTGCGTCTGGTGCTCAATCAGGTATTTGCCATCACCGAACGCGAAGGCCAGTATGACGTTGATGTCACCGTCAAGGGCGGCGGTCTTTCGGGACAGGCCGGAGCGGTCAAGCACGGCATTTCGCAAGCGCTGACCAAATATGAGCCCGCGTTGCGATCGGCGGTCAAGGCAGAAGGCTTCCTGACCCGCGACAGCCGCAAGGTAGAGCGCAAGAAATACGGCAAGGCAAAAGCGCGCAAGAGCTTCCAGTTCTCCAAGCGCTAAGACCAGATACGTTGAAGTTCAAAAAGGCGGCCCGAGGGTCGCCTTTTTTTTAAACCGGCCTCAAGATCTCTTCGCTATAGAAATGCGGCGCCGGGGCTGCGTAATCACGGCACGACTGGACATGAATAATATTACCGTCGTAAGCAGGGCCGATATCAGCATTACCCAAGCTGCCCCGACGGTGCCAAAGGTCGGCAGAGACACGACCAGGAGCAATCCCAGCACAACCAGACCGGCAACGCGCGCGATGAGCGCATTTCGTGCCTGCCCGGCGGCCTGCAGCAGAGGTTCAAGACCCAGTCCGGCCAGGCTGATGATCGTTGCAGCTCCAAGCAGCAACAGGATGGGATAGGCTG
Organism: Parasphingorhabdus sp.; assembly: GCF_036964565.1. Lineage (GTDB taxonomy): Bacteria > Pseudomonadota > Alphaproteobacteria > Sphingomonadales > Sphingomonadaceae > Parasphingorhabdus. The sequence goes on along the minus strand of NZ_JBALTN010000006.1, from coordinate 84,293 downwards.
CCAGAAATTCCGGGCCCGAAATAAGGCTGATCAGGTTTTTGCCCAGCAACAGCAATCCCATGAAAAGAATTCCGCCGCTGATTGCCGAAACGCGGAGCGAGCGCCAGAACAACGCGCGCGACTGACGCGACTGACCGATCGCGAACAAGCGTGACAATTCTGAAAACAGCGGACGCGCAAATACCTCCGCGAGCCGGTTGAGGCTGTTGGCAATCTGGTCGGCAAGCCGGAATAGCCCTGCTGCGGCGGGGCCGACAAAGAATCCGACAATCACCACCACCAAGCGTTCGCGAACCACGCTCACCAGATAGGCGAGATTGGTAAACAGCAGGAATGCCACGAATTCCCTCCGCGTCGGGTTTGTGATTCCGATCGTCGCCGCCCGTGCCGGCGTGGCGGCGCTATCCTGCCGCCGCCAGACCATCAGCCACATCACTACAAAACTGACAAACTCGGAAAGCCCCCAGACGATCAGAAATCCGGTTATAGAGGGCAGGGTGGCGAGCAATATCAAGGCTCCAAAAAAGCGCACAATGGGAATGATGGCGTCGCCAAAGGCGTTGCCGCCAAAGCGGTCCTGCGCGCGCAATATCCCGGTCGGTGTGGATCGAACGGACAGGAAAACAATCACTCCATATCCCATGATCGCCTGCTGGACGGGCTCGCTCCAGCCAAATTGCGATGCGCCATAGGGAAGGATAAGCCACAGCACGCCGCAGGCTGCCAGGCCGCCAATAAATTCAATCCAGAAATTTTGTACTGACAATTTTCTGAAAGCCCGGTGCTGGCCGGCAAGCAAATAAGGCACACCGAATTGTACGACGGCTTGCCAGGTCTGAAGCTTCAGAATCGCCGTTAGCACCTGGATTGCGCCAACAATGACCATGAATTCACCAAATCCCGACACACCCAAAGTTCGTGTCAAAATGGCCAGATAGAAAATACTGAGGATAGCCCCCACGCCTTTGGCCGAAAAAAGCCAGCTACTGTTGCGGAACACGCGGATGAGCGAGTCTTCACTGCTGGCCCATCTGGAGAGTATTTTTCGTGGCACAGGTTTCAACTTTTTCAATGGGGTTCCAGCGATCGTGCCTGTCTTTATCTCAAATCCCAGACAATTCCATATTTCTATCGCAGAGTCTGTCTTGAAAAAGTCATATGGGGCCGCCACAAATATGGGATGGACAGTCGATTTGATGTGATCGTTCTGGCAGCGCAACGCGCCGGGACAACCAATCCGCTGGCGGACGCGCATGGCGTCAGCCACAAATGCCTGATTCCGGTTGCGGGCGAAACCCTGATCGCGCGCACCCTGGCTTCGGTGTCGTCGCATCCCGGGTGCCGTGCTGTCCATATCTTGATCGAACCCGACGGCGAGCTTGCCGTACGTCCGATTGCAGAATCATTCGCAACCGAAGAGCTGCCGATCGAGTTCATCGTCTCGGACAGCAATATTGCGGGCAGCGTCCTGCGAGGCTGCGACAACGGAACCGCGCCCTTTGTCATTACGACCGCCGATAATGTGCTGATCAGCCACGACAGCATGAACCGCGTGCTGCGGGCAATGGATACAGGCGCTGATGCAGTCGCTGCGCTCGCCAACAAGGACGATATTCGCGCCGTCCATCCGGCGGCCCAGAGATTTTTCTATGAGTTCCGCGATCACGGCTATGCCAATTGCAACCTTTACGGGCTTGCGGGCGAACAGGCGCTCAATGCGGTCGAAATTTTCAGGGAAGGCGGCCAGTTCATGAACCACCCCCGGCGTCTCGTGAATGCCTTCGGCCTGTTCAACATCCTGCTGATGCGGTTGGGCTGGGTCAGCATCGATCGCGCCTTCGAGCGACTGTCGAAACGGTTCGGTATCACCATGCGCCGGGTGGCGCTCAGCGATGGCACACAGGCGATCGATGTCGACAACGAAAGAACCTACCGGATAGTGGGGCGATTCTGGAAGATCGTGTCCAGCAGCTTGAAATATGATTGTTTGAACCGAAATGTGAGAATATAATTCGGAATGACGCCGAATCAGAATGATACGAAGAAGAACCATGATGTCGAAATCGGTTGATATCGAACCACTGATCATACCCGATGAAGCCAAGGCGCGCCTGAAATTCCTGTATATGGCGAAACATGCCCTCTGGGGCGGCGGGATGCATCCGGAGGACGGCAATCACGCCATCTACCATCATGAAGTGAGAACAAGCCTCGAGAGCCTTGGCATCCATTTGATGGTTTCTGATCGATACGATGTGCTGTTCACCAATCCGGGTGTCGATTTCGTTTTTCCGCTGCTCAATCGCGGCGGCTTTGTAAACAGTGAAATGCTGATCCCGCTTTTGTGCAACATGCACGGGATCGCCTATGTCGGAGCCATGCCTTTCATTCGCGGATTGGGCGATGACAAGTCGGTATCCAAACTGGTGGCTGCTCATGCCGGCGTGCCGACCGCGGCATGGTTCTGCTATCGCAAGGGCGCACCCGTCAACGAGTCCGATTGCCCGAAGGCCGAGCGATGGGTCATCAAGCCCAATGCCAGTTCGGCGAGTTGGGCGATTTCCGATGCCTTTGACTGGGCTGGCGTCGCCAATGCCGTGGCCGGGATCCATGCCCAGGGGCATGATGCAATAGTGGAGCCCTATCTCGACGGCTATGACGTGCAGGTGGCATTTATCAGCGCAAATGGTCCGAAAATTCTGCCGATGCTTATCTATGAGCGGGAAGACACGCAAAAGCTATGGACTTATTTCGAGAAGCGCGATCTGGTTCCCAATACCGAGAAAGCGACGCTGAAACGCTTTGATGACGCGGAATTTGCTCCCAAGATCCAGCAGATGGCAGAGAGAATCGCCCGGGAATTCGAGCCGTTCGATTATGGCCGGATTGAATTTCGGCTGGACAGGAATACGGGTGAAATCAATTTCATCGAAATCAATCTGAACTGCAATCTGTGGTCCGAAAAAGTGGTCGCAAAATCGGCCGCGGCGGCAGGCTTCAGTCATGCGCAACTGCTCGAGACAATCATAGCGGAGGGGCTGAAGCGCAACGGGATGATTGCGTGATACATGATCCAATGCAAATTTTAGGGTGGATTGCGTGGCAGTGACTGCTAGCAAGCCTCGATGACCCAAGACAACCGCACCGCCGATATCGCGAATTACGTTACCCATCTGGAATGCTCCAAGACCGGCGGGCTTTTGCCAGCCGGCACGATCCAGAACCTGTCGCCCGCCGGCGCACCGATCCTGGTGCGTTATGATCTCGCCGCTATCGCAAAAACTCTGACCAAGGAAAAGCTGGCCGCTCGCCCCACCGACCTGTGGCGCTATCGCGAGCTGCTGCCGGTTGCCAGCGCCGCCAATATTGTCTCGCTGGGCGAGGAGATGACGCCGCTGATCTCCTTGGACAATTCGCTGGGATCGCAGGTGATCGTGAAGGACGAAGGGCGTTTGCCAACGGGATCGTTCAAGGCGCGCGGGCTTGTGATGGCGGTGTCGATGGCAAAGGAACTGGGACTGGCCCGGCTCGCGATGCCAACGAATGGCAATGCCGGCGCCGCCATGGCTGCCTATGCCAGGCGCGCAGGCATGGAGGCCTTCGTCTTTTGTCCTGATGATACGCCGGAAGTGAATGTCCGCGAGATCGCGTTGCAGGGTGGCAAGGTCTGGCGGGTCAACGGCCTTATCAATGATTGCGGCAAGATCGTTGCCGATGGCGAAGCGGAAATGGGCTGGTTCAACCTGTCGACGCTGAAAGAGCCCTACCGGATCGAGGGCAAGAAGACGATGGGCCTGGAACTGGCGGAGCAGTTGGGATGGGAAATGCCCGATGTGATATTCTATCCCACCGGTGGTGGTACCGGTCTGATCGGCATGTGGAAGGCATTCGACGAACTGCAGGAGATCGGCTTCATCGACTCGAAGCGGCCGCGGATGGTCGCGGTGCAGGCGACGGGTTGTGCGCCGATCGTCGATGCCTGGGAAAAGGGACTGGAACACGCGCCGCTATGGGAAGACGCCCACACGGTTGCCGCAGGCATTCGCGTGCCAGTCGCCATCGGCGATTTCCTGATATTGCAGGCGGTGCGCGATTCGGGAGGCTTTGCAATTGCGGTTGACGACGACGCTATCATCGCGGCGCAGCAGAGGATTGGGCATGAGGAGGGGCTGCTGCTCTGTCCGGAAGGTGCGGCTACCGCTGCCGCCTATCTGAAAGCGCTCGACGAGGGCCTGGTCGACAGGTCCGACCGAGCGGTCCTGTTCAACTGTGGCAACGGGCTCAAATATCCCATGCCTGCTGCCGATGCCGCGTTGGATCGCCATCAACCGATCGACTGGAGCGCCATTGCCAGCGCTTGAGCGACTGGCCAGGGCTCTTCGATGAAGTGGTTCTTCTTCTTCGCGACGCTTTTGCTGACGGCTGGCGGCTTTGCCTGGTGGTTTTTCTCGCAGCCGGGACCGAAGCAGCTGGACATGGTCAACAATGTCTTTCCGGGTGACAGCAACGCGAAACTGCTGGTGCAGGACCGGCTCTACGACGAGAAGCTCGGGCTCGGGCTCAATATCTGGACACCGAAGGACGCCGGTACCCGACCGCTTCCGGTTATCGTCTTCATCTACGGCGGAGGATGGCGCGATGGCGCCAAGGATCAATATGCCTTCACAGGCCGGGCGCTCGCCAACCGCGGCTATATGGTCGTGTTGCCGGATTATCGACTCTTTCCCAGAACGCGCTTCCCCGGTTTCCTCGAAGACAGCGCCAAGGCGCTTGCCTGGGTCGACGACAATATCGGTCAATATGGCGGCGATACGCAGCGGATATTCCTGTCCGGCCAGTCTGCGGGTGCCTATAATGCGATGATGCTGGCGCTCGATCCCCAGTGGCTGGGCCGGGAAGGAAAATCACCCGGTCTGATCCGCGGAGTGGCAGCGCTGGCCGGGCCATATGACTTCTATCCGTTCGATTCAGAGACGACCAAGCAAAGCTTTGGCGAATATGCTGAGCCGGACATGACCCAGCCAATCAATTTTGTCCGGGCGGACGCACCGCCGCTTTGGCTTTCGAGCGGAACCGATGACACGCAGGTTAAGCCTCGCAACAGCAAGGTTTTGCGCGACAAGATTGTCGAGGCGGGCGGCAGGGCGGAATATGTGGAATATCCGGGCGTCGATCACCTTGAGATCATGATGGCTGTTGCCAAACCGTTTCGGTACAAGGCTCCAGTGCTGGATGACATGGTCGCGTTTTTTGAGCGCCTTGACTGATTGTGCGCTTCGAGGGAGCGAGCGTCGTTTTTTGCAGTGCAAAACGGTTGAGATAGCTGCGCTTCTTGGTTATGCCGATCCCGAGAAAAAGGGAATCCGACAGACATGGCCACTTTCACGCTGCCCAAGAATAGCAAGATTCGCAAAACGGGCGAATTGCACCAAGCGCTGACCAGCGGCAGGAAGCGGCCGTTCAAAGTCTACCGCTATGATCCCGACACGGGCGAGAACCCGCGCTACGATACGTTCGAAATCGACACGGACGAATGCGGACCGATGGTACTCGACGCCCTGATCAAGATGAAGTCCGAGCAGGACGCCACATTGACCTTTCGCCGGTCCTGCCGCGAGGGCATTTGCGGATCCTGCGCGATGAACATCAACGGCAAGAACGGCCTGGCTTGCACCACCGCGATCGAGGATTGCGGCAACAAGGTCACGATCACGCCGCTGCCCCATATGGAAGTCATCAAGGACCTGGTGCCCGATTTCACCCATTTCTACGCGCAATATGCCTCGATTCAGCCTTGGTTGAAAACGGTAACGCCGACGCCGTCCGGCAAGGAGCGGCTGCAGTCGCCGGAGGACCGCAACAAGCTGGACGGACTTTACGAATGCATATTGTGCGCCTGCTGCCAGACCAGCTGCCCGAGCTACTGGTGGAATAGCGACAAGTTTCTGGGTCCCGCCATCCTGTTGCAGGCCTATCGCTGGCTCGCCGACAGCCGTGACGAAATGACTGGCGAGCGGCTCGATGAGCTGGAAGATCCGTTCCGGCTTTATCGCTGCCACACGATCATGAACTGCGCCAACGCCTGTCCCAAGGGCCTGTCCCCGGCCAAGGCGATCGCCGAGATCAAGAAGATGACCGCATCCCGCGAAATCTGATCGCCCGCTAGTAGCAATGGCCGAGACCGAGCGCAATTTTGTCATAAGCGATCCTGACCCCGACCATCCCGGCTGGAACAGCTGGGTGCTGACCGATCCGGATTGCTACAACAGCTTCCTCGGCCGGATGATTGTCCGGCGCGGCGGAGACGGGCTTGGCGACAATATCGCCAGGGTCCGGATGTTTCCGGAACGCAAGCACCGCAATCTCGGCGATGTCGTCCACGGCGGCACGATGATGGGCTTTATCGACTGTTCGCTGTTCGCCGCGATGCGGGTGCTGGAACTGGGTCCGTCCGGCTTTGCTGTGACGATGGAATTGCAGACCCATTTCATTGGCGGCGCCCGGCTGGGCGAACCACTCGAAGCGCAGGTCGAGATTGCGCGCGAAACCGGACGTTTTCTGTTCATGCGCGGACTGGTCGTTCAGGGTGATGAGGGGCAGGACAATATGGCCTCGTTCACGGCAATCGTGAAAAAGGCGCCGAATCAGAAGACCGATCTGCAATGAGCGAATTTTATCAGCGCTACCAGGCGCTGATCGCGCAGGGCGAATTGCAGCCCGATGCGGATCAGCAGGGGTGTGCCAAGCGGCTAGCGCAATTGCAGGAGGAGCTGGAAGCGGTGCCGCCCCGCGGCAGCCTTCTATGGCGCACATTTGGCAAGAAGCCGGAGCCCCCAAGAGGTGTCTACATGTGGGGCGGGGTCGGGCGCGGCAAGTCGATGCTGATGGACCTGTTCTACGAAAATCTGGCGATCAAGCGGAAGAAACGCGCCCATTTTCACGAGTTCATGATCGATGTGCACGCACGGATCCGCGAGGAGCGCAAGAAGGAGCTTGGCGATCCGATCCTGCCGGTCGCGGCGGATCTGGCGGGCGAGGCCCGCTTCCTCGCCTTCGACGAGATGGTGGTCAACAACAGCGCCGACGCGATGATCATGTCGCGCCTGTTCACCGCTCTGGTGGAGGCGGGGGTGACGATCGTCACCACGTCGAACCGGCCGCCCGCTGATCTGTACAAGGACGGTCTCAACCGGGAGCATTTCCTGCCCTTTGTCGAATTGCTCAAGACGCGGCTTGATGTGGTCTCGCTCAATGGTCCGACCGATTACCGGCGGGAGCGGCTAAGCGGCGTTGATCTATGGCATGTGCCCAATGGCGAGGGCGCGACCGAAGCTTTGCGTGAAGCCTTTTTTCGGCTGACCGATTATTCCCCAGACGACGCCGCGAATGTGCCGAGCGAGGAGCTGTCGGTACCGGGTGGGCGGACCTTGCATGTGCCCAAGTCGCTGAAGGGCGTGGCGGTCTTTTCCTTCAAGCGGCTTTGTGCCGAAGCGCGGGGCGCGCAGGATTATCTGACGATCGCGAGGCGCTTTCATACGGTTATCGTGGTCGGCATTCCCCGGCTTTCTAAGGACAATCGCAACGAAGCGGCACGCTTTGTCACGCTGATTGACGCGCTGTACGAATATCGCGTCAAGCTGCTGGCCAGCGCGGAAGCCGAACCGGATGCGTTATATCCGGAAGGCGACGGATCGTTCGAGTTCGAACGCACCGCCTCCCGCCTGATCGAGATGCAGTCGGAGGAATATCTGGCGCTGGGCCATGGTGAGGGAGACAAGGTTCGGGCCTGAACTCCAACCTTGGATGTGCACCATCCTGCCGTCCCCTGACCGGTTCGGCATTCCCTAAATCAAGCTCAAACTGTCAAGATCAAGCGCCATTTGCGCCGGTCGCTCGGCCATGGCGGCGAACATCCGGTCACCGCGTTCGGTCTGCTCGACGTGCAGGGAGGCGTTGATCGCCATGATGAAGCCGGAAAAGGCATGGCGGCGATATTCCTGCCAGAACGCGTCCGGATCGGGCGCGGATGACCGGGCAGCAAGATAGTCCGTGACCAGCTGCCGCTCTAGCGTGCGACGCTCCGCGGGGTCGGCAAAACTGGTGCCGATCATATAGGCAATATCATTGGCCGGATTGCCGAGCGAGCAGGTCTGCCAGTCCACCAGAGCCGCCACCCGGCCGTCGGCGTGGAAGAGAATATTGTCGAGCCGCATGTCGCCGTGGGTGACGGTCAGTTCTGGTGGTTCGTGAGCGACATAGCGGGCCAGCCGATCGATCAGTTCTTGCCCGAGATCCAGGATGTCGGGCGACAGCAGGTCGCGAAATCGCTCGCGGAATATCGGGTAACCTGCGGGCAGGCTGTTCTGCATGAAGGCGCTGTTGCCGGCGCCGTGGTGCAGCCAGCGATAGGCTTCAAAGCCCTGATCCGGCTGGATATCGTGAAGGCTGGCGGCCGCCGCCAGCGTCGTTTCCACCTGCAGCAGCGAAGCACCGGCCAGCTGGTCGCCCTGGCAGGCGGGCGACATGTCCTCGAGCAGCAGGACAAATTCCTGCTCGTTCTCGGTGATATCCGCATGATAGCTTGCCGGGCAGCGCACGCCCGAGCCGGGGGCCAGATCGCGATACCAGCCGACCTCCATGTCATAGAGGTGGAAGATCGCTGCGGCCCCCCGGCTGACCGGGTCGGTGCTGGGACATTTGGCGATGAACGAGGCTGGTCCCTGGCCATCGGCCCAGTCGCAGGTGAAGCGATAGCTGTCGCAGACCTGACCGGTGCCGACCGGTTCGTGGCTAAGGGAGCGGAGTGCCCCCGCCGGCGCACCGAACACCGTTTCGATGAATGCCGTCTCGAATTCGTCTGGGCTGATCGGGAAATCGCGGCTCATGGAGCGGGGTCCATGAGGCCGGTCAGCCCGCTGGTCGCGTGGGGGCCGATGAACAATTGCTCGACCACCCCGATGCCGTGATGCTCTTGGCCGTCCACCGTCAGCACCGCGTCGCTGAGCGCCTGGACATGGATGGTGGTCATGTCGATCGCAGGCACCGGGTCGAGCGAGATCACGTCATAGCTGGTCTCCAGTTCGCCATGATCCATGCCATGGCCCCAGGCGGGATGGAGATAGCCGAGGCCGGACATGTAGAAGGTTCGTGCCTGGTCGCCGCTGCGCGGGGTGATGCTGAGCTGACCGGAACCGGTGTCGAGCGTCACCTGCCTGATCCGGCGCGACCCGCTGTGATAGCCGAGATCGATGGATCCCGGTTCGAACTCGATCATATTGCTGTCGAAGGAGTCGACCACGCCGCGCCGGTTCCAGGGCTTGCCCTCGCCATCATCATTGCTGTGGAAGAAGCAGGCGTGCCGGTCGAAATTGAGCGGGGTCCAGAGCCACCAGAATTGCGGGAAGGCACCAGCGGGGGGGGGCTGCGATTCCGCGGCGCCGATCGGGCGGATGCCCCAGCTGCGGTCGCGGGTGCCGCGGCAATGGCCGATGTCGAGATCCTGGCCATCAACGGTAATCGTTCCCGACCAGTCGCCATTCTGGGTCATTCTGGTATAGTCCATCATCAGCCGCGGCCCGTCGCGGCGGGTGAAGCGGGGCTCCTCGATCGGGTGATGGCGGGCGCTGAACAGGATGTCGGCGGTAAACGGGCTGTCGTTGCCGGCCACGGTGAGGCGGAGCTGCTGCAGCGGTTCGAGGATGCTGATGGTGATCGGTCCGACGGTCAGATCGAGCCGCTCGCTGCCCATTCTTTTGGAGGCGCGCAGATTGTGCTGCTTGCCGTCGATCGACAGGCAGAAGGCGGCGTCCATGATGTCGAGCTGCGGATAGATGCCGAGCGCGGCGGCGAAGAAGATGCTGCCGTCGGGGGAATAGCCGTTGAAGAAATAGCGGTCGTAGAAATTGCGGTTTCCGCCCGACAGCGCCATCGGTTCCGGCGTCTGGTGCAGCGGATATTCATCGCCTTTTGTCAACATGTTGGCATCCTCTTTTCCTTGCATCATGGCGGGGGAGAGGGGCTTTGGAAAGCGAAAAGCTGGAAGAATTGGAGGCTTGGGCGGCTATGGCCAAATTCCCGAACCGCTGGCAGGCTGGCCGGGGGCTTTCCCAGGGCCGGGGTCCGGCAACGCGCTCAGCATGACGAAAGTGATAGCCAATTATTGCTACTGCGAACCAGTTGCAAAGATACCCACCAAAATGGCACTTTCTGCGGTTGAAATTGTCATGAATGCGGCCTAATCCGGCCAGCAATACCCTTTTCGACTCTATTTCAGGAGAATTTCCCAGATGGCCCGTAACAAGATTGCGCTGATCGGCGCAGGCATGATCGGCGGCACGCTCGCCCACCTCGCTGCTTCCAAGGAAATGGGCGATGTCGTCCTGTTTGACATTGCCGAGGGCATGCCGGCCGGCAAGGCGCTCGACCTGAGCCAGGCCGCGCCGGTCGACGGGTTCGACTCCAAGCTCAAGGGCACCAGCGACTATGCCGATATCGCCGGCGCCGACGTGATCATCGTGACCGCAGGCGTGCCGCGCAAGCCCGGCATGAGCCGTGACGATCTGCTCGGTATCAATCTGAAGGTGATGAAGGCCGTTGGCGAGGGCATCAAGAGCCACGCGCCGGATGCCTTTGTCATATGCATCACCAATCCCCTGGATGCCATGGTCTGGGCCCTTCGCGAATTCTCGGGTCTGCCGCACAACAAGGTCGTCGGCATGGCCGGCGTGCTCGACAGCGCTCGCTTCCGTCACTTCCTCGCCGAGGAGTTCAACGTGTCGGTTGAGGATGTCACCGCTTTCGTGCTTGGCGGCCACGGCGATACGATGGTTCCGGTCCCGGCCTACTCGACGGTTGCCGGCATCCCGATCCCCGATCTCATCAAGATGGGCTGGACCACGCAGGAAAATATCGACGCGATCGTCCAGCGCACCCGCTCCGGCGGCGGCGAGATCGTCCAGCTGCTCGGCAACGGATCGGCTTATTATGCGCCGGCGACCAGCGCGATCATGATGGCGGAAAGCTATCTCAAGGACAAGCGCCGGGTGCTGCCGGCTGCGGCGCATCTGACTGGCCAATATGGCGTCGACGATCTTTATGTCGGCGTGCCGTGCATCATCGGCAAGGACGGCGTCGAGAAGATCATCGAGATCGAGCTCAATGACGAAGCGCAAGGCAATTTCGACGTGTCGGTCGATGCGGTGAAGGAATTGCTGGAAGCCTGCAAGGCATTGGATAGCTCGCTGGCATGACATAACCGTAATCCTGGCGGGTGCCGGGATTTCATCCGACAACACAGCGCGCTGGAAAAGCAATTCCAGATTTTGCTGGAATGACGAGGACATAATATGAGCATATTAATCGACAAGAACACCAAGGTGATCACCCAGGGCATGACCGGCAACACCGGCACGTTCCACACGGAGCAGGCTTTGGCTTATGGCACGCAGATGGTTGCGGGCGTTACGCCGGGCAAGGGTGGCACGACCCATATCGGGCTGCCGAACTACAACACCGTGGCGGAAGCCAAGGAAGCCACCGGCGCGACTGCCAGCGTTGTTTATGTTCCACCGCCATTTGCAGCGGATTCGATCCTTGAAGCGATCGATGCCGAAATCGAGCTGATCGTTGCGATTACCGAAGGCGTTCCCGTTCTCGACATGGTCCGCGTCAAGCGCGCGCTGCAGGGCAGCAAGTCGCGCCTGATCGGGCCCAACTGCCCCGGCGTATTGACCCCCGACGAATGCAAGATCGGCATCATGCCCGGCAGCATCTTCAAAAAGGGCTCGGTCGGCGTGGTCTCGCGCTCCGGCACTTTGACCTATGAAGCGGTGCACCAGACGACGGCGGTTGGCCTCGGCCAGACCACGGCGGTCGGCATCGGTGGTGACCCGGTCAACGGCACCAATTTCATCGACGTGCTCGAACTGTTCCTTGCCGATGACGAAACCAAGTCGATCATCATGATCGGTGAAATCGGCGGCAGCGCGGAAGAAGAAGCGGCGCAGTTCATTGCCGACGAAGCGAAAAAGGGCCGCTCGAAGCCGATGGTCGGCTTCATCGCCGGTCTGACGGCGCCTCCGGGACGCCGCATGGGCCATGCCGGTGCGATTGTTTCCGGCGGCCAAGGCGGCGCGGAAGACAAGATCGCGGCGATGGAAGCGGCGGGCATCCGGGTTTCGCCTTCGCCGAGTGAATTGGGTACCACGCTGGATGCGATGTTGAAGGAGCGGGTTTGAGTTATTTGAATTTCCTCGACTTTCTGTGCCCCGCCGCAGGGCGGGGCCCAGACGATCGGACAGGACGGTTCTGGACACCGGCCTTCGCCGGTGAACAGTGACGGCTCGGTGAAGGAAAATGGGCAAGCCCGGATATGTCTATATCATGGCGAGCCAGAGGAACGGGACGATCTACCTGGGTGTCACGAGCAATCTGCCCAAACGCGTTTATGAGCATCGAGAAGGATTGAGCGACGGGTTCACCAGAAAACACGGATGCAAATTACTGGTCTGGTACGAGGGTTACGACGACATTCAGGAAGCAAGGGCTACCGAATTGCGGATAAAGAACTGGAACCGTCAGTGGAAGCTCAAGCGGATCGAACGGATGAATCCGGATTGGAATGATCTGTGGGACGAGATTGTGAAGTGAATAGCCGCCGCTTTCTTGTGTTCCCCGCCGCAGGGCGGGGTCCAGACGATCGGACGGGACAGTTCTGGATACCGGCCTTCGCCGGCACACAAAAAGGATGATCTGGTTTGAGGTCGAAAAATGAACTGACATCAGGATTCTGGTTCTACGCACAGGGCGGGGCACAGACGATCGGACAGGACAATTCTGGGCACCGGCCTGCGCCGGTGCACAGCAACCGGTGGGCACACAAGGTAGCATATTATGGGTTTTGAGAATCAGGATTTTATCGGCGCCGAGCACGAAAAGGGCCCGAGCTGGCAGCGGCGGCACTGGCCGATTGACGAGGCTGACGAGCTGAACAGCGCGCTTGATCCGACCCGGATGGGTCTGGAGATCAAGGAAGTCGCGGCCAAGGCCGGCAAGGCGATGTCCGACGAGGATGTGGCGGAAGCCGCCGAAAAGTCGATCCGGGCGATGATGCTGATCCGCACCTACCGGGTGCGCGGGCACCTCGGCGCGAATCTGGATCCGCTGGGATTGTCTAAGCTGGAAGAGCCGGCCGACCTGACACCCGAATTCCACGGCTTTACCGCCGACGAAATGGACAAGCCGGTCTATCTCGGCGGCGTGCTCGGTTTTCAGACCGCTTCGATCCGCGAGATCGAGGCGGTGCTGCGGGCCAATTATTGCGGCTCGGTCGGGCTCGAATATATGCACATCGCCGACACCGTCGAACGGCGCTTTCTGCAGGACCGGATGGAGGGCAAGGACGCCGCGATCCAGTTCACCCCGGAAGGCAAGAAGGCGATCCTCAACAAGGTGATTGAGGGCGAGGAATATGAGAATTTCCTCGGCAAGAAATATGTCGGGACCAAGCGGTTCGGCCTCGACGGCGGCGAATCGATGCTGCCGGCGCTGGAAAATATCATCAAATATGGCGGCCAGTCGGGCGTCCGCGACATCGTCTACGGCATGGCCCATCGCGGCCGGCTGAACATTCTCGCCAATGTGATGGCCAAGCCATACAAGGTGATCTTCCACGAATTTCATGGCGGTTCGGCCAATCCGGAAGATGTCGGCGGATCCGGCGATGTCAAATATCATCTCGGCACTTCCTCCGACCGCGAATTTGACGGCATCAACGTCCATATGAGCCTGGTGCCCAATCCGTCGCACCTGGAAGCGGTCGATCCCGTGGTGCTCGGCAAGGTCCGCGCCCAGCAGGTCGCGCGCGACGATCTCGAAAAACATGACCAGGTGCTGCCGGTGCTGATTCACGGCGATGCCGCCTTTGCCGGCCAGGGCATTGTCTGGGAATGTCTCGGCTTCTCCGGCATTCGCGGCTACAATACCGGCGGCTGCATCCACTTCGTGATCAACAACCAGATCGGATTCACCACCAGCCCGCAATTTGCGCGCTCCTCACCCTATCCGTCCGACGTTGCCAAGGGCGTGCAGGCGCCGATTTTCCACGTCAACGGCGATGATCCGGAAGCGGTGACCTTTGCCTGCAAGATCGCGATCGAGTTCCGCCAGCGCTTTGGCCGGGATATCGTCATCGACATGTGGTGCTATCGCCGCTTCGGTCACAACGAGGGTGACGAGCCGAGCTTTACCCAGCCGCTGATGTATGCCGCGATCAAGAAGCATCCCAAGGTCAGCAAGCTGTACGAAGCGCGGCTGGTCGAGGAAGGCGTGATCGACGCCGACTGGGCCGATGCAACCCGCAAGGCCTTTGCCGACCATCTCGAGACCGAGTTCCAGGCGGCGGCGGACTACAAGGCCGACAAGGCCGACTGGTTTGGCGGGCGCTGGCAGGGTCTGCATATTCCGGCCGACCCGGAAACCGCGCGGCGCAATGTCGAGACGGCGATCGACGGGAAATTGTTTGACAGTCTTGGCCGGACCCTGACCACGGTGCCCGAGGGTCACAAGATCCACAAGACGCTGGGCCGGGTGCTCGAGGCCAAGGCGCAGATGTTCAAGAGCGGCGAGAATTTCGACTGGGCGACCGGCGAGGCGCTGGCCTATGGATCGCTGGTGTCGGAGGGCTATAATGTCCGCCTGTCGGGACAGGACAGCGGGCGCGGGACCTTTTCCCAGCGGCATGCGGTCTGGGTAGACCAGGAAACCGAAGAAAAATATGTGCCGCTGAGCACGGTGCGCCACGGCCGGTTCGAGGTGCTCGACAGTCCGCTTTCGGAATATGGCGTGCTCGGCTTCGAATATGGCTATGCCGGTGCCGATCCGAAAACGCTGGTCCTGTGGGAAGCGCAATTTGGCGATTTCGCCAATGGCGCGCAGATCATGATCGACCAGTTCATTGCCTCCGGCGAAGCCAAGTGGCTGCGCGCCAACGGCCTCGTCATGCTGCTGCCGCACGGCTATGAAGGCCAGGGGCCGGAGCATAGTTCGGCGCGGCTGGAACGGTTCCTGCAGCTGTGCGCGCAGGACAATATCCAGGTCGCCAATATCACCACGCCGGCCAATTATTTCCACGTGCTGCGCCGGCAGATGCTGCGGTCTTTCCGCAAGCCCCTGATCATCATGACCCCGAAATCGCTGCTGCGGCACAAGATGGCGGTGTCGAAGGCGGCGGATTTCCAGGGCGACCAGCATTTCATGCGGATATTGTCCGACACCAATCCGCCCGCCGACAAGGACGTCAAGCGGCTGGTGCTCTGCTCGGGCAAGGTCGCCTATGACCTGATCGAGGCGCGCGACGCGGCGGGAGACAAGAATACGGCAATCGTGCGGATCGAGCAGCTCTACCCATTCCCGGGCGAGCCGCTGGTGGTCCGGCTGAAGCGAATGACGAATCTCGAGACTTTGGTCTGGGCGCAGGAAGAACCGAAGAATAACGGCAGCTGGCATTTTGTCCGGCCCTATCTCGAGGATTGCCTGACGCAGGCGGATGTCGGAGCGGCCGAACCGATCTATGCCGGACGCGCGGCCTCGGCTTCGCCGGCAACCGGACTGGCGTCGCGGCACAAGCAGCAGCAGGAGCAGCTGATTGCAGAGGCGCTGGGGCACAAGACGAGTTGAGGGAGCCGTTCCCCCGCGCAGGCGGGGGTCCATCTCCCGATGGTTAGGCGAGGCGAGGACAGGAGATGGGTTCCTGCCTTCGCAGGAACACAGTAAGCTACGAAAGCAGAGTTGAGATTATGGCAACAGAAGTGAAAGTCCCGGTACTGGGCGAATCGATCACCGAAGCAACGCTGGGCGAATGGCTCAAGCAGCCGGGCGACGCCGTCGCCGCCGATGAACCCATTGCCAGCCTGGAAACCGACAAGGTGGCGCTGGAAGTGCCGGCGCCGGAAGCCGGCGTCATGGGCGAGCACAAGGTCGCGGTTGGCGACACGGTCGAGGTCGGCGCGGTGATCGCGACGATCGAATCCGGCAGCGGTTCGGCGGCGAAAGCGGCCCCGGCCCCGGCGCAGGCCAAGGATGATGGCGAGGCAGAAGCCAAGGCAGAGAGCAAGCCGGAAGAGCCCGATGCCTCGATCACGCTGTCGCCCTCGGTGCGCCGGCTGGTGCTGGAACATGGCGTCGACCCGAGCCAGATCAGCGGCAGCGGCAAGGACGGCCGGCTGACCAAGGCGGATGTCGAGCAATATGTGAAATCCGGCGCAAAGCAGCCGCCTCTGGCCGAAAAGGGAACCGCAAGCGGCGCCCAGACGCCGGCGCCATCGTCACCCTCCGGCAACCGCAACGAGGAGCGGGTACGGATGACGCGGCTGCGCCAGACCGTCGCCCGGCGACTGAAGGAGGCGCAGGACACCGCAGCTCTGCTGACCACGTTCAACGATGTCGACATGAGCGCGGTGATCGAGACGCGCGGCAAGTACAAGGACCTGTTCGCCAAGAAGCACGGCATCAAGCTCGGCTTCATGGGCTTTTTCGTCAAGGCGGCCTGCATGGCGCTGAAGGACGTGCCTTCGGTCAACGCGCAGATCGACGGCGAGGAAATCGTCTATCACGATTATGCCGATATCTCGGTAGCGGTGAGCGCGCCGCAGGGCTTGGTCGTTCCGGTGATCCGCAACGCCGAAGCGATGAGCTTCGCCGATGTCGAGAATACGATCGGCGATTTCGGCAAGCGCGCCAAGGATGGCAGCCTGACCATGGCCGACATGCAGGGCGGCACCTTCACCATTTCCAACGGCGGCGTATTCGGGTCGCTGATGTCGACGCCGATCATCAACCCGCCGCAGTCGGCGGTGCTCGGCCTGCACCGGATCGAGGACCGCGCCGTGGTCGTCGACGGCGAAGTGGTTGTGCGGCCGATGATGTACATGGCGCTGAGCTATGACCACCGGCTGATCGACGGGCGCGAGGCGGTGACTTTCCTGGTAAGGATCAAGGAAGCGATCGAGGATCCGGCGCGGCTCTTGATCGATTTGTGAGCTGTTTAACAAACACAACTCGTCATCCTGAACTTGTTTCAGGATGACGAACGAGAAGGTGAACTATGACCGACAATTTCGACTATGATCTTCTGGTAATCGGCTCCGGCCCGGGCGGCTATGTCGCGGCGATCCGGGCGGCGCAGCTGGGGCTGAAGACCGGCTGCATCGAGAGCCGCGAGACGCTCGGCGGCACCTGCCTCAACGTCGGCTGCATCCCGTCCAAGGCGATGCTGCACGCCTCGGAACTCTATCACGAGGCCCATTCGGGTGCGCTGGAGAAATTCGGCGTCAAGCTGAGCGGCGCCAAGCTCGACCTGAAGCAGATGCTGGCCGAGAAAGAAAAGGCGGTCGAGGAGCTGACCGGCGGCATTGCCTTCCTGTTCAAGAAGAACAAGGTCGACTGGATCAACGGCCGCGGCGCGTTCGAGGATGCGCATACCGTCAAGGTTGGCGACAAGAGCTATACGGCGAAGAATATCCTGATCGCCACCGGATCGTCGGTGACGCCGCTGCCCGGCGTCGCAATCGACAATGCCAAGCATGTCGTGGTCGATTCGACCGGCGCGCTGGAATTGCCGAAGGTGCCTGGCCATATGGTGGTGATCGGCGGCGGCGTGATCGGGCTGGAACTGGGTTCGGTGTGGCTGCGGCTTGGCGCCAAGGTGACCGTGGTCGAATATCTCGACCAGATCCTGCCCGGCATGGACGGCGATATTCGCAAGGACGCCAACCGGATATTCAAGAAACAGGGCTTTGACATCCGGACCGGGACCAAGGTCACCGGCTGCAGCGTCAAGGGCAAGAAGGCGGTGCTGACCATGGAGCCGGCCAAGGGCGGCGACAGCGAGACGCTGGAAGCGGATGTCGTGCTGGTGGCGATCGGCCGCCGGCCCAATATCGACGGTCTCGATCTCGACAAGTCGGGCGTCGAAACCAACGAACGCGGGCAAATCGAGGTCGGCCATGACTTCCAGACCGGGGTGGCGGGCGTCTATGCGATCGGCGACGTGACGCCGGGACCGATGCTGGCGCACAAGGCCGAGGACGAGGGCATTGCCGCAGCGGAATTCATCGCCGGCCAGCAGGGCATCGTAAACCACGATCTGATCCCGGGCGTGGTCTATACCTATCCGGAAATTGCCAGCATCGGCAAGACCGAGGAAGAGGTCAAGGACAGCGGCACCGAATATAAGGTCGGCAAATTCCCCTTTTCCGCCAACAGCCGCGCCAAGACCAACCGCGACACCGACGGCTATGTGAAGATCATCGCCGACGCCGAGACCGACCGGGTGCTGGGCGCGCATATCATCTCGTCGCTTGCCGGCACGATGATCGCGCAGGTCACCCAGGCGATGGAATTTGGCGCGACCTCGGAGGATATTGCTTACACCTGCCATGCGCATCCGACCCATTCGGAAGCGATCAAGGAAGCGGCGATGGCGGTGCAGGGCAAGCCGATCCACATGTAGCCAGACAGGTTTCAGCACAGGCGGGAGTAGGCGTATGCAGCATCACAAACTCATGCGCTGGCATGTCTGGCTGGGCTGGCTGATCGGGGTGCCGATCATATTGTGGACGGCGAGCGGGCTGCTGATGGTGACCCAACCGATCGAGGAGGTGCGGGGCGAGCATCTGCGCCGCGCAGCGCCGGCGCTGGACGCGATCAGGCCGGTGGCGCCGCTGCTCGAAGGGCGGCGGGCGAAAAGCCTGACCCTGCAGCAGGACCGTGCCGGTCCCTTCTGGGTGGTTGCCTATGCCGATGGCGGCAAGCGGCGCGCGGATGCGCTGACCGGGGCGCTGCTTCCCCCCGTGTCTGCGGCGCAGGCCAGCGCGGCCGCGACCGCGGCCCGGTCCGAGGCCGTGCCGATTCGCTCGGTCACCCGTTTTGCCGGCGATGCCGCGCCGATCGACCAGCGCAGCGGCCGGCCGTCGTGGCAGGTGGCGTTCGACGATGGTGCGCGATTCTATATCGATGCCGACACCGGCGAACTGCTGTCGGTGCGCACCCGGTTCTGGCGGCTGTTCGATTTCATGTGGGGGCTGCATATCATGGACCTGCAGACGCGGGAGGACAGCAGCCATCCGGTGCTGATCGGATCGGCGGCGCTGGCCCTGATCGGCGCGATTCTGGGCTTTGTCCTGCTGTTCACGCGGCGCCGACGGCGGCGGGGGCAATGAACGCCGCCATCCTGTACAGTGCACTCGGCTGGCTCGACCTGTTCGGCATCGCGGTATTCGCCATTTCCGGCGCGCTGGTGGCGGCGCGCAACCGGCAGACGCTGGTCACCTTTGCCTTTTTTGCGCTGGTGACCGGGGTCGGCGGCGGCACGGTGCGCGATCTGCTGATCGGTGCGCCGGTGTTCTGGGTGCAGGACACGCGGGTGCCGCTGCTGTGCCTAGCGATTGCCCTGCTGGTCTGGGTGACTCCGGTCAAATTCTGGCGCCCGGCAGCAGTCGACTGGTTCGACGCCGTCGGCCTGGCCGCCTATTCGGTCTTCGGTGCCGCCAAGGCGATGCAGCTTGGGATCGATCCGCTGCCGGCCGCAATCATGGGCGTCATCACGGCCAGCGTCGGCGGGGTCATCCGGGACCTGATCTCGGGAGAGCCGTCGATCATCGTCCGTCCGGAACTCTATGTCACCGCTGGTGCGCTGTCCGCCTTCGCCTTTGTGCTGCTGGCCCAAACCGGCATGCCCGGGATCATCGCCGCGCTGATCGCCTTTGTCGCCGGATTTACCCTGCGGGCGCTGGCGATCGTCAAGGGCCTGTCGCTTCCCGCCTATCGCGGAGCGGAAGAGAAGGAATAGGCCAAGAGCCGGTCCAGCAGGCCGGCCGAGGCATTTTGGCCGCGGCGCAGATCGGTCCCGCATTCCAGGCACAGGGCCTGAACATCCTCGCGCACCATCAGGCCTTGGGCGGTTGCCAGGGCCTGATCGAAGACCGATTTTTGCCGCTGCGCGGCCCAGCCAACGATGCCCGTAACCGTTGCCCGTTCCTGCCGGACGAAGGGGATTCCGTCAAACGGGAGCCAGGAGAAGCCAGAGTCCGGGTCGAGATAGCGCGGGTGATAATCGCCTTCTGCCAGACCGGCCCGCTTGGCGGCCTCCGCGAGAGCGTCACTGATGCCGCCAAACGCGTCGACCAGACCCAGCTGGCGTGCGGTGCCGCCGTCCCAGACACGGCCCTGTCCGATCGCATCGACCTCTGACGGGGTCTTTTTCCTGGCCGTGGCAACCAGCTTGACGAAGTCGGCATAGCTGTCCTCAACCCCCGACTGCAAGATCAGGTTGAGGTCCTCGCCGAAGCCGCCGACGAAATCGGGCTCGCCGGACAGCGGAGTGGTCTGGACGCCGTCCGCGGTGACGCCCCATTTGGCCAATGCCTTTTCGAAGCTGGGGAGCACCGCAAAGACGCCGATGGATCCGGTTATCGTGTCCGGTTCGGCAAATATCCGGTCTCCGGCGGTCGCGATCCAATAGCCGCCGCTGGCCGCTACGTCGCCCATCGAAACGACAATCGGCAGCTTCTTCTTCTTCGCCTCGAGCAAGGCCAAGCGAATTTCCTCGCTGGCAAAGGCCGACCCGCCGGGAGAATCGATGCGGACCACCAGCGCCTTGATTTCGTCCTCGTCGAGCGCCTTGTAGATTTGCTCGGCGATCCGGCCGCTGGCGGCCATGCCGGGGCCGGTTTCGCCGTCGACAATTTCGCCGGCGACGGTGATCACCCCGATCGGCGAGCCGTCCGTGTCTGCCGGATTGGCCGCGACAAAATCATCATAGTCGATGCTCTTGAAGCTGTCCGGCGATGGCGCTTCATCGATTCCGACCTGTTCCGCGACAAACCGGTCGAAGGCGAAGCGGTCGCCCAGCTTGTCGACCAGCTTCTGATCCGTTGCGACCTTGGCCAGATCACCCCGGGCGGTCTTGACATAGGTGGCAGGATCGTCGGCAAAGGAAGCGATTGCCGCCTGTGGCCGGGCCTTTTTCACTTCGGCGAGCCAGCTGTCCCAGAGCACCCCGTACAGGGCCTGCGACGCTTCCCGCGCGGCTGGCGACTGGTCAGCCCGCATATAGGGCTCGACCGCGCTCTTGTAGGTTCCGACCCGGTAAATATTGGCGGTTACGCCGAGCTGGTCGATCAGGCCCTTGTAATAGAGCCGGTTGCCACCCGGCCCGGCAAAGATGATGCCGCCCATCGGGTCCATCCAGATTTCCGTGGCATGGGCGGCCAGCTGGTAACTGTCGTCGCTGTAGAAGCTGGCGAAGGCGTAGATCGGCTTGCCCGCCTTTTTCGCGCGATCCAGGGCCTCGCCGACATCGGTCAGGCTGGTCTGGCCGCCGCCGGCAAAGCTGCCGAGGTCCAGCACGATGGCCTTGACCTGGTCATTTTTTGCGCTGGCATCAATGGCGTGCACGACATCCCGCAGCCGATATTCGCGCGGGCTATCGCTGGCACCGGCCAGAAAATCCTCGAACCTCGGGGCTGCCGGCTCCTCGACAATCACGCCGTTCAGGTCCAGCAACAGCGCGCCATCCCGGATCGCGGCGCTGTTTGGCTGCGATGACAGCAGCGCATAAAGCGCACCGAAAAACAGCAGCATGGCGATCAGCACCATGCCATCCTTTATGGCGACCAGAAATTTCCACGCCGCGCGCGCAAATTGCATATATTTTTCCCTGTCTCGATCGGATGGACCCCTTCTATATGGGATCGGGCGGCCATATTACCAGCGGATAAGGCGGGGGACGACAAGCCTTCCCAATATCGCGGCGACCACGACGGGAATGGTGAACCACAAGCCGATATAATAGATGTCGTTGAACGGGCAGTGGAGATTATAGGCTGCCGCGCCCAGCGCACCCGATGCGATTCCGACCAGCCAGCCGGCGCGCTCCGGCGAGGTGGGGGCTCCCTGCCGCAGCCAGAGGGTCAGGCCGCTGCCAATGGCCAGCGCCGCGACACCGCTGACGCTCAGGCATTTCAGTCCTTGCATCGGCCGCAGCGCCTCGACCGGCGGCATGTTGATCGCGCTCATGATCGCCGCGGTCAGGGGGAAAAGCGCAGCGGCGATCAGCGCCCAGATCCAGCCGCGATTCAATTTCCCGACCCCGGGACGGGCCATGTTGACCACCGCCAGGGCGGTCGCGATGCCCAGCATCAGCAGCACGCCGCTGCGCAGGAAAAACATCTCGTCGGCCATGCCGGTCATCAGGTCGTTGCGCACGCCAAGGAAGGTGGCCACGGCGGCCGCTGCCACCATTGCGAGGCCGCAGACAATCGCCATCCCGTTTTTCGGCTGTAATGCCCGGACCGGCTCCAGCTCTTCGACCAGTCCTTCGATCAGATGATTGGCAGATACACTCATTTCACTCACTCTCGATGAGGGCGCTCATTTTCTTGAGACCCCGATGGATATTGACTTTGACCAGAGATTCCGACTGGCCGGTTCTGGCGGCGGCCTCGATGATGCTGAGTCCTTCGATCCGGACCAGGCTGATCGCGGCCGCCTGCCCGGGAGGGATCATGCCGAGCAGCCGTTCGAGGCTGACCTTGGCGGTCACATCCCCGTCTTGCGGATCGGCGACCATCTCTTCGTAAAGCTGGTCATGCTCGTGCCGGTAGATCTTGCGCAGGCTGTCGATCCAGCGGTACCGGCCAATGGCGGCAAGCCAGGGGAGAAAGGGTCTGGCCGGGTCGTAGCTGGCTCGCTTGCGGTGGACCGAGATCAGGGTCTCCTGCACCAGATCATCAATTGCTGCCGGGTTGATCTTGCGGGCGAAATAGCGGCGCAGCCATTTTTCGCATTCGACCAGCAGGCTGGAATAGCAGATCTTGTCGCCGCCCTGCGCCCGGACCATCAGCTGCCGAAATGTTTCTTCACTGGCGATCATCGGATCAGCCCAGCCTGTGCCCGATCAGCCGGTCCAGAGAGAACAGGCCGCCGCCGCGCACGATCAGCACCAGTGCCATAGCCACCCAGATTATATGGGTCTGCCACCAGACCGCCATGTCCGGGAAAACGAAGGTCTGGATGACCAGAGTCATGGCCAGCACGCCGAGCGCGCCCAGCCGGGTCGCGAGATCAAACAGCAAGAGAAATGGCAGCAAATGTTCGGTGTAGGTGGTGACATAGGCACCGAGGTCGCCGTTGAGGATCGGCACCTGGTTGAACGGCGCATCGGAAAACTGGAACAGCGTAGTGTCGCGGATCGTCAGCAGGCTGCCGTCCTCGACCTTGGTTCGGGCCGAACGCCAGAAAATGCCGGCGAGGGCGATCCGGGTGAACAGCAGCGCGATTCCCTCGGGCACCGGGCCACCCAGTCGCTCCGTCAGATTTGCCACCCTATCGGTCATGTCGCTGCCCCTCGTCCCGGATCATCGCCCCGGCCTGAATCAGCATCATGACATGCTGCATTGCCGCTGCTTCTTCACCCAGTTCGAGGGCATGGTCCAAAAGGTTACCCATGGTAGCCGAGCCGACCATTTTTTCGGCTATGGCCGCTACCTCTGCGGTCAGCGGATGGATCAATATCTGCGCTTGCGGGCGGACGATCATCAGCGCGTGCGGATCTGTCTGGCACAATTCTGCCAGCTCCGTCGAAAGCGGCGCGGTCAGGGTGATCAGGCGCAAGGCCGGGTGCGGGGCAATGGGCAAGGCGAGCAGCTCCGCTTCGGCGATGCCGGCGATTTCATCCAGGCCGAGTGGCTCGGCTTCGGCGCTGCGATAGCTTTCCAGCCAGGCCCATTCGATGCGGGCCAGATCAACGGCGCTGCCGTCGCAGGCAGCGGCTGCCAGGAACGCGGCGAAGCCTTTGCCGATACCGTTGATGTCGCAGGCCATGGCATGGTCCTGTTCGACATAGTCGCGGGAAAGGGCGTGGAATTGATCGTGCCCCAGATGGCGGTGCAATTTCGGATAGGCCTGTTCGATCGCCACCAGCCGGGCGTGGGATATGGTGTTGGCATGGGCCTTCAGCCCGAGCAGCGCCCGCTCGCGGTTCTGGCTGAACAGGTCAGCGGGAAAAAGCGCCGGACCCTTTTGCAGGCAGGCCACAAAGCGTGCCTGGCTTTCAGCGAGCGAGGGCATGGCGGCGCTCGCTTGCTTGCCCGTCGCCGAGGATGGTTTCGACCTTGGCAAGCTCGGCCATCAGCACGGCATAATCCGGAATATTGCT
Source organism: Parasphingorhabdus sp. (assembly GCF_036964565.1). Taxonomy (GTDB): domain Bacteria; phylum Pseudomonadota; class Alphaproteobacteria; order Sphingomonadales; family Sphingomonadaceae; genus Parasphingorhabdus. The sequence continues at coordinate 60,079 of NZ_JBALTN010000006.1, read as the reverse complement.
GTCCCATTCGATGAGCGTCGGCCTGGCGCCTGCGCGGTTCACGAACCGGCGATACAGGTCCCAGCTTGCGGCGCTGACCGCGGAGCCGTGGTCGTCGATCAGCAGCGGGCCGCTTGGATGATCTTCGCGGGCATGGCCGGCGAGATGGATTTCGCCGACGATGGCCGGGTCGATGGCGTCGACATAGGCATCCATGTCGAGACCGACATTGGTCGCGGTGACCTCGACATTGTTGATATCGAACAAGAGGCCGCAGCCCGCCTTTCGACACAGGGCGTGGATGAATTCGGGTTCGGTCATCTCGTCGTCGCGGAAGCCGAGATAGCGGGACGGGTTCTCGATCAGAATGGAACGACGCAGGCGGTCCTGGACCTTGCCGATTTCGCGCACCAGATGGTCCAGCGCTTCGCCTGTGTAGGGAATCGGCAGCAGATCGGGGTAGCGGTCATGGGCATTGCCGCTCCAGCTGAGATGGTCGGAGACCATCGCCGGCTGGTAGCGATCGCAGAGCGTGGCGAGCTGGTCCAGATCGGCGGTGCGGAGACCGTCGGCGCTGCCCAGCGACAGGCCGACGCTGTGGAAGCTCAGCGGGTAAACCCCGGCGATGGCGGTGAGCCAGCGGTGCGCCGGACCGCCATCGCCGAAGTAATTCTGTGGATGCACCTCCACCCATGAGGGTCGCCCCGGCTTTGCGGCATCGTCCAGCACATCCTGGTAATGCACCGACTTGAGACCTATGCCGCCCGATCGGGGGAGAGAGCGAGGCACGGTGACAGCCGACGAGGCGCGAGGATCAGGGATAGCGGCCATCCACGGAATTTAGCGGCATCAGCTCTTCTTGGGAACCGGTTTCGCATTACCGGCCTTGGCGGTCAGCGATCCGCCCATCTTGACGCATTGGCCGCTGGCTACATATTTCCAGGCATTGCCCTGATAGTTGGAGGTCGAGGTGCCGGCGCAGCTGGTGCCCGGCCCGGCGGCGCAGTCATTCTTGCCGGCGAGCGCGACGCCGAAGCATTTTTCCTTGGCACCGGCGGCCTCGGCTGCGGTGGCTGACAGGGACAGGGTGGCAGCAACAGCCAGGGCAGCGGCGGCGGCGGTGGTTTTGATCATGGCAGACATTTTATTTCCTCTCTGGAAACCGAGATTGGGATGAACCCGCCAATGCGGGCTCGCAAATCCATTCGCCGGCCGCAATGATCCGGTTACACGATCGCTCCGGAGCAATACGGATTGCCAGCATATTGATTCGCAATGCCTTGGAAATCCAACAAAAATTGAATCAAATATTTTGTGTCCAGTCCCTTGACGGCAGATGAATAGGCACTACATGGGCTTCGTTAGCACTCGAAAGGAGAGAGTGCTAATTCACACAGATTCTGCTCTTGCGGCCGGCAGCGAAAGCGCCGGTCTGGAGAGATTTGGATTGGACAAGAAAGGGAAATCTATGAAATTTCGTCCATTGCATGACCGTGTACTGGTGCGCCGCGTCGAAGCGGACTCCAAAACCGCAGGCGGTATCATCATTCCGGATAGCGCGCAGGAAAAGCCATCCGAAGGCAAGGTCGTGGCCGTTGGCCCGGGCCTGAAAGACGAGAGCGGCAAGTCGACTGCACTTGACGTGAAAAAGGGCGACAAGATCCTGTTCGGCAAATGGTCCGGCACGGAAGTCACCGTCGACGGCGAAGAACTGATCATCATGAAGGAAAGCGACATTCTCGGCATCATCGAGAAGTAGGCGCTTACCCCATCACAATTTCAATCAATTAAGCAGGAGACACTATCATGGCTGCTAAAGACGTAAAATTCGGCCGCGACGCCCGCGAGCGCATCCTCAAGGGTGTGAACACGCTGGCCGACGCCGTTAAGGTAACCCTCGGCCCCAAAGGCCGCAATGTCGTGCTCGACAAGAGCTTTGGCGCACCGCGCATCACCAAGGACGGTGTATCGGTTGCCAAGGAAATCGAACTGAAGGACAAGTTCGAGAATATGGGCGCGCAGATGCTTCGCGAAGTCGCATCGAAAACCAACGATGTGGCCGGCGACGGCACCACCACCGCCACCGTTCTCGCCCAGGCGATCGTCAAGGAAGGCATGAAGTCCGTTTCGGCCGGCATGAACCCGATGGATCTGAAGCGCGGTATCGACCAGGCCGTCCTGGCCGTGGTTGCGGATCTCAAGAAGCGTTCGAAAGACGTCAAGGGCAGCGAAGAAATTGCCCAGGTCGGCATCATCTCCGCCAATGGCGATCGCGAAGTTGGCGAGAAAATCGCCGAAGCGATGGAAAAGGTCGGCAAGGAAGGCGTAATCACGGTTGAAGAAGCCAAGGGTCTCGACTTTGAACTCGACGTTGTCGAAGGCATGCAGTTTGACCGCGGTTACCTGTCGCCTTATTTCATCACCAACCCGGACAAGATGGTTGCCGAACTCGACAATCCCTACATCCTGATCCACGAAAAGAAGCTGACCAACCTGCAGCCATTGCTCCCGATCCTGGAAGCGGTTGTGCAGGCCGGCCGTCCGCTGCTGATCATTGCCGAAGATATTGAAGGCGAAGCGCTCGCGACCCTGGTGGTCAACAAGCTGCGCGGCGGCCTCAAGATCGCTGCGGTCAAGGCTCCCGGTTTCGGCGATCGTCGCAAGGCGATGCTCGAGGATATCGCGATCCTGACCAAGGGTGAAATGATCTCTGAAGATCTCGGCATCAAGCTGGAAAGCGTTACGCTGAACATGCTCGGTGAAGCCAAGAATGTCACGATCGACAAGGATAACACCACGATCGTCGACGGCGCTGGCAAGAAAGCCGACATCAAGGCGCGCGTGGAAGCGATCCGCAACCAGATCGAAAACACGACGTCCGACTATGACAAGGAAAAGCTGCAGGAACGTCTGGCGAAACTCGCTGGCGGTGTTGCCGTGATCAAGGTCGGCGGCGCATCCGAAGTCGAAGTGAAAGAGAAGAAGGACCGCGTCGACGACGCCCTGCACGCAACCCGTGCGGCTGTCGAAGAAGGCATTGTCCCTGGCGGCGGTGCTGCGCTTCTCTATGCCACCGCGGCGCTCAAGGGCCTCGAAGGCATCAACGACGACCAGACCCGCGGCATCGACATCGTTCGTCGTGCGCTGCAGGCTCCGGTTCGCCAGATCGCTGAAAATGCGGGCTTTGACGGCGCGGTTGTGGCCGGCAAGATGCTTGACCAGAAGAGCAAGGAATTCGGTTTCAACGCAGCGACCGACGTCTATGAAGACCTGGTCAAGGCTGGCGTGATCGACCCGACCAAGGTTGTTCGTGCAGCCCTGCAGGATGCATCCTCGGTTGCCGGACTGCTGATCACCACCGAAGCGGCTGTGGCGGAACTGCCATCAGACGACAAGGGCGGCGGCGGCGGCATGCCGGACATGGGCGGCATGGGCGGCATGGGCGGCATGGGTTTCTAAAAACCCCAACCACTCAGCCAGTGCTGAACCAATCAAGAGGGGCCGGAGGGAAACTTCCGGCCCTTTTTCGTGCGGCAGTGACAGAAGTTTGCAAATGCTGTGACTTATGCGATGAGGTTGCCTTGGATATGACAGCCACAGGATGATTTTCATGCGCAACCGTTTTCTTCTCACCAGCTCTTTCTTGATCGCGGGACTGGTCGTCCTGTCGCCGATGCCGGCCACCGCTGCGCCGGAGCGGCCGGCCCAGGCAACTGCGAGCGAAACCGACCGGATCAACGCCTGGTTCGATGCAAAATATGAGGAACAGCTGAAATTCAGCCCGATCGAGCAGACGGCGATCGGGCGCAAGACCGACTATGGCCTGATCGACGATTTCAGCGAGGCCGGTGCCGACCGGGAACTGGCGTGGCTGCGCGATGCCGTCGCGGAGATGAAAAGCCGCTTTGACTATGCCAAGCTCTCGCCCGAGGCGAAGACGTCCTATGATATCTGGCTGTATAATCTCAAGCAGGCGGAAGCGGGGGTGCCGTTCCGCAGCCAACGCTATGTGCTGCACCAGCACAATGGCCTGCAGTCCTATTTTCCCACCTTCCTGATCAACACCCACAAGGTCGAGACCGAAGCGGATATGGCCGCCTTCATCCAGCGCCTGTCGGGTGTCGCGACTGCGCTCGACCAGTTGCTGGTCCGTGCCCAGGCCAATGCCGAAGCGGGCACCCGTGCGCCCCGTTTTGCCTATGAAGGGGTGATCGACCAGTCGAGCAAGATCATCAGCGGTGCCCCCTTTGACGAGGGCGCGCCATCGGCGATCTGGACCGCAACCGAGGAGAAGCTGCAAGGGCTGGTCGATAGCGGCGCGATCGATGACGCGCGTGCATCGGCGCTCAGAGACCAGGCGAAAGCGGCGCTGGTCTCCGCCTTTGCTCCCGCCTATCAGCGTATCATTGCCTGGTACAAGGCCGACCTGCCCAATACCGACGCTACCGCCAAAGGTGTCGGGGCGCTGGCAGACGGGCAGGCTTTCTACAATTATCGCCTGGCCAACCAGACGACCACCGAGCTGACCGCCGACGAAATCCACAATCTGGGCCTGTCCGAAGTGGCGCGCCTGCGCGATGACATGGAAGCGGTCAGGGATCAGGTCGGTTTCGAGGGCGACCTCAAGGCCTTCTTCAAGTTCATCCGCGAGGACGACCAGTTCTATTTTTCCAACGACGATGCCGGTGCGGATCAATATATCGCGGCGGCCAAGGAGCATATCGCGGCGATCAAGCAGCGGCTGCCGAACTATTTCGGCATCCTGCCCAAGGCCGACCTAGAAGTGCGGCGGGTCGAATCCTTTCGCGAGCGCGATGGCGCCGCCCAGCATTATCGCAGCGGTACGCCGGACGGGTCGCGGCCCGGCATCTATTATGCGCATCTCTCCGACATGCGGGCGATGCCGATCCCGACCCTGGAGGTGATCGCCTATCACGAGGGGTTGCCCGGCCATCACATGCAGATTTCGATTGCCCAGGAGCTGACCGGCATACCGACCTTCCGGACGCAGGCGGGCTATACCGCCTATAGCGAGGGCTGGGGGCTCTATTCCGAAACGCTGGCCAAGGAAATGGGCGGCTATCAGGATCCCTATTCGGAATTCGGCCGGCTCACCAGCGAGATCTGGAGGGCGATCCGGCTGGTCGTCGACACCGGGCTGCACAGCAAGGGCTGGAGCGAAGAACAGGCGGTCGCCTATTTCCTCGACAACAGCTCGATTCCGGAAGCCGCCGTCCGCTCCGAGGTTCGCCGCTATCTGGTCAATCCGGGACAGGCAACCAGCTACAAGATCGGGATGATCAAGATTCTCGAACTGCGGGCACGGGCGAGGGAAGCGCTTGGCGACAAGTTCGACATTCGTGCGTTCCACGATGTTGTGCTGGGCGGCGGTGCCTTGCCGCTGGGCATATTGGAGCAGCGGGTGGATCAGTGGGTCGAGGCGATGAAAGCCTCCTGACCGCGCTTCTGCGATCAGCAGCGAAGACCTGTCCCAAGAGACGCCTGGCAACGACTTGCGCTCTCGGGGATTAGACCTGCATGTCCGAACCTGCCAAGCTTGCCACCGGATCGATCAGCGGACATCTGGTCGCCCAGACCGCGCCGATGCTGTTCGGAATCGCGGCGATCATGTCTATCGGCATTGTCGACGCCTATTTTATCGGCCAGCTTGGATCGCAGGAACTGGCTGCGGTCAGCTTCATCTTCCCGATCACGGTGGCGCTGTCTTCGCTGGGCGTCGGCGTGATCGCCGGGATCAGCTCGGTGGTGTCCCGTGCGCTGGGATCAGGCAAGTCCGGCCGAGCGCAGCAACTCGGCAATCTCGGGATGGCCATGGCGATCGTGTTCGGGCTGGTGGTCGCCGCCACGCTTTATCTGCTGAAGGATCCGCTGTTCCGGCTGATGCAGGCCGACGAGGAACTGCTGCCGCTGATCGACGCCTATATGACGCCTTACGCCATCGGCTTCCCGCTCTTGCTGATCACGATGGGGGGCAACGGCGTACTCCGCGGCCAGGGCGCGGCGAAGCGGGCCTCTGCCATTCTGCTGGCCTTTGCCGGCGCCAACTGGGTTCTTGATCCGATCCTGATTACCGGGATCGGATCGTTCGACGGCTTCGGGGTGGCGGGTGCCGCCTATGCCACGATCGCCGGCTGGGCCCTGGGTACGTTGCTGGCGATCGGTTTTGTCCAGTCGAGCAATATCCGGATCAATCCGGCCTGCCTGACCTCGGCGGAATGGGGCAGCGGCGTCCGGTCATTGATCAGGGTCGGGGGACCGGCAGCCTTGTCCAACGCGATCAACCCGGTCGGCCTGTCGATTCTGACCGCCCTGCTCGCCAAATATGGCCAGGACGAAGTCGCCGGCTTCGGAGCAGCCGGACGACTGCAGAGCTTCGCGGTGGTCCCGATGCTGGGACTGTCCAGTTCGATTGGCGCGATCGTGGGACAAAATTGGGGCGCCGGCCAGACCGGACGCGCGCGCCTCGCGGTGGCACAGTCGATCGGTTTCTGCCTGGTCTACGGCCTGATCATCGCGGCGATACTGGTCCTCGCCCGGGACTGGCTTGGTGGCTTTTTCAGCGAGGACGCCGATGTACTGGATGCGCTCAGTCGCTATTTGCTGATCGCGGCCTGGGGGTTTGCCGGCTATGGCGTCCTGATCGTGGTCAATGGCGCGTTCAATGCGATTGATCGCGCGAGCATTGCGCTCAGCCAGTCGGCCGGCCGGGTGTTGCTGATCATGGTGCCCTTTGCATGGCTGGCTGCCGGCTTGCTGGGGGCGGACGCGATCTACGCGGGTGAACTGGCAGCCAATGTTCTCGGCGGCGCCGGCGCGGCAGCGCTGGCCTGGTATCTGATGCGCCGATAGCCGGCATTCGCCGCGCGCGCAAAGCGGGTCGATAGTGCTGGATTGTATGCCGCCGCCGGAATAGAACGAGCGCGAGAGGGGATGGCTTATGGTCGCCAGCACATTCGAGCTGTTCAAGATTGGCGTCGGTCCGTCAAGCTCCCATACGATGGGACCAATGCTGGCCGCCGCCCAGTTTGTCGAGCGGCTGTCGGATACCGGTCGACTGAACGATATAACGCGGCTGGAGACATTGCTGTTCGGTTCGCTGGCGCTGACCGGAAAGGGCCATGCGACCGACCGCGCCATTCTGCTGGGCCTGTCGGGAAAGCGACCGGAGAATATCGAGCCGGATGCAGCGGACGCCCTGGTGGAGCAAATCCGCGCAAGTTCGGAAATCTGCCTCGACGGCTCCCGCGCAATTGCGTTTGACGAAGAGAATGATGTCATTTTCGATCAGAAGAAACGCCTCGACTTTCACAGCAATGCCATGCGGTTCAACGCGTTTTCGGGAGACGATCTGGTCGAAAGCCGGGTCTATTATTCGGTCGGCGGCGGCGCCGTGCTGGACGAGGACGAGATCGGCAGCAACAGCCCGGAAAGCGGCCTGTGGGACGTACCGCACCGCTTCTGCTCGGGCGCGGATCTGCTCCGGATTGCCGCAGACCAGCAGCTGTCGATCGCCGACATCATGCGGGCCAACGAGCGCACCCGGCTGACCGACGAGGCGATCAGCGCCGGCATCCGCGCGATTGCCGATGCGATGTCTGCCTGCATCGACCGCGGCATCCAGCAGGGCGGCATCCTCCCCGGGGGGCTGCGCGTCAAGCGGCGGGCGCCGCTGATCCACGCACGGCTGATGGAACGACAGGAGCGTTCGCTGTCCGACCCGCTCACCATCCTCGACTGGGTCAATCTCTGGGCGCTGGCGGTCAACGAGGAAAATGCCGCCGGCGGCAAGGTGGTCACGGCGCCGACCAATGGCGCCGCCGGGATCGTGCCCTCGGTGCTGCGCTTCTACGAGCGATTCGCGCCCAAAGCGGATAGCGAAGGCGTCGAAACCTTCCTGCTGACCGCTGCGGCGATCGGCTCGCTGTTCAAGGAAAATGCCTCGATCTCCGGTGCCGAGGTCGGTTGCCAGGGCGAGGTTGGCGTTGCCTGTTCGATGGCGGCGGCCGGCCTGACGGCGGCCTGGGGCGGAACGCCGTTGCAGGTGGAAAATGCGGCCGAGATCGGCATGGAACATAATCTCGGCCTGACTTGCGACCCGGTCGGCGGGCTGGTGCAGGTGCCGTGCATCGAGCGCAACGCGGTCGGCGCGGTGAAGGCGATCGAAGCGGCGCGGCTGGCGATACTCGGCGACGGGACTCACCGGGTCAGCCTCGACGAGGTGATCGAAACCATGCGCAAGACAGGGCTCGACATGTCCGATCGCTACAAGGAAACGTCACAAGGGGGCCTGGCAGTCAATCTGGTTGAATGCTGAGCAAAAACGGGGGAACAGGTCAATGAAGAAGCTGGGACTGGTTGTACTGATATTGCTGCTGCTGGCCGGGGCTGCGGCCCTATTGTTCCGGGAACAGGTTGGCGAACGGCTGTTCGCTCGCGCGGTGGAGTCCGGCGTTGCGCGCGACATCATCGGCGGTCTGCCCGATGGCATCAATGTCGTGCTGTGCGGGACCGGATCGCCGCTGCCCGACCCGAGCCGCGCAGGGCCCTGTTCCGCGGTCGTCATCGACGGCAAGATGTTCATCGTTGATATCGGCGGCGGCGCGGTCCGCAAGATCGGGATGATCGGTCTCAATCCCGGTGCCACGGAAGCGCTGCTTTTGACTCATTTCCACAGCGACCATATCGATGGCATGGGCGAGCTGATGATGCAGCGCTGGGCTGGTGGCGGACGCGATGCACCGCTGCCGGTGATCGGACCGGAAGGCGTCGAGGCGGTTGTCGACGGGCTGAACGCGAGCTACGCCGCCGATGCGCAATATCGCATCGCCCATCACGGCGCTGCCACGATCCTGCCGACCGGCAAGGGCGGGGTGGCCCAGCCATTTTTAATCCCCGAGGGGCAGGCCCAGATGGTGGTCTATGACCGGGACGGCATTAGGATCACCGCCTTTCCCGTCGACCACCGGCCGATCGCTCCCGCTGTGGGCTACCGGTTCGACTACAAGGGCCGGTCGGTCGTGTTCAGCGGCGATACGGTCAAATTGCCGTCGATCGCGAAGGCCTGCAACGGCTGCGACCTGCTGGTGCACGAGGCGTTGAACGCCGGCATGGTCCGCAGGATGGAAAGGGAATTCGAACAGGCGGGGCGCAAGCGACTGGCCAAGATCATGGCCGACATCCAGAATTATCACACGACTCCGGTCGAGGCGGCCGAGACGGCCAAGGCCGGGAAAGCGAAGATGCTGGTGCTGTCGCATATCGTGCCGGCGCTGCCGCTGGCCTATCTGGAGAGCTATTATCTCCAGGGGGTCGAGGCCGCCTTCGACGGACCGGTGGTTCTGGGTCAGGACGGGATGCTGTTCCGCCTGCCCGCCAATAAGAATAGTATCGAACGGGACGATTTGCTCTAGTTTGGCCGCCATTCCTGCGCTCCTGCGCGGGCGGGAGCCCATCTCCCGAGCAGCCATATGTACCAGCAAGCGGGAGATGGGCCCCCGCTTCGGGGGGCACGATTATGACCACGAACCGATACTGGCGTCTGAACAGCCGTCCCGAGGGCAGCAATGTGGCGGATGCGCTTTCGCTCGAGAGCGAAGCCATGCCGGAGCTGGCCGAGGGCGAAGTGCTGGTCAGGGCCGCCTTTCTGTCGATGGACGCCGGCACCCGGATGTGGATGACCGAGCGCGAGGACAGCTATCAGCCGCCACTGGAGCTGGGTACGAAGATGGTCGGGCTGGTGCTCGGCCATGTCGCCGCGTCGCGCCATGCCGATTTTGCCGAAGGCGACCTGGTGCGCGGGTTCGGGCAATGGGCCGAACATAGCGTGATGCAGCCGGAACTGGCAGGTCTGGTCAGGGTTGACGACGGCATCGACGACATCAGGCAGCATTTCGGCGTGCTCGGCTTCAACGGCTGGACCGCGCTCTGGGGTATCAAGGAGACGGCGGGGGTCAAGGCGGGTGACAATGTGCTGGTCTCCGCTGCAGCCGGGTCGACCGGCCTGCTCGCCTGCCAGGTCGCGAAGCTCCTGGGCGCCAATGTCTATGGCCTCGCCGGCGGACCGGAAAAATGCCGCTGGCTGGAGGAGGAGCTGGGGATCACCAGGGCGATCGACTACAAGAAGGACAATATTGCCGCCGAGCTGGCCAAGGTCGAGGGAGGGATTAACGCCTATTTCGACAATGTCGGCGGGCCGATTCTCGACGCCGTGCTGCCCAATATGGCGCTCTACGGCCGCATCGCGCTGTGCGGCCTGCTCGCCCAATATGAAGGCGACGGCCGCGGTCGGGGGCCGGAGCAGTTCGACCAGATCCTGATGAAACGGTTGCGCATCGAGGGCTTTTTCTCGCCGGATTTCGCCGACCAGGGCGAGCGGCTGACGGCGGAACTCAAGGTCTGGCTGGACGAGGGCCGGATCGACACGCCGTTTGATGTCACCGAGGGCATGGAAAACGTGCTGACCGCCTACGAGAAACTGTTCACCGGCGGCAATATCGGCAAGGTGCTGGTCAGGATTTCCTGAGGCGCGCGCCAAAAATGGACAATGCCATGATCGTCGTGGCGAGCGAGATCGAAAGCAGCGCCAGTCCGTGCCACCCGGCGCCGGTGTAGACCGCGGTGCCCAGCCAGCTTGAAAAGCCGCCGCCGGTGAACATGATGACGATATAGATGGTCATCAGCCGGGTGCGGATTTCCGGGGCGCGACCGAACAGAATTGTCCGGTTGGCGACATCCATCGACGAGCCGCCAAAATTGCAGAACAGGATCGGCAGGATCATGATCCAGATATCATGCTCGGAAATCAGCAGCAGAAGGGCCCCGATCAGCTGCGAGAGCGCGAACAGCATGCGGGCCCTTTCCGGGCCGATGCGATCGCCGAGCCGTCCCGACCAGGGGGCGATGAATATATTGCTGACCGCCAGCAGAGCAAGATAGCCCACCGCATCGACGCCATAGCCCATCGCCGGACTGGTCAGGTGCAGGCCGATGCCGAGCCACAGGGCGAGAAAAAATCCGAAGGACAGGGCCTGCAACAAGCCAGCGAGCAACACGTCGGGCATGGTTCTTATGATCGGCCAAAGCGACGCCAGCAGGGGCGCCATAGCTTTGGCTCGGGCTTGATTCGTCGCGGAAATTCTCGTCCTTCTCCATGATCAGCGGAACGATGACGAGGAGCAGGGCGGTCAGGCCAGCGCCGACCCAATAGGCGGCTCGCCAGCCGAAATGCTGGCCGAGCACGCCGCCGCCGGCGCGGCTTCCGAGCAGGCCGACGGTAATCCCCGCGGACATGATCCCGGTGACATGGCCGATCCTGTCCGGCCGGACCCGCTTGGTGACATAGGCGGGCAGCAGATAGGGGGTGATGGTCATGAAGCCGAGCAGCGAGGAGGCGGCGACGAACAGCAGGAAATTCTGGGACAGCGCCATGGCCAGCATCGCCAGAAACTGGCCGCCGACAAACAGGATCACTAGCTTGCGGTTGTTGATCCGGTCGCCGAGCGGCAAGAGCAGCAATATGCCAAGCGCCAGTGCAATCTGGTTGAAGGCCGGTACCAGGCCGAGTAAAATACCGTGGACATCAAATTCATCGCCGACCGGTGCGATCAGCGGGTGGATATAATAGCCGTTGGCGACCGCAACCGCGCAGGCGGCCGAAAACAGGAACAGCTTGATCTCGCTGATTCGCCGCGGCGCGGTGATTGTCGATGCAGATACGGGAACGGGCAAGGGCTGGCTTTCGATAGATGCAGACCCAGTCATGGTGCAGGAAAAACCGCAAGTCCTCTGTCTGTTTCGCTAGCCGATGATATCTTCGATATCCCGGAGCGCCTTATCATATACCCGTTCCTGCAACAGCGCCAGCACGTCCGGGTCGGCCCTATCGGGATGCCCGCTGTCAAACGGCGGCTGCGGGTCATATTCGAGACTGAGCTGGATGGTTTCGGCGAGCCGTTGCCCGGCGATTTCCGCGACCACGGTCAAGGCAAAGTCGATGCCCGATGTCACCCCGCCGGCGGTGAACAGATTGCCGTCCCTGACCACCCGCGCTTTTTCGTGGGTCGCGCCGAATTTTGCGAGCAGAGATGTGTAGGCCCAATGGCTTGTAGCGCGTTTCCCGCCAAGCAATCCGGCGGCACCCAGCGCCAGCGAACCGGTGCAAACCGAGGTGACATAGCGGGCGGCAGCTGCCTGGTCGCGCAAGAATTGCAGCGCGGCTTCATCCTGGATTACCTCCCTGGTGCCAAAGCCACCAGGCACGCACAGCAGATCGGCCTGCGGGCAATCGGACAATTGCGTCGAAGGCAGGATCGCAAAGCCGCTGTCGGTCTGGATTGGCCCCATGCCCTTTGCCGCGGTGTGGATGACGGCACCCGGTATGCGGGACAGCGCTTGTGCCGGTCCGGTGAAATCGAGTTGCGTGATCCCGTCAAAAAGCAGGAAGACTATGTGGAATGGCTTTGGGCTGTCGGTCATCGGGCTGCTCCCAGGTTAGAGAAATGCCCAGGCGATCGGCTATGGCAATCTGTCCGCTCCCCGATGGTGGCCCATCCTGATCTCGCCAGTCACGAACAGCGTCCTGTTTACCATCATCGATTTGGGCAGACAATCGTTTTCGCCGCTGCCCCGCGGCCAGCGCATGTTAATCGAGTCCCTGCTAGCAACGTCCCATGGCTTACGGGACGCAAAGCAGCAGGCAGGATCGCGCCCGATCACTGGGAGCGGTGATCGTGATTCATGCCGCCCTCGGCTATGCTCTGGTAAGCGGCGTGGGAATGGAAATTGCCAGACATGTGGATGCCGGCTTCAAGGTCATCGAGATTACCCCTCCACAACCGCCTCCACCCGCACCGGACACACAGCCGGCGGAAGCGGAAGAAGGGGCAGCCTCCCCTGAAAATCTGCGGGCAAAACCGACCCAGATTGTGCTGCCGCCGCCAGAAGTGAAGCTTGATGTCGTCACGCCGGTGGTGGTTGCGCCGGTTGCCGGACCAGGAAATGACAATCGGGCGGGTGCCTCCAGCCAGCCCGGGCCGGGATCGGGCAGCGGCGGACAGGGCGAAGGATCAGGCAGCGGCGGCAGTGGCGACGGAACGGGCAGCGGTGGCGTAGTCTCCGGACCGCGCCACCTCTCGGGCTTTTTCCGCCGCCAGGACATTCCCCGTTCCGTGTGGAAAGCCGACACGCGCGGACGGGTGATCGTGCGGTTTACGGTCGGTGCGGACGGCCGAGCCCGCGACTGTCAGATCCGGCAGACCAGCGGCCATGCCGAACTGGATGCGATTACCTGCCGGCTGATCGAACAGCGGTTCCGCTTCGAACCGGCCCGCGACAAGAACGGCCGGGCCGTGGCCAGCCCTTATGGTTGGGTGCAGGAATGGTGGCGCGACGGTCGCGGCCCGCAGGGCCTCGACGGAGCAGGCCCCTAGGCCCCCATATAGTCGCGCTTGCCGAGCGAGACCCCCTGCATCCGCAGCAGATTGTAGGCCGTCGTGATGTGGAAATACAGATTCGGCAGGAAAAAGCGGACAACATAGGCCTGGCCATCCAGATCCATGGTCTGTCCGGGGCCGACCGGCAGGGAGATCGCCATGCCGGCATTGGCGTCGATGGTCGCGTCATCCGCAGCCGCCACCGTTTCCGCGCATTCCGCGACCCGCTTCATCAGCGCGTCAAAATTATCGCCTTCCATTGGCAGGTTGGGCAGCTGGTCAGGGGCGGTGCCGGCCATCCGCGCGGCGCCGCGAACGGCGAATTCGGTGATCATCTGTACCTGCCATTTGAGGTCGTTCATGTCGGGAAACAGCCGGGCTGCGAGATAGGCCTCTTCGGCGGTCCCCGCTGCTTCGGCAGCGGCCTTGCCCTTGACCAGTAGGGTGGTCAGGCCGCGAAAGGCCTGTGCGGTCGAATCCTTGAATATTCCGGAGAGAGCAATCGTCATATGGCGTTCCTTCTGTTTCGAAGTTGCAGGCGGGTTTTAGAATATGCCGGTGAGAAGATAGAAGCCAAGCGCCATGAAGCTGCCGAATGTGCACAATGCGCCAATCGCCCGAAAAATCGGAAAGGTCCCGGCGGTGAGAGCGTCTTGCGAACCGGCGGCGGTAGAAAGCGCTATCGCGTGGAGAATTCGTCCCGCGACGAAGATGACGGCAATGATCCGGACGATATCATCGGGGACGACGGTCATTTCCGCCAAAGCGAGTACGACAATGAACAGCGCGGCATTTTCGGCAAGATTGCCATGGCGACGAATCTTGCGTTGCAGCACCGGATCATCGGCTGCGTCCGGACCATCAGGCTTGCGGATGCGATGGAGGGTCACGAGACCCATCAAGGTGGCTTGCAGGATGATGAGAACGGCCCCCGCGACGGTAGCTGCAAGGGGAATGGTCATCGAATGTCTCCTGGGCGACAGACCCCATGTCGGCGAAAATAGAGCAGCCTGATAGCAGCGGCGATTCCGGTTGGCTATACTGGTCCGGTCGAGAAATATAAGGGTCATCCGGGGACAGTTTCATACCATCGCGTTAACCATGCATCTGCATAGCGGTTAAACATATCCTGCCTAGTCCGGTACCCAATGAATACGACTCTCTCCAACTTGTCCCCGGTACGGCAGACAGCGATTGTCACGGCGATTGCGGCCCTGTTGTCGGTGGCGCTGACCAGTTTGATGTATCTTCTCTCCTACGGTTTGGACGATCGGTTCTGGTCGGCGATCAACATGGCGCTTGTGATTCCGCTGGTGATTACCGTTCCGCTGGGCCTGCACACGTCCCGGCAGCGGTTCAAGCTGGTCGGACTGGCGAACCGGCTTCAGGAAGCGCAAAGCAGCTTGCGCGAAGCGAACAAGGCACTTGAACGGCGCGCCAATTTCGATGGCTTGACGGGTCTGCTCAGCCGAGACAGTTTTTTCAACCAGCTCGATCAGGTGCGCGTCGATAACCGCGCCAATATCCTGATGATCGTCGATGTCGATCATTTCAAGAATATCAACGACAATTTCGGACATCCGGTCGGCGATCAGGCGCTGATCCTGCTGGGCAAGATATTCCGCAAGACATTGCGCCACACCGACCTGGTGGGGCGCATAGGCGGCGAGGAGTTTGGAATTTATCTGCCCGACACGAGCGTGCCCGAAGGCCAGATCATTGGCGAGATAATCCGTCACGAGATCGAGAACACGGTTTTTGAACCCTATCCCAACATGCATCATGTGCTGACCGTGAGCGTCGGCTTGACCGATGTCGCCCCGCATCAGCAGCGGGCGGCCCTGATGGGCAATGCCGACACCGCCCTGTTCACCGCGAAACGGCGCGGGCGCAACCAGGTTGTGCTGTTTGAGCCGGGACTGCGCACCAAGCCGCGGCCCGTCCACGACAAGGTCAAACCCCTGAAATCGACCATGCAGCGTTCAAATTTCCGCTGACCTTCAATTTGAAATGACGAAGCCTGTCGGCGCTGCTAGTGCTGGCGGCCATGACGGACATTTCAGACAGCGCATCCAACCATCTCTATCTCGTTGACGGCTCGGCCTATATTTTCCGGGCCTATCACCGCCTGCCGCCTTTGACCAATGTGCGGGGCGAGCCGGTCGGCGCGGTTTATGGCTATACCACGATGCTGTGGAAGCTGGCCGACGAGCTGAACAAGGCCGACGGCCCGACCCATATGGCGGTGGTGCTGGACAAGGCCGGCACCAGCTTTCGCAACGATCTCTACGAGCATTACAAGGCCAACCGGCCGGAGGCGCCCGAAGATCTGAAGCCGCAATTCCCGATAATCCGCGATGCGACGCGCGCTTTCTCTCTGCCATTGATCGAGGAAGAAAATGTCGAGGCCGACGACATGATCGCCTCTTATACAAAAGCGGCGCTGGAAGCGGGCTGGAAGGTTACCATCGTCTCGTCAGACAAGGATCTGATGCAGCTGATCGAGCCGCATGGCGAGAGCCGCGTCGACATGCTCGACACGATGAAGAATGCGCGGATGAACCGTGCGACGGTCGAAGAGAAATTTGGCGTCGGACCCGAACGGCTGGGTGATGTCTTGGGGCTGATGGGCGACAGCTCCGACAATATCCCCGGCGTCCCCGGCATCGGGCCGAAGACCGCATCCAAGCTGATCAATGAATTTGGCGATATCGAAAGCGTGCTTGCCGCCGCGCCCGAGATGAAGAAATCGAAGATGCGCGACAATCTGATTGAATATGCCGAGCAGGCGCGACTGTCGCGGGTCCTGGTGACGCTGCGTGATGATTGCCCGCTGCCGGATACGCTCGAAAGTTTTCTCATCCAGGATATTCCCGATGCGCCGTTGCGCGAATTTCTGTCGCACCACGGCTTCAGCAGCCTGCTCCGCAAGCTGGGCGGGGACGGTCACGCCGAGCCGCAGAATCCGGATGTCGCCGACAGCGCTCCGGCCGAGGCGGTCGCCAAATTGCCCGATGCGCCAGCGATCGACCGGTCAAAATATGAATGCGTGCAGACGATGGCGGCGCTTGACGCCTGGATTGCCCGCGCCACCGAACAGGGTGTCTGCGCCGTAGATCTGGAGACCGATAGCCTGGAAAGCGTGACCGCCCGGATCGTCGGGGTTTGTATGGCTACCGGCCCCAATCAGGCCTGCTATGTCCCGCTCGGCCATGCCAGCGGCGACATGTTCGGCGAGACGCCGGAACAGATCGGGCCAGAGGACGCGCTGGCGAAGCTGAAGCCGTTGTTCGAGAATGATGCGGTGCTCAAGGTCGGGCAGAATCTGAAATATGACATGGGCGTACTTGCCCAGCATGATATCCGGATCGCCCCGTTTGACGACACGCTGGTGATGAGCTTCAACCTCGACGCGGGCTTGCATGGCCATGGCATGGACGAACTGGCCAAGCTGCACCTGGGACATGAATGCATCAGCTTCAAATCGCTGACCGGAACCGGCAAGAAGGCGATCGGCTTTGCCGAGGTGCCGCTCGATAAGGCGACCGAATATGGCGCGGAGGATGCCGACGTGACGCTCCGCCTGTGGGAAATATTGCGCGCGCGGATGGTCGCGGAGCGTGCAACACGGGTCTACCAGATGGTCGACCGGCCACTGGTGCCGGTGATCGCCGGCATGGAGGCGACCGGCGTGCTGGTCGACCGCGAGGAGCTGTCGCGGCTATCCACCACATTTGCCGAGGAAATGGCGAAGCTGGAACTGCAGATCCATGATCTGGCAGGAGAGAGCTTTGCGATCGGCAGCCCGAAGCAGCTCGGCGAAATCCTGTTCGGCAAGCTGGGCCTGAAGGGCGGCAAGAAGGGCAAGTCGGGGCAATATTCCACCGATGTCACGGTGCTCGAACGGCTGGCGGGCGATGGCGAGCCGATCGCCCAGAAGATCGTCGACTGGCGGCAGCTTTCAAAGCTGAAATCGACCTACACCGATGCGCTGCAGGAACAGATCAACGCCAGGACCGGGCGAGTTCACACCTCCTATTCGCTGAGCGGCGCGCAGACCGGACGGCTGTCCTCGACCGAGCCCAATCTGCAGAATATCCCGATCCGCACCGCAATCGGGCGGCAGATCCGCCAGGCCTTTGTCGCCGCGCCCGGCAATGTCATCCTGGCTGCCGACTATAGCCAGATCGAGCTCCGGCTGGCGGCGCATATCGCCGATGTGGCGACGCTGAAGGAAGCCTTTGCTGCTGGCGAGGATATCCACAACCGCACCGCGCGCGAACTGTTTGGCAGCGAGGAGCGCGACGCCCGTGCCCGCGCCAAGACGATCAACTTCGCCATTCTCTATGGCATTTCGCGCTGGGGTCTGGCCAAGCGGCTGGAGGTCGACGCCGACGAGGCGCAGGCGATGATCGACACCTATTTCGAGCGCTTCCCGGGGATCAACCACTATATCTCGACGACGCTGCAGTCGGTCCGCGAGACCGGTTATACGGAAACCCTGTTCGGTCGGAAAACCTGGTTCGAACGGATCAAGTCGTCCAACCAGGCCGAGCGGCAGGGCAGCGAGCGGGCCGCGATCAACGCGCCGATCCAGGGAACGTGCGCCGATATCATCAAGCGGGCGATGGCCCGCATGGGACCGGCTCTGGCCGAGGCCGGGCTGGGCGATGTCAAAATGCTGATGCAGGTGCACGACGAACTGGTGTTCGAGGTGCCCGAGGCGGATGTAGACGCAGCAAGTGCGGTGATCCGCTCCGTGATGTCCGGCGCGGCGGAACCGGCGGTCAGATTATCGGTGCCGCTGGACGTGGACATCGGGACCGGCAAGAGCTGGGACGAGGCGCATTGAGCTGATCGCGGAACGGTTGGTCAGGCCTTGATCCAGAAGCGAATGAAAAGGCCGACTGCGCCGATTGCCAGCACCCCCATCACCCAATAGGCGAGCAGCCAGAGCAGGCGTTTGGGCAAAGGCGCATTGTCCGCCGATTGTCCGCCGGAGGAAAGCGGGTCGAACGGCATCAGTGATATCCGTCCGATCCGACCTTGCCGCGAAACACCCAGTAGGACCAGGCGGTATAGGCGAGAATGATCGGCACCATGATCGCCGCACCCACCAGCATGAACATCTGGCTTTCATAGGGCGCGGCGGCCTGCCAGATGGTGATGCGCCCGGGGATCACGTCCGGCCACATCGAGACGGCAAGGCCGACGAAACTCAGTCCGAACAGGCCGAGCGCATAGAAAAAGGGTGCGGCCTCCAGGTGCCTCGACAGGCTGCGGAAGAACAGGACCGACAGGATCAGGGTCGCGAGCGGGATCTGTGCGGTGGCCAGCACCCCGGGATAGGCGAGCCAGCGACTATAATATTCGGCTTCCAGAAACGGCGTGGCTGTGCTGACGGCGGCGATGGCCAGCAGCAGCAGGATGCCGAGGCGGCCGGCATAGCTGTAGCACTGTTTCTGCAACGGCCCCTCGGTCTTCCAGATCAGCCAGCAGCAGCCGAGCAGGGCATAGCCGGCGAGCAGGGCGAAGCCGGTGAGCAGGCTGAACGGGGTCAGCCATTCCCACCAGCCGCCGGCATAGGCGCGGCCTTCGACGGTGATGCCTTGCAGCAGCGCGCCGAGGGTGATGCCCTGGGCAAAGGTCGCGATCACCGAACCGGCGGTAAAGGCGAAGTCCCAGCGGGCCCGGTGGGCCGGATCGCGCCAGCGGAATTCGAAGGCGACCCCGCGCAGCACCAGCCCCAGCAGCATCGCCGTCAGTGGCGCATAGAGGGCCGGAAGGATGATGGCATAGGCGAGCGGGAAAGCCGCCAGCAGCCCGCCGCCACCGAGCACCAGCCAGGTCTCGTTGCCGTCCCAGACCGGCGCGATGCTGTTCATCGCGGTATCTCGCTCCGGTCCCACCTTGAAATTCGGAAACAGGATGCCGATGCCGAGATCGAAGCCGTCCATGATCACGTAGACGACCACGGCAAAGGCGATGATGCCGGCCCAGATGACGGTCAGGTCGATGCCGTTCATGACGCTGCTCCTTCCTCATGATCGCCCTCGAGCACCGCCGCTGCCGGGGTGATACCGGCCGAGCGGATCGGCGCATCTTCCGGCGTCGGTTCGTGCGCTTCCGGCGGTTTGGCGGCGAGCTTGAACAGATAGACGATGCCCGCCCCGAAGACGACGAAATAGACAACGACAAAGGCCAGCAGCGAGGCGGCAACCGCGGGCGCGTCAAGCGGGGCTGCGCTCTCGCTGGTGCGCAGCAGGCCATAGACGGTGAACGGCTGGCGCCCGATCTCGGTGGTCACCCAGCCGGCGAGCACGGCGATGAAACCGGAGGGACCCATCACCAGCGCCGCGCGGTGCAGCCAGGGCCAGTCATAGAGTTTCCTGCGCGTCCGGGCGATCAGGCTCCACAAGCCGATGCCGAGCATGGCGAAGCCGAGGCCGACCATGATCCGGAACGACCAGAAGACGATCCCGACCGGCGGCTCGTCCCGGTCGGGGATCGTGTCCAGCCCGGCGAGCGGGGCATTGAGGTCGTGCTTGAGGATCAGCGAAGACGCGTTGGGTATCTCGATCGCATAATCGACGCGCTTTTCCTTGCTGTTGGGAATGCCGAACAGGATCAGCGGGGCGCCATCGGGATGGCTGTCATAATGGCCTTCCATCGCCATGACCTTTGCGGGCTGGTGCTCGAGCGTGTTGAGGCCGTGCAGGTCGCCCATGAATATCTGCGCCGGGGCGACCAGCGCCGCCATCCACATCGCCATCGAGAACATCTTGCGGGCGCCCGGGTTGGTCCGGTCCTTCAGCAGATGCCAGGCACCGACCCCGCCGACCGCAAAGGCGGTGGTCAGATAGGCGGCGAGCACGGTGTGGACCAGGCGGTAAGGGAAGCTGGGGTTCCAGACGATGTCCCACCAGCCGGCGGCGGGGACAAACTGCCCGACATCGTTGATCGCGAAACCGACCGGCGTGTGCATCCAGCTGTTGACCGACAGGATCCAGAAGGCGGAGATGAAGGTCCCCACCGCCACCGCCAGAGTGGCGACAAAATGCAGCTTGCGGCCGACCTTGTTGATGCCGAACAGCATCACGCCGAGGAAGCCGGCTTCGAGGAAAAAGGCGGTCAGCACTTCATAGGCCATGAGCGGGCCGATCACGGGTCCGGCCTTGTCGGAGAAGACCGACCAGTTTGTGCCGAACTGGTAGGACATGACGATGCCGGACACAACGCCCATGGCGAACACGATGGCGAATATCTTGAGCCAGTAGCGATAGAGATTGGCGTAGACGCCGTTGTCGGTTTTCAGCCACAGACCTTCCAGCACCGCGAGATAGCTGGCGATGCCGATGGTGAAGGCGGGGAACAGGAAGTGGAAGCTGACGGTAAAGGCGAACTGGATCCGCGCCAGATTGATTGCGAGATCATTTTCCATGAAGTTGTTGACCCAATGAGAGTGTGCGGTTGTCGATCGCGTAGGTGCCGGGTCCACGGCAGTACAGGAAGAATAGAGCGCCAAAAATTGCGATATTCTTGAACAAGGGACCGACGTGCCCGGGCGCGAAATGGATAGTGATTGTGATCGGAACGAGGGTGAGCAACAAGAGCAGAGCCGAAAGCCGAGTCATCCAGCCCAAGGCAAGCGTCATTCCGAAAAAGAAGAAAATGCCGCCCGACAGCCATAACAGCCAAGAGGGATTGCCGATCTGATCGATCGTGTCACGCCACGGCGATTCCGACATCCGGTCGAGCATCATTTGATGTTCGCCAAAATGGCCCAAGCCCCCGATGATGAATATCAGGCTGGTCAGGACGCGAAAAAGGGGGTCGGCCCAGTTCTGCAAGCTGTGCGGGGGTGCGATATAGGCTTCGATCGTTCGCATCATATCAGGCCCCTTGCCATCCACTCGTCCGGCGTTGTGTCGGCCTTGTCCTCGGCATCCGCAATTGCAATTAACGCCGCATAGGCTGCGTTTTGCGAAAGAAAGACTTTGCCCGATAACTGCTCGAGAAAATGCGAGCGTTTCAGCCGGTCCATGACCGGTCCCTTTACCTCCGACAGATGCAGCCAAATGCCGCCATCTTCCAGCCGGTGGTTGATCGCCTCGATGCTTTCCAGCGCCGAGGCATCGATAGCATTGACCGCCGAGCACATCAATATGACGTGGCGGACGGTCGTCTGTTCGGCGACCTGCTCGAGAATGAATTCTTCCAGCCAGCGGGCATTGAGATAGGTCAGGCTTTCATCGATGCGGATGGTCAGGATGCGGGGGTCGGTGAACACCCTGTGGCGGTTGACGTTGCGGAAATGCTCGGTCTCCGGGACGCGTCCGACGATCGCCGCGTGGGGGCGCGAGCTGCGCCACAGGAACAGCGCCAAGCTGAGGCCGACACCGGCGATTACCCCCGGCTCGACGCCGGCAAGTAGGGTAACGCCGATGGTCGCGGCCATCGCGGCAAAATCCGGTTTCGAGTAGCGCCAGATGGTTCGCGGGGTCTTGAGGTCGACGAGGCTGAGCACGGCGACAATGATCGTTGCCGCCAGCGTGGCGATCGGCAGTGAGGCGAGCAGCGGGGTCAGGAACAGCGCCGCCAGGGCGATGCCGACCGCGGTGAAGGCGCCGGCAGCCGGAGTTTCCGCGCCGGCGTCGAAATTGACCACCGAACGGGCAAAGCCGCCGGTGACCGGATAGCCGCCGGAAAAGGCCGCCGAGATATTGGCCGCGCCGAGACCGATCAGCTCCTGATCCGGGTCGATCCGCTGTCGCCGCTTGGCCGCCAGGGTCTGGCCGACCGACACGGATTCGACAAAGCCGATGATGCTCAGCAGCAAGGCTGGCACGGCCAGCGTCTGCCACAGTTCCAGATCCACCAGCGGCACCGAAAAGGGCGGCAGGCTCTGCGGGATATCGCCTACCACCTTCACGCCCTGGGCCTCCAGTCCGAACAGGATCGTGGCGAGAGTGGATACGGCAACGGCGGCAATGGGGCCGGCCTTGGCCAGCAGTTCGGCTGGCCGGGCGGGGATCCCGAAGCGCATCAGCAGGGGTTTCAGGCCCTTGCGCACCCAGAACAGAAAGGCCGTCGCGGAGACGCCGATGATCAAGGTCGGCAAATTGGTCGTGCTGATCGTCTTGGCGATGCTGGACAGCAGTTCGGGCATGGCCGCGCCACTCGCCCGGATTCCCAGGATCGACTTCAGCTGGCTGGTTGCGATGATGATGCCGCTGGCGGTGATGAAGCCGGAGACGACGGGATGGGAGAGCAGATTGGCCAGAAAGCCGAGCTTGAATATGCCCATCAGCAGCAGGAACAGGCCGGACAGCAGCGCCAGTACCAAGGCGGCAGCGATAAAGTCGGCGCTGCCGGGCGCGGCAATGGCGCTGGCCGCGGTCAGGGTCATCAGCGAGACCACCGCCACCGGTCCGACCGCCAGCGTCCGGCTGGTGCCGAAGATCGCATAGGCGATCAGCGGCAGGATCGAGGCATAGAGGCCGATTTCCGGCGGCAGGCCGGCGAGCATGGCATAGGCCAGGCTCTGCGGGATCAGCATGATGGTGACGATGATTGCCGCGACCCCGTCATTGGTCAGCGTGGTGCCGTTATAGCGGCGGCCCCAATCGAGGATGGGCAGATAGCGGGAAATTTTCATGCGCTATCCTATTCCGCGCCGATGCGGTGCGGCTTGACCATCCATTCGCGACCCTTGAGCATGCCGTGCCAGTAGACCGGCGGCAGGATCGTGTCCTTGAGCAGCCACGACAGGCGCGATGGCCGGGTGCCGTCGATCAGCCAGTTGGGGAAACTCGGCAGCAATTTGCCGCCATAGCCGAATTCGGCCAGCACCACCTTGCCGCGCTCGACGGTCAGCGGGCAGCTGCCATAGCCGTCATAATCGGCGACCGGTGGCTTGCCATCCAGGGCGGCGAGGG
This sequence comes from Parasphingorhabdus sp., assembly GCF_036964565.1. GTDB lineage: Bacteria > Pseudomonadota > Alphaproteobacteria > Sphingomonadales > Sphingomonadaceae > Parasphingorhabdus. Next base: position 36,711 of record NZ_JBALTN010000006.1, on the reverse strand, counting down.
CATTGACGGCCACCACGGGTGCCTGTTTGCGGACCGCTGCCATGGTCTTGGCATTGGGTGCGCTGCAGGCATCGCCGAGCGCAAATATATTGGCGTATCTTGTGTGGCGCAGCGTGGCCTGATCGACGTCGACGAAACCGCTTTCTGCCGCCAACGGACTGGATCGGATGAAATCGGGGGCGGTTTGCGGTGGCACCACGTGGATCATGTCGAAACCGACCTCGACTGTCTCGGTCACGTCGCCCTGTTTCTGTTCGAAGGTGGCGATCTGGCCCGGTCCATCGACGGCCACCAGTCTGGATTCGAGTTTCAGATGGGCGTTATAGCGTTCGACATATTCCATCAGCGCGGGGACATATTCCTTCACGCCGAACAGTACTGCCCCCGCATTGTGGAACTGCACGTCAATATTGTCCAGAACGCCTGTCCGTTCCCATCTGCTGCACGACAGATACATCGCCTTTTGCGGCGCGCCGGCGCATTTGATCGGCATCGGCGGCTGGGTGAACAGGGCGGTACCTCCAGTCAGGCTCTTGACCAGGCGATAGGTATAGGGAGCGAGGTCGAACCGGTAATTGGAGGTGACGCCGTTTTTGCCCAATGTTTCCGGCAGGCCCTTGATGGCTGCCCAGTCGAGCTTGATTCCGGGACAGACGATCAGCACGTCATAATGGATATCCTTGCCGTCTGCCGTCGTGACAATATTCCGGTCCGGGTCAAAGGATGCGGCAGCCGACTTTACCCATTGCGCTCGGTCGGGGATCAGGTCCCTTTCCCTGCGATGGGTAAACTCGGCGGAAAAGGCGCCGCCACCCACCATCGTCCAGCCGGGCTGGTAATAATGGTCGTCGGCGGGGTCGATGATGGCGAGGGAGATTTTGCGGTTGCGTTTCAGCATACTGGCAGCGGTGGCAATCCCTGCCGAGCCGCCGCCGACGATGACAACATCAAACCGGCTGGTACCAGCCGCGAGCGAGGGCGTTGGGCTGGATGCTGCCCTGGTCATTTCCGCCAATTTGGTCGAACGTGCGCCCGATCGGCAATAGGCGAGCGTCGGAGCGGGAAGATCGGCCAGCGCTGCGGCCATTTTCTCGCCGTCCCGGTCGGTGATCGCGCCGGCCACCGCCGGAACATAAGCGAATTGCAGCCCAGCATTGTGGGCAGCCGCCGCGACCGCAGCCGAACGGGGGTGGTTGCCCTCTTCCTCGTCAGGTCGGTTGCAAATGATCGAGCGGAAGCCGGACTTGGCCAGCGCCGCGACATCGTCCAGTCCCAGTTGCGGCGAGACGCTGACGGCCTTGTTCAATCTCGTAATCTCCAGCTTGCCTGTCATTGCTCGTCCTTCTCCAATTGGTCTGTTCTAGCTTGTCACGCGATGTACGATCATCCCAGCCAGCAAGGCGATTACAAAGGCCAGCGCGGGCAGGGGATTGATCGCCAGATCGGCCAGACCGGGTCCGGGACAGAGGCCGCTGATACCCCAGCCGGTGCCGAACAGCACAGCGCCGATCACCAGCTTGCGATCGATCAGCGACGTGCCGGGGAGGGAGAAATGGGCATCGGCAAAGGGACGGTCGATCCGTCGCTGAACCAGCCATGCCAAGGCCATAGGGATCATCGCGCCGCCCATGACGAAGGCCAGCGTCGGGTCCCAGGGGCCGAACAGGTCGAGAAAGCCCTGTACACGGGCCGGATCGGCCATGCCGGAAAAGGCGAGGCCCGCTCCGAAGAGCGCTCCGGCAAAAAGCGCGACGAGCAACTGCTTCACAACAGGCCTCCCGCGCGCATCAGCGCGACCGTGACGAATCCGCTGGCCATGAATATCGCCGTGGCAACCAGCGACCGGGGCGACAGGCGCGACATGCCGCAAACGCCGTGGCCGCTGGTGCAGCCGGAACCCAGTCTGGTGCCGTAGCCGACCAGCAGTCCGCCGACCAGCAGCGGGATGACGGAGGGCGGAAAGCGAGTTTCCACGCCGCCGATCAGCGCCGACAGGAGCAGGGCCCCCAGAGGCAGGCCGATGACAAAGGCGGCAGCCATGGCGCGCGGCGCACCGCTGTCGGCAATGCCGGTGGCGCGGGCAGCGAGCCCGCTGACCCCCGCGATGCGACCGAGTCCAAGCAGCATCAGAGCCGCTGCCACACCAATCATCAAGCCGCCGATCAAGCCTTGCAGCGGCATGGCATGGGGAAAAGCGGTCAGCATCAGACGCCGTTCAGCGGCACTTTGAGATAGCGCACGCCATTGTCTTCCGCCGGCGGCAAATGGCCGGCGCGCATGTTGACCTGGACCGAGGGCAGGATCAGCCGCGGCATGTCCAGCGTCTTGTCACGCTCGGTCCGCATCTTGACGAATTCGTCCTCGGTGACGCCGTCATGGGCATGGACATTGTGCTTGCGCTCTTCGGCGACGGTGGTTTCCCAGACATATTCGGTCCGGCCCTCCGGCAGATAGTCATGGCACATGAACAGCCGGGTCGTGTCGGGAAGAGAGAGGATCCGCCGCATCGACCGGAAGAGCTTGCGCGCGTCGCCACCGGGAAAATCGGCCCTGGCCGTACCATAGTCGGGCATGAACATGGTATCGCCGACAAAGACCGCGTCACCGATGACATAGGCGATACAGGCGGGTGTGTGGCCGGGCACGTGCATCACGGTGACGTCGATATTGCCGATCGTGAATGTATCGCCGTCAGCGAAGAGCCGGTCGAAGTCCGAACCGTCTCTTTGAAATTCGGTGCCGGCGTTGAACAATTTTCCGAACACGTTCTGGACCGTCACGATATGTTCGCCGATCGCGATCTTGCCGCCCAGTTTCTCCTGCAGATAGGGTGCCGCCGAGAGATGGTCGGCGTGGGCGTGGGTTTCGAGCAGCCATTCGACCTTGAGATCCTGTTCCCTGACATAGGCAATCACCTTGTCTGCGGAATCAAAGGAAGTCCGGCCGGACGCCGGATCGAAATCAAAGACGCTGTCGATGATCGCGGCGCATCGGGTCGCTGGATCGTGCACCACATAGGTCACGGTATAGGTCGCGGAATCAAAGAATGACTGGATCACCGGGATGCTCTGCTGCGCACGGGTGATTTGTTCTGTTGCATGAATCAGGGCCGAATCGGTCATGGGAAAGTTCCTTATATTCATATTTACATAAACTATGTAATACATTATATGTATTGCGTCAACCCGGCTGTGCTGGCAGTTGACGGGAAAGGTTAAGACTAATGACAGACATGCTGCAGAAAAAGCCCGGTTCATTGCGTATAGGTGACGTCGCGCCAGATTTTCAGGCGCGCAGTACTCTCGGCCCTGTCAGGCTCTCCGACTATCGGGGTCGATGGCTGATATTCTTTTCCCATCCGGCCGACTTTACCCCGGTGTGCACCACCGAGTTCGTGGCGCTGGCGCGCGCGCAGAAGCGTTTTGAAGCGCTGGACTGTGCCTTGCTTGGCCTGTCGGTGGACAGCCTGTATGCGCATTTCGCCTGGGTCCGCGCGATTCAGGACAAGTTCGATGTCTCGATATCTTTTCCGATCGTGGAAGACCCGAGCATGGCTGTGGGCCGTGCCTTTGGAATGATCGACGAGGGCGCGGCCGATTCGGCGGCGATGCGGACCAGCTATTTTATCGATCCCGAAGGGATTGTCCGCGCCACGACATGCTATCCCTATAATGTAGGGCGCTCGGTCGACGAAATGGTCCGGCTGCTGACGGCGCTGCAACTCACCGACGAGAAGCAGGTGCTGACGCCGGAGGGTTGGCAGCCGGGCGACGATGTGCTGGCGGTGCCGCCCTTGTCGACCAACGAGGCCGGCGTGGAAGACGACTGGTTTTGCCAGACTGTGAAGGCACCATGACAGCAATTTTCGAAAGCCGTGATCGGGCCGAGATGGCCAGCGAAAAGCTGAAGGTCTATGCGCAGCCGCAACGGCTGATGATCCTGTCCTTTCTTCTCACTGGCGAAGCCAGTGTCAGCGAGATTGATGCTGCAACCGGGATCGGTCAGCCCGCCCTGAGCCAGCAGCTCGCGGCTTTGCGCCGGGCAGATATTGTCAAAACCCGGCGTGAAGGGAAACAGGTCTGCTATGACCTGGCAGATGAGACTGCGCGCCTGTGCGTCCGGACGATGGAAGCGCTGTTGACGGATCAGCCGGATCCGCAAAGCGTAAGCCGGGCAGCAGGGACGCAAGCCCGGCCAGATACAACGCCATCGACCGGGACGGCCGGTTTCGCCAGAATCTTATAGGACAGGATATTCTCGATGCACAGTGGCGCAGGCAAGGACGATCGACAGAATCAGCAGCCGAAACCGGATGACTGGTCCGGAGACCGGGGTCTGAAATGGCTGGCCAATCTCTCGTTGATTGAACAGATGATCGCTCCGATCGGCGATTCCCTGCTGGATCGGGCTGACTTTCGGCAAGGCGAGACCGTCATTGACCTGGGATGTGGCGGCGGTGCCACTACCCTTGCCATAGCCGAGACGGTTGCAGCTTCCGGAAAAGTCACGGGTGTCGACATATCGCCCGACCTGATCGCGGCCGCGCGCGAACGGGCTGACAAAGGCGGAGCGACGAACGTTGAGTTTGTCCACGCCGATGCCGCCAGCGTCGTCTTGCCGGAGGCGCCCTATGACCGGCTGTTCTCCCGCTTTGGCAGCATGTTTTTCCCGGAACCGGCAAAAGCCTTTTCGCATTTGCACGGACTGCTGAAAAAGGGTGCGCGCATGGATCTGGCGGTGTGGGGACCGCCGCGCGACAATCCGTGGATGACGGAAATGATGGGGGTTGTCAGAAACCATGTCGAAGTGCCGCCAGCGGTGCCGCGTGCTCCAGGCCCGTTCGCCTTTGAAGATATGGACTATCTTCGCGACATCATGGACAACAGCGGCTTTACCGGGCTTGACGTCGCCGCTTACGAAGGTCTGCAACCCATCGGCGGGATCGGTGCGACCCCGGAGAAAGCCGCCGAGTTCGCCCTTGCGGCGTTAGCCATCGGGCAGCTGCTGAGCGATAGCGACGATGCCGTGCGCAAGGCAGCCAAAGCCGAGCTGACCGAGGTCTTTGCGAACAATCATAGTCCGGACAGGGGGGTGTTGATGCCGGGCAAGGTGTGGCTGGTCTCGGCAATCGCGTGAACTTTGCCGGTACCGCGGGCCCCAAGGCCTCAAAGCGCCCCGTATTCCAATGTAACAGACCCGGGAATTCAGTCGTCCTGCAGCTTTCTGCGCTTGTAGACCGCGTCGAACCCGCCGGCCATGAAGGTGACAAAACGGTCTCTCACCGCTTCAAAATCGTCGGAATCGCAGAGCCCGTCGGACAGGCGGTCGATCCGGCCGGTGCGCGACAAGATTAGTGAATAGGCCCCCGAGGTGAACTGGAAGCTCCAGAAAATATCTTCTTCCTGGGCGTCAGGCAGCGCCTTTTTCAACAGCCCGATAAGCCGGACGACGAGTGGATCGATATAGGTTCCCATTGTCTCGACGCCATAGCCCGGTGCGTTGTTGACCTGCGCAAAGATGCGACCGAAGTTGCGCCAGCCCGTGTCGCCATTGATCTGGGCCTGGATCGCATTGCCGTAATAGGCGCGCAGCGCGCCTTCTACCGTTGGCCGGTCGCCGACCTCGGCTTCATAGGCGTCCAGTCCCGCGGTTCGTTCGGTTACCGCCGTCTTCACACGGCGTTCGAACACGGCATCGAACAGGGATTGCTTGCCATCGAAATAATAATGGATCAGGGCGGGATGAATGCCCATCTTGTCGGCGACATCCTTGATCGTCACGCCAAAATAGCCGAGCTGGGAAAACAGGGCTTCGCTGGTGTCCAGAATGGTTTTCACCGTTGCAGCGCGCTGCTCGGCGCGCGTTCGGCGTCCGCCCCCTTTTGCTGCTGCCATTTCCTCAAACCTTTCTGAACGAACCTGAATTTGGCAACGCCATCGACCCGAAACCGGTGCTTAACCATGGGACGGCAGCCTTCTCCAGTCAAGCGCGACCTCGGCTTTCGGGCAACGATTTCATTTAGCACTAAATTAATGAACTTGACGAAGCGGCAGCGTTGCGATAGCCGATCCGCAAATAAAACGCAGGGAGAGGGCTAATGAACAATATTCGCAACAGCCGGCGGCATCGTGCGCTGACAGGTACATCCGTCGTGGCAGCCATGTTCGTTGCAGCAGCACCGAGCTGGGCCCAGGACAATGTTCCACCATCGCAAGTTGCCGCTGAAGAGGCGACCGACGATGCCGAGATCATCGTCACCGGCACCAGTATTCGCGGCGTTCCGCCCACGGGTTCCAATCTGATCGGCGTCACCCGCCAGGAAATCGAGCTGATCGGCGCGACCTCGACCCCGGAATTGCTGGCCACCGTTCCCCAGTTGAACAGCTTCAACACCGCTCCCCGCACCAGCAACGGCGGTCTCGGATCCTTTGCACCCGGCCTTCGCGGATTGCCGTCAAGCGCCACCCTGCCACTGATGAACGGGCACCGGCTGATTTCGGGCAGTACCCAGCAAACCAATCCCGACTTTCCCTTTCTGCCGGACCTGGCGATCGAACGGGTCGAAATCGTGGCGGACGGCGCATCCGCCATTTACGGGTCGGACGCGGTTGCGGGCGTGATCAATTTCATCACGCGCAAGCGGTTCTCCGGCATCGAGGCGAGCGCCCGCTACGGCATGGCTGACGACTATTACACCTTCAGTGCCGGCGGCATTGTCGGCAAGGACTGGGGCAGCGGCTCGGTTGCCCTGTCCTATCAATATTCCGAGAACAGCAACATCACCGGTGCCGACCGTGACTACCGGTCGCTGGATTTTCGCGATGCCGGCGGCGTCGACACGCGCTCCACCGTGTGCCCGGACGCCAATGTCAATCTGTTCGCCGGCACCATCTATGCCGCTCCGAGCCTGGCACCGGGCGTCAACACCTGCGACCCGAGAGGTCCGGTCGATCTGCTCCCGACGAACCGGACGCACACCGGCTATCTGACCATCCGCCAGGATGTCAGCGACAATGTGACGATCTGGGGCGAAGTGCTTTACACGGATCGAAAGGATACGGTGCAGGCTGCCTTGCCGAGCCAGACGTTCGTGCTCATCGTTCCGTCCAATCCGTTTTTCCGGGCCCCTCCCGGGACCGGTGCGGCGTTCGAATTTGTCGATTTCCGGCCCGACAATCTGGTCGGCGCGGATCATTTCGACCAGACCTACCGGGTCAGAAGCGGCAATTCGTCCGTGGGCGTCGATTTGAATTTGCCCGGTGATTTCAAGGTCACCGCTTCAGGCACGTTCAACTGGTCGCGCAATGATACGTTCCAGCCGGGGCTGGACACGGCCGCGTTGACCGCCGCTGCTGCCGGCACCACGACCGCGACCGCTCTCGATCCATTCGGAACCGGGACCAGTCCGGCAGTCGTTGCCGACATTCTCGACTTCAACACCGATTTCACCAATCATCAGCGCACCCGGTTGGCGGCGCTGAAGATCGATGGCCCCCTGGCAGAGCTCCCGGGCGGGCAGTTCAAGATCGCTGCCGGCGCCGAATATCGTCGGGAAACCTACGAGCAGCGCGGCGCAAGCGGCGGCGTACCGTTCCCCGAGAATCTCGATCGCAACGTTACGTCACTTTATGGCGAACTGTTCGTGCCGATTTTTGGCCAGGGCAACGAGGCTCCGCTGATGTACAGCCTGACGCTGTCATTGTCGGGCCGCTATGATCATTACAGTGACTTCGGATCGACCACCAATCCCAAATTCGGCGTCAACTGGGAGCCGGTGCAGGGCCTGAACCTGCGCGGGACATATGGCCGGTCGTTCCGCGCCCCGGGATTGCGTGATCTTGGCTCCACCGTCGGCTCTTATTATGCGGCCGCTGCCCTCGTCGATGCGTTCGGCGTGCGCGATCCTTCGCGTGGCGCTGCGCAAGTCAACACCATGCTGCTGCTCGGCGGCAATCAGGATCTGAAGCCGGAAAAGGCGCGCACCTTTTCGTTCGGCGCGGATCTGCGCCCCGCCTTTCTTCCGGGTTTCCGGGCGAGCGCGACCTTTTACGACATTGTCTATGATGACGTGATCGGAACGCCGTTCGGACTGGGGGCGCTCATATTCACCGATCCGACGTTCGCGCCGCTGGTCGTGCGCAATCCGACGGCCGCGCAGGTTGCCGGAGCGATCGACAATACGGTTCCCTTTTTCTACACCTCTGGCGCGGTGCCGGCGATCGGCAACCTGCTTGACTTGCGTCAGGGAAATTTCGGCGTTCGCAAGACCAACGGGCTGGATTTCGACGTCAACTATCGCAGCTCCACCGGTTTCGGCAGCATTTTTGCCGGCATCGCCGGCAATTATATCCTCAACTACGAAACGCAATTGTCGCCTACTTCCGCTGTCAGCAATTCGCTGGATGCCGGAATCCCGCGGACAACCTTGCGCACCACGCTTGGTTTCCAGGCGGGCCCGGTCACCGTGGCAAATTTTGTCAATCACCGCAGCGGCATTACCAACAGCTTTGCCACGCCGACAGGATCCAGCGTTTACAAGGCCAAAGGATATACGACGGTCGATCTCCGGCTGTCGGTGAAACTGCCCGACACCGGTTTCGCTGAAGGGACGGAGCTATCGATGCAGATCAATGATCTGTTTGATGCAACACCGCCGTATTTCCCGGGTACCGACGGAATCGGCGGGTCGTACAACCCGATTGGCCGATATGCGGCCGTCAGCCTCAGCAAAAAATTCTGAGGTCAAATCCAGATATGGTTCCCAATCGCGGCACAACCGGTCCTTCCTTCGACCCCACCGAACCCGTCGATGTGCGCCCCTCTCTGCAGTCCTTCGTTGACTCTGGGGAGCTGGCAGGCGTTGTAACGCTGGCATCGCACCATGGCGAGATCGTGCAGGCCGATGCTGTCGGCTGGCGCGATATCGAGTCGCGATCGCCGATGCGGATGAACAGCCTGTTCCGGATCGCCTCCATGTCCAAACCGGTTACATCCGTTGCGGCGATGATGCTCGTCGAGGAAGGCAGGATTGCTCTTGACGACCCGGTCGCCAAATGGATTCCCGAACTCGCCGATCCTCAGGTTCTGCTCGACCCGGCGGGGCCGATCAGCGCGACCATTGCGGCTCGACGGCCCATCACGGTCGATGATCTGCTGACCCATCGTTCCGGCATCGCCTATGCTCCCTTTTCAGAGGGCCCGCTCAAGCAAGCCTATGAGGATGCCCTGGGCGATCCTGCCAACAACCGGGCGACCGTGGACGAATGGCTAGCGGCCCTTGGCAGCTTGCCGCTCGCCCATCAGCCGGGTGAACGATTTCACTATGGCCATTCGACCGAAGTGCTCGGCTTTCTGATTGGACGCGTGGAAGGCAAGCCATTGCGCCAGGTGCTGAAGGAGAGAATATTCGCCCCCTTGCAGATGATCGATACGGATTTCTGGCTGCCGCTGGAAAAGCGGGATCGTCTTGCCAGCGTCTATGCCTATGACGAAAGGACCGGTCGGCTGGAAAAAATGCGTCCCGAGATGTACGACGAGCCTCCGGCCTATACCCCGGGCGGGGGAGGCCTGATCTCTTCGGCAGCGGACTATCATCGTTTCGCACGCATGTTGCTGAACGGCGGTGTGCTGGACGGCGCGCGGTTGCTCCAGCCCGAAACCGTTTTGCAGATGCGAACCAACAGGCTGACCGCCGAACAGCGCCGCTATCCCTTTGCCGGCATGCCGCTGTGGCAGAAATCGGGGTTCGGGCTGGGGCTGGCGATCGCCGAAGACCTGGTCGATAACCCCTATGCCTGCGGCGCGGTCGGGTCGCTGACCTGGCCCGGTGTCCTGGGTACATGGTGGCAAGCCGATCCGGTGAATGACCTGATCATGATCTACATGATCCAGCATCAGGTGCCGGTCTCGGCCAATTCCGGTTCGTCGATTGCTACCGGTGTGGGGGCGGCCGGCCGGCAAGCGCTGCCAGCCTATCAGCGCGCCATCTATTCGGCCTTGCAGACGCGTTCGGCACGCTTGGAGACGAATGAATGACATTCACGGAACAGGCACGCAATTCCGTCCACATCATCGGCCGCGGCTCATATGGTGGAGGAAGACCCATGCCGGTCAAGTTCGCGGCACTGGTCATGATGGTCGCTGGTACATCCGGTTGCGCCGCATCTCTTCCAGCGCCACCGCCAGCCGCTGCCGCCGCTCCGGATGAGGTTTCTGTCCCGGCCTTGCAATCGCTGCTGGACGGTTATGTCGATTCCGGAAAAATGCCGGGAATTGTCGTGGCAATTGGTCGCGGCGACGCGCCTCCGACATTTGTTGCCGCCGGCGCTATCGCCAATGACGCGGACGCCCCCCGAGTTGGGCCTGACTCCCTGTGGCGGATCTATTCAATGACAAAGCCGATCACGGCGGTTGCCACGATGATGCTTGTCGAAGAAGGCAGACTGGAACTGGATCAGCCGATCAGCGATTTCCTCCCGGCGTTTCAGGCGATGCGCGTTCTGGACGCGCCGGCAACGTCCCTCGACAATCATCCCGCTGCCCATGCCATTACCGTCAGGCACTTGCTGACCCATACCAGCGGCCTTGCTTACCAGTTTCTCGGCAAAGGACCGATATTTGACGAATATAAGCGGCTCGGCCTGTTCGGGGGTAGGGAGAAGGGCAGGGATCGGGAACGGCAGCCATCGACTCTCGCGGAATTTGCCGATCGCGCAGCGAGTGTACCCCTGCTCGCGGAGCCCGGGACCGAATGGCATTATTCCATCAGCAGCGACGTCCTCGGTCGCGTTGTCGAAGCGGCCTCGGAAATCCCGCTTGATCGATTCGTGCAGACCCGCATATTGCAGCCCCTGGGCATGACCTCGACATACTGGACGGTGCCGGCGGGCGAAACGGCGCGCCTCTCCACCAACTATGCCTGGGTCGAGGGTAAAATGGTGCCGATTGATGCCCGCTCGCAGACCGAATGGGTCAAACCCGCGAAGATTCCCTACGGTGGTTCCGGACTTGTTTCCTCGGCACGGGATTACGACCGATTTCTGCAGATGCTGGCCGGTGAGGGCAAAGCCGGAAACGTGCGCATACTGAAGCCTGAAACCGTTCGACTCTCGCTTTCGAACCTTCTGCCGAATGGCGTCAAGGTTTCCGGAAACAGCGCGCCGGATACGGCAAAGGCCGATGGCTTTGGTGCGGGCGGCTGGGTCTATCTCGCCGATGTTCCGGAAGGCGTCCGCGCCGGGACCTACGGCTGGTTCGGAGCGGCGGGCACAGTTGCCTTCATCGACGTGAAGACAAGGTTGCGGGTGACGGTCATGGCCAATTATTTTCCGGCGGATAAATGGCCTGTCCAGGCTGACGTCGTGCGGGTCCTGTATTCCGTGCGAAATTCCAAGTAGAAGCGGTTCGGGCTCCAGCACACCGTTGCCGGTTTGCAGATTCGCGGGCCCGCACGCTTTCCCTTGGCCGGCGAGCAGGTCACGCCGCGGCCGCCGATACCATCCAGACCGGATCCTTTGGAGGCTCAAGCAGATTATCAAAAGCGCATGGCCAGATAATTGTTGTCCTGATATGAAAATCTCGTTAGCCAGATGGTCTACAGGAATGAATTCCGGCCGTCATGACCAATGGGCGCAAAAGCGCAGGGACGCCGAATTTGCAACGGACAAGGAGAAGTCGGATGAAGGTGCGTCAGAAAAGAAGATCCAGAATTGCATTGCTGGCCCTGAGTCTATCTGCTGGTACCGCCGCATTGGTGATGTCTGTGCCGGCACAGGCACAAGCTTCGACCGCTGCAAGCGCCGGGGCAACTTATTCCGAGCCGAAAGACTGGACGGCAAAGCCGCAGGGCGCGGCAACGATTTATGTCTCTCCGGAAAAGGATCTGAATGTGGCCGTCGTCAACGTGGCCAGTGCGCCGGACGCCAAGGCCGCTGCGGCAAAGGCATGGTCCGCCTACAAGCCCGATATAAGCGAACGGAAAATTCACCTCCTGACCCCGGCCGCACCTGGTGATGGCTGGGACGAGCGCGTTCAAATCAGTTACGAAACGTCTCCGACGGAAAAAATGGTGGTCTCCGCCCTGGTGATGCGAAAGGACGACGCATGGACGGTCATGATAACCGATGGCGCGGACGCGACGGCCAACAAGCGCTACGCAGCGCTCTCGATCCTTCAGGAAAGTATCCGTCCCGCGGGCTACCAGGCCGAAACATTCGCCGGCAAGACCGCACATTCCTTGACGCCGGAGCGCATCGAACTGCTGCGTCAGTTTGTGGCCGATTCCGCCCGCACGCTGGACGTACCGGGCGTGGGCATCGCACTGATCGATGGTGGGAAAGTTGTCTGGGAAGGCGGCGTCGGTGTCCGCGCGCTTGGCTCCCCCGAACCGGTTGACGAACACACGAAATTCATGGTGGCATCCAACACCAAGGGCATGGCGACACTTCTTCTGTCGACGCTGGCAGACGACGGCATGCTGGACTGGGATACACCGGTCACGTCGCTATATCCTTCGTTTCGGCTTGGCAGCGACGAGACCACCAAATCCACGCTGGTGCGGCATCTGGTCTGCGCCTGTACCGGGTTGCCGCGCAGGGATTATGCGTTCATCCTTGCGGATGCCGGTGCCCCGGCAACCGATACGTTTCGGCAACTGGCCGAATCCTATCCGACCAGCGATTTTGGCGAACTGTTTCAATATAACAACCTGATGGCTTCGGCGGCAGGCTATCTGGGCGGTGCGCTGGCCTACCCCGAAATGGAACTGGGGGCGGCCTTTGATCGCGCCATGGATGAGCGGATCTTTGAACCGCTGGCCATGGTTGACACCACTTTCGACTTCGAGAAAGCGATGAGCGGAAACTGGGCGCGGCCGCACGGTCTGAACGTTGACGGTCAGGTGGAGGTGATTCCGAACGACTTCAACTTTACCGTCGACCCGCACCGGCCTGCGGGCGGCGTGTGGTCTACCGCTGCCGACATGGCCCATTATGTCCAGCTCGAGCTGTCAAAAGGACTGGGTCCAGATGGCAAGCGGGTGGTCAGCGAGGAGAATCTGCTCGAGCGGCGCAAGCGCGGCGTGCCGGTCGGCGAGAACAGCTGGTATGGCATGGGCCTGTTTGAGAAGATCGCCTGGGGCGTTCCGGTCGTCACCCATGGCGGCACCCTGCTCGGCTACCGCAGCAATTTCTTTGCCTTGCCCGAGGCCGATATCGGGGCGGTGATCCTGACAAATGCCGACAGCGGCTCGGCGATGATTGATCCGTTTTTCCGCCGGCTGATGGAAGTGCTATATGATGGCAAGCCGGAAGCTGCGGCAGAAATCGCCGTGATTGGAACGCGGATCAAGGCGCAAAGCGCAAAGCGCCGCGCAGAATTGACCGTGCCGGGCGATGCGACCGTGCTCGCCAATCTGGCCGAGAAATATGTCAGCCCCGGTATCGGCACCATCACGATCAGTGAAAAGAACGGGACCAAATGGATAAAGGCGGGATTTGTCGAAGGTCCTATTGCAACCGATGCCAATGCCGACGGTAGCATTTCGCTCGTTTCGGCAGCACCGGGTGCGATCGGCCTGACGGCTCTGGTCGGTGAGGCGGATGGCAAGCGCACGCTGATGGTGCGCGATGCCCAGGACGAGTATATCTATACCGAGGTACGCTGATCGGGCGCACGCCTGCACGCTTCCGGTCTGAAAGGGTCGGCCCGGAAGCGGCAGCCCCGGTTCTGCCTAGAGCTTTTCGAGCTTTTTCTGTTCTTCGTGTATGGAAAGCAGCGACTGCATCAGTTCCTCGTCCGGGCTGGACATGATCCCGAGAACGTCCGCCTCTTCACAGCCGTCCGCGGCAAGATAGGCGTGGCCCATTTTTGCATCGATATAGATGGACTGGCCTTCGATGAGGGTAACGGGATCATAAAATTCGGTGTGGACGATGATCTGGCCCTTGAGGACATAGATAAATTCCTCGCCCTCGTGGCGAACGAGCGACCCGAATTCTTCCGGTGTCTTGGCCCTGATCTTGGTTATGACCGGGATCATGCGCTTCTGCCGCAGTTCGGTGCAGAGATAGTAATAATCGTAGTTCGCGGTCTCCACGCGGACAGAATTCTGAATCTCGCCGATGCTGCGGCGCGCCATGATCGATGGCCGCTCCGCTTCGCTGTTTTCCGCAAACAGCTCCGACATCCTGATGCCGAGCCGCTGGCTGACCTGCAGCAGCTTGTCATAGGTCAGGGTCAGGCGATCATGCTCGACTTTCGACAAGGTGGACAGGGGAATGCCGCAGGCCGCGCTCATCTGTTTCAGCGTCCAGCCATTGGCCTGGCGCAGGTTTCGCAAAATGGATCCCAGTGTAACGTCAGAAGCGAGCATATTGACCTTTGATTTACTCTTTATTTCTCTGACAATATTGAATCTGCTTAGTCAACTTAAACATCCATCCACCATTTCATCGCGATTTCAGGAAAATCGGTGCGGTCACCGTGATTCTGCAGCGGGCTGTGGCACAGGGCCAAGCCGGGAACATTGCTCGCCGCGATTCAGCCACCGGTGGGATTAGCGCAGACGGAGCGCTCCTGGCCGGGAGGCGTCGCAATGGTCTTGCGGCCGTCTGCGTACCTGTTTTTTCAATCTGCAGCGATAAAATGATAGGCGGTATAGGGCTGGAAGGAGAATGACAGGCGGGCCCCGCGATCAGTTTCGTAGAATTCTGCCCGTTCGTAGGGACCATTTTCTGGCACATCCGTTACCTTTTCGTAGAGATGCGGTCCGATCCGTTCCCAGATCGTCTTTTCCTCCTGGATGATGAACTCCACACTATTCGGCCCCGCCGCGCTTGCTAGGATGTCATAATCCGGGTTGGGGACCTTGCTGTAATCCCGCCGATTGGAACGATAGCGGCCCATGGGAGCGGTCTCCGCCGCTCCGCCCCAGCGAGCGGTTGGCTTCTGCGGGAACATATAGCCGGTGATCGCCTTGCTCAGCACGGTGCGGGCCTCCGAACTGCCCTCGCCGCCGGACATGGAAATATAATAGCCAAAGCCAAGGTCCGGTGCGATCACCAGATCGGAGTGAAAATCGATCGTGTTGCCGGCATGGCCTACAAGACGCGGATTGGCTTCCCGCTCGACCAGAAAGCCATGCGCCATCCCCTCGACACGCGGCGCATTGGCAGCGGAGTTGCTGAACAGCAGGCGCACCGTTTCCGGTTTCAATATCCGTTGCCCGTCGAGAGAGCCTCCGTTCAGCAACGCCAGCATGAAGCGGCCCATGTCCTTGCCGGTCGACGAGGCTGAGCCTGCCGGCATGACCAAGGCCAGATATTCATGTCCTTTCGCGACAAATTTCCCGTCCTTGACTTCGTAGCCGGTAGCCATGTTCTCGCCCAACGCCCCCTGGAGCGGCTCCGAAAAGGTGGTCGATGTCATGCCAAGCGGCTTGAAGATATGGTTCTGCGCATATTGGTCGAACGGTTCGCCGGACATGCGCTCGACGATATAGCCGGCCAGCGACGCGCCGAAATTGGAATAGGCCGTTTCGACCCCCGGCTCCCAGACGCGGCGCGGCACTTTTGCCTTCATCCACTCGCTGTAGGGCATCAGTTGCGTTGCATCATAGACGATGAAACCGCTGATGTCGCTCATTCCCGGCCTGTGTGACAGAAGGTCGCGGACCTTGATCGGAGCAAAGCCGTTACGCGGGATTTCAAAGTCGATATAGCTGTTTACGTCGGCATCCAGATCCACCTTGCGGGCCTCGATCTGCTGGGCCAGCGCGACCCAGGTGAACAGTTTCGAGACAGAACCAGGGTGAAACAGGGTGGCGTCCGGATCGACCGGCACATTGTCCTCGATATTCTTGAAACCATAGCCCTTGTCGGTGAATATTTTTCCGTCATGAACGACGGTTACCACCGCTCCTGCCACTTCGCTGGTGCGCAGCTGGCTTGCCACCATCTCGTCGATAAAAGCGGGAAGTGTGTTCAGGCTCTGGCGCTCGACTTTGTCCACCGCGTCGATTGGCGGCGCGACCGGGCTGCCTGCTATCGCGGCGATTGGCAGCAACAGGGCAGGGACCAGAGCCAGCAGAACCTTGTTGCCGAACCGTGACGCTGCGCCGATGAAATTCTGCGACATAACCCGTCCCTCCTTTGATATTCTCCAATCAGGATTGTCTGGCAGAATTGGTTTTTGCTGTCAACGCTTTGAAAAACTGTGAATTCAAGGCGGCATTTCTTGAAAGCAGCTACACAAGGCGCCTCAAACGTGCAGAGTTGCGCTGATCGGAAAAAGCAGCGTTCGGGGAAGTTTTCCCAGATTTTGTAATTCTTGGCCGGGTGCTCCTAGCGGAAGTGGATTCGAAAATGCGCTAATCCCTTGTAAAAATTAGATATCCCATATTTTATATTGCGCAATCATCCAAGCTGTGCAAATCAGGAAAAAAGAGAATATTGTCCTGATAAGAAAAATTAAATTTAATCCGGTCAATAATTCTTCAATTCCAAGGGAGTAAGCAATGACCGGTAGCCTGATGAAAACACGCAACGCAATCTTTCAAGGCGGCTATATAAGCGCAGCGGCAATCGGCCTCTTGAGCGCACCCGCAGTTCAGGCCCAAACCGATGCAGACTCGGAAAAGACCGCGACCAATTCAGCAGAACCCATCGTCGTTACCGGTTCGCGTATTGAAAGAGCGGGATTTGATCAGCCTACCCCGACGACGGTCATCGGTGGAGAGGATCTCCTTCAGGGCGACCGAGTGAATATCCAGCAGATTCTGAACGATCAGCCGCAGTTCCGCGCCACGGTAACGCCAACGGTTTCGGTAGGAAATACCAGCAGCGGGACCGCCCCTGCGGATCTGCGCGGGCTGGGGACCAACCGTACCCTCACACTCGTGAACGGAAGACGGTTTGTTGGCGACAACAATCTCAACTTCGTTCCGGTTAGCTTGATTTCCCGCGTCGAGGTTGTAACTGGCGGCGCTTCTGCTGCCTGGGGTTCGGGCGCGGTGGCCGGCGTTGTAAATATCATTCTCAACGACGAGCTTGAAGGTCTGTCGCTTGGCGCGGACTACGGATTGTCCTCGCGTGGAGACGGCGCGCGCTACGGCTTCGAGGGAAGCTACGGAACGTCCTTTTCCGATGGCGCCGGCCATGTCATGATTGGCGCCGAATATGTGAAGGACAAAGGCGTTCTCGACCGCAACTCGCGCGAAAATCTTGGCAGCGCCAATTTTATTCCGGTGGCCGGGGGGCAGCAACTGGTCCGAGATGTCAACACTCTGC
Organism: Parasphingorhabdus sp.; assembly: GCF_036964565.1. Lineage (GTDB taxonomy): Bacteria > Pseudomonadota > Alphaproteobacteria > Sphingomonadales > Sphingomonadaceae > Parasphingorhabdus. The sequence continues at coordinate 19,426 of NZ_JBALTN010000006.1, read as the reverse complement.
CTTTTGGTATCAGTGGCGGTGGCGGGCTGATCACGTCAGGAATATTTGCCGGACAGACCTTCAACCTTGATGGATCGCTCCGCCCGTTTGATGGCCCGAATGCACAGGGTGTTGGCGGAACTGATGCGGTCGGGCTTTACGACCATATCATTGTCTCGACCCCGCTTGAGCGCCTCAGCGTATATGCCCGAGCAAGCTATGAGATCGGCAATGCCAAAATCTGGATCGATGGTACCTATGGCCGGTCCGAATCCGACTATGACTTCCTGCCGGACTTCCTGGTTCCACCGCTGACCATCCAGGCAAACAATGCCTTTCTGTCAGCGGGAATCCAGAGCCAACTGGCCGCTGCCGGCGAAACCAGCTTCAGCTATTATCGATTGTTCGACGACCTGTTGATGCTGCGATTTGACGGGGTCCGCGAGAACAAGGAAGGCGCGATCGGCATCGATGGCACCTTTGGCAACGGGTTCAAATATAGCGCCCATTACAGCCATGGCGAAGTCGACAGCGATCAGTCATTGCGGAACGCGCGCCTGGCCGGCAACTTCAACAATGCCGTCAATGCCGTCCTCAGCGGCGGATCCATTGTCTGCGCCATCAATGCGGACGTACCAACGGCAAATGATGATCCTGCCTGCGCGCCGCTGAACCCGTTCGGTCAGAATAATGCTTCCGCAGCCTCCCTCGATTATGTGACAGGTACGCAGCGTTCCTTCTCGACCAGCAAGCTCGATTCCATGGGTGCCGAAATTCAGGGAGATTTGTTCTCGCTCTGGGCTGGCCCGATCACTCTTGCCTTGGGTGTCGAAGCACGATGGGAAGAGCTGGTTGGAACACGGACACCCGAAACAGTGGCTGGCGGTTTTGGTATTCCGGTATTTACCTCGGACCTGTCTGGCGGGTTCAATGTCAAGGAAGGCTTTGCCGAAGTTGTAGTGCCGTTGCTCGATTTCGAGGACAAGTTCGCTCTCGATTTCAACGGCGCGGCGCGCTATTCCGACTACAGCACCAGCGGCGGCATCTGGTCATGGAAGGCCGGTGGTACGGCTCGTCTGTTCAACGACGTGCTGTTACGGGTAACCCGCTCGCGCGATATACGGTCCGCGTCCGTCAACGAACTCTTCTCCCTTAGATCGATCAATGTCAGACCTCTGGTTGATCAGGATACCGATGGCCGTGCCGCAGCCAATCCCGCCTATAATTCCAACCCGACGCTGGTCACCACATTCACGGGGGGCAATCCAGATCTGAAACCCGAAATAAGCAGCACGCTGACCTTCGGTGGATCGATTTCGCCATCCTTCCTGCCGGGCTTGCGGTTCTCTGTCGATTATTATGATATCAGCATTGATGGCGCAATTGCGACCTTGAGCGGCTCCAACCTGACTTTGGCGTGTAAGCAGGGAAGCGCTGACGCATGCTCGCGCATCACGCGTGACGGCACCGGCACGGTTACGCAAGTTTTGGCAAACTTCCAGAATATTGCCCGCTTCGAGACGAGCGGAATTGATTTTGAAGCCGCCTATGTCCGGCCACTATTTGACGGGTCCCTGAGAATTCGGGCGATTGCTTCCTACGTGGACAACTTTGTTTTCGATACCGGGCTGAACCGAACCGATACGGCCGGAGACGTGGGATCCGGAACCACAAATGGCGTTCCGCAATGGCGCGGGACCTTGAGCGCGGGTTACGACAACGACGAATTCGGCGCAGATGTTCGCGTCCGCTATGTTGACGGCGGCCTCTATGACCATCTGCTCACCAATCTGGTCAACAACAAGACCGATGCAGAAACATACGTCGACCTGGGAGTCCGGTTCAAGGTCAACGACCGGTTCACGCTTTCGGGCAATGTGAACAATCTGTTCGACAACAAGCCGCCGTTGTCGCCCCAGGGCAACCCGCATTATGATGTGGTTGGCACCTATTTTTCCGTTGGTGCCAAGGCGAAGTTCTGATTTATCCCTTATAAATCAGAAAAAGGCGGTCAGTGAAAACTGGCCGCCTTTTTGTTGTTTGCTTCCCGTCTGATGCAGCCCCTTACTTGCCTCCGCAGGCCCGCAATCGACGCGCTTCCGTCTATTCGACCACGGGCAGATCGATATAGGATGGATTTTCCGCATCATGGTGAATTTCATTCTTCGCCACCGTTGCCTTGCTTTCTGTCGCAACATTGCCCCCGCCGTTGAGGTTGCGGACGAATTTGGGAAAGTTGGAGGAGGTTACCTCGACGCGGATGCGATGGCCCTTGCCAAAGCGTATGCTGGTGGTCATCGGTGTTGGCCGGATCGTGTAGACCTGATCCGGATTCATCAGTTTTTCTTCGTCATATCCATCCCGATAGCGGGCGCGCTGAATGGTGTCGCCGATGATCCAGGCGGTTCCATCCGGTGCGACATCGACCAGTTTTACGGCAAAATCCGTATCTTTTGCGCTCGAGGATATGTTGAGCACGGCATCAACGAAACCGGTAACGTCCAGAGGTGCCTCCAGAGGATCGCTGGTATAAACCAGCACATCGTTTCGCGCTTCGATGACGCGTTGGTCGGCGGCGCCGGGGATCACGATTCCGCCATTGCAGCAGTCGCCGCCGCCAATGGTCTGGACCGGATTCAGGGGGTCATAATGATATTGATCGCCGGGCTCGTCTGCCGGTGGCATGGCCGTGCTCAGCTTGCCGTCGCCATAAAGGCTGTTCGCATTGCCGTCGCTGCGCAGATAGAAGCGGACCGTGATGGCGGTCGCCGGAGGCCATTGCGGAGCCGACTTCCAGCGGTTTTCTCCCATGTTGAAATATTGCACGTGCGGGGTGCTGGCCGGGAATGCCTTGCGGTCGCCCTTGAGCCAGCGGTCGAACCAGCCGAATATTGCACCGTCCACATCAAAACTGGTGTCGCCCATGTCGCGATCCCCAACCACCGTGTCGCGCCCGAGCTTGCTGTAGGCGCAGTGCACGACCGGCGCGATAACCGCATATTGATTGTCACGTGTTTCCTTGTCCTTCCCCGCGGCGCGGGCATGGTTGAACAATTCCATGTTGGGACCGATTGACACGTCATACCAGGAGTTGAACCACAGGCTGGGCACTCCCCATCCCATGTCCTCGTGATACAGGCCGCCCTCGCGCCAGGCGGGGTCGCCGGGCGTGCGGGCGATCAGCGTGTCGAACGTGCCTTCCGGCTCGCCCAGATCCGACATTATGTCGGCAGGCGGAAGATGCCTTATCTGATCTTTCCATTCCACTTTCGGCTTGGCTGCGGCAAGGCTGTTATAGGCTGCGATCCGTGCCCGCGTAGGCTGGTCAAGGCCGGACGGGATCTGCGCGCGAAGCGGGTTATCGACATTATACAACCACGGAATGAACAGGCTGCGCGGGACCCCTCCCGTGTACCAGTTGCCCTGCTCCTGGAATCTGCCGACTTTCCCGATCCCGGCCCCGGCCGACATCGGCACCATCGCCTTGTGCGCCGGATGGTCCATGCCAGCGAGCGCCAGCTGCCATTCTGCCGAGGACGAGCATCCGAGAGTGCCGATATTCCCGTTGGAAAATTCCTGTGCGGCGAGCCAGCTCAACGTGTCATAGCCATCGCTCTGCGGCTTGCCGAGAATTTCAAACTCACCTTCGGAAAAATAGCGGCCCCGCTCGTTCTGCACCACGAACACAAAGCCCCGCTGAACCGCCTTGATGGCGTAGCGCAGCGTTCCGCCCTTGATATCATGTTCGCTATAGGGTGTTTTCCAGAGAATGACTGGAAACGGCCCCTTCCCCTTTTTCGGTGTATAGATGTTGGTCGAAAGGCCGATCCCGTCGCGCATGGGTACCAGCACCGCCAGCGTTTCGTCGGCAATGTCCGCCAGCTCGGATTTCAGGGCCTCGTCGCTATATTTGGAATAGTCCTGCGCGGCGACAGGAGCGGAAAATGCAATCGCAGCCGGGGTCGTGCACAGCGCAGCTGCCAGTAGAATTGTCTTTTTCATCCGAAGGCTATCCTCTTCCTCGAACCGATTAGTTCGCGCTTTCCGCCACCGTGACAGAGATCGCAGAAGCATTGTCAGGTGTATGATAGATGCTGTGCGTCTGCACCTTATAGTCTGCCGCCTTTGCCTGCAGGATATTGGGCACCCATGTTTGCGGGTTGCGGTTGATGAGCGGGAACCAACTGCTCTGCACCTGCACTGCGATCCTGTGACCTTTCTTGAACACATGCGAGGCATAGTGCAGGTCGATGTCATAGCCAAGCACTGCTCCTGGTTCCAGGGGCTCTGGATTTTCGTAACTCTTGTAATAACGGCCCCGGAACACGTCATTGGCGATCATCCTTTGCCGTCCGCGCAGTTCGGCCGGGGTCTGCTCGTCGGCGGGATATACATCGAGCAGTTTGACCACCCAGTCCGCGTCGTTGCCGGTCGTGCTGGCGAACAGCTTTGCCGCCACGTCGCCGGAAATGGTGACGTCGGCAGGCAGCGGATCGCTCTCCCAGAACAGCACGTCGTTGCGACTGGCAAAGGAAGACTGGTCATCCGCAAGCCAGGTCGACCAGGTCGAGCCCTTGGTCATGAACGGCTTGATATCGGAGCGCTCGCGATAGGGGACCGGGTTCGCCGGGTCGGAAACAAAGGTGGCTGCGGGTGCCTCGCCCGCCTGTGGCGGTTCAAAGGACAATTTCCCTCCCGACCTGAGATAGAGATTGCGCGAGACGGCCTTTTCCCTGATCGGCCAGGAGGCGAGCCTCTGCCACTGGTTGCTGCCGGTCTCGAAGACCAACGCCTCCGGCTGGTCGAGCGTCCCCTCACCTTTCAGCCAATATTGGAACCACGGCAGTTCCACCTCTGAACGGAAATAGGTGCCGGTCGCTGACCCCAGTTCGAACGGGCCGTAGCTTGCGCCCTCTCCCCTCCAGCCGCCATGGTTCCAAGGCCCGACGACCAGGTAGTTCAGCCCGTCCTCGTCACCCTTTTCCTGATTCTTGTAGATTTCCAGCGGGCCGTAGAAATCTTCCTGGTCATACCACCCCGCGACGATCAGATTGGGCACCGCGACCTTTGCCGGCATCATGTGCGAAGGGCGCGATCGCTTCCAGTAATCGTCATAATCCTTGTGCTCGACAAAATTCTGCCAGCTCGGCACCTTGCGGCCCAGATGCTGTTCGTCCAGCGTGGCAAGATCGCTTTGCCGCAGATACCAATCATAGCCATCCTCGCTGCCGAACTGAAAGGGCTTCATCGTCTTGCCATCGGATTCAAGCGCGGTCACCCAGGACCAGGCGTAGTCCAGCCGAAACGCGCCATTGTGCGCAAAGTCGTCGCCGATAAACATGTCCTCGGGTGATGCCTGCGACGAGACCGCCTTCAGCGCCGGATGCGGATCGATGGTCGCCATGGCCGCGGTCCAGCCGCCATAGGAAACCCCCATGACCGCAGCCTTGCCGTTGTTCTCCGGAAGGTTTCTGACCAGCCAGTCGATCGAGTCATAGGTGTCGGTGGATTCGTCGATGCCGCCGGCCGTGCTCTTGCGCGGGCGCAGCGTGACATATTCCCCTTCCGAACTGAAACGGCCACGGATATCCTGGAAGACGAAAATATAGCCATCTGCTGCCAGATAGCCGTACGAACCGCCCTGCTGCAGTGCATCGGCAATTCTCTCTTTGCTGAAGCCATAGGGGGAGCGCATCATGATGATCGGAAGTTCGGCGTCTGAAGGGGCAGGGCGCCATATCTGGGCGTGCAGCCGAACCCCGTCACGCATCGGGATCATCACATCCTCGCCGGCGTAATCCTCGCTGGCAAACGTGGCTGGTGCCGCCTGTTCGGTCGCAGGTGCTGCCGCACTGGCCGCGAGAAGCGGCGCGAGGGAAGCGAAAGACAAGGCGAGAGCGGCGGCGACCGTTGCGACAAGCCGGAAGAATGGATTTCCCGCCAGCCGATGTCTCAGAAAATTCATTTTACCTCTCCGTTGCCTGTTTGAATATCTCTACCTTTGTATCATTCGGTTCGTGCATCCGCATCGCCATCCGCCGCCGCCTTGGACCCATGCCGTCAATCGGCGGCTACCGAGGATGAGGACAGGCGCTGCGCACGATAGAGCTTCACGATGCCCAGCGTCATCAGCGGCAGAATGTAGACGGTGATGAATATATAGGCGAGCGCGGTATAGCCGCTGGCAATGAGCGCGATCAGGCCAAAGCGGTCCGCCACGAAAATGCAACCCACGAGGATCAGCGCCGCGATACCGATGCGGGCACCGGTGCCAAGCCCGGCATCACGCCGCGCCACCAGCACATGGTCGATGCGTTCGTTGATCGAGTGAATGGCACCGACACCGCTTTCCAGAAGCGCGGTGAAAATCATCAGTTGAAAGGCGAGCTGGAACAGCGGACTGTTCAGCCTTTCGAGCATGACATTGGATGGGAGGGTCTCGGTCTCGATGCCGGGAAAAAAGGCGATCATGCAGATGAAGAACATGATCGCTGGCCACATCGCCAGCGGCCCCGCAACCAGTCCGGCGATTACCGCGTCGCGGCGGCTGGTGAGATGGCGGAGTAGTGGCAGAATGACGACCGCACCGACGACATTATAGCTGGCATAGGTCAGTCCGCCGAGTGCCCAGCCGTCTCCGGAACCGGCGACCGCGAAATGACCGGCGATCCGTTCGCCAAAACTGGTGAAGGCGAGAACCATGAAAATGACATAGACAAGATAGATAAACGGGGTCGCGAACTTGAAAAGCCGCTCCACCGACGCGTTGCCGAGCGCGGTGGCGGCAATGATCGCGAGCGCCAGCGCGATCGAGCCGGCGACTACCGGTATATCGAACATCGCCGCGCCAATTTCACCCGCGGCGGCGCCGAAAACGGCGACGACCAGAATGATGAAGAGCACATAGGCGATTTCGAACACAACCCATCCGCGCCCGAGCAGGGCGGCGAAGAAACTGCGATAGTCAAAAGCCTGAAAGGCCTGGGCAAAAGCGAAGGTCGCGGCGCAGATCAGGCTCCACAGGGCCATCGCCAGCACCATGCCCGCGAGACCGCCCCACGGGCCGCTGACCAGAAAAAATTCCGCCAGCTCGCGCCCGGTGGCATAGCCGCCGCCGATGACAAAGCCCTTGAATGCGAAGCCGGGAAGCAGAAAGCGCTGGAAAAAGCTTGCCTTTGTGCCTTCTGCCCCGGCGTCCATCACTCGTCACCCAGGCAGGAGGCAACCAGGGCTTCAAAAGCCGGGCCCTTGCGGATCGGATCGGCGACCGGAAGGCCAAGCCGTTCGCTTTCCCTGGCCATCAGTTCCTCGGCCTGTTCGGCGGATAGATCCGATGTGTTGAAGGCGATACCGCCACAGCGTATATCCGGATTTGTGCGTTTGCCGAGCATGATGGTAAGCGCAATCACTTCCTCGATCGTTGGCAGCGGAAAGTCGGGCAGTCCAAGAATGGTCTTTCGCCCCGGCTGATGGCAGACGACAAATACATCGGGCTGGCTACCGTGCAAAAGCCCGAGCGATACGGCGGCATAGGCGGGATGATAAAGCGAGCCCTGACCCTCGATCACATCCCAGTGGTCGTCGGTCGCGTCCGGGCTGAGCATCTCCGCCGCCCCCGCTTCGAAATCAGAAATGACCGCGTCCATCGGCATGCCCCCGCCCGAAATCATGATACCGGTCTGACCCGTAGCACGAAAATCGCAATTGATACCGCGTTCTTTGAACGCCTGTGCAATGGCCAATGTTGCATATTTTTTCCCGAGCGCGCAGTCGGTTCCGACAGCCAGCAACCGTTTCCCGCTGCGCTTGCGACCGGTACCCACTGGAATGTTCCTGGGAGGGACGCGTACATCAATCAGTTTTTGCCCTGATCGGGCTGCCGCCTCACGCAGCACAGGCGAATCCTTCAGACGCATGTGCAAGCCGCTGATGATGCTCAGACCGGAATCCAGCGCTTCGACCAGCGCGGCTGTCCAGCTTTCGGGAATGACCCCGCCGGGGTTGGCGACGCCGATGACCATCGACCGTGCGCCGGCAGCTTTCGCCTCTGCCGGAGTCATTGCTCGAAGGCCGGCGCTGACCGCATCCGGGGAGCATGCATATTCGCCGACACACATGTCCCGGGCCCAGTCGCGAAGGCCAAAGGCGGTCTTGGCGTAGCCGGGTTCTGTCGTGTCCCCGAGAAACACGAGATATGGCTGCGGCAGCACCGGCAGAATATGGTCCGCGAACGGCGAGGGGGCATTCATGATATTGGGTTCCTAGAAAAAGCCGATACCGGCGTGGATCACTTCCATGTATCGCGCAGCAGGCGCTGGAAATTGCCGCCGAGCACGGCCTTGATATTCTGTGCAGAATAGTTGCGCCGGAGCAGCTCCTCGGCGAGATCGAACATCTTGAGCGGATGGTCGAAGCCATCGACGTCAATCTTGTCGCGGAAGGCATAGCTGCCCTTGTAGGCGGCGCGAAGCATCTTGTTCTGCTTGGGCTTCATGTCATCATAGCCGTAAAGATCGGAGTCCGACCCGATACCGACATGCTCGATCGCCGTCAGCTTGACGACATGATCGATATGGTCGGCGATATGGGTGATATTGGTCGGATCGGTCTTGCTGACAAACTGGCGGACGCCGGCAATTCCCATCACTCCGCCCTTGTCGCCCAGCGCCTTGATCGCCTCGTCGGTCTTGCTGCGGACATGGCCGGAAATGGCCCGGCAATTGCTGTGCGTGAACGCGATCGGGACCGGAGACAGATTGACCGCGTCGAGCGTGGTCTGATCGCCGCTGTGAGATACGTCGACCAGCATGCCGACCTCGCTCATGGCCTTGATGATGCTGACCCCAAAGTCGCTGACGCCACCGTCCACACGCTCCGTGCTGCCCGAGCCCAGCCTGTTCTGGCTGTTATAGGTGAGCTGCGAACATCGCTGTCCGAGATCGTAGAAGGTTTTGACGTCTTCTGCTGTCCGGAAATGGTCGGCATTTTGCACACCCATGATGACGCCGATCCGGCCGGTCGCCTTGGCATGCTCGAGCTGCGCCATCGTGCCGATCAATGCAAAGACATCCGGGCTCCGGCCCGCATAGCCCTGCCAGTTGGCAAAATAACTAAGGGCATGTGTGTAGGCATCGGGCCCGCCCAGCCCGAAGGCATTGTGAAAGCCGGTTATACCGCTGGCCTTGTAGTCGGCGATCGCCTGCGCGCTCGGCGGTTTCGTGTTGGCATCGGGGGAAAAATCCATGTGGAGCGGCGCCAGCATGTCAATGACCAGGGTTTCGCCGACGATGTCCATCGCATGCTTGGAATATGTGCGGGAGCTGGCAGCGCTCAGGCTGTAATAGCCAAAACTGACCATGGGAAATGCCAGAGCTGCGCCGCCGGCGCCTGCCACAAATGATCGCCGGGTAACTCGAGTCTGTTTGCCCATCTGATTTCCCCTGAATGTCCTATCCTAGACAGGACATTAATTATCTATTTAGAGAAATGTCAACGAGTTTCTGGAATATTGCAGGTGCGGAACCACATTACGTCCATGATTCAACTGCCGTGCAATCCCCACAATCCGGCGGGGCACCAGATATTGCCATCGGCATATTCCACAGCTGGGCTGCGGTCCGCGCGCAGAAAGGTCGGGCCGTCGAGATCGACCACATCGCACAATTGCCCGACAATGAAGGACGGGGCCATGGACAGGCTGCTCCCCATCATGTTGCCGACCATGACACCGAGCCCAAGCTGCTTGGCACGCCGGGCAATGGCCAGCCCCTCGGTAAGTCCGCCACATTTGTCGAGCTTGATATTGATGACGTCAAAGCGCCCGACCATGGCGTCCACATCTTCCAGCGACAACGCGCTCTCGTCCGCGGCAAAGGGCATGCGCCGTTCAAAGCCGTCAAGGTCGCTTTCCCGCCCACGGGCCAAGGGTTGCTCCAGCAATTGCACACCATTCTCGAGCAGCACCTCCACCAGCGCTGCAAGGCCGTCGATCCCGTAGCCCTGGTTGGCATCGACGCCGATCCAGCAATCCGGGCGCACGGCGCGCACTTCGGCGACCCGGGCAAAGTCAGTTTCCGCCTCGCCGGTCAGCTTTAGTTTCAGCGCCCTGAAATCGGTGAGCGCGGCCGCTTTCTCTGCCATGACGGCCGGCTCCTGCGCGCCCAGCGTGATGGTTGTGAGCAGGGGCTGCGGCTCGGCCGCAAGCCCGGCGATCTCCCAGACCGCCGTTCCGCTGGCCTTGGCCTCGAGCTCCCACCAGGCGCAGTCCAGCGCATTGCGGGCACCACCATGGGGCAGCAGGAGCTGCAATTCCGAGCGGGTGGCTCCGGCTTCGATTGCTTGCCTGACCCGTTCGATTTCGGCGAGCATCTTTTCCGTATCGTCCCCCAGATAATAGGCGCCGGCCGCTTCGCCGCGACCGACATGGGTGCCGTCTGACAAGCTTACCAATACCACCTCGGTCTCGGTAAACAGGTGCCCCGAAATGCGAAACGGCTCACGAAACGGAAATGTCTCGGTGGAGACATCAAGGGTCAGTTGTCCAGTCATCAGATAGTCTTTCTGTGGGGAAGGCCGGTCAGTCGGTTATTTGTCTGCTGCAACGGGCTCGAACAGCAGGTCATGATAATCGTAGCTGAAGTCGGCAATGGGTGAGACCGCCTTCATCGTCACGCGCTCCACCGCACCGTCGGCATCGAGCGAGAATGTTACCGCCGCCGGCTCGATCGTCTTGTCGGTGAGGCGGGTGACGAAACTGTCATACTGATGATGTTCGAGCCGTCCGTTCATGCGCGGCGTTGACGTAAAATCAATGGTCAGGCCCTGCTTGTCGCGGCCGACAATGATCTTGCCATACCACGGGTCGACATATTCTCCGACATAGGCATCGAGCGCCAGAGACGGCCCGACTTTGGCGGGTTTTGCTTGCGCAGACTGCAGCATAGCAAGCCCCTTTTCGACGCGGTCCCGTCGCAGGGCGGACCATTTTTCCGGCCAGTCCGCCTTCGGCGCGCCGAGATAGTGATCGAGCAACTCATACATCATACCGAGCAGAACCTGCCCGTCCTCCGAATTGATCATGATCGCAAAGCCGACATCCTGGCCGGGTATCATCGCGACAATGGTCTGGAACCCGAATACCGCCCCGCCGTGGGATATGATCTTCACGCCGCGATAGTCACTGACATCCCAGCCAAGCGCATAGGTGCTGAAATTGGGCTTGGTCGCGGCCAGTTCGGGGGCGGGATCCCGAATCGGCATCAGCACCACCGGTGTCCACATTTCCTTTGATGCCTGTTCGCTGAACAGGCGATCGCCATTGGGCATCTTGCCATGAGCCAGCTGAATTTTCAGCCATGTCGCCATGTCGCGGGCGCTGACGGCCAGACCGCCAGCCGGCGCCGCTGTCCGGCCCAGTTCGTCGCGCTCGTCCAGCATCTCCTGATTGCCGGCACCGCGCAGGCCGCCATCAAGCCTCGCATGCGGAAAGGCCCGGTTGTCAGCAGAAAAGCGCGGTTCGCTCGCGGCGGTGCTGTCGCGCATGCCTGCCTTCGCGAATATATGCTCGGCGGTATATTCTTCCCATGTCTGGCCGGTGACCTCCTCGATCAGCTGGCCGGCGACCATGTAAAGGATGTTGTCATAGGCATAGCCGTAGCGAAAGCTTGTGGCCGGCTTGATATGGGCGAGGCGCCGGACCGATTCCTTTCGCGTCAGGTTGGTGCGCGGCACGAACAGAAGGTCGCCCGCGCCCAGCCCCAGGCCGCTGCGATGGACCAGCAGGTCGCGGACCGTCATCTCCCGCGTGACATAAGGATCATACATCCGGAACCACGGCAGATGGTCGATCACCTTGTCGTCCCAGCCAATTTTTCCCTGGTCCACAAGCAGGGCGAGCCCCGCGACCGTGACAGCCTTGCCGGTCGAACCGGTTGGGAAGATGGTCGCCTCATCAACCGGCTTTGTACCGCCCAGCTTGCGAGTTCCGTAACCCTTGACCAGCGTGGCTTCGCCCTGCTCGACAATCGCGATGGCCATGCCGGGGACGCCGGCCTTCTGGCGAACCACCTCCATCCGCGCGTCAAAATTTTCGGGTGGTTGTGCGAGGACGGAGACAGAAAGCGGCAAGGAGAATACGAATGCCACGACATATTTCAACAGCCGGTAATCATTGCTCATGGTCTCAACCCCCTATAGCGGCCTCTTTCAGAATGAAAAAGCGGCACTCAGAACTTAATTGAATAATTTGTAGCCCAGAATGAGAATTATTCCAAATCAGAAAATTGCTATTTTTGTGCGGTATACCTTGCCTGTGCTGCAAAATGAGGCGCTGTTGCGATACACTGGGGCAGGGAAGATCGACACCATCGGGTCGGAGAAATAGGAACCGGGGTGGTGCGCGATGCGATCTGGTGCGAACGGGCTTCAGATCAAATACCGCTGCTAGGCGGCGTGGACAAATTTGAGCCTAGGCCCTGCCCTCGGGCAGATCGATCCCGTCCTGCTGCACCGCGCCGACTTTCGAGGCGAGATAAAGCGCCGTGCCCACAACAATCATAATTCCGGTGTAAAATACGGAGTTCGCATCAAGCTGCAAAAGCAACCACACGACGTAGCCGGTCGCGACCGGTATTATGATGGCCCAGCGAAAGCCCATCGTCTCACGCAAGCCTGCATCATTGCGCCGCCACATGACGATGAGCGACCCAATCGTCATGAGAAAGGCGAGCTGTTCGACACTAACAAGCAGCTCCGCGAGCAGCTCAAAAGTACCGGACAGAGCAAGAGCGGCGACGAACGCTCCAAAGAAGCCGATAGCAACAACCGGCGATTTGAAGCGGGGCGACACATAGGCGAAGACATGTGGTAAAAGTCCGCGCCGCCCCATCCCGAACAAGATGCGCGGTGCTAGGAAAAACAGGTTGAGGCCGAGGGTCGCGGTGGAGAAGATCGCTGCGACACTGACCAACAATGCGCCGGTTGGTCCGAGCAAACTGGTCCCCATCGCTGCGAGCGGAATGTCCGCCTGCGAGGCATCGGGGGCAGAGGCCGAATATACCAGCTGGACGAGCGCGTAGAACGCTGCGACCATCGCCAGATTGGCGAACAGCGCGCGCATCAACGTTTTGCGCGGGTTCGTTGCCTCACCGGCGGCGTTCACCGCCATGTCGCACCCCGAAAAGGCGAACGCGAGCAGGAGCGCAACGGACTCGAACGCGCTGAACGTTGGGAGCGTGATGTCGGTGGGGATGCCGTTCTGCGTTAGGCCGACAGCGATCAGGATCAGGATTGGCGTCAGTTTGAGGACGGTGCCCACGGCGATCGCCTCAATCGCCCGCACCGTGCCGCTGGCGCTGATCGCGAAAAAGGTGACTGCGGCAAACGTCATCGTCGCAAGGCGAATGACAGGATCGTCAAATACCGGGAACACTGCCGCCAGATACGACACCATCACATGCAGGCTGGCTGACGCGCCCGCCATGCTGCCTGCGACCGCAAACCAGCCCACCTGAAAGCCTACCGCGGGACCAAAGGCGTGCTGCGCATAAAGCTGCGCCCCGCCCGATTGCCGAAAGACGGTCGAAAGTTTGGCAGTGACGGCCAGCATGGTCCCGTAAAGGCAGGCGAACAGCAAGATTGCGATGGGCGAGAAACTCCCGGCCGCTGCAAAGAGCAGTGCGGGAAGAGCGAAAATGCCTGAACCGACGACCCCGTTGAGGCTGGTCAGGATGGCTCCGCCCATGCCGACCACGCGCGGTGGTTTCTCATCGTATGAAATTGTCTGTCCCCCCGGCAGCTGTTCTGGCGGGTATGCATCATCGATACGCGCCGTGCAAGGTTGCCGATATTTGGATATTGAGCTTCGAAGAACGGCTCTAGGCGGCGTCGACAAATTGGTTGACGCGAGACTCGGCGATTGATTCAAGGCTTCCTTTTGGAGGCGGGCTTGAGCCGGGGTGATCTGAGCGAAGCGGACTGGCGTGTTTTGAAGGGTTTGTTGCCGATCGATGCGGCAAACCGAGGGCGTGGACGACGGCCAGAAGAGAACCATTCGATTATCAACGGCATACTCTGGCGGCTTCGCTGCGGCACGCCCTGGCGCGATGTTCCGCCCAAGTACGGCAATTGGAACACGATCTATCGGCGGTTCAGGCGGTGGAGCGAAGCTGGGGTCTGGGAGGCAGTGTCGGTCACCCGTCCTGTCGCTGGATCGGCGGTCGATTATGCTCCAGCCGGAGCACGACACCCCGGCCGGAATCTCATTACGAGTTGGCGTCTTCGATGAGAGTAAGTTTACCGTTTTTCGTTTCATGAAAAACATGAACGTCAGGATCACGGCCAGTCCTATGTGGGATAAATTGGTCTACAAATTCGACGCTATAGGTGTCGCACAGATTGGCTATAAGGTTCGCCAGTCGCGTCCGATCATTCCAGTTGAGTTTGATGAAACCGCGTATCATATGTAATATCAGAGGCTTGTAAGGTTATCGTGCTTTAATGAGAGTGAGGTGCCTGTTGACCGGCGAGATAGTTTTCCGTCCGTCAAATCGGATTGATTGCTACGGTATATGGTGTTCGCATTGTAAGGTCTGGTTGCCGGGGGAGGGAGGGGGCATCAAGATTGACCAACTCTGCTGACTTCATCCGGCCGGAACGGACAGCTCCCCCTCCCTCCACCAACTTAAGGTTTCGGCTCTCCCATTTTTCCTGCCACAACGCCGACGGCCACAACGGCCAGCAGAAAAAAACTGATCAGGGACCAGCCGGGATATGCGCAGGGCTCCGATGGACGGCTGGGTGAGGACTTTGTCGAGGTCAAGACCATAACGTCCTTCAAGGCCAATGACCAAGTGGAGGTCAAAGCCAGCGGCAATTTCAGCAAGCTACTGGTGGTGAAGATCAATCAGGATTTCGAGCTGTCCTGCCGGATGATCTCCAGGAAAGATCTGCCCAAGGCCAAAGGCGGCAACGAACAATGCCCGCCATCTATCCCCTGTCACCTTTATCTCGACCAATGCATTCAAGAACCGTGTCCCAAATCTTGTTCTTGCCCCAAAAGCGTAACTTTATCTGTTGAAGACCCTTCATCTCCAGCACGGTTGTATTACCGAATTCCCTACTTTCCCAAGCAAGCATGACCTCTTCAGGCCGATCAGGTTGCCGATAGACCCACGGCTTTCCAATATTGTTATTCTCGATCACACAGCGCTCGACGTCGAACAAATTCAAAGATACCTCCGCAGTGAACTCCGGCTTTTTTGCGCGATTTTCGCCAATTCTGTCTGCTTGTGCCGCAGTAGCAAGGCAGGCTAATACTATTCCGCAAAAGACTCTTTTCATATGATTACTCCTGACGTGACAAACCCCCTATCTAACTGAAAAAAAAATTGGCGCCATAAGAACAAATTTGGCCGCCAAAGCCATGAGGCTGGTGAACTAATCGAAGAGATGGGTAGATGGCGGAAATCGTGATTAGAGGTTCAGCAGACTGACGTCGCTCACAGGAAACCGGTAAAATTCGATCCCCCGATCAAGGCCGTCGACCAGATCAACCGGAACGCCCTGATAGTGGAGCGGCTCAGGTCCCAGCGCACGTTTCGCGTTCGAACCCAAGGTTTGACCGACGCAAATTTTCGAAAGCGGCACGCCTCGCCGCTCGCACGCATCGACAACGGATCTGATCAGGAAAGTTACTTCACCCGGTGAATGTCCCAACATTTCCAAGAAAAGGGGTTCCGGCATCGGTGAGCTTGCGAGTACACTCGAAACTCCTTCCGCAATTTCGTCCAATCGCGCCATGAGGTAGGCGTAAGTTAGAGCCAGTGGGGTGTCAACGATACGTTTCACCCGTAAACCATTGTCAGCCTTGCGGTTTTGGTGTTAGCAAACGCCATGGCCATTCCAGACTATCAATCTCTGATGCTTCCTGTTCTGCAGTTGTCTGCGGAGGGCGAAACCAAGGTCCCGATCGCCGCCGAGAAAATCGCAGATGGCCTTGGATTAGCGCAAGAGGAGCGCGACGAGATGCTCCCGAGCGGGAAACAGCGCTTGCTTCACAACAGGATCCACTGGGCCAAGTTCTACATGAGCAAGGCTGGCCTGATTGATACGCCCAAGCGTGGTTTCTTTGTTGCGAGTGAAGCAGGCCATAAGCTTTTGGCCAGTTCTCCAACGCGCATAGACAATGAAACGTTGAAAAGGATTCCTGAGTTTCTGGAGTTCTATCAGTCCAGTGGTAGTGCCGCTTCCACGAATGAAAAACCGGCCGCAAAAGCCGCTGCCGATGCCGACGTTACGCCGGAAGAGCAGGTCGATGCCGCTCAAGCCGTACTGAACAAAATATTGCGCGCCGAAATCTTGGAACGGATACGCGAAAACACTCCAACATTCTTCGAGCGAGTGATCGTCGATCTCCTAGTTGGCATGGGTTACGGTGGTTCACACGAAAAAGCGGCTCTGCGTCTGGGAAGAAGCGGAGACAGCGGGATCGATGGGGTGATTGACGAAGACCGCCTGGGCCTCGACAGAATATATGTGCAGGCAGGGCCAGTGTCGCGATGATTGGTTTATCCATGTTGATTTCCTTTTGATTGGGCAAAAAAAAGCGCCCTGGAGGGCGCTGCGATTGGTGCTTGTTGGGGGTTCGTCAGCTGCGGCACAGGTCCAGTAGCTCGGCGTCGGTCTCGGGATGATCCTGGACAAACAACGTGATGCCGAAACCATCATCGCTCATTATGAACACGGCTTCAAACCAGCCGCCGTGATCCTCGATCCATTCCCAGGAAGGGGTGAAAGCGGGATCGCCGAAGCGTGCACCATCCACAGGATTGACCAGCAGTGACCACCCGCGTTCGTGTTCCGCATCCGCCGTCGTGTCTCCAGGCTGGATGATGAGGAAGTGCGTCAGGTCGCTCAGGTCGATGCCTTCCCAGGTGTTGGTCAGTTGGTCGAACCGCTCGGTCAGCAGGGATCGCAGCTGGTTGTCGGCGAGCAGTTCGATGGTGCTTTTGACCGCCGCTGCGGTGCGAAGTGAGATCATAGCGAATTCCTTTCAGGCATGAAAAAGGCCCCAGGAAATTGATCCGGAGGCCTAGGTTGGTGGAAGGAGATGGCAACTTAGCTTCTCCATATAAGATACCGCTATTTGCGCGAAGTTATAGAATGGATTGGGGCACAATTTGCCTCCGCACGTAGCCGAGCAGGCAAGTGCTAGATTCCGAAAATCTGATACATTGTATCGCTGGTATTGACAGCAATGAAGAAACGCCAGATATCAAGTGAACTTTTGAAGTGCGGTGGAAATGACGTTTGCAATTGAAAAACCACGTTATTGCTTGGAATATTCTATGAGAAAAGAAAATCACGTACTAAATCCACCAGAATTGGCCGAAGCCAAGAAATTAATTCAAAAGATCAAAGCCAGCATTTATACCCTTAAAAAGCTGTGCGGAGCAGCTTGGGCTAAAGTTGCAGTTCCGACCAACTTCGGTGAGCGTTTAATGGCTTCATTGGGTAACGAGGATCCAAAGTTTGTTGTGCTGGAAGAAAAAACTAGCGCCAATGCCCTGCAATATATTGTCAAAGGTGGATATTGATGATCGTAAGCGCATTGGCACTAATGTTGGGTAGTGGAGCAGACTTTATCAGGCTTTCCTCGCCTGTTGTCGTAACAAAAGAATATTGCGACACCTCCTGCCAGGTTCGCAGATATGCAGATGAAGTGGACAGGGAGATGGCTCGCAAGCGTTCCTCACCGAAAAAGAAAACGTATGCACAACCTCTGCCGCCACAGATGCCACCCTTTGCGGCCAAGCAGTCGCAGAGCTGGATCATTAAGGCGCTACCAGAAGAACACACCTGCGAGGCATTTGCGGATTACATTGGAGGTACTAGATTTACCTTGGCCTTTGATTCTAAGAAGAGCGAATATTTTTCTTTCTTAAGCAACAAAAAGTGGCAGTCATTAGAGAAAGATAAAAAATATTCGTTAAGTTACATTGTCGGTGACATAACATGGACTGACAATGAAACATTAGCTGTTCAAGGCAGTCGAGGAGGGCTTGAACTAAAGTCTAATTTTGATGAGGACTTTGGGCGTCAATTGATGCCAGCATCGCATGTAGTCATAAGGTACGATAATCAGGTACTTGAAACACTGTCGCTAAACGGCACATCCAAATCTCTACCAGCCTTGGTTCGCTGCTCACAAGAAGCATATCGTAACGCAAAGATTGATCCGTTTGCGAAGTAACGGAGCTTTGGCTGTCAGGATTTGTTGCAATGACCTTCTCCTGACTAATGATTCATCGATATTGTGTTGTCTTTTCCTGATTACAGGAGGCGATTATGTTGGGTCCGGATGATGGCGAGTGGGTCGATTGGGGTGAGATAGAGCAGCAAATCCGGTACGAGGAATGGGGCGCGAAATACCCCAACGCCGATCAGTCCCTGATACTGATCTTCGGAGGCCAATGACTCCGTGGAGTTCAAAGCCAGCGGGATTTTCAGTAAGCTGCTCGTGGTGAAGATCAATCAGGCATTCGACTATCCTGTCGGGTGATCTCCAGGAAACCGGTAAAATTCGATCCCCCGATCAAGGCCGTCGACCAGATCAACCGGAACGCCCTGATAGTGGAGCGGCCCAGGCCCCATCGCGCGTTTCGCGTTCGAACCCAAGATTTGACCGACGCAAATACTCGAAAGTGGCACGCCTCGCCGTTTGGACGCATCGACAACGGATCTGATCAGGAAAGTTACTTCACCCGGTGAATGTCCCATCATTTCCAAAAACAGTGGTTCCGGCATCGGTGAGCTTGCGAGTAAAGGTTCTGCCGGATTGCTTAAGTCCACACCCTAACTTTGCTTCAATTACGACCTGATAACCGCTACCCGCCGTGATTATATCCATGCTCAAATCACGGGAACGGCCTCTGGCGAAGATCTATGACTTTTACCGCTAGACGGTGAATTGTAAGTAACATATTGAAATTAGCAGAAATTTGTTCAATATAATACTGACTAAAGAAATCAGAGAGTAGTGCATTAAATGACCAAAGACAAGCAACCCGCACCGAGAAAATTTCTCAAAGACCTCGGGTTTTTATTCAACGTAAAACCTGCTCAACGAGATCGGAGGTTCTTGAAGCTTCTAACTGTCCCCCGTCAGCATTCAATAGACAGACTGGCTGCATGAAATAAGTGAGTGTTTTGGTTTCATTGCAGTGACTGTAAGGAACGGAAATGAAACCAAAACACTCAAAAGCCCCCGCGCAAGCGGTGGTCAAAGATATCCGCAGAGCGACCCGCAAACAGTATAGCGCGGAAGAGAAGATCAGGATCGTGCTGGAAGGCCTGCGCGGCGATGACAGTATCGCTGAGCTGTGTCGCAAGGAAGGTATCGCGCAGGGCGTATATTACAAATGGTCGAAGGATTTTATGGAGGCTGGCA
>NZ_JBALTN010000005.1:0-372870 GCF_036964565.1 Parasphingorhabdus sp. | reverse complement strand
TATCCGCTTCATTCGTCCGTCCTTTCTTGGACCGGACTCTAATCACTTCTGGAGGAGTTTTAAGGGGTCACGTCATTCCCGCTCACGGTGCAAAAAAATACGTCTCTTTTCGAAAAATGGAGCCGGATGAAAAGGAATATAATGATGAAGAAGATTCTTATGGTAGCGGTTGCTTCGACCGCATTTTTGTCGTCGACGGCTTTTGCACAGAGCCAGGATTCGCAAGACCTGGCTTTCAATGCTACGGTTCTGCCGGAATGTAGCCTCGAAAATCCAACTGATGTGACCTTTGCTAGTGTGAACATTAACCAGGGTGCGGGCTCTTCAGCCCTCCTGCTCAAAAATGGCTCTCAGGTTGCCCCTGCGGAGAACATCTATGTTAGCTGCAATTATGCGACGACTCTTTCGGTCACCAGCGACAATGACGGTCTGACAAATGCCACTGGTGCTGCTGTTGCTGCGAATGATCCACTCGATTTCACCAACGTCATTCATTATCGCGTTGAGCTGAAATCGACCGACGGCAGCTTCCCCCTTCTTGACTTCAGAACAGTGCAAGGCGCTGCGACGAAGACCGTTAATGCCGCTGGAGCATTCCACGACGATGCTGCTTTGAAGGTTTATATCGATCGTGACGACACCTCGAAGCGCCCGGTTGCTGGCGATTACTCTGACCGCGCTGTGATTACAATCGGCGCAGTCTAAATCTGATTGTCCTATGAAACAAGAGTGGGGGGGCTACGGTTCCCCCTTCTTTTTGACTTCGACTGTAGATGTTGTGGCTAGATCAACGTTAGACCAATGGCTAAATTGTGAGACTGCCAGGCAAGGAACAATCAATGTTTAAAAATTTACGATATCTCTGGGCCTTGCTTGCGCTCGCCCTTGTTCCGGTTGCTGCCGAAGCCGCCGGGGTTTCGCCAATGGTTGTAGAAGTGAAACCACTCGGTCGCGGCTCGATTGCACGTATTGAGCTTTCCAACCCGAGCCAAGCCGAGTTTCCAGTCGAAGTTCAAATGTTTCGCGGTATCATTTCAGAACGGGGGGAGTTGGAATTAACTCCCGCCGACGAAGAATTCCTACTTTTCCCAGCTCAAAGGATTGTGCCAGCGCAGTCCCAGCAAGTGTTCCGACTACAATATATTGGCGAGCCAGAGCTGTCGGAATCGGAAATTTATTATATGCAGATCCGCCAGATACCTGTTGATATAAAACCAGGAGAGTCGCAGGTTCAGGTTGTTGTAAATTTCAATATCTTGGTCAATGTCGTTCCTGACGGCACCAATCCCGAGCCGATGTTTGAATCGATTACGCCAGTGGTGCGAGACGATGTCGCTGGCGTCGAGGTGCGTTTGGCCAATCACGGCAGTCGCTATTTCATGGCAGGCTTGTCTCCCTGGCAGATCACCGGGACGGCAGACGATGGATCTCCGGCCGACGTAAGACTACCAGCGGACGCAGTGGCAAAGCTCATCGGCGTAGGCGTCGTCGCGCCAGGCCGCGCCCGGGTATTTTTCATTCCGACTGATAAGCCTCTAGTAGAAGGTAGCATCCAGGCCAAGCTGGGGTCTTAATGTGGAGAGGGGGGTACCGGTTACGTTGGTTGCAGGGGTCATTCGCTTTGCGATGGCTGCAGCGATGCTGGGCTTTCCGGGAATAGTTATTGCATCAGAGCAGGTTGCGATAGCTGACAATCTGGAGCCATCGCAGGAACGCTCGCACGCTATAACAATGTCGGTTCCGCTTGTTTGGAACGGGCAGGTATTGCGCGACGTGATCGTAAACGTCTATTCTGATCAGACGGTCGCGATCGAAAGCTCAAGTCTTCAAACTGAACTTGCTCGTCTTCTCACCGAAGCCGGGATCACTCGTTTGAATGAAGCGATTAACGGCGCTCCCTTTATATCTCAGCCGGCATTGAAGGCTGCGGGGTTCGACGTGGAGTTCGAAATCGGACGTCTCGAGCTTATCGTGCGCTCGATTGACCCTACATTGCGAGCAATCCAAGCGTTAAGTGGTCGCCAAACAAATCGTGATCCACAACTTCCATCGATAGAACCTGCCAGATTCAGCGCTTACCTTAATTCCAACGTGAATTTGATTTATCGGGACCGAGATGGGCTAGCACCCCCTGACGTTTATCTGTCTGGAGCGGCTCGGTTCAAGGACGTTGTGCTAGAGTTTGAAGGTGGCTTTACCCAGAGTTTCAATGATGACTACCGGTTTTATCGACGCGCTGTTCGGGCAGTATATGACGAGCCGGACGAATTCCGGCGCTGGAGCGCGGGCGACCTGCAACTCAATACTACAGGTTTCATTCAAACGCCATTTATAGGTGGCGTTGCCCTTGAAAAGAGCCGAAGGACCTTCGACCCGTTCACATCGACGGCGAACTTTGGTGGACGGCAGATCTTTGTTGCCACTCCTTCGACCGTTGAAGTTATCGTAAACGGCGCCCCTTATCAGACGCTGGATCTGCAGCCAGGCACATACAGCCTGGACGACCTCCCAATTAGAATCGGATCCAATGACGTCAGGCTATTGATCAGGGATGCAGCTGGTCGTGAACAAATCACGCGGTTTGACTATTTTTTTGATCCGATTGATCTTTTGGCCGGCGAAGACGAATACACTGTCGCTGCAGGCCTGATGACAACAAATCTCAATCTGGAGCCCAGCTATTCGGGCGATCCTGTTTTCATCGGTTACTACCGAAAAGCCTTGAGCGATACGCTGCTTGTAGGGGGTGGCATACAGCTCTCCGAAGACGTTCAGGTTATTTCGGGTGAAATGCGCGTCGTACCTCAGGTAGTACCTGGTAGTTTTGATCTACAAGGCGCGATCAGTAATGCTGACGGCGCAGGGTTCGCGATACGCGGCAGCTACCGCCTCACCATTGGGGATAGTACTTCTGCGAAACAGGTTACTGCATCAGTTAATTATGAGAGCAAGAATTTCACCACAGTCAGTGAACTTTCGGGTTTCAGTCTTGAGACGCTTTCCGTTAACGCCACGTACAGTCAGGCATTGTCCCTGCGAACGTCCTTAATTGCGGGCGTAAATTATTTCTCGCGCTCTGGTCTGAGGGATCGCAGCACATTTTTCGCGGATGTAAACCACCGACTTTCAAACAACATCCGCGCCACGTTCGGCGCTGAATATGGCACCGGATCAGCGTCTGGACAAACTTTCGGCGTTCGAGTGGGTATTTCCGTCCTGTTTGGGGGTGGTCATAGAGCGGATGCGACATATCAGAGCCGCAACAAGTCGGCGCGCGCTTCTTTGTCACGGGGGGCTGGAAATGACGTAGGCTCCCTTGGATACTCGGTGACGTTGCAGGATACCTCGGGTGCTTCTTCGATCGATGGTGTCGTTGACTATATAGCCAATCGCTTCGAGGCTCGTGCTTCGCTTGGCTCCACTGGTACCAGTCTCGGCGGCATCACCAACAATCAAACAGCGAGGTTGCAGATCGGTACGTCTTTTGCCTTTGCCGACGGGGATTTTGGCATCGGTCGTCCAATTCAAAATTCTTTCCTTCTCGCTGGACCGCACAAAACGCTCAGGGGCACTGATGTTATTGCTGGGCGTAGCCTGAGCGACGGTAAATACGAAGCTTCCAGTGGGGTATTTGGAAGCGCTGTTATCAATCAGTTGTCAGCATATAACTCGCAGGACATCCAATATGATATTGATACTTTAGAGCCGGGCTATGACATTGGAGCCGGGGTGGCCCATGTCACCCCGGACTATCGAAGCGGTTACACTTTGGAAGTCGGAACCGATCGATTTGTCAGCGCAGTCGGATTTCTCCAGATTGGCGGTGAGCCGGCTTCTCTTGTAGCAGGCCAGATAACATCCGAAGACGATGATGGCTTCGAGCCCGAACCATTTTTTACCAACTCTGCGGGTAGGTTTGGTTTAATCGGACTTGCACCTGGTCGGAGTTACACTGTTCGTCTGAATAATAGCCAAGGCACTTTCACGATCAAGATCCCCGAGGACAACACAGGTCTCTATAGAGTGGAGACGATCAATCTCCAGAACGAGACCGAATAGGAGACGTTATGCGCTATACGACAATCATTGGCTCAGTAGCTCTTTTGATGGTGCCAGCCGCCGCAAGTGCTGGAGAATGTCAGCCCACTTTCGCTAGTGGCAATCAGTCCCTGGTAATAAATGGCACTGAAATCGAACCGGGTGGGCTCGCTGCGCAGGATTTTCAGGTACTTGTTCAAAATGCTGCAGCTGGTGCAACTAGCACCCGTTCGATAGTTGGTGTCCCGCCCTGCGAAGCCGTCATACGCATTGCAAGAAAAGGGGCGCCGCCAATTTCTGGTTACCCGCCCTTCGTCATAAGCGCATCGGGCAATAATCAGGTTGAAATTCTAGAGAATGATACCTCAGGCGGATCCGTTAGCAGCAATGTGGAAATTGGCGGCGCCCCGTCTTGGATCTTCAAAGTTGAGGTCCCGACGGAGTGGGGTTTGCAAGCGGGTACGTACGTCGAATATCTGGAGCTATTGCTGTTGGACCGCAACGGCGATGGCAGCACCATCACTGATCGCAGGGATCTTACGGTTACTATCGTAATTCCACCTGCCGTATCCTTGCGCTTAGTTGGAGCGGTAGTCGGAGGGGGGGGGAGTAACGAACCCGCACGAGTAGACCTCGGAAATCTTTCAAGTTCAACTTCAACGCAGTCGGAGCCTTTCGCCGCACGGATTTTTAGTACAACGCCCTATATCGTTTCGTTTAACTCAATTAATCTGGGAAATATGGTTCACGAGCAAGGGCGAGACCAAGTTCCTTATCGGCTATTTTTCGACGGCGCACTAGTCAATCTGGCAGGAACGGCCGAGTTTTTCTATCCTGACCATACTCCTCAGGGTGGAGATAATAGGCCCATGAGCGTCGTTGTACCACCGGTTGTTGCACTAGCCGGTCGTTATTCAGACAGGGTGACTGTGACTGTGACGACAATGTAGCTTAGATGACAGTGAGCCCTAAACTAATTGTGAGGTCCTGAACGAGCCCGTTTGTCTGTATGGTAACCGGCACATTACCTACAGTAGGACCGCTGCGCAGTGCAACATCACTTAAGCCTGAACTATCAAGCTGGCTTGTCTCGCCAGCATAGCTAATCTGAGCTTGCTCATTCGTGGCAAGCATACGATGCGATGCAATTACACGAAATCCACGACTGCTGTTGCACATCTCGAACACGCTTCCACTCGCAGAGATCCCGTTAGCATCGACGACAAAGGCCGAAGACTCAATTTCACAAATTTCGGGTATCGTTAGCGAGAGCCGAAAACCTGTTAGCGCTTCCGAATTTGCGTTTGCGGCTGTCGGGAAAGCGACGATGGCGATGAGTGCGATAAGTCGACGCATAAATTTCTCCTAGGAGACTAGCGATATGCGTGAATCATTAAAATTCGGTTCATCAATGGCGCAAAGCACGAGGCGTCCGACGAAAATTCAGTCAGATTTTAGCCTGCCCCATTAGGGTGGGCCACCGGCTATCCCCATCTACACCGTGATGAAAACCATGTCGTTTCAATGTGTTCCCCGTCTGTCCGTCGTCAGATAATTTTTGACTGATGCGGGTTTAAAATAGGCGAGTATTTGGTTCCATCTGGTTGTTCGAAGCGATCTGATTCGCGCGCTTGGCGATTTACCGTACCAAGTTTTTCGACGTTCTCCGGAGAAAGATCCCGAATATCCACCGTGTGACGGACCAAGCCAGGAATGACATTTGGCGCGTTTGGCCTTACCTCCAGCTTGCCGACGGTCGCGACCTGACGCCCGGACTCGGCTCTTGCGATCTCATTGACTGCTTCGACCATCTTCGCCGCCGCGACAGCAGACTGTCTCCTTCCGGCCCTATTCTGTTGAAAAACTCGAAGTCGTCAGCACGGATGCTAATTTTGGGTAACAATGATTCAAAATAATGGCAAGCACACATCATATTTACGCTATCCCAAGCGCTGGCGGGAACTTGACCCACAGTTATTCGACACCTTGAAAAATATTTATGAATCGGATCGCTCGGTGGATGCAGTCGCCAAATCTGGTGCGCTTGATGCTATATTTTCGTCGAATGTTTTGAATCACGGAAAGGAGCATCACTCGGCGCGAAACACTCTGAGAGCTGAATGGTTTGAGACGGTTCTGCACGAACTTTCAGGGTGCGATTTAGTCTTTGCGGACCCAGACAACGGATTGATCGATGACAATCCGAAGCGCAGGAATAAGCTAAAGTTTGGAAAGCAAATGCCGCTCGGCGAGGTATTGGCATTTGCGCAAGATCGCACGGCGATTGTTTACCATCACAACAGCCGTTATCCAGGAGGTCACGAACTGGAAATCAGGCATTGGTTCGAAAAGCTTGGGACTGGCACAATAGCAATCCGCGCAAATGCATATAGCTGTCGGACATTTTTTATTCTTAATCCGTCGAATCAAATAGAGAGACGAGCCGAAGATTTTGCTGCCCGATGGGCCGAGCATCGCGTATCGCTTTTCCGCCACTAGACTTTTACCCAGAAATATTCTTCAGCAAAAACCTTCGTGTCCAGCCCCCTCACCCGAAGCTCATGAACTCCCACCCAATCACATGCACGGCACTGGGATAGTCAGAGACGATGTCCCCTGACGGTAATATGTTGTCGAGGATGATGCGGTTTGATGCGGCCCCGCTGGCATAGGTAATCTCGAGGTCTGCCGGATCCGCGCTTGAGGCTGCAAAACTATAATCGTCAGCCGCGGCATTTATGACGCTGATCAGATCGTCAGACGCGAACTGTTCCAGCACGCTATTGCCCGATATGTCTGCATCGTCAGTGAACAGTATCTTGCCTGCTGCCCCGCTCAGGGTGATAGCTGCATCACTGCTGCCCTGGTCGAGCGATTGTACCGCGATGAACTCGTCCAGTTGTGCCGGTACAGACCGGTCGATCACCTGTTCACCTATAAGATATTCACCATTCTCGAATAGCAGGATGCGATCTCCGTCGGTGAACCGCAGCGTGAGGCCCACGGTGCCGATCGGGATAGCAAGGCTCTCGACCTGCGATGCGATCAGCATGGTCGAGGACCCCTGCAGCGATGCTGTATAGGCAGCAGCCTCCTGGCCAAGCACGATGATGTCGCCGCCGCGGTTGAAAGATCCATCGAAGGCGAAGTCGCCGCCATTCTCGTCCAGTCTGACTATATCTGCCCCGTTGGTACCGCGGATCTGGACATTGCCGCCGATCGTGACGTTTGCGTCCTGTCCCGGCTGCAGCGCCGCGCCAAAAAGCTCCAGTGTCGCCTTGGCAGCAGGATCAGCGAGCGTGGGCAGGATGCTGCCGTCGTCGGGCGCGGTAATCGGGGTGCTGTCAGCGGTAAAGACCTGCGCGCCCAGTTTGTAACCACCGCTGAACACCAGCTTGCGGGCACCGTCGTCAAAATCTGTAAACAATCCTGCTGTGCCAATCGGGATTATAGCACCCAGATCAGTGTTGTTGGTGATCAAGGCGGCCGAGGAACCTGCGCGGCTTACGGAGTATCCGCTTGCCTCGCCATCAAAGCGCACCACATCGCCGCCCCGGTTGAAGGAGCCATCGAGCGAGATCGCGCCGTAGAGCAGGGTCAGGTCTTCAAAACCGTTGCTGCCGGACACGCGGCCATTGCCGCCGACACTTCCGGTCCAGCCTTCCGTCAGGACAAGACGAAAGTCTTCGGGGGGCAGCGGGGCTGCTGCGATTGATACCGCGACGCTCTGCACTGCACTGCCGCCGTTTCCATCCGAGACAGTGACCGTGAAGCTATCGCTTCCGCTGGCAAAAGGAACGGCCGTGTAAGTGAC
Source organism: Parasphingorhabdus sp. (assembly GCF_036964565.1). Classification (GTDB taxonomy): domain Bacteria; phylum Pseudomonadota; class Alphaproteobacteria; order Sphingomonadales; family Sphingomonadaceae; genus Parasphingorhabdus. The sequence continues at coordinate 365,018 of NZ_JBALTN010000005.1, read as the reverse complement.
GTCCGCTCCCGAGACGGTGACTATACCCTTGCCGGCAGGACCAGCGGCATAGGACAGATCATCGCCGTCAGCGTCAGTTGCTGAAACAGTGAAGGTCGCTGTTTCGCCGGCGGTGGCTTGCAGTGTCTGCGAAGCAGGTATGACAACCGGCGCATCATTGACCGGATCGATGGTCAGTGTGAATGTGTCGTTGGCCGACAGGCTTCCATCACTGGCGGTGACCTTCACATCAAGGCTGCCGTTAAAATCCTGCGGCGGCGTGCCGGAGAACGTGCGCGTTGCCGCGGTAAAGCTCAGCCAGGCTGGCAGCGGATCGTCATTGCCCAGGCTTGCGGTGAAACTCAGAGTGTCGCCATCAATATCGCTGAACGCATTGGCAGGAACCACAAAGCTCCACGCTGCGTCCTCATCCGAAGACTGGTCGGTAATAGCGTTAGCAAGCACTGGCGCATCATTGACCGGATCGATGGTCAAGGTGAAAGTGTCGCTGGATGCAAATTCGCCGTCGCTGGCGGCAACCTTGAGATCGAGCGCCCCGTTAAAATCCTGCGGCGGCGTTCCCGAGAACGTCCGTGTTGCCGGGTCGAAGGTTAGCCAGGCTGGCAGCGGATCTTCATTGCCCAGGCTCGCGGTGAAACTCAGAGTGTCGCCATCAACATCGTTGAACGCATTGGCGGGAACTACAAAGCTAAACGCTGCGTCCTCATCCGAAGACTGGTCGGCAATTGCATTGGCAAGCACTGGTGCATCGTTCACGGGATCGATGGTCAGCGTGAACTGGTCGCTGGCGGACAGGCTGCCGTCACTGGCGGTTATCTTCACATCAAGGCTGCCGTTAAAATCCTGCGGCGGCGTGCCAGAGAACGTGCGGGTCGCAGCGGTAAAGGTCAGCCAGGCTGGCAGTGGATCGTCATTGCCCAGCCTAGCGGTAAAACTCAGAGTGTCGCCATCAACATCGCTGAACGCATTGGCGGGAACCACAAAGCTATATGGCGCGTCCTCATCCGAAGACTGGTCGGCAATTGCATTGGCAAGCACTGGTGCATCGTTCACCGGATCGATGGTAAGCGTGAATGTGTCGCTGGCGGACAGGCTGCCATCACTGGCGGTTACATTCACATCAAGTGCGCCGTTAAAATCCTGCGGCGGCGTGCCGGAGAACGTACGGGTCGCTGCGTTAAAGCTCAGCCATGCTGGCAGCGGATCTTCATTGCCCAGGCTCGCGATGAAACTCAGAGTGTCGCCCTCAACATCGCTGAACGCATTGGCGGGAACCACAAAGCTATATGGTGTATCCTCCTCCGAAGACTGGTCGGCAATCGCGTTAGCAAGCACCGGTGCATCATTGACCGGGGCGATGGTCAGGCTGACGGTGACCGGCCCTGTTGTGATGTTGCCATCACTGACCTCATAAGTGAAGCTGTCGCTGCCGTTGAAGTCCGGATCGGGCGTATAGGCAAAGCTGCCGTCTGCATTGAGGACAAGCGCGCCGCTTGTCACATCGCTTACCAGGGCGACCGTCAGACTGTCACCGTCGCTGTCACTGTCGTTTGCCAGCACGCCTGTCAGCGCATTCACGGTCAGCGCAGCATCCTCATCCGTATTGTAGCTGTCGTCCACGCCTTCCGGTGCATCGTTCACCGGATCGATGGTCAGCGTGAACTGGTCGCTTGCCGAGAACTCGCTGTCACTCGCGGTGACCTTCACATCAAGGCTGCCGTTAAATTCCTGTGGCGGTGTGCCGGCGAACGTGCGCGTTGCCGCGGTAAAGCTCAGCCAGGCGGGCAGTGGATCGTCATTGCCCAGACTCGTGGTGAAACTCAGAGTGTCGCCATCAATATCGCTGAACGCATTGGCGGGAACCACAAAGCTGAACGCTGCGTCCTCATCCGATGACTGATCGGCAATCGCATTGGCAAGCACCGGTGCATCGTTCACCGGATCGATCGCCAGTGTGAAAATATCGCTGGTAGTAAGCTCACCATCGCTGGCGGTAACTTCGATCTCGAGGCCCCGGTTGAAGTTGGCGGGCGGCTTGCCAAAAAAGGTCCGCGAACCGGCGATAAATGTCAGCCATTGAGGCAATGCGCTGCCGTCGGCCAAGCGCGCCGAAACGTTCAAGGAAATGTTGTCGGGATCGAACAGGCTCTCCGCAGGCAGCTTGAACAGCCACCTTGCATCTTCAGGGGAGTTCTGATCGGCTATAGCCAGTCTCGGCGCATCATTCACCGGATTGATACGCAGCGAGAACTTGTCGCTGACCGCAAACTCACCATCGCTGGCAGTGACCTTGAGATTGATCAAGCCAGCAAAATCAAGCGGCGGCGTGCCCGAGAACGTGCGGGTCGCAGCATTGAAGGTCAGCCATGCGGGCAGCGGATCACCATTGCCCAGGGTTGCTGAAAAGCTCAGGGTATCGCCGTCTACGTCGATGAACGTGTCTGCCGGGATCTCATAGCTCCAGGCTTCATCTTCAAGCGAAAACTGGGTAGGAATTTGATTTTCCAGGACTGGCACGTCGTTGACCGGAGTGACATCGATGGTCAGCGTGTTGGGCGATGGATCGAAGGTGTTTCCGTCGCTGACCGAGAAGGTGAAGCTTGAATAGGCGGCACCGTTTTGGTTTGCGCCCGGGGTAAACACCAGGTTGGCGATCTGGGCGAGCGGAATTGCATCGCTGACACTGACACTGGTGCCGTTGAGCTTGAGCGTGGCACCTGCGTCGAGCGAGAGGGTGTCGATCCGCACAGACAGCAGCGCATCGCCTGTATCGACATCGCTGAACCCGAAGTCGCTGGCAGCAAAGGTATGGCTGTTATCTTCGAGGATGGAGACCGTCTTGTCGCTACCTGCCGGCACGTCGTTGACCGGAGTGACATCGATGGTCAGCGTGTTGGGCGATGGATCGAAGGTGTTTCCGTCGCTGACCGAGAAGGTGAAGCTTGAATAGGCGGCACCGTTTTGGTTTGCGCCCGGGGTAAACACCAGGTTGGCGATCTGGGCGAGCGGAATTGCATCGCTGGCACTGACACTGGTGCCGTTGAGCTTGAGCGTGGCACCTGCGTCGAGCGAGAGGGTGTCGATCCGCACAGACAGCAGCGCATCGCCTGCATCGACATCGCTGAACCCGAAGTCGCTGGCAGCAAAGGTATGGCTGTTATCTTCGAGGATGGAGACCGTCTTGTCGCTACCTGCCGGCGCGTCGTTGACCGGGGTGACATCGATGGTCAGCGTGTTGGGCGATGGATCGAAGGTGGTTCCGTCGCTGACCGAGAAGGTGAAGCTTGAATAGGCGGCACCGTTTTGGTTTGCGCCCGGGGTAAACACCAGGTTGGCGATCTGGGCGAGCGGAATTGCATCGCTGACACTGACACTGGTGCCGTTGAGCTTGAGCGTGGCACCTGCGTCGAGCGAGAGGGTGTCGATCCGCACAGACAGCAGCGCATCGCCTGTATCGACATCGCTGAACCCGAAGTCGCTGGCAGCAAAGGTATGGCTGTTATCTTCGAGGATGGAGACCGTCTTGTCGCTACCTGCCGGCGCGTCGTTGACTGGGGTGATGGTGAGCGTGAAGCTATCGCTGGCCGCCAGGCTGCCATCGCTGGCGGTGACCTTGAGGTCGAGTGCTCCGTTAAAATCCTGCGGCGGCGTGCCGGAAAACGTGCGTGTTGCAGCGGTAAAGCTCAGCCAGGCTGGCAACGGATCGTCATTGCCCAAACTTGCCGCATAGCTCAGAGTGTCGCCATTGACATCGCTGAACGCGTTGGCGGGAATGGTGAACGACACGGGAGTGTCTTCGTCCGAGGTCCGATCGGCAAGCGCGTTGGCGAGCACCGGGCGCCAGTTCGCAAGCGTCGCCAGCTCGAACGCGCCGAGGTCGCGGATACCAGGTGCCGTGCTATCCGCGCCAAGTCCTGGCTGGTCAAGCGCCAGCTCGCCGCGCGCGTCGCTGGCGGTAGCGCCTGCGCCCGACGCATCGAGCGCCGGATTGACCGCGTCAGCATTCAGCGCCACCGTCTGCACCGGTCCGCCATTGTCAGCTACGACGCCCGCAAGGGTTGTTCCGTTGCTCAGGACAAGCGTAGTCGCAAAGACTTCGGCAGGATTGGCGTTGACAACACCGTCCGAAGCGTCGGAATCGTTTCCAGTGCCGAGAATGCTCAGTCCGGAATTGGTTGTTGCGCCATCGAGACCGAAAAAGGCACTTTCGGAGAATTCGTTTCCGTTCGATTGCAGCGCGGCGTTGCCGAGAAGGATCGAATTGGTGAGTGCAAGATCACCGCCGCGGAGATAAATCCCACCGCCATCTGCGGCGAAGCCTGCCGTAGTGTTACCGGTCACGGTAGAGTTTGTAAGGGCCACGCCGACAACGCCCGTTTGGTCGGCGGCATCATAACCGACCGCAATGGCGCCGCCATCACCGAAATTATTGGTCGTGAAGTTTCCGCTGAAAGTCGAGTTCGTCGCGCTGACCAAAATCCGCGCAAAGATTCCGCCTCCAGGTGAGATCGTCCCAGCCGTTGAATTGCCACTTACCGTTGAGTTCATCAGCGTAACCGTGGTGTCGCCAAACACGCCGCCGCCGGACGAATTCGTGCCGCCTGTCGAATTGCCACTGACTGTCGTGTTGGTTAGTGTGATTGCAGCGAAGCCAAGTATGCCGCCGCCGCGTGCATTGGCGCCACTCGCCGAATTTCCAATAATGCCGGAGTCCGTGACGTTCAGTTCGCCAAACGAAGTGACGCCTGCGCCGCGACCAATACTGCCGGTTGTGAAATTTTCGCTGATCATCGAATTGATAATTGTCGTGTTGCCGGAACTCTTGATACCGGCCCCTTCAGCGAACGAGTCGCCAGATGTCGAATTGCCGCTGATCACGGAGTTTTCAACCACCAGCGATGTAGCTTGTGAGCGAACTCCGGCTCCGTCGGCAAAGTTGGCCGTTGTCCTGCCTCCGGTGATAGTCAATCCCGACAATGTGACCTCACCGGTGAGGGATCCTATGCTTAATACTCGGGTGTTGTCGGCCAACCGGTCCGTGCCGTCGAGGCTCTCGGTAACATCGGTGATATCGGTCCCTGCAACCAGCACGTCGTCGCCGTTCACATCTCCGGTTATCGTGACCAAGCCGCCCCCAAGGATCGTGAGGGGATCGGTGATGACAATTTCACCCAAGGCGAGGCGAATGACGCCGCCCGTTTCAAATGCCTCTCCGGTCCCTGTCGCAAAGGTGATCGTATCGACCCCGGCGACGCTGTTTGCATAAGCGATCGCCTCGCGCAGGGAGGTTAAGCCATCAGATGCGTCTACCACGTCGAGGGTCGTGGTCACTCGTGTTGGCAAACTGATCGAGACAAACCCTGTGCCGCCGTTCAAGTTCAAGAATGTGCCGCCCGGCCCAGCCACACCGGGCGAGCCTGCGCCGACGAAAATAATGCCGCCACCGACATTTCCACCGCCAAGTCCACCCTGGCCACCACTCGCCTGAACATCGGTGACAACTGTGCCGGAAATCACGCCGCCGCTGTTCAAGATTATGGCTCCGGCGCCGCCATTGCCACCGTCGCCGTTTGCGCCGCTATCCCCTACTCCTGCGCCGAATATGCTGCCTGTGGCCCGATCAGATAAACCGCCTTGCCCAGCGATGCCGCCTTTTCCGCCATCGCCTCCAGCGCCACCGGAAATCGCGGTCCCAATCACCGCGAGGTTGGAGAGGACAAGGGTGCCCGTGTTGAAGATTGCGGACACATTTCCGCCGGTTCCGCCATCCCCGCCGTCGCCGCCGTCGCCGCCAACTCCACCAAAACCCTGCTCAGCGCCTGGCCCGCCTGGTGCACCGCCATTACCGCCGCCTCCACCGTCACCGCCATCGCCGGCATCACCGCCCTTTCCACCCTCGAAGGTGTTATTGCGAAGCGTCACCGCCTCCAGTGTCAGCGTGCCGGAATTGAAGATCAGCGTCGCGTCGAGCGGTGTCGCGTCGTTACCACCCCGGCCATCGGTGCCATCACCACCATCGCCGCCCGCCCCTCCGTCGCCTGGTGATGGATTGGTTCCCAACAGAATGCTTAGGGTACTGGAGGGCGGTGTCACGCCCGGATTGCCGGTCGAGCCGGTAAATCCCGGATTCCCTGTGTTCCCGTTCAAATTCTGCGGCTGATCGAAGGAGCGGGCGATTGAGTCACTGATCACGACATTTTTGAGGGTCAGATTGCCTTCGTTAGCGATGACGCCCACACCAATGCCATCAAAGGGGGCGCTGAAAATCGACGCGCCCCGCGAGATATTCAAACCATCAATCACAACATTGGCGCTTGCGCCGATGTTGAAAAACCGACCCTGTAGCACGGTTGAAGTGAGCGTGATGTCGGGGGTTCCATCACCGTTTATATCGCCGATGATGATGAGGCCTTCGGCAGTTGCGATATTGAAGCTGGTGGTCGCGAAGCCTGGAGTGCTCTGTGCGAAAATGGTTGAGTTTTGAAGGAAGCTCGCAAAGGTGATCGTATCGGCTTCGCCATTGGCTTCTGATAGCACGATCGCCTCGCGCAAGGACAGACCAAACCCATCGGACATTTCGTCCTGCAGCGAGCCTGTTGCCATGGCGTCGTCGCCCGTGTCGCTCGTGGTCGTTACTTTGAAGTCTGCCATCTGCTCTTCCCTCTTGCCGCGTGATCCGCGGCTTTTATCGCCCTATCTGGGCAGTGAATTGGTGGCGGCCTGGGGCGTCTGCCCAGACTGCTCTGTTGCATTGGGTTGTGATACGATGCGAAAGGCCTTCGAGCCCTTAAGGTCGCGCCAGAAGGCCATATTGGAAAACCGCTCGAAAAGGTCCGGCGGCAAGATCGTCTCGCGAGGCGCAGGCTCAACCTTCGGTCGCACCCGGTGCAATCCGTCCAGGCCCAGTTGAGCATCGAAGACGGACGCATCATAGTCCAGGCCCTCGAAATCATGCTCGAAGCGGGCCTCGCCCAAGAAATCGTAGAGCAATTTAAAGACGTCCTGCGGCCGCTGGGTGATCATGTCGTATTCGACGATCACCAGCCTTTCGGCGAAGTCAGAATAACAGGCCTCGCGCAAAGCGTGCCAAGGATAACCCACCAGACGATTGGCGCCCGCCAGCGCATCTACACGGGTATAGACGGTCGTCCGCTCGGCCGGCGTGTTGAACAGCCGCGTGTGCTCAAAGGGATTGGCTCGATACAGGCGCTCCAGGGAGTCCATTATCCAGGGAAGGTCGCGCACTAGGCAGATGAGCTTTGAGTCGGGAAAGAGCTGCATCAGAGCGGGCAGTTGGGCCGTCCATGCCCGGTTCGTATCGAACACGACCGGCTCACCGCGGTCGGCATAATAGCTGTCGAACAATCCGCCCAGGAGACGCTTTCGTTGTTCGACTGAGACCATGGTTGAGATCTCCATCCCAGCCGAAACTTGAGAGATCAGGTTGTCGAACAGAGCCGCAATAGGGCTCGACATTCCAGCATGAAAGCGAGGGTTCTGCCGCAGGATCGCCGCTGTGAGGGTCGAGCCCGAACGCGGCAGACCGGAAATGAAATGAAATGATTTCGCTGGCGCCGCCATGATCATCCTGATTGTTGAGAGTTCGAGTTCACAAGAGGGAAAAGGATTTGTCGGGAATTTTCCTCAATCTGGATCATGGCACCACCGTCGCCGCCCGGGTTGCCTCCATCGCCGCCAAACGAGATGAAGTCCCTTAAGTTCAGATCATGGAGATCGACATCGCCAGACTGAACGAAAAGTCCGCGGAGAAAGTCATATCCGAGGACGTCCCTTTCTACAGATTGGGTTGCGGATTCATTGGTGCCACGAATGACCAGCGTGTTGCCATCCTGCAAATTGATTGCAGGCATCTGTGTTCCAGTGTTGTAAGTTGTGTCTATATTTATGTAGATAAGCCTGGAATTTGCGGGGACATCATTAGCCTGCTCAATCATGGATGGTAGCGTAACGGAGGTGAACGAACCGCCGCCTAAAGATTGGAGGGAAAAGATATCATAAACCGAATGGGGCAGACCCCCTGCATTAACCGTGGCGGCGAATTCGGATTCCGCGATTACCTGTTCGTCCGACACGATAATTTACTCCCAAGATAGCGACTGCCACGGCCACGTCGTCGTGCAAGCAGGGCCAGGCCGCGAAAGCAGCGCTAAAATATAGACTTTGTCAGAAGCACGCGGTAATGGCTTCGTCTTAGTATCGTAGGGTCTGGCCAGTCCTGATCGGTCGATGATATTATTCTTATCGTTTTCTTAGCTCTTGAAATTAAAGCAGTATTTCTCGTTGGGGGTCAAAATTCTATATGTTGGCAGTCTGGGTGAGCTCTTGTTGATACGCGTTGGAACTGAGACTAAGAGCGGCTCTCCCGGATCTTCGCGATGAACGACGCCGATGGGGAGGCCTTTTCGCTCGATGCGTTCGAGTTTTCAGGCGTGCTGGCGGAACCGTCGGCCCTGAGGCTTTGCAGCTCCAGCGGTGAAAGCACGCTTGAACCCAAAGTGATGGCGCTGCTGGTAGCGCTTACCCAGCGGCCGCAGCAATTGTGGCGCCGGCGGGAATTGCTGGAGGCAGTCTGGCCCAACGGTCTGGGCAGCGACGAAGGGCTCAGCCGCCTGGTGTCGCTACTTCGCAAGAGCCTGAAGGTCGATCACGACATCGACGACGTGATCACGACCGTTCCGAAACTGGGATACCGGCTGGATGCTACCGTAACCGGCCATTACGCACCGCGGCCGGATACGGACGCCTCAGGCGAAGAGGCTGGCACTGACCCAGCCGCCGGAAGGCGCGGCAAAAGGACAGCGCCGTTCGCGATCATCGCCGCGATCCTCGTTATCGCTATAGCCGCGCTGGCTTTTGCGATGATGCGCAACGATGATGCCAGCGCAGCGGGTTCCGAAAGCGAACTTGCCGATACGCAGGTCTCGCTGGCTGTCCTCCCGATCGAGTACAACACCGGCTCAGCCGAACGGTCCTTTCTTGCCGAGGGAATAACTAGGGATATCATTGCGAAATTGTCGCGCGTGCAGGACATCCGGATTGTACCATACAGCTTGGCCAGGGATTTCGCGACGGAAGCCGATGCAGGGAACGAAAGCCTTGACGTGCGGTATATCGTGTCCGGATCGCTCAGCGAGGAAGGAAGCAATTACCGGCTGCGGATCGACCTGACCGACAGGCAAACCCAGACGCAGATCTGGTCCAACGGGTTCACCCGGCCGATCGAGGGCTTTTTCGACCTTCAGGATCAGGCCATCCAGGAAATCGCGACCGCCCTGTTCTCGGAGATAGAAGCGTCCGAGATACAGCGCGTGAGCAGCCGGGACGAATTCATTCTCGATGTGTATGAGTTGATCCAGAGGGCCGAGGACGAACGCTACCGTTATGGCCGCGAACCGGGATTGCGCATCGTCGAGTTGGCGCGCCGGGCGATTGCCGCCGACCCGGACAGTCAGGCTGCGAAAACCCTGCTTGCTACCCAGCTCGTCCTCAACGCGACCAGCAGTTTTTCGGTCGATCGCGAGCGCGATATCGCAGAGGCACGCCGATTGATCGGCTCCCTTCGCCAGGCTGATCCCCGCAATGCCGAAGTTCTCTCCGTGGCGGGCCAGTTGGCTCTCTATATCGATACAGACCGGAGCTCCGCGCGCAGGTTGTTGTCGGCCGCTCTCGAGATCAACCCGAACGACGCGCACACTGCCGCCATTCTGGGGCTGGCACAGTGTTACGGCGGCGAGCCCGATGAAGGCCTTGCGCTGCTGCGCCAATCCGAAACCCGCGCCCCGCGCGAGCGCCGGGCCAGCCTGTGGGCCTGGTTCCGGTCCGGCTGCTTCAATTCCCGGGGCGATTTTCCTTCATCCCGCGACGCAATGGCTGACGCGATTGACCGCAATCCGAACAACGCGCATTTCTATTATGCGCTCGCATTTGTTGAATGCATGGAAAATAGGCCGGGCGTTGCTCACGAACATGCGCTGGAAGCCCGCCGCATCGATCCGCATATGACCCTTGATCGCTATCGTGGCGCGGTCATAGGGGCGGGGTATTCGGGATCGCCCGGAATGTCGGCCGACCGCCAATTCACCAAGGTTGCAACGTGTCTCGATGAATGAAGCGGCGGGCTGACGCGCCAGACAGCCGCCTGCATTGCTGCTGATCCGGTTGGATAGCCGTCGCGCGAGGCGAGGGCGTCAGAAACCGGCCGTCAGCTCGATCCCCGCTGCGGGCTTGCGGTGATCGAACTTGCCAGCGGCAACATGACCCACTGGGTGCGCATTGAAGGTCTTGTCAGGGAGCTCTATATGTCGCCGTCCTGCCAGGCACCCGCCGTCCTTCGGCTATCGGTTTTAAGGCCAACGAAGTGAAGCGCGTCATCACGATCGATGAAGGTGAAGCCGGGTAGACTTGTAGCGTGTTCTTCCAAAAACTGACGCTTGTATGATATTGCGAGGGTTACCCGACTTTGACGGACTTAAAAGGATTTGATGGGGGTCAGATCAGGTCTAAGCTCGGACTGTTAATGACTTTTTTGTCGTGCTACACGTGTTAAACATCAACAATTGGAGGAATTTTTAGTTGGCACAGGGTGATAAAGTTTCCGCGATATCCGTGAAGGCAATGAATGGAGCCATTGCTGAGGGAGGAAAATCTGCCGTTCTAAAATTCGTGCCCAGTTCGTCAGCAACCGAAGACGGGGCCGGGGTTCATATTTCTGTCCCAATTGATGCCCTACCCGACATGCTTGGGATGGTTTTTCGACTGATCGAGGCCGCTGTTGGTTCTGAACAGGACGTTGGCACCCGACCACTTTTCACCCCTTCGAGTGTCGCGACCGCAACAACCCCGGACGGGCGGCGTGCTCTAGTCTTCCAACTTCCGATGGATTGTCGAATTTCTCTTGCTCTGGATGATGCCCTGACAGAGGCCATCGCGGCCGACTTTGGCAGTTGGGCAGCAGATCGAGCAGATAGTCCCCCAACATCTTCTCAACACTAGCACTACTCGTCAGATTTTCAGTTGTGAAGGGTTTTAGGCAGTATGGCCACCCAGCTGGCGGTGTCTAGGGTCGGGACCTTTGTGGTTGCCGCCCGTGATGCCTGCTCCCTCCGCTCCGCTGGGAGGGATGATAAAGTTTTTGCGCTTGCCACGAGCCAAATCGGTGCGCACGAAAGTAAAGCGTGTCGCACGGATGCCCATCGATAGGGCATAAAAAATACCATCTGGCACTATCGACCTGGGTGAGCATTACCCGCTGCCAAAGCGCTTCATCAATATTTGCAAACAGAAGCTCGAAGAGCAGCATTGGATATTTTTCATCACGTAAATCAGAATACAGCGTGATGGTTCTTCCCAAGGCCCTTGCCAGAGGCCAAGCGAGTATATGAACGAACAGCCCGCCCCGTTTCAACATGCCAGCATGGTTTATGTCAGCGATATCCAGCCTGCAGTAGTTATCAATCGGCTGGGGCACTAGGTCCATCGCAGCAACACTGACCGGGTATTGACGTCTCAATTGGGCTGGCGAGGTAGGGCGCAAATATTCAGCGTAAAAAGGCGCTAATTCCGGTGCGTTTGCAAACGCATATTTAGAACTTAGTTTGTTCTGCGCATTCTTTCCATCTCGGCGAAGCTGCCCGAGTGATCGAGCGTGTTCAAAAGCCGCGATTGTCTCGCTTGGTAGCTTGTCAAAATCTTCTGGAGTGAGCGATTGGTGCGCTTGAGCTGCCAACCTGCGGGTCTTGGCGGCACCGGCACCAGGGGGTACAAAATACTTGGCTCGTTGCCGAGCGAGCTGAAGAAGCTTTTTCCTGAGCGCGAGGGAGGGTCCGCTGCAATCCTCCAGCAGACTTTTACGACTATGTAGATGCTCACCATATATGGTAATAAACAACTGTGATTGTTGATTATTATGAATATCGAAATATGGTCTGGCCCCAAGCTCAAGGATATGATGACTGATACCGACTGACCATTTTTTATGTCGCTTACCGTTTGCGGTCACCAGTAGTTGGTCATCGTCCTCGTTGTAACTTATAGAAACGCCAAGATGATTGAAGGTGAGAGTGACAATGGAGTTTTTGTTCTCAAACAGCCCAGCCTTTACCAGAAAGCTCATGGGAACAACGATCAACTCTTCGCTTGCATCAGCCATGGACATCTCCTCCCTTTGTAGAACCTGTCATCTTGCGTCGGAGCGGGTTAGCCTGCCGCTTATGGCAGGCCAAGATCATAAAGTCCCGGCACCTCGCAAAAGGCGCTCCGATCACAGAACCCTCACATTAAGACTTGAAACTTTTCTCACTTCGATCTACGCGCGCGCCTGCGCGCACGTAACGGTGTTTCATGGTGAAAAAATTTCGTTTCTGCAGAATTAAGCTCAAATTGCACATTTTCTGTCCGAATCTGTGGCAATCGTAAGACCACAAATTGCGATTCGGCCCAGATCGGCCACATTTTCACGTAAATAATACCAAGAATCGGGAATTTTGCACCCGAGACCAGTTCGCGACAGACTGCGTCGCGCACCAGCCTGTATTTCCAATGGCGATTGCGGCGCGTGTTGACCCCGGAAGCAACCAAACCGATATAGAACCTTCCTGCAGCTCATTTCTGACCACCCCTTAGAATTGCGGAACTTTCTGCGCTGCTCTGGCGTTGGAAAAAGGGAAAGGAGGCATTTCCATGTTCAACAGCCTGAAATTGGCCGCTTTCGCGGCGCCACTTTCTCTACTGGCCTGTGCCACCCCGGAAAGCGACGCGCCCGTTGATACCGCCGACGGGCAAGTCCGCTCCTGTTTCTTCATCAGTCAGGTGAACGGTTTCAACGACGCGCCAGAAGCCGGCATCGGCAGCGACCGCATCATCGTCAACGTCGGCGTCAACGACAAATATCTTTTCGAAACATTCGGGTCCTGTCCCGATCTCAACTGGAGCGAAACCATCGCGTTTGACCAGCGAGGACCGGGTCGCATTTGCCAGGGTCTCGATGTTGATCTCATCGTCCCGACTTCCATCGGTCCGCAGCGCTGCCCCGTGCGGATGATCCGCAAGGTGAGCGAGGCCGAGATTGAGGCGATGAAGGACTAACGTCGACCGCGCTCGGTCGAATACGACCGGAACAGCCTGTCCGTTTGGTCGCACTGTTAGCATCGATAAGATGGAACCGGCATGGCCATCCGCTTTATATTTGCCGACCTGTCCTGCATTCGTGCAAAAGGCCCCGCCGGTTTCCCGGCGAGGCCTTTCGTTTTCCTTATTGTCGGCGACTAGAACTTGAAGCCGGCACCGATGCCATAGCGCCGAGGTTCCAGCGTGAAGACGTTGGTGTACAAGCCCGATGACTGATCGGTTACGTACAGGCCGGTTTCCGAATTGCTGTCAAAGACATTCTGGATGAAACCGCGCACATACCAGCGATCATCGGTTCCGTTCAACTGGATCTGGGCATTGGCCTGGGCATAGCCCTTGATCCGGTTGACATTGCCGTTGAAGATGCTGCCGTAGCTTTCACCGGTATAGGCAAGGTCCACGCGCGGGACCAGGCTCATGCCATTGTCGAAGTTCATGCTGTACTGAACGCCCACGGAGAACTTGACCTGCGGTGACTGAGGCAGATCATTGCCCTTGATATTCTTGGGAATACCGGCAGCAAAATATTGGACACCGCCAAAGGCTGCGGGATCGATCCCTGCTCCGGCAAAGGCCCCGGCAGCAGCGGCTTCCAGTACGCTACAGATACCGAAGGCACCCGTCGATGCAATGCCGCCGTTGGACGGGAATGCGGTCGTTGGCTGAAGGTTTGCACCCGCAGCAACGCCCGGAACCAGACCGGCGTTGATGACAGTCGTGATCGTGTTGACGAACTGATTGACCCCTGCGGCGCTGCCCGAGGTCGAAGCCACGGCACAGTTTGACGCGTTGGTGATGTCCTTGATGATGACGGCATCGGAACGGCCGCCACCAAAGTCACGCGGATCGCTGTTGAATGTATCCCCCTTGACCTTGGTATGCAGATAGCTGAACCCGAGATTGATCGTCCAGTCCGGATCCGGGCGGACGATTGCCTCGACTTCGGCACCATAGATATCCGCGTCGATATTCTCGTTCACCGCCGTCCGCGCAACAATCTTGCTGAGCTGCAGATCCTTGTACTTGTAGTAGAATGCAGTCAGGTTGAGCTGCAGCGCACCGTCGCCAAATGTGTTTTTCGAACCGATTTCAAAGGCATCGACCTGCTCGGGCGCGAAGGATTCCGGTACCGCGAATATCGGCTGCAATGGCGGGTTGATACCGCCGGACTTATAGCCACGGGAATAGGACGCGTAGACCAGGTTGTCATCCGTGATCTTGTAATCAAGCACCGCACGGCCCGTGATCTCGTTATATTTTACGGTGCGATTCTGATAGATCTGGTTGCCAGGCGTACCGGGATCGGCATCGAAGGAGCCGACAAAGGGTGATCCGAAAGCATCCGTCGTCTGGCTGTATGGCACAAGGAAGCTGGCGAGAGTCGAACGTGCCTGAACCTCCTTCTTGTCATTATTGTAGCGCAGGCCGCCGGTCAGCTTGAGCGTATCGCTGATATCGAAATAGACCTCGCCGAACATGCCGTAGGATTTGACCTTCAGGTCATCGGTATTGTTGCGGAAATAGGGCGTGCCCAGAAATGCCGGAGGCAAGCCCCCTCCCAGAGCGGTGAAGCTTCCCAGCAAGCCTGCGACATAGTCGATCGCAAACGCGTTAACATAATAGCTGTTCTCGGTCAGATGATAATCGGCATAGATGCCGCCGACCAGGAAGTTGAACGGCCCATCGAGATCGCTCGAGATGATTGCCTCGGCCGACCAGCTGCTGTTCTGCTGGTTGGATCGGTCATATTGCAGCGGCGTCATCGAACAATTGCGATTCCCGCCGAAGGATCCGAGCCCGATCGTGTCAGTATCCGACGTGCAGAGCACGCCATTGGGGCCATCCGGGATAATAGCCGCAGCTATCGGCGCGAAATAGGCGGCAGGAAGACCGGGAACCAGTCCGGCTGCTGCAGCTGCAAGGGTGTTGAGTGCTGGCGCGTAAATATCCCTGCGGCCGATGTTGTTGTTATAGTCCTGCCGGGAATCCAGCTTGACCTTCTGGTACGTACCCGAAAGCTGGGCGCTGATCGGGCCGAAATCATGCTCGATCTTGCCTTGGAAGGTCATTTCGCTGGTGAAATATTCCGGGGTGAAGGCGGTATTCACCGTCCGCGAGTCGGCAGGAATGTCTACGCCCGAATATTGGTCCGGACCGTAGAGACTCCCCAAGGCGAAGGCGGTCGGAATACCGCGGATTGCCAGAAATTCTCGCGAAGAGAGAGCCGCCGTAAAGGTCGAGTTAGCGTTGAACGACTCGGCATTGCGAGAGTTGTTGAGGCAACCGAGAATGCCCGTCGGGTCGCGTTGGCAATATTGCTTCTGAATCCGCATGCGATTGTCTTCTTCGCGGAAATAGGATCCGAACAGGTCAATCGTGGTGTCGGGTGTCGGCTCGAACCGGAGCGAACCACGAATCGAGTATAATTCGCGGTCATCCAGCTTGGGTCCGCCATTCAGATTGGTGGTATAGCCATCGCGCTTCACATAGATGCCGGCACCACGGAACGCCAGGGTATCGCCCAGCGGGACATTGACCATGCCCTTGACCTTGATGGCATTGTAATTGCCATATTCGGCATCACCGGAAGCCTGGAACTGGCCCAATCGCGGCTTTGCGGTAACTACGTTGACCACGCCGGCGGTTGCGTTGCGGCCAAACAGGGTTCCCTGCGGCCCGCGCAACACTTCGACCCGTTCAAGGTCGAAAAATTCTGTTTCGAACAATCTCGTGGAAAATAGCGGCTGGTCGTTCAGATGGATCGCGGTTGCCTGATCGCACGACACGCCCACGCACAGATCGCCGATTCCGCGGATCGTAAAGCTCGAGCTGGTGAAGTTCGTTTTCGTAAACGTGATATTCGGAAGCGTCAGCTGAAGATCGGAGCTGTTTTCGATCTGCTGGGCTTCGAGCGCCTCCTGAGAGAAAGCCGAAACCGCGATGGGCACATCCTGTGCACTTTGCGCCTGGCGTTGTGCGGTAACAATGATGACATTGTCGTCCAGGGTACCTTCAACCTGATCCTGCGCAATGGCAGAAGCGGACATTGTAGATATAGCTGTAGCGGCTAACAGTAGCGATTTACGCATTTCTCTCTCCCAAATCCCGTTTTATCATCGAAGAGAGATGCTTTTGCTCTTCCCCCCGACCGTTCGATAGTCAACTAATCGCGCGATTAAGTCCAGACAGAAATATAAAAATTGCACCGGATCATTACATTTTTGCATCACAGAACCGCAATTTGATGCAAATTGGATACAAAAAGGCCCCGCCGGTTGCCCGGCGAGGCCCGATCTTGTAATTTTCGTTCAATCTAGAATTTGTAACGCACAACGCCACCATATGTCCGCGGCGCGCTTGGATAGCCGGAGACCGTCCCGGATTGAGCCACACCGTCGAATACGGTCGTGATGAACTTATCATTGAGCAGGTTACGGACATAAGCGCCGACTTCCAGCCCGCTTTCCAGCTTGAGGGTCATCGAACCGTTCACCAGATTGACCTCGCGGCTAAAAATCTGGGTGTTGCCCAACGCAGCGTTATAGGTCGGCAATCCATTGTTGATCGGCGTATTGCTTTCGTGGCTATAGTCAATTCGCGTGATCAGCATATTGCCGCTGGCGCCAAACTCGTGGGAGTAGGTCGCAGAAGTGGAAATAGCGAACTCGGGAATACCACCGGGCGTTGCACCGGTCAGGTCACCCAACACGCTGCCTGGGAAGTCGTCAAACAGTGGATCAAGATAGGTCATCGCGAAAGTGAACACCAGACCTTCGGTCGGGCTGATCGTGCTGTCAAACTCGAAGCCCTTGACCGATTGCTGACCCGCATTCTGCAAGGCAAAGCCGGTGCCAGTGAAGGCGAGGCTTTGGAAACCCTTGATGGTCTGGTCAAACAGGGCGAGGTTGAAGCCAAAGCCTTCCCACTGACCCTTTACACCAACTTCATAGACCGTGGCATTCTCCGGACCCGCAAAGCGCGATCCGCTTCTCAGGTTTGGCACTGCCAGACCCGCATCGAGGATCGGGGACGATGGTGCCGCGAATGTCGAACCACCCGGCCCTGCAACAAAATCATCGCTCGAAGGCCGGCTGTCTCGAGACAGGTTCACTGAGCTCGCCTTGAAACCGGTTGCATAGCTACCGTAGACACTGATTTCGTCAGAAATCCGGTAAGCAGCGCGCAGCAGATAGGTGAACTTGTCGTCCCGAGTCTTGCCGTCTTCCACCGCATTCGGAATGCTCAGGAACGGCGGCTGAAACTGGAACGCAGCCAGACCAAGCAATGGATTGGCAGCCGACTGTGCAGCCGCCAGAAGGGCAGCCTGATTTGCGGCCGGGAGCGCCTGGAACTGTGCCCGTGATGTTACGGTCCCACCGGTTGCACCGACAATGAAGGCGTCGATCAGATTGATCTGACCCAGCGGATCAAAGCTTTGCTGGGCGAGTGCAAAATCCTTCTTGTCGTCGGTATAATTGAAACCGCCGGTGATGACGAGGCCATCGACCGGTTCGAAATCAACCGTGCCGAAGATCGAATAGGACCTGTTGTCCATCGAAAACTGCTCGGATGTGAGCAGCGGCGTGAGGAAAATCGATTCCTGTGGCAGGCCAAGTCCTGCTTCAACCCCATTGAATATGCTCGGGTTGCCGGCAATGATATCTGCAGGATTCCCGCCAGCCAGTATTTCAAAGAAATCGCGGATCCGGGTACCGTTTTCGATCTGACTTGTCTGCGAGATGCTTTCGTCAAAATAATAGCCGCCGAGCAGGAAGTTGAGCGGACCGTCGAAATCCGATGCGACGCGGAATTCCTGGGTTAGGGTCTTCACCTTCTGATTGCGAGTCTCGTTGGCGATATCCAGACTGCTGTAGTCGATATCCGAAACGAACAGGTTCTTCAGCTCGCGGTAAGATGATATCGAGGTGAACGACAGCGGGCCAGCATCATAGTCGACCTGGATCGATCCGCCGTAATTGTCGACCTTGTTGATCGGAACCTGGTTGAGATAGGCATCATAGCTGAAGCGATCGGTAGAAAACTGGCCGCCAAGCAACTGGATTGCGCCGGCGGTCGGACCGGCGACAACGGTCATCACCTGACAACAAATTTCGTCAATCCGGGAAAAATCACCAATTGCGCGAATTTTCAAATCCGCCGCTGGCTCGAACAAGAGCTGGCCACGGGCGGCCCAGCGGTTGCGGTTATTCTGTTCTTCGTCCAGATTGACAATCTTGGCGTAACCGTCCCGGCGATTATAGCTCCCGTCAATCGAGAATGCGATATTCTCTGTGATCGGACCGGTAATATCGCCCTTGAGAACGACATTGTTGTAATTGCCGTAAACGGCCTCCACCGCACCGCCAAATTCGAACTGCGGTTCGCGGGTGACAACCGAGATCACACCGGCCGAAGCGTTCTTGCCGAACAGCGTGGATTGGGGGCCGTTCAGCACCTCGATGCGCTGAACATTGGGAAGGTCTGACAAAGCCGCAGCCGACCGCGAACGGAATACGCCATCAATGAAAACGCCAACAGACGGCTCGATACCGAAATTGTTGTCGCCATTGCCGAAGCCGCGGATGATGAAGGTCGAGGCGGACGAGGTCTGAAGCTGGCTGACACGCAGCGAGGGCGTCACCGTCTGCAGATCAAGCACATCGCGGATCTGTGCATTTTCAAGCGTTTCACCGGTGGTCACCGAAACCGAAATCGGCGTTTCCTGCAAGGTGGTCTCGCGCTTGGAAGCCGTCACGATGATTACATTGTCATCAACAGTTTCCTCGCCCTGGACATCCTGCGCATAGGCGGGGGAAGCGGCGATAACGCCACCGAGAGCGGTGGCGGTCAAGAATTTGGCGAGTTTCATGTGTTTCTCCTGCACCCCGAGTTTATCCCGTGGGTCTAAAAAAGAATGGAACCGAACGTCCATTGGTGCGCCAGCCATTTGTATAAATCGTGGGAATAGTCCAGCATATTAGCCTGAAAACGGGCCGCTTTGCCGCGCATTGTTGTGGGAAATCGCGTTATCGTTGCAACTAAGTCACAGATATCCGGCTAACCGGAAAATGGTGCCCCTGGCCCGACTCGAACGGGCACTCCTTGCGGAACTCGATTTTGAGTCGAGCGCGTCTACCAATTCCACCACAGGGGCTTTGGCTGTGTCATCTGACGATCAGCGAAATCGAGGCTCTGTTAGCGAACAGCTTATCCACTGGCAACGGCTTTTTCCGATGACTCCACGAGAGCCAAAAAATCAATAAAGCAGGCCGCCGCTGCCGGCTTGCCAGATCCACAGCGGGAAGGCGGATACGGCCATCAGGCTGCCGAGCGGCAACATGCTGGCAGCCGAGACCGGTTTGCCGCGCACGAACCACGACATCGCGACCAGCAGGCCAACCGCGCTGGCGCCAAGGATCACCAGCGGCAGCGCCTGCCACCCCAGCCAGAGTCCGATCGCCCCGAACAGCTTCGGGTCACCGCCGCCGAGCCCGTCCCGCTTGCGGATCATCCTGTATGCCATCGCGACGATCGCCAGAGCGCCAAAGCCGGCCACGCCGCCGATCAGCCGGTCCGACATCGACGGAGGAAGAGAGAGCAGACCAGCGCACAGACCGCATGAGGCAAGCAGCGCCGTCAGCCGGTCAGGCAACCAGTGATGCTTTGCATCGAGCGCGCCGAGGGTCAGCAGCAGCCAGCCGAACAAAGCGCCCCCGATGCCGTGCATCCCCGGTGCAGCCAGCAGGGCCACCCCGCCGATCAGCCCGGCCGCGAGCTCGATGGCGACATGATCGGCGTTGATCGCCGTGCCGCATTGCCGGCATCTTCCCCGCTGGACCAGAAAGCTGGCGACCGGGACCAGCTCCCACGGACGCAAATGATGGCCGCACGCGTCGCAGGACGAGCGCCCGCCAATCACCGACCGTTGTTCCGGCCAGCGGATGATCAGGGTCGCCAGAAAGCTGCCGATGATCAGGCCGAGCAGCACGCCAAACAGGGGCAGGTAAAAAGCGGGCAACGGGCGCTCCCAATGAATATGATCGGATCGATTGGCATGGACAACCGGCGCTTTCAATGGCGCAATTGAAAAAGCGAAGATCGACGCCTATGTGCGGTGCAAGAATCGCATATGTCCTCCGCAATGCGCTCAACATGGAAAGGTCCACTGATGCCCAATTCTGATCCGATTGTCATTCTCTCCTACGCCCGCACACCCATGGGCGGCATGCAAGGTGCCCTCGGCGAAGTGAGCGCCGCCCAGCTGGGCGCCGTCGCGGTCCGGGCCGCAGTCGAGCGCGCCGGAGTGGAAGGCGCCGACATCGAGCGCATTTATATGGGCAATGTCCTCTCGGCTGGCCAGGGACAGGCCCCTGCCCGCCAAGCCGCAATTTTCGCCGGCTTGCCACAGTCGGTTGAAGCGACGACGGTCAACAAGATGTGCGGGTCCGGGATGCAGGCAGCAATCATGGGTGCCGAAGCCCTGGCAGCCGGATCAATCGATATGATCGTTGCGGGCGGCATGGAAAGCATGACCAACGCGCCCTACCTGCTGCCGAAGATGCGCAGCGGCGCGCGTCTTGGCCACACCGAAGCCAAGGACCACATGTTCCTCGATGGCCTTGAAGACGCCTATGAACCGGGCCGGGCGATGGGCAGCTTTGCCGAGGAAACCGTTGGCGAATATCAGCTCACCCGTGAAGCGCAGGATGAATATTCCATCGAGTCCCTGGCGCGCGCCAAAGCGGCGGTCGAGGGCGACGCCTTTGATGACGAAGTCGTTGCGGTCGAAGTGAAATCCCGGCGGGGGGATGTCACCGTCGACAAGGACGAACAGCCGCTCAAGGGGAATCCCGACAAGATTCCGCAGCTGCGCCCTGCCTTCGCCAAGGATGGCACGATCACGGCGGCCAATGCCTCCTCGATCTCCGATGGCGCCGCAGCGCTGGTGCTGACGCGTGCGAGCGTAGCCGAAAGCAAGGGCCTGAAACCCGTCGCGCGGATTGTGGCCCACGCGGCGCACGCCCATGCTCCGTCAAAATTCACCACCGCACCGGTCCAGGCGATCCAGAAGGTTCTCGACAAGGCCGGATGGTCGGTCGGCGAAGTCGATCTCTGGGAAGTCAACGAAGCCTTTGCCTGCGTCGCAATGTTTGCGATGCAGGATATCGGTATCAGCCGCGACAAGCTCAACGTGAACGGCGGCGCAACCGCGCTGGGCCATCCGATCGGAGCCAGCGGCGCACGCATCATGGTGACATTGATCGCTGCCCTGAAGAAGCGGGGACTGAAAAAAGGCGTCGCCGCCTTGTGCATTGGTGGCGGAGAAGCAACAGCGGTTGCCGTCGAGCTGGTCGACTGAGCTATTTCAGCGGCTCGTCACCCCAGACATCGTCGGCACTGATATAGCCCTTGCGGCCGGTGACGTCGAACAGGCACCAGCCTTTTTCGCATGAACCGAGACTTCCAACGACCCCCGGTTCCGCAAGCCAGATCACTCTGGCTGCGGAGTCGGGAAATGCGCGCATGGCGACCGGCTTGCCGGTTGTCGCGAGCACCAGAGCGCTTCTCGAAGCGCTCAGCAACCGGGCGTGCATCCAGCCCTGCGTTCCTTCGTGATCCTCGACCTTGCGCCATGATTTGTAGCGCGCCAGTATCTTCACCGGCAGCTTCTGGCGCTTGTAGATCCACATGGTCGGATATTCGGTGCTCGGCCCGGTGCGCATCCGCGCTTCCGGTTCATCGATCGAGGCCCAATAGGGCGGCTCCTGTTGCGCGGAGGCCGGCGACGCCAGGCCGACACCCGATATCGCGAACAGCATAAAAGCAATATTACGCATGATGATAAGCTACTCGTCCCCCGATGCGGCTGTGTATAGGCCGAAATACCGCTCCCGTTCAAGCGCCGCCTGCTTGACCTGAACCAAAATTCGGGCATAGCAACAGGCCTATGCCAGACTCAACCGCCATCTCCAATCCCCGCGTCATCATCACCCGTGAATTGGCGGATACCAATCAACGGCGCATGTGCGAACTGTTCGATGCCGTGCCCAATTACGCAGACGCGCCCTTTTCGCGCGACGACCTGATCGCGGCGATGGCGGACTGTGATGTGCTGGTGCCGACAGTCACGGACCATATCGACGCGGAAATGATCGAGAAGGCCCCCCCGCGGTTGCGCCTGATCGCCAGCTTTGGCGCCGGGGTCGATCATATTGACCTGGCAGCGGCGCGGGCAAAGAAGATCCTGGTCACCAACACGCCCGGTGTTTTCACCGAAGACACTGCCGACATGACCATGGCCCTGATCCTCTCCGCGCCACGCCGGCTTTCGGATGGCGAAAAGCTGATTCGATCGGGGCAATGGAAGGGCTGGAAGCCTTCCGGCATGCTCGGTCACTGCATCGGCGGGAAAAAACTGGGGATCATCGGCATGGGTCGGATCGGCCAAGCCGTCGCTCGCCGTGCCTCCGGATTCGGGCTCTCGATTTTCTACCACAATCGTCGTCAGCTACCGCCCGCCGTCGAGGAATCGCTGCGCGCGACCTTTGTTTCCGATCTCGACGAGCTGATCCGCACGTGCGACATCATCACCCTCCATTGTCCGCACACTGCGGAGACCCACGAAATGATCAACGCCGAGCGGATCGGCATGATGAAACCATCAACCTACCTGATCAACACCGCGCGCGGTGATCTGGTCAATGAAAATGCCCTGATCGAAGCCCTCGAGAACGAACGGATCGGCGGAGCCGGGCTGGATGTCTACCAGAATGAGCCGGCGATCGATCCGCGGTTTCTGGCCCTGCGAAACACCGTCCTGCTTCCCCACATGGGCAGCGCCACGTTCGAGGGCCGGGAAGCATCCGGAGAGCGGGTGATCACCAACATCCGGGTCTGGGCAGACGGCCATCGTCCGCCCGATCAGGTGCTCGACGGCTGGGTATAAGCTTTCCGTTGAGTACCCTTCCCGTCTGGACTAGGAATTTGCGAAAATCTGATTCGCGCACCGCATCGGACATATAAGATAATAGCTGCAGGGGACTTCATGAAATTTTCTGTCAAATCCTTCGGATTGGCCGCGATCGCTGCCCTTGCCACTCCGCTCCACGCGCAGACGACCATCGATCCGGCGATCGCCGATGTCGCGAACAGCGGTGACACCGCATGGATACTCACCGCCAGCGCCCTGGTGCTGATGATGACCCTGCCCGGACTGGCGCTTTTCTATGGCGGCCTTGTGCGGTCCAAGAATTTCCTTTCGGTGCTGGTGCAGTGCATGGCGGTGGCCGGCATATGCTCGGTTCTGTGGGTCGTGGTCGGTTACACACTGGCGTTTGGCGGAGCCACGAACGGCTTTCTGGGCAACGGCATCAACTGGATGCTCGGCAATCTGGGCAATATTCGGGAAGGCACCTCCATACCCGAATCGACCTTTGCGATGTTCCAGCTGACCTTTGCCGTGATAACGCCCGCCCTGATGATCGGTGCCTGGGTCGAACGCGCCCGCTTCGGATGGGTCGTGGCTTTTTCGGCTCTCTGGCTGCTGGTGGTCTATGCGCCAGTGACCCACTGGGTCTGGGGTGGCGGCTGGCTGAGCGGCCTCGGTGTCCTTGATTTCGCCGGCGGTATCGTCGTGCACACAACCGCCGGCGTGTCCGCTCTGGTCGTCGCAATCATGATGGGCAAGCGGATGGGCTGGCCCAAGACCCTTATGTTGCCGCACAGCCCTGCGCTGACCCTGGCCGGTGCTGGCCTGCTCTGGGTGGGCTGGTTCGGCTTCAATGGCGGCTCGGCGCTGACCGCCACCGATGATGCCTCCGCAGCGATCATCAACACGCACATCGCCGCTTCGATGGCGGCTCTAGTCTGGATCCTGATCGAAAAGATCAAGGTCGGAAAATCGACCGCAGTCGGTGTCGCAACGGGCGCAATTGCCGGATTGGCGACCATCACGCCCGCAGCAGGCTTCGTTGGTCCGGGCGCGTCCATTCTGATCGGCGCCGCCGCGGGCATGGTCTGCTTCTTTGCCGTCGGCCTCGTCAGAAACGGGTTCAAGATCGACGACAGCCTCGACGTCTTTGCCGTGCACGGCGTCGGCGGGATGCTGGGCAGCCTGTTGCTCGCGCTGTTCATTGGCGCAGGTTTCGGCGGCACCGGCTATGCCGAGGGGATGGATTTCGGCAGCCAGTTCGTCGCGCAGCTGATCGGCATCGGTGCCGTCGCCATCTGGTCCGCGGTTGCAACCGCGGTCCTCGGATTCGGGATCAGCTTCATATTGCCGATGCGGGTCAGCGACGATGACGAACGCGACGGCCTGGACATTGCCAATCATGGCGAACGGGCCTGGGATCTGGATTAGGAAAAGAAGGCTTTCCACCCCACATAGCCGAGCAGCGGCAATCCGAGGACATCGACCAGCGCTATGGTTCCGAGCGACGGCGGCTGACAATAAGCCAGGTATATTGCCAGAAAGCTTGTCATCGATAGCGATGTGAGGACGAACACGAGTTTCCGAACGTCCGGGCTGAAGGCCGCCCAGAGGCAGCCGACGGCGATCACCCCGAACAAAGCGGCACGATGCTGGAGCAACGCAAAATTCGGGTCATCAGCGGTGACGGCATAGAGCTTCGTGATCAATGCCGGAACGAAAAACGCAGCAAATGGCGGCAAGTGAATGGCCAGCGCCAAAGCCAGCCAGCATATTCGTTCGACCATATTGCCCTCACCCGGTTAGAGATCGAGATGCAGAAACTGGTTGAAAGCGGTCGGGACATAATCACCGAACCGCTCGCCATTTTCGAATCCCCGCTTCCGGTAAAGTCCGAGCGCTGGCTCAAACTCGTCGCCGGATCCGGTTTCCAAACTCAGCCGGTGATAACCCCGTTTCCGTGCCTCGGCAATTATGTGGTTGAGAATTGACAGACCGACTCCCCTGCGCAGGTGGGCTGGATCGGTCCGCATCGACTTGATCTCGCCGGTCGCTGGCGACAGCTGTTTGAGCGCGCCGATGCCCATCAGGTCCCTGCCATCCCATGCCGTCCAGACCGAAACGCTGGACAGGCGCAGGCCGGAAAGGTCCAGCGCGTGCACGCTGTCCGGGGGCGAGTTTTGCTGCATGCCGGCGAGATGGGCAGCCAGCAGGTCTTGCACCTGCCGGCTGCCGAGGTCATCGAGCCGGATATCCATGTCAGTCGCCAGCGAGGATGCGATCCATCAGCTGCTGCACCGTTGGCACAAAGCCGTTGGAATAGAAGGGATCGGTCCCGAAATTATAGGCGCCATGACCGGCAAACATCAAATGTTCCTCGACCGGCGCGCCATGGACGATTTCCTGCAGGCTTTTCTGGATGCAGAAACTGCGGGGATCGGCGAGCCGACCGGTGCTGTTGTTGTCGTGATCCTTCCAGGCGGAAAAACCGCAGTGCGACAGGCACCCCATGCAGTCGGCCTGGTCCTTGCGAATCATCTTCGATTCTTCCGGAGTGGCAAAGACCAGCGTGTTGTCCGGCGTCTTCATCGCCATGGTGAAGCCGAGGCCGTCCCACTCGCGCGCGCGCAACAGGTCGTTGCGGGTCACCCAGAAATTCTTGCCCTTGATGCCAACATCGAGCTGGTGGGTATGTTCGCCCGCCATCTCTGTCGAATAGGGAATCTGCCGCTCCGAGCGCGCTTCCAGACTGCGCAGAAATTCATTGCGCACGGCCGAACTGTAGAAGCCGGTCGGGGAGAATTTGTGCAGCAGGATGTCGCCTTCCTTGATCTTGGTCAGCTCGCTCTTCCAGCTCTCCGGAATCGGGCTTTCCTTGGTCAGCAGGGGTCGGGTGCCGAACTGGAAGGCAATCTGCCCCAGTTCCTCGCTGTCGATCCAGTCCTGCCAGTCGCGCAGATGCCAGACGCCGCCGGCCATGATGATCGGCACGCTGTCGGCTATGCCTTCGCCGCGCATCGTTTCGCGCAGCGCCTTGACCCGCGGATAGGGATCCTCCGGCTTTCTCGGATCTTCGGCATTGGACAGGCCGTTGTGACCGCCTGCCAGCCAGGGATCCTCATAGACCACGGCGGCCATCAGGTCCGGAACCTTGTGATAGGCCCGCTTCCACAGCGCCCGGAAGGCGCGCGCGGAGCTGATGATCGGCAGATAGTTCACGCCATATTGCTGGGCAATCTCGGACAGCTTGTAGGGCATGCCGGCGCCGCAGGTCACTCCGGCGACCATGCCTTTGGTCTGCTCGAGCACGCCTTCCAGCACTTGCTGCGCGCCTCCCATTTCCCACAGGACGTTGATATTGATCGCGCCCCTGCCACCGGAAATTTCATAGGCCCGCGTGACCTGCTCGACGGCACCGTCGATCGCATATTGGATCAGCTCCTGGTGGCGTTCCTCGCGCTTGCGGCCATGATATATCTGCGGGATGACATTGCCATCCTCGTCATAGCTGTCGGCGTTGACGGCCGACACGGTGCCGATGCCGCCGGCAGCGGCCCATGCTCCCGAACTTGCGTGATTGGTGGCAGCGACGCCTTTTCCACCCTCGATCAGCGGCCAAACTTCCTGGCCGTTATACTGAATGGGTTTTAAGCCCTTGAACAATGAAATCTCCTCTTATCCCTTGAAGCCGATATAGACGGCCATGCATCAAAATGCTCGAAAAAACTCTGCTATGAGTCCGGTCATTTGGTAACGCCAAAATTCGCCCGTCCCAGCGCATGCCCGTACAGCAGCGCATATCGGCCGAGCATCTTGCTCTCATTATACTCGGCCTGTGCCTTCATCCGATTCTGCAGGCCCAGATCCTCGCGCAATTGCTGATGCTGGGCCAGGGTCGTCAGCGATTCTTGAAAACCGCTTTCGTCCAGCGACGGCTTGATGAAGCCCTGGTTGGCCTGCGATACCATCGATCGGATATCGCCGACGTCGGTCGCCACGACCGGCAATCCTGCCGCCATCGCCTCGATCAGCGAAATCGGGAATTGCTCGCTGTCGGACGATAGCGCGAAAATGTCGAAAAGGCCAACATAGCGGGCCGGTTCGGCGAGAAAGCCGGGCATCAGCAGGCGGTCGCCCAGGCCGACGCGTTCCGCCTCGGCCCGTATCGCGTCCCGTTCCGGCCCCTCGCCGACGATCACGAGGCGGACATTGTCGCCGGCCGCCGCGCAGGCGCGCACCAGTCGCGGCAGATTCTTGACCGCGCGCAGTCCGGCGACGGTCCCGACAACAACCTCGCCCTCGCGCTTGGTGAAGCCGGGCACGGCACCGCGCTGGGGCTTTTTCTCGAAGCGCTTCACGTCGATGCCGTTCGGTATGCGCTGAATCTTCTGCTCCGGTTGCTTCCAGACGTCGCTGGCGATCCGGGCCAGTCGTTCCGACGGCACAACCAGCGCCTGCGCCGCGCCGAGCGCAAATTTCCGGAACCAGTTTCTCTTCCAGTTGAGCCTTCGCTGCTCGTCCTCGTTGAATCCGTCCTCGTGATGGATCAGCGGCGGCAGACCCTCGAGCCGGGAAAAAAGCGTGCGTGCCATCACCCCGTCCATCGAGCCCCAGTTGTAGGACAGAATGAGATCAAACTGGCGATAATAGGTCACGAACTCGCGGTATCGCTTCAGGCCCGGCTTGCCGCCGAGGGACGGCGCATCGGACGGGAATGAGACACGGATGCCGCGGTCAATCGCATCGCGTGCGGACAGGCTTTCGGGTTCGGCAGACAAGATGACATGCTCGGCGGCTTCGCCGAAATGGTTCATCAGCCGGACCGCGCGCGCCTCCTTCCCGCCCAGATTGAACGTGCTGTGGAGATGCAATATCTTTGCTGGCTTCATGCGGACTTCACGCTCGATTGTCTAAGATCATTCAGTCGATGCGGTGGAGCAATTGGCTGATCGCGTCAAGCGAGGCGGGTTCTTCCAGGGTCGGGGCATGGCCGACCCGCGGAACGGTCACCAGTTCACCCTTGTCCAGTGTTTCGAGCATTTTTTCCGCTATTTTCTGGCTGAACAGGTCCGACAACTCGCCGCGCAATATCAGCGTGGGTATCTCTTTCATATGTTCTAGGGCATTCCAGAGCGCGCCGCTGCCGCCGCCCTTGCTGCTGAACGGCTCGGCGATCTTCATGTCATAGTCCAGCTTGATCCGGCCCGAACTGTTCATCCGGTAGACCTTCTTGGCAAAGACTATCCAGTCCCTCAGGGTGAAGTCAGGGAATATGTCGCCGTTATTTTCAGCCAGATCACGGCCGGCATGCGCCCATGTGTCGAAACTCCGGCCCTGGCCAACGTTGGAGGCGATCCGGTCGAGTCCGGTCTGGTCGAGTTCCGGACCGATGTCGTTGAGCACCGCAGCCGCAACCCGCTGGGGGTCGGTCTTCGCCAATAGCATGGTCACAATGCCCCCCAGCGACGTCCCGATGAATATCGCCTTGTCGATCTTCATCTCGTCCATCAGCATGACGACATCCGACACATATTGCCTCGGATTGTAGGTGCTGCTGTCCTTGGCATATTCACTGGCGCCGCGGCCGCGCAGGTCCAGCATCAGGATGCGCCGCTCGCCGTGGAATATCGTGCCGAGATGCTGAAAATCGCGGGCGTTGCGCGTTAGGCCGGGGATGCAGATAACCGGCGTCTTGCCGCTGTCGGACGGATAGTCCCATGCATGCAATTTTAATCCGTCATCGGATTCCCAGTAAATATCCTGATAAGATTTTTGATCGCTCATGCTGGAATTGGCCTTGTGTTCGCCCTTGCTGCGCGACCGATTAGCCGCCACTGTGTGCAAATGCCATATAAACCGCAAATAGAACCCGGCAAGACCGACTATAAGCCCGATGTACAAATAACCAGCCTGGGAGAGAAGATTGGCGACGCTGCCGTTCCCGCTGACTTTCCCGCGCATATACTCCGCTTCAGGAACGGTCGCTGGGACCAGAGCGTCGGGCTTCAGCGGCTGAGCGACGAGCAATGGCTCGCCCATTTCGGCAAGTTCGATCCGCTGCCGGACAATCTCGCTCCCCCGCTGGCGCTGCGTTACCATGGCCACCAGTTCCGCACCTATAATCCCGAAATCGGGGATGGCCGGGGATTTCTGTTTGCGCAACTCAGGGACCAGGAAGATCGCCTGATGGATCTGGGAACAAAGGGATCGGGCACGACACCGTGGAGCCGGGCGGGCGACGGACGATTGACGCTCAAGGGTGGCGTTCGTGAAATCCTAGCCACGGAAATGCTGGAAGCGCTCGGCGTAAACACCTCGAAGACGTTTTCCTTGGTTGAAACGGGCGAGAAATTGATGCGCGGCGATGAGCCGTCGCCCACACGCTCGGCGGTCATGACCCGATTGAGCCACGGCCATATCCGGATCGGGACCTTCCAGCGCATCGCCTATGAGAAAAATGAGGCGCTGATGCACCAACTGGTCGGCTATTGTCTCGAGCAATATTATGGCGGCGCGCAGACCGAGCATCCGGCAACCGAACTATTTGCCAAGGTCACGCAGCAAGTCGCCAGGCTGGCGGGTTCCTACATGACCGCGGGCTTTGTCCACGGCGTGCTCAATACCGACAATATCAACATCAGCGGCGAAAGTTTCGACTATGGTCCATGGCGCTTCACGCCTTATTGGGAGCCCGGCTTTACGGCGGCCTATTTCGATCATGAAAGCCTCTATTGTTTCGCCCGGCAACCGGAAGCGTTGCACTGGAACCTTGCGCAATTTGCCAGCGCCCTTCGCCTGATCGCCGACAGCAATCCCCTGGTCGCGACGCTGGAATCCTTTCCCAAAGCCTATGGCACCGCGTTCACCGAGCATTTCTGCTGGCGCCTCGGCGTCAGGTCCGAGGGATTTGAACGGGATCGCGATCTCGTGGTTGCGGCGGAAAAGGGATTGGCGGCCAAAACGATCGAGATTGACCGCTTTTTCCACAACTGGGGCAGGATGGAAGATATTGCGAAACCCGACGACGATATGTCGGAATTTGCCGAATTTCGTGCGCTGGTCGCCTGCCGGCAGCGCGAACGCATGCCGGTCAGCGACTATTGGCAGCGACCGGACCCTTGCTCGATGCATATCGATGAGGTCGAATCGATTTGGTCCGCGATTGCCGACGATGACAACTGGCGGCCGCTCGATGACAAAATCAGCCAAATTCGGGATATGGGGCACGCGCTGCGAAACGGCTGACGCTGTCTCCCGCAGTCAAATGTTTGGCGGGTCCATTTAGGTCTTTAAAACCTATGATCAAACCCGTTAGATGTGCCATACGACAATCCATTTCCAATATGCTTTGAAACCAGAGGGCAATTTGAGCGACCTGATATCAACCGAACCGGCGACCGGCGCCACGTTGTGGACGGGGACCAGCGGCGACGCAGACGCCGTCGTGGCCAAGGCGCGAGACGCTTGGCCGGGCTGGGCAGCGACGGCCCTGATCAAGCGCATCGAGGCGGTGCGCCGCTATGCGAATCGCATCCGGTCGACCGGCGAGGAACTTGCCGAGCTGATCGCCCGCGAAACCGGCAAGCCGCTATGGGAAGCGCGCACCGAGGTGGAGTCAGTGGTCAAGAAAGTCGATATCTCGGTCAATGCATTTGCCGAGCGAACCCCCCAGCGCCAGCTCCCCAGCCCTGCCAATATGCGCGCAACCCTGCGCCACAAGCCGCACGGCGTGCTCGCCGTGCTCGGCCCCTATAATTTTCCCGCCCACCTGCCGAACGGCCACATCGTTCCGGCGCTGATTGCCGGGAACGCGATCATATTCAAACCCTCGGAAAAAACCCCCGCAGTCGGTCAGTTTCTGGTCGATGCCCTTGCCCATGCCGGTCTGCCGGAGGGTGTCGTCAACATCCTGCACGGCGGTCCCGACACGGGCAAGCAGCTGACCGCGAACGAGGGACTGGATGGCGTGCTCTTTACCGGTTCTGCGCGAACCGGCATTGCGCTCAACCGGCAGTTTGCGGCGCGGCCCGACAAGATTCTGGCCCTCGAGATGGGTGGCAACAATCCGATCATCGCATGGGATACCGACGATATCCACAGCGCCGCCGTGCTGATCGTGCAATCCGCCTTCCTGAGCGCCGGTCAGCGATGCTCGGCCGCCAGCCGGCTGATTGTCAAAGACACCCTGTACGACCGGATCATCCGGGAAGTGAAGCATATCTCCGATCGCCTGATCATCGACGAGCCCTTCGCGTCCCCTGCCCCGTTCATGGGCCCGGTGATCGACAACGAAACCGCGGACGGCCTCACGGAAAGCTTCCTCGCTTTGATGAGTCACGGCGGCAAGCCGATCAAGCATATGGCGAGACCGGTCGCCGGGCGCCCGTTTCTGACTCCCGGTATCATCGACGTGACCGAGCTGGAAGAACGGCCGGATATCGAATTGTTCGGGCCGATCCTGCAAGTGGTCCGCGTGGCCGACTTCGAAGAGGCGATCGCCGAGGCCAACAATACCCGCTATGGCCTGTCCTCGGCCCTGATCGGCGGCTCCCCCCAGCAATATGACCAATATTGGTCCAACAGCCGCGCGGGCATCGTCAACTGGAACAAGATGACGGTCGGCGCGTCCTCAGAGGCGCCTTTTGGCGGCATAGGCCTGTCCGGCAACCATCGGCCGAGCGCAACCTATGCCGCAGACTATTGCGCCTATCCGGTGGTGTCGATGGAAGCGGAACAGGCGCGGGCCTCGATCGGTGTCGGCCTGAAGGACGAGACAATTGCAGAACCGGAAGCGGCCGTTCCGTCCAAATAGCTGAACTTAGGCAGCCCCAAAAACTTCTGTTTTGTACATCCGGCACGATACGCGCATATCGGAGGCATGGAAGAAACATCGAACCAGAATGCGCCGGCCGGCATGGTCTATCTCGTGGGAGCCGGTCCCGGCGATCCGGAACTGCTGACCCTGAAGGCGGCCAGACTCCTGCAAAGCGCCGATGTGATCGTGCACGACGGATTGGTCAGCCAGGAGATACTGGATATGGCCTCGCCGTCCGCTCGTCTCGTCTCGGTGGCCAAGAAACGCTCCCTGCACAGCGTCCCGCAAGACCAGATCAACCAGATCCTGGTCCGCGAAGCGGCCAAGGGCGGCATTGTCGTCCGGCTGAAAGGCGGCGATCCGTTCATTTTCGGCCGCGGCGGCGAAGAAGCCGATGATTGTCGCGAAGCGGGCGTCGCGGTGGAAGTCGTGCCCGGGATCAGCGCCGCCCTCGGTTGTGCCGCGCAGGCCAAAATGCCGCTGACCCATCGCGATGCCTCCAGCGCCGTTTCCTTCGTCGCCGGCCAGTGCAAGGGCCTGTCCGACCAGAACTGGTCCGGCCTCGCCGGAAAGGGCCGCACCCTCGTTATCTACATGGGCGTCGCCAATGCCGAGGCGATCGTCGAGAAACTGATCGCCGACGGCGCCTCCCCGGACCTGCCGGTGGCGGTGCTGGAAAATGGCACGCGCAACGATTTTCGCGCGCTGCGGACCCTGCTGACCGATCTAGGTGATCTGGTCCAGCGCGAAAATGTCCGCAGCCCGGCATTGCTGGTGGTCGGCGAGGTCGCCCGTTATGGCGACGCCGAAAACAAGTTTCGGGAATTTGCTCAAATCGCGGGAGTCGGCGCATGAATATTTTGACCGGTAATGACCTCAAGACCGGAGACGTGATCTGGTGGACCGGCCTCGACTGGTCGCGCTTCGTCAAGGATGCGACCGACGTCGGCGACCAGGGCGAGGCGATCCTGCACCGCGAGGAAGCCGCTCGTCGCGTGAACGCCCCCTATATCATTGACGCCGAAAAGACCGAAGATGGCCCCAGACCGGGGCACATCAAGGACCGGGTGCGCGCACTCGGACCAACCGTTCGTCCCGACCTGACATTGAAACCGGCGGATCCCGACGCCGCCGAATGGGTGATCTGACATGTACCAATATGACCAATATGACCAGAAGATGGTCGACACGCGCGTGGAAGAATTCCGCGACCAGGTGAAGCGCCGGATTGCCGGCGAGCTGACCGAGGACCAGTTCAAGCCGCTGCGGCTGATGAACGGTCTTTATCTGCAGCTCCACGCCTATATGCTGCGGGTCGCCATTCCCTATGGCACGCTCAGCAGCAAACAGATGCACATGCTGGCCCATATCGCCCGCAAATATGACCGCGACTACGGCCATTTCACCACTCGCCAGAATATCCAGTATAACTGGATCAAGCTTGCCGATGCGCCCGACATCCTCGCCGACCTGGCTTCGGTCGAGATGCACGCGATCCAGACCAGCGGCAATTGCATCCGCAACATCTCGTCCGACCAGTTCGCCGGCGCAACCGCCGACGAAGTCGCCGACCCTCGTCCCTGGGCCGAATTGCTGCGCCAATGGTCGAGCTTCCACCCGGAATTTTCCTACCTCCCCCGGAAATTCAAGTTTGCGGTGATCGCCAGCGACACCGACCGGGCAGCGATGCGGCTGCACGACATCGGTATCCAGCTGGTCCGCAACGATGCGGGCGAACTGGGCGCGAAGTTCTTCGTCGGCGGCGGCATGGGCCGTACCCCGATGATCGCCCCGGAAATCCGCGACTTTGTCCCGGCGGATGAGCTGATCAGCTATGCCGAGGCCTGCCTGCGCGTCTACAACCGCTATGGCCGCCGCGACAACAAGTACAAGGCGCGGATCAAGATACTCGTGCACGAGCTTGGCAAGGAGGAATATACCCGCCAGGTCGAGGAAGAATTTGCCCATATGAAGCAGCTGGATCTCGACCCTCCGGTCGAGGAACTGGCGCGGATCACAGAATTTTTCGCCGATCCGCCCTTCGACACACAGGCCGGCGATGATCTTGATCTGTCCGATCCCGATTTCGCGCTCTGGGTCGACCAGAATGTTTCCGCGCACAAGCAGCCGGGCTATGCGATCGCGACGATCAGCCTGAAACCGCGCGGCGGCATCCCCGGCGACGCGAACTCGGCGCAGATCGACCTGATGGCGGATCTGGGCGAACAATATAGTTTCGACGAGCTGCGCGTCACCCACAGCCAGAACATCGTTCTGCCCCATGTGAAGAAGAGTGATCTTTACGCGCTCTGGCAGAAGCTCGACGAGGCCGGTCTGGCGCCCGCCAATCTCGACCTGATCACGGACAGCATCGCCTGCCCCGGGCTCGACTATTGCAGCCTTGCCAACGCCCGCTCGATTCCGCTGGCCCAGAAGATCAGCGAGCGCTTCGCCGATCTCGGCCGCCAACGGAAACTGGGCGAGCTGAAGCTGAAAATCTCCGGCTGCATCAATGCCTGCGGCCATCACCACGCCGGCCATATCGGCATATTGGGTGTCGACCGCAAGGGCACGGAAAATTACCAGCTGCTGCTCGGCGGCTCGGGCGCGGAAGACGCCAGCCTCGCCAAGATCACAGGCCCCGGCTTTACCGAGGACGGCGTGATCGACGCGATCGAGACTGTGACCGATCTCTATCTCGCCGAGCGCGAGACGGGCGAACGCTTCATCGATACCTATCGCCGGGTCGGCATGGAAAAGTTCAAGGAGGCCATTTATGGTTGATGCAATCCGCTTGCGCGATGACGAGGTCCACGAAGAACCTGCGGTTTCGCTCGATTCCTTCCTCGATCAGTCCAACGCCACCGCCGTCCGCATCGAAGCGGGCGAGGACGCACGGGCGTTGCTGCCCTTTCTCGACCGGCTGTCGCTGATCGAGGTCGATTTCCCGGTTTTCGGTGATGGTCGCGGCTATTCTTCGGCGCAGATACTGCGCGAGGCCGGCTATGCGGGAGAGCTGCGCGCGAGCGGCGATGTACTCGTCGACCAGCTCGCCTATATGCGCCGCTGCGGCTTTGATGCCTTCGCTCCCGATTCACCGATTGATCCCGACGACATGGAAACGGCACTGAACCGCTACGAGCATGTCTATCAGGCTACCTCCGATCAGCGCACGCCAATCTGGAGGCATCGTCATGGGTGAAGCAGCACGCAAGGTCGACACGATCGATGTTCGTCCGGACTTTACCCAGGCCGACGCCGATGCACTGAACCAGCGGTTCGAAGGCGTTGACACAACGACCATGCTGAAAACGCTGTTTGACGAGCGCCAGCTCGGAGAAGTCGCGGTCGTGTCCTCGTTCGGAACCGAGAGCGCCGTCCTTCTCCATCTCGTGGCGGCGGTTGATCCGACCATTCCGGTGACCTTCGTCGACACGCTCAAGATGTTTCCGGAAACGCTGGAATATCGGGACACGCTGATCCGTACGCTGGGAATAAAGAACAGCAATATCGTCGCACCCGATGCGACGGTCCTGGCGGAAAAAGACGCCAACGGCCTGCGCTGGTCCTATGATCCGGACGGTTGCTGCGAGATCCGCAAGGTGGAGCCGCTGGCGCGTGCCAAGGCAGGCCTCAACAGCTGGATTTCGGGTCGCAAGGCCTTTCAATCGGTGACCCGCAACAATATTCCGCGGTTCGAAATTGACGACGGCAGACTGAAGATCAATCCGCTTGGAGACTGGATCAAGGATGATCTCGAAGCCTATTTCGAAGAACATGCCCTGCCCCGGCATCCGCTGGAAGCCGAAGGCTATCTGTCTGTCGGATGCGCTCCCTGCACGTCGAAGGTGCTGCCGGGCGAGGATCCGCGGGCCGGTCGCTGGCGCGGCTGGGACAAATCCGAATGCGGCATCCACGAGGACGTGACCCCCGTGACGAGCGGCGATGACAATGGCGTGAACGACCCGATCTTCTAGGCAGCGGAAATCCTTCCCCTTCGGTCGGCGCCGGTCAAATCTCGGGAATATCGCGCCGCGTGAATATCAGCGCGACGATCAGGAATATCAGGCTTACCAGAAACATCAATCCCGCTACCAGCCAGTCGCGGACTGGACCTCGGTCAAGACGGACCTGGGCGCGCGGGCCAGCAATGTAACGGATGGCGATGTCCTGACCGACAGCGGGCAGCGGTTCATCCAGACTGTCAGCCAATTCCGCCTCGAAATAGCGCCCCTGAGCGGTCGTATAGCGGATCGTCGGATAGTAGGAAATGATGGTGAAGGACCGGTCGCTTGCATCTTCGGTGCTCCGGCTTTCCTTGCGCAACGACAATATCTCGGCGACACCTGCCTCGCTGCCGTTGCGAAATTGCCAGATATCGACACCGATCGCAATGCCGAGAAAGAGAAACAGAAAAACGGCCAGCAAGACCGGGACGCGTATCCAAACACTCATCGTCGCTTCCCCTGCTGCAAGCCCTTGAGCCTTCAGGCACATGCCTGCGTGTCTTTAGGCCGAGGCGACGGAATGCCGATCCGTCCGGATTGCCCTAATATTCCTCCGGCCCGTCACCATAGGCCAGATCACCGAATTTGGTGAACTCGCTGATGAAGCTGAGGTTGATATTGCCCGTCGAACCCTGACGATTCTTGGCCACGATCACCGTCGCCTTGTTGACCTTGCTCTGGTGATCGGTTTCCCAGGCGGAATATTTGGCAATCTGTTCCGGCGTCGAATTGCCGTCCGGCTCATCCGGCTTGATCGCGAGATGATAATATTCGTCGCGGAAAATGAACATGACGATATCCGCATCCTGCTCGATCGAACCGGATTCGCGGAGATCGGACAATTGCGGCCGCTTGTCCTCGCGGCTTTCGACTGCCCGGCTCAGCTGCGAAAGCGCCATCACCGGCACCTGCAGCTCCTTGGCCAGCGTCTTCAAGCCACGGCTGATTTCCGAAATTTCATTGACCCGGTTGTCGTTCGCCCGGCCCGAACCCTGCAGAAGCTGCAGATAGTCGACCACGATCAGCCCGATCCCCTGGCGCCGCTGCAGCCGCCGTGCGCGCGTGCGCAGCGCCGCAATGGTCAGCGCCGGCGTGTCGTCGATGAACAGCGGCAGATCCTGCAGCTCCCTTGAGGCCATGGCCAGCCGGTGCATGTCGTCCCGGCTGATCGCGCCCATGCGCAGTTTTTCCGAACTGATCTCGGCCTGTTCCGACAGGATTCTCGTCGCCAGCTGGTCGGCCGACATTTCGAGACTGAAAAAAGCGGTCCGGGCGCCGAGCGAATCTTCCGGAGCGATTCCGTCCTCCATGTCACGGCGAAAGCGATTGGCGGCGTTGAAGGCGATATTCGTGGCAAGCGATGTCTTGCCCATGCCGGGCCGGCCGGCCAGGATGAGCAGATCGCTCTTGTGCAGGCCGCCCATTTTGGCGTTCACGTCGGTGAGGCCGGTGGTAATCCCCGAAACCTTGCCGCCGCTGTTGAAGGCGCGCTCGACATTGTTCAGCGCTTCGGTGGACGCCTGCAGGAAGGATCGCACGCCTCCTTCCTGCGCCTCGCCTTCCGACACCCGGTACAGCGCGGTTTCCGCTTCCTCGATCTGCTCCTTCGGATCGACCGTCTCACTGGTATCGAGCGCGTTTTCGACGAGTGTCCGCCCGACGCTGACCAGCTCGCGCAGCAGCGCCAGATCGTAAATCTGATTGGCAAAATCGCGGGCGCCGATCAGGCCGGCCCCGTCACCCGTCAATTTGGCGAGATAGGACGGGCCGCCCAGCGCCTTCATCGCCTCGTCGGACTCGAAATAGGGCTTCAGCGTCACCGGGGTGACCACCATGTTCTTGTCGAGCAGTTTCAGTGCCTGCTCGTAAATGCGCCCGTGCAGCGGTTCGTAGAAATGCTCTGGCCGCAACCGGATCTGGACATCCTCGGCGACCCGGTTGTCGATCAGCAGCGCGCCGAGAAACGTCGCCTCTGCCTCGACATTGCGCGGCAGGCGCTGCTCATCACTTTCGTCATTCCGGAAACGCATCAATTCGACCATGGCTCTTCATCCACCCTGAATCGATTCAGGGCAAGGGGCCGCATGAATTTTTTGCGACGGGTCCGGGGACAGTCCTGTGGACAACTTGCTGTTGCCCAATGCACTGCAAAAAGCCTTGTCCTGAGACGGGCGCTCCGGCAACAGGGCGCAATGGCTGATCCGCGCATCATATCTGTTGAACTGGATGAAACCACGATCCTGTGGCGCAACGCCGATATCGAGCAGGAGCGGCGCATTGCTATCTTCGACCTGATCGAAGAGAATTACTTCAAACCCCTGAAATCGCACCCCGATGCCTATGCCGGCCCCTATCAGCTGCGGCTGAGTGTCCAGGAAGGGCGACTGGTGATCTCGATTGGCCGCGAAAATGGCGAACCGCTCGAGACGTTGATCCTGGCCCTGGGTCGGTTTCGGCGACCGATCAGAGACTATTTTGCGATCTGTGACAGCTATTATCAGGCGATCCGCAAGGCCAGTGCCGCCGAGATTGAAACGATCGACATGGCGCGGCGTGGCGTCCACGATCAGGGCGCCGAGCTGCTGGTCGAACGGCTGGAGGGCAAGATCGACGTCGACTTCAAGACCGCTCGGCGGCTCTTCACTTTGATCTGCGTTTTGCATATCAAAAACTGAATGATTCTTCCGCTGCGTATCAGGGACACAGGGTGGCCAATCGAGACATGAGAAAAACTGTTTTCAGTATCGCCGTTGTTGCGGTGGTGCTTCTGGTGATTGCATTTGTCCTGCACAATATCGCGGTCAGCTGGGCGCCTTCCCGCGACCAATATCCGGTGCAGGGAATTTCCGTCGATGAAACGAGCGGAAATATTGGCTGGCATGTTGCTGGTGCCACCGGCGTGGACTTTGCCTATATCCAGGCCACCCGCGGCGCAGAGACGAGAGATGCCAATTTTGCGGCAAATGTCAGCGGCGCGCGGGAGGCCGGAATCAGATATGGCGCGCTCCACAATTATTCCCTGTGCCGCCTGGCCACCGATCAGGCGACGATATTTGTCACGACCGTTCCGCGGGCGGAAAACATGCTGCCGCCTGCCGTCCGGCTGGCGTTCGACCATGGATGCGGTGAACGACCCGGGCGGGCCCTGGTTCTCAGCGAGCTGAACACCTTTCTGAACCAGATCGAGTCGCACAGCGGAAAGCGGGCGATCATCGCGGTGTCGCGTGATTTCGAGGAAATGTACAATATCAGCAGCGGCATGGATCGGACCTTCTGGCTCGAAGCCAATTTTTTCCCGCCCGATTATGCGACCAAGCCCTGGGTGATGTGGCGCGCCTCGGACATGCGGCGCATCAGCGGGGTTGACGGCCCGATCAACTGGAACGTAGTGCGACCATGATCATCAGCAGGAAATTCCCATGAGCATTTTATCCGACCGTTGGATCCGCAATGAAGCCAAGCATTCCGGCATGATCGAGCCGTTTGTCGAGGGCCAGAAGCGCGAGGGCAGCATCAGCTACGGCCTGTCCTCGTACGGATATGACGCGCGTGTATCGGATGAGTTCAAGATATTTACCAATGTCGACAACGCGATTGTCGATCCCAAGAACTTCGCCGAAAACAGCTTCGTGGACCGGAAAACCGACTGCTGCATCATTCCGCCCAACAGCTTTGCCTTGGCCCGCACGGTGGAATATTTCCGCATCCCGCGAGACGTGTTGGTTATCTGCCTCGGCAAGTCCACCTATGCGCGCTGCGGGATCATCGTGAATGTCACGCCCCTGGAGCCGGAATGGGAGGGACATGTGACGCTGGAATTTTCCAATACCAGTCCCCTGCCCGCAAAAATCTACGCCAATGAGGGGGCATGCCAGTTCCTCTTTCTCAAGGGCAACGAACCCTGCGAGACCAGCTACGCCGACCGTGCGGGCAAATATATGCGCCAACAGGGTGTGACATTGCCCAAGCTTTAGACTCCGGGGCGAAAAGATGTGACAGCCGCCAGCCACTCGGTCATACTGCCTCGACATTAGAGGAGACAGGACATGCGGTGGATCGCGGCAGTGGTTGCATTTGTAGGACGGGTCATGATCGCGTCGCTATTCATCGGCGCCGGTGCCAGCAAGTTCATGGATATCCCGGGCACCGACGCCTATATTGACGCCAACGGCCTGCCGAGCCGTCTGGCGATAGCGACGGCCTCCTTCGAACTGGTCGGCGGACTGCTTTTGCTGGTCGGACTGTTCACTCGGCCTTTGGCGATAGCCTTTGCCGGCTTTACACTGGTGACGATTTTATTTTTTCACGGCGATTTCCGTGATCCGCTGCAGATGCAGATGGCGATGAAGAATGTCGCGATCGCTGGCGGGTTGCTGGTGCTGTTTGCCTATAGCAACATGGCCTATAGTTTTGACAGCTTGCGGGCCCGCCGCAAGGCCGACCGCGAAACCAACAAGGCAGAGCTGCGCGCCGCCAAGGCGGAAGGGCGCGCAGAAGTTATGAAGGAAGAACGATATGAGCGCCCAGAACCCCGAATTTGACGTCATCATCTATGGCGCGACCGGCTATACCGGCCGGCTCGTCGCCGAATATATGGCGGAGCAATATGGCGTGTCGGCCAAGGCCCCCAACTGGGCGATGGCCGGGCGCAACCTGGACAAGCTCGAGGAAGTGCGGGATCTGATCGGCGCGCCGAAGGACACGCCGCTGGTGGTTGCGGATTCCGATGACCCGGCCTCGATCGACATGATGGCGAGCCGCACGAAGGTGGTGCTGACGACGGTCGGGCCCTACCAGCTGTACGGCGACGAAGTCGTTGCGGCCTGCGTCCGGCACGGGACCCATTATGTCGACCTTTGCGGGGAGCCGGGATGGATGCGCGCGATGATCGACGAGCATCAGAAAGCGGCCGAAGAATCGGCCGCACAGATCTGTTTTTCATGCGGTTTTGACTCTATCCCCTTCGATCTGGGGGTGCTGATGCTGCAGCAGGAAATGAGCAAGCGCTTCGGCAAGCCCGCCGTCCGCGTGCGCGGCCGGGTGCGCGCAATGGAGGGGACATTCTCCGGCGGCACCGCCGCGAGCCTCGGCGCCACCATGAAGGCGCTGGCGAAGAACCCCGGCCTGGTCAAGATCCTCGGCAGCAGCTTCGGCCTGACCCCCGGCTTCAAGGGACCCGACCAGCCCAACATGCTGATCCCGAAATATGACAAGACCATCGACAGCTGGGTCGCGCCGTTCATCATGGCGCCGATCAACACGAAGAATGTGCACCGGACCAACTTCCTGCTCGACTTCCCGTTCGGCGAAGACTTCCAATATGACGAAATGGTCGTGACCAGCCCGGGCGACCTGGGCAAGCAGGCGGCGGAAATGGTGGCAAAGGCCAATCCTTTCGGCGGCAGCGACGCGCCCAAGCCCGGCGAAGGCCCGACCAAGGAGCAGCGCGACAACGGCCATTATGACATCGTCTTCATCGGCGAAACGGCGGATGGCGAAACGGCAAGCCTGTCGGTCAAGGGCGACAGGGATCCCGGCTATGGCTCCACCTCAAAAATGATCGCCGAAGCGGCGCTCTGCCTCGCCCAAGACCCGGTCTCCAAGGGTGGCGGGCTATGGACACCGGGCGCTTTAATGGGTAAAAAGCTGGTCGAGCGTCTGGAAGACAAGGCGGGCCTGAGCTTTGTCGCGGAAAGTTGAACCTTTCAGCAATCATTCAGATGGTTACAGCTTTATGATTCGACGGGAAGAGAGCCTGATCCAGGCCCTTGAAACTCGCTGAAAAGGACACAAATACAGGCCCTATGCTGAATTCACTGTTACGCAGAAAAAAGCCTGCCAGACCGATCGAGAATGCCACCGTCCCCGAAGGACGGCGGGTCTACGCGATCGGTGATGTGCACGGCCGCAATGACCTGCTGCTGCAACTGATCGAGAAAATCATCGAGGATGACGGCGCGCGCGACAAGGTCGAGAGCGAGATCATCTTTCTCGGCGACCTGGTCGATCGCGGCCCGGACAGCGCCGGGGTGCTCGATACGGCGATGCAGTTGAAGGCAGAGCTGGGCAATGTCCGCTTCCTGATGGGCAATCACGAGGAGGTTTACCTGGCCGCCGCGACCGGCGACGAAAAATCCGTGCGGTTTTTCAACCGCATTGGCGGACGTGAGACGATCCTGAGCTATGACATCAGCCTCAAGGAATATATCGAACTCGACATCGCCCAGCTTGCGCAACGGATTCCCGCACTGTTTCCCAGGCATCATGTCGATTTTGTCGCCGGGTTCGAGGACAAGATCATCATCGGCGACTATGCCTTTGTCCATGCCGGCGTTCGCCCCGGCGTCGCCCTGGACCAGCAGCGAACCAAGGACCTGCGCTGGATCCGCGACGATTTTCTCGCGGCTGAGGATGCCCACGAAAAGGTCATCGTCTACGGACATACGATCAGCGACGAGGTTGTCGAGGCCGGCAACCGGATCGGCATCGACACCGGCGCCTATCATTCCAACAAGCTGACCGCGCTGGCCCTGCAGGGATCGGAACGCTGGTATCTCGACACCGCCCCATGAAAAAAGGCGGGACCAACGGGTCCCGCCATTTTCCTGTCTGACCAACAGACCACTTCTGGGTAGTAAACTCTATCAGGCAACCTGCGCGGTTGGACCGTTTTCTTCTTCCATATCGCGCAAAACATATCCGCGACCCCACACGGTTTCGATGTAATTTTCGCCACCGCAGGCAAGGGCCAGTTTTTTCCGCAACTTGCAGATAAACACGTCGATGATCTTCAGTTCGGGCTCGTCCATGCCGCCGTACAGATGGTTGAGGAACATTTCCTTCGTCAGGGTCGTTCCCTTGCGCAGGGATAGCAGCTCGAGCATGGCATATTCCTTGCCCGTCAGATGCACCCGGTTGCCGTCGACCTCGACCGTCTTTGCATCCAGGTTGACGGCCAGCTTGCCGGTGCGGATCACGCTCTGCGAATGGCCCTTGGAACGGCGTACAACCGCATGAATGCGGGCCACCAGTTCGTCGCGGTGAAAAGGCTTGGTGACATAGTCGTCGGCACCGAAGCCGAAGGAACGCACCTTGCTGTCCATTTCGCTGATACCGGAAAGAATGAGCACCGGGGTCTGCACCTTCGCGACCCGGAGCTTCTTGAGAACATCATAGCCGTGCATGTCCGGCAGGTTCAGGTCGAGCAATATGATGTCATAATCATAGAGCTTGCCGAGATCGAGACCCTCTTCGCCCAGATCGGTGGTGTATACGTTGAACCCTTCGGTCGTCAGCATCAGCTCGATGGCTTTTGCGGTCGTAGGTTCATCTTCAATCAGCAGCACGCGCATCAGGCAGCCCCTTTTTTAATTTACTCACCCGCGGATCGATCCCTGCGCCGACCCGATGGACTATTTATTAACCATAAGATTAATGAACGTAAAAGGTTAATTTTTTGCTAAGGCAGGATTCAGCACGAGTCGCGGGCGATGAAATGAGTCTGTAACCCGCAGAATTGAGTCGTTTCAGGACTCCCGGACTCCTCCAAAAAAAAATTAACTTTTTCGGTCTGCTGTCCCCAAATGAGGCTGTTTCGACGGCTTCTCGATGCGATTTCGTGGCAAAATGGCATCAATCCCGTGCGGCGAAGTGAACAAATCGCAAGCTTCGTTAACAACAACCTGTCGTGCATCGGCGCGCCGCGCTAGACAGGGTGCATGCCCGAGATACCCGAAAGCGCGATCACCGAGACATTTCTGGCCGCAAGCGGTCCCGGGGGCCAGAATGTCAACAAGGTGGCCACTGCGGTCCAGATGCGCGTCGACGTCTATGCGCTGGGACTGCAGCCATACGCGTTTCGCAAGCTCAGGGTTCTGGCGGGACGCAAAATGACCAGCAGCGGCGAACTTGTTTTCACGGTGCGCGCCTATCGCACACGGGAAGCCAATCGGGAGGAGGCCCGACGGCGGCTGAACGAAATGATCGAAGAGGCCCATCAGCGCGACGCGCGCAGGATCAAGA
This sequence comes from Parasphingorhabdus sp., assembly GCF_036964565.1. GTDB lineage: Bacteria > Pseudomonadota > Alphaproteobacteria > Sphingomonadales > Sphingomonadaceae > Parasphingorhabdus. Next base: position 321,100 of record NZ_JBALTN010000005.1, on the reverse strand, counting down.
CGAGGCCGAGCCGCGCGGCAAAGGCGCGGCGGGTGGACAGCAAGAAGAAGAAAGCAACCATCAAGAAGACGCGGGGCAAGCCAACGCTCGACTGAGTGCGCGGCGCCGTGGCGGGAGAGCTTTGCTATTGGCAAAGCGGCCATATTGCCCATAAGGGAAACGCTGATAGCAAAAGGGAATTTACATGAAAAAGCGCTATGTGCTGGCCCTGGGCTGCCTGCCCCTGCTGGCAACCACGGCGATGGCCCAGCCGGCCGAGGACGCCCGCAAGTTTACCGCCGAACGCGTGTTCGACCTTGAATATGCCGAGGATCCGCAAATCTCGCCCGATGGTTCGACCATCGTCTATGCCCGCAAGTCAATGGACCGGTTCAAGGACCAGGTGGCCAGCGACCTGTGGACGATCGATACCCGGTCCGGCAGCCATCGGCCGCTGATCAGCGGTCAGGGCAGCAGCTCGTCCGTCCGCTGGTCACCTGAAGGGGATCGCCTCGTCTACCTGACATCCGGCAACGGCAAGCCGGAATTGCGGGTGCGCTATCAGGACAGCGGCGAAAGCTTTTCCCTCGCGCAGCTGGAAGAGGGTCCCGGCGCGCCGGTCTGGTCGCCCGACGGCAAGACCATCGCCTTTTCGATGCTGGTCCCCAACGAACGCGCCAGCTTTGCGAACCCGCCGAAAAGCCCAGAAGGGGCGGACTGGGCGAAGCCCGTACGGATTGTCGATGATCTCGTGTTCCGCTTTGACGGCGCCGGCTATCTGCCAAAGGGCAAGACCCAGATTTTCACGCTCAGCGCGGAAGGTGGTACGCCGCGCCAGGTGACCTTCGGCAAGAATGGCTATGACAGCCCGCAATGGCTCGGCAACAACGCTCTGCTGGTGACCGGCAACGAGGCGGAGGACGCCAACCTGGATCCGATCGAGAGCGAGATTTATCGCGTAGACCTGGCCAGCGACACCCTGACCCCGCTCACCCAGCGCGACGGCCCGGATTATGCCCCGGTGGTGTCGCCCAACGGTTCGCGCATCGCCTATCTCGGCTATGATGACCAGCTCAAGGCCTATCAGCAAACCCATGTCTATGTCATGGCGCCCGACGGAACGTCGGTGCAGAATCTTACCGCCGCCTATCCCCGGTCGATCGATGCGATCGCCTGGCGGCCCGATGGCCGGGGGCTGATCGGCCAGACCGAGGTCGATGGCCTGCTGACGCTTGTGTCCATCGACCTGTCCGGCAAGGTCCGTGAACTGGCCAGCGATATTGGCGGTACATCGCTGGGCCGGCCCTATGCCTCCGGCAGCTTTTCGGTTGCCGCCAGGGCGGGCGGCTCCGCTCCGCTGATTGCCTATACCAAGGGCAGCAGCAACCGGCCTGCCGAGGTCGCGATGATCCGCGGTGGCGGCGACGGTCGCCAGATGACCCGCCTGAACGAGGACGCGCTGGGCCGGATTGACCTGGCCAGGATCGAGGAGATCAAGGTCACGTCGAGCCACGACGGCCGTGAAATCGAAGCCTGGGTGGCCTTGCCGCCGAATTTTCGCCCGGACGGAAGCTTTCCGATGATTCTGGAGATTCATGGCGGCCCGAACACCATGTACGGTCCCTATTTCGCCGCGGAAATCCAGCGCTATGCGGCGGAAGGCTATGTCACGGTCTATGCCAATCCGCGCGGGTCGACGGGCTATGGCGAAGAATTTACCCAGCTGATCGAGCTGGATTATCCGGGCAACGACCATGACGACCTGATGAGCGTAGTCGATGCCTTGCTGGCCAAAAATTATGTCAGCAAGGACCGGCTGTTCATCACCGGCGGCTCCGGTGGCGGCGTCCTCACGGCATGGGCGGTCGGCAAGACCAACCGCTTTGCTGCCGCCGCGACAGTCAAGCCGGTGATCAACTGGACCAGCATGGCGCTGGCCGGCGACATTGCCCGCTTCGTCAGTCGCCACTGGTTTCGCGCCCAGCCATGGGAGCAACCCCAGGAATATTGGCGGCGATCCCCGCTTTCGATCGTCAACAATGTCACCACGCCGACAATGGTCATGGTCGGCGAATCCGACTTCAGGACGCCGGCGTGGGAGGCGGAACAGTTCTACACTGCGCTGAAGGTGCAGAATGTCGATACCGTTCTGGTCAGGGTGCCGGGTGCATCGCATCTGATCGCCCGGAGGCCGAGCCAGCTGATTGCCAAGGTCGACAATATCATGGGCTGGTTCGCAAAATATGATCCGGCCAGCAAACCCGGGACCGACGCAATGCCCGAGCGACAGGAGCCCTAGCCATGCTGGACGTGACGATTGACAGCAACCAGCCCGTGGACGGCTTTTATGCAGAGCTCGCTTCGTCCGCTGCCGCCCTGGTCGACGGCGAGCCGGATGCGATTGCCAACATGGCCAATATCGCCGCGCTGATCTGGCAATATGTGCCCGACATCAACTGGGCGGGCTTCTACCGGGTCGTCGACGACGAGCTGGTACTGGGCCCCTTCCAGGGCAAGACCGCCTGCATCCGGATTGCCATCGGGGCGGGCGTGTGCGGAACCGCTGCGGCGACGGCAGCGGTGCAGCGCGTGGCCGATGTCCACGCCTTCCCGGGGCATATCGCCTGTGATGCCGAAAGCCGCAGCGAACTGGTGATTCCGATCATCAGCCAGGGTCGGGTAATCGCGGTTCTCGACCTCGACAGCCCCCTGCCCGACCGCTTTCGCGCCGAGGATGAAGCGGGTTTGTGCCGTCTGGTCGCGGCGATTTCGGACAGTCTTGGTTAACGCACGGTAAACCAACCTGCCCCATTTCGAGACAGGCCGGCAAATCTACTCTATTTTACAAGCTGCTAATGGTCAAACCCTGCGAAAACTGTTAAATATTCGTTAACCAGATTTCGCTCGGGCCTGCTTGGTGCAGGCCTGAAACCAGGGAGTTGTTAACCATGAAGACCCTTTTATACACTGGCGTTGCGGCTGTTTTGGCAATGGCCCCGGGCTCGGCAATCGCCGCTCTCGACTCGGCTGTTCCGGCTTCCGGCAATGCGGCAATCGACCTGAGTTTCGCGTTCCCTACCGCGCTGGCGGGAGAGGCCAGAGGCGCAGCGAGCGCTCCGCGGCCCGGATCCATGCGGCCGATGAAGAATATGGGCGGCATGCACCAGATGAAGCAAATGGGCAACATGCGCCAGATGAAGCATATGGGCGGCGCCCGTCCGATGAAGGGCCATTTTCCTGGCGGCAGCTATGTCCGTCGCGGGAAGATCGGCTATGACAAGGGCTATAACCGGCCGCATCGCGGCTTTCGCCTGCCCCGCACCTATATCCAGCCCAGCTATTTCATCGGCAACTTCGGCTATTACGGGCTCAGCCAGCCGAGCGCCGGCTATGGCTGGTCGCGCTATTATGACGATGCCGTACTGACCGACCGCTACGGCGTGGTCCAGGACGCCCGCTACAATGTCGACTGGGACCGCTATAACCAGGGCTATAGCGACGGCTATCGTGCCGGACAGGCGACATATGATCCCGGCGTGTTCGTCGGCGATGACCGCGTGGTCGCGACGCCACCATATTATGGCGACGACCGTTCCACCTACCAGGGCGACTGGAACGGTGCCTATCGCGAGGACGGCAGCTATCAGGGCGAATGGCAGGGCACCTACCGCGACGCCGACGGCCGCGTCTATGAAGGCGAATATGCCGGCACCTTCATCGGCGAGGGTTCGATGGCGCCGCACTGGAGCGCCGGTGCCGACGCACGGTCGGACTGCCGGGTCGATCCCCGCTTTGATCCGCGCGGATGCGGCGAAGCGAATGCGTGGCGTGGTCCCGACCGGGGCTATCCGGGCTATGACGAAGCGGACCGCGAACGTGCCGAAGAACTGGCCTATCTGGAACGGTGCAAGGAAAGCAGCGGTATCGGCGGGGCGATTGTCGGCGGCGCAGTCGGCGCATTCGCCGGCAACCGGATCGCCGGCAGGGGCAACCGACTGGCCGGATCGCTGATCGGTGGCGGCCTCGGCGCGGTCGCGGGCGCTGCGATCGAGCAGGGCACGGACCGCTGCCGCCATCTGCTTAAGAAATATGGCTATGACGGGCAGCAGGCGGGACATTATCCCGCGCGTCCGCCGGTCCAGCATCACCAGCCGCCAGCCCCGCAGGGCTATCCCACCTATCCCAGCGGCTGGAGCGGCTATTATACGCCGGGCTATTATTATCCGCAGGTGCAGCAGCCGATGGTCACCACGATCGTCGTGCAGTCGGCGCCGGTCACCACCACGACGACCACGACCTATGTCGAGGAAGAGGTGATCTACAGCAAGCCAGCCTACCGCAAGCCGGCCTCGAAAAAGGTCTGGAAGCCTGCTTCAAAGGCGGTTCCGCTCAAGGGATGCCAGCAGGCACGCTGCCTGTACGACTGATCCGCGCGATCTCCGCTACAAAAAGCCTGCAGTCCCCTTTCCGGGTCGGCAGGCTTTTTCATGGGTGGGAGGCGAGCGGACGGCGCTCGTCGCCAGGTGGCCGGATCAGCGTGCGCCCTGGCGCCGGAGCAGTTCGGCGGGATCGAAGCGCTGCCAGCCATCGGGGGTCAGCCTTTCCAGCGGGCGGTAGCGGATCTTGTATTCCATCTGCGGCGAGCCATCGACCCAGTAGCCGAGATAGACATAAGGCAGCCCTGCGGTCTTGGCGCGCAGGATATGGTCCATGATGATATAGTTGCCCAGGCCGGCGCGCTCTTCATGTTCGGCGTCGAAGAAGCTGTAGATCATCGACAGGCCGTCACCCTGCTGGTCTGTCAGGCAGGCCCCGACCAGACGGCCCTTGCTGCCGTCATCGGTCGGCTCGCGATATTCGATGATGAAGCTCTTGACCGGCGACTGCTCGACCATGTCGGAATAGTCCATCTCGTCCATCTCGGCCATGCCGCCGCCGGGGTGGCGCTTGGCGAGATATTTCTGGAGCAGCTGATATTGCTCGTCGGTGGCCCAGGGCTCGCAGGTCTCGACGACCAGATCGCGGTTGCGGCGGATCAGCTTGCGCTGGGTGGTGCTTGGCCGGAACTCGTCGGTCAGCACACGGACCGAGACGCAGGCCTTGCAGTCGAGGCAGCTGGGACGATAGGCGACATTCTGGCTGCGGCGGAAGCCGATCCGGCCAAGCGCATCGTTGAGCTCGTCGGTGTGGGCGCCGTTCAGTTCGGTGAAAACCTTGCGTTCGCTTTTGCCGGGCAGATAGGGGCACGGGCTGGGATTGGTCACAAAGAATCGCGGGAAGCGAACGGGTGCAGTCACAAAGCCGGCCTTTTGTTACAGTCGCGAGAATCGACCATGACAATATGCAGCGCGGCGGGAGAAATGAAAAGGCGATTTACCACATAAATTCACCATGGCGGTGGCGGCGCGCAAAAAAAACGGGGCGATAATCGCGCCCCGTTTTCCTGTATGTTTGTGAAGCTCAGGGGCTTGTTGGATCATCATCATCGGCGATGATGATGATGCCGGCGATCACCGCAGCAGCCGCGAGGACACCGATCAGGATGCCGTTGCCGCCTTCAAGCTTTTCCGAAGATGCAGATGCTGCACCAACGCGCTCTACCGCCGGCGCGAGGCTGCCAGTAGCCTGGGCCGCGACGGGTGCCGCAACCAGGGATACGGCTGCAATGCCAGCTGCCAGTTTTCCAAATTTCATAATAATGCTCCAATTAATACCAGACAAATAGTAGCGATCCACGAAACTGAACCACCATGCGCCCCATTTGTTTTCCTTGATGGAGGATCTTTTAGACCGCCCTCCTGGAGACAGTCTTTAGCTTATTTTGCGATTCGTCACAACTGCCAATCGCTCGCCTTGGTCCCAACTTGGCTTGATTTAAAACCACTTAAGCCGGAATCACGGTTTCCGCACAAACACCGGCTTGCCGCCGATCCATGTCTCCCGGACCTGCAGCGCGCGGATCTGATCCGGTGTGGCGAGCAATATGTCCTGGTCGATGATCAGGAAATCGGCGTGTTTGCCCGGCTCGAGGCTACCGAGCCGGTCCTCGGCGAAAGCAGCGAAGGCGGCGCCATTGGTATAGGCCTGCCACGCCTGTTCGCGGCCCAGCCGCTGCGCCGGCATCCAGCCGCCGAACGGCTGCCCGGCCGCGTCTTCGCGGGTCATCGCCGCGGCGAGACCGGCAAAGGGATTGGACGATTCGACCGGAACGTCGGTCCCGAAGGCGAGACGCGCGCCGGAATCGAGCAGCGACTTCCAGGCATAGGCCCCGGCGAGACGCCCTGCCCCCAGTCGCACTTCCGCCATCAGCCGGTCCGAGGTCTGGTGCACCGGCTGCACCGAGGCGATGGTCCCGGTCGCGCTGAACCGAGGGATGTCGACCGGGTCGATGATCTGCGCGTGCTCGATCCGCCAGCGCCGGTCGCCCTTGTAGGTTTCGCGCAATTCCTCGATCGCCGAGAGGACCTCGTCATTGGCCTTGTCGCCGATCGCGTGAACCGCGGTCTGGAACCCGTCCATCGCCGCGCGGCTCATCTTGTTCTTGAGCTGCGCCGGGCTCAGCATCGCCAGGCCGCTCTCGTTCGCCATGTCGGCATAGGGCTGTTTCAGCAGCGCACCGCGCGACCCCAGAGCGCCGTCGACATAAAGCTTCACTCCGGCCAGCCTGAGATGGTCGTCATAGAGCCAGGGAGACGGGCCGGGCCCGGCAATGCCGATCATCTCCTCTATGCCCGAGGCATAGGAAATGATCCGGATGTTCAGCTGCCCCTTGTCCCCCGCGCGGCGAAAGCTCTGCCAGTCCTGCATCGTCGTGCCCATGTCGGCGATCGAGGTCACGCCGTTGGCCAGCAATATGTCCTGCGCCTTGCCCAGCGCCAGATCGCGTTCCACCGGTCGCGGAGCCGGAATGACGTCGCCGAACAGGCTCATCGCGGTGTCGACGAATATTCCGGAAGGCTGGCCCGCCGCCTTGATGATATTGCCGCCGCTTGGCGATTTGGACGCAGCGGTGATCCCCGCGGCCTTCATCGCCGCGCCGTTGGCCCACGCGGCATGGCCGTCGACCCGGTTGAGAAAGACCGGACGATCGCCAACCACCGCATCGAGCTCGGCAGCGGTCGGATAGCGGCCGAGACCCCAGGTTTCCTGGTTCCAGCCGCCACCCAGGATCCACTGCCGGTTGGGGTTGTCCGCTGCATAGCGGGCGATCTTGGCGAGCGCTTCCGCCAGCGATTGCGTGTCCGAAAGATCCAGTGTCAGCGCGCCAAAGCCCATGTCCATGACATGCCCGTGCGCATCGAAAAAGCCCGGGATCAGCGATCTGCCTTTTCCGTCAAACTGAAAATCCATATCCTTCGGCCGCTTGTCGCGGCGATCGAGCAGCTCCTTGACCCGGCCCTCGTCATCAATGACCATGCCGGTAAAGCGGATGACCTTGCCATCGGCATCGAGCGTCATGCCGTTGACATTCTCGATCAGGCCGTCGGCATGGGCCGCGGCCGGCACCAGCACGCAAGCGGCGACCCCTGCACATAGGCCCAAGCCATATTTTTTCAGCCATCCGCTCATATCAACTGGTCCTGTCTATTTTCTTTTCGGAAGGCGGGACACTAGCGAACTGGTGTCATTGCGGCCGCCGCCCGCGGCCTGCACCTCGGCATAGAATTGATCGACCAGGGCCGCCACCGGAATCGTCGCACCATTGGTCCGCGCTTCCTCGATCGCCAGCCCGAGGTCCTTACGCATCCAGTCGACCGCGAAGCCGAAATCAAACTCGTCCCTGGCCATCGTCGCCCAGCGGTTGTCCATCTGCCAGCTCTGCGCCGCGCCTCCAGAAATGGCCTGGTGCACCTTGTCGAGATCAAGCCGGCTGGCCTGGGCAAAGCGCAACGCTTCCGACAGGCCTTCCAGCACGCCTGCGATCGCGATCTGGTTGCACATCTTGGTGGTCTGCCCGGCACCGGTCCGGCCGACGTGGACGATCCGCGCGGCATAGGCCGACATGATCAGCTCGGCCGCGGCAAAGGCTTCGTCGCTGCCGCCACACATGATCGACAGGGCGCCCTTTTCGGCGCCGGCCTGTCCGCCCGAGACCGGAGCGTCGACGACATGGATGCCCCGTCCCTCCGCTTCCACAGACAGCTGCCGGGCGATCCGCGCCGACACCGTCGTATGGTCGATGAACAGCGCACCCGAGGCCATGGTCGAGAAGGCACCGTCGCGGCCCATGGTGACCGCCGCCAGATCATCGTCATTGCCGACGCAGCTGATCACGATCTGCTTGTCGCGCGCCGCTGCCGCAGGATCGTCGGCGACGGTGCCGCCATGTTTGGCCACCCACGCCTCTGCCTTGGCCCGCGTGCGGTTGTACACGGTCAGACTGTGCCCCGCCGCGGCCAGATGGCCCGCCATGGGTCCGCCCATCACGCCGATCCCGATAAATGCTATTTCCGTCATATCTTTCCCCGCCTTGTACAATGGCCATAATCATTGTTTCCCTCGATGACCAGATGCGTTAGGGGCACTGCCCATATGAATGACACTCAGACCATAGTTCGCCCATCGCTCGCTTTTGATGATGTGAAAGCCGCCCACGACCGGATCAGGGGCCGGGTCGTCCATACGCCGACGCTGAAGAGCATCACGCTTTCCGAACTGAGCGGCGCCGAGGTGTTTCTGAAGTTCGAGAACCTGCAATTCACCGCGGCCTACAAGGAACGCGGCGCGCTGAATGCGCTGCTGCTGATGGACGAAAGCAAGCGCAAGGCTGGCGTGATCGCGGCATCCGCCGGCAATCACGCCCAGGGCCTGGCCTATAATGCCCGCAACCTCGGCATTCCCGCCACCATCGTCATGCCCAGCACGACGCCGATGGTGAAGGTCGAGCAGACCCGCGGCCACGGCGCCGAGATCGTGATTTTCGGAACCAATTACGACGAGGCCTATGCCCATGCCATGCTGCTCGCCGAACAGCGCGGGCTGACCTATATCCACGCCTTCGACGACCCGCGCGTGGCCGCCGGCCAGGGCACGGTGGCCATCGAGATGCTCGAAGCGGTGCCCGATCTCGACCGTCTGATCATTCCGATCGGCGGCGGCGGCCTGTTTTCCGGCATGGCGACGGCGGCGAGTGCCATCAAGCCGGGGATCAAGCTGACCGGCGTGCAGGCCGCTCTCTATCCCAGCATGTATGCCAAGCTCAACGGCAAGACCATGGCCGCCGGCGGCGATACGCTGGCCGAAGGCATCGCCGTGCAGAACCCGGCGGAATTTACCGCCGCGATCATCAAGCAGCATGTCGACGAGATCCTGCTGGTCAGCGAGGCCCAGCTCGAGGCAGCGGTCAGCCTGCTGCTGCAGATCGAGAAGACCGTGGTCGAGGGTGCCGGCGCCGCTGGCCTCGCCGCCCTGCTCGGCAACAAGGAAAAATTCGCCGGCGAGAAAGTCGGCCTCGTTCTCTGCGGCGGCAATATCGACACCCGCCTGCTCGCCAACGTTCTGCTGCGCGATCTCGCCCGCTCGGGCCGCCTGGCGCGCCTGCGCCTCCATCTGCGCGACCAGCCCGGCGCGCTTTACAATGTTGTCAAGCAGTTCGCCGAGCATGAGGTCAATATCATCGAGGTCTATCACCAGCGGGTGTTCACCAACCTGCCGGCCAAGGGCCTGATCACCGATATCGAATGCGAGGCCAAGGACCGCGAACAGCTGGAAGGGCTGATCGTCGATCTCAACAAGGCGGGCTATGATGTGCGGCAAGTCGAACTGGCCGATTGACCGGTTGATGCGAGTTAGACCTTGCTCGACCGTCTGAAAGTCGCGTCCCAGTACGTGCTGCCCAAGCGGTGGCTGACAACCCTGGCCGGCCGCATTGCGGCAGCGGAAAAAGGCGTACGGACGACCCGGCTGATCCGCTGGTTCGTTGGCAGATATGCGGTCGACATGAGCGAGGCCGAAAATCCAGACATCGCCAGCTACAACAGCTTCAACGCCTTCTTTACCCGTCCGCTCAGGGCCGGCGCGCGGCCCATCACCAAAGCTGATTTTGCCTGCCCGGTGGATGGCGCGATCAGTCAGCTTGGGGCGATTGACGACCACCATATCCTGCAGGCGAAGGGCCATGTGTTCACCACGACCGAGCTGCTTGGCGGCGATCCGGCACTGGCCGAAACGTTTCGCAACGGCAGCTTCGCCAACCTCTATCTCTCACCCAAAGACTATCATCGCTTGCACATGCCCTGCGCCGGCCGGCTGACAAGCATGACCCACGTGCCAGGCTCGCTGTTTTCCGTCAATCCGACCACTGCCCGCGGCGTACCCAACCTGTTCGCGCGCAACGAGCGGGTGGTCTGCGTGTTTGAATCGCCGGACCATGGCCCGTTCGCGATGGTTCTGGTCGGCGCTACGATCGTCGGCAGCATGGCAACGGTCTGGCACGGCGTCGTCAAGCCAAAGCCCACCACCGGGATCACGCAATGGACTTATGCCGACCAGAATATCACGCTCGACAAGGGCGAGGAGATGGGACGATTCCTGCTCGGCTCCACCATCGTCATGCTGTTCCGGCCGGACACGATCGCCTTTTCGGACGACTGGGCAGCGGAGAGAGCGGTGCGTCTCGGCGAGACGATGGGCCACCGGCCCGGCGTTTGAAGGTTCTTCCACCAGTTTGCGGTTAAGCGACGAAGGACTGACGGTGCAAAACCGGTGCCCGTGCCTTTTTATCAAAACACCGAGACGAATTAACGTGCTGTCACCATATTCGCATCTGCTCTAAGCACTTCCGCTCGCGCCGCCAATCACAGCCGTTTAGCCATTTTTCTTGTAAACATGGTGGCTGACATTATGAAAAGACGCCGAAACGCAGGGAAAGGCGGCAACTGAGATGAGACCGAAGCCGCTGCGCAGAACATGCCGTCGAATGATAGCGGGCAGCTCCGCCCTTGCAGCGATGGCCCTCGCGCCGGCAACTCCCGCCCTCGCTGCCGAAGCGCCAGACATCTCCATTTGCGACGACCTACCGAGTGACGGGGAAACGACGGTAGACCGCGTGGATCCCATCCCCCTGCCAGCCGCTTGGAAGCGCATCGCTGCATCTTCGCGCAACTGGATCGCGGTGTCGACCGAGCATGGCAGAACCTATTGCGTGGAAACCGCATGGATGTTTGAGGCCACCAATCTCGAACGATTTGGCGAACGATTTCTCGGCTTTGACTGGTTCGGCCTCGAGGCCTTTGGCTATGTGATCATTGACCGGGCCCGCCAAGGTCGCGAAATCGATACAGGCTCCAGGCCGATTTTTTCGCCTGACGGTAGCAAATTTGCCACGTTGCAAAGGTCCGATGCAAACTATGGCGGTTTTGAGGGCTTTGCGATCTGGCAAATCTACGGAAACACGCTTGAGCCCTATATCGTCCATGCGGGGCCGCCGCTCTATCCCATGTATGATTGGCGGATAGACCGCTGGGAGGGCGAGCACTGCCTACACATATCAGCGGTCCCCTATGACCGTTTTGAAGGCAAATGGGAAATCCTTCCAAGCGTTACACGAGACCATTATGTGTCCAGTGCTTCCAGCGATTGGCAGATCCTCGAAGGGGTAAAATGCGAAGCAGGGGATCCACCTTGAACGCTTCGCCTACGCGCCGCAGGTGGTTCATCGCCAGTGCCGCCGCCGCGGCGCTATCCGGTGGCCCAGTGTCGGCTGGCGAGCCTGCGCCAGTCGACTGGCAATCTGCCATAGCCGGCTTTGCGGATGGAGAGCAGAGGTCTCCAATGGTCTTCGACATGCAGGATGCTGCGCGCTGCATCGGTCGCTGGACGCTCCACGCCGATGCGGTCGATGACGAAGCCTTCCCAGAAGCGGCAACAGCCGCTTTCATTGATCAGTTGCAGTTCCCCGCCGCTGTGCATGCAGCCGATTTTTTCCTCACGGAGGATCGACCCCATCCCGCCTATCGCGATGCCGCCGACGAGGCCGAGCGCCTGCTGACGCTTGCGTTGGCGGGCGATAAGGCGGCGGCGTACACCTATTTCGGAAATCTTGGCCTGTGTTCAACGCAACCGGAAGCGGTGCAAGACGGGGCTGGCTTGGACAAGTATCCGACAGCGACGACCCCACTGCAGGCAGAAGCATCGCCGACGGAGCTTCCATCGAGCGATTTCGATGAGCCCGTAAATCAGCGAAGGTTGGCCTTTATCAAACTGTTCGTGCAGCGATTGCGGGACGGCGCGCCGGTTGCAGATTTGCTTAAACCACAGATATCCTACGTCTATATGGTGAAACACCCCTGTGCAGCTGCAACGACCGGATATGTTGAGCTGCTCCCCGCTAGCGATGTCGACACCGGTTTTCCATTTGAAACCACTTACACTTGGGAAAATCCGGATTGCACAGTGCCTCCCGAGCTCCAATGGATAGAGGCCTTCAAACTGACGGAAACCATGTCACAATGGACCCGAATAGAAGCCGCCGCAGGTGACCATAATTTTGACCGTTTCTTTTTGTCGGATAACGCGAGGAACGACTATCTGCTCATCAGCATCGAACCTTATGACCAAGGCTATGCCGTCTCAAAAATCGAGTATCGGGTGGAGATGCCCTGACCATCAACGGTGATCGCTTTGCTGATCCCGGCAAGTGGTGCCGACATTCGCAGGCATTCGTTCAGTGCCCGGGACTACGGTGGCTTTCGGTGACCGTCCACTTTCCCTAAGCACAAGCGTTTTTAAAATTTTCCGCAGAGACAGTGAATGGAAAAGCCAGAACCCGCCTTGCGCTGGCTTTTCTGGAAATAGCGTTCCTCCTTGGTCCCCTGTTTCTAAACTTTTCAGAAGAAACTGGTGCTCTTATTTTGTCCGTCCTAGTTGCATTGGGTCTCTGCGTGTTGGCCTTTGAAGATTTCCGGGTTGAGAAAAAAGCATCCCTGTCTTCTCAAGGTCTTGGCGGTCGCATTCGTCGTATTTACTGCGGCCGCGGGCGCTGTGCTGACCATAGTGGATCGTGGGGCCGCACCAATTCCGATCGGCATTCTAGGTGGTGGCTGTTTATACTGGTATATCGACCGGCACGTCGCGGGAGCCGATTGACGGTGAAATAATTCCCGCTTTGAATGCGGTCGGATTCTAAACCGCCGCCGTCAGCCCCGCATCGCGCATCCCGCGCCACACCTGAACGGCCTGGACCGTTTCCGGCACATCATGCACCCGTACGATCTGCGCGCCCTGCTGGATCGCGTGATGGGCAAAGGCAATCGAGCCACCAAGACGTTTGTCGACCGGTGCCTCTTTCGACAGCGCGCCGATCATCCGCTTGCGGCTGGCGCCGATCAGCAGCGGCTGGCCGAGCGCGTGGAACATGGCGATATTGTTCATCAGCGCCAGATTGTCGGCCAGCGACTTGCCGAAGCCGAGGCCCGGGTCGACGATGATCTTCTCGCGCTCGAAACCGGCGGCGACAACATCGGCAATGCGCTGTTCCAGCCAGTCGAGCGTGTCGGTGACGATATTGCCATAGCCGTCGCCCAGGTGCGGATTGCTGCCGCTCGACGGCGCGTGCATCAGCACCACCGGCACGCCGGAGATACCGGCGACCTCGAGCGATCTCCTGTCGTGCAGCAAGGCCGAGACGTCGTTGATCAGATGCGCGCCCGCCGCGAGGGCGGCTTCCATTACGGCTGCCTTGCGGGTGTCGATCGACAGCACCGCGCCGCAATGGGCGAGCCGTTCGATCACCGGCTGCACCCGCTTGATCTCGTCGCCTTCCCAGACCGGGTCAGCGCCGGGCCGGGTGCTTTCGCCACCGATATCGAGGATCGACGCCCCGGCGGCGGCCATCATCAGCCCAGCCTCGGCGGCCCGGTCGGGATCGTCCTGATGCTTGCCGCCGTCGGAAAAGCTGTCGGGGGTTATGTTGAGAATCCCCATCACGTGCGGCTGGTCGAAGCGCAGGATTCGCTCGCCGCAGGTCAGCGGGTCGTGCTGCCGGGTGAGATGGGCGAACAGCGTGGCGGCGCGCTCGGCCAGCGGCTCCGGCAAGGCGTTTGACCATTCCGGCCACTGGGTCAGGTTGACAAGACCGCGCAGGTTCGGACGGCCACTTTCAACAACGAGATATTCAATCTGAGAAAACCAGATCAAGCTGTTGTTTAGGCGTCCATTTTTATCCCCATGCCAGTGCGGACTGTCGACCAGTCCGACCGGCTTCAGGTAGATTCTGGCCCCTGTCCCGCAAGCTTCCAAACCTTCCATAAATCGTCCCGATCAGGGCTCGGTGGCGAGCAGATAGGTCTGGCGCAATGCGTCGATCGGCTTCAGCTTGGTGCCGTCGTCATAATGCCAGTAGGTCCAGCCGTTGCAGCTGGGCGCGCCCTGAACCGTGGCACCAATCTTGTGGATCGAGCCTTCCTGCCCGTCCCACAGCAGCGAGCCGTCGGCGCGCACCTTCGCCTTGTATTTGCGGTTCTTGCTGCACAATTCGGTGCCGACCTGGAGATAGCCGGTTTCGACCAAAGTGCCGAAGGCAACGCGCGGCATGGATTTGGGCGACTGCATCGTCTTGAGCGAGCTTTCGTCGAGCGGCAGCGCTTCGGCGATCCGCTGCTCGGCGACCTCGCAATAGCTGTCCTCCTTCTCGCAGCCGATCCACTGGCGGCCAAGCCGCTTCGCCACCGCGCCGGTGGTGCCGGTGCCGAAGAACGGGTCGAGCACGACATCGCCGGGATTGGTCGTCGCCAGCATGATCCGGTAGAGCAAGGCTTCCGGCTTCTGCGTCGGATGCGTCTTGGTGCCGTTGCGTTTCAGCCGTTCCTGGCCGCCGCAGATCGGCATCACCCAGTCGCTGCGCATCTGCAATTCGTCGTTGAGATTCTTCATCGCCCGGTAGTTGAACGTATATTTCGACTTCTCCGACTTCGATGCCCAGATCAAAGTCTCATGGGCATTGGTGAAGCGCGTTCCCTTGAAGTTCGGCATCGGATTGGCCTTGCGCCAGATGATGTCGTTGAGGATCCAGTAGCCCAGGTCCTGCAGCGACGCACCGACCCGGAAAATATTGTGATAGCTGCCAATCACCCACAGCGAGCCGTCGGGCTTGAGAATGCGGCGCGCTTCGGCGAGCCAGGCGCGGGTGAAGGCGTCATAGGCGGCGAAGCTGTCGAAATGGTCCCAGGCATCGTCCACGGCATCGACCTGCCCGCCTTCGGGCCGGTAGAGATCGCCGCCGAGCTGCAGGTTGTAGGGCGGGTCGGCGAAGATCATGTCGACCGAGGCGTCGGGCAGCGAGGCCATCGCCTCGACGCAATCCATCTTCAGTATCTGCCCCAGTGGCAGGTCCACAGCCTTTCGCTCGACAGTCTTGCGCGCGGTGCTTGTCTTTGGCGCCTTGATGCGCTCGATAATCCCCATGAACCTGTGATCCCTTTGTTAAGTCGCACCCACGGTGAGTCCGAAATGGCAGGCGGTCAAGGCCGTTAATATAGGTTAAAGGCGTATCTTAATGGTTAACGAAAGATGGAGCGCGGGAACGAAACGAGTCCGCCACCAGATATGGAGTCAGCGCGCCCGAGCCAGACTCAATCCCTAGTGGTGTGACGAAAAAGACTCGTTCGGGATATTTATTCGGCAATTTGTCAAAAGCGGGCAAAAGTAAATTCGGTTCACAACAAATCGCGTTGCCGCTATAAGCCAAAGCGACAGAACAGCTCCCGAACGGAACTGGCCAGGGATCAACAGAGATTATGGCGCGCAACTTTCGCGATAAATATCAGCACCAATATGGCATCGCCCAGCAGAGCGACGAACCCCGCCCGCATCCCGGCGTGATTGTTGGCGGCGAAGCGGGCCGCGAGAAGCGGCGCGAATATGCGATCGTGTTCGGCTCCAAGATTTTCGGCTCGATCGCCGCGGTCTGGTGGATGTTTACCTATGACACTGGCTGGGTCGAATGGTCCGCCTTCATCGCCGGCTATATCATCCTGATGCTCGGGATCGTGCTCGGTTTTCACCGCTATTATTCGCACAAGGCCTTCGAGACCTCGGTACCTATGCAATATATCCTGGGGGGGATGGCGCAGATGTCGATCCAGTCCTCGGTGCTGCGCTGGGCCTCGGATCACCGCCGCCATCACGCCCATTCCGACGAGGTGGGCGACGTGCACAGCCCCTGGCTCGATGGCCGCGGCCGCCCGACCAGCCGCCTGAAAGGCATGTTTCACTCGCATTTCGGCTGGTTCATGGATGACTGCGTCACCGACATGAGCATCTACGGCAAGGGCCTCGCCGACAACAAGGTGGTGCTGTGGCTGCACAAGACCCGCTGGTACTGGCTGATCTTCTCGCTGATCATCTTCCCCGGCATCTGGGGCCTGGTTTTCGGCGGCTGGGACCATGTCATTGGCACGATCCTGATCGGCGGCTATTTCCGCACCTTCGTCGTCCTGCAGATCACGCTGGGCATTTCCAGCTATGCCCATGTCGTCGGCTCCCAGCGCCACACCAAGGGCGTCGGCACCGCCAAGAACAGCTTCATCTTCTCGCTGCTGACCTTTGGCGAAGGCTGGCACAACAACCATCACAAGCATCCGCGTGCCAGCTTCCAGGGCATGGCCTGGTGGGAGATCGACATCGCCGGCTACGTGCTGCTGCTGCTCGAGAAGCTGGGTCTGGTCTGGAACGTCACCCGCCAGCCCAAATATGTAAAAAGCGAAAGCGGCGAATGGGTGCTCGCCGAGCGCAAGATCGCGCCCAAGCAGGCACAGGCCGAAGCCTAGAGCAGTTCCATCTGCGCCACCGGCGCGAAGCTCCTGCGATGGAGCGGCGTCGGTCCATATTGTCTGAGCGCCGTCAGATGCTCCGCCGTGCCATAGCCCTTGTTCCGGTCCCAGCCATATTGCGGATATTGCGCCGCAGCCGCGATCATCAGCCGGTCGCGATATTCCTTGGCCAGGATCGAGGCGGCGGAAATGCAGGGATGGATCGCGTCGCCACCGATCACCGCCTCGGCAGAATATTTCCAGCGCGGCAGGCGATTGCCATCGACCAACAGGTGCCGGGGTGCCCGCGCGAGGCTTTCGACGGCACGAGTCATCGCCATCATCGTCGCCTGCAGGATATTGAACTCATCAATCTCCGCCTGGCAGCATTGCGCCACCGCAAAATCCGCGCAGGCGATAATCTCCAGCTCCAGCCGCGCCCGCGCTTTGGCGGTCAGTTTCTTGCTGTCGTTGAGTCCCGCGATCCCGTGATTGTCGGGCAATATGACCACCGCCGCCACCACCGGTCCAGCGAGCGGGCCCCTGCCCGCCTCGTCGACGCCGGCGATCATTGAAAGTCATCCTGAAAGTCGGTGACAAACTGGTGGCCCAGCGGTCCGTTGCCCGCGCCGAGCCCCGGTGCCTCGAGGATCGCGATGCGGGTGAATGAGATCGCCTGCTCGAAGGCCGAGGTCAGATCGAGACCGCTACCGAGACCGACTGCAAGCGCACTGGCAAAGGTGCAGCCGGTGCCGTGGGTTTCGCTGGTTTCCAGCCTCTTCCCTTCGAGGCGCCGCATCAGGCCGCCGGGGGCATGAAGCTCATCCACCACCACCGGACCCTCGCCATGACCGCCTTTCACCACCAGATGGCAGCCGTGGCTCAATATCTCGTCCCTGCCGCCCAGTGCTTCCAGTTCCGGCAAATTGGGGGTGACCACCGAAGCCACGTCCATCAGCTTGCCAAAGGCGGCGATCGTGTCGCTGTCCGCCAGCCGGCTGCCGCTGGTGGCCACCATTACCGGATCAAAGACGATGGCGATGCCCAGTTTTTCCAGATAGCCCGCCACGGCAAGCGCGGCCTCGGCGCTGCCGATCATGCCGATCTTGACGGCATCGACGCCAATATCACTGACCACGGATTCGATCTGTGCGAGGATCATCGCGGTGGGCACCTTATGCACCGACTGCACGCCGACGGTATTCTGCGCGGTGATCGCGGTGATCGCCGTCATCGCGTGACCGCCCAGCATGGTGATCGTCTTGATATCGGCCTGGATACCGGCTCCGCCGCCGCTGTCCGAACCGGCGATCGACAATATGCGCGGGCAAGTCTCGGTCACAGGAAAAGCGGCCCGACCTGGACGATGAGAAACCATTCCAGCGCGCCGACAACCAGAAGAATCGGAAGCCAGAAACGGCGAAAGAAATCGCGGGCGAAATAAAAGAGAATGGCGGTGAGCAGGATCGGGAGGATCAGGCCCAATGCCACGATGGTCCGGGCGTCCAGTGCGTCGAGAAAATTCATGGCTTGTACTTCCGTTCTGTCGAGGCCGGATATTTGACGAGCAGATCGGCCGAGCGTGGCGGCCGAGACCGCAACGCGCCGCCGCAATTGGGGCATATATCGTGCAGCGCTGTGTTGTTGCAGTTTTCGCAGAACGTGCATTCGAAACTGCAGATCAACGCTCCAGTCTGCACTGCCGGAAGGTTCCTGCCACAACGCTCGCAATCGGGACGCATGTCCAGCATCAGCCGGCAACCTCCTCCACCACGGCGCAAATCCGGTCAACGACGGCATGGACCTGGTCTTCGTCATCGCCCTCGGCCATCACACGGATCAGCGGTTCGGTGCCGGATTTGCGGATCACCAGACGCCCGGTGCCGTCGAGCTCCTGTTCCGCTTCGGCGATCACCGCCTTGACCTTGTCCGATTCGAGTGGCTCGCCGCTGCTGTAGCGGACGTTCTTCAACAATTGCGGCACCGGGTCGAACAGGTGCAGCAGTTCGCTCGCAGGCTTGCCGCTGTCGACCAGTTCGCCGAGCACCTGCAGCGCCGCGACCGTGCCGTCGCCGGTGGTGCCATGATCGAGCAGGATCATGTGCCCGGACTGTTCTCCCCCGACATTGAAGCCACCCTTTTTCATCTCTTCCAGAACGTAGCGATCGCCGACCTTCGCCCGCACCAGGTCGAGATGCTGGGCATTCAGAAATCGTTCCAGTCCAAGGTTGGACATGACGGTGGCGACGATTCCGTCGCCCCGCAGCAGACCGTTGCGGCTCCAGCTGGATCCGATGAGGGCCATCAGCTGATCGCCATCGACCACCTGCCCCTTTTCATCGACCACAATCAGGCGGTCGGCATCACCATCCAGCGCGATACCGATATGCGCCCCGGAGGCGACGACGGTTTCCTGCAAGGTGGCGACGTCGGTGGAGCCGCATTTGTCATTGATGTTCAGGCCATTCGGACTGACGCCGAGCGAAATCACCTCCGCGCCCAATTCCCAAAAGGCCGAGGGTGCCACCTGATAGGCAGCGCCGTTTGCACAATCACAGACGATCTTCAGGCCGTCGAGGCGAATATGCTCCGGCAGGGACATCTTGACCGCGTGAATATAGCGGCCGCGGGCATCCTCGTAGCGCCGCGCCCGGCCAATATCCTGCGGCCGTGCCAGCTTCGCCTCCTCGTCAAGAAAGGCCTCTATCCGGAACTCGTCGTCATCGGACAGCTTGAACCCGTCGGGTCCGAACAATTTGATGCCATTGTCAAAATAGGGATTGTGACTTGCCGATATCATCACGCCGAGATCCGCGCGCATCGAACGGGTAAGCAGCGCCACCGCGGGCGTCGGCAGCGGCCCGACCTGGACAACGTCCATCCCGACGCTGGTAAAGCCGGCCACCAGGGCGTTTTCCATCATGTAGCCGGACAGTCTGGTATCCTTGCCGATAACCACGCGATGGCGGTGGTCACCGCGCTGAAAATGTCGGCCGGCTGCCTGACCGACCTTCATCGCGATCACGGCCGTCATCGGGTGGGAATTGGTCAGGCCGCGTATGCCGTCGGTGCCAAAAAATCTTTTCATAATATCTGCCTATATCAACGAAACATCGCGCCCGGTTTCGGGTGTCTCTAGCCGAAGGACCCAGGGGAGACCAAGAGAGAATGGCATCACGGGCCGAAATTGCCGGTAATCATCACTTGCCAGCAGTCGCCTGTCATGGTTGATGGTCCCTTCGGCGAAGGCAAGGACAAAGACATTGAAAAAAGCGCTCATCATCCTGCTGGCCCTCATTCTCGGCATATTGATCGGGCTGTTGGCCGGGCCCCGGAGTCCGCTGCTGGTAGAAACCGCCGATGTCGTCGGCAACATGTGGCTCAATGCCCTGCGGATGACGGTGATCCCGCTGGTGTTCACCCTGCTGATCGTCGGCATCGGCAAGGCGGCGTCCATGGCCCGCGCCGGACGGATGACCGCACGCGCGATCCTGTTCATGATATTGATCCTCTGGTGCTCGTCCGCGATGGCCGCTTTTGTGACGCCGGCGCTGCTCGAACTGTTTCCCCTCGATGGCGATGCGGCAGCGGCGCTCCAAGCAGCGCTGGGCACGGCAGCGCCGCCCGGAGACGTGCCGCCGTTCAGCGAGTTCCTGCGCGCACTGATCCCGACAAACGCGATCGCCGCGGCCGCTGAAGATGCCGTCCTGCCGCTGATGGTCTTTGCCCTTGCCTTCGCCTTCGCCATCACGCGGCTGCCCGACGAGCAAAGGCTGATGCTCGACCGGTTTTTCAACGCCGTGGCCGATGCCTTGCTGATCCTGATCCAGTGGGTGTTGGCGCTGGCCCCCGTGGGCGTGTTTGCCCTGGCGCTCGGTGTCGGAGCGAATGCCGGGCTGGCGGCCTTCGGCGCCCTGCTGCATTATGTGCTCGTGGTGAGCAGCGTCGGCGTGGTGGTCTGGGCGTTCAGCTACATCTTGACCTATGCGGGAAGCAGAACCGGCCCGGTTGCCTTTTTCAAGGCGTCGGCACCGGCCCAGGCGGTCGCCATATCCACCCAGAGCTCGCTGGCGTCGCTGCCGGCGATGGTCAGCGGCGTCCGGGCAATGGGTGTGGGCGAGCGGTCGGCCGATGTCGTCCTGCCGATCGCGGTTGCGCTGTTCCGCGCGACCGGTCCCTGCATGAATCTTGCGGTGGCGATTTATGTCGCGCATCTGCTGGGCATCGAACTGTCCGTCGGGGCGCTGGCGATCGGCGTCGTGGTGGCCGCGATCACCACGATGGGAGCGGTCAGCCTGCCCGGCTCGATCAGCTTCATCACCTCGATCGCGCCGATATGCCTCGCCATGGGTATCCCCATCGAACCGCTGGTCCTGCTTTTGGCGATCGAGACCTTTCCCGATATCATCCGGACGGTGGCCAATGTCAGCGCCGACATGAGCGTGACGGCGATCATCGCCAAGAGCGAAGGAGATTTGACATGAAATATCGCAAACTGGGAGCAGAGCTTGACGTATCCGCCCTCGGCCTCGGGTGCATGCCGATGGCCGGCATCGGCAAGGGCATGTATGGCGAAGCCAGCCGGGCGGAAAGCCTGGCGACGATCGACCGAGCGATCGAGCTGGGCGTCACCTTTTTCGATACCGCCGAGGTCTATGGTCCGCATATCAACGAAGAGCTGCTCGGACAGGCGATACGCGGCCGCCGGGACAGGCTGGTGATCGCGACCAAGTTCGGCTTTGCCTTCAGCGACGGACAGGTCGTCGGGACCGACTCCTCTCCCGCCAATGTGCGGCGCGCCTGCGAAGGATCGCTGCGCCGGCTGGGCGTAGAGACGATCGACCTTTTCTACCAGCACCGAGTCGATCCCAAGGTGCCGATCGAGGACACGGTGGGGGCCATGGCCGAGCTCGTGGCGGAGGGTAAGGTCCGCTATCTGGGGCTGTCGGAAGCCGGGGCAGACACGCTGAAGCGGGCGCACGCGACGCACCCCATCGCGGCGCTGCAGTCGGAATATTCGCTGTGGGAACGCGGCGTGGAAGAGGAAATCCTGCCGGCCTGCCAGGATCTCGGTGTCGGCTTTGTGCCGTACAGCCCGCTTGGCCGAGGATTTCTGACCGGCCAGATCAGCAGCCGCGACGACCTGCCGGAAGGCGACTACCGGCGCAATGATCCTCGATATTCGGAAGAGAATTTTGCGCGCAACATGAAGCTGGTCGACGTGGTCAAGGCGGTCGCCGGGCGGCATCACTGCTCGCCGGCGCAGATTGCACTGGCCTGGCTGCTCGCGCAGGGCGATTTCGTCGTGCCGATCCCCGGCTCGAAGCGCCGCGCGACGCTCGAGGACAGCATGGCCGCGGTCGAGATCACGCTGACCGGCGACGATCTCGACGAGCTGGAATCCGCAGCGCCGGTCGGCGGCACCGCCGGTCCCCGCTATGGCGAGGCCATGATGGCGATGGTCCGCCTCTAGGCCTTAGTGATCATAGGCTTTGGGCAAGGCGCCCGGGGTCGGATTGCTGTACCGGTCCCGCAGTCGCATCTGACGGTTGCCCAGCGACTGGTCGACGCCGTCGATCATCACCGATTCCACCTGGGTGGAAAGCTCCAGCGGATCGCCGGACCAGATAACGACATCGGCCTTGTGGCCGGCCTTGAGCGAACCGAGCTGACCGCCCATGTCCATGATCTCGGCCGGCACCGAGCTGATCGCGGCAAAAGCCTCGTCCCAGGTCAGGCCTGTGGCGCGGGGCACCTTGGTCAGTGCAACAAGATTGCCAGCATATTGGACCGAATAGCGCAACTGGTGCGCATCGCGATCATTGATCATGCCGATCGCCACCTTGACCCCGGCATCCTTCATGCGGCCGATATTCGACTGGGTCGCGGACAGATCCTCGAATCCGGCTGGCAGGTCGCTGAGCGCCGATGCCAGAACCGGGACATTGGCTGCAGCGATATGCCTGGCAACGCGCCAGCCCTCGTTCGCGCCGACCAGCACCAGATCGAGCGCCGGGAAATCCTTGCGCAGGTCGAGCACCTTGAGAATGTCGTTGGCGCTCTCGACATGGACGAGCAGCTTGGTACTGCCGTTGAGTACCGGAAGCAGGGCCTTGGCATCGGACGCCTTCAGCAGGTCGCTGTCGAACGCTGCGGGGCTGCGCGCATAGGTTCGGGCCTCCTCGAGCAAGGCGCGAAAAAGGATATGGGCAGCGGCCCGGCTACCGCCCGCCCGGCGGTGCCCGGTCTCGCCAAGCTCGACGAACTGAAAGGCCCGGGCTTGGGTAATCGGATTTTCGTCCTGACCCAGATCAATCACCGCTCCGTAGCCGCCAAAAATCGTCGACCCGCTCTCGGGCGAGACGACCGCGCGGGTAACACCCGCCGCACGGTTGACCGCAATCGGCGAAGCAAAGGGATTGATCGCATATTGTATGTCGAGGGCCGCCGAAAAGACGCTTTTGTCGGCTTCCGTGTCATTGGTCGCGCTGACCGCGCCGACCTCGACCAGGCCGATCCGGCTGAAGCCGGCAAAAACTCCGGGCGTCACCCATTTGCCGGTCGCATCGATCCGCTGCGCATCGGCGGGAATCGCGATATTGGCGCCGGCGGCAATGACCCGGTCGCCCCGGATCAGCACGGTGCCTCCTTCTATCGGCGCGCTACCGTCGCCGATCACGACCTTGCCACCGGTAATCGCGGTGGTCTGCGCGGCAAGCGGGCTCGCAATCAGGGCGGCGGCGGTGGCGAGCAACAGGGAAAGGCGGTTCATTTGACGTCTCCTTCTCCGGGCTGGCCGAGCTCGAAATCGCTGACCGGACGCCGCTTGGCATCGCTGCTGTCGAACAGCAGCGCGCCATCGATCCAGACCTTGTCCGGACGCGAGTAGACGCTGAGCGGGTTGCCGTTCCACAGCACGAGGTCGGCCATCTTGCCGGGCCTGAGGCTGCCAGTCATGGTTTCGATCCCCATCGCCTTGGCGGGGTTGTAGGTGATCCACTGAATGGCCTGCGCATCGCTGATCTCGATACCCATCGCCCGGCCATCAGCGAGCGCCTTGGCCGCTTCCTGGTTGAGACGCTGGATCTGGTTTTCGTCGTCGCTGTGGATGATCACGCAGGCGCCGGCATTCTGCAGCAGCGCCGCATTTTCCGGAATGGCGTCATAGGCCTCCATCTTGAAGCCCCACCAGTCCGCCCATACCGCCGAACAGATACCCTCCTTGGCCAGGATGTCGGCAATCTTGTAGCTTTCGATCGCATGGTGGAAGGCGGTGACCTTGTAGCCGAATTCCTTGGACATATCGATGATCTGGGCCATTTCGTCGGCGCGGTAGCAATGGTTGTGGACGAGTATGTCGCCGTCGAGCACCGCGGCCAGCGTTTCCTTGCCGAGATCGCGCTTCGGCGGCTTGGCGTCGTTGCGCTTGCTGCGATATTCCTGCGCGTCGATCCACGTCTGCCGGTTGACCGCAAGGCTGCCCATGCGGGTCGACGGCATCCGGTTGCGGTTGCCGTAGACGCGCTTCGGATTTTCCCCGCAGGCCATTTTCATGCCATAGGGCGCGCCGGGAAATTTCATCGCCTGCACCGTCCGTGCCGGTACATTCTTGAGCGTCGCTGATCGGCCGCCGAACAGATTGGCCGACCCGGGCAAGATCTGCAGTGCGGTGATCCCGCCATTGGCCATGGCGCGTGAAAATCCGGGGTCCTGCGGCCAGACGCTATGCTCGGCCCAGACTTCCGGAGTCACCGGCGAGGTCGCCTCGTTGCCGTCGCTGTGGGCATCCACGCTGGGCGTGGGATAGTCCCCGAGATGGCTGTGCACGTCGATGATCCCGGGTGTGACATATTTTCCGATCCCGTCAATGACCGTCGTCCCGGCGGGGATTGCCGTTTCGGGCCCGCCCACTGCGCTGATTTTCCCGTCGGCCATGAACACCGTGCCATTGTCGATCCGGCGGCCCTCGCCGTCAAAGATGGTCACGCCAGTGATCGCGGTGGGTGTCGACGGGTAAGCCTCGTAGGTGGACGGAAATGCCGTCGCGTCCTTGCTGTTCGACGGTGGTGTTGCAGCCGTACTGGCGGAATTTGTCTCTGAGCTGCTGGCCGCACAGCCAGCCAGCAGAGATCCGCCAGCGCACAATGCCAGCAAAGTCCGGAATTTCATATAGCGCCCCTTTTTCTTATGGCCTGGTCGTCGGATGCACGCCGGCGGCCTGCGGTTCGCCCACTTCGGCCCGGCCTTCGAGATCGTCGCCCACATTGTCATCGGACAGCGTATCGAGATGCATCAGCTTCTTGATGAACGGAGAGATGACAATCACCGCGACGCCCACACCGACAGCTACCCAGCCAACGGTGGAATAGACGTCGAGAACCCGATCCGGACCCGCGCCTTCCGCACCGACCGCCGAGGCGATCAGTCCGGCGGCGAAATTGCCCGTTGCCGACGCAAAGAACCATGTGCCCATGATCAGGCTCGCCATATGGGCAGGCGCCAGCCTGTTCATCGCACTCAAGCCCACCGGCGACAGGCAAAGTTCACCGGTCGTGTGGAGCAGGTAGATCAGGAAAATGAACAGCACCGGCGTAAGGTTGCCGGTACCGGCAGCCATGGCACCGGCGACCAGCACGAGGAAGCCTGCCCCCAGCTGGATCAGGCCAAGGCCGAATTTCGCCGGCGCGGACGGTTCCAGTCCGCGACGGCCGAGCATCGTCCAGAGCAGGGCAAAGACCGGTGCCAGCAGAACGATGTAGATGGCGTTGATCGACTGGAAGACCGATGCGGGCACCTCGATACCAAAAATATCGCGGTCTACGCTGCGGTCGGTGAAGAGGTTCAGAGAAGAACCGGCCTGTTCGAACAGGGCCCAGAACAGGATGGAACCGAAGATCAGGAACATGGCGGCAAAGATGCGGTCGCGATCCTGGGGTTCCAGCTTGGCCACGGCCGTATACAGCACGTAGGCAACCAGTATCGCCCCGGCAATGCCCAGCAACGAGCCGACCAGCGCCTGGTTCTGGATCAAGATCCAGACAATTCCGACCGTGGCAAAGCTGAGCAGATAAAGGAGCCATTCGAACTTGATCCCGGCGACCTTGCTTTCCAGCAGGGCGGGGTCATTGGCTTCACCCCGACCCACCAGCAAGGGCTTGCCCCAGACAAACACGATGAGCCCGAGCAGCATGCCGAGACCGGCGGCCCCGAATCCGTAGGACCAGCCATAGGTCTGGCCCAGCCAGCCGGCGATGATCGCACCGAGCGCGGCACCGAGATTAATTCCCATGTAGAAAATCGTGTAGGCCGGATCGCGGCGAATATCGGTGCGCGTGTAGAGTTGACCGACGATGACCGAGATATTGGCTTTCAGAAAGCCCGAGCCGACAATGATGAATGCGAGTGCCAGCCAGAAAATATTGATCGCAGGATCGGCCTGCCCTGCACCATCGCCTTCGAAAGCCATCAGGAAATGGCCAAAGGTCAGGAGCAATGCGCCAAATGCCACGGCCTTGCGCTGCCCGAGATATCGGTCAGCCAGATAGCCGCCGATGACCGGCGTGATATAGACGAGAGCGGTGTAGGCACCGTAGATAATTCCCGCTTCGCTGTCCGAGAACATCCAGTGCTGAACCAGATAGAAAATGAGCAGGGCGCGCATGCCATAGTAGGAAAATCTTTCCCACATTTCGGCGAAAAACAGGACAAATAGCCCCTTGGGATGACCGAGGAATGTCCCTCTTGCATCACCCGATTCCAGATACGCACCTGCCATATATATACTCCCCGACAATGACTTACTGGGGGCCATCCAATGCAGCCCCGTTGCCTCGCACCCTAATGAAAAAAATGCGCAAGTGAAGCAGATTGTTGCAAGCGAGACCGGTTTATCGGCAATTCCGCTTGCAATTCCGCCCTTCGCTTCCAAAGTGACGCGGATGACAAATATCCGATTCAACGACCTGAGCAGTCTGTCCACCTATCTCCCATCGCGCCGGTCCGGTCGTCCGCGCAACATGATCGCACCGGGGCCAAGCGACGCCCAGATTGAGGAAATCGTGAGCACGGCGATGCGCACGCCCGATCACGGCAAGCTGGCTCCGTGGCGGATCGTGTCGGTCGCACCGGACCAGCGAGACCTGCTCGGAGAGGGATTCAAGAACGCCTATCTGCGGGAGAAGCCCGCCGCTGGCCGGCTGGAACTGGAGGGACTGGAAACAATGGCGCACGAGGCGCCTGCCCTGCTCGTGCTGCTGCTGTCTCCGGTCGAATCGACCAAAATCCCGCTCTGGGAACAGCAGCTGAGCTGCGGCGCCTTTGCCATGAATATCCTGCACGCCGCCCATGCCATGGGTTTTGTCGGCGGATGGATCACCGGCTGGCCGGCCTATAATGATGACGTGCGCGACATGTTCGGCCAGTCACCCGAAAAGGTCGCCGGCTATCTCTACCTCGGCACCTCCAACATCGAGCTGGAAGAACGCCCGCGACCAGAATTGCGGAATATATTGTCGCAATGGACACCTTCTGTCGCGGAATAGTTGGTTGCAGTCTTAACTAAATGGCGGAAAAATCATAACTATCCCTTGCCTGCCTCGCTGTGTTATGGCAGTGATGCAGCATGACCAACGCAACTAAACCCGTCTATCTGAAATTGCGCGATATTATCGCCGAATCCATATTGGACGGTGAATATCGGGAAGGCGACATGCTGCCTTCGGTACGTGTATTTGCTGCCGAACAGGGTGCCAATCCCCTGACCGTTGCCAAGGCCTATCAAGGTTTCCAGGAAGATGGACTGGTCACGGTCAAGCGCGGCGTCGGCATGTTTGTCGCCCCGGGTGCCAAGAACCGTCTGCGGGTCGCGCAACGCGAAGATTTTCTCAAGAATGTCTGGCCGCCGGTTCATCGCCAGATGGAGCGGCTGGATATCTCGCTCGACGATCTGGTAAAAAGCGAAGCCTGAGCGGCGGCCGGCTAGCCCGGTTCTGCCAAGACATGGTCGCCTTTGGATATTCCCGGTTAGCCTTCAAGCAATCGAACCAAGTCGCCCGCTGGAACCACGGCAGGCAGGCTCAGCAGCACTGACGACATAAATTCCGATCACTGCTGGCCGACATGCGCTCGAGCGTCACATTTTATCGGCGACTGGCCCTCTGCAGCGTACGGGCACGCCGCAAGCTTTCCCGATAGGCCTCGTTTTCCGGTACGATGGCCACGGCCTTTTTCAGCAGGCTGACCGCATCGCGCTGGCGCGCCTTGTCCGCCAGCAGCGCCATGCCGTAAAGATGGGAAACCACGGGACTGGACGGCTGCACGCGATAGGCGAGACGGCCCGTTGCGATGGCGCTGTCCGTTTGTCCCAGACCGGTATAGGCCCGGGTCAGGCCCGCCAGGATCAGCGCGTCATTGTCGCCAATCCGCTTGCGCAGATTTTCCAGGATATGCGCGGCCACGGACCAGCTTTCCGTTTCCAGATGGGAATAGGCCATCCAGCGCAGCGCCGCGATATTGCCTGGATTATAGTTGAGATACTGGGCAAGCACCTCGCCGGACTGCTGCATGGCGCCCTTGGCTCGCAACATTTCCACCATGCGCAACATGACCGGCTCCGAGAAGCGGATGCTGCGCGCCTGCCCGAGCGCGTCCAGTGCCTCGTCATAATTGCCCATCGCGGCGGCAACGTCGGCCACCAGCACATGCGCCGCGCTGGCTCCCGGATTGCCTTGCTGGAGTCGCTTCGCTTCGGAAAAGGCGGCGGCAAGGTCGCCCGCATCATACAGGGCGCGAATATAGGGAACGACGATCCTTGCATCATCCGGGTTGCGACCGGCTTCGGCCTGCAACACGCTGAGCGGCGCGGGGGCGGCAAGAGCACTTTCGCGGCCGCTGTCGTGGATCGCGGCGCGGTTCAGGACACCCGCGGCCTGACTACGCTCGTCCATCGCCTCCAGCGCCCTGCCGGCCTGCCACAGAGCGTAGGGATCCGCTCCGCTGCGGTTGACCTGCGGTTTCAGCACATCCACGGCGTCCACCGGGCTGCCGGCGAGATAGAGCGACCGCGCCAGCAGATTCTGCGCTTGCCGGTTGTCCGGCTGGACCGATACAAGCCGGGAGAACTTGTCCACCGCCGCGTTATAATTGCCCTCGCCATGCTCGATGATGCCCTGCACCAGAAGGACCGCCGGGACATTGTCGATCACCCCGCGGGTCTGCTGCATCAGGCGCCGGGCCAAGCCATATTGGCCGGCGCGCGCGGCGAGCACCGCCTGCATGAAAAAGGCACGCGGATTGCGGCCATCGAGGGCAATGATCTTGCGGGCCACCACCAGCATGTCGGTCATCCGGCCCATGTCGCCAAGGGTCGCGGCATATTCGGTGAGCAGCGGCACATCATTGGGGTCGATCTCCATCGCCCGCTCGAACCAGGGCAGCGCCGCCCCGAGGCCGAATTGGAAGCGCAGCAGCTCGCCGCGATATTGCAGCGCCCGGATGTTGCGGGGGTCCAGCCTGACCGCTTCGTCGACCGCGTTGGTCGCGCCTGCCTGATCGCCGGAATCGGCGCGAAACCGAGCAATATCCACCCACAGGTCTGGATTTTTCGGATCCAGTTCCATGGCCCGGTTGAAGGCCGTGCCGGCCAGCGCCGGATCTTCCATTTGTAGCGCCACCTTGCCCATAACCCGGGCGGCATAGCCCTGATGGCGGACCGGAATATCGCCAGCCAGTAACTGGTCGCGGGCTTTGACCGGCTCGCCCTGCAGAAAATAGGCATGACCGTAGAGATGTCGGACGGCAGCCGGATCGAGCCCGAGCTGCACGGCACGATCGAGTTCCGCTTCCGCCGCCAGCCCATCGCGGAGGCTCAGCAGGACTTCGGCCTGCGCCACGCGCGCGTCGATCCATTGCGGGTCGGCCTTGATCGCGTTCATCAGTTCGATGCGGGCCGAACGAACATCGCGACGCGCACGGAACTGCTCGGCCTTGCCAAAGGCTTCGCGGGCCTCGCTATTCCCCTCGCTGGCGCCATGGATCGCGGTTGGCAGGGCGATCAGGCTGGCCGCAAGCATCGCCGCCAGCAGGGTCGGACCGCTGCGGGCCCGCAGACTGTGAACAAGGGTGTGCATCATCGTTCAGCTGGCCTGCTGCAGCTTGTACTGCTTGAGCAGGTCATAGAGCGTCGGCCGGCTGATCCCCAGCAGCTTGGCAGCGTTGGAGATATTGCCGCTGGTCTGCGAAATCGCCCGCAATATCGCGGACCGGTCGGCGGCCTCGCGGGCGGCCTTGAGGTTGAGCAGGTCCTGGGCGGCTTCATCGTTCACTTCGAGGTCGAGATCCCGGGCGCCGATCATCTTGCCATCGGCCATGATCACGGCCCGCTTGATGCGGTTTTCCAGTTCCCGAACGTTGCCGGGCCAGTGCCACGCTTCGAGTGCGGCCAGGGCATCGGGTGCGATACCCTTGACCGCCGGGTTGATCTCGGCGGCAAATTTCGTCTGGAAATGCCGCGCCAGCAGGCTGGCGTCGCCCGAGCGGCCGGACAGCGGCGGGATCTTGATGACAATCTCGGCGAGGCGATAATAGAGATCCTCACGAAACGCGTTGTCGGCAATCATCTGTTCGAGATTCTGATGCGTCGCGCAAACGATCCGGGTGTCGACCGCGATCGCGTGACGTCCGCCAATCCGCTCGATCACCCGTTCCTGCAGGAAACGCAGCAGCTTCACCTGCAGCGGCAGCGGGATATCACCGACCTCGTCGAGGAACAGCGTGCCGCCATTGGCCTGCTCGATCTTGCCCTCGGTCGTCTTGATCGCCCCGGTGAAGGCGCCCTTTTCATGGCCGAACAGTTCCGATTCCAGCAGGTTCTCGGGAATGGCCGCGCAATTGATGGCAACAAAGGCCTTGTTGCGACGGTCGCTGGCGTCGTGCAATCCCCTCGCCAGCAGCTCCTTGCCGGTGCCGCTGGCCCCGAGCAGCATCACCGATGCGTTGGTATTGGCAACCCGTTCCACCATCTGCGCGACCTTGAGCATTTCCGGCGCCCCGGTGACGATCTGGCCGAGGATGACGTTCTCGCCACTACCGCGCGCGGCGAGGCTGGCATTTTCCTGTTCCAGCCTGTGCACGTGGAAGGCCCGGCGGACGATCAGGCCCAGCTCGTCGATATCCACCGGCTTCTGGTAAAAGTCCCAGGCCCCGCCGGAAATTGCCCGCAGCGCGCTGGCCTTTTCGCCATGGCCGGAGGCGACGATGATCTTGGTGTCGGGCTTCAGGCTGAGAATCGCATCCATCGTCGCGAAGCCTTCGGTCGTGCCATCGGGATCCGGCGGCAGACCGAGGTCCAGCGTCACGACATCGGGCTCTTCGGCGCGTAGCATCTCGATCGCCGATTCCCGGTCGCCGACGATGATCACCTCGAAATCGTCATAGGCCCATTTCAGCTGCTTCTGGAGACCGGGATCGTCCTCCACGATCAGCAGCTTTTCCTTCCTCGGTTGATTTTTGTCCGGCATCATGCGGCCCTTTCGTCTGCTGGAACGTCATCGGATAAATGCTTGGCGAGCGGCAGGATCAGCGTGAAGCGGCTGCCGACCCCCTCGGTGCTCTCGACTTCAAGACGGCCGTTCATCGCACGGGCCAGTTCGCGCGCCTCGTAGGCGCCAATGCCGAAACCGCCCTGCTTGCTTGAAGCAAAGGGCTTGAACAGCTGGCTGCGGATGAACTCGTTCGACATGCCGGTGCCATGGTCGCAGACCTCGATCGCGACGGACAGGTCGCGGCGACGGGCATTGATCGTGATCGGTGCATCGGGCGCGCTGGCGTCGATGGCGTTCTGGATCAGATGGCCGAGGATCTGCTCGACGCGCGCCGGGTCGGCGAACACCGTGAGATCATCGACGCGCTTGCTCTCGAGACTGTGCAGCAGGCGTTTCTTCTCGATCGTGGAGCGGATCAGGTCGGCGACCTTGACCGCGCGCGGTTCGGCCGGGCTGGCCTTGTTGTGCTGGGACAGGCGCTCGAGCAGGCCGTTCATCTTCCGGGCCGAATCCTGCAGCGTATCGATCATGTCCGCCTGAAATTCGGGATTGTCGGCGTGACGCTTGGCATTGCCGGCGAGCAGGCTGAGCTGGCTGACCAAATTCTTGATATCGTGCAGGATGAACGCCATCCGGCGGTTGAATTCGTCGAACCGCTGTACCTCCGACAGCGATTCCTGGCTGCGATATTCGGCCAGATAGCTCGCGACCTGGCGGCCGACGATACGCAGCATGTCGAGATCTTCCCAGTCGAGCTTGCGGTGGACGCGGGGCCGGGCCAGCAGCATAACCCCAGCGAGCCGGTCAAAATGCACCAGCGGCACCGCAACCCAAGTCCGTTCGTCGCTGTTCATCCAGTCCGGGATCACGGACGGATCGCATTTCGGATCCTGCCCGGCGCGCAGCGTGTCAAATTCGACGATATGTCCGCTGTCCTCGAAAAATGCCGTGGTCCCAGCGGTGCAGGCCCGGGGCGGCACCACGATCGACGACCAGTTCCAGCGCGACTGCAGCACCAGCTGGCCCGCTTCGTCCGGCACCAGCAATATGCCGGCCGGTGAATCGGTGATGTCGGCGATCGCCTTGATCACCCGCTCGTGAAATGGCGCGCTGTCGGCGCCCGGACGACCGACGGTATCGGTGAAGCGGATCCACTCGGAACGATAGTCATAGCGGTGCTGGAAGAAATTCTTGGCGAGCTTGACCTTGAGCCAGGCGCGGAACCGTCCGGAGGGCAGCAGCAACAGAGCACCGATGGTGGTTCCGAACAGGAAGCTGATCTGGGCCAGCCGCGCATAGTCGCCGCCGATGATCTGCAAGGCCGTGGCGATCACGATCATCATCAGCAGATAGCTGCCGATCGCGACCAGCGACAGCGACCGGAAGGCGACGCTGCGCGACAGCTTCAGGTTCCATTCGGTGTTGCGGATCGAGGCGAGCACGAGAATGGGGGCAATGACCGCCATCATCGGCCCGCGCATGGCGTGCAGTTCCAACGGGGTTTGCTGGGTCAGATAGGTGATCGTGAACAGGTTGAGGTCATAGGTCCAGATCGCGGCGAGCGACGCCATCGGCAGCCGGATGCCCCAGCGGGTTTCCGGCGCCGTGATCGAATAGAGATTGTGCACCAGGACCAGCGCGCCGACGGAGAAGATCATCCGCAGCACCAGCGATGTGTACAGCGTCACGCCCTCGAGCCGGGGGCTGCCCACGAGCGCAGGCAGGAGCGAGTCGACCAGCACCTGCCCAACCAGCACGAAGGCCAGCGCGATATAGATGATGTTGACGGTTTTCGGCTCGTCGCGACCCTCCCCGGTACGCAGCAGGATGAACATGAAGGCCAGCCAGCCAAAATTGCGCAATGTCTCGGCAAAGCGGGCAATCGGCGACAGCGAACCCTCGACCGCGATCGAAAGCGACCAGAAGCTGGTCAGCGCAATCGCGATGATCAGCCAGGCATGCTTTTCGCTGCGCTCCACCTTGCGCTGGAACTGCCAGATGGCGAGCGCAGCAAACAGCGCCGCCGCCACGCCATGGCCCAGCAGGCTGATATAGTCGAGAACCGACGCCATCTCAGCGCGCTCCGTCGGGCCACAGGATGACGCGAATGGTTTGCAGGATGATCAGCAGATCCAGAAAGGGTGTGTAGTTCTTGGCATAGTAAAGGTCATACTCAAGCTTGTGCCGCGAATCCTCGGTCGAGGCACCATAGGGATAGTTGATCTGCGCCCAGCCGGTGATGCCGGGCTTGACGATGTGGCGCTCGGCATAGAAAGGCATTTTCGTTTGCAGGTCGTCGACAAATTGCGGCCGTTCCGGACGCGGGCCGACAAAGCTCATTTCGCCTTTCAGCACACTCCAGGCCTGCGGCAGTTCGTCGATCCGGACCTTGCGGATGAAGCGGCCGATGCGGGTGATTCGAGGATCATTTTCCGACGCCCATATCGCCTGCCCCTCGACCTCGGCATCGGATCGCATCGAGCGCAGTTTCAGGATCGCGAACTTCTGGCCATACAGCCCGACCCGCTCTTGCTTGAAAAACGATCCACCGCGGCTTTCCAGCTTGATCAGCAACGCGAAGATCAGGATCACCGGTCCGGTCAGGACCAGCAATAGAAAGCTCAGGAATATGTCAAAGCCCCGCTTGAACAGGGTCGACAGGCGGCGTCCGGAGGAAAAGCCGTCGGAAAAGATGAACCAGCTCGGGTTCACGCTGTCGAGATCGACGCGCCCGGTTTCCCGTTCCAGAAAGCTCGACAGATCGTTGACATGAACCCCGGTCGTCTTGATCGTCAGCAGGTCTGCCACCGGCAGCGAATTCCGCCGTTCCTCGAGCGCCAGCACCACCTCGCTGACGGCAAGATCGATCACGTGCTGCGGCAGATTGACGATATCCTGACGGCGGACCGCGCCGTCGATCAGGCTCGGGCCCTCGTTCATGTCGACATAGCCGGCAATGATGAACCCGCTTTCGTTGCGACGCTCCAGCGCGGCAATCCTTCCGGCGCGCGGCCCGGCGCCCAGCACCAGCAGCCGCCGCTTGAAAATATCGCTGTCTAGCACCGTCCCCAGCAGCATCCGGATGACCATCAGGAAGAGGATCGCCAGAAGCATCGCATAGAGCGAATTGGAACGCCAGAGCGTGATCCCCGGGAAGGCGAAGGAGAGCAGCGACAGGAAAATTACCCCGAGAGAAATCGCCACGAGAATGCGGGCGGCGGCAAAGCGCAGGGACTGCAGGGCTTCAGTACCGTAAATCCCGACCGCGATCAGGGCCAGCTGCAGGGCAAAGGCAAAGCTGATGATCGGTGCCGGCCGGCCTGCAATCGACCCGACATCCATCCCGATCTGAAAGGCTCGCAATATCCAGCCTATTTCCGCAGCCATCAGCAGCAACACGAAATCGATCAGGCCGAGAAAAATGACCGGATAGGCAATATAATGCTTGAACAATCGGATCATCTTGCGCGCCATCTTTCCTTGGACATCGACGTGCATAGGGAAAATTGGTTAGCTGTCGGTAAACTTTACAGGACAATTCGCCCTGATCCGTCAAATTGCGTGAATCCTGTTCAATTTCCCGACAATATTGGCGGGCGTAAAACGGCTAGCATCCGTGGCATTCCTAGTCGTTGACGAAATCAAAGGGGGTCAGCCCCCGTTCCCTTTCGTCGAATTTGAGCGCCCGGCTGCGCGGCGGAGCGGAACGCTGGGAACATTGGGTCCTGGTACAGGCGGGGCAACCGAGACCTATGGGATCAGCGTGCTCGATGTTGAGATTTTTCCCCCGCGCATAATATAGCTGCGATGCGACATCGGCAGAGACGCCGAGCCCGATTGCAAAGGCAGGCGTATAGCCCCCTGCACCCGAGCCGATGCCCTGCACCGCGCGGGACAGGGTGAACCAGGTCGAGCCGTCCTCCAGCGCCACCAGCTGGGACCGGATTTCCGCCGGCTGTTCGAACACCCGGTGGATATCCCAGAGCGGGCAGCGATGGGCGCTTTCCACCAGCGGCGCGTTGCTCGCCCCGGCATAGCGTTTCGAGATCATGCCGGACCGGTCGATCCGGACCATGAAAAAGGGCAATCCGCGGGACCCCACGCGCTGCAAGGTCGTAAGGCGATGCGCAATCTGCTCGAACCCGGCACCAAAACGGCGCTGCAACAGCTGTATCCGGTAGCCGCTCTGCTCGCACGCCTTCAGGAACCGGTCGTAGGGCATCATCAGCGCGGCGGCAAAATAGCTCGACAGATGGCGACGGAACAATTTGTCGGAAGCGCGATCGGCGAAATTCCCGCCCGCGGCCAGCGCGTCAATTTCTGCCTTGGCCTCGATCTGGCCCAGCAGCAATGCCGCCTGGAACGTTCGGGAGGCCGGATCGAGCATTTCCGAGAGCTGCAACTGCCGCGCATGCAGGTCGAGACGGCGCAATTTGTCCGACAGCACCGTCTCAGGCAGGATCCGGATGGTCAGCTGATGCTTGACCCGCAGCCGTTCGGCAATGGCGCCGTAAAGGTCGCCAGCGCCGAGACGCAGTTCATCCGCCAGCTGCTCGGCCATCGCGTCGAGATCGGCAAAATGATTGCGCCATCGCTCGATTTCCCGGCGCACGGCCTGGATCGGATCCGGTGCGGTGTCGGTGCCGTCCCGGTTCCCCGCCGCTCGATTGTCAAAAAGACGTACAAAGGCCTCGGCGCTGTTCGGCGAGGCGATCAGCCATTCCTCCAGCTCGGCGCGGTCGATCGACAGGTCCTCGAACAGGGGATCCGCGAGCCGCTGGCGGATCGCATCGATACCGCCGCCGGGAACCGCAGCGATCAGTTGCCGCGGATCAAAGTCGAACCGTTCGGCCAGCAACACCAGCAAGCGGGCGCTCAACGGGCGCTGGTTGCGCTCGATCAGGTTGAGATAGCTGGGGGATATGTCCAGAGCGTCGGCAAGCGAGACCTGGGTCATGGCGGCACTGCGCCGCAACCTCTTGATCGCGGCACCGGCAAAAAGTTTCTGGCTTGTCATCGGGCTTCTATGTAAATTAGTTTACAACATTTCAAGCGAATTGATGATTGTTACAAATTTCCGTTCCGGGCGAACATGCCGTGGATATGGCGGGGTAAATGTTTCTTAACCGCATCCTTCTAATGTCGATAGGAAATCTAAGAAAAATTGGTGTCTCCCTATGCTCAAAGAATCCATCCTGTTTGTCGCCGGCACCGGTCTTATGGTCTATTTTCTCGCGCCGACGGCCACACCGCCCGAAGAGAAACCGGTCAGCGAAGCGGTGCAGCAGCCATTGCCGACGGTGCAGGAAAGTCCGGATGACGCCTGGGGCTACGACGAGGAAGAGAGCGGCGCAGACAGTTTCACCTTCGGCGACCCGATGGTCGAACTCAACGGCGCAGAGCCGAAGCCGAACCGTCCGGAACCGGCCCAGCGGAGCGAGCCGGAGCCCACCCCCTCCGGATCCACCAAGGCAGGAAGCATCTACAATCCAATCACCAAGGCGCCAAAAGACCGCCCGGATCCCGAACCCTTCTAGTCCAGATCGCGCGCCATATCGCGGCGGCATTCTTCGCTGATGATCGCGGCATGACCGTAATTGGGGTGATCGATCTGGACCATCACCTGCCCTTCCATGCTCTTCCAGATACGGGCCTGTTCCCCGGTTAGCGGAAAATGGACAAATTGCACGGCGCTGGCCTTGCCATCGGCACGGGTGCGGTCGATATCCTGCTCCGGTTCCGCGGTCACCTTCTCGCCACCTATCACCAGATGGATATGCCGGTCGACGCCGCCAAGGGTCTTCAGGAAGGCGGTGCGCCGTTCTTCCTCGTCGATCTCGAACATCAACGTGCCGGTAAATTCCGATCCGTTCGGGACCATCGGGTTATAGGCCGCCAGCTCGTCCGTGAGCTGTGCATCGCCCCCCTTTTCTATGCGGAGCATTTCCTGGATCTGCAGCCACATGCTTTCCCAGCTTTCGAACTGGATCGTCGCATAGGGACCGATGGCGATACGGCGGAACTTCTTGCGCAGGATCGACTCCTGCCGCTTGTCCTTGCGGATCGACTCGTAATCCTGCAGGGAGATAATGTCTTCCCGGGTTATTTCATGTGTATCGCGGGGCATAGGTGATCCTTCAATTCTGGGTTGTACTGCACAAACGACAAGGGCAGAATTTGCCGAGCGCTCAGAGTCCGTAAGCCTTGGCGAGCAGCTCGATCGGGTGCCCGATCCGCTCCGGCACTTTTTGCTGACCGCCGCTTTCCATGATCTGCCTGAGATGCGGCCCGGCAAGCGGGCACTCGCTGACCATATAGTCCGGATCGCCCTTGGCAACGGCCCGCGCCGCCGGCCGGCCGACCTTGACCGCCTTGTCGAAATTCTTCTTGAAGATACCCCATTTGCCTCCGTGACCGGAGCAGCGTTCCGCGATCGTCGGGGTCGCCTCGGGAATCAGCTTCAGCATCTCCATCGCCTTCGGCCCCATATTCTGGGCGCGGCTGTGGCAGGCAAAATGAATGCCGATACTGGCCTGCATCGGCGCGATCTCGACGAGACCCTTGTCCCTGGCGATCTCCACGACATATTCGCTGAGGTCGCGGGTCGCCCTCGCCAGCTTCTGCACCGCCTCATTTTCCGGCAGGATCAGTGGCCATTCGAATTTCATCATCAACGCACAGCTCGGGGTGAGCGCGACAATGTCGTAACCTTCGTCGATGATCGGTTCGAAGAAGGCCGCCACCTGTTCGGCGGATCCGGCAACGGCTGGCAAATCGCCATTTTCCAGTTTCGGCATGCCGCAGCAGCCGGGATAGTCCACGCGGGTCTGGACACCATTATGGGCCAGCACTTCCAGCGCGGCCTTGCCGGCAGTTTGGTCATTGAAATTGCCGTAACAGGTCGCGTAGATCGCCGCCTTGCGGCCGAATGCCGGAGCGTCCGGGTTGGCGACGGGACCGTGGCCGACATGCTTGTGGGTCAGCGGCACATCCTCGAATTCCGGCAGGTGCGCGCGTTTGTCGATCCCCGCCACGCTCTGCATCAGACCGCGAGTCAGGCCGTTTTTCGGGTTGGTGGCCCAGTTGGCCAGGCCGGCGACGGTGCCGGCAACCACCGCGTTGCGGTCAATCTCGGCGAGCTGCTTGTCGACCGCGCCGGTCTGGCCCTTGCGGTTCTCGACCGCGCGGTAGCGCAGCATCAGGTGCGGAAAGTCGAGGTCAAATTCATGCGGTGGGACATAGGGGCATTTGACCATGAAACACATGTCGCACAGCGTGCAGGCATCGACGACATTCTTGATATCGCCCGCGGTCAGATCCTCGACTTCCTCGTTGGGACTCTCGTCGATCAGGTCGAACAGCTGCGGGAAACTGTCGCACAGGTTGAAGCAGCGGCGGCAACCGTGGCAGATGTCGAAAACGCGGCGCAATTCCTGATCGAGCGCCGGTTCGTCATAATAGGATTCCTCCCGCCATGCGATAGGATGCCGGGTCGGCGCGCCGAGGCTGCCTTCTGTCATGATATTGCCCTTTCGCCCAAGGGACGGGGTTTGCGGATAATGGGATGGTGCCGCCTCCGGGTGGAGGCGGCACCATTGTCGGGATCAGTGGATCAGGCGTCCATCGATTCGAGCGTTTTCTGGAATTTGCCAGCGTGGCTCTTTTCCGCCTTCGCCAGCGTCTCGAACCAGTCGGCGATTTCGTCAAAGCCTTCTTCGCGGGCCGACTTCGCCATGCCGGGATACATATCGGTATATTCGTGCGTTTCACCCGCGATCGCCGATTTCAGGTTGTCGGAGGTCGCGCCGATTGGCTCGCCGGTTGCCGGATCGCCGACTTCTTCGAGAAATTCGAGATGGCCATGCGCGTGACCGGTTTCGCCTTCGGCGGTGGAGCGGAATACGGCGGCAACATCGTTATAGCCTTCGATGTCAGCCTTCTGCGCGAAATAGAGATAACGACGGTTGGCCTGGCTTTCCCCGGCAAAGGCGTCTTTCAAATTCTGTTCGGTTTTGCTTCCAGCAAGTCCCATATTCTTCTCCATTATGGCGTGGTTAATTCCGATACCGATTCCGAGAATCGGCCTGGCGATTGGGTAGGCCAGCAGGCGATCGCACTCCATCGAATTTTTTGATCGGCGTTGATCGGTAAATTCGATCAATAATTTGCGACTTATTCGCAATAGCGATTACTTCTCCGGACAGCGCTGCAGCTCGTAGACGTCCGGTGCAATGGTGAGATCGAAGCGATCGCGACCCAGAACCGCAACCGGACCGTCCATCCGGAAGCGCCCGCCGGCTTCCCCGGTTTCCTCGTCGATCGCCAGATCCTCGAGCCGCAGCACCAGCTTGCCCTCGGCCCATTCCCAGGTCCCGGCCAGATCCTGCGAGACGAAATTGCCTCCGGGGATCATCGTCCAGCTCGTGGGAGCGGCGCAATTCTCTCCGATCAGCGCCCAGCGCCCCGCGAAATAGGACGCGTCGGGCCCGTCACCCGCGGCGGCGGCCGGACCGGATGACGCCAACAGCGCCAGCAGAAGACCCGACCCGCCCATCTATTTTTTCAGGATATGGAGGGTGGCAGCGGTCAGCGCTTCGGCGCCGGTGGCGATGACCTTGTCGGCTTCCGGTGCCCAGGACGAGCTGTGCAGTGATGGCAGTTTCGTGCCCTC
Source organism: Parasphingorhabdus sp. (assembly GCF_036964565.1). Lineage (GTDB taxonomy): Bacteria > Pseudomonadota > Alphaproteobacteria > Sphingomonadales > Sphingomonadaceae > Parasphingorhabdus. Next base: position 281,162 of record NZ_JBALTN010000005.1, on the reverse strand, counting down.
CTTCTGTGCGGCCTGATATTCCGCCATCGGCACGCCGCCGACCCAGAAGATCATGCTCTTGATGGTCTCGTCTGCGCGGCGATAGCGGCTGAAATCCTCGCCGCCCATCACCGGTTTGGACTGTACCACGCGGTCCTTGCCGAAACGGCTTTCGAACAGCTTGGCCAATTCCACGGAAAATTCCGGAGTGTTGTACGTGGCGGGCGTGAATTCGGTCTCGCGCAAGGTCACCTCCGGCATCCGGTCCTCCGGCATGCCAGCGGCAATCGCCTCGCCGCGGGCGATCCGCTTGATCCCGTCGAGCAGCTTGGCGCGGGTATCGTCGCCATAGCTGCGCACGGTCAGCAGCAGCAGCGCCTCGTCGGAAATGATATTGTGCTTGGAGCCGGCCTGGAAGCTGCCAACGGTGACGACCGCCGGATCCTGCGGATCGATCTCCCGGCTGACCAGCGTCTGCAGCGCGCCGACGATGCGGCTGGCCAACACGACCGGGTCCTTGGTGGTGTGCGGATAGGCGCCATGGCCGCCAACGCCCATCACCCGGATATCGACGCTGTCGACATTGGCCAGCGCATAGCCCGGGGCGTAACCGATATAGCCTGCCGGCGCGCCGGCCGCATCGTGGAAGGCGAGCGCATAATCGGGCTTCGGGAACCGGGTGTAGAGGCCGTCCTCTATCATGGCCAGCGCGCCCTCGCCCGTCTCTTCCGCCGGCTGCAGGATCATCACCAGTGTGCCCGCCCACTCGTCCTTGCGCGCGACCAGCTGCCGGGCGGTCGCGACCCATCCGGTCATGTGCGTGTCATGACCGCAGGCGTGCATGACATAGGTGTCATTGCCCTGGCGGGTCTTTGCCGTCACCTTGGAGGCGAATGGCAGCCCGGTTTTCTCCTCCAGCGGCAGGCCGTCCATGTCGGCGCGCAGCATGACCGTCGGGCCCTCGCCATTTTTCATCACCGCCACAACGCCAGTGCCGCCTACCTTCTCGGTGACATCGAATCCGAGCCGCCGGGCTTCGGCAGCAAGTTTTGCGGCGGTGCGCACTTCCTCGCCGCTCAGTTCAGGGTTGCTGTGCAGATCGCGGTATATTTCCATCAGCGACGGCATGTCAGCCTGGATCGCCTTGTTCAGTTCGTCGGCCTGTGCCGGTGAAAGGGCCAGCATCGAGGCCGCCATGCTCAGGCCGAGTTTTGAAATTTTCCGCATCATCATCATCCCCTGTGTCGCTATGCCACCCTGCCTAATCGGATCGACGCCGATTGTCAGGTCAAAATTGCTTGGGCCGGTCGGCGACGGGTTCGCCATTGCGCCAACACTTCCGGCCTATTGCGCGGTCCAGCCGCCGTCGATCGAGATATTGGCGCCGGTGATCGACCGCGCCTCGTCCTTGCAGAGAAACACCGCAAGTGCGGCGATCTGGTCGATCTGGACAAATTCCTTGGTCGGCTGCGGTGCCAGCAGCACATCGTTGATCACCTGGTCGCGGGTCAGCCCGCGCACCTCCATGGTATTGGGAATCTGGCCCTCGACCAGCGGCGTCCAGGTATAGCCGGGCGAGATCGTGTTGACCGTGATGCCCTGCTGCGCAACCTCCAGCGCGACCGTCTTGCCAAAGCCGTCAATGGCGTGTTTTGCGGCGTTATAGGCGGATTTGAAAGGGCTCGCGACCTTGCTGTGCATCGATCCGGTGTTGATGATCCGGCCCCAGCCCTTGCCTTTCATCCCCGGCAGGACCGCCTTGGTGGTATGGAAGGCGCTGTTCATGATGATATCCATAACCGCGTTCCACTTGTCCTCGGGAAATTCGTCGACCGGCGAGACAAACTGGATCCCGGCGTTGTTGATCAGGATATCGACGGTGCCCAGCTGCTCTGCACAATCGGCGCACATTTGCCGGATCTCTTCCGGCTTGGTCATGTCGGCATTGCTGTAGGCAGCCCCCGCTCCGCTCAGCGATTCCAGCTCCTGCCGGAGCGTTTCGATCTCCCCGGCATCACCGAATCCGTTGATCATCACCGCCGCGCCTTCCGCGGCCAGCGCCTTTGCGTAACCGCCACCGATACCCGATGTGCTGCCCGTAATCAGCGCCGTTTTGCCCTTTAGAAACATGTATATTCTCCTTTGCGGCGACCTTAAAAGCGTCGCCGCGGACTGCAATGCTTTTTGCAAAAGAAACCGGTGGCGCTTGCGCTTTTCCGAAATTCGGGCGAATTGCGAGTCAACGAGGAGAAAATGCATGCGCCTGGACGATCTGGATCCCAGCAAGAATGTTCGCGATCAGGGCCGCGGTGGCGGCGGCGGTTTCGGCGGCGGAGGTGGCGGCGGCCTGGGAATGTTGCTCGGTTTCCTGCCAATGCTGCTCGGGCGGAAACTGGGCTGTGGCACGATCCTGCTGATCGGCGGTGCCGCGCTGGCCTTCTTCTATTTTGGCGGCGGCGGCCTGCAACTGGCGGACAATACGGGCGGCGGCGGGTTTCAGGCCGACAAGTCTTCCGCCAATGTCGCCTGTGATACCGAGGCAGAGCTGTTTGCCTGTCAGGTACTCGCCTCGACCGAGCAGACCTGGGGCAAATTGTTCGAGCAGCGGGGCCAGCGCTACCGCCCGACCACCCTCACCTTCTATGACCACACCGGCCAGTCGGGCTGCGGCGCGGCGCAGGCGGCAATGGGGCCATTTTATTGCCCGGCCGACCAGGGTGTCTATCTCGATACCAGCTTCTTCCGTGAAATGTCGACCCGGCTTGGCGCTGAGGGCGATTTCGCGCAGGCCTATGTGATCGCGCACGAGGTCGGCCACCACATCCAGAATCTGACCGGCGTTGCCGACCAGGTACGCAATGCCCAGCGCACCGCTAGCAAGGCCGAAGGCAATGGCTTGCAGGTTCGGATGGAATTGCAGGCGGATTGCTATGCCGGCGTCTGGGCCGCGCAAAATGCCGACCGCATGGAGCCGGGCGATGTCGAGGAAGGGCTGACGGCGGCCCACGCCATCGGCGATGACACGCTGATGCGCGGGGCGGGGCAGCGCCCGGTTGAAAGCATGTTCACCCATGGTACGTCCGAACAGCGCAAGGCCTGGCTTCGCAAAGGGCTGGAGACCGGCGATCCGGGCGCCTGCGATACGTTTGCTCGCGGCGCGGTCTAGGACGACGGGCCCCGGCGCACGCCGGAGCCCGCCTCGGTTCAGGCCCGGGAGCGGGCCAGGCTGCTCGACCAGTCGAGCCGCCGGGTCACAAACATGACCCCGGCGAGAGCGGCAAAGATCAGCAGCGATCCGATCAGCAGCGAATAGGCTTCCAGGCTGAGCAATATGTAGATCGCGCCATAGAGCGAAGCGAGCAGCCCGCCGATGATCGCGGCCCTGCGCCAGCTGGACAATATCGAGGCCGAATAGGCGGTGATCAGGCCAATGGTCGCCAGCGACGCCAGGACATAGGCCCAGGCAAAGCCGATGATCTCGGCGAAGGCCAGCAGCAGAACGAAGAACAGGACAAGCGCCGCCCCCACCAGAATATAGTGGACCGACGATATCCTGACCCCGCCGATCAGATCGAACAGCAGGAAGGCGACGAAAGTGAAGCCGATGATCAGAAAGCCATATTTCGCTGCCCGATCGACCTGGCCATAAAGGTCCACCGGCTGGATCAGATCAACGGTCGCGCTCGCGCCGGTCCCATTGGCATAATCCGGCTGAAAGGAGGCCATGTCCTGCGCGCGGATCGGCTGTACTTGCTGGCCCGCCTCCGTGGCGATCAGCGCCGTCCCCAGGGCGAGATTGGTGATGACATATTTCGCCTTGAACCCGTCAGCGTCGACGGTTCGGCTTTCCGGCAGAAAGCTCCCGGCAAAGCTCGGGTGCGGCCATTTGGAACGGACGGTCCATTCGGTCTGACCGGCATGGGGCGCGATGGTCAGGCTCTGGTTGCCCCGGAAGCGGACGTCGAACTGCGCTTCCAGCGCGCCACTGGCCAGCGCGCTGCCATCGACAAAGGCAAAGAAGCCGCTGTTACCGGTCTCGCCCAGCCCCTTGCCGGGCTGCAATTCGAGCGCCTGGCCATTGACGGTGACCTTGTTGTCACCGGCGAGGCCGCGGGCATCGGAGAGGCCGAAGCGCAGTTCCGCGCGCGCAAAGTCAATCTGGTCGAGCGTAACTCCGTAACGATCCAGGTCATCGGGCAGCCGGAAGACAGCCGAACCGGCCATCGCCGTGTCATAGACGATGACTTCATAAATCGCCCGCTTCTTCGTTTCGGTAGCCATCTGGCTGTCGAGCGTCACGCGTTCGGGCGCCACATATAGTTCGCGCGTGACCATGCTGGTGCGCGTGACGGTCTTGCCATTTTCCTCGACCGATTCGGTGATCCGGGCGCGGTAGGGCAAGACGATCTTCGGGCCGGCAAAAACCTGCTTGCCGCCCCAGCCGGATACGATCGACTGTTGCGCGGTTTCGCTCTGGCTTTGCCGGTCGTAGTTCAGCAACCAGACGGTAAACAGCGGAATGGTAATGAGAAACCCCATCAGCAGCACCATCAGGAATTTGGCACCCGGCGATCGTTCCGGCTTGTCCGGCCGTTCCGGCCCTGCTTCCTTTTCCAACATATTGTCTCCCTTTCCTCTCGCAACAATGGTTGCTTGCGAGACCCGTGCGTTCGTCTAAACTCGTAGTCACATCATTTCATTGCATGCGACAGAACGAGGCGTACACGCGTCCAAACGAAAGGCCGTTATGAATATTTCGGATTGCCACAATGTGAACGACTTTCGCGCGCTGGCGAAAAAGCGCCTGCCCTTTCCGATTTTCGACTATATCGACGGGGCGGCAGACGATGAAGTGACCCGGCGGCGGAATACCGAGGCCTACGAGCGTTGCGACCTTGTGCCCAATGTCCTGACCGGCGTCGAGACGATCGACATGAGCACGACGGTGATGGGGCAGACGCTGGCGATGCCGCTGTTCCTGTCCCCAACCGCGCTCCAGCGCCTGTTCCACTGGCAGGGCGAGCGCGCCGTCGCCCGGGCCGCCGAGAAATTCGGCACCTATTTCGGCATCTCTTCCCTCGGCACGGTGAGCATCGAGGAGATTGGCTCGAGCATCAGCACGCCGAAAATGTTCCAGCTCTACGTCCACAAGGACAAGGATCTCAACCGGTCGATGATCGAACGGTGCAAGGCGGCAAAGTTCGACGCCCTGACCCTGACCGTCGACACGATCGTCGGCGGCAACCGCGAGCGCTGCCTGCGCTCCGGCTTTACCAGCCCGCCGCGGATCACCCCGACGAGCTTCTGGAGCTATGCGGCGAAGCCGGCATGGGGGCTGAACTACATGTTCCGCGAACCGTTCGAACTCTCCAACCTCAAGGAGCATGTGTCCGAAGGCACCAGCGTCCCGAAATCCGTGGCCGACTATTTTACCAATAAGCTCGACCAGTCGCTGGACTGGAAAATGGCCGAGGACATCGCCCGGGACTGGGACGGTGAATTCTGCCTCAAGGGGATCATGTCGGTGGCGGACGCCATGCGCGCGGTCGATATCGGAGCAACCGCGATCATGGTCTCCAACCACGGTGGCCGGCAGCTCGATGGCGGCCGCGCGCCCTTCGACCAGCTTGCCGAGATCTGCGACGCAGTCGGCGACAGGCTGGACGTGATCTGCGATGGCGGCATCACCCGCGGCAGCCACGTGCTGAAAGCGCTCAGCGTCGGCGCCAAGGCCTGTTCGGGGGGACGTCTCTATCTCTATGCGCTCGCCGCAGCCGGACAGGCCGGCGTGGAACGGATCCTGTCCCTGCTGCAAAAGGAAATCGAACGTGATATGAAACTAATGGGCGTCACAGCGGTTGATCAATTGAACCGCGACAATCTACGCTTTCGATAGCGCGCGCGTTCAGGGGATTAGAAATATGAAAATGTTGCACGCAGGCGGACTGTTGCTGTTCGCCGCCATGAGCGGAACCGGCGCGCTTGCCCAATCGGGCGCAAAAGAGGACTCCACCCTGGAATCCGCAGGCAACCGGGTGACCGAGCCGTTTGACGGCAAGGAAGTGCCCGACAAGCTGAAGGAAATCCAGGAGGATCCCTATTCGCTGGCCGGCCTGCGCAGATGCGCCGCCATCATCGCCGAGGTGGAGCAGCTGAACGAGGTTCTCGGTCCGGATGTCAACGAAGTGGTCGACAAGAGCCTCGCCAAGAAGCGGGAGCAGACCGCCGCACGCGTCGCCGGCAGTGCGATCGGCTCGATCATTCCCTTTGGCGGCATCATCGGTGAGGTGACCGGTGCCAATGCCGAGCGGCGGCGCTACAACGAAGCCATCTACGCGGGCACCGTCCGCCGCGGCTTCCTCAAGGGCGTCGGTCTTCAAAAGGGATGCCGCGCACCCGCACGGCCATAAGGCGCATTTTCAACCTTGGGGGCAACAAGGAAGAAATATCATGGGTTCGGCGAAGCTTGTCGCCCTATCTGGCATGATCTGGCTGGCCGCAGGCGCGGAGCTTCGGGCTGCGACACCGGATGCCGATCAGCCGATGGTCGACCATATGGAAAACGCGGTGACCCAGCCGGCCCGGGACGTCAATCTGAAGCAGGACGAGATTCCCGCACGCCTGCTGGAAATCCAGAAAGCCCCCTATGACCTGGCCGGCATCGAAGGATGCCGCGCCATCACCACCGAAATCGCCAGCCTTCGCCCGATTCTCGGTCCGGACGTCAACGAGACCGTCCGGGTGTCCCGCGCGGAGAAGCGCGAACGCAGCGTCAGCCGCGTGGCGAGCGGGATTATCGGCGGACTGATCCCGTTCCGCGGCATCGTCCGCGAAGTCAGCGGCGCCAACGCGGCCGAGCTGCGCTACCAGCAGGCCATGGCCGCCGGATTTGCCCGGAGGAGCTTCCTCAAGGGGATGGCGCACAGCAGCGGATGCAAGACCGAAACCGCAGAACTTGCGGCCCCGACAAGCCTGCTGCCGCAGCCGGTTGTGCAGTCGCGGCCACAGGATTGATCGGATTACCAATATTTGGTATATCTGCGTTCATGAGCAAAAACACTTCGATTTCGCTGAGCGACCATCACCTTGAATTTATCCACAAGCAGGTAAAATCCGGTCGCTACGGGTCCACCAGCGAAGTGATCCGGGATGCTTTGCGAATGCATGAAGAACGTACCGAGTTCAGGTCAAAGCTGATCGAGTCTATTGATCGAGGACTGGCCAGTCCTGTTGATACAGCATTTGATATTGACCGCTGGTTTGACGATGAGTTTGGCGAAGCGTGCGAAGACTGATATTTCGCTCCGCTGCGTCAGCCGAGATGCGCCGCATTGCAGGATCAACGAAAGCCCAATGGGGCAAACACCAGGCGAGACACTACACCGAGCAGTTGCGCGAACAAATCAAATCCTTGCGCGAATTCCCGAACCGGTTCCCGGAGGTTGAAGAACATCCCGGTCTGCACCAGATGCGATGCGACCAGCATTTGATATTTTATCGTGTCTCGGACGACGAGATAGAGATCGTCCAGATATTACGCGTAGCCCGCGATATCGATAATCGACTGGAATAATCTCTCACTTCAGCCGAATCACAATCAATAAACCCGCTTCTTCGGCTCCACATAGGTCGCTTCGTCGGTCAGCGTGTAGTCATGGACCGGGCGATAGCTGATTTCGCTCTTGCCGCCCTTGCCGCCCCAGCCTTCGAAGGTGATGACCGTGTGCTTCATCCATTCCGCATCGTCGCGATCCGGATAGTCTTCCTGCATGTGCGCACCGCGGCTTTCCTTGCGGTTGGCGGCCGCCTTGATCGTGACCATCGCCTGGCTCATCAGATTGTCGAGCTCGAGCGTCTCGATCAGGTCGGTGTTCCAGATCAGCGAACGGTCGGTGACGCCGATATCGGCAAGCTTGGCATTGACCTTGTCCATCGCCGCGACGCCTTCGGCCAGCAACGTGTTGTCGCGGAACACGGCGGCGTGCGCCTGCATCGTCTTCTGCATTTCGACGCGCAGCTGTGCGGTCGGGATCGGGCCCTTGGCGTTGCGGAAATGGTCGAGCCGCTGCAGCGCCAAGTCGGCGGAATCGGCGGGCAGCGGCTTGTGCGGCGCGTTCGGCACCAGCTTTTCCTTGAGCCGCAGGCCGGTTGCACGGCCGAAGACCACGAGATCGATCAGCGAGTTGGAACCGAGCCGGTTGGCACCGTGCACCGAAACGCAGGCCGCTTCGCCGACCGAATAGAGGCCGGGGACAATCGCGTCCGGATCATCCTTGGTCGGGTTGATCACCTCGCCGTGATAATTGCAGGGGATGCCGCCCATATTGTAATGGACCGTCGGCACCACCGGCAGCGCCTCGCGGGTCAGGTCGACGCCGGCGAAAATCTTGCCGGTCTCGGTGATGCCCGGCAGCCGTTCGGCCAGCACTTCCGGCGCGATATGGTCGAGATGGAGATAGATATGGTCCTTCTCCGGTCCGACGCCGCGGCCCTCGCGGATTTCGGTGGCCATGCAGCGCGACACGACGTCGCGGCTGGCCAGATCCTTGGCGCTCGGCGCATAGCGTTCCATGAACCGCTCGCCTTCGCTGTTGGTCAGATAGCCGCCCTCGCCGCGGGCACCCTCGGTGATCAGCACGCCGGCACCGTAGATGCCGGTCGGGTGGAACTGGACAAATTCCATGTCCTGCAACGGCAGGCCGGCGCGCAGCACCATGCCGCCGCCGTCGCCGGTGCAGGTATGGGCCGAGGTCGCGCTGAAATAGCAGCGCCCGGAACCGCCGGTCGCCAGTACCACCGCGTGGCTGCGGAAGCGGTGGATCGATCCGTCCTCGAGGCACAAAGCGATCACGCCGCGGCACTCGCCATTCTCCATGATCAGGTCGATGGCGAAATATTCGATGAAGAAGTCCGCGTCATATTTCAGGCTCTGCTGGTAGAGCGCATGCAGCATCGCGTGGCCGGTGCGGTCGGCAGCGGCGCAGGTGCGCTGGACCGGAGGCCCCTCGCCCATATTCTGCATGTGGCCGCCGAACGGACGCTGGTAGATGGTACCGTCTTCGTTCCGCGAGAAAGGCACGCCGGCATGTTCCAGCTCATAGACCGCCTGCGGCGCTTCGCGCACCAGATATTCGATCGCGTCCTGGTCGCCGAGCCAGTCGGAGCCCTTGACCGTGTCATACATGTGCCACTGCCAGTGGTCGGGCGTATTGTTGCCGAGCGAGGCAGCGATACCGCCCTGCGCCGCAACCGTGTGCGAACGGGTCGGGAAGACCTTGGTGATGCAGGCCGTTTTCAGGCCCGATTCTGCCGCGCCCATGGTCGCACGCAGACCGGAACCGCCGGCGCCGACGACGACGGTGTCGTAGCTGTGGTCAATGATCTTGTAGGCAGGCTGGGTGGATTGTTCGGTGTTCATGCTACCACTCCGGTAAAGGCTATTTTCGCGACCGAGAAAATTCCCAGCGACGCGCCGCCAAGGGCGAAAAAGTTGAGCAGGATGATCAGGCCGAATTTCATGCCGTGATCCGGGACATAATCCTCGATCAGCACCTGCAGTCCAAGGCGCAGATGCCAGAATATGCTGACCAGCATCAGCATCATCGGCACCGCCACCAGCGGCGAGGCCAGCCATTCGACGATCAGTTCATGGCCGAAATTCGGCAGCCGGACGAGCGAGATCACCAGCCACAGGACGAGCAGCAGATTGCTGACCGCGGTAACCCGCTGGACGATCCAGTGATGCGCGCCTTCCTGTGCCGATCCAAGGCCGCGGACGCGGCCGATGTTGGTTCCTGAACCCATGGTCTGATTCCTGTCCTGTCAGATATTCTTGAAAGCGATATAGAGCCACATCGCCGCGGTGGTAAGGATCGCCGCCAGCGGCACCGCGGTCGCCCACAGCTTGTTGGTGTTGAGCTCGTAGCCGGCGCCGGCATCCATCACGAAATGGCGCAGGCCCGAATACATATGCTCGAAAAAGGCAAAGCTCATGCCGACCAGCACGATATAGCCGAGATAGAGAAAGTCGAACCAGCTCTGGAAATAGGCGTAGCTTTCCGGCCCCGCCGCAATCGCGTAAAGCCACCAGACCAGCAGCGGCACGCCGACCAGCGCCATGCCGTCGCCGGTCGCCCGGTGCAGGATGGACACCAGCATATGCGGCCCCCATTTATACACCTGCAGATGCGGTGAAAGCGGTCTGTTCGATGGTGAACCTGATGCGCCGGCCATGGTCTTCCCCTGAGCAATCCCCCCGGCCCGTGCCGGAGTCTTTGAAATCGAACCATTCCCTTAGCGAAAAGCGCGTATCATGCAAACCAGATGCGCTGGATTTGGATAATTTATTAGGGGCAGGCCGCATCATCCCCGTCCACTGCACAAAATCCGCATCTCTCATGGACGCGCGCGCCTCGGCGTTCTAGTCAGCGGGACATGAGCAAGGCAAAAACACATATTCTCGTCACCGGCGCCAGCCGCGGCATCGGCAAGGCGATCATCGAATCACTGGATCAGGACCATTTGAAGGTCGTCGGCCAGAGCACTGCGGGCGACGATGACCTGATCGCTGCGGATTTCACCCGGGACGGCGCGGCACCGGAGCTGTGGGACCAGGCGCTCGACCGGCTCGACGGCCGCATCGACGTGCTGGTCAACAACGCCGGCCTCTTCCAGCCCAACCCGATCACCGCCGACGACTGGCTGGACAGCTGGAACCGTACGATGACCATCAACCTGACCGCATCGGCCGAACTGTGCCGTCTGGCGGTGCTCCATTTCCGGCAGCGCGGCGAAAGCGGCCGGATCGTCAATATCGCCAGCCGCGCCGCCTATCGCGGCGACGGCCCCGAACACTGGCATTATGCGGCGTCCAAGGGCGGCATGGTGGCGATGACCAAGACCATCGCCAGGGCTTATGCAAGCGAAGATATCCTCGCCTTCGCCATCTGCCCCGGCTTCACCATGACCGGCATGGCCGAGGATTATCTGGCCAGCCGCGGTGGCGACAAGCTGCTCGCCGACATTCCGCTCGGCCGGGTGGCACAGCCCGAGGAAATCGCATCGATGGCCCGCTATTGCGCGCTCGATGCACCGGCCAGCATGACCGGCGCGGTACTCGACGCCAATGGCGCCAGCTTCGTGCGATGATCGCCCGCGAACTGCTGGACACCGCACCGATTCCCGGCGGCGGCGAGCTGCGACTGTTCCGCCGCGAACTGAAGGGCGCGGACGAATTTTCGATCATGCTCGGCCGCATCGAATTGATGAACAGCCGGCTCAGCGGATCGGAAGAGGCACTCGCCACCCTCACCTGCGCGGGCCTTGGCGTCAAGAATCCGCGCCTGCTGATCGGCGGCTACGGGATGGGATTCACCTTGCGCGCCGCCTTGTCGGTGCTGCCGCCACAAGCGAATGCGGAAGTGGTGGAACTGATCCCGGCCATCGTCAAATGGGCACGCGGGCCGATGGCAGCGCTATCGCAGAAATGCCTGGACGACAGCCGGGTGACCATGACCACCGGCGACGTCTGCGATGTCATCGGCAAGGCGGACCGCGACTATGACGCGATCCTGCTCGACGTCGACAATGGTCCCGACGGGCTGACCCACGAAGCCAATGACCGGCTTTATAGCATGGCCGGTCTGGCGGCGGCGAAGAAGGCGCTGCGCAGCAACGGCATACTGGCGGTCTGGTCGAGCGAGGGGGATGCGCGATTCACCGCGCGGCTGCACAAATCGGGCTTTGCCGTCGAAGAAAAATCGGTCCCCGCCCGCAGCAACGGCAAGGGCGCGAAACACACGATCTGGCTGGCCAGGAGAGACTAGCGTCGGCTTGGCTCCCTAGAAACGGATATCCAGCACCACGAAACTGACCAGTCCTGCCAGCGCCAGGATCAGGCTACTGGCAACCAGCGAAAGCGATGCAGATCGACCGCTTTTCCAGCCGGCGGTGACGATCACCACCCCGGTCTTGAAGATCATATTGGCCAATACCGTCATCGCCAGCACGAACCCGGCGACATGAACGGAAATCGTCCCCCCCGTCAGCGTTCCAAGCGTGATGATCGCGGCATCGACATCGAACGATCCCATGATCAAGACCAGATAGGCGATCCCGCTGCTGCCATATTTCGCCTCGGCCCAATGAGCGGCCATCGACATCACGGCAACCGTCGCGGCAAAGAAAAAGGCGGGCAGCAGGCGAATTGGGTTGCGCGTCTCGACTTGTGCGTCCGCCTTCGTCGCACCGCGCTTGCGCAGCATCAGCAAACCGGAGATCGCGGCAGCGACCACTGCCGGGAGCAGGATCAAGGCGAGCGTAACGAAGGCGAAATTCGCCAGGACGAATGTCAGCAGCAGCACCCGGACATACATCACCGACGAAGCCAGTGCGATTCCTGCCGACAGGGTACGCCGGTTGGCCGCTTCGCTGCGCAGGCTCTGGGCAAGCGATGCGGTAACCGCGGTGGAACTGTAGGCGCCGCCGATCACGGCCGTCACGATCGTGCCGTGAGCGGCACCGAAAATCCGGTTGGCGACATAGCCGGCGAAGGACAGACCGGTCACCAGCACGACGACCAGCCACAATTGCTGCGGGTTCAGCGCATCATAAGGGCCATAGGCCTGATCCGGCAGAAACGGCAATACTGCCAGGACGATGATCGCAAAGCGGATCGCCGCCTTGATGTCCGTGGAACCCAGCTTGCGCAGAAATCCGTGCAATCGGTCGCGCGTCGACAACAGCGCAGCCACGATAGCCGCGCCGGCCATCGCCACCGCCGGATGGCCGCTGCCGGCCAGAAGACCCAGGCACAATGTCGACAGCGCGACCACATAATTGGTGATGCTCCGTCCGTCCGGCAGATGGATCGTCCTCGCATAGCTGACCGATAACATCGTCACCATCGCGGCCAGCAGGATTGCCGCCAGCACCATGTTGAGGCTCTGTGCAATCAACGCCACCAGACCGCCCATTCCGGCGATCAAGCCGAAGGTGCGAATCCCGGCGACACGGCTCCCGCGCCGCTCGCCGCGCATAGCCCAGCCGCGCTCGAGGCCGATCAGCAGCCCCGCCGCCAGCGCAATGGCGAGATCGCGATAAATCAGCCACTCGCCCGACAGGTTCATCGGCAGGACCGGCAGGGGCTGCGCTGGCGCAATCGGGGATCCGGCATGATCATCCGATGCTCATCAGGTCGGCGAGCGGTGCATCCTATACGCAAATATCCTGATGCCGCCGCATCACTGCCGTGCTTCGGCGCTCGAATCGCGGATTTTCTTGAATTCGGAACCCGCCTTCCATTCCGGCCATTGGTCGGAATAGGCGAAGCTGTTGCCGATATCGAACATCACGTTGATATCCTGTAGCGCGCCATCCAGGTTCCACTCTGGTGACCAGGCATCACAGGCGGCATGATAGCAATTGCCGGTATAGTCATCGATCCATTTCTGGCCCGCTTGCCGGCCACCCTCGACCAGGTCGGACGCGCCCGCCAGGCTCATCATCAGCAGCACCGGCACCCCTTGCTTGGCCAGCGAGAAATGATCGGCCCGGAAAAACAGCCCCCGCTCGGGCAGATTTTCCTTGGTCACCCGGCCCTGCAACTGGGCGAACCGGGCAAGATCGTCTTCCAGCGTCCCCTGCCCCTTGCCGACGAGGATCACGTCTTTCGCCTTCCCGGCGGTCTGCAGGACATCAATCGCCAGATTGGCGACCGTCTTCTCCACCGGATAGATCGGATTTTGCGCATAAAATTCCGAACCCAGCAGGCCGCGTTCCTCGGCCGTCCAGGCGGCGATCACGATCGTGCGGTCGGGCTGCGGCTGCGATTTGAACTTGCGGGCGATCTCCATGATCCCGGCGATACCAAGCGCATCGTCATTGGCTCCGGCGCGATAGATCCGGCCTTCGTCGTCCGGCGGACCCTCACCATAGGCGTCCCAGTGCGCGCCATAGATGATCGTTTCGTCGGGCCGCGATTTGCCGCTGATCTTGCCAAACACATTCTGGCTTTGCACCACTTCCTGTTCGACCGGATAATCGGCCGAGAAACTTGCTGCAAGCGCGACCGGCCGGAATTCCCGGGTCCGCGCCGCGGCGCGAAGGTCGGCAAGGTCCAGCCCGGCACCGGCAAAGAGTTTCCCCGCCGTTTCCCCGCTGATCCAGCCTTGCAGCGCCAGGCTGGTGACCTGGTCCGCTGGCTTGACGATGCCGTAATTTTCGCCCTGCGGGCTTTCCACGACGCTCCAGCCATAGCCCGCCGCTTCGGTTTCGTGGATGATCAGCGCCGCGACCGCACCGCGCCGCGATGCTTCCTCGAACTTGTAGGTCCAGCGTCCGTAATAGGTCATCGCCCGACCGCCGAATCTGTCCGCCACGGCTTCGTCCTTGGCGGCAGCGAAATCGGGATCATTGACCAGAAAGACCGCGACCTTGCCCTTGAGATCGACATCCTTGAAGTCGTCCCAATCGCGCTCCGGCGCGGTCACGCCATAGCCGACGAACACCATCTCCGCACCGTCGACCACCGCCTGGTCATTGGGCTGCAGGGTCGAAACATAGATATCCTTGCCGGCGTTCAGGGCCATGCTTTTGCCATCGACCGAAAAAGCCAGCGTCTCCGGCTTGCCAAGATGCGTGTGCAGCAGCGGAACCTGCTGCGTCCAGCTGCCGTCCACCCCGCCGGGTTCCAGCCCCAGCGCCTCGAACCGCCCGATCAGATAGCCGATCGTCCGGTCTTCTCCGGCGGTGCCCGGGGCCCGTCCCTCGAACTGGTCGAGGGTCATGGTTTTCACCGTCCGGGTGATTTCATCGGCGCTGATCGCGACCGTCTGGTCGGCGGATTGCGCGTAGGCGGGCGAGACGGACAACAAGACGGTGGCGGACAACAAGCGGAGGGGGCGACCTGAAAACAACATAAAACTCCTGAAATTGGGCTAAGCCAAGGATACTAGCCTCTCCGCCCGAATTTGCACGCGAAGTTTTTTACGCTATCTTTTGCACAAAGGCGCACGCTCCGCTAACGGCTGCCCATGCTTAATTTCAACAATATAACCGTGCGCCTCGGCGGCACCGTGATCCTCGATGGCGCAAGCGCTGCGCTGCCTCCGGGCGCGCGTGTCGGCATGATCGGCCGCAATGGTGCCGGCAAGTCGACCCTGATGAAGGTGATCGCGGGCATGCTCGAGCCCGATGACGGCAGCGTCGACATGCCCAAGGACGCACGGCTCGGCTATATCGCGCAGGAAGCGCCGGCCGGGCAGGACAGTCCGCTGGATACCGTGCTCGCCGCCGACGTCGAGCGGGCAGCGCTGCTGGCGGAGGCGGAAACCGCCTCCGATCCCCACCGGATCGGCGAGATCCACGAGCGGCTGAACATGATAGAGGCGCACAGCGCCCCGGCGCGCGCCGCCAAGATCCTGATCGGCCTCGGCTTCGACGAGGAAGCGCAGCAACAGCCGATGGACAGCTTCTCCGGCGGCTGGCGGATGCGCGTGGCACTCGCCGCCCTGCTCTTCTCGCAGCCGGACATGCTGCTGCTCGACGAGCCCTCCAACCACCTCGATCTTGAAGCGACCCTGTGGCTGGAGAATTTCCTGACCAGCTATCAGGCAACGATCCTGGTGATAAGCCACGAACGCGACCTGCTCAACAATGTCGTCGACCATATCCTGCATCTGCAGCACGGCACCACGACTCTCTATCCCGGCGGCTATGACGCGTTCGAGAAGCAGCGGGCCGAGCGCCAGGCGCAGCTCGCCTCCTCGCGCGAAAAGCAGATCGCTCAGCGCGAGAAGCTGGAATCCTTCGTCTCCCGCTGGGGCGCCAAGGCGCACAGCGCGAAACAGGCCCAGAGCCGGGTCAAGGCGCTCGCCCGCATGGAGCCGATTGCCGCGGCGATCGACGACCCCTCGCTCAGCTTCCATTTCCCCAGCCCTGCCGAGCTGAAGCCGCCGCTGGTCACGCTCGACGATGCGTCGGTCGGCTATGGCGACAATATCATCCTCTCCGGCCTCAACATGCGCCTTGATCCCGATGACCGGACGGCGCTCCTTGGCCGCAACGGCAACGGCAAGACCACCCTCGCCCGCCTGCTCGCCAGCCAGCTCGAGCCGAAAGCCGGTGCGATCAACAAGTCGGGCAAGCTGACCGTCGGCTATTTCACCCAATATCAGGTCGAGGAACTCGATACCTCGGACACGCCGCTCGAGCACATGACGCGGCTGATGAAGGATGCCAAGCCCGGAGCGGTGCGCGCCCAGCTCGGCCGCTTCGGCTTCTCCGGCGACAAGGCGACGATCAAGGTCGGCAAGCTGTCCGGCGGCGAGCGCGCCCGGCTGGCGCTGGCGATGATCACCCGCGATGCCCCGCATCTGCTGATCCTCGACGAACCGACGAACCATCTCGACGTCGATGCGCGCGAAGCTTTGGTCCACGCGCTCAACGAATATAGCGGCGCCGTCATTCTGGTCAGCCATGACCGGCACATGCTGGAGCTCACCGCCGACCGTCTGGTGATGGTCGACAGCGGCAAGGCCGAGGAATTTGCCGGCACGCTGAAGGATTATACCGACTTCGTGCTCGGCAAGAACCAGCCCGGTTCCGCGTCCGGCAAGGCCGGCGGCGGCAACCGCAAGGAGGAACGGCGCATGGCCGCCGAGCGGCGCAAGCAGCAGACCGAATTGCGCAAGAGCGTCACCAGCGCCGAGAAACAGATGCAGCAGCTGGCCGCCGACATCTCCGCCATCGATCGCGCGATGTTCGATCCGGCCTCTGCCGATCCGAAACATGCCGATCTCGCCATGTCCGACCTGATGAAGTTGCGCGCCGACACGCAGGATCGGCTCGACAGGGCGGAAGCGCAGTGGATGGAAGCCACCGACCAGCTGGAGCGGGACAATGTCGATGCCTGACCGCCGCCGGCCATGAGCGACACCTGGAAGGTCTCGATCCCCTGCACCCGGGCCGAGGCGCGGATTCTCTCGGAAGACAATCTGTTCGTCAGCTCCAGCGATTCCACCCCCACCATCGTCGCCAGCGAAACCGATCCGAAGCATCCCGACGCGTGGATGATCGACGTCTATTGCCAAATGCCGCCGGATGCCGAGCTGCTCGGCAACCTGCTGCTGCTGTCTCCCTCGGCCAGCGCGACCGGCGTCCAGCCGCTGGTCGAGCGGCTCGCCGACGAGGACTGGGTGACGCTCAGCCAGCAGGGACTCGAGCCCCTGCGCGCTGGCCGCTTCCACGTCCACACCGCGAGCGACCGGCCCTCGGGCAACCCGAAACTGGTCAATATCTGCATCGACGCCGGCCAGGCGTTCGGCACCGGTCACCATGAAACCACCATGGGCTGCCTGCTTAGCCTCGACCAGCTCCGCCGGACCGGCCACCGGTTCCGCAATATCGCCGATATCGGCACCGGCACCGGTCTGCTTGCCTTTGCCGCCCATTATCTGTGGCGCGATGCGAAGACCATCGCCAGCGACATCGATCCGGTGGCGGTGACCGTGACCGGGGCCAATGCCGCACAAAATGCGATCCCGCTGGGCAATGACCGCAGCCATGTCCGCCTGGTCCAGAGCAATGGCCTCGACCATCCGTCGCTCGGCCAGCGCGCGCCCTATGACCTGATCATCGCCAATATCCTCGCCGGTCCGCTGGTCGCGCTCGCCCCGCAAATCACCGCCGCGGCAAAGCCGGGCACCGTGCTGCTGCTCGCCGGCCTGCTCAGCCGCCAGAAGGCCGAAGTCGTCCGCGCCTATGTCCGCGAGGGCTTTCGCCTCAAGCATAGCCGGCTCGACAATGAATGGCCGTGCCTGACCCTGGTCAAGGCAAGGAAATATGGCTGGACCCGCAAGCCGCACCGGAAAAAATCCCCGCTCGCATCGGATTATTTCGGGGAATGCTAGTACCCCTGCGTAGGCAGGGGTCCATCTAGGACCAGCCGGTTAAGACGTAATTTCAGGAGATGGGTACCTGCCTACGCTGGTACACAAATATTCAGACAACCGTGGCTTCGCCCTTCGACCGCGCATAGGCCTGCGTGCCTTCGGTCAGCACCTCGTCGCCCTCGACAATTTCGGCAATCCGGATATCCGGCAAGTCCGCGATCCGGTCGTAGACCGGCTTGAAATCGGTCTCGACCGTCACCCGCAGCAGCTCGTCGAGGCTCGGGATGACGAAATAATTCTGCTGATAATCGTCGATCCGGTACTCGGTGCGCAGCACCCGCTCGAGATCGAACAATATCCGGTTGGGGCTCGGATCATCGAGCGCAAACACGCTCTCGCCATAGCTGGAAACAATCCCCGCGCCATAGATGCGCAGCCCTTCCGGCTCGCGGATCAGGCCGAATTCCACGGTATACCAGTAGAGCCGGGCCAGCTGCTTCAGCGTGCCATATTTCAGCGCCCGGAGCCCGCCGCGGCCATAGGCTGCCATATAGTCGGCGAAGCGCTGGTCGGCGAGCATCGGCACATGGCCAAACACATCGTGGAAAATGTCCGGTTCCTGCAGATAGTCGAGCTGATCGCGCCGCCGGATGAAATTGCCCGAGACAAAGCGCCGGTTGGCGAGATGGTCAAAGAACACATCGTCCGGCACCAGCCCCGGCACCGCCACCACCTGCCAGCCGGTGGCATCCATCAGGATGCGGTTGAGTTCGTCGAAATCGGGAATACCCGGCCGCGACAGCTTCAATATGTCGACACCGTTCAGGAACGCCTGCGCGGCGCGTCCGGCCAGCATCTCCTTCTGCCGGGCATATAATATGTCCCAGGTTTCGTGGTCTTCGGCGCTATAGGCCTGCCAGTCCTGATCGATCGTCCAGTCCGCATTTGCGTGGGCCGGCGGCTTGTCATAGACATGGGATTCGGTTTCGGGTTTGCTAAGCATGGCAGCATCTTACAGCAAAATTGGTTTCAATGGCAACTTTATCGACAAAATGGTTGAAGCGGAGCATCCTCGCCCTGGCGGCGATCCCTTCCGCCTATCTGCTGGCAGCCCTGGCCGGCAGCCTGCTGCCCGCGAACCGCGACTGGCAGCCGCCCGAAGACGGTGTCGAGCTGTTCATCGAAACCAACGGACTGCACACCGGCATCGTCATGCCGGTGTGGAACGAGGTGCACGACTGGACGCCGCTGGTCCGGCCCGAACATCTGCCGGACCCGTCGCGCTACGGCAGCCATATCCTGGTCGGCTGGGGCCACGAAGGGGTGTATCGCAACACCCCGACCTGGTCGGAACTGCGCGCCGCCGATGCGTTCAGCGCGATATTCGGCAGCGACGCGGTACTTGTCCACGTCGATCACCTGCAATATCCACAGGCTTATCCCCATTATCGCCGCCCGCTCACCGTCAGCACTGCCGAATATCGCAGGATCGCCGCCGCGATCGAGTCGCGGTTCGCGCTCGACGACCATTACCGCTCGCAACCCTCACCGGGCTACGGCGCCACCGATCTCTTCTATCGCTCGCACGGTCACTACAGCGCCCTCCACACCTGCAACAACTGGACCAGCGACGTGCTCCGCCAGGCCGGTATCCGAACCGGCCTGTGGACCCCGTTCCAGGGCGGCGTGATGCGCTGGTTTCCCGAGCCGCGCGGCTGAGCCGCTAGTCGGCGAGAAAGGCCCGCAGCGCGCCGCGGTCAGCGATGCCGATGAAGCCATATCCCGGGTCGACCAGACCTTCCTCCTGCAGCCGCGCCAGCGCCTTGCCCAGCGACACGCGGGACACGCCGACCAGGTCGGCCAGATCCTGCTGGGTCGCCCGGACCGCACGGTCTTCGGGCCGATCGGCGGACAGCTGCAGCAAGGCCTGCGCCAGCCGCTGCGGCACCGACAGGTTGCGGCTCGCCTCGATCAGGTCGAACGCCTCCTGCACGGTCAGCGCCATCGTCTTGAGCAGCAGCCGGGTGATCGCGGGATCGGATTCCATCAGGCGGCGCAGCGCGCCTTCCCCGATCCGGGTCAGGGTGCAGGCAGAGCCGGCAATCGCGTCCACCGCACGCGGAAATTCCCCCATGAAGGCCAGCTCGCCGAACGTATCGCCGGCGCCGAGCAGCGCGAACAGGATCAGTCGCCCGTCAAGACCATAGCGGCCGATCTGCACCGTACCGCTGGCAACATACCAGAATTCGCGGGCCCGGTCGCCGCGCTGCTGGATGATCTGGCCCCGGGCAAAACGCTGGTCCCGCCCGCTGGCCAGCAGGGCGGTGCGGACATCGGCGGGAAGGGCTTTGACGAAGCCGGTCGCTGCCAGGGACGAATCCTGCATAATTTCCCTCAATGCAAAGCAGTTTGCATTTAACCACGCCTGCCTGCGCTAGGCAAGCCTCAACGAACAGACGGCAGGAGAGAGAATATGCGCCCGGAAATTTACGCGATCAGCGGAATATTCCTGCTGTTCGGCACGCTCGAACTGCTCCGCACCCGCCTGTTCAGCAAGCCCGAGCAGACCCGCGACGACGCCTGGGTCGAGATCATCGGCTCGTTCGTGCTGCTCGGGATCACGCAGCCGGCGATCTTTCTCGCGGTCCAGTTCGTGATGGGCGCAGCGGCGCCGCAATGGGCCGGAGCGCTGGCCGGCATCCCGCTGATCGCGGCGATCGGCCTGTTCCTGGTGTTCGACGACATGATGCAATATTGGTGGCACCGACTGTCGCACAGCGTGCCCTTTCTCTACAATCTGCACCGCTCGCACCACAACGCCCGCTACATGAGCGTCCGTCTGGTCTACCGGAATAATATCTTCTACTATCTCACCATGCCGAGCATCTGGTTTTCCGGCGTGCTGATCTATCTCGGCCTGGGCTGGGTCTATGTCTTCTATATCATCGTCAAGATGGCGGTCATCGTCGGCGCGCACAGCGATGTCGCCTGGGACGAAAAGCTCTACAAGTTCAAATGGTTGTCGCCGGTCATGTGGGTCGTGGAAAGGACGATATCGACACCCGCAACGCACCATGCCCATCATGGCCGGCACAAGAGCGACGGCGTCACCCACTACAAGGGCAATTTCGGCAATCTCCTGTTCTTCTGGGACGTGCTGTTCGGCACCGCCCGGATCACCCGCCGCTATCCCGAAAGCTACGGCGTCGAAGATCTCGCCCCCGCCACCCTGGGCCAGCAACTGGCCTGGCCGATCTTTCCGGAGAACAGAGAAGGCGGCCATGGAGTACGGGAACTGGCCGCAATCGAAGCCGCGTCGAGAACCTGAATTCCGTCATTGCGAGCGAAGCGAAGCAATCCAGGGCGTCGCTCCCCGCTCCGGATTGCCACGTCGCTACGCTCCTCGCAATGACGCTCCTTTGTTGACGGATGGCAAGAACAAGCCGTCAGCACTGAGTCTGTCGAAGTGCGCGTCTCGATGACACACATCCTTCGATAGGCCCGGGACTAACGGCTAGTAGGGATACTGGGAACAAATGACAGACCCACTCACCCCGCCGCCTTCACAATCTCCGCCCAGGCCGCCTCGTCGATCACTTCGATCCCCAGTTCCGCCGCCTTCTTCGCCTTCGATCCAGCCCCCGGCCCGGCGACCAGCAGATCGGTCTTCGAACTTACCGACCCGGATGCCTTCGCCCCCAGCGCCTCGGCCTGCGCCTTGGCCTCGTCACGGCTCATCGTTTCCAGCTTGCCGGTAAATACGATGGTCTTTCCGCTCACCGCGCTTTCGCGGGTTTCGACGATATAGTCGGGCGGTGAGACTTCGCCGAGCAGGTCGTCCCACACTTCACGGTTGTGCGGTTCGTGGAAGAAATCCGCGAGCGCCTGCGCCACCGTCGGCCCAACCCCGTCGATCGAGGTAATTTCGTCGCGTGCAGCTTCCTCATCGCGCGCTGCCTGGCCCACTTCGGCCAATCGTGGCAGCGTCCGGAAATTCTTCAGCAAATCCCGCGCCGTAACCGTCCCGATATGCCGGATCCCCAGCCCGAACAGCAGCCGCGCCGCATCCGGCTTCCGCTTCTTTTCCACAGCCGCCAACAGATTATCCACAGACTTTTCCTGCCAGCCCTCGCGCGCCAGGATCTCCGTCCGATGCTCGTGCAGGCGAAAGATATCGGCCGGACTTTCGAGCCAGCCCGCCGCGATAAATTCGGCAATGCTCTTCTCGCCGAGCCCGTCGATATCCAGCGCCGCGCGCGAGACAAAATGCGCCAGTCGTTGGAACCGCTGCGCAGGGCAGATCAGCCCACCGGTGCAGCGGACATCGACCTCGCCCTCTTCGGCGACGGCTTCGCTGCCGCATTCGGGGCAATGATCCGGGAAATGATAAGGTTCGCGTTGTTCGTCGCGGGTCAGATTATCGACCACCTGCGGAATGACATCGCCGGCCCGCTGGATCACCACCCGGTCGCCGGGGCGCACGCCGAGCCTGCCGATCTCGTCGCGATTGTGCAGCGTTACGTTGGACACCACCACACCGCCGACCGTCACCGGCGTCAGCCGCCCGACCGGGGTCAGCTTGCCGGTGCGCCCGACCTGGATATCGATGCTCTCCAGCGTTGTCTGCGCCTGCTCGGCGGGAAATTTATGCGCGATTGCCCAGCGCGGCGCCTTGGCGACAAAGCCCAGCCGCTGCTGCCAGTCGAGGCGGTCGACCTTGTAGACGACGCCGTCGATATCATAGGGCATCTCCGCCCGCTCCGCCTCGATATGGCGATAATGGGCGAGCATCTCCTCCAGCGACTCCATCCGCCGGACCAGCGGCGACACCGGCACGCCCCAGCTTTCGATGGCCTTCATGACGTCAAATGCCGTCTCGCCCGGCAAATCGCTGTGCACGCCCCAGCCATGCGCCCAGAATTTCAGCGGCCGCTTGGCGGTGATTTGCGCGTCCTTCTGCCGCAGCGACCCGGCGGCAGCGTTGCGCGGATTGGCAAATTGCCGGATCTTCTCTGGATCAAATTCCATCCCCTTGGCCGCCGCATCGGCCCGGCCCTCGTCCATCAGCCGCTCGTTGAGCCCGGCAAAATCCGCCTTGGCCATATAGACCTCCCCGCGGATTTCGAACAGATCGGGGATGGGAGGGGAAGTGTGCTCCTGCGAAGGCAGGAGCCTATCTCCCGCTCGCGCCTCGGCAGCACCATCGGGAGATGGATCCCCGCCTACGCGGGGATACAGTCGCTCCGGAACATCCCCGATCTTCCGCACATTCGCGGTCACATCCTCGCCAACCTGCCCGTCGCCCCGCGTCGCCGCCAGCACCAACTCGCCCTTCTCGTAGCGCAGCGAGCAGGACAGGCCATCAATCTTGTCCTCCGCCGTCACCGCCACCGGCGCGCCCTCTTCCAGGTTCAGAAACCGCCGCACCCGCGCCAGCCATTCGGCGATATCCTCGTCGGCAAAGCCGTTGTCGAGGCTCATCATCCGCTGCTCGTGCTTGACCTTCGACAAGGGCGACGCCGCCACCGCTGCCCCGACCAGCCGGTTCGGACTGTCGTCGCGGACGAGATGCGGAAAGGCCGCCTCCAGCTCGTTATTCCGCCGCACCAGCGCGTCATAATCCGCATCGGAAATTTCCGGGCTGTCCTCGGCGTGATAGAGCCGGTTATGCTTGGCAATCTTGCGCGCCAGACGCATCAGCTCATTGGCGGCATCGGCTTCGGAGAGATTTTCAATCGGAGTGGCGGTCACGAATAGCCCCTCCTCTTGAGAGGAGGGTTGGGGTGGTGGCAATGCTCTTGCATCGCTCGCGCAGCGACAAGCGGCACCAAACCACCCCAACCCCTCCTTTAAAAAGGAGGGGCTTAAATCGGGGCACCCGATCATAGGCGGTGTTAGCAAGGCTCTCGCTCACCAAAGCCCCTCTTCTTGAGAGGAGGGGTTTGGGGTGGTGGAGGCCTGACGCCCAGCCCACCGATCCGGAGTCCCCTCCAACGCATCACGCAAAACCACCAAAACCCCGTCCATATTCCCCATCACATCCAAATTACTGAACCGCACTGTCCGATATCCCTTGCCACGCAACCGGTCATCCCGCTTGAAATCCGCCTCGCTATCATGCGTATCCCCATCCACTTCCACAATTAGCTTTTTCAGCGGACAGAAAAAATCGCCGATACAATAATCAATCACCGTCTGCCTGCGAAATTTATGGCCCTCAAGCTGCGAAGCCGAAAGATGCCGCCAAAGCCGCTTCTCCGGCTCCGTAGGATTGCGCCGCATATCCCTCGCCCGAGCAAGAAGAGTGGCCCGGTCGATCACAAGCTGAAGCCCCTCCTTTTTAAAGGAGGGGTTGGGGTGGTTTCTCTCGGCGAAAAGCCGCCCTCAGCGTTTCCCATGTATTTCCGTTGGCACCAGCGGCATTCGCTGCGCGAGCGATGCTTTCGCATCGCCACCACCCCAACCCCTCCTCTGAAGAGGAGGGGCTTAGACTGCCCTGATCCTGAGGGCCCCGCGACAACGGAGATTCCCACTCAAACCCCCTCCAGCAACCGGTCCGCCTGCGCTCTCGCCTCGTCGGTCACATCCGCGCCCGACAGCATCCGTGCAATCTCCTGCCGCCGCCCTTCGGCGTCCAGCGCGCTGACATCAGTGCGCGAAACCGTGCCGCTGAGCGACTTGTTGATCAGCATATGCGCATCGCCCTTGGAGGCGACCTGCGGGCTGTGGGTGACGACCAGCAGCTGTGCGCCCTTCGACAGCCGCGACAGCCGGTCGCCGATTGCCGAAGCCACCGCGCCGCCGACGCCGCGGTCAACTTCGTCGAAGATGATCGATTTGAGGCCATATTCTTCCGCCAGCGCCACTTTCAGCGCCAGAATGAAGCGCGAAAGCTCGCCGCCCGATGCGATCTTGCCGAGCGGCGCAAGCGGCGCGCCGGGGTTGGTCGCGATCAGAAACTCGATCCGGTCCATTCCGCTTTTATTCCAATGCTCTTCCGGCATTTTTTCAAGCAAAGTCTCAAATCGGGCCGCATCCAGCTTGAGCGGCGCCAGCTCTCCGGCCACCGCCTTGTCGAGCGCCTTGGCCGCCTTGCTGCGCTGTGCGTCTAGCGTCTCCGCCGCCGCCACGTAACCGGCTTTCGAGCTGGCCACCGAAGCCTCCAATCCTTCCAAAGTCCTACCGCCATCGCTGATCGCCGCCAGCTTGCCTTGCAGGTCATTCAGCAGCTCTGACAGCTGGTCGGGCTCCACCCGGTGCTTGCGCGCCAGCCCCCTCAGATCGAACAGCCGGGTCTCCATGTCGTCGAGTCGCTGCGGGTCAAAGCTCAGCGCCGCCGCTGCCTCGTTGAGCTTGTCCTCGGCCTCGCCGGCATCGATGATCGAGCGGTCGAGCGCCTCCAGTGCGTCCTTCAGCAGGGGATGGTCCTCGGCGATGCGATCGAGGCGCCGCGCCGCCGCCCGCAGCGAGGCGAGCCCGCCTTCCGAGCCCTCGAAAGCCGAGCGCACCGCCTCGAGGTCGCCGGTCAGCTTTTCGCCCTTCATCATCGTCGCCCGTTCCAGCGCCAGTTCCTGTTCCTCGCCGGGCTGCGGCGCGAACTTGGCCAGCTCGGCCACGCTGTGCTCCAGATACTCGCGATCCTGCTCTGCCGCTTCCAGCTCCTGCCTTGCCTTCTCCAGCCCCCTTTTCGCCGCCTGCCAGGCATCAAAGGCCTCGCTGACCGGACGGCCGTCGACACCGGCAAAGGCGTCGAGCAGGGCCCGGTGCCCCTTGGCGTTGATCAGGCCGCGATCATCATGCTGGCCGTGGATCTCGATGAGCTGGCTGCCGACCGTGCGCAGCAGGGCCGCCGAACAGGGCTGGTCGTTGATGAAGGCGCGGCTGCCGCCATCGGCCTTGACCGAACGCCTGATGATCAGCGGTTCGCCAGGTTCGATGGCGATGTCATTGTCGGCGAGCGTCTCCGCCAGCCTGCTGCCGGATGCCGGCGCGCCAAAACTGGCAGTCACCTGAGCCTTGTCGGTTCCCTGCCGGACCAGCCCGCTGTCGGCCCGGTTGCCTAGCGCCAGCCCCAGGCTGTCGAGCAGGATCGACTTGCCGGCACCGGTCTCGCCAGTCAGCACGGTCAGGCCCTGCCCGAACTCGAGATCGAGCGCTTCGATAAGGACGATATCGCGGATGGAAAGGGACTGCAGCACAGAGCCCTCTTAAAACAGGTTCACCCTAGTCGCAACGCATTGCAGCACCGGTGATGCTAGGTAGCATCGTGCTTGTTGACCAGGTCATAGGCGCGTTCGTACCATTTGGTGCCCGGATAGTTGGCGCCCAGGACGGCGGCGGTTTTCTTCGCCTCGACCGGAACGCCCAGTGCCAGATAGGATTCGGTCAGCCGCATCAGCGCTTCCGGTGTGTGGGTGGTCGTCTGATATTTCTCGATCACCGTGCGGAAGCGGATGGTGGCGGCCAGCCATTTGCCGCGCCGCTGATAGAAACGTCCGATTTCCATTTCCTTGCCGGCCAAATGGTCGTTGACCAGATCCATTTTCAGCTTGGCGTCCGCCGCATAGCGCGAATTGGGATAGCGCCGCGCCACCTCGCCGAGAGAGGCCAGCGCCTGTTCGGTGATCTTCTGGTCGCGGGTAACATCGCTCATCTGTTCATAATAGCAGAGCGCGATCAGATAATAGGCATAGGGCGCGTCCTCGTTGCCCGGGTGGATCGACAGGAAGCGCCGCGATGATTCGATCGCCTTGTTATAGTCATTCGCCAGATAATAGCTGAAGGCACTCATCTGCTGCGCGCGACGCGCCCATGGCGAATAGGGGTGCTGGCGCTCGACCTCGTCGAACAGCGCCGCTGCGATCTTGTACTGGCCGCGATCCAGCCGTTCCTTGGCCGCGCTGTAGAGCGTATCCACATCGCGTGCGACATAGCGCGTGTCGGTGCCACGCCCGCTGCTGCCGCCGCCGCCAAGCAGCGCGCAACCGGAAAGCATCGTGGCGGAGAGACCGATGACGGCCCATTTGATCATGTGTTTTGTCATATGGCAGACCTCTTAACCGCTTGTTTTCGTCCAGCCAAGAATAAAGCAAAAAAAGCCGCTGGTGCAGTCGTTCTCTCCCTGTTCGCTCGCAGCTTTACCGGACATTAATCACCCCCAGGGCGACGCATTATTCCTCTCCGACTTTCGACTTAATTCCCACTGCATGGTGACAATCGTCCGACGGACCCTTGGCCACATAAAAAAGGGCCCGGATCGCTCCGGGCCCCTGATTGTTTCTTGTAGCGAAAATCTAGTCTTCGGTGATCGAAGCCGGCAACGGAATATCGCCGCCGCCCTCGTCCTTCGGACCATCATTGTTGCGGCCACGTCCGCCACCGTCACGGCCTCGGCCGCCGCCATCGCGTCCGCGACCGCCACCACCAGCACCGTCACGGCGTGGGCCACGAGGCTTGTCACCGCGTGGTTCGCGTGCAGGACGGGTGTCCTCCAGCTCTTCGCCGGTTTCCTGATCGACAACCCGCATCGACAGGCGAACCTTGCCCCGCTGGTCGATCTCGAGGACCTTGACCTTGACTTCCTGGCCTTCGCTCAGGACGTCGGAGACCTTCTCGACCCGCTCATTCTTGATTTCCGAGACGTGGACGAGACCGTCCTTGCCGCCCATGAAATTCACGAATGCGCCAAAGTCGACCAGATTGACGACCTTGCCGTCATAGACCTTGCCGACTTCCGCTTCTTCGACGATGCCTTTGATCCATGCGATTGCCGCATCGATCTGGGACTTGTCGGAAGAGGAAATCTTGATCAGGCCTTCGTCATCGATATCGACCTTGGCTCCGGTTTCCGCAACGATTTCACGGATGACCTTGCCGCCGGTACCAATGACTTCACGGATCTTTTCCTTGTTGATCTGCAAGGTTTCGATGCGCGGAGCATGTTCGGACATTTCGGTACGAACGGAGCTGAGCGCCTTGGACATTTCGCCAAGGATATGCGCGCGGCCGCCGCTGGCCTGTTCCAGAGCAGACTTCATGATTTCCTGCGTGATGCCGGCAACCTTGATGTCCATCTGCAAGGAGGTGATACCCTTTTCGGTACCCGCAACCTTGAAGTCCATGTCGCCGAGATGATCTTCATCGCCGAGGATGTCGGACAGAACCGCAAAATCTTCGCCTTCGAGGATCAGGCCCATCGCGATACCGGAAACCGGACGCGCGAGGGGCACGCCGGCATCCATCATCGCCAGCGATCCACCGCAAACTGTCGCCATCGAGGACGAACCGTTGGACTCGGTGATGTCGGACAATACGCGGATGGTATACGGGAATTCTTCCACTGACGGCAGAACTGGCCGAAGCGCGCGGAAAGCGAGCTTGCCATGACCGGTTTCGCGGCGGCTGGTAAAGCCGAAACGACCGACTTCGCCGACCGAATAGGGCGGGAAGTTATAGTGCAGCATGAAGTTGGTGTAGCTCAGACCGTCGAGGCCGTCGATCATCTGCTCGGCGTCCTTGGTGCCAAGCGTCGTGGTCACGATTGCCTGGGTTTCACCGCGGGTGAACAGAGCGGAACCGTGGGTCCGCGGCAGCAGGCCAACCATCGCTTCGATCGGGCGAACCTGATCGAGCTTGCGGCCGTCGATACGGGTACCATCCTTGAGGATCGCGCCGCGAACGATTTCGGCTTCCAGCTTCTTGACCATCTTGCCGGCGGTCATCTGGGTCTGGCCGTCTGCGTCGGCATATTTTTCCTTGGCCTTGTCGCGAACCTTGTTCAGCGCGTCGGAACGCTCTGACTTGTCGGTCTTCTTGTAGGCCGCGGCGATATCTTTTCCGACCAGCTTGCGCAGGTCTTCCTTGATCGCGCTGTTGTCGTCGCCAGCATCAAGCTGCCACGGATCCTTGGCCGCCTTTTCAGCGAGATCGATGATCAGGTTGGCGACCTGCTTGGACGCATCATGTGCGAACTGTACGGCACCGAGCATAACTTCTTCGGACAGCTCCTGCGCTTCCGATTCCACCATCATCACGGCGCCCATGGTGCCTGCAACAACCAGGTCGAGTTCGCCATTGGCGACTTCTTCCATCGACGGGTTCAGCTGATACTCGCCTTCCTTGTAGCCAACGCGCGCTGCTCCGATCGGACCCATGAAGGGAACGCCGGAGATGGTCAGGGCAGCAGAAGCGGCAACCATCGCGAGAATGTCAGGCTCGTTGACACCGTCATAGCTCATCACCTGACAGATCACGTTGATTTCGTTGTAGAAACCTTCTGGGAACAGCGGGCGGCAAGGACGGTCAATCAAACGCGATGTCAGCGTTTCCTTTTCCGTCGCACGGCCTTCGCGCTTGAAGAAGCCCCCCGGGATACGACCGGCGGCTGAGAATTTTTCCTGATAGTGCACGGTGAGCGGGAAGAAATCCTGCCCTTCGCGCACCGATTTGGCGGCGGTGACTGCGCACAGCACGACCGTTTCGCCGAGGGTCGCGAGAACCGCGCCATCAGCCTGACGGGCAATCCGGCCCGTTTCGAGGGTGAGGGTCTGTCCGCCCCACTCCATTTCAACTTTCTTTACATCAAACATTCGTATTTTTCCTTTGTCCCGCCTGCCCTATGCAGTGCGGGGGCTTTCCTGTGTCCAGCAATCCGGCTGGACAGCGGTTCGGGGTCATTCTTGCCCCATACACTCGCCTCATTTCACCTTATTGCGAAATTTGGCATTTTGCCGTTAGCCTTGAACCTGTCGAAGGGCGTCTCTCGTAGGAGAAGGGTGGTTCGACAGGCTCACCACTAACGGTCATAAGAAAACGGCCCCGCTCAGGGGGCCGCCTTCAATATTCCTATTTACGCAGACCAAGGTCCTTGATCAGCTTGGCATAGCGCTCGACGTCCTTCTTGCGAAGATAGTCCAGCAGGCTGCGCCGCTTGTTGACCATCATCAGCAATCCACGACGCGAGTGATTGTCCTTGTGATGGCCCTTGAAATGCTCGGTCAGGTTCACGATGCGCTCGGTGAGCACGGCGACCTGAACTTCCGGGGAACCGGTATCGCCTTCGTTCTGGGCGAATTTCATGATCAGTTCCTGTTTTTTCTCGGCGGTAATCGTCATTTTATTTTTCCTTCGAACATCATTCACATGTTGAACCCGCGGACCACCTTGACGGTGCCATCAACCAGCTCGGCCAGCGCAACCGGAGAACCATGGTCCTCTGTCGCCAGAAAAAGCCCGTTGAGTGCGGGGTTCCCGATCATGTCCCGTTCGTCCAGCGTCATGCCTTGCCGAAGCAGTTTTGCCTGATCAGGGGTGAGGTCAAAAGCCGGGATGTCGTCCAGCCCTGCCTCAAGCGGCAAAAGATAGTCTTTGATGTCCGCGCCCTTACCAATTTCGTTGAGTTTGTCCAGCGAAATCGCCCGTTCCAGGGTGAAGGGACCGGCCTTTGTCCGCCGCAACATGGTGACGTGGCCGACCGTATCAAGGGCCCGCGCGATATCGCGCGCCAGCGAACGGATGTAGGTTCCCTTGGAGACTATGGCCGTGAGGATGATTGATTCCAGAGGTTCGTCATCCTGAACTTGTTTCGGGTTCTCGGGAAGTCCTGAAACAAGTTGAGGATGACAAACAGTAAGTGAAAAGATCGTCACCTCCCGCAGCTTCATCTCGACGTCCACCCCTGCCCGTGCCAGATCATAGGCCCGCCTGCCATCGATCTTCAGCGCCGAATATTTCGGCGGGATTTGCTCGATCGGTCCTGTGAATTGTGGCAAAACCGCTTCAATCGCCACCAGCGACGGCCTGTGATCGGACGTCTCGGTCACGGCTCCCTCGACATCCAGAGTCTCGGTTTCCGTACCGAACCCGATGGTGAATTCATAGATTTTCGTTGCGTCCAGCATCCGTCCGCACAGCTTGGTGGCCTCGCCGATCGCGATCGGCAATACCCCGGTCGCCAGCGGATCCAGCGTCCCGCCATGGCCGACCTTCAGCTTGTCCCTGCCCTTGCCAAGCAATCCCCCCTCGCGCAGATTCCGCTTTACCGCCCCCACCGCTTGCGTCGAGCCGAGTTCCAGTGGTTTGTCCAATATGATCCAGCCATGATGTTTCAAGCGGCCCACTCTTCCTTCAGCAAGCCGAAAACCGCCGTATCCCGCACATAGCCGGTCCAGGTTACCCGGTTGCGGCGCAACGTGCCCTCGTGTTTTGCGCCCAGTTTCAGCACCGCTGCCATCGACCTTTTGTTGCGGGTATCGACGCGGAATTCTATCCGCGCAAAGCCATTGGCAAAGGCGTGATCAATCATCAGCTTCTTCATCGTATCGTTGAATCCGGTACCGCGCACCGATGGCGCGATATAGGTACCGCCAATCTCCACCACGCCGAATTTGTCGGGATTGATATAGTTGGTCATGCCAACTACCGTGCCGCTAGCGATATCGATCACAGCAAAGCGGACCCAGTTGGACGTGTCGTGAAAGGCCTCGATCGCCTTGTCGAAATTCTCCTCGAGCATCGAAACCGGATAGATGTCCCAGATCTCCTGATCTTCCGCACAGGCCGCTCTCAGCGGTTCGAGATGATGCTCGGCCAGCGGCTCAAGCCGCACGGGGCCGCTTTCCAGCACTGTCGACAATTCAGCCATTCAACCGCTCCCGGAAATGCTTGCGGCACAGCGCAAGATAGCTTTCATTGCCGCCGATTTCGGTTTGCGCGCCAGCTGCGATCGCCCTGCCCGCTGCGTCGATGCGCAGGTTCATCGTCGCCTTGCGCCCGCATTCGCAGACCGCCTTCAGTTCGACCAGGCTATCGGCAATCCCCAACAGCTTCGCCGAGCCGGGAAACAGGTTGCCCTGAAAATCGGTGCGCAGACCATAGCACAGCACCGGAATCCCCTCCTCGTCCGCCAGTCGTGCCAGTTGCCAGACCTGGGCTTCGGTCAGAAATTGGGCCTCGTCGATCATCACGCAGGCCAGTTTCCCCTGTTCATGCTCCGCGCTGACCGCGGCGAACATGTCCGCGTCCTCGCCGAAGCGATGGGCGTCGGCATGCAGCCCGATCCGCGAGGCGATTGCCCCAAAGCTCGCACGGTTGTCGATCGCCGCGGTCCACAGCATCACCTTCATGCCGCGCTCGCCATAGTTGAACGCCGCCTGCAGCAGATTGCTCGACTTGCCCGCGTTCATCGACGCATAATAGAAATAGAGCTTGGCCATCTGTCCTGTCACTCGTCATCCTGAACTTGTTTCAGGATCTCCCGGGGTCCTGAAACAAGTTCAGGATGACGACAAGAGGAATCTAGGAGTCCCCGCCCAAATCCTGCGCAACCTTTGGATCGTTGAGCAGGCTTTCGATATGCTCCGCCGTGTCGAAGCTGTCGTCGGCCAGAAATTTCAGCTTTGCGGCATATTTCATCTGCACCCGCTTCGCGACTTCCTTCTGGAAGAACGCTGTGTTGGTCCTGAGTGCCTTCAGCACATCCGCCTCGTTCGCGCCCAGCAGAGGCTTTACGAAAACCGTTGCATGGCGCAGGTCGGGCGACATCCGAACCTCGGTCACACTGACGCTGGTTGCGGTCAGCAGTTCGTCATGCACCTCGCCACGCATCAGCAGTTCCGACAAGATATGCCGGACCTGCTCGCCCACGCGCAGCAAGCGGACCGAACGGCCTTCGGGAGATGTGTCATTATATTTTGCCACAATAAAAATGCCTCAAATTCGTCATGCCGAAGCGCGCTCAAAATCCGTAAACATCCGTCGCGACGGTGCCAACACAACTGGATCCCGGACGTGACCCGGCAGGACGATTATATCAGAGTATGCGCTCTTTCTCCGTGACCTGGAAGACTTCGAGCATATCGCCTGGCTTGATATCGTTGGTATCTTCCAGAACCGCACCGCATTCCATGCCGGCGCGCACTTCCTCGACATCGTCCTTGAAGCGGCGCAGCGACGCGATGGTCGTTGCGCTGACAATGACGTCGTCGCGGGTAAGGCGGGCAAACAGGCCCTTGCGAAGCGCGCCTTCGGTAACCAGCAAGCCGGCTGCCTTGTCCTTCTTCCCTGACTTGAACACGTCCTTGACCTCTGCCCTGCCCACGACATTTTCGATCTTCTCTGGACCCAGTTCACCGGCCATTTCGGCACGGATATCGTCGGTCAGATCATAGATGATGTCGAAATATTTGAAGCGGACGCCGTCGCGCTTCGCGATTTCCCGTGCCTTGGCATTGGGACGCACGTTGAAGCCGATGATCGGCGCCTTGCTCGCCCCGGCCAGGGTTACATCCGATTCCGTGATCGCGCCGACACCGCTGTGCAGGATCCGCACCTTGATATCGTCGTTCGAAATCTTGTTCAGCGCCTGCACGATCGCCTCCGTCGAACCCTGGACGTCGGCTTTCACCAGTACCGGGAACTCCACCGCGCTGTTCGCCGCCGCAGAGAACATGTTCTCCAGGCTGGTCGGTGCCTGCGTGGTGCGCTTCAGCTTCTGCTGCTCCGCACGATAGGCGGCGACTTCGCGCGCCCGCGCTTCATTCTCGACCACGGTCAGCTTGTCGCCGGCAGACGGAACGCCCGAGATACCGAGCACCTCGACCGGAGTGGAAGGCCCCGCTTCCTTGATCTGCTGCCCCTTATCGTCGATCATCGCCCGAACCTTGCCGGTCTGCGAACCGACGACGAACACATCGCCGCGTTTCAGCGTGCCGCGCTCGATCAATACGGTGGCAACCGGGCCGCGCCCGATATCGAGCTTCGCCTCGACCACTGCGCCTTCGGCAGGACGGTCAGGACGCGCCTTGAGTTCCAGCAGCTCGGCCTGAACGTGGATCTTGTCCATCAGCTCTTCGAGTCCGATTTTCTTCAGGGCCGAAACCTCGGCGTCCAGCACATCGCCGGACATTTCCTCGACGATGATCTCATGCTCGAGCAGGCGGGTCCGAACCGTTGTCGGATCGGCACCTTCCTTGTCGATCTTGTTGATAGCCACGATCATTGGCACGCCGGCCGCCTTGGTGTGGTTGATCGCCTCGATCGTCTGCGGCATCAGGCCGTCATCGGCGGCAACGACCAGGATCACGATATCCGTGACATTGGCACCGCGCATCCGCATCTCTGTGAAGGCTTCATGACCCGGCGTGTCGAGGAAGGTGACCTTGTCGCCATTCTTCATCGTCACCTGATAGGCACCGATATGCTGGGTGATGCCACCCGCTTCGCCGGCGACCACGTCGGTTCCGCGCAGCGCATCGAGCAGCGAGGTCTTGCCATGGTCGACATGGCCCATGATCGTGACCACCGGCGGACGCGGCTTGCGCGTTTCTTCCGGATCGACATCGGCCTGGGTATCGATTTCGACATCGGATTCAGACACGCGCTGGATGTTGTGGCCGAATTCCTCGACCAGCAATTCGGCGGTATCCTGATCGATCGTCTGGTTAACGGTAACCATCGAGCCCATGTTGAACAGGGATTTGACGAGGTCCGCACCCTTTTCGCCCATGCGCTTTGCCAGTTCCTGCACGGTGATCGCTTCCGGCACGATGACGGAGCGGATCTGCTTTTCGCGCGGTTCGCTTGGCCGTCCCGAACGCTGGGCGCGCTTTTCCTTTTCTCGCGCGCGTTTCAGCGCGGCGAGCGAGCGGGCCCGGGCTGCGCCGTCTTCGCCGCGCAGCGCCTTGTTGACGGTAAGCTTGCCCGACTGGCGACGGTCGTTGCGATCATCGCGTCCGACCTTCTGCTTTTCCTTTTCCTTTTCGGGCTTGGGACGCTTCGGCGATTCCACCGGCGTGAATTTGCGCGCCGGGGGCCGTGCATCGGTCTTGGCAGCCGGTTCTTCGACACCAGCGGGCTCGACAACGGCAGAAGCATCGGCAGCAGCATTTTCAGCCGCGGCTATTTCTTCCTGCGCCTTGCGGGCCTGTTCTTCCTCGGCCTTGCGATTTTCTTCAGCCCGCTTTTTCTCTTCAGCGGTCTGTTCTTTCTTCTCGAGCGTATCGCGCTTGCGCGCTTCCTGCATGGCTTCAAGGCGGGCTTCTTCGGCCTCGCGCAGCAGTTTTGCCTGCAACTCCTGACGAGTCATGCCATTATCCGGCTTGGATGCGGGAGCGGGCTTTTTCGGTGCCGGCTTGGGAGCGGGTGCCGGAGCGGGCGCCGCAACTTCCTTGACGACTTCCTTGGCCGCTTCCTGCGCACCGGGCTTGCCGACCAGCTTCTTGCGCTTGACCTCGACGACAACCTTGTTGGTCCGCCCGTGGCTGAAAGTCTGTTTGACTTCGCCAGGCTCAACCGAACGCTTCAACCCAAGGGGTTTGCGTGCAGATTTTGGCGTATCTTTTGTATCTTCACTCATCGAACAGACTTAATCCTTAAAATAATAAACACTGCAATATGACATCCGGCATCTCTCACCCGGATCACGCAACTTTCTTTTCCGCATCATCGTCGACTTTATCAGAACCGATAAAGTGAAGCCATCTATTCAGGCTGTGCGAAATTCGCCCCGCTGCGCGCTTGTCGGTTATCCCGATATGCACCACATTCTGGCGGCCCAATGCCACAGAAAGCCCCTGCCGGTCCACCGGCAATATCAGTCCGCGAATATTTTCGCCTTCGCGGTCGCTGCCGACACGCCACGCCTGATCGAGTTTGGCACAGCCGTCGCGACCCGCATCGGCCGCGTGGAGCAGCATGGTCAGGTCGCCCTGTCGGGCGGCGGTTTCGATCTTTTCCGAGCCCGTCAGCAGCGTACCCCCCCGCGCCTCGAGACCCAACCGGTCCAAGGTGGAGCGTTCCAGCGCAGATTCAAGCATTTCGGCTATATTTTCCGGAACATCGAACTGGCCTGTTTTGAAGGCGCGTGCCAGCGCGCCCTTCAGCTGCCCCTTCGCCTGCGCCATTTCCAGCGCGGCCCGGTCAACGCCGATCCACGCGCCGCGGCCCGGGGCCTTCGCCCTCACATCCGGTGCAATCTGCCCGTCGGGACCCATCGCAAGACGCATCAATTGTTCCTGGGGAAGGCTTTCCCCGGTCAAAATGCATTTACGATAAGGCGCTTGATCTAGAGGTTTAGACCGCGTCTCATTGGGGGGATTCCGCATCTGCGTCCTCCCCGGCTTCTTCCGTCACGGCTGCTGCCGGTTCGTCTTCATCGTCGAACCAGTGCGCGCGTGCGGCCATGATGATTTCGTTGCCCTGCTCCTCGGTCAGGCCATATTTGGCAAGAACGCCGTCCGGTTCGGGCTTGCGATTGTCATTGCGACGGCGCGGCTCAGATTTGCGCCTCAGAACAAGCTCGTCCGTCGCCAGATCGGCAACGTCATCGAGCGTCTTCAGTCCGGCTTCGCCGAGCGTCACCAGCATGGCTTCGGTCAGGTGCGGCAATTCCGCGATCGCATCTTCGACGCCCAGTTGGGTGCGCTTTTCGCGCGCAGCCGCCTCGCGCCGGTCCAGCGCTTCGAGCGCACGATTTTGCAGTTCCACGGCCAGCTCTTCGTCAAACCCTTCGATGCTCGAAATTTCTTCCGGCGCAACATAGGCCACTTCTTCCAGCTCGCTGAAGCCTTCGGCCACCAGCAGCTGCGACAGGGTTTCGTCGACGTCGAGATCTTCCTGGAACATCTCTGTCCGCGCGGCAAATTCGGCCTGCCGCTTTTCGCTCGAATCCGCTTCGGTCATGATGTCGATCGCCAGACCGGTCAGCTGCGACGCGAGGCGGACATTCTGTCCGCGGCGGCCAATGGCAAGGCTGAGCTGGTCGTCGGGAACGACAACTTCGATCCGGCCTTCT
This sequence comes from Parasphingorhabdus sp., assembly GCF_036964565.1. Classification (GTDB taxonomy): domain Bacteria; phylum Pseudomonadota; class Alphaproteobacteria; order Sphingomonadales; family Sphingomonadaceae; genus Parasphingorhabdus. The sequence continues at coordinate 244,502 of NZ_JBALTN010000005.1, read as the reverse complement.
TCCTCGTCGATCACCACACGGCTAACCGTCGCTGGCTGCAAGGCATTGACGACAAATGTCGCGATATCTTCCGACCACGGAATGATGTCGATTTTCTCGCCCTGCATTTCCTGCACGACGGCCTGAACGCGGCTGCCCTTCATGCCGACGCAGGCGCCTACCGGATCGATCGAGCTGTCATGGCTGATCACGCCGATCTTGGCGCGCGAACCGGGATCCCGGGCAGCAGCCTTGATTTCGATGATACCGTCGTAAATTTCCGGCACTTCCTGAGCGAACAGGTGACGCATGAAATCGGGGTGGGCGCGGGAAAGGAAAATCTGCGGTCCGCGGTTCTCGCGACGGACGTCCAGAATCAGCGAACGGACGCGATCGCCAACCCGGGCAGCTTCGCGCGGGATTTGCTGGTCGCGGCGGATGACGCCTTCGGCGCGACCGAGATCGACGACCACATGGCCGAATTCGACCGATTTCACGACGCCGGTGATGATTTCTCCGGCCCGTTCCTTGAACTCTTCATATTGCCGTTCGCGTTCCGCATCGCGAACCTTCTGGAAAATCACCTGCTTGGCAGACTGCGCATCGATGCGTCCGAGATCGACTTCCGGCAGCGGATCGACGATGAAGTCGCCAACCTTGGCGCCCGGCTCGAGCTTCTCGGCCTGCTTGATATCGACCTGCTTGAAATAGTCCTCGACCTCGTCAACCACCTCAACGACGCGCCACAGCCGCAGATCGCCGGTGTTGACGTCGAATTTCGCGCGAATGTCATTCTCGGCACCATAGCGGGCACGAGCGGCCTTCTGAATCGCTTCCTCGAGCGCCTCGATGACGATCGCCTTGTCGATCATCTTTTCCGTCGCAACGGCGGTTGCGATCGCCAGCAACTCGGCTTTATTGGCTGAAATGGCACTGCCCATGGTTAGTCTTCCTGTTCTTCTAAAGTCTGTTCTTCAATTTCGTCCGCGCCGTCTGCCGACACCGGGACGGTGGCAGCAATCAGCGCATCGGTCAGAATCAATTTCGCACTATGGACGTTTGCAAGTGGTGTCTCCTGACTTCCCGCCTTGCGATCGTCAATCTTAATCGTCTCTCCGTCCAGCCCCTGGAGAATACCGCGCAACTGCTTTTTGCCGGCAATCGCCTCAACCAGATTGATCCTCGCTTCATGGCCGGACCAGTTCTGAAAATCGATCGGGCGGGTCAGCGGACGGTCAATGCCCGGAGAACTCACTTCGAGCCGATAGGCGTGATCGATCGGATCCCTGCCCTGCTCTTCCAGATCATCGAATTTTGCCGATATCCGCCGCGACAATGCCGCGCAATCATCGATGCCGAGCTGCCCGGTTTCCGGACGCTCCGCCATGATCTGCAGTGTGGGCTCTTCGGCTCCGGATACGAACTGAACCCGCACGAGATCGAATCCGAGAGCCTTGGCTTCCGGTTCAATCAATGTCGTCAGGGTCGCTATTTCGGTCAAATGGATTCCGTTTCCTGCTGCAAAGACCTTGGTTGCCGGCCCCGTCTGGCGCCAGCCCCTTCAAATCTCACAATGTTGGGATGGATGCTATTTAGGAGCAGATTCCGGATATTGCAATCCCTGATTCAGGCTGACAACACATTATAGGCGAGCAGCACCAGATAGATTGCCAGCAATATCCCGCCTTCCGCCCGGGATATCCTTCGTCCCGTCGCAGCAAAAACGAACAGCAGCACCGAGGCCGCGATCAGGAACGGCAGAGCGAAATCCGCAATTTCGCCTGGTATGGTGCCCGGGGCGATGATCGCCGTGATGCCACCGATAAAGAGCAGGTTGAATATGTTGGACCCTAGCACGTTGCCCAGCGCCACGGCGCTCGCTCCCTTGTAGGCAGCGATCACCGAGGTAACCAGTTCGGGAAGCGAGGTTCCGATGGCGATGACGGTCAAGCCGATTACCGCCTCGCTCATGCCTATCAGGCGCGCGAGATCCACCGCACCCTCGACGAGCCACCGGCCACCAAGCACGATCATGACCAATCCGGCCACAAGCACCAGTGCCGAGCGCCAGAGCGGTTGCAAGTCATGCAAATGGGTGTCTGCAATCTCGAGCGATTCGGCCTTTTCATGCAGGGCACTGGCCCCAGCCGACTGTGTCTGCTCGGCCCAATAGGCATAACCCAGATAGGCGACGAGAAGCAGGAGAAATCCGATGCCGACCGCAGCCGTTATCCCAGTTGTGCTGGCGACCAGCCACAAGACGATCGTCGCAATCAGCGCCAATCCGCCATCGCGCCACAGAGGCCCCCTTGGCACCACGACCGGCAGGATCAGCGACGCAACGCCCAGGATGAGCAGGCTGTTGGCAAGGTTGGACCCGACAATATTGCCCCAGGCGATCCCCGGCGAGCCGGCCAGTGCCGCTTCCACGCTGGCGACCAGCTCCGGTGCAGATGTACCGAATCCGACGATGGTCAGGCCGATCAGAAGCTCGGACATACCCGCCCGCTCTGCCACCCGAACGGCACCTCGCACCAGCAACTCGCCCCCGACAATCAGTATGACAAAGCCGACAAGAAGCAGAAGCAGCGGAACGAGCATGGCCTAGTCTCTACCCGTTACGCTCATTGCGCTTGCCGAGAAGCTTCAGCCGCAGCGCATTGAGCTTGATGAAGCCCTCCGCATCCTTCTGGTCATAGGCGCCGGCATCATCCTCGAATGTCACCACTTTCTCGCTGTAGAGGCTGTCGGGCGACTTGCGGCCGACCACACTCACCGAACCCTTGTAGAGCTTCAGCCGGACGGTACCGTTCACCCGTACCTGGCTGTGGTCAATCGCCGCCTGCAGCATCTCTCGCTCGGGCGAGAACCAGAAGCCGTTGTAGACCAGCTCGGCATAACGCGGCGCCAGTTCATCCTTCATATGCGCCGCACCACGATCAAGCGTCAGTTGCTCGATTCCCCGGTGGGCAGCATGATAGATGGTACCGCCCGGCGTTTCGTACATGCCGCGCGATTTCATACCGATATAGCGGTTTTCCACCAGATCCAGTCGGCCGATGCCGTGCTCACAGCCATATTCGTTCAGCTTTTCCAGCAATGTCGCCGGGCTCATGCCCTCACCGTTGATCGCGACACCGTCGCCGCGCTCGAAATCTATGGTGATATATTCCGGGATATCCGGCGCGTCCTCGGGATTTTTGGTCCGCGAGTAGACATAGTCCGGCACTTCCTCCCACGGATCTTCCAGCACCTTTCCTTCCGAAGAGGTGTGGAGCATGTTGGCATCGGTCGAAAACGGTGCCTCGCCCCGCTTGTCCTTGGGAATCGGAATCTGATGCTTCTCGGCAAACTCGATCAGCCGCGTGCGACTGGTCAGATCCCATTCCCGCCAGGGAGCGATGACCTTGACGTCCGGGCTCAGGCCGTAATAGCCGAGTTCGAAGCGGATCTGGTCATTGCCCTTGCCGGTTGCGCCGTGCGCGACGGCGTCAGCGCCGGTCAGCTTGGCGATTTCGATCTGTCGCTTGGAAATCAGTGGCCGCGCGATCGACGTGCCGAGCAGGTAAAGGCCCTCGTAGAGCGCATTGGCGCGCATCATCGGGAAGACGAAATCCTTGACGAATTCCTCGCGCAGGTCGTCGATGAAAATATGCTCCGGCTTGACGCCCAGCGTTTCGGCTACGCGGCGCGCGGGTCCCAGCTCCTCGCCCTGTCCGAGATCGGCTGTGAAGGTCACCACCTCGCACTGATATTCCTGTTGCAGCCATTTGAGGATGACGCTGGTGTCAAGGCCGCCGGAAAAGGCCAGAACCACACGTTTAACGGAATCGCTCATTGTCTCGTCTTTCCATGAATCAAAGGCCGCGCCTAACAGGCTCCAATTTGCCGTGCAATATGATATACCTGAATAATGAGGAGGGCATCGTGGCAAAGGCAGAATTGAAAACCACCCGGACCGACGCAGAGGTCGAAACCTTTGTGGCCGCTGCCGAGCCCGCGCGTCGGCAGGATGAAGCCAGGCAGTTGATCACGCTGTTCCGGCGCGTGACCGGCGAGGAGCCGAAAATGTGGGGCCCAAGCATCATCGGTTTTGGCAGCTACAACTATAAATATGACAGCGGCCGGGAAGGCATGATGTGCCGCACCGGATTCTCGCCGCGCAAAGCCAAGCTCAGCCTCTATCTGATGGGTGCCTATTGCACGGCCGAAGCGCAAGCCGAGCAGGACCGTCTCCTTGCTCTACTCGGGAAACATGGCATGGGAAAATCCTGCCTTTATATCAACCGGCTGGACCAGATAGATATGACCATATTGGAGCAGTTGATCGCCAACAACTGGGATTTGATGAACACGCGCTATCCGGACTGACGGATCAAATAGCTCTCCTGTTCCCCAATATAGTCCCGCGTCAGTGGCAGGGTCCTCCGGTTGCGACTGAACTGGATCTGGTAATTGCACATACCGCCATATTCGAAAGCCGCCGTGGCGCCGGCAAGATAGAAGCTCCACATCCGGAAAAAGCGCTCGTCATAGAGAGCGGTGATCTTCTCTCGATTATGCAGGGTGCGCCTGTACCATTCGCGCAAGGTGTGGGCATAGTGCAACCGCCAAGTCTCGATATCGGTGGCAATCAGCCGATATTTTTCACTGGCCACCAGGGTTTCGCTCAACGCTGGTATGTAACCGCCCGGAAAAATATACTTGCGCGTGAAGGCGTCGGTGGTGCCGGGACCACCCATGCGGCCGATCGTGTGCAGCAGCATCACCCCGTCGTCGGTCATCAGATTGGCGCAGCACCGGAAAAACGTCTCAAACTGCGGAGTTCCGACATGCTCGAACATGCCGACCGATACGATCCGGTCGAAACGCCCGGCATCGCGCGCGGCCAGATCGCGATAGTCGATCAACTCAAACTTGACCGTTTCTGAAACGCCTGCTTCGCTGGCGCGCTCCCGGGCCTTTCTCAATTGCTCTTCACTCAGCGTGATGCCCAGCACCTCGACGCCGCAATGGCGGTGCAGGTAAAGCGCCATACCGCCCCAGCCGCAGCCGATATCCAGTACGCGCTGCCCTGGTTTCAGGTCCAGCTTGGCGGCGATATGCGCCTTCTTGTCCTGCTGGGCCTGTTCCAGCGTCATATCCGGCCCGCGCCGGGCAAAGTCCCAGTAGGCGCAGCTATATTGCATGTCCTCGTCAAGAAACAGTTCGTACAGTGGGTTGCCGATGTCATAATGGTGCGCCACGTTACTTCTTGCTCGGCCCGGCAGATTGACCCGGTCGAGACTGGCTGCTGCGGCATCGCGAAACTTCCGCAAGCCGCTCGGTTTCCTGAGCGTACCGCCCCTCTCAAACGGCCGGTTGGCGCGAAGCAACTGAACCAGTCCCATGACATCGCCCTGCTCAATGATCAGCCGCCCGTCCATGTACGCTTCGGCGGCCCCCAGCCGCGGATCGAGCAGGATCTGCCGAACCACGGCCTTGTCGGCAAGCCGGATACCGATGTCAGGAAAGCCGTCGGCGGACGCGCCAAACTGCTCGATTGACCCGTCCGCATGGGTTATTCGAAGCGAACCCTTTTCGACTACATTATGCAGAAACTTGCCCAATATCGACATTCACTCGCTCCATATGCGACGCCAACATTGCCGTTGCGTCAGATACCCGCATACCATTCGTAATTGGCCACATCCTGCCAGTAGCCGCCTTTGCCCTCGCCGGTCGCGGCAAGTGTTGCGACCGCCTCGATCTCGCGCACATATTTTGCATGCTTGTAGCCCAGCTGACGCTCGACCCGCAGTCGCAGCGGCGCGCCATTGGCCACCGGCAGTGGCTCCCCATTCAATTGATGAGCCAGTATGGTCTGCGGATGAAAGCCGTCGAGCAGATCGATACTTTCATAATAGGGCCGCCCCGATAGCTTGTCGGCGCAATGGAACACCAGAAACCGGGCACTCGGCTGAAGCCGCGCGATATCGAGCAGGATCTTGAGCGGCACGCCAGTCCACTGGCCGATGGCGCTCCAGCCCTCGACACAGTCGTGCCGGGTGATCTGGGTCCGCTGCGGCATGGATTGCAGGGCCGCGAGGCTGAATTGCTGCGGCCGCACAAACAGCCCGGTCAGTCGAAGCGACCAGTCGGCAAATCCCTGCGCCGCGCTTGCCGCATATTTCACGGTTCCCGGATCCCTCGTACCATTTGCCCGGAAACTGGGCGACAGGTCGGCCGTGCGATATTCGCTGGCCAGCTCCATCCGGTCACCCAATGTCCGCTGAACAACGAAATTGGCGGTTTCGGCCTTTGCCAGCACGCCTTGAAAGGCGGGACTACGGTTGAGCGCGTCGCAGCCGGTGAGCAGGGTGCCCGCTCCTATCGCTGCGCTGCTGATCAGCGCCCGGCGTGTCAGGATCGTCATGATTGCTGCTCCTTGCGCTCACCGCCCGCCAGCATCGCAGCCGTCTGCCGCAATGGTCCGGACAGCATTACCATCAGAATATGGACCAGAAAAAACAGCACGAGCAGAAATGCGGTGATGAAATGGACCGATCGGGCAGACTGGCGCCCGCCGAAAACATCCGTGAGGATCGGCCAGTTGGCATCCATGGCCGGCGACATCGCCAGCCCCGTGGCAATCATCAGCGGCAGCAATACGAATATCACGCCGATGTAGCTCAGCTTCTGGACGACATTATATTCTTCCGAGGCGGACTGGCGGATTGCGGAAAGGCTGCTGTGGTCGCGAAGGGATTGCCAGATATGGGATGCACGCCATTCGGTCCTGCTCATGCGCAAGTCCCGCTGGATATGACGGTTCCACAACGACCGGATCATGAACAATGCCAGTCCGACACTGAAAATCCAGGCAAAGAAAAAATGCCAGCGGCGGCCGTCCGCCAGACTGTAGCTGGACGGAATGGTTGCCCAGCCCGGGAAGGCCCATTTCCGGGTCCGGCCCTGGCTGTCCTGCCAGTTGCCCAGAACCCCGGTCGTCTCGACGCGCATGCTGCCCAGCCGCAGATAGCCAATTCGGTCCGAGGATCCGATCGCCATCCATGCATGGTCATTGTTCGCCCCATATTCGCCCCAGTAGAGCCGGGGATGCGCGTTGAAAATGGTTAGGCCGCTCATCAGCATCACCAGCAGGCACAAGGCATTCAGCCAGTGCCACAGGCGGGTCGTCAGGCGGTGGCGCGGTTGTCGGGAAATAGCGGCTTCCTTCGGCATGATGGCACTCTAGACGCTTGTTCGCGCTTGCCAAGCCCATCGTTACATCATGCGCCGATCTATTTAAACTGCGCAGCACCGCGAGACAGCGACATGCCAACGTCAATACCGGCGGCCAGTTTGATATGGTCGCGGGCAGAGCGTCCCTGTTTTGCATGAAGGGCGGTTCCCCGCGGGTGCGTTTACCTCCCGGACCGTTCAAAGATGAAGGAGATAGCGATCACCGCAGCTTTTTATGACTGTTAAACAGGACCAATATTCGTCACAATATCGCTCTCAGATGGGAAGGATAAAATATCATGGGTACCTACAAACAAGTCATCAAGCTCGATCCCGATCCGCTGGCTCCCTATGCGATTTCTCCGGGTTGGCAGGTGGGCGACATGCTGTTTTTCTCTGGTCAGGCGGCGCTGAACGAACAGGGCGAAGTCGTTGGCGCTGGTGATTTCGACATGCAGTTGCGCCAGATATTTCTGAATATTGACCGGATGCTCCATGCGGCTGGGAGCAGCAGGGACCAGATCATAAAAGTAACCATCTATCTGACAGACATGGGAAATTTCCCGAAAATAGTCGAAGCCCGCAAGACCTATTTCCAATATCCCTATCCGGCGGACACGACGCTTGAGGTCAAGGCCCTCGCCCTGCCGGAGCTGATGGTGGAGATCGACGTAATCGCCGTCGCCTAGCCCAGAGCGGCCTGCTTCTCTTCGGCGAGACGGTCGAGCTCCGCACGGCTCTTCTTTTCGCTGGCGGATTTCAGCTGGCCGCATGCCGCCATGATATCCCGGCCCCTCGGGGTTCGGATCGGGGCACTAATCCCGGCATCAAAGATGATCTTCGAAAAAGCCTTGATCCGTTCGGGGCTGGAACATTCATAGTCCGAACCCGGCCATGGATTGAACGGGATCAGATTGACCTTTGCCGGCAGGTCATAGTTGCGCAGCAGGTTAACGAGCTCCCGAGCATCCTGATCGCTGTCATTCTTGTCCTTGAGCATCACATATTCAAAGGTGATCCGCCGGGCATTGTTGGCACCCGGATAATCGGCGCAGGCCTGCAGCAGTTCCTCGATCGAATATTTGCGGTTGAGCGGGACTATCTCGTCCCGCGTCTCCTTGTTCACCGCGTGCAGCGAGATCGCGAGATTGACGTTGATCTCCGCACCCGCGCGCGCGATCATCGGCACCACACCGCTGGTCGACAGCGTAATCCGCCGGCGCGACAGCGCAAGCCCGTCACCATCCATCACAATCTTCATCGCATCACGCACGTTGTCGAAATTGTACAACGGCTCACCCATTCCCATCAAAACGATGTTGGTCAGCAACCGGCCGTCCGATTTATAGGCCTGGTTATATTCCTTGGTATTCTCGGCTTCTTCCTCGTCGGCAAAATCCATCACGCCTTTAGGCCATTCGCCCAATGCATCGCGCGCCAGCATGACCTGGCCGACGATCTCGCCCGGCGTCAGATTGCGCACCAGTCGCATCGTGCCGGTATGGCAAAAGCGGCAGTTCAGCGTGCAGCCCACCTGCGACGAAATGCACAGGGTGCCGCGGTCCTCGTCCGGGATGAAGACCATCTCATAATCCTGGCTGTCCGCCGAGCGCAGCAGCCATTTTCGGGTACCGTCTTCCGAAAGATGCGCCTCGACGACCTCGGGTCGACCCACGACAAAACGCTCCGCCAGCCAAGGGCGCAGTGTCTTTCCGAGATCGGTCATCTTGTCGAAATCGGTCACACCGCGGTGGTATATCCAGTGAAACAGCTGCTTAGAGCGCAACTTGGCCTGCTTTTCATCCAGTCCGGCGTCGTTCATCAGCCCGCGAATCTCCAGCGGACTGAGGCCGATAATATCAACGCGGCCATCGGGGCGCGGAGTGACCTTGGCGGGCAAGGGAACGGGATCTATGTGTCCGGGAATCTGCATGGGCGGCATATAAGGCCTGTCTTCAGGAAAATCTACCGCAACCGCGAACAGCCGAGAGACGCCGCGTCAATCGCGGTCGCCGCGCCCCGCAACCGGTAAGCGTCAACGATCGGCTTGCCGTCTCGCCCCACGCTTTCCACGGTCATGCTCGTCGCAGACCGGATCGCCGCGTTGATCGCGGCATCCATGCGCTTGTCCTGCGACCAGCCGTCCGATCGGTTGGCGGTCAGCTGGAAACGGCGACCGGCAATACTGACCATGACCCGGCTGTTGGTCGAGCGGTCTCGGCTCAGGCGGACATGAAACTGGCGACGAATCTGGCGGCTGGGCCAGAAACCGATGGTGGCGAAAGATTTCCGCTCCGCCTTGCCGGTGATCTCCTCTGACTCGGCGATCGCATAGCAGCGCGGGATTTCCGGATCGCGAAAGGCCCCCCAGCTGTTAAAGATGCCGAGGGAATCCCTGGCATTCGCCGGTATCGCAATGGCGCAGGACAGAAGCGCGATAAGGGCAGTCTGCCGTTTCAAGCCTTCTCCCCTTCCCCTCCGCCAATATGGAGGATCTTTTCGACACCATCGCTGATCTGCACGATCGAGCCCTGCGGCAGGCCTTCGGCAATCGGCGCGCCAAAGCGCGGATGCGGATCCAGACCGGTGAGCAGCCCGCGCAGCACCCGGCTGGTCATGCCGTGGCTGATCAACACCGCGTCGCGGGTAAATTCCTGTTCCGCAATCCACTGTTCCAGCCGCGTTGCAATGGCCCGATAATCCTCGCCACCGGGAGCGACGGTCACGAACAACCGCTCCGCCTCGTCGATTTCCAGCTGACCGGCGAGGTCCCGGTACCAGGCACCGCCCCATTCCCCCATGTCGATTTCGCGCAGCCGAGCGTCGCTGCGTGCCTGGTGCCAGTCGGCACCGACATGTTCGGCGATCACCGACAATGTCTGCAGTGCCCGGTCGGTGTCCGAGGCGATCAGGTCGAGAGACGGCTGTTCGGTCGTCAGATGCCGCGCCAGTGCCCGCCCCATCTCATCCGCTTGGGCAAATCCGGTCCGGGTCAACGGCGTATGGACATGGTCCCCCTGTATCCGCCCGGCCAGATTGAAGATCGTCTCGCCGTGCCGTGCGATAAACAGGCGTGTTCCCTTGGTATCTATTCCGCTCATGTTAACCCTGTCCTGTCCCGAAATGGCCAAATCCAACCCGTGCACCTGCGGCTTTAGCCACCCTGTCGCTTTTTTCCACAGTTTTTCACGGCATTATCCGACCATGGGCCGCGATCAGGCTTGCCCTGCGGCACTTTATTGTTAATGAAGCCAAGGACTATCCGTGAACGCGTGCGGTCTGTTTTCGCACATCTGTCGTTACGGGCGATTGGAACAAGAAGGACGGTTTATGAAAGCGACCATTGAACGCGCGGCATTGCTAAAGAGCCTGGGGCATGTCCAGTCCGTGGTCGAGCGGCGCAACACCATTCCAATCCTCTCCAACGTGCTGATCGAAGCCAGCGCCGACGGCAGCATCAAGCTCATGGCGACGGATCTCGATTTGCAGGTGGTCGAGACCGTCCAGGCCCAGGTCGAGACCGCCGGCTCCACGACCGTGTCGGCCCACACCCTGTTCGACATTGCCCGGAAATTGCCCGACGGATCGCAGGTGCAGCTGGACGCCGCCGATGGCAAGATGAAGGTCAATGCCGGCCGGGCACGGTTCAACCTGCAAACGCTGCCGCGCGACGATTTTCCGGTCATCGCCGAGGGCGAGCTGCCGACCAGCTTCGAGCTGCCGGCCTCGTCGCTGATTCAGATCATCGACAAGACCCGCTTCGCCATCTCGACCGAGGAAACGCGCTATTATCTCAACGGCATCTTCCTGCACGTGCAGGACGAGGAAACGCCCGTACTCAAGGCCGCCGCAACCGACGGCCACCGTCTCGCCCGCGTGACCCTGCCCCGCCCTGCCGGAGCGGAAGGCATGCCGGACGTGATCGTCCCGCGCAAATGCGTCAATGAACTGCGCAAATTGCTAGACGAGAACAGTGAAGCGTCGGTGCAGGTCGACCTGTCGGCCAGCAAGATCCGCTTCACTCTCGGCACCGCGATCCTGACCAGCAAATTGATCGACGGCACCTTTCCAGATTACACACGCGTCATTCCGACCGGCAATGACAAGCTGCTCAAGATCGACCCGAAAAGCTTCGCCCAGGGCGTCGACCGCGTCTCGACCATCGCCACCGAGAAGACCCGCGCCGTCAAGATGGCGCTTGGCGACGACAAGATCACCCTTTCGGTCACCTCGCCCGAAAATGGCAAGGCCGAGGAAGAAGTGCCCGGTTCCTACAAGGACGAGACATTCGAAATCGGTTTCAATTCGAAATATCTGATGGATATTCTCGGCGAGATCGAGGGTGACACGGTGGAACTCCACCTCGCCGACGCCAGCGCCCCGACGCTGATCCGCGAGAATGACAAGTCAGCAGCGCTCTATGTGCTGATGCCGATGCGGGTTTAGCACCACCGCGAGCCGGTGACTTGGCGCCGATGGCGCCAAGTCGTCATTTCCTGCAACAGCGGCTGGCGGCCTACTCCGCCGCCTCCAGCATTTCCACACGCTGCGGTCCGCGGATCAGCCCGCCTGGGCGCTTGTCGGTCACCACGCCGCCCTTGAACGTCACCTGCCCCGACTTGATCGTATAATCATAGCCGTCGGCCTTCTGAAGCAGCCTTTTGCCGCCCGCCGGCAGGTCGAACGCCAGCCACGGCTTGCCCAGCTTGATCCGGTCCATGTCGATCACGTTGACGTCGGCGAGATAGCCGGGCTTGAGGACGCCCCGATCGTTTAGACCGTAGAGGCGCGACGTATCCAGACACTGCCGCTTGATCGCATGCTCGATGCTGATCGTGCCGCGCGCACGGTTCTTCACCCAATATTCCAGCATGAAGGTCGGGCTCGCCGCATCGCAAATCGTGCCGCAATGCGCGCCGCCGTCAGACAGGCTGTTCACGGTATCGTCGGCCTGCTGCAACTGCTCGAGAAAATCGAGATTGCCGTCCATATAATTGAGCAATGGCAGATAGATAAAGCCTAGGCCTTCGTCCGCCATAAGCAGATCATAGGCATATTCAGCCCCCGACTTGCCAGATGCCGCGGCGCGCGAAGCAATGCTTTCGTCTGCCTGCGGCTCATAGTCGAAATCCTCGTCCATTTCGAACTGGGCGGCCCAACCCTGGGTCACCACCATGAACACGGGAATCATGTCAACCTGCTCCGGCGGGGTGCTGGTTTCTTCCAGCAACTGCGCCTTGAAAGCCGGATCCTTCAGTTTCGCATATTTCTGGTCCCAGCTCAGACCGTCCATTGCCATCCAGCTCGGGTGCCGGATGAACGGATGCACCGTGCCCTGCCATGCCATGACGATACCATTGCCGCGCAACGCGATCTGCGCCACGATATTCGCGCCATTGTCGTTCTCCGCGCGCATATTGGCAATCTGCTCGTCCAGCGACTGGTCCTTGGCGATCGACTGCAGCGCGGCAAAGGTCACCGGCATCCCGGTCTCGCGGGACAGATCACCCATCCAGCCGAATTCGTCCCATTCCCGGTTGAGGTCGCTGGCCATCTCGAACACGCCATAGCCGACCCGCCCCATCGCCCTGCCGATGCCAATCAGCTCCTCCTTGGTGGCCGTGGTGCCAGGCACCAGTTCGCCGTCGATGCTGCGGTGGAGAATGGTGCGCGAGGTGGAGAAACCGAGAGCACCGGCCTTCAGGCCGTCCTCGACAATTTTCGACATCTGGTCGATCTCGTCCTGCGTTGGTATTGCGCCCGGTTTCTCCCGGTCGCCCAGTACATAGGCGCGCACGGCGCCATGCGGCACGTGGGTCGCGACATCGACGGTGCGCGGCATTCTTTCCAGTTCGTCGAGATACTCAGGGAAGGTCTCCCAGTTCCAGCTCATCCCCTCGGCGAGCGCGGTTCCCGGAATATCCTCCACGCCTTCCATCAGGTTGATCAACCACTCGTGCCGGTCGGGCCGGGCGGGCGCAAAGCCGACACCGCAATTGCCCATCACCACCGTGGTGATGCCATGCCAGCTCGACGGCGCCATCTCGTCATCCCAAGTCGCCTGTCCGTCATAATGGGTATGCACGTCGACAAAGCCCGGCGTGACAAATTTTCCGGTCGCATCAATCTCTTCGCGGCCCTGCGCGGAAACCGTCCCGACCAGCGACACGCGGTCGCCATCAATCGCTACATCAGCCGCAAAGGGCTTGCCACCGCTTCCGTCAACCACGGTTCCGCCACGAATTACCAGATCATGCATCGAGTCTCTCCTTTATATTTTCGGACTACTTATCAGATTTAACTGGATGATTAAAGTCTGCTAATGCTAGGAAATGACATGGTCGACTCATTCTCCTGGAACCCCGAGCCTGCAAGCGGCATTGCCATGCGATGGGTCGAAGCCAATGGCCAGACGTTCGAGGTCGCGACCGCCGGCGCAGGATCGAAACTCGCCCTTTGCCTGCACGGCTTCCCCGAACTCCACTATTCCTGGCGCCACCAGATTCCGCTGCTGGTGGAGATGGGCTATCAGGTCTGGGCGCCGAATTTGCGCGGCTATGGCGGCTCCAGCAAACCGGAGGGCGTGGACAGCTATCGACTGAAAACACTGGTGCAAGATGTGGCGGCGCTGATTGATGCCAGCGGCGCGGAGGAAGTCACCCTGATCGCGCACGACTGGGGCGCGATCATCGCCTGGCATTTCGCAATCCTGAAAATCCGACCGCTGACACGGCTGGTGATCATGAACGTCCCCCATCCAAAATGCGCGCAGCGCGAAATGCGGCACTGGTATCAGCTCCGCAAAAGCTGGTATATTTTCTTCTTCCAGCTGCCGCGCATGCCCGAATGGCTGCTGGGCCGGAACGGCGCCGAGCGGGTCAAGCGCGCCTTTTCCCGCATGGCGGTCGACAAGAGTCGCTTTCCCGAAGCCGAACTTCAGGTCTATGCCGACGCCGCCAGTCGACCCGGAGCACTGCGCTCCATGATCAATTATTACCGCGCCTTGCTGCGTATGCCCGATGCACGGCAGACGGGCGACGGCATCGTCCACATCCCGACGCTGATGATCTGGGGCGAGGAAGACAGCGCCATTGATATTCGCTGCACCGACGGCACCCAGCAATGGGTCCCTGATCTCGAACTGCACCGCTTGCCGGGTGTCTCGCACTGGGTGCAGCAGGAAGCGCCGGAACGGGTCAATGCGATTTTACGAGAGTGGCTGCCCGACTAGCTCAGTGCTGCAATCATATCCGCGATATCGGTAAATTTCTCCCGCGGGGAGCCGTCGCGGGCGCGGGCTATTTCCGCCTCCTCGATTTTCTTCCAGTCACGGAAGGTAACCGTTTCCACACCGCGATCTTCCAGCAGGCGGTCCAGCCCGGCCCGCCCCTCCTTGCGCCCGCCCGAGCCAATATCCTCGGCCACCGCCTCGATAATGGCAAAGCCGTCGGGCTTGTTTGTGCCGATCGTGCCAGACGGGCCGCGCCGCGCCCAGCCAACGCAATAGAGACCCGGCAATATCCGGCCTTCGCTGTTGGCAAAACGTCCGCGGCCATGTTCATAGGGCACCCCTTCAATCGGTGGCGTGCGATAGCCGATGCAGCTGATCACCATCTGGCAGTCCAGCGCATAACGCTCTCCGGTGCCGATCGATCGCAGATCCTTGTCTAGCGCCGTTCTTTCGACGATCAGCTTCTCCACTCTCCCGTCGCCTTCCATGGCCACCGGCATCGCGAAGAAGTCGAAAATAATCTCGATCGGCTTGTGATGCGCGTCGGCCGCAGCGATCTGGAAATGGCGCAAATGGGTTACCGACTTGCGTATTCCGGGTTCGAGCATGGCATCGTCGCCCTCGTCCGGAAAATCGCCTGCCTCGATGACCGGCCTCGCGCGGGCAAGATGGCCCAATTCCCCAAGCTCTTTCGGCGTCATCGCAATCTGGTGGGGGCCGCGCCGTCCGAGAAAGACAATCTTCTCGACCTTGCTGGCCTTCAGTCCATCCAGTGCGTGCCCCACAATATCACTGCCGGTAAATTCTTCTTCCGTCTTTGCCAAGATCCGGGCGACATCGAGCGCCACATTGCCGTTGCCGATAATCGCGACAGATCGCGCATCAAGCGGCGGATCAAGATCACGGAAATCGGGGTGGCCATTATACCAGCCGACAAAGGCAGCGCTGCCGATCACGCCCGGCAAGTCGCTGCCCGGTATGTCGAGCGGCCGGTCATGCGGAGCACCCGTGGCCAGTACCACCGCGTCATAGAGCGACTGCAACTCGGCCACGCTGATATCTTCGCCCACCGTCACATTGCCGACAAACCGGACATTGTCGCCAAGATTGGTCTTTTCGTAGCGCCGGGAGACCGCCTTGATCGACTGGTGATCAGGGGCCACGCCGGTGCGGATCAGGCCAAAGGGAACCGGCAGCCGATCGATGATATCGACCGCGACCTCCTCACCGAACTTCTTCTGTGCCGCTTCCGCCGAATAATAGCCCGCCGGGCCCGACCCTATGATCGCAATATGCCGCATGCTGCAGTCTCCCAGAACATTAGGGTCATGCTAACGCCATATTCTCAAAAGAAAAGCAAAAGGGCGCTGTCATTTTGGTGAGCTGATGGGGACAGAATCCGACGACTAGCCGTCCACATTGGCGACATTATATCGCAACGCTTCTTCGTTGGTCAGACAGCGCCGGGTGGCGCCGTCGCCGTCATCGGTCTTGACGGCATTGGTCCGGTACATGACTTCGGACAGCAATTTGCGCGACACACCCATGCGGATCAGGAAGTCATTGTCCTCGGTTGCCAGCAGCGCGCTCTGCTGTTCCACTTCGCCGATCAGCCCGACGGTGGAGTCTGTTCCCATTTCTATGCTGTAGTTTATGGCATTGCGGTCGTTGGTCATGGTGAACATGTGGACCATGAAATGCGCGCCTGGCTCGACGATCCTGGCCCGCCCGCCCATGAACACGAAATTGCAGGCGCTGAAACAGGTCCAGCCTGCCGGAATGCGGGTGATGATCAGCATGTCGGCCTCGCGGATCACGCGGCCGGCCTCATTGCCGGCCCTCGCAACCCCGCCGGGGGACCGCAGCCAGATTTCGGTAATATCCGGGTTGTCGGCCAGCGTCTTGCGGAGCCGGTCTGGCAGAGCTTCATCGACCGCGCCTTCGGCCAGCAGCACCTTGGTGCCATTGATCACCTTCGGCGTCAGTTGCATCGTCGCATTGCTCGACCAGTTTGGCGCGCTCGGACAAGTCGGGTTCTCGGGGTCCATGCCGGGGGCAACTTCAGTGGCCCCCAGTGTGAACGCGGATGCGATGACCAAGGCGACTCTGATCCTGCTATTCATGTCCTATACCACCACTGCATAGCGCGGTTCTCCACGCGCTTTGCACATCTGTTTGGACACCCGGGATTCTTCGCCATCAACAATGATAATATCGGTGATTGTCATGCAACTCGTGCCATCCGCCGTTTGCGTTTTTGCCGTCGCGGTCGACTTGCCCGACACCCCCTTTCGGGTCTGGCTGGTCCACTCCGAGCTTGTGCCCACTTGCTCCGACCGGGTCACGCTACGCGTGGCTTCCGCTGCCTGCAATTGTTCGTCGGGGTCCAGCTGGCAGGCGATCGAATTGGTCAGCGTATCCGCCACTTCGGCGCGCGGAATATAGGATCCGACCACGCCCATGCCTCTCGTCGCTCGGCGCGTAAAGTCACCGATCACGTTGCCCAGAATGGATTTGCCGATCGATTTCCGGGGGTCGGTGTCGCAATCCTGCCCCCGGTCATTGGCACCGGCTGCGCTGCTGGCAGGCGGCTTCTTGAAGAGTCCGCCGAACTGTGCCGTCGCGGGCGCCGGAATAGCGAGCGCAATGACAAGGCTGGCGAAAACCAGCGAAGAAGCGAAACGGCGTTCTTTGATACGCATGATGGAATCCCATTGGTTATCGGATTTGTCATATCCTATCACAGGCAGGGTCACAAGGAGTGGCTTGCGTCACACCTGCGGCGAAAACGGGATAGAAAAACTTCTGTTTGCTGCTATCCTGCTGGAATTGGCAGGAAAGGCGCAATGATGGTCTGGAGATATGGGGGATTCTGTTCGCTGGCGCTGTTGCTGGGCGCTACTTCGATCCCCGCGGCGCACGCGGAACGGGGTGATGGCGCGCCAACCCTTCTCGTCGGCAACAAGGGCGAGGACAGCCTGAGCTTTATCGACCTTGCCAGCGGCAGGGAAATCTCGAGAGAGAAGACCGGCCACCAGCCGCATGAAATAGCCATAGCCCCGGATGGCAGACTGGCCGCCGTCGTCGCCTATGGCGGAGAAACAATCGACATATTTGACATCGCAGCACGCGAACGGATCGAAACCGTGTCATTGGCCCCGTCAACGCGTCCCCATGGGATAATGTGGCTCGACGATGGCCGGATCATCGCGGCCACGGAAGGCACCGACAATATCACTCTGGTCTCGCCGCCCACCGGAGAAACGCAGCAGCGAGAGATTGCTACGATCGCGACCGGCCAAAAGGGCAGCCACATGCTGGTTGTCACACCCGACAAATCACGCGCCTTTGTGTCCAATATGCAGTCCGGAACCGTCAGCGTGCTGGATCTGGTCGCCATGACCAAGATCGCCGACCTGCCTGGCGGTACCGAACCGGAGGGTCTCGCCATAACACCCGACGGCAAAACCGTCTGGGTCGCCGATCGACGCGGTGACCAGTTGCACATATTCGATGCGATCAGCCTCGGGAAACTGGACACGATAGCCACCGGTCCGTTTCCGATCCGGGTGGCAATCAGCCCCGATGGTGAGACCGCGATCACCTCCAATCTGGGAAATGGCACCCTCGGCCTGTTTGATGTCGCGACGCGCCAACAGAAAGCCACCATCGAGATTAGCGGCACCGCCGATTCCCGGCAGGTGACGATCCTCTTCTCCTCCGACGGCAGCAAGATGTATGTGGCCGAAACCGGGCCGGATACGGTAGCCGAAGTCGATCTCTCCAGTAGGGTGGTCGTGCGGCGACTGGGCGCGGGTGCCGACGGAGACGGACTGGGCGTTGCCTTTGACGGCGATAGCGACGAGGACTAGACTATATACCTGCCCCGGGTCGCACCTAGGGAGACGAAACTTGCGGAGACCGTTCAATCGATTGCAGGCGCTGATGATCAAGGCGATGGCGGAAGCCCTGTTCCATGACCGCGAGATGGCCATATCCGCTGATCAGGTGGTCGCTAACCTGCAGGAGCATTTCTCCAATATCGATGGCGACAAGCCGGCGGAAATCGGGATGGCGCTGTACGGCCTGTTTCTGGTCTTGGGCGGGCCATTTTTCCTCGCGGCATCGCCCGGCATCCGGAAAAGCCTGATCCGCCGTCGGCTGCAGAAATCGCGGATCGACCTGTTTCAGGATATCGCGCGAACCAAGGGTGTCATTCTCGCCGGCTATTACGGCCATTGGCAGCATGGTGACGAGGAAGCAAATTTCGACAACCCAATATACGCGGACCTTGCATTCGAGCTGCCGGCACAGCGCGACCGCTCCGCTCCGGGCGAACGCCCGGTCCGCCGCGAACCGCGCCGGGACCTTACCGCAGCCGTTTTCGTCGGGCATGATGCCGTTCCGGAGGAAACCGACGTGATCGTCATCGGATCCGGGGCTGGCGGCGCGGTCGCCGCAGCCGCGGTCGCGGACGAGGGTCACGAAGTCCTGATCATCGAGGCGGGCAGCCACTATCCTTCGTCGCGGATCACGCTGGAGGAAGCGCGGATGACGGCGCGGCTGTTCAAGGATGGAGCACTGCAGACAACGGCGGACCGCGACATCATCGTGTTTCAGGGGCGGGTGGTCGGCGGCTCCACCGTGATCAACAACGGCATCTGTCTGCGCATGAAGCACGAGGACCTGGTCCATCCCGATGCCGAAGACGTGTATGAAACCTGGGCCGGACTGGGCGCCCCCGTCGCCGAAGCCGAGCTCGCGCGCAGCTACGAGGCGGTCGAGCAGGCGCTGGACGTGGCCGAAATCGACCGAATCGTCGGCCGCAACAATGGCCCGCACCTGGTCGATGGCTGGAACAAATATGCCGCGCAATCGGACGACCCGATGGACAAGAAGGCGATAACCGCCTGGTTTCGCAAGAATTACGGTCCGACAACGGCCGACAGCGAATGCGTCTATTGCGGTTACTGCAATACCGGCTGCCCCTATGGGCGAAAAAAGGCGATGCCGGAGAGCTTTCTCATGCATGCGACCAGCGGTGACCGCAGCAAGCCCGCCCGGATTCTCGATCGCGCCGAGGCCACCGAGATCCTCTGGGATGAAGGTGCCAATGGCAAGAGGATCGCACGGGCGGTCGAAATAAGGCTGAATGACGGCCGAAAGCGTACCATCCGGGCGCGCAAGGGGGTTGTCGTTGCCGCCGGTGCACTCGCTTCCAGCACGCTGCTGCAGGACAGCGGGATCCTGCAGTCGGGGCGTAACATATCGCTCAACATCGCCTGCCCGGTGGTCGCACTGATGCCGGAGGGGACGGCCATGAACGTCTGGAACGAAGACCAGATGGCGACCTATGTCGACCGCGGCGATTTCCTGATCGAAAGCCATTTCCAGCCACCGATGAGCATGGCGACGCTGGTTCCGGGCTGGTTCGAGGATCATTACGAGCGGATGAGAAACTACAACCGGCTGGTCTCCGCCGGCGTGCTGTTCCCGGCTGATCGACTCGGCCATATGGAAAATGGCAAGCTCAAGCTCAAGATCGGCGAAAAGGAACTGGCGCTGCTCCGCCGCGCGCTGGCCACCATGACCAAGGTCCATTTCCTGAACGGGGCGATCGAGGTCTACCCTGCCCTGCTCCGCGGCCAGACGCTGACCAGCGACATGAGCCATGCCGACATCGACGCTTTCTATGCCAAGGCGATCACCGAACCGGACGACGTGGTGCTGTCGAGCTCCCATCCCCACGGTGGCAACGCGATCAACCTGGACCCTGAGAAGGGCGTCGTCGACGTCAACCAGCGGGTGCACAACACAACCAATTGCTACGTCGCGGATGCCAGCGTCATGCCGAGCTGCATCCGGGTCAATGCCCAGCTCACCACCATGGCCATGGCGCATCGGGCGCTGGCCGGGAAGAGGCGTTTCGGCTAGTCCTTGAAGTGAAAATCGGGCAGCGACAGAAACGCATTTTTCAGCGCATCGCCCCATCCCTCGGAAATCGACTGGAAATAGGGATCAACCTTTTCGATCCGCTGCTGCTGCGTGACCGCAAAGCTGTCTGCTTCGTAAACCTGCAGATCCAGCGGCAGGTCCACCGCCAGGTTGGCGCGAATGGTCGAATCAAACGACACCAGCAGCAGCTTGACCGCATTTTCGAACGACATGTCCGGGTCAAAGGCGCGCACCAGAATCGGCCGGCCATATTTGGTTTCGCCGCTCTGGAAAAACGGGCTGTCGTCGCTCGCCTCGATGAAATTGCCGGCGGGATAGATCAGGAACAGTCGCGGGTCGCTGCCCTTGATCTGGCCACCCAAGATCAGCGTCGCGCCAAAGGGAGACTTGGCTTCCTGGCCATCGGGCGCATAGGTCTTGACCACCTCACGCAGCGTTTCCCCGATGATCGTCGCAACCTGGAACATGGATGGCGCCTGCAGGATCGACGGATTGCGGTCGTCGGGATGCTTGCCGCGCTCGTCGAGGAGGCTGACCACCGCCTGCGTCGTCGCCAGGTTTCCTGCCGACAGCAACGTGATCACCCGATCCCCCGGAACATCCCAGCTCGTCAGCTTGCGGACCTGGGCAATATCGTCGACCCCGGCATTGGTGCGGGTATCCGACATGAACACAAGGCCGCGCTTCATCCGCAGACCGACACAATAAGTCATTCTCTGATTCCTGAACTGCTCTGCAAGGGCAATTACTGCTGAACCTGCAGCGTGACAATCATATCTTCGCGTGCCGACCCGTATCGCATGCCCGAAATCGGCGAAGCTTCGCGGTAGTCGAGCCCGGTCGCGATGCGCACATAGCGCTCGTCCGGGGAATAGCCGTTGGACACGTCGAATCCCACCCAGCCCAAACCGCTGACATGGACTTCGGCCCAGGCATGGGTCGCATCCTGGTCAACGCGGTCGCTCATCATCAGGTAACCCGAGACATAGCGGGCCGGATACCCCAGCGCCCGCGCCACCGTGCAGAAAATATGGCTGTGGTCCTGACACACCCCTTCCCCGGTCTTCAGCGCCGTTTCGGCATCGGTTCCGGCATCGGTGCGCCCCGTGCGATAGACCACCTTTTCCAGCACCGCCGCCGACAGGCGATGCAGGGCTTCGATATCACTGCCACTGCTGTCATCGAGCGATTTCAGCAATCTGCGGGTCTCGGGTCCCGGGCTGGTCAGATCGGTTGCCTGTTTGAAATACCAGAGTGGGGCAAATCCGGAATGCGACCCCATGATGCCGCTGCCGTCGCTGTTCTCGACCTCTCCGGTGCACCGGATCGCGATTTCGGTCCGGCCACGATCGATGCTGATCAGGTCGACATGATTGCAATGCTGGTCCTGAAAGGACAGCTCGACCTTGCCGCCCTCAATGTCGAGATTCCAGTTCCTGATTTCCTGTCCGCGACGCTCCTTCGGTCGCAGCCGTACCTGCTGCAATCCATATTGCACAGGCGCATCATAGACATAGCGCGTTTCGTGATTGATCTTCAGCAGCATGATTATCCAACCCTGTCCTGAAAATTGAAATCGGTTTCGATCTGCGCCGCGAGGCGGTTGTTGGCGCGGATGAAATCCGAAATATATTCGTGCAGGCCATATTCGAAAATCGCTTCGATCGGTTTGTTCAGTACGTCGTTGCAAATCTCGTTGGCCAAGTCACCCGAGTGGCTCTTGCGACCGTAATTCTGGTCTATATAGTTCAGATTGTCGCTGATCTTGGCGTAGCAGAAGCTGAGCGAACGCGGCATCTGCTTGTGCAGGATGAGATAGTCTGCCACGGCCTGGGCGCTGATATCCGGACCATTGAGCCAGCGAAACGAACGGTGCGCGGACACCGACCGCAGGATTGTCTCCCACTGCACGTTGTCGATCGACGACCCGATCAGCGCAACCGACGGCAGCAGGAGGTAATATTTCACGTCGAGAATACGCGCCGTGCTGTCCGCCCGCTCCAGAAAGCTGCCGAGCCGGAGAAAATTGAAACCGTCGTTGCGCAGCATGGTGCCGAGCGTCGCCCCGCGGACCAGCGCGCTCTGCTGCCGGATCAGGCCCAGCGTCTCCGGCAGGTCCTGATCCTTCACCGGCTTGGCCAGCGCCGCGTTGAGGGTGATCCAGCTTTCGTTGGTCGCTTCCCACACCTCCCGGGTCAGCGCGGTGCGCGCGGTGCGCGCGCTGTCCCGGGCCTTCTTCATCAGGACCATGACACTGCTGGCATTGGCGCGATCGCGCAGCAGAAAATCGATCACTTGCGTCGATTCAAAATTGTCGTGCTTGGCGCGATAGGCGTCGATCACTCCCGAGGACTTGAGCACCGAAGACCATTCCTCGCTCGCCGAGGCCGAACGGGTCAGCGCGATGCGGAATCCCGCGTCGATGAAGCGGGCGCTGTTTTCCACGCGCTCGAGATAGCGTGACATCCAGAACAGGCTGGCAGCTGTCTTACCCAACATTAGCGATGCCCCCTCATTCTTCGAGTACCCATGTATCCTTGGTGCCGCCGCCCTGGCTACTGTTCACCACCAGCGATCCCTTGGTCATCGCAACCCGGGTCAGTCCGCCCGGGGTTATGTTGATGCCATTGGGCGACACCAGCACGAACGGCCTCAGATCGACGTGGCGGGGCGACAAACCCTTCTTGGTGAATATCGGCACGGTGGACAGGGCCAGCGTTGGCTGGGCGATATAGTTTCTCGCGTTGTCGATCAGCTTGGCCCGGAACGCAGCCACTTCCTTCTTCGACGCCGCTGGTCCGACCAGCATGCCATAGCCGCCGGAACCATGCACCTCCTTGACCACCAGTTCCTCGAGATGGTCCAGAACATAGGCCAGCTCATCCTTCTCGGAACATCGCCAGGTCGGGACATTTTGCAGCAGCGGCTTTTCGCCGGTGTAGAATTCGACGATGTCGGGCATGTAGCTGTACAGGGCCTTGTCATCCGATATCCCGGTGCCGGGGGCGTTGGCGATGGTGATGCCACCGGCGCGATAGACATCCATTATGCCCGGCACCCCGAGCATGGACTGCGGGTTGAAATTGAGCGGGTCGATATAGTCATCATCGATCCGCCGGTACAGCACGTCAATCGCGGTATAGCCCTCCGTCGTCCGCATCGCGACGCGGCCATCGACGATTTTCAGGTCATGCCCCTCAACCAGTTCCACACCCATCTGGTCGGCGAGGAAGCTGTGCTCGAAATAGGCGCTGTTGTGGATGCCCGGCGTCAGCACCGCCACGACCGGCTTGCCGCTGCATTGCAACGGGGCGCAGGCGGCCAGCGAACGACGAAGCTGCCCGGGATAGTTGCCCACTTCCTGCACCTTTATCTTGGCAAAAAGTTCGGGAAACATCTGCAGCATCGTTTCCCGGTTCTCGAGCATGTAGCTGACCCCCGACGGGGTGCGCGCATTGTCCTCGAGCACATAGAATTCCTCGTCGCCGGTGCGGACAATGTCGGTTCCGATGATATGGGTATAGATGCCGCCCGGCGGATTGACGCCAATCATCTGTGGCAGAAACGCGGCGTTGTTGGCGATAAGCTCGACCGGGACACGGCCGGCGCGCAAAATTTCCTGGCGGTGATAGATGTCGTACAGAAAGGCGTTGATCGCCCGGACCCGCTGTTCAATTCCCTTCGACAGCTTGCGCCACTCCCGCGCCGACAGCACGCGCGGCACCACGTCAAACGGGATCAGCCGTTCGTCGGCGTCGTCCTCGCCATAGACATTAAAGGTAATCCCGGTTTTGCGGAAAAAAGCTTCGGCTTCGATCGATTTGCGATGCAGCCGATTGACCTCTTCGCCGTCCAGCCAGTCTTTGTAGTCCTGATAGGGCGCGCGGACATGGTCACCGCTACCCAGCATTTCATCGAACAAGTAAATTCCCCCTCACACGAAGCGTCGAAACTCGTCCTCCCGCTGCAAGGCTAGCGCACGAGCGCCGTCAACGCAAAGGAAATGCCAAAATGACACACCATCCCCCCGTTCACACGGAATATGTCACGCCCGTCATCTCCTGCGACACCGCCCACAGCCGCTTGGCCGGCTCGATCCGCTTTGCGGTGGACCTGGGTCGGACTTCCCGCGCCGGGCCGGTCCATTCGTTGTTGCGGCTCGGCCCAAAATACTGGCCGCTCTCCACGTCCTGCCCGGCTGCGGCCGCCAGCGTCGGCCATGCGCCTTGGGCTGCCGTATTCATGAACAATCCGGTGACCGGGCGGAGCACCGACAGCAAGAACCCGGGAAAGTGACGCGCGAGCTCTGTATCTGCGACTCCCGGATGGCAGGCAACGGCCAGTATCGGGGAGTCCGCCGCGCGCAAACGCCGGTCCAGTTCATACATGTGCAGCAGATTCGCCAGCTTGCTCATCGCGTAACGACCCCAGCGGCTATAACTCTTCTCCGCATTCAGATCATCGAAATCGATGGCACCGCTGCGGTGCGCCATGCTCGACGTAATCACCACGCGCGGGGACCGGCCTTGCGCCAATTTGTCGAGCAGCAGCCCGGTGAGCGCGAAGGTTCCGAGATGATTGACCGCAAATTGTGATTCAAATCCGTCGACGGTTTCTTCCCGCGGCGGCATCATGATCCCTGCATTGTTCACCAGCACGTCGAGCCGGGGCTCTTCGCTTACGCGTTGCGCCGCCGCCTGAACCGATCTCAGGTCGCCCAAATCCAGCGGTATGAACCGCATGTCGGCTTCCGGGTAAACCGTGCGAATATCGGCCATCGCCGCTTCGGCCTTGTCGGCAGAACGGCAGCCCAGCAGTACCCGCGCGCCGCGCCCCGCCAGCAGCTTCGCAACCTGGTAGCCGAGGCCGCTGTTTGCACCTGTGACCAGAAAGACGCGGCCGTCCTGGTCGGGCACGTCGCTATCGGTAAAATTGCTGATCGTCATGCTGCTGGTCTCCCGGTGGGGACCCTCGATACCACAGATTCAACTGGCTAGACACAAAATCCGCGGCTCGCCGCCCCGGCGTGCGGACTTCTCCGACCGTCCGGTACCACACTACTTTACTTCCCGACGATATCGTCTAATCGCTGCTGCCATCAGCTTTGGAGATTATCATGCGTGCCGACGCGCAAGCCTTTGTCGACCGGATCGACGCCGCCCTTGGTCTGATCAGGACCTCGCTCAACTGGGATGTCGCCCTGCGGCGTCTCGACGAACTCAACGCCCGGGTCGAGGATCCGACGCTGTGGGATGACCAGACCGCGGCGCAGGCGGTCATGACCGAACGCCGCCGTCTTGATGAATCGATCAGCGCTGCCAAGGAAATCGCGCAGGAGCGCGACGACGCACTCGAATTCATCGAGATGGCTGAGGAGGAAGGCGACGCTGCGATGGCAGACGAAGGCGTTGCCAGCCTCGAGAAGCTCGCCGCCCGTGCCGACCGCGACAAGGTCAGCGCCTTGCTCTCCGGCGAGGCCGACGGTCTCGACACCTATATCGAAATCCACGCCGGCGCCGGCGGCACCGAAAGCCAGGACTGGGCCGAGATGCTGCTTCGCATGTACCAGCGGTGGGCCGAGGCGCGCGGCTACAAGGTTTCGATGGTCGACTATCAGGCCGGCGATCAGGCCGGGATCAAGTCGGCGACGATCGAGGTGAAGGGCGAAAATGCCTATGGCTATGCCAAGACCGAAAGCGGCGTCCACCGGCTGGTCCGTATCTCGCCCTTCGACAGCGCCGCCAAGCGCCACACCAGCTTCTCCAGCGTCTGGGTCTATCCGGTGATCGACGACAGTTTCGAGGTCGAGATCAACGAGAGCGACCTCAAGATCGACACCTATCGCGCCTCCGGCTCCGGCGGCCAGCACGTCAACACCACCGACAGCGCCGTACGCATCACCCACCAGCCGACCGGGATCGTCGTCGCCAGCCAGAACGACCGCAGCCAGCACAAGAACCGCGCGACCGCGATGGGCATGCTGAAGGCGCGCCTGTTCGAGGCCGAACTGCAGCGTCGCGAGGCCGAAGCCTCTGGCGAATATGAAGCGAAGACCGAAATCGGCTGGGGACACCAAATCCGCTCCTACGTCCTACAGCCCTATCAGATGGTCAAGGACCTGCGCACCGGACACATCAGCAGCGCTCCGGGTACCGTACTCGACGGCGGGCTCGATGAATTCATCGCTGCAACGCTGGCGCAAAAGGTCACGGGAGAGAAAGTCGATGTCGATGACGTCGACTAGGTGCAGGAATTCCTTCCCGGGCTAGCGTTCGACAACATCCCCGTCCATCGGTGCCAGTTTGGACAGAAACCGGTTTTGCGCGGCAAAGGAAATTCCTTCTTCCGACATCGCGCCCTGAAGATTTTCGACCAGCGCGTTCAGATCAGCCCGTTGTATGCCGAGATCCCGGTGGGCGGTCTTCATGTCGCGGCCGCTATAGTCGCAGCCGGCGTTCAGAATATAGCAGAACTGCTCGAACAGGGTCCGCCGCAGCCGCACCATGTCCTGCCCCTTGAAAATATCCTCGATCCGGGGGTCGACCGTGATCCGGTCGACCAGTCCATTGGCGATCCGGCTGATACCTTCCTGGCCGTGAAAGGCGGCCGCCATCTTTCCGTTGGCAAACGGGTCGGCTCCGGCATTGTCATTGCTCTGCTCGTAAGGATCGACCGGCAATTCCCCGGTCACCGGGTCAACGGTATCGATATTCTGGGCGAGCAACAGCAGGCTCAATAAAATGGTCATGTCATTCCTCGTTCAAAATGCAGCCTGCAGGGAAAAAAGAGCCCCGCGTTGCTTGTCCGCCGTGGCCACCGATCCAAGGTCGGCATAGGCAGCCGTAACGGTCAGATTGCGGGTGATTGCGAAAGCGGCAAAGGCATCAAACCAGTCGTCTTCGCGCGCAAAGGACAGATTGTCGGGCTTGGTGCGATATTCTCCGCCAATTACCAGCTTGCGGGACAGTTGATAGGCCAGACTGCCCTCGAACTGCAAGGACTTGTCCGCGTTCCGGTCACCGCCAAAGCCCAGCAGACCGCCCTGGTTGGCGTTGGTGTATCGGACCGTCGCATTGGCCAGAAGGCTGTGGCTGAGAAACAATTTGGTCGCGCTGACATAATAGTCGGTGCCATCGCTGTCCGCAGCGCCAACCGCTCCGGTAACATTGCCATCGAGATTGCGCTTGTGCTGCACGCCGATGGCGATCTGCGGCATCAGCGGATCGCCATAGACCAGGTCCCCGGCAATGCGCATTTTGGCTCCGAATATATCCTGGTTGATCATATAGCCCTGGCCCAGGCCAAGCGCAGCGCCCATTGCCTTGGTGTCGAGATTCTGCCGGGCGTAGCTCAATTCCACCCCATCAAACAGGCCGACCGCCACGCCGTGATTCTGCAGGCGATAGTCGGGCAGTTCGACAAGCGTGATATGCCCGGAGACGCCGATGCCGTTGCGTGTTTCGTTGCCGGCGATCACCGACCATGTCGCCAGCCCGCCGCCGGACGATCCCTCGACCGTAGTCACGCCATTGGTCAGCAACAGCTTTCCGCCGTTGCGAAGGTCCGGTGTCTGGGCGGAAACGGGATGGCACAGGGGCCAGGCTGTCGCTGCGCATATCGCGATCAGCCGAATGAGCTTTCTAACCATGGCGAACCAGCTAGCCGAAGCTGGTTAATTCCTGATTAATTCAATGTAACGTGGTCGCAATTGTTAGAAATTGTAATTATATTAGGAGGTTGGTAACCAGTGGTAGCGTAGTGGTCCTGCCGATGAGACCAGCCATCCCCCTGTTCGCCGGACTGTTATGTTCGCTCGCCGCTGCTGCCTATGCGGCCAATGGCAGCGCCGTTTCGGTTGCTGTAAAGGACGCCAACGGCATGCCCGTCAGAGATGCGGTGGTGATGATTTACCCGAAGGCGGGATGGGGTTCGGCCCGCGGCAGTTTTGCCGACTCCAACACGATGACCCAGCGGGATATTTCCTTTCAGCCGGGCACATTGATCGTCGCCAAGGGTTCCACCGTCCGCTTTCCCAACGAAGACCGCGTGCGCCACAGTATCTACAGCTTTTCCAAGCCGGCGAAATTCCAGATCGCGCTCTACGGTCGGGATCAGACCAAAACGAAGAATTTCGCGATCGCGGGCGCCGTCGCGCTGGGCTGCAATATCCATGACGAGATGAAGGGCTATATCAAGGTGGTGGACACCCCCTTTGCCGCCAAGACCGATCACAACGGGCTGCTGACCATTCGCGACCTGCCGACCGGAGCCGCAACCATGAAGATCTGGCATCCCGCGAATCGGGTCCGCGGTGGCGAGACGGTCACGTCCGTCTCCCTGGCCAGTGGCGCCAACCGCCAGACCGTGAAACTCGCCCTGCGATGAGCGCCGCGCAATTCCCGTGGAATATCGCTCGCCGGTTCCTGAGACTGCGAATGTTCCGCTTCGGTTCGCTGTCTATCCGGATCGCGGCGCTCTACGCGGCCCTGTTCGTCCTCACCTTCGCCAGCTTCATCTTCATCGCCACCCGCGGCATCGAGAATTATGCGGAGCAGGTCGTTGCCAGCGAGATGCAGTCCAATGCCAACGCCTTCGACCGCATCCTCGATCTGCAGTCGAAGCAGATGGCCAGCGGCTCCGCAATCCTGGCCGCGGACTTCGGCTTTCGCGAATCGGTTGCCCTTGGTGACGTTCCCACCATCGAAAGTGCGCTGGTCAGCCTGCGCCAGCGGATGGACGTGCCCACTGCCTTTGTCCTGACCCTCGAAGGCCGGGTGATCGGCCTCAAAAAGCGGATCAGCGAGGAAAAACTGAATGAGCTCTGGCTCGCCGTTGAGTCCGGCGAGACCAAGGGCCTGATGCAGATCGACAGGCAATATTATGGAGCGGTCGCTGCGCCGATCGAGGCACCGGACGTGATCGGCTGGCTGGTCATCGGCCAACCTCTTGATCGCGCCGAAATGGCCAGCCTGACAAACCTCGCCCCGACCGGACTCAGCGCGCGCATCGTGCGCTCCGACTCGTTGCCGGCGAGATGGGAGGCAAGAGCCTCCGCCGGCAAGGGCCTGATCGAGGTCATGGAGAAGGACGAACGAATCCTCTACCGGCTCTCGGAATTGTCCGCGCTGAGCGGCGAGGCCAAGCCGGTGCTGATCCTGCGCCAGTCGCTGACCAATGCCCTTGGTGCCTACAGCCCGATCTTCTGGTTGCTGATCACCCTCGGCATCGTCGGCCTCGCCGTCGTCGTCTCGGTCGGCTGGGCAGTCGCCCGCAACATCACGCGCCCCCTCGGCAAGCTCGACCGCGCAGCGCAGCAGATCGGTGCTGGCGAACGGTCCAAGGTTCAGGTGGAGTCCGACGACGAAATCGGACGTCTCGCAGGCACCTTCAACCGCATGGTCGACGCCATCACCGAGCGCGAGGACCGGATCTCCCACATCGCCCTGCACGATGCGCTGACCGGCCTGCCGAACCGCAAATTCTACCGCGAGGAGGTCGATGTCGCGCTCAAGCGCTGCACGCCGGACCAGATCCTGGCGATCTTCTACATCGATCTCGACAATTTCAAGTCGGTCAACGACTCGCTTGGCCACCCGATCGGCGACGAATTGCTGCGCGACGCCACCAGCCGGATGACCGAGACACTCGGCCACCATCAGCTCGCCCGGCTCGGGGGCGACGAATTTGGCGTCCTGATCCGGGATGTGGCAACCGTCGATGCCGTGGCCGGCATCGCCGACCGGCTGGAGAAATGTTTCGCGCGCAGCTTCCATATCGATGGCCATGTGCTGCCAACATCGATCAGCATCGGCATCGCCGTTGCGCCGCAGGACGGCATGACCTCGGAAGAGTTGATGAAAAATGCCGACCTGGCGCTCTACCGTGCGAAGCAGGAAGGCAAGGGTCGCTACCATTTCTTCGAAAAGGGCATGGACGAACAGGCGCGCAAGCGCCGGCAGGTGGAAATTGATCTCAAGCTCGCAATCGAGCACGGACAGTTCGAGCTTCATTACCAGCCGCTGTTCAACATCGACAAGAACGAGATCAACGGCTTCGAGGCGCTGCTGCGCTGGAACCACCCCGAGCGCGGCCAGGTGTCGCCGCTCGACTTCATCCCGCTGGCAGAAGAAACCGGCCTGATCGTGCAGATCGGCGAGTGGGTGATCAAGGAAGCCTGTCATCAGGCCAAGGCATGGCCCGAGCACATCAGGATTGCCGTCAACGTCTCTCCGGTCCAGTTCCGCACGAATGGTCTCAGCAGCATCATCCTGCAGGCGCTGTCCCAGTCCGGCCTTGAACCGAACCGGCTGGAAATCGAGATCACCGAGTCCCTTCTGATCGAGAATGTCGATTCCACTCTGGCGATGCTGCACAACCTCCGGGCGATCGGCGTCCGGATCGCGCTCGACGACTTCGGCACCGGCTATTCGTCGCTCAGCTACTTGCGCAGCTTCCCGTTCGACAAGATCAAGATCGATCGCAGTTTCGTGATCGACATTCTGACCAACAAGGGATCAACCGCGATCATCCGCGCCATAACCGGTCTCGCCGCAGCCTTCGGCATGGACACCATCGCTGAAGGCGTGGAGGATCAGGGACAGGTCGAAGCGCTGCTGGAAAATGGCTGCGAGAATATCCAGGGCTTCCTCCTGAGCCGCCCCTTGCCGATCAGCGATATTCCGGACCTGATCGCCCGCCTTTCAGGTCAGGACAAGCAAATCCTCCTGCTCTGACCTTCAATCCGGCATTGGCGCCGTGAAGGCTCGATACCCGACCTCTGCGAGCGAGCAATGCTCTCGCTCCGGCGACCGGCAAAGGCGGGCCGGCAGAACCGGCCCGTTCCTATCGTGAGCCGAGCAGGCCTTCTGCGACATCGCGCCAGCTGACATATTTGAAATTCTGGGTCTGATCGCCATTGTCACCATCCTGCACCACCATCAGGCCGTCGGGATAGCGCGGCCCGAAATCACCCAGTATCACCTCGATACCGTCGGTTTCCGACGTGCCGTCGACCACGCCGTCGACCAGCCGGAAGCGGTTGACATAGGCCCCGGTGACCAAGTCATACAGAACATAGGCGTTGTCACCCTGGCTCGACGCGACCAGATAGCCGGCATTCTCCCCCTGCGGTGCGAGCGCCAGACCTTCGACATCGGCAACCAGTTCCCGGCCGTTCACATTGGCGAAGCGCTGCGGCACCAACGCATCCCCGTTCAGGTCATAAAGCCAGATCGCCGCATTTTCCTCGCCGACAAACAGCCGCCCGGTCCTGTCGTCGACGACGCAGCCTTCCGGCTGCGTCGTCAGCTTGTGCTCGCGCGTGATTACGGCGTTGGGGACACCTCCGGCGAACGACAATTTCAATTCCCGGACATCGCCGGCCTTGCCAATCATATAGGCAAAGACTTCGCCACCGCTGTCCTGGCCAAAGCAGAAACCATAGGCTTCCCCTGCCCCGGCCGGAAACTTGCCCAGCGGCTTCAGCTCCGCACGGTCCGTATCCAGCGCGTACAAACCGATATGCGCGTTGTTCAGATCGTTGCGAATACTCGCCCCGACCAGAACGATCTTGCGGCCATCGATCATCACTTCACGCAGATCAACATTGTTGAGCTCACCCTCGGGCAGGAATGACTTCTTGGCTCCATCCATGTCGAAGACATAGAGACCGGCGCGCTTGTCGGTCCCGATGACCAGGCTTTTTGCCGGATCATCGGGATTGCGCCAGATCGCCGGATCATCGGCGGCATCGCGCGCAACGGTGCCGACCGGAACGGTTTCTCCCGCCGCAGTCAGTTCAACCGTGGGCATCCCCGAGCCAGCGGTGGACGGGCTCATGCCCGCATTGGCGGAGCAGCCCGCCAGTCCGGCCGCTGTCGCAGCCAGCAGAATGATCTGCTTTTTCATCACATCGTCACCTTGACGCCGAATTTGAAGGTCGAACCATATTCTTCATATTGCAGATTGCGTTGGGCCCCTCCGAAATTCTGGTAGGCAAAATATTTGGCGTTGTTGATGTTGATCCATTCGCCGAACAGGCGGATGTTCTTGGTCAGCTTGAACTTCACGCTCGCATCCAGCTGGAAATGGTTGTCAACGATCCGGTCAGTCGTTGCATCATCGCCAAGCTCGTCGAGATACTTGTCCCGATAGGTTCCGGCCAGCCGGAAATCAAAGGGACCTTTTTCATATCCCAGCACCGCGTTGAACGTGTGCTTTGAGCTGCTTGGCAGGCTGATCTCGCGCGGCGTGGTGATATCCCCGTCGGTCAGAACGGTGCCGGTTGCGTCGGTATAGGTATAGTTCAGGTTGACCAGGAAGCCGTCGAGTGGCGATGGCAGGAAATCCATCACCTGGCTGAAGCTTGCTTCGACGCCAAAAATCTCCGCCTTGTCGCCGTTGATTGCGCGGGTCAGCTCCTGATAGTCAATCCCCTGGAAGGTACCGGGTGTGGTCAGGGTCTGGTCGACGATGAAATTGTCTATCGACTTGTAGAAGGCCCCAATCGAAACCGCACCGTTGCTGCTGAAATAATATTCGGCGGAAGCGTCGGCATTCCAGGCACGATAGGGCAACAGGTCCGGGTTGCCGAATTCGGCTTCCTCGTCCTCGTTGATCGTGAAGCGCGGTGCCATTTTCGACAGCTTCGGACGAACCAGGCTCTTGTAGCCCGCCAGACGCAAGACCAGCTGGTCCTGCGGCTGGAAGCGCACGGTCAGGCTGGGAAGCCAGTCAGTGTAGCGGCGCTCGACATTGACCGGGATGACGTCGGTGACATCATCGCCATCATCGACCACCAGCTGCCCGAACAGCTTGTTCGAAGTGCGCTCGGCGCGCAAGCCGCCGATCACCCGCAGGGTAGAGCTGTCGTAGCGTCCGAGCAGATAGCCGGCCAGAACATCCTCATCGGCGGAATAGTCGCTCGGCAGACTCAGCAGGTCCGTTTCATATTGGTCGACCTCGAAATTGCCGAGGTTCGCAAACAGGAATTCGGTGGCGCCGCGATAGCTGGC
Source organism: Parasphingorhabdus sp. (assembly GCF_036964565.1). Taxonomy (GTDB): domain Bacteria; phylum Pseudomonadota; class Alphaproteobacteria; order Sphingomonadales; family Sphingomonadaceae; genus Parasphingorhabdus. The sequence continues at coordinate 211,100 of NZ_JBALTN010000005.1, read as the reverse complement.
CACGGGTCCCATATCGGTGATCCGGTAGGTCTGGCTGCCGAGCACATCTGCAAGCGTATAGTCGCCGTCATAATCGCCGTAGAATATGCCGTCGAAATTATAGCTCTTCGTCCGCCAGCGGGATTTGAAGCCGGCCTGCACGGTGAACTCCCCGCCATCCATGATGAAGCTGCGCCCCAGGTCACCCTTCAGCGCATATTCGGTGTCGACGCTGTCCGACAGCTTGCTCAATTCGGCGCGGTTGAATCCATATTCTGTCGGATCGTTGAACAGATCGGCACCGCTGGTTACGCTGTAAAGCGGTATGCGGGGATCGCTGTAGTCCATGTTGACGTCTACCCCGTCGCCATCGAACCGAGAGCGGAACCGTGTCGGGTCAACCGAGCCGTTCTCCTTTTCACTGGACCGGGCCCAGCTTCCGGACAGATGGGCATTCCAGACGCCGTCGTCATGATCCATGCCGATCTGGTAGGTGGCGATCCGCTGGCGTTCGAAACGGTCCTTGATGTCCCGGCGCACTTCGATCCGACCGTCGGCATCGGTGAAGAATGCGCTGTTGGCATCGCCGCTAGCTGGTGCTTCGTCAAAGATGATCGTCGTCCGGCGGCGATATTCCTGATCGTCGAACACACTGTAATTGCCGCGGACAAACATCGTGGTGAAGTCCGAAGCGCGAACATCGACGTTCAGCGATCCGCTGATCCGCTTGCGCGTGACATCATAATCACGATATTCGACTTCCTCGGCATAGACGGTTCCGCCATCCACGTCCCAGCCTGCGGCCTCGATATTGTCGGATTCAAATTCCCGCTTGTAATAGCTGAAACCGCCGGAAATACCGACATTGTCACCAATACGCGTCGAAAAATCGACGCTGCCCTTGGGGGTGACGCTGTCGGCATATTCATTATAGCTGCCCTCCAGCTTGACCGCGAACAGGCCCTTCTTGCGGTCGAAGGCGCTGGTCGTGTTGATCTCGATCGAAGCACCGATGGTATCGGCATCCATGTCCGGCGTCAGCGATTTCTTGATTTCGATCGACTCGATCAGGTCGCTGGAAATGACGTCGAGGGCAACCGAGCGGACGTCGGATTCGGGAGAAGGAAGGCGAACGCCATTGAGCGAGCTGGAGTTCAACTCGGGGTCCAGGCCGCGGACCGACACAAATCGTCCCTCGCCCTGGTCGTTGAGAACATTGACGCCGGGAAGGCGGCGGATCGATTCCGCCACGTTCTGATCGGGAAACTGGCCAATCGCGTCGCGGGTCAGAACGGAGGAAACCCCGTCTGCCTCGCGCTGGCGGGACAGTGCACTCGCCTGGTTGGCGCTCTGCCCGATCACCACGATGTCGGCATTCTCGCCGCCCTGCAATATGATGTCGGCCCGGGTGGTTCCGGTTTCGCTCACGGTCACCTTGGTCTGGATAACGTCGGTACCGATGTATCGCGTTTCCAGCGTATAGGTGCCGGCCGCAACATCCGCGAAGACATAGCTGCCGTCCCGGTCGGTCGTCTCGACCCGGTCCAGTTCGACAATGCGGACCTGGGCAGCCTGCAGGCCCCGTGTCTCGCTGGGGTCGACGACGACACCGCTAATCGTTCCCGCCCATGCTGCTGCAGGCATGACGCATCCTGCCATAAGAGCGAGTTTGAATCCGGATTTTACAAGGTTGGATTGGCGCGACATCGATTGATTTCCCCGATTGTGATTTGCTTGTGAAGCGGCAGCCGTAGGGAAATGCGGTGACTCTTTCGGACGATATCTGTGACGGGAACATGGCATCTATATTTTACTTTTGTGACGCCGGAAAAGCCGGGTGACATTAATGCTACTGCGCTGCTCGCCAACTTGCGATCCAGGTTGCCGGAAATACGGTTATCCCCTCCGGAACGAGCGAAATTCTTCAACTTGCTGGTTACGTTCGTCTTCGCCATGTTGCCAACGTGCCGCAGGCGAGCAGCAAGTCCGGCCCGACCGCCGCCAGTGCATTTTGATGGTCCCGCAAACAGGGATTGAACCGGGCCCCGCCCTGGCCTACTCAGACGCGATGTTTTTGATTGCTGAAACCCGCCGATCCGCTTCGCGCCTGACCGGTTTTGTCTTGCTCGCCGGTGCGCTGTTTCTCACCGCACCACTTGGCGCCTGCAAACGGCTGCCGGACGACAATGATCGGCGTCCGGAAACCTCGCGGGCCTATCCACCGGCGTCACGTCCGGTGTCGGATCTGGCCGGCAACCAGTGGTCGACCGAAACCGCGCGCGACAAGCGCGGCGAGGCGGAGGAGATCATGACGGCTGCGGGGCTGGAGTCCGGGATGACGGTCGCCGACATCGGCGCCGGCGAAGGCTATTATACGGTGCGGCTGGCCGAAAGAGTCGGGAACAAGGGCCGGGTACTGGCTCAGGATATCGACCAGGGCGCGATCGACCGGCTGGCCGAGCGGGTCAACCGGGAAAGTCTCGACAATGTCTCCATCAAGCTCGGCGCCCCCGATGATCCGCGGCTGCCGGAGAACAGCTTCGACCGTATTTTCCTGGTCCACATGTACCACGAGGTGCGCGAGCCCTACGCGTTTCTTGCCCGTTTGCGACCGGCCTTGCTCGCCAGCAGCGGCGGACAGCGCGGCGGCGAGGTGATCGTGGTCGATGTCAATCGCCACGTGACCCAGCACGGCATCCCGCCGAAACAGCTGTTTTGCGAATTCGAGGCGGTCGGCTACGAACTGGTCGGTTTCATGGAACGCCCCGAACTGGGCGGCTATTTCGCCCGGTTTCGTGCCAAAGGTCCGGCAATTTCACCTGAAAATATCAAACCCTGCCCCTATCAGCGCACCGGCGGATAGCGGCGCCCGACGTTAGTGTTTTGGCAGGAAATCGCTCTGCCGTTGCCGTGCCATTCGCGCCACTCGCCGCCAGTGACGGCGATTGCGCGCGTCCAGGCTGTCGTCATGCGCCCGCGCGCTCAGGATGTCAGGAGCATCCTCACCATATTTCGAAAAATAATATCTTACCTCCCTCTCGTCCCTGACGCGACGATAGGACGGATCAAATAATCCGAACATATATGACTCCCGCAAGCCATGGCGACCCGTATTCGTTTACAAGCGTTTACCATATCCCAAATCGGCGATTATTTCAAGTCGGGGCACCGGTGATGCCGCCGGATTGAGCGGCATTTGCGCTGCGCCGAAGCAGGCTAGGCTTCGTCGCCCATCTTCAGCGCGGCGATGAATGCCTCCTGCGGGATGCTGACATTGCCATATTCGCGCATCTTGGCCTTGCCCTTCTTCTGCTTGTCCAGCAGCTTCTTCTTGCGGCTGATGTCGCCGCCATAGCATTTCGCGGTCACATCCTTGCGCATCGCCGAGATCGTCTCGCGGGCGATCACCTTGCCGCCGATCGCCGCCTGGATCGGGATCTTGAACAGATGGCGCGGGATCAGGTCCTTGAGCCGCTCGCACATGTGCCGCCCGCGGAATTCGGCGGCGTCGCGGTGGACGATCATGCTGAGCGCGTCGACCGGATCACCGTTGACCATGATGTTCATCTTGACCAGCTGGCCGGTGCGTAGCCCGATCTGGTGATAGTCGAAGCTGGCATAGCCGCGCGAGATGCTCTTCAGCCGGTCGTAGAAGTCGAACACGACCTCGTTGAGCGGCAGCTCGTACACCACCTGGGCGCGGTCGCTGACATAGGTCAGGTTCTTCTGCACGCCGCGCCGGTCCTGGCAGAGCTTCAATATGCCGCCGAGATATTCGTCCGGGCAATAGATGGTCGCCTCGATCCACGGCTCCTCGATCTCGCGGATCTTGACCACGTCGGGCATGTCCGCCGGGTTGTGCAGGAACATCTCGCTGCCGTCGTTCATCACGATCCGGTAGACCACCGACGGCGCGGTGGTGATCAGGTCGAGATCATATTCGCGGGTCAGCCGTTCCTGGACGATCTCCAGATGCAGCAACCCCAGGAAACCGCAGCGGAATCCCTGCCCCAGGGCCGCGCTGGTCTCCATCTCGAAGGTGAAGCTCGCATCGTTGAGCCTGAGCTTGCCGATGCTCTCGCGCAATTTCTCGAAATCCGCCGCGTCGACCGGGAACAGGCCGCAGAACACCACTGACTGGACTTCCTTGAAGCCGGGCAGCGCCTCGGGGGCCGGGTTCTTCACGGTCGTAATCGTGTCGCCGACGGCGGTCTGGCTGACCTCCTTGATCTGCGCGGTGATAAAGCCGATCTCGCCCGCCGCCAGTTCCGGCAGCTGCTCGATCTTCGGCCGCATGCAGCCGACCCGGTCGACCAAATGCTCGGTCCCCTGGGCCATGAACTTGATTTTCAGTCCCTTGGTGATCACCCCGTCGATCACCCGCACCAGGATGACCACGCCGAGATAGGGATCGTACCAGCTGTCGACCAGCATCGCCTTCAGCGGCTTGTTGCGGTCGCCGCCCGGCGGCGGGATCTTGGTGACGATCTGCTCGAGAATATCTTCGATGCCGATCCCCGACTTGGCGCTGGCCAGCACCGCCTCGGACGCGTCGATGCCGATGATCTCCTCGATCTCCTTGCGCACCCGCTCCGGCTCCGCGGCCGGCAGGTCGATCTTGTTGAGCACCGGGACGATCTCGTGGTCATGCTCGATCGACTGGTAGACATTGGCCAGGGTCTGCGCCTCGACCCCCTGCGCCGCATCGACCACCAGCAACGCGCCCTCGCAGGCGGCCAGCGACCGCGACACTTCATAGGCAAAGTCGACATGGCCCGGCGTGTCCATCAGGCTGAGCTCGTAATCCTCGCCATCTTTCGCCTTGTAGTGCAGCCGCACGGTCTGCGCCTTGATGGTGATGCCGCGCTCTTTCTCGATATCCATATTGTCGAGCACCTGCTCGCTCATCTCGCGCTCGGTCAGCCCGCCAGTCTGCTGGATCAGCCGGTCGGCGAGGGTCGATTTGCCATGGTCGATATGGGCGATGATGGCGAAATTGCGGATATGGCTTTGATCGGTCATCCGCGCCCGTTAGCAGGGGCGTGGCGGGTTGTCAGCAGGAAACGACGGGCCTGGAGAGCGCAAGTTGGCCTCAGGGTCGTCACCCACGCGGCGGATGAACTTTACAAACTTTACAATGTTATGTTCTTAAAAATCTTTTGGGGATATTTCGCGAGGATTTTATCGCCTTTTTTATTTAAAACTAGAAGGTTCCAGAATATTTTTCATGTGATATCTGAATTGAAGAACAGAGCCCGGCCAAAGCTGACTTCGCTAGGCGGAAGGGTGATTCAATTGTCAAAGAGCCATAACGGGATATGGAATGGAGTTAGGCCTGTAGGAAAGGCTGTTGGACGTCACCTATCTTCCCTGTCGCGAAGCGACGGGGAGGTGGCAGCCGGAACGGCTGACGGAGGGGCATTCGCGGCAATCACAGCCCTTCGAGAGCCAGGAAGCTGATCGCCAAGGCCCAACCGCCCCCTCCACCATCCTGCGGCTGGTCCCCCTCCCCACCGCTGTGCGGCAGGGAGGAAAGACTGGCTTGCCGGCTTTGGTGGTCGCCGCTAAATCCGTTCCATGCGCACCCGCCTCGCCATCTGCCGCAAGAAGCAGCGTTTTGCCACCGAAGCCGAGGCCATCGCCGCCGCGCAGGCGGCCTCCATCATCCTGCGTCCCTATCGCTGCGACCGCTGTTTCCGCTATCATCTGACTGGGCGGACCAGGGGCAAGCGGCGTTTGCCGGGGGGCGTTTGAGTGCGTGGCGCCGCCGATTTGGCGGGTTGCGAAGCGGCGCGGGCGCTGTCACAAACGTGAAATAAATGTGCCATGAAAGGGCAACGCTTCCGTCATAGATCGCTCATCAATCAACCATCCACTAGGCGCAACGGACAGGCTCAATCCATGACATCCCACATGCTCAAGTCACTCGGCCTGCTGGCCGGCACCGCGGCCCTCGCTCTCTGGCCGGCGGCGGCGATGGCGGCGGCGATGTCCGAGGAGCAAGCCGCGGCGCTGCTCGGCAAGCTCGAGCAGCTGGAGCGCGAGGTTGCCGACCTGAGGGCGCAGCTAGGCAATGTCCAGCAGGGCCAGCAGGCGTCGACCAGCGCGATCGCGGCGACGGACGCAAAGATCACCGCGACCGAGGAACGGCTCGCGCAGCAGAAGGAGCTAAAGGATCCGGTCAAGGTCGCCTGGAAGGGTGCGCCGGAGCTCAAGGCCGAGGGCGGCTGGAGCTTCAAGCCGCGCGGGCGGATATTGTTCGACGCCGGCACGGTCAGCGCGCCGGACAGCATCGTCGATCCGGGCCTCGGCTTTGCCAATGAAGCCCGCCGGATACGGCTCGGCGTTTCCGGATCGATGCCGGGCGGGTTCGGCTACAAGCTCGAGGCGGACTTCACCGGCGGTACGGTCGAACTGACCGACGCGCTGCTGAGCTACGAGCAGGGCGGGCTGACGATTACCGCCGGCCAGCACAACCCGTTCCAGGGCCTCGAGGAATTGTCGAGCAGCAACGACACCAGCTTCATCGAGCGGGCCGGCTATACCGACGCCTTCGGATTTGAACGCAATATCGGGCTGTCGGCGCAATATGGCGTGTCGGACCTGCTGTTCCAGGCCGGGCTGTTCACCGACAGCATCGACGCGCTCAACGATGACGAGAACAACAGCATCGGCTTTGACCTGCGCGCCGTGGCGATGCCGAAATTCGGCGAGGTGCAGACCCATTTCGGCGCATCCTACCATTATCGCGATCTCGGCGACGCCATCGGTACGCGCCGTTATCGCCAGCGGCCGGCGGTGCATTTCACCGACACCCGCTTTGTCGACACCGGCAATATCACCGGCGCGAAGTCAGAGAGCAGCTACGGGCTCGAGGCGGCGGTCATCGCCGGGCGCTTTCACGCAGCGGGCGAAGGCCACTGGCTGACGCTGAACCGCACCGGCCCGCTCGCCGACCCAAGCTTCTTTGGCGGCGCGATCGAGGTCGGCTTGTTCCTGACCGACGACACGCGCGGTTACAAGGACGGGATATTCCGGGGCGTCAAGGTGTCCAATCCGGTCGGTGACGGCGGACTCGGAGCGTGGCAGGTCAATGTCCGTTACGACTATCTGGATCTGGTCGATGGCGGCTTTGTCGGCGGCAAGCAGAATGCCTATCAGGCATCGCTGATCTGGACGCCGATCGACTATGTCCGCTTCCTGCTGTCCTATTCCCGGCTCGACTACAGCAACGCGGCGATCCTTGCCGCGGGCAGCGGAGACTATGGCGTCGACGCCTTTGCCGGACGATTCCAGATCAGCTTCTGACCGCAGTCAGGATTCGTTGGCGGCCCACTGCGGGCCGGTCAGGTCGTCGCCCTTGGTGCGTTCCGGCATCTGGCGGCCGGTTTCGGCAAAATAGCTGAGCTCAGCGATGTTGGTCGCATGGTCGCCGATCCGCTCCAGATTCTTGGCGATGAAAAGCAGATGCGCGGATTCGCTGATATGCGCCGGGTTTTCCATCATATAGGTGATGATCGAGCGGAAGAAACTGGTGTAGAAATTGTCCAGCGTCTGGTCCCGGGCCCACACCGAAACCGCAAGATCGACATCGCCGTCGGCATAGGCCTTGAAGGAATCGCTGACCAGTTCGGCGGCGATCTTGGCCATTGACGGCAGCAGCGCTACCGGCTCGATCTGGCGGCTGGACTCGGCGACCAGCGGCACGCGCTTGGCGATATTCTTGGCATAATCGCCGATCCGCTCGGCAATGCTGGAAATCTTGAAGGTAGCGATGAGGTGCCGCAGGTCGTCCGCCATCGGCGCGCGCAGGGCAATCGTCTGGATCGACAGCGTGTCGATCCGGCGTTCCAGTTCGTCAATCTCCTGGTCGCCGGCGATCACCGATTGCGCCAGCCCGAGATCATTTTTCTCCAGCGCCTCGATCGCCCGCACGATCGCGCCGGTGCTCTTCTCCCCCATCTCCAGCACCATGGCGCGGAGATCGTGGATTTCGGCGTCGAATGCGGACACCGTGTGATGGGCGGTACTGAGATTCATGCTGCTTCCTCGATATGATTTCCCGCATTGTAACAAAAATGTCATATAAAAAGCAACCGTCTTGCCTTTTCCGCAGACGGCGGGGCGGAGGTACGGCTAGAAACGGCGGTTAAGCGGGAGGATTGCGAGCGGCTTGAGCGGCGATCTCCGTTCGCGAACAAAGAAAAAGGGGCCGTTGTTGCCAACAGCCCCCGTGATCCGGATGTTCGGGGTCGCCCCCTCATCCCGTGGCAGAAAAGCCTATTTCAGTTCGCTCTTGGCGAGCAGCGGCAGGTTCTTCGCCGCGTCCATCATCGCCGCCCGCGTCGCGTCGCGCGAGGCGATCAGGCCGGCCTTGACCAGATAGCCGTCATTGGTGCCGGCCTTGACGAATTCCGTCACATATTCCTGGATGCCGGGGATGACGCCGACATGCTGCTTCTTGACGTAGATGTAGAGCGGCCGCGCACCGGGATATTTGCCGGAAGCGATCGCGTCATAGGCAGGCTCGACCCCGGAAATCGCGATGCCGCGAACGGTGTCGAGATTTTCCTCGAGGAAGCTGTAGCCGAAGATGCCGACCGCATTGGGATTGGATTTCAGCTTCTGGACGATCAGATTGTCATTCTCGCCGGTGTCGAGATAGGGTCCGTCGGTGCGGATCTCGTGGCAGATCGCTTCATATTCGTCCTTGTTGCTGTCCTTCATTGCCTTGATCGCGGGATCGGTCTTGCAGCCGACTTCCATGATCAACTCGGTCAGCGCGTCGCGCGTGCCCGATGTCGAAGGCGGACCGTAGACGCTGATCGGCATGGACGGCAGCGAAGGATCGATGTCGGACCAGGTCTTGCTGGTGTTTTCCTTGCCAAACGGCTTGGCCGCGATGGCCTTGTAAATCTGTTCCGGGGTCAGGGCAAAGCCCGGGCCTTCCTTGGACTGGGCCACGGCGATGCCATCGATGCCGATGTTGATCTCGACGATGTCGGTAACGCCGTTCTTCTGGCAGAGCTCGAATTCCGACGCCTTCATCCGGCGCGAGGCATTTTCAATGTCCGGGGTGTCGGCGCCAACGCCTGAGCAGAACAGGCTCATGCCCGCGCCGGTGCCGGTGGATTCGAGGACAGGAGCCTTGAAGCTGCCGCCAGTGACGAAATATTCGGATACCGCCTTGGCAAACGGGAAGACGGTGGACGATCCGACGATCCGCAACTGGTCGCGGCTGCCGCCACCGCCGCTGCCGCCCGCCTGGTTTTCACAGCCCGCCAGGGTCAGCGTAGCAAGTGCGAGTAATGCAATTTTGGTTTTCATCAGATTTTTCCTTGTCCAGGTTGCTTGCGCGCGGACCATCCCGGTGCGGCCCTTCGATCATGCCCTCTACCGGTGCACAATGACCGCTGGATTACAGATATATTTCACAATTATTGCAGCTGGCGACGGTCGCCTGGCCGGGCTAGCGCGGCCGTCTTTGCATGGCCTCCAGCGGCGGGCTGTCGGAGCGGGCGTGGAAAAGTTCGACCCTTTCGAAACCAAGGCCGTGGTAAAAATTCCGGTTCGCCGGATTGCTGTTTTCGAGATAGGTCATTGTGCCCGTGCGGTCGCACGCGTCCAGCACCGGCTGCAGCAGGCGGCGCCCCAGGCCCCTGCCCCGGCCCGCGCCGGCGACGCCGACGGTGAACAGATAGGCATGCGGCTGCTTCGGATGATGCTTGGCCATGGCATCGCCGGCGGCCTTGCCGCGTTTCAAGGCACCCGGTCCCCCGCTTGCGAAAAGCCCCCAGTAGGTTTGCAGCATGCCGGCCGCGCTGCCGTCGGACTTGTCGCCCGGCATCAGCCACATTGTCGCGGCAAGGCCATGGCCCTCCTCGCGCAATATCTGGCAGAAGCCATTGGGAGCATAAATATGCCGGGCCATGTTCGCGAAGGTGCGCTGCATCGGCGCAACGCTGCCGAACAGCCAGAGATTGAACGGATCATCGCGAAAGGCATCGGCGGTGATCCGGGCGAGTTCCGTGACGCTCTCCTTCCCGACCGTACCGATCCCCTCGGCCGGGACAATGTCCGACGCGCTCAGCATCGGAGCAGAGGCCCGGCATCGCTAATAGATGCCGCCCTCGGCCTGAAGGAATTCGTCGTCGTTCGACGCCGGCCCGCTGTTCCGCCGGGCTTCCAGGGCCCGCGCCTGGGCCGCTGCCCGTTCGGCGAGCAGCTGCGCCTTGCGCGCTTCCAGCCGCGCCAGGAGATCATCCTTGCGCATCGCCCGACGCGGTTCGGTTTCGGGCTTGAAGACATCCCATATGACCGCCGCCTTCGGATCGTCGGTGGGCCAGCCGCCATAGACCCGCTTGCCGGTCCTGCGATCCACCCGCACCATCCGCACGCCCTTCGGCGCCACGAACGGGGTCTTGGGCATGCCGGCCATGGCCTTTTCGGCAAAGCGCCGGAAAATCGGCGCTGCCAGCGTGCCGCCCTGGGCATAGCCGCCCATGTTGCGCGGCTGGTCAAAGCCGAGATAGACGCCGGCCACCATGTCGGGGGAGCCGCCGACGAACCAGACGTTGGTCGGACCGCTGGCGGTGCCGGTCTTGCCGAACAGCGGCCGTTCGAGGCTTCTGAGATTTTGCGCGGTGCCACGGGTGATGACGCCCTGCAGGATGTCGACCATCTGATAGGCTGTCATCGGGTCCATCAGCTGCTTGCCGGCGGGACGCGGGCGCGGCATCGGCTGGCCATCCCAGTCGCGCATGTTGCAGCCTTCGCAATTGCGCTTGTCGGAGCGGAAAATCACCTTGCCCTGGCGATCCTGGACAAAGTCGATCACCGTTGGCGTCAGCTCCCGGCCGTGATTGGCCAGCATCGAATAGGCGTTGGTAAGCTTCATGACCGTTGTGTCGCCAGCACCGAGGGCAAAGGCGAGATAGGGCTTGTAGTCGCCGATCCCCATCGTCTTGATGGTCTTGACGACATTTTCCATGCCGGAGTCATTGGCCGCGCGCACCGTCATCAGGTTGCGGGACTGCTCGACACCCCAGCGCAGCGTCTGTTCGCCAGCACCGCGGGAATTGCCGAAATTGCGGAAACATTTTCGTCCGAGCGAGGCCGACTGATACACGCAGAAGGGCGCGTCGGCGATCAGGGTCGCCGGCGTCATGCCATGCTCGAGCGCGGTGGCATAGACGAACGGCTTGATCGTCGATCCCGGCTGGCGCTCGGCCTGGGTGGCACGGTTGAACGAGCTCATCCGGTCGTCAAACCCGCCCTGCATCGCCCATATCCGGCCGTTGCGCGGGTTTTGCACCACCATTCCGCCCGACACCTCTGGCACGTTCTCGAGCCGGTAGCTGCTGCCGCCAAGCGGGCTGACGGCGATGATGTCGCCAGCCTTCAGGGCGTCGGGAACGGAATTGATGCGGCCGGTGGTACCATCGGGAAAGCCGATTTCCGCGCCGCCGCCGGTCGGCCGGATCGCCACCGCGATCTGCCAGTTTTCATAATCCGTGTTGATGAACGTCGACGCCAGGCGCTGGGCCCACTGGTCGTCGATCTCGATCTTGTTGATCGGGCCGCTCCAGCCCTTGCCGCTGCTGTAGCGGAGCAAGCCGCTGCGCAGCGCGTCCTTGGTATATTCCTGCAGTTCCGGATTGAGCGAGGTCCGAACCCACAGGCCGCCGGAATAGACGCTGTACGGCCCGGCCTTTTCATTCTCGCCAAATTGCTCGATCAGTTGGCGGCGCACTTCCTCGATAAAATAGCCGCCGACGCGTTCGAACCGGGGGCCCGCACGGGAAATGGCACCGAGCGGCTGCGCCGCCGCGGCCTGATATTGCGCCGGCGTGATCCAGCCATTGTCGCGCATCTCGCCGAGCACCCAGTTGCGCCGGTTGACCGCGCGCTGCTCGTGCACCTCGGGCCGGTAGTTGGACGGTCCCTTCGGCAGGATCGCGAGATAGGCGATTTCGTGCAGCGCCAGCGCATCGACATCCTTGCCGAAATAGGCCTGGGCGGCGGCCTGCACGCCATAGGCATTGCGGCCGAGAAAAATCTGGTTGAGGTAGAGTTCGAGGATCTCTTCCTTGGTCAGCACGTCTTCTATCCGGTAGGCGAGAATGGCTTCGCGGACCTTGCGGCGATAGGACACCTCGCTGCTCAGCAGCAGGTTCTTGGCCACCTGCTGGGTGATGGTGGAGGCGCCGACCGGCCGCCCGCTGCTCGACAGATTGGTGACGATTGCGGTCGCGATGCCGGGATAGTCGAGCCCGCCATGTTCGAAGAACGTACGGTCTTCGGCCGCCAGATAGGCGCGAACCAGCAGCGCCGGATATTCCGAGAACTGCAGCTGGACGCGCCGTTCCCGGGCGTAGCTGTGGACCGGCTCGCCATCATAGGCGCGGACCATCGTCGGCAGCGGCGGTTTATAGGTGCGCAGGGCCGTCGCGTCGGGCAAATCCCGGGCAAAGACCAGCCATATCAGCAGCCAGCCGAGGACGCACAGGCCCAGGAACGCCACCAGCAGGCGAAACCATTTTTTCTGCCAGAGATTCTCGACCCGCTCGAAAAAGCCGCCCGTGCTTCGTTCCAGCTTGTAGGCGAGGCTTTCTCCAGCCGTATCAGACGCATCATTTCCCATAGGGTCGGCTATCTAAACCGGCTTGCATCCATTTTCCAGCGATTATCGATGAAAAAAGCGCGGCCGGTCGCAACGGGCCGGGCAGGCAATCTGCGGGATCCTGTGGCCTTAGCGCATGGCCAGTTTGCGGGCGAAGTGGGATTCGATCGCGCTTGCGACGCCGGTCGCGACCCGGCTCCTACCATCGCCCGAATTGAGGAAGGCCACGTCATCCTTGTTGGTCAGATAGCCGGCCTCGAACAGCACGGACGGGGTGTCGGGCGCCTTGAGCACGACGAACGAGGCAAAGCGGTGCGGAATCTTGCGGAAGGCCATCTGGCGGCTGCCTTCGCGATGCAGCAGCTTGGCAAAATCGGCTGAGACATTCATCGTCTCGCGCTGCGTCAGGTCGATCAGGATCGACGAGACGTCGCGCGTTGCTCCTCCCAAATTGATGCCATTGATGATATTGGCCTTGTTCTCCCGCGCCGCCAGTTTCGCGGCCTCCCGGTCGGAGGCAACTTCGGACAGCGTGTAGACGGTCGCGCCGGACGCGTCTTCATTGCCCGCGGCGTCGGCATGGAGCGAGATGAACAGGTCGGCATTGAGCCGCCGGGCAATGCCATAACGCTCCTCCAGCACCAGGAACTCGTCGCTGTCCCGGGTCAGTGCCACCCGGACCCTGCCGCCGGCCACCAGCCGATCCCGGATTGCCCTGGCAAGCGCCAAAACGACATTCTTCTCATATTTGCCGCCATGCGGGGAAACCGTTCCGGGGTCGTGCCCGCCATGGCCTGCATCGATGACCACAAGCGGCCGGCTCGTATCGCTGGGACCATATATTTTCGGCAAGTTGACGGAGTCGCGCGGCTTGCCGAGCGGCATCTTCACGCTGTAGCTTTTGCGCGGCGGTTCGGCGCGGAAATTCATCGGCGGCAGAAACGATTGCCGGCCGTTGGCAATCTGCCCCTGGCCGACCGGCTGCAGATTGAGCTGCAGGCTTTTTCCGTCGGCAGAAAACCGGCCTTCGGTGATCACTGCCGGGCGATCGAGATCAAACACGATCCGGGCGGTGTTGGGATCATATTGGCCCTGCCGCACGGCCTTGACAATGCCCGCCGCATAGCCGCCCTGGCCGGCCTTGCCACCCTGCACATCAATGGCAATGCGGTCGGGTCCGAGCAGCGAAAAGGCCGAAGCGCCTTCGACCAGATCGTCAAATGAAATGGTGATTTTCGAACCGCTGGCCTCGATCCGGCTAACGGAGCCCGCCTGTGCCGGATGGATCGCAAGCAGCGTGGACGCCAATAAAGTTCCCAGTGCCATCCCCTGCTTATGCATGCGGTGGCCCGTTTTGGTCCAGTCAAATTTCATAAAAGACGGCGTCCCCAATAATTCAAGCCCACAAACGAAGTGAAGACGCAATTAAGGATGCTTTCGTAAGGCCCCGTAAAATGTCGCGGTTAACGGGCTGTTAGCCATGAATCGGGTTTGCGACCCGAAGCGAGTCCGCGTTGCAATATCTGACAGTTTGTGTTGCCGATCGACGCAAGCGGTGCTAGCAGCCTGTCTGAACCTTTCGGGCAATATTCCGAAGTGGTTCGACTAAATGCCGAAAATCATTCGGCATCTACCAGGTTGACGCAACATGAGGCATGAAATCTCCGGCTATGAAGCTCTCCCTATCGGAGGCGCTTCCTTGTGCGGAAAGACTCTGGCTAACGGCCAGAGCCATGCGGTTGTTGCAGACACATTTTTATCAGAAACATTGGAAATCAACCGGATGACGTCGCCCGCCCCCTATCAAGGGAACGCGCGCAGAGAAACGTCATCCCCATTATATCGCATGGACCCGCCGGGCTCTGATCCGGCGCTCCCTGCCAGGAGACTATTGAATGACTACGCGCATGCTAATCGACGCGCGCCACCAGGAAGAAACCCGGGTGGCTGTCGTAAAAGGGAACAAGATTGAGGAATTCGATTTTGAATCTTCGGAGCATAAACAGCTCAAAGGCAATATCTATCTAGCAAAGGTTACCCGGGTCGAACCATCGCTGCAGGCGGCTTTCGTCGACTATGGCGGAAACCGCCACGGCTTCCTCGCCTTTTCCGAAATCCATCCGGACTATTACCAGATCCCGAGAGAGGATCGCGAACGGCTGCTGGCCGAAGAGGCCGAACATGCGGCTGAAGAAGCCGCCCTCCGTGCGCAGGAAGAAGAAGAGGATGATTCGCCCGCCGACATGGTGCGCAGCGATGCGACCGAGGAGCTCGACACGGCGCTGGTCGAAGTCGACAAGGATGACAGCGTTGACACGATCGACGTCAGCGAAGGCGAAATGCCGGAGGAAGACAGCGGCGACGATGACGAGGATGACGATGATTCCGACGAGGAATCGTCCGACGACAACGGAGACGGCAGGAACAAGAGCGATGGCCGTCGCGGTCGCGGTGGCCGGAACAAGGGCCGCGGTGGCAAGGGTCCGATGCCCAAGGCCAGCGACCAGGCGCGCCAGAAGCGCATGGCCCTGCGCAAGCGCTACAAGATCCAGGACGTCATCCAGCGGCGCCAGGTCGTTCTCGTCCAGGTGGTCAAGGAAGAACGTGGCAACAAGGGCGCCGCACTGACCACCTATCTCAGCCTGGCCGGCCGCTATTGCGTGCTGATGCCGAATACCTCGCACGGTGGTGGAATCAGCCGCAAGATCAACAATGCCGGCGACCGCAAGCGGCTGAAGTCGATCATCGGCGACTTGAACCTGCCAACCAGCATGGGCTGCATCGTCCGCACCGCCGGACTGTCCCGCACCAAGCCGGAAATCAAGCGCGACTTTGACTATCTCGCCCGGCTGTGGGATGAAATCCGCGAGAAGACACTGAGCGCGACCGCCCCCAGCCTGATCCACAGCGACAGCGATCTGGTGAAGCGCGCGATCCGTGACATCTATAATCGGGAAATCGAGGAGGTACTGGTCGAGGGTGCCAACGGTTATACCGCCGCCAAGAATTTCATGAAGCTGCTGATGCCGAGCCACAGCAAGCGGGTGAAGAGCTATGCCGATCCGGTATCGCTGTTCCAGCGCTATGGTGTCGAGGACCAGCTTTCGGCCATGTACTCGCCGGAAGTCCAGCTGAAATCCGGCGGTTATCTGGTGATCAACCCGACCGAGGCCTTGGTGTCGATCGACATCAACTCGGGCCGGTCGACCCGCGAACACGGAATCGAGGCGACCGCGGTCAAGACCAATATGGAAGCTGCTGCGGAAATCGCGCGCCAGCTGCGGCTGCGCGACATGGCCGGGCTGGTCGTGATCGACTTCATCGACATGGATCGCTCGGGCAATGTTCGCAAGGTCGAACGGGCCATGCGCGATGCGTTGAAAAACGACCGCGCCCGCATCCAGGTCGGACGGATTTCCAGCTTTGGTCTGATGGAAATGAGCCGCCAGCGCCTGCGCACCGGCGTGCTCGAAGCCTCGACCAAGGTCTGCC
Source organism: Parasphingorhabdus sp. (assembly GCF_036964565.1). Taxonomy (GTDB): domain Bacteria; phylum Pseudomonadota; class Alphaproteobacteria; order Sphingomonadales; family Sphingomonadaceae; genus Parasphingorhabdus. The sequence continues at coordinate 195,007 of NZ_JBALTN010000005.1, read as the reverse complement.
CGCACTGCGAAGGCACCGGACTGGTCCGCACGGCATCCTCTGCCGCGCTGTCCGTACTCCGCCTGCTCGAGGAAGAGGCAGCCAAGGGCAAGGCCAGCGTGATCAGCCTGCGCACCAGCCAGGAAGCCTGCATCTACGTGCTGAACAGCAAGCGCCACGAGATTGACGATATCGAGAAGCGCTACGGCGTCTCGATCGAAATCAGCCCGGACGGTGAAACCGAGGGCGCAAGGATGGAAATCCAGACCTCCGGCAGCCCGCCAAAGAATATGCCCAAGTTCGAGCCCATCATCGACGAGGATGATGACGAGGATGAGATCGAGCAGGTCGAGGATACGGAAGTCGAAGACCGGGACGAACGCACAAGCGAAGGCCGCGACGACGGTGGCGAACGGCCCAAGCGCAAGCGGCGTCGGCGCGGCCGGCGCAACCGCGGTGGTGACCGTGCCGAATCCGGCAATCGCGAAGATGGCGTCTCGGACAATGGCGATCAATCCGCCGCACAATCGAGCGATGACGAGGCCGGCGACAAACCGGAAACGGCAAAGGCCAGCCCGCGCCGCAGGAACCCGCGCAAATCCGATGCAGCAGACGCCGAAACGGGCGAAGCCACCGAGGAAAAGGCCGAGGCCAAGCCCCGCAGCCGTCGTCGCGCTGCAAAGAGCGAGCCGGCAAGCGAGCAGCCTGCGGCAGAGCCGGCAAGCGAAACGGACGCAGGCGAGGAAAAGCCGAAGCGCCGCCGCGCGCCGCGCAAGGCCAAGCCGACCGCCGACAAGCCCGCTGCTGAAACCGCCGAGGCTTCTGCCGACGCGGCTGCTGAGAAAAAACCGGCAGCAAAGCGGGCACCGAGAGCGCGGGCCAAGAAAGCCGACAGCGTGGACACGGCCGACAAGGCAGCCCCCGAAGCGGCGAAGCCCGTCAAGGAAAAGGCACCGGCTAAACCGCGCAAGCCAAGAGCAGCGGCCAAACCCAAGGACGAAGCGGTTGCCAAGAGCGCGGACAGCGACGCCTCGGAATCGAGCGACGGTTCGCCGCGCCAGGGCTGGTGGCAACGCACGTTCGGATAGACAAAGAAATGCCGTCTTTGCCCGGTTGCGGGTGGAGACGGCTATTTCATCCTTGGTTCAGACACGGGATGGCAGGGGGCAAATTCGAAGCCGGACGTTCATGCTGAGGAATTTCATGCGCAATATTCTTGCTGCCCCGCTTTCCATCACAAGCTCCGCCGTTGCCGGTCGCATGTTCCGGCTGATGGTCGCATTTTTGGCCATGGTTGCAATCGCGGTGCAGCCGGTCGCCGCCCAGTCGATCTTGCGCGACGCGGAAACCGAAGCCTTGTTCACCGACATGGTTTCCCCATTGGTTGCAGTATCCGAGCTCGATGCCGACGAGGTCGAGGTGGTGCTGATCAACGATCGCCAGGTCAACGCCTTTGTCGCCGGCGGACAGCGCATCTATTTTTACTCCGGACTGATCGAGACCGCCGACACCGCCAATGAAGTGCAGGGCGTCATGGCGCACGAGCTCGGTCATATCACCGGCGGTCATATCATCCGTTTTGACGAAGGTATGCAGACCGCAACCGGCATCACCATTCTCAGCCTGATCCTGGGCGCTGCCGCCATCGCAGCGGGCGCCGGCGATGCCGGCATGGGGATCCTGGCCGCTGGACAGCAGGCCGCGATGGGCAAGTTCCTGGCCTTCAGCAGGGTGCAGGAACGGTCGGCGGACTCCGCCGGCGCCCGGTATCTGAGCGAAGCCGGCATCACCGGCAGAGGGTCCATCGATTTTTTCAAGAAGCTGCAGAATTACGAATTCCGTCTCGGCATACCCCAGGAAGACAGCTACGGGCGTACCCATCCGCTCTCCGGCGAGCGGGTTAGCCTGCTTCGCGATGTCTATCAGAAGGACCCTGCCTGGGACAAGCCATCGGACCCCGAGATCGAAGCCCGGTTCCAGCGGGTGAAGGCCAAGCTGCTTGGCTTTACCGCCGAGCCGACGGTCACCCTGCGCGAGTATCCCGAGAGCGACCAGTCGGTCCCCGCGCGCTACGCACGGGCCTATGCGTGGCACAAGAGCGCCTATCCCGACCGCGCCCTGCATGAGGTCAACAACCTGCTCGCCGCCGCGCCGGACGATCCCTATTTTCTGGAACTGCAGGGCCAGATTCTGCTCGAATCCGGCAAGCCTGACGCCGCACTGCAATCGCTGCGCAAGGCCGTACGGCTCACCAACAACCATCCGCTGATCGCGAGCCTGTTCGGCCACGCCCTGATCGCCACCGAGGATCCGCAATATCTGGACGAGGCCACCAAGGTCCTGAAGGCCGCCGTCAACAAGGACAACCGCAATCCCTTCGCCTGGTATCAGCTGGGCGTGGTCTACTCGCAGCAGGGCGACATCGCGCGGGCGCAGCTGGCGACCGCCGAAAGCTCCCTGCTCCAGGGCAATTATGCCGCTGCCATCCGCAGCTCGCAGATCGCGCTCGGCGGCATCACCGAAAACACGCCGGACTGGATCCGGGCCCAGGACATTTCGTTCATCGCCAAGGCGGAATTTGAGAAGAACAACCGCCGCCGCTAGGCGCAGCCTGCTGGTCATGCCATTTGCACTGGACAAGCCGGGCGGCCATGGCCAATGCCGTCCTTCAACGAAAGAACCCGATTGTGGATGACAATTCGAACAGAAAGTGGATGATTATGGCGGGTGGCGGACTGGCCATTGTGGCGGCATTGAGCGTGTGGTTCTGGCAGAGCAGCAGCTCCTCGACCGAAGCGGCCAGCGAGGCTGCGCTCGCCGCCGGGATCAGCGCGCAGGAACAACGGGCGATCGAGGGTATCGTGCGCGACTATATCCTGAAAAATCCCGAAATCATCCCCGAAGCAGTTGAAATATTGCAGAATCGCGAAAAGGCGTCTGCCATCGATGCGGTGCGCGCGCAGATCGAAAAGCCCTTTGCCGGCAACGCCTTTGCCGGCAATCCGGACGGTGATGTCACCGTCGTCGAATATTCCGATTTCAACTGCCCCTATTGCAAGCAGACCGAACGGGATATCGCCAAGCTGATTGCCGAAGACAAGAATGTGAAGGTCGTGTTCCGCGAACTGCCGATCCTCAGCGAGGCAAGCAACGACGCCGCGCTGATGGCCTTGGCTGCGGCCAAGCAGGGCAAATATTATGCCTTCCACAAGACCATGTTCGCGACCGGTCGCCCGACCCCGTCAACGATCGAGGCTGCCGCGAAGGAAGTCGGGCTGGACATGAAGGCGGCCCGCGCGTTCATTGCTTCGCCGGAAGCGAAAGCAGAAATCCAGAACAATATCGCCATCGCCCAGCAGATGCGCTTCACCGGCACGCCCGCGTGGGTAGTCGGCGACCAGTCCGAAGTGGGTGCGATTGGCTATGACGGCATCAAGGCGATGGTGGCCAAGGCCCGCGCGGCAAACTAGTTCGTCTCCGCCCTGCCCTTGAACCCCTGGGCAATCACATACCATTCCGATGAGCCCTTGCGGCTCGCCGGAGGCTTGGCATGCTTGACCACGTCGAAATGCTGCTTGAGCAGCGTCAGCAGGTCATTGTCGGTGCCGCCGGCCAGGACCTTGGCGACAAAGGCACCGCCTTTCTGGAGATTCTCCACGGCAAAATAGGCACCGGCCTCGACCAGCCCCATCGTCCGCAAATGGTCGGTCTGCTGGTGGCCCACCGTGTTCGCGGCCATGTCCGACAGCACCAAGTCGGGCTTGCCGCCCAGCGCATCGATCAGCAGGTCCGGGGCGGCATCGTCCATGAAATCCATCTGGAATATCGTGACTCCGTCGATCGGATCGACCTCCAGCAGATCGATGCCGACGATCGCCGCCTTCGGCGCATATTTGCGGACGATCTGCGACCAACCGCCCGGCGCGATGCCGAGGTCGACCACGGCCTTCGCCTTGCGCACCAGCTTGAAGCGCTCGTCCAGTTCCAGCAGCTTGTAGGCGGCCCGCGACCGGTAGCCCTCGGCCCTTGCCTGCTTGACATAGGGGTCGTTCAGCTGCCGCTCGAGCCAGCGCGTGGAACCGATCTTTCGGCCCTTGGCGGTCTTGACCCGTTGCTTGCTTCCCGCCCTGCCCCGGCTCATCGGACCGCGCGCCGCTCGTTCGCCGACATCAGCGAGCGCAGGATGCCCTCGCGAATGCCGCGATCCGCCACGCCGACGCGGCTGGCCGGCCAGATATCGAGAATCGATTCAAGGATCGCGCAGCCGCCGACCACCAGATCGGCCCGCTCCCGGCCGATACAGGGGATGTCGGCCCGCTCTTCCGGCGAGGCCTGCGCCAGCATCGCGCTGATATCGCGCATCGATTCGGTGGGAACGATCAGCCCGTCGATGACCTTGCGATCATAATGGGGCAGCTTCAAATGCAGGCTGGCCAGCGTCGTCACCGTCCCGCTCGTGCCCAGCAACCGGTAATCGCATTGTTCCAGCCGCGGCAGGCGTTCGGCAAAGCTCGCGAAACTGTCCGCGACCCGCGCCCGCATCGCGGCAAAGGCACGCCGCCGGGCAACCGGGTCTTCGCCATCAAATTTTTCGCTTTCGGTGAGCGAGACCACGCCCCACGGCGCGCTCTGCCAGTCGATGATCTCCGGCGCGGAGCCGCTGGTGTCAACCAGAACCAGTTCGGTCGATCCGCCGCCAATGTCGAAAATAAGCGCCGGCCCCTCGCCGGGTTCGAGCAGGATATGGCAGCCGAGCACGGCTAGCCGCGCTTCCTCTTCGGCCGTGATTACATCAAGTGCGATACCCGTTTCACGGCGAACCCGATCGATGAACTTGTCGCCGTTGCTGGCCCGCCGGCAGGCCTCGGTGGCCACCGACCGCGCGAGCGTCACGTTGCGGCGGCGCAGCTTGTCGGCGCAGATCGCCAGCGCGGCGACCGCCCGGTCCATCGCCCGGCTGCTGATCTGACCGGTTTCGACCAGACCTTCGCCCAGCCGCACGACGCGGGAAAAGGCGTCGGTGACAATGAAACCGTCGGACGACGGCTTTGCCACCAGCAACCGGCAGTTGTTGGTGCCCAGATCTATCGCCGCGTAGGAGCGCAACTTGGGCCAGCGCGCGTTGCCTGGAGGAACCGGAGACGCAATGCGACCCTGTCCTGTATGTGTCGCCGCAGGTTTGGGGCGGGATTTCCTTGCGGATATTCCGCCTTTTATAGCTTGCGGCGATGGGGATGCCTGATCCGCCATGACCGTACTCTTATGTTCTCCGGATCGGATAATACCGCCGGTACTTGATAGGCAAGATAACGCTGCCGTGCGGCTGACGCAAGGGCCGGTAGCCGTATGTAACAGAAAATATCCCGAGACTCCCGTAATTCGGCCTCACGAAGGAGCTGCAACGTCCGATAGCCGTTGATCGCGGAAGCTGTCTGGCGGCCCAGCAAGCGACAATGCGTACCATGGCCGTCCCTGCCTCAATATTTTGCAGCCCGAATGCCACCAAAGGGGTTGACCCACGACCGCTCCCTGCCTATTCCCGCGCACCGGCACTCCCCTGTCGTATAATGGTAATACCACGGACTCTGACTCCGTTAATTGAGGTTCGAATCCTCACGGGGGATCCAATAACTCTTCCATAAAGTATTGATATTCAAGGCTATTGCGCTTGATTTTGATGAAGCGCTCCCACTTTCATTCCCACACTCGGATCAGGTTGAAAAACGGCCAACAGCGAACAATGGCGAACAAAGTAGGGTATAAGAAAGCGCTTATTTACCTTTTTTTGGTATGTGACCAGAGAACGAAAAAAGGATTCAAATGAGCGCCCACACACCACTGTTGCCTTCCAAAGCAATCAAACTTGTCGAAGAAGCAGGCTTGGCCGAAGCTCAATCGATTCTGGCAGACTACGCCGCAGCTGGGCTGGTTAAGACATATGCGTTGATGCGGACTACTATATCAGCCGGTCAGGCTCCGCGATCCGTTAGGGACGCCGCGATCCCAGCAGAAGTATGGCAACGGATCATCGCGGATGGCAAAACCGCTGAAGCATTGAACGGCGGCACCGCGCGCTTAGCTGGCTCTGACCTTATTGGCGGTGAACCGGACGTCCAGATTACCGGGATCAGGTTTTCGGACGTATCTCTCGGCAACGTGTTGGGACGCTACTGTTCTGAGCCAAAGCCGATTACATCCTGCAAGGCTAAAAAAGCGACTATTCCGACGCAACCACCTGAATCGAACGCCGAGCTGTCAGCCGAATCTCATATGAGTCCACCTGAGAAGGTCCAGCCTCCGATACGGGGCAGTGACTTGACCGCGACAATCGCTCAGGTCATGCAATCGACGGGGATTGGACGAACAAAGATCAACGATCTGATGAACAACGGGACGCTAGTCCGTAAGAAGATCGGCAGCCGCACGGTCATCACAGTGGAGAGCATCAAGCGCTACTTTCTTTAAATCCTTCCGCCTGATAATTTTCGGACGTAACGGACTCCCAGTCGTTTCGTTTTAGAGAAGAAGCATTTTACGATGTAGCCTATCGGTCGGACAAAAATAGATACAGAAAAGTTCGCTTAAAGGTGAGATCGCTGATCAGCATTTTTCCCAGCCACAGGCGAAAACATGTCCTTTCAACAATCCCAACCTATCACGCAACTCTGAGCGGTAGTAAATTGGGATTGCCGAAAAGCGCAACTCCATTCAGTTTTAAGCCGCCTTTGCTGTAACCCTAAAGACTTTCTCTAGAAAACTCGCCTGCCCTTGGCTTCCTAGTCCTGGCATCCAGGGAACCCATATTCTAGCCACACTTGGCTTTTTTCGTCGCCATCGTCCGATACTATGGTCAGCATAATATTTTGCACGTTATCGGTCAGGTCGTGCGTCCCAAGGTCCCAATCGCATGTATGGCTGCGAGCGCCATTGTCTATTGCTGAACAAAAGCCTAGCTCTTCTGGCCAATCTTCGTCTGAAATCTCTTCATCTTCGAACGGTTGACCATAGAGTTGTGTCAACTCATGTTTTACCTCAGCATAAATACGCCGGGCTTCAGATGCGGAGGGATCCTTATTAAAGGTTTCAGACCTACCCATAATACTGACTAGGCCATTTTTTGGCTTCCAAATGCCTGAGTATTCTTTGAACGCCGGATGTGGCTCAGGAACGGAATGCAAGGTGACTTCATAAGTTGCCATCCCACTGGGAACAGTTGAACTAGCTTCAATGCCGAACGGATTTGCCATAGTTTCAATCTCCAATACTTTCATAACTTTATTGCCCAAAGATCCGTTCAAGGGTGGGTCCCACGTTTGTTATGACCGCAACCTTTTCCTATTAACGCATGCTTTCTCGCATCTTAGACGGTTACGCTGCCATCTAGTTAAGGACCAAATCGGTTGTGTCAGAAGCCCCGGCCGATGCTATTGTCCTGACTCCAACGCTTCCTCTGATCACGATGCCGTTCTACCTGTCTTTCGATCCGCAAGAATGCTCGGCGTCCCAAAAGTGCTTTGTCAAAATCGCTTTCCTGCATTTATATAAGCAATACCGCGGCAAGACGGTCGCGTTCGCGCTCAGCGTTTTCTTGTTCGGTTTTTTGTGTGCCTGAATGACACTGACCGTCAGCTACTGCTTCAGCTACGCACGTTACTGACATTAAGGCGATCATTCACACCAATTCGACAGACGACTAGCGGATTGCTTTTGAGATTGGGACGATGAGCCAGATTTTGTTCCACGGATTGCAGACTGCTGTTTACCTGTAGTAGCGTGTCACGGTGCAATATCCGAACGCTAAGCGACGAATTGCACCGCATGAACCAGCGGCAAGCAGGGTCTTGGCAATTTTGCCTCCAGATAAATAAAAGCGGGCGGCCTCCGAAGAACCCGCCCGCCGTTCTTGGCATAATGCTTCGTAGTCAGTCAGGCCTCACGGCCGGTTCATCCGCAAATTTCAGCTGCAGCAGATATTCGCTGAGCGCTCGGGGCCCGTTCTGCCAAGCGCGCGTCCCCCAATCGCTCCACCGATCGACGCGGTGGCAAAGCCAGAAGTAGAACCGGTCCCGCGCATATTGATCCGGGAAGGTGAGCGACCACAATGTCCGGCGCAGCGGGATGTTTGGCCCCAGCCCATCGCCGACAAGCCTAATGGCATTAAACTTGCCGATCATTACCCGCTCGAACCGATATGGCAGCTGACCTGCATAACGCTCCAGTTTCTGGAGCGCTGCTTCCCATTCAAGCGTCATGGCTTCCGGGTCGAGCCCATGCCACCGCTCCAAAGTCGGCAGACCAACCGGCAGCGGCTGGTTCCTCAGGCTGCGTGTGTTGGCGAGCATCAGCAAGATAGCAAAAGCTTCCGGCGTGAGTTCCGTAGATTGGGAACCGCCCCGGACATAAGTCATGAGCTTCTTGTCGATCAGCCAGCTTTGGTAGAACCGGGACCTGTCGTAGTCGCCGAAAAGGTCGATGGCCTTCTCCTCAACCCGAATGATCCGGCGTTCCGTGATGACCAGAAAGGTGAGCAGGAACTCCAGTTCGAGATCAATATACTGAAGCTGCTCGGGCATCGCCATATTGAAGCGCTTGACCCAAAGGCACTCACGAACAGACGCCCACCCGCTGCCATCTTCATCGATCAGAACCTGATCGCCTGTGGTTTCACCGGGAGCTGCCATCCAGTATCCCCAAGGCAGATTGGGATTGCGGCGTTTTTCGTATGGAATGTTCTCGTCCATTTCACTTCTCCCCTGCATCGAGGCCGACCGGCGGCACGGTAAAGCTGCTTGTATCGATGGGAACGCCCGAACCCGTTTCGCCACCGGCCGCAGCCAACTGATGCGCGAGATTTGTGCACTGGGTGAACACGTAATCCTCGCCGCGATAAGTCTGCCCGTTTTCAGCCGACATATGGATTTGGTAGCAGCCCGGAACCAAATCATAGGATTTGTCGCATGCGAACCCGAACCACCATAGTTCTTCACTGAATGGAGGATGCTCCTGCTTGCCGTGCGGATGGCGGACCCTTTGCGGGGGCTGCCCTGAAACATGGCAGACAGAAACGCGTTCGTCCGCTTCTTCATCGCAGGCCGCGCTGTAGTTCAGGCCGCCGTGAGGCTGAATGCCAAGGTCTGCCGGAACAGCGCGGTAGTCGTAACCGAACAGAGGATGCTCGGTGTTCACCGCGACATAGCCTGATAAAGTGCCTAGCCGGGCGCGGAGCATTATGCACGGCATACCGGTGGCTTTATCGATCCATGAAAGCTTGTCGGGTTCATCGCGCCACGGCCCCTCCTTTCTTGGCTGACGCGAGGGAACATGGAATAGCTGGGCCGGGACGATGGAAGTGCCCGCGATTTTATAAGGCTTGTTGGGCTCGCCCTTTGCTGGCACGAGATTATTGGTTGGCTTCTTCGCCATGATATATTTCCTTTAGATATGAAAAAAGCCGCAGCGACGGAATTTCGAGCGACTTGGTTGATGATGTGTGCAGCGTTTTGCCCGCTGCTGGTTCTTGGTGTGTTTGCTACATAATATCTGCTCCTGCTATTATTGATTGATTGGTGATGCTGCGCGGCAGCCGACGCCGCGAAGGTCAGTGGCGGCCAAACGGGTCTGCCTTTGGTGGATATCCAGCGCAGGCGTTTAAACCTCGCATAGGCGCGTTCTTCTGACATGCTAAAGATCGAACGCAACGAGAGCGTTTTCGCTTTAGAGGAAGGATGGAAATGTCGTGCCATATGGTGATCTGCATCATCATATACGGTGATGTCTGGTGAATGTCCAGCATTATATCATCATATATGATGATGCCCGCCATTACAGCCGGTGATAGAAGTTTTACAGTTTGAAATTTCCGTCCTATAAGATCGGCATGACAGAGAAAAACAAGAAGTCCGATCCGGCACATCCAAGCGAAAAATCCTGGGAGGAGCTCGTCAAGAATATCTTGCGTGCTGAAATGATGCGGAGAGGCGTGTCTTACGCTGTCCTTGCCGAGCGCCTTGCAAGCTACGGCATTGAAGACAACGAACTCAATTTACGGAATAAGGTCAGCCGAGGTCGCTTTACGGCTGTTTTCCTCGCGCAGTGCCTGAAGGCGCTTGATGTTGAGTGGATCAATATTCCCGCCTCTCTGGAAGAAGCCACCGGAAAAACCGGAGCGCAGTCTTTAGCGAAGAAGCCTTCCAAGCCCGAATAAATATAAGTTGTTTGGGAGCCAGTCGTTAAGTGCCCTGGGTTCGTAAATCCGCAACATTACAATTCTAAGTCCGCTTTGCGCCCCAACTTCCGACATAGCAGCTCGATTTTTTAGCCCCTAATAGCTGACGCTCTTCATGGCCATTCCGGCCAAGGAGAAAAACAATGGGACTTTCAAAATTCGATCCGGCAGCGAGAAACCGGGCGCCATGGAAATTTGGTGTCAAAGTTGGCCCGAAGAGGCCTTTCACACAGAAGCAAATATGGGCGATCAGGTTCTTTCTCGATCGCGAACAGAGACTGCGAGACAGGGCGCTGTTCGACTTAGCGATCGACAGTAAGCTGAGAGGTTGCGATCTTGTTCAGCTTCAAATCGGCGATTTGGTCTCAGGGCCGAACATTAGAAATCGAGCGGCAATTACCCAACAAAAAACCGGACGTCCGGTCCAGTTCGAAATTGCTTCGGATGCCAGAGGAAGCTTGTTTGCTCGGTTAGAACGGCGTGGTGGCTCAATTGAGAACTATGTCTTTCCAAGTCGGGTAGATCACATGCGACATTTGAGCACTCGGCAATATGCAAGGCTCGTTGATGAATGGGTTGAAGCCATCGGACTTCGAACGGAGGAGTATGGGACTCACTCGCTGAGGCGAACCAAAGCGTCGATCATTTACAAGGCGACAGGTAACCTGCGAGCAATCCAGATCTTGCTCGGCCATTCAAAGATCGAAAACACGGTTCGCTATTTGGGTGTCGACATAGAAGATGCTCTCACTCTGGCTGAAAAAACAGAGATATGACCATGCTCGGACACCAGTCACTTACGGACTGGTGTCCGCTTTCGAGGAGTTTGCCGTCCGGCTGCTTTTATTTTCCATCTAATCACTTCGAACGGCCACAGTTGGGTGGTTTTGTGACAGTCCGCTATCGGGAGACCAGAAGCAATAGCGGACCTAGCGCGGTGAATGCAGATCGCCCGCTTCGCGTAATCACAGCAGACATTATCTTGTGGCTGCAACTTACCGAAAACGAACATTAGCTTTGCCGTCTTCGGAAGTTTTCAACCGGGTGGCAAGAAGCCTTTTCGGTTTTTAAAAAGTGAAGTGAGTAATAAATCGGTTGCATCTGGCGTGCGTGCAATTTTTGACCCTATTCCTGGTCGCACCAACATCCCGAACGGAGGCTCTGGACATATGGCTGCGTAGTCGGTTTATCCCTTAATCGCATAGAACCGTGTGACTTTTTTTCGACAGCGCCACCACAGGGATTTAATTTCTCCCCGCTCCCGTATCTGGCGCGCCGCCGACTGCCTGATACAGGCCGATGATCGCGTTGATCTGGTCGGCTTCCAGTTGCACCAGTGACAGTTCGACGCCGAGCAGGCTGCGCTGGGCGTCCACTTGCTCGATATAGGGCGTATAGCCTGCCCGGTAGCGGTTCCGCGCGTGCCGCAATGCATCGGCCACCGCGGTGCGCTGGGCCTCCACGGCGCGTTGCTGGTCACCGAGGCGGGCGACGACTGCTAGCCGGTCCTCCACTTCGCGGAAGGCGTCCAACACGGTCGAACGATAGGCGAAAGCAGCCTGGTCGCGCCTTGCGGTTGCGGCGTCAAACTGACCCTGCAGCCGGCCGGCATTGAAAATCGGCGCGAGCAGGCTGCCACCGATCGACCAGATCGAGATCGGGTCGGCCAACAGATCGGAGATTGCTGCGCCCGCCGATGCGCTAAGGCCAAGGCTGGGCATGAAGCCTGCCCGTGCCGCTCGCATTTGCGCGTCGGATGCTGCCAGTTGATATTCTGCCGCCGCGATATCGGGGCGCAGCCGCAGCAGCTGCGATGGGACAATATCGGGAGCGGGTGGTTGCTGCAAATCCGCGAGCGAGCCTCCCCGAATTATGTCGCCCGGCATATCTCCTGTCAGCACGGAAAGGGCATTTTCCTGTCGGGCGATTTGCGCTTCGATCTGCGGCACCAGTTGCGCCGTCGCCTGATATTCCGCCTGCGCCTGACGCCATTCCAGCTGCGATGTATAGCCGACTTTCGCCCGGTCGCGGGCGAACTTGAGCGCCTGACTGCGCAATTCTAGCGTATCGCTAAGGACCTTGCGCCGGGCATCGAGCGCCAGCAAGCTGACATAGCCGCTCGCCGTCGCAGCACTCACTGAGAGCAATGCGGCTTCTCTGCTTGCCTCGCTTGCCGCGACACCCGCTTGCGCCGCGTCGATATTCGCACGGTTTTTGCCGAAAAGATCCACTTCGTAGGATGCGCGGAAAGCAGGTTCTGCAACGAGCGAGTTCTGCCCCTGGCCAAAGGGCGACACTTCCCGCCGTGCGCCTCCTGCCACCCCGGCTTCGAGCGTCGGCAATAACAGCGAGCGTGACACCGCTTCCGTCGCCCGGGCTTCCTCCACCCTTGAAGCGGCCAGTAGAATGTCGGGATTATTCTTACGCGCCTTCTCGACCAGCGCCACCATCCCGGCATCACCAAATCTTTGCCACCAGCTATGCTGAAGCTTTTCTGTTGCCGGAAGTTCGGTCCGCCATTCGAGCGAGGGTTGCACGGCGGCCGACGCAGGCAGGGGGAGCTGCGTCGGCGCACAGCTGGTGAGCGTGAGAGCGCCAGCCATTGTGGCTGCAGCCAGAACGAGACGGGATGGAACGGTCATCAGGTCACCGCTGCTTATTTGTATGCACGGTGGCAATGACCGACATGCCCGGGCCGAGCCGCTTGACCAGCTCCTGATCAGCATCGAATTTTATGCGCACTGCGATGCGTTGCGGGACCTTGACGAAATTGCCGGCACCGGTATCCGGCTTGACCAGACTAAACTCGCTGCCCGCAGCTGGCGCGATGCTCTGCACCGTTCCGGTCAGTTCTGCTCCGCCAAGCGCATCAACCGTCAAGCTAGCCCGTTGGCCGACGGCCATTTTGGCGGTCTGGGTTTCCTTGAAATTGGCCGTAACCCAAAGGTTGTCGGGCACGAGATACATCAACTGGGTGCCGCCAGTTACCAATTGGCCCAGACGCGCTGAAATTTCGCTCAGCCGCCCATTGCGGGGCGCACGGATATTGGTGCGGGACAATTCGATTTCTGCCAGCTCGACCGAGGCATCAGCGCCTTGAACCTGCGCTTCGAGAGCGCCGCGTCCGACCTGAACCGATCGCACCTGCTCGGCCGCAATCGCGCGCTGTGCTTTGGCCTGCAGGACGCCCGCTTCTGCCTGTTTCAGCGCTGCCCGCGCCTGATCCCTTTCGCGGAGCGACACCGATCCTTCGCCAACTAGCTCTGCAATCCGCCTCATATCGGCCTGCGCTTTCTGCAAGCCTGCCTGGGCAGCGGCAACAGAGGCATCTTGCAGACGCATCTGCGCTTGGCCTGAACGCAGGCTCTGCTGGCTATTGGCAAGATTGGCGGCCTGGGCTGCTGTATTTGCTCGTCCCTGTTGCAGACGCTGGCGATAGGGTGCCGGGTCGATCCGGGCGAGCAATTGCCCTTTCGTGACTCGCTGGAAATCTTTCACCGGCACTTCGGTCAGATAGCCGGAGACTTGGGGACTAATCACCGTTGTCATCCCGCGGACATAGGCATTGTTGGTGGTTTGATTGCCGCTGTTGAACGGGGTTAATCCCCAGGCAAAAAGTGCTATCAGAACGCCTGCAAATATCACGATTATGCCCAGCACGAGCTTTTTGCGGGAGACGTTGGGTTTCCAGCCACCTTCCTCTTCGACCTCCGCCTTTGATGGCTCTGCAGGGCTGGACACAGGTTCCGTTTCCGGGCTCTCGGCGTCTGGCTTGTCATCATTGTTCTGCTGATTCATCGCTTGCTCCTGGCGATCATATTCTCAAGAAAGACGAGTTCCTTGCTCAGTGGGTTGCGTCCGCGGATGCGATTCATGATCCACGGCACCAGCACCACGACAAATGCGATGGTAGCAAGAGTCCCGATCAGGAAAAACACATCGTTGAACGCCAATACCGCGGCCTCACGACCGACTTCCTGAGTGATCCGCGAAGCAGCCGCCTGCTGTTGTAGCACGGGATCGGAAATTGTCGCCGCAAAACGTGCTGATATCTGTCCAATCTCGCTGGAAAGCTGCGGGTTGGTCGCGGTTAGCGTGGCGCCGGCGTCGATCAAATGGGTTTTAAGCCGGATCGTGTGGAAGGCGGAGAGCGCCGAAACGCCTGCGAGACCACCCAAGGTCTGCGATAGGGAAAAGACCGCAATGAAACTAATAACATAGGCCGGGCCCGCTGCAAGGGCGCGCAACATGCCTTCCATCATCACCGGACCCATAGCGAAGACCGCAGCGAAGCCGATGGCGGCCTGAGTCCAGTAAAGGTCGCTAGGGCGGGACATGATCCCGGTGCGGGTATCCGCGAAGGCGGCGATCGCAATGACCAAGATGGCAAACAGGATCGGCCGGGTCAAGTCTTTCGGGTCCAGGCGGACGAGCGACAAAATGCTGCCGGCAACGGTTGCTCCGGCCAGCATAAAATAATAGCCGGTCAGTTGCTCATTGCCATAGCCGAGCGCCGAGAAAAGGCCGCTCGCGCCAAAGCTTTGCTCGGCGACAAGCACCCGCACTCCCGCACCAGTGATCGCCAGAGACAGGATCGCCCGGCTCGATAGCCAGCTCGTGTTGAGCATCGGGCTTCGCCGGTTCATCTCGATTAACAGGCAACCGCCCAGACAAAGGATAGCGAGCGCCAGGGCCCACCCAAGCCAGCTGGCGTCCCACCATTGAATGCGTCCCTGAATCAGGAAAGCGAGCAATGCTGCTACGCCGATCAGGAACAATGTGATGCTGGGCAGATCCAGCTTCTCGAATGTCTTTTTCCGAAAGCCGATGGGAAGGCGCAAAAGATAGACCGCGCCGAGCGAAATTATTGACAGGCCAAATTGCAGCTGGAAAGCGAGGCTGATATTGCCGTCGACCAGCAGATAGGGGGATATGGCGCGCGCTAGCGGGAATGCGGTCTGGACAAGTCCGATACCGAGAATGAGCGCGCCGATCCGGGCGGATGCCGGCAATCCCTGCATCAGATAATAAATCGACAGCGCCGACAGTCCGCTGGCGGCAATCCCGGCCATCGCTCGCGCGCCAATTTCGGGATAATAGCCGAGTTCCAGCACTTGAATAAAATTCGCCGCGACAAGGCCGATCATCGCATATTTCACAAACGGCTGGATGCCGAATTCTTGCCGGATGCGGAACAGCAACATGCTCATGCAGGCGTAGGTCGAATAAAAGGCGACACTGATCCACCCGGCCTGGACCGGGGTCAGCGCCATTTCGCCTTGAAGCGCGGCGGTGTTGGCCAGCAGGAAGCCGTTCTGGGCTCCTCCGACGAGCCCGAGAAAAAGGCCTATCACCAGATAAGCGGCTTTACGGCGTGCTGGATGATCCGGGTTGGCCGGCGATCCAGGCAGGATCGGCAATTCGTGCTGCTTGAACTTATAGCCTGCACTATCGTCGGTCAGGCCGGGTTTGTCAGGCACCGGTCTAGACGGACTGCATCAGCAGAGCCTTGCCCGTCCATTCACTGTCGTCTACCGCATTTGCCAGCACCGCGGCGACATCGCCTCGTGCCGCTTTGCCTTTTGGATCGACATCATCGCCAAATAGCATATCGCGGCTGCCGTCGTCGTCGGTCAGGCTGACGGGGCGAACGATGGCATAGCTGAGGCCGGAGGCCTTCAGATGCTCGTCTGCCTCATGCTTGGCTTGCAGATAATGCGCAAGATCGCTCTCCGGGTCGGGTTTGTCCGCGCCAGCGCTGCTCAGCATGACAAAGCGGGAGACACCTGCATCGGCAGCCAGATCGATCAGCCGTTTGGCTCCCTCGCGGTCAACTTTGTCGGTCATTTCAGGACCGGTGGAACCGCCGGATCCGGCAGCAAAGATTACCGAGTCACAACCATCGCAAACACCGCTCTGAAGGTCGGTCAAGTCACCCTGACGTTGCGACACGTCCTCTGGCAGAGCGCTGGTGTCCGAAGATTCACGGACCAGCGCAATCGGTGTATGGCCTTTTGCTTTCAATTGATCGACAAGCCGTAGCCCGGTTTTGCCGGTCGCACCGGCGATTAGGATATTCATAAGTCGCTCCGTTTTTTGTGGTCTACAGCAGGCGGAGTAGCTCGCGCGCAGCTTCTGCCGATGACGCGGGATTCTGGCCGGTTACCAGCTTCCCATCAATGACAACAAAAGAGGCCCAGTCGTCACCCTTGCGATATTCCCCACCATTTTCTTTCAGCATGTCCTCAACCAGAAAAGGCACGACATCGGTCAGGCCGACGCCTTCTTCTTCCGTATTGGTAAAGCCGGTCACCTTCTTGCCTGAGACCAGCGGCTTGCCGTCTGCATTTTTGGGATGTTTGAATATCGCAGGGGCGTGGCAGACCGCACCGACTGGACGATCACTTGCAGAGAAGGTTTCGATCAATGTCGTGCTGTCGCTATCCTCTGCCAAATCCCATAGCGGACCGTGACCACCGGGATAGAAGATCGCATCAAATTCGTCGGCAGAAATGGTCGACAGAACAGCCGTATTGGCAAGCTCCTTCTGTGCGGCTGGATCAGATTTAAAACGCTTTGTATCATCGGTCTGGGCGTCATCGGTGTCGCTCGACGGATCGAGAGGCGGCTGTCCACCTTTTGGCGATGCGAGCGTGATATCTGCGCCGGCATCCTTGAATACATAATAAGGCGCAGCAAATTCCTCAAGCCAGAATCCGGTTTTCTTGCCAGTGTCGCCGAGTTGATCGTGCGATGTCAGAACCATTAAAATTTTCATGATTTTTGCCTTAGTTTTTTGTTTTTATTGATCTTCGTCCAAACAACGCACGTCCAGAGGTTCGGTTGCGCGGTCGCGGCTCAAATTCTTCGAATTTAGGCTCAAGACCGCGCAACATATCGGACCGCTGTGTTATAAATAGGCTCCTTCGGAATAGGGGCGTTCATAACTATGGCTACGGGAGGCGGAATCGCACTTCGTATCAAATCCGAAACTGAAACGCCGATCCCGGATGAAAAGATAATGACAGACCGAGTTTCGGGTATGAGAGGTGCAAGCATCGCAGCGATTGCTCCGCCTTCCGAACCGCCGTAAATGATTAACTCGCCATTCCACCATTCTTCTTTGCGCAAATGCGCGAGTGTTTGCGTTGCGTCGAAAACGCGCTGATGAAGTGTATTCCCGCGCCAATAGGCATGTGAGCACCCATCCTCAAATCCGTTGGCAGTAATATTGCCATCGGCGATCCCATATTTCTCGATTGCCAGAACGGCCCGGCCCGGCGCCAGGACAGGTGGCTCCGTTCGCAGCCATTTTCGCTCGATTACCGGTCCGCATCCAGATCCTTGAAGCATCAAGATGAGACTTTGCCGTCCTTCTATAGCCCGGTTGAGTAGGTGATATGTGATGAGGCTCCCGTCAGCGCGCTGCAAGCTGTCAGCTCGGATTGGCGACGTGATGAACGCAGCCAATGTAACAAAGAGGGCGGCACGAATAAGCGACACAAGCATTCTCCCGCGTCTGCTTATAGCAAAATAGCGTGAGCAAGGGAACGTCCGCAAGTGGGGCGCTTGCCGACCGGATGCTTTTATTTCACCATGGTTGCTATCTAACGTCGTAAACTGGGTGGGAAGCGGTCGTTGAGGATACCGAATTCTGTCGACTGTATTTTCCAGCAACCGGACACTATCAAATAGGTTTTTCTAACATGACTAATCGTGGCCGGAGCCATTGACGATGGCAATTTTCTCTGCGGACGGCATATCTACATCATCCAAGCAGGCGAAATTAATGCAAATTTGTTCAGGATCGCGTCTCCGCTTGTGGTGCGTATAAACCCCACAATTCTTGCAAAAAAAATGCTCCGCAATCTTCTTGTTCCACTTATACGATAGTAGGTCATCAATCCCTGAAGTGAGCCTGAATTGGCTCTTGTGTTCCGCCTTCATGACTATCGCCTTTTTTTGGCATAGAGAGCAATTACACCGATAGATATCCTTGGAAATATCATCCGATCTAAATTCGAATTTTACGTTTTTGCAATGGCAAGAGCCAACATAGGTTTGCATAAAAAGAAGCTCTCCAGTTTAACGATTTGCTGCAGCTATCATCACATTTTGCTGCAGAATAGCAGAAATGGAATTGTGTCTGCTTTAGTGCTCACCGCGGACATTGAAGCAGGATACAGCAAACGACCGCAATTGGGGCGTTTGCCGACCAGCCGCTTTTATTCCCATTTAATCAGCTTGAATGACCGAAACTGGGTGGAAAGCGGACATTCGCGGGATCGCATGATCGAGGTCCGCTGGGTTTAGAAGCAGACCCATGCCTGACGGATCAGGCAGGAAAATGAATTCCGCACAGTTTGTTGCCGTCGGGATCACGAAAATAGGCCAGTTCGATGGTGCCCATGGAGGCCGTTTCGCGCGGTCCTGGCGGAGCTTCGATCGAGGTTCCGCCAGCGGCAACGGCGGTATCGTGAAGCTGCTTCACCTGCTCGGGCGAGTCGCAGGAAAAGGCGACTGTGCTGCCGTTGGCAGCGCTTGCCGGTTCGTCGTTGATCGGCTGGCTGACGATGAAGTTGGTTCCGTTGCCGTTATTGTAGATCAGACGGGTATGGCCGCTGTCGGCGATGTTCCGCGTCCCTTCCCCTGCACCCAAGGTGCCGAGCACCGTGTCGTAGAAGCGCTTGGATCGTTCAATGTCGTTCGATCCGACCATGGTGTGAAAAAGCATGCATACTCTCCTGAATACTGATCGACTTCCGATCGCCATTAGCGGTCTCACCTAACAGGCACGTAACCCGCTGTCACCCCCGGCCCTCGGAATGCCCGCTACTGGGGCGCTTCCTGCCGGTCTGCTTTCATTTCAACAAGGTCGCAGCCTTATGTCGCTAACTGGGTGGTTTGCGGAAGGTGCGGTTTATGGTGCAAAAAGCGACAAAGCTGACATTTAGACGATCGATCTTCAGCGGATCGAACACGCAGCTTGCGTTAAACTCACTTTTGAACTCTCAAGGCCCATATTCTGCATTGCCGCAGCGCGTGTCGCACCTGCAGGCCGTCAACTTCGGTTACTTACATCGCGGGTGACCAATTGACATTTTCGACTTGAACAACATCACGACTTTCCGCTGACGGTTGGCATTAAACAGATATTGCAGCAGCTATCCTGAAAAAACGCGCCTAATAATTGAAGTTCACACCTTTTATAAGCTTAGCTTTAGGCAATTCCTCCAAATCTTTGCTTCTACATCAAACCGGATAGTGATTGACGGCTGGCACAAGCTAATTCCGTAAATTCTCCAATAGCCTCACGGTTGAATGTCAACCAGCGTGGTATTGCGAATAGCGGCACGGTTGGCATATTCTTCATCGACATCAACGCCTTCGTGATAATTGTTGATATAGCTAACGGTTCGGGCCGAAGCAGCGCCAGTTCCACGCGCTCGACCGCAGGACTGAACGAAGCGTTCCTTATAGCGATCAATGATCAAGTCTGCCTCGTGACCATCCCTGCTTGCGGAACTCCACGATGGGGGGCCGTTGACGGTAATGACATTGGACAGACATTGCGGCTGCGAGACGTCTGAATCCTTTAACAATGGCACGACATAAAGAATGAACTGCAGCGGACGATTTGGGAAAGACTTGGCTGCGTTGCCGGACCCTTTGGAAGTCGATCCAGTATTCTGTGTTGCGGCGTTTCCGGAAACGGCACTATTCTGTGCGGACACTGGATTGACAGAACTGGTTGCGGGCTGTGTAGTTGGGGACGCGTTCGACGGCTTGGCGTTGCTGGTTTGCAAGGCTCGCATAGATGCCTGAAAGGCCGCTTCTGATCGAGCTGCCTCTCGCTCGTTTGCCTCGCGTTTGCTTTCATATTCGTTATAGACCTGCTGCGCACCATCTTTGGTGCCAAGCACGCGCGCGCCAGCCACTATTCCTTCTGCTGATCCACCCGACAACGCTCCGCCTAGTGCAGCGCCCATAAGAATGCCGCCGATGCCGCCAGAACCGGATTGTTTGGCTTGAACTTTTGACCGCTGGTAATCTGCTCGCGCTTGTTCAAACGCCCCGACCTGTTCAACAAATGTATACGTCGCGTATGGAGAAGATCGGGCAGTGTCGCTTGCTTTATATTGCGCCATTTTAGCTCCGTCCGAACTATCAGAAATCACAAGTTGTTGGCTTGGCCCGTAAACCCATCCGTAGCCCGTTCCAGTCAACGTGCCATCGGGGGCAATTTGAAAGACAGCTTCCTTCCCGGAATAATAAGTCTTGCGGGTCAACTGTCCGGGCTGTGGTCCAGGTTTCCAAAAAAATCTACCAACTTCGATGCTCCCCGGAGAGCTCCATTCCTCAAAAATACCAACGATTCCTTCGGGATTTTTTCGCCAAGAAAACCTTACAGCAGCAGGCTTAACTTGGTTTTTCCACGTCCACTGTGCTTTGAAGTCTCGATCAACTACAACGGGGACACCATTTTGTAGCGGTATGAAATTGATTAAAGCGCCCCAAGCTGTGCGCAATGTATCTTCCCGCGCGTTATTTTCCATTGTGCGGGTCGCTGCAGCTGCTTTTCTTTTAATCTGTATTTGCTGAACTTTGCCGAGAGCTTCAGTCCTGAGCGCTTCATATTGCTGCTTTGTTACTCTTGTGTTTTGGAATTCCTTTATCTCTCCAGTTGCAGTCGTTTCCTCGCATCGGAGCAACTTCTCATTACTCGACATTCGGCAAGTCGATAGTTTTTGTCCATCTTCGGAGAATAGTTCGTATCTATCTGGCGAAGGCAATTCGACCCTGTATCGAACTGTCGACTGAAACAAGTCGTCTGGCCCCTTATAGTCCGCCGTGACCCTCGAGTTATCCACTGATCGGCGAAATTTTGCCGAATACTGGCCTTCCTCTCCCTCAATCAAAGATATGATTTCCACGCTAATCTCTTCAGCTTCAAGCGACCAAAAAAAGCGAACGATACTTCCACTTGAATCATACCAGTATGAATTCGGCAGCGTCTGGAGCACTCCGAATGGCTTAGCGGGATTACTGGTATCGTCTGCCCACGCATTGGTGGATGAGCAAAATATTATTGCGGAAAGAATTATACTAAAAAATTTCATTACCTAATTCCTCAGAATCTGTGCTTCGATATCAAACCGGATAGTGATTGACGGCTGGCACAAGCTAATTCCGTAAATTCTCCAATAGCCTCACGGTTGAATGTCAACCAGCGTGGTATTGCGAATAGCGGCACGGTTGGCATATTCTTCATCGACATCAACGCCTTCGTGATAATTGTTGATATAGCTAACGGTTCGGGCCGAAGCAGCGCCAGTTCCACGCGCTCGACCGCAGGACTGAACGAAGCGTTCCTTATAGCGATCAATGATCAAGTCTGCCTCGTGACCATCCCTGCTTGCGGAACTCCACGATGGGGGGCCGTTGACGGTAATGACATTGGACAGACATTGCGGCTGCGAGACGTCTGAATCCTTTAACAATGGCACGACATAAAGAATGAACTGCAGCGGACGATTTGGGAAAGACTTGGCTGCGTTGCCGGACCCTTTGGAAGTCGATCCAGTATTCTGTGTTGCGGCGTTTCCGGAAACGGCACTATTCTGTGCGGACACTGGATTGACAGAACTGGTTGCGGGCTGTGTAGTTGGGGACGCGTTCGACGGCTTGGCGTTGCTGGTTTGCAAGGCTCGCATAGATGCCTGAAAGGCCGCTTCTGATCGAGCTGCCTCTCGCTCGTTTGCCTCGCGTTTGCTTTCATATTCGTTATAGACCTGCTGCGCACCATCTTTGGTGCCAAGCACGCGCGCGCCAGCCACTATTCCTTCTGCTGATCCACCCGACAACGCTCCGCCTAGTGCAGCGCCCATAAGAATGCCGCCGATGCCGCCAGAGCCATTGTTTTTATTTTTTTGTTTGGCTAGCATCAATCCGTCATAAGCCCGCTTATATTCTCCAGTCTCGACTTGGGTCAGTGTCTGCTGCCATGTTATTTCACCGTCGTTACCACGACCAACAAAATCCAATCCAACGGATGTTGCGTTTATGGTGACATTTTTTTTGCCATAAGCTTCTCCGTATCTGAGCTTACTTTGCACAGTTCCATCTGAATTAAACGAAACCACATCAGCTTCAGCGTCACCGCCATATCTGCGCATAATTTGGTTTGTTTTCGGGTCCACATACCATAGCCACCAACCATACCAGCCTATTGCAGGATCTAGATCAACGTAGCTCTCCACCATGGAGAAACCGCGTTTTTGGTCATTTTTCCAATATATGGATGCTAATAACTCACGATTTTTTGAACCAGGCCGCTGGAGTTTTACAAAAAAATCGCGTTTTTTATATAAAATTTCGTTGCGACGGATTTCCAAGGCATTTCCTTCAACAAAAACACCCCAGCGCTTTTTTATTGCAGCGATTCTAGAATTAACCTCGGCCTGATTTTTGCTGACATTATTTGATGAAATTTGTTTTTTATTGAAAAATATTTCGTTGTTTACTGCAGTCCAATTGTCCAAATCCGCAGTTCCAGCCTTTTCGCATATTAGCGCGCTGGTTTTTGCTTCTAGCCAACAGCCGCCTAGAAAATTGTCATTGAGATCATATGAAGCATATGCGTCAGACCGGATCAATTTTACCGATCTGCGATCCTGCAATTCCGGCCCTTCAAATGATAAAATTTTCTGCCCATCCAGGCTAAGTCGATATTGCCTTACATAGGTTTCTGTCCCTTTGGCCCATTCCATCACCAGTATTTGACCCGGAGACTTCCACGAATAATGCATCAAGGATCCATCCGAAGCTTTCCATGTGCGATCCGCGAGCCGGGCGAACACGCCCCAGGAATCTTTTTCTTCAGCTGGGGCGGCCAGCCCTGCCGTTGAGAAGAAAATAGTGAAGGCAGTTCCGATTGCTGCAATCAGTTTCATAGCGCGTCCCCGATAAATGAATCACCGTGATATGTTGTCAATGCTTGAAGTATATTTTCGGGTAATCTTCTCTAATTGCATGATAATCAAGAATGATTTTTACGGGTGTTGTTATGATTTGTCAGTCTCTAGCTAGTCAACGAAATCTAATGCGGGTGTGGCTTAAGCCATGCATGATCCAAGGTCAGCTTGCGGGAAGCGAAATCGCGCTCAGGAATGTCCACTGTTGGGGCGGTAGCTGACATTACAATCGCTCCGCGTTTAACATCTGCTAGTCGGGCCGACTGCCCAAAACCGGACAGTCCGCTATCGGCCCATTTCCTG
Source organism: Parasphingorhabdus sp. (assembly GCF_036964565.1). Taxonomy (GTDB): domain Bacteria; phylum Pseudomonadota; class Alphaproteobacteria; order Sphingomonadales; family Sphingomonadaceae; genus Parasphingorhabdus. The sequence continues at coordinate 171,526 of NZ_JBALTN010000005.1, read as the reverse complement.
ACGTTCAACCTTCATATCTCGATCATCCCAATCGAATGCGGATTTAGACTTTCAACGGAAAATTACGGAGTAGCGCTGGCAGTTCGATTCTCGGCGCCGCTACCGATATCGAAAGTTCACAGGAATGAACACTCAACCGACTTGAGGGCCGTGCAGGCTGCTGTCGCACGAATTTATAATGCGCGGTGATGTTCCCTCGCTGCTGCGACATTTCTAGCCAGATAAAAATTTTGCAGCAATTCAGATTTACGAGCCACGTTTTTCAAAATGCTACCGGGCGCAGGTCATCAATCCGGCGCCAAGCCTGAAAGGCCGCGACGAGGTTCGCCTGATCCGGATCTTCAGCGAGACAATTGAAGACCCAGGAAAGCCACAACGCCTGTGCGTGGTCTGCTGCTCGCCTCGATTTTTCTGATGGCCCGGCCATCTCGGACGCCACAGGGATGCCAAACAGTTCAGCGCTGACCCTGACATATTGATCTTCTGTCCGGTGAACATGGATCTTGCGGTGGAGACCCAGATTGAAAATCGGAAAAGCTTTAAGAACATCATCAGCAAAGTCGGCTTTGTGTCTTGGCCGGTGCGACCAGCCCGGAGCTTCCAGAATGGCGCAAACGCAGTCGGTTTGTTGATCAAGCAGCTTCGTCATTTCCAGCAAAGGAGCGGTTCGCGTCTTTCTCGGATATGTGTGATGATGGCGCGTGAACAATATGTCATCACCAGGCTGGAAATTGACTTCGAAGGCACCAAAGGCGCGTATGAACCGCTCCGTGTTGCGGCGATAGGGATGATAGACGATGGAGAAGGTGATGATCCTCTCCGAATATATGGGAAGTTTCATAAAAATTATCCTGAAATGCCAAGCGGGCGGTCATCCGAAGATGCCGCCCGCTTGGGGTGTGGTTAGAAGATATTTGTAGAGCCGGTCGCCCCTAGAGGCCTGCCCGTGATCACGCCGGCTCGACTTTCAAAATGTCTACGCCTGTGATGGAGCGTAAGGCTGAAGCTACGCTGCCCGGTAGATCGGGCAGGTATAATTGGCCGTGCTATCTTTGAGCTGAGCCCAGGGCTTGAACGTTCGCCTCAGAAATTCGCTGTCCGGGTTCGCGCTCGTCGCTGCATTTGCCAGCGCCAAACTGCATGCTGGAATGGCGCAGCGGATCAGTCCGTGGGATTTGAGATGGCGGAGCATGATGATCGCCGTCGTCATGACATCAGCCAGCACCTGCTCCTCGACGTCTTCCCATTTCCCCTTCTCGACCAAGTCGCCAATGGATTTGGACGGCGACGGCTTTGCCGGTATCGAGCAAGCTGCTGCATATTCCGGAAGATGGACGGATTCTGTGCGGATAGAGACGGCGCCGCATAGATCAATCCTGCGGTCAGAGATTGGCGATAGGTCGCGCAGCTGCCCGGGCATGATCAGATCAAGCTCACCAGCGGTTCGTCGCAGAACGGCGAGATCTTTATGCTCCCCGCCCCATGTCACCAGCACAGCGCCTGGCTCCTCGTCCAAAGCATCAAAGAAAGCAGAGACCATTTCCTTTTCGCTGTGGTCATCGGCAGAGAGAACTACCGGACCTTCAATCTCGGGAGCGTCCGAACCCTGCTTGAAGCGCATCACGCACCAGGAAGCTGCTGCGATGCGGTGGAAGGGCCAGCGGATCTTTTTTTCGGCGTCTGTGCCTTCCGCTGTGCGATATCCGTTATAGCGGTCCCGGTCATAGCCATATTCAAAATCAGCAACGATATAGGTGCGGGTTCTATTTTGATTGCCTGCACTGCCGCGCGCTGAAAATAGATTGGCTTCGCGTGCCAGCTGCTGTTCAATTTCTGTTGGATTGGTCATGAGTTTACTTCTTTCATAAAAAAAGCCCGCCGAAAGGCAGGCCATGTTTGTTGAGGTTCGTGATTGATTTTACCGGTGTCGCTCAGTTGCGGTCATTGTTTTAGCGCCGAACAGCGGAAGCCCCTCGGTTCGGAACCAGCTGCGTTCAGAGGCCAGCTTTTCCTCCGCCATCTCTTTGCACCAGACGCGGCGCCCCGCATCCCACCGATAAGCTCGAGCCTTGAGCTTGTCCTTTGCAGAATATGGCGCGCGTAAAGCTTCCACGAGCACGGTGGACGTCTCGGCGGCTTCCAGCAGCCGCTGGAGATGAGTCTGGACCGGACTGTCGCCCGGACCCCGCTGGCGCTGCTGCAGCAACCAAAACAATGACCAGACGTCTGCCTCAGCCCGGTGTGCGTTGGTAAACCAGCCATGCTGCCAAAGCAGATATTGCTAAGATCGTCCTTCGTAGCCAAGCTTGAGCCAGTCGATCTCGCTACAGGAACAAGCCCAGGCTTTGCCTTTCAGCCCTGGGTAGCGCTGCTCGATCCAGGCGAGATCAAATTTTGCGTTCTGGGCGACCAGCAGGTCCGCTCGATCGAGAAAGCCGAATGCTGCTGCATCATCAATCTGCTTGTGGGCCAAATGGTGATTGGCAAGACCGGTTATCAACGTGATCTCCGGTTCCAGTTCTACGCCAGGATCCTGCAGCCAGCTCACCGGTCCCATGTGCCCGGTCACCTCTCCGTCGCCATCCACCCAGACAAGCATGATCGCGAGTTCGATCAGCTTGTCTGCTTGAACGTTCAGCCCCGAAGTTTCTGTGTCCAAGATTGCAATGCATCTACCATCGGGCGGCACGCCGTCTTCTGGCATATGGGAAAAGCGGTTCGGGACAGCGCGCAGCACGCGGTAGGCTTCTTCACGGTCAAGCCGTCTGGCGATTTCCTCCAGCTTTGGTTGGTTTTGTATCATGTTCATTATGGCTACTCCTGTTGGGAAACCGGCGAGGCTTTGCCGAGCGCTACTGCTCTTTTTTCCTTCACCTGCCGGCTTCACCGGCAAGGCACTTCAATGTTCTTTTTTCTTCTGGAGGATTTTACAAGCTGCGGATGCTTTGCACCCCGCAGCGCCCAAGGCACCAGCAAGTGCCGCCCAAGGTCATGGATGACCGCCCAAAGACCATCGCTGGTCTTTAAAGGAGATCTCAATCTCTTTTGGCGAAAAGAGTTGTGATAGAGAAAACATCGACGTGAGAGCGAAGCGATCTACATCCGGAAACCAAAGGTTGAAGGACGCAACAAAGTCCTTTGCTCCGGCGGTGCTAAGGACTTTGTGGTATTGCGCCTGCAAAAAGGGGTGAAAGGTAGTGCACCCCTTTTTGTGGTATTGCGCCTCGGAATTTGAACATCCCACATAGGCAAATATTCACGATATTATCCACCGATTGTTGGTAAAATCGACCGATTTTACACTCTGGATACGATGTCGTGTGTGACACTTCGAATAGTCATTTCCATATATTGACCTTGTATGACACTTCGCCGCAGGTCGGACGAAACCGATTTTGCTCACTATTGACGCTTCGACCGGGGTATGACGAAGAATTTGAAACGATAATGACACTATAACGGTGGCCATATATCGGCGTGACACTTCGATAGCATTGAAACGAAAAACTGTGATAATGCGATAATTATATCGAAAATTGGGTAAGTGACACTTCATACGCCTGAGATATTCTGACCGAAACACCTGACACTTTGAACATAGTTGGCAAAAAGCCATGCCGTGTCATTGACAGTTCGAACAGGTAGTTTTGCCGTAAATTGGCATCATTTGACACTCTGAACATCCTAATACGCTGCAAATTGCCGCGATGACACTTCAAGCAGAGTGTCTCAATATCAATGATTTCATGTTCTATTTACATGTCCGACGTAGTTTGCCCTCAATACGGGGCAAATTGACAGTCCGTCACGCTGAAATTTGGTATTTGAGCGTTGCAATAACCGGCCCGATATATGGCGGCTAGATATGGCGAATAGGAGCTTAGGGCATGACGGACGATGACAAAAATGCAGGTAAGCCCGATAGCAAGCCGCCCAAATCAATCGATAATGATACCGGGGAATCTATAGAAAATAACGCAGGTGGATTGTTCGATTCAGAGCTATCGAATGAAGGCGATAACGAAAATCTGAGCAGTTCTTTGGACGATGAAACATCAGAAAATGCGGCTTCTACCACTGCCGATATTCGCCGGGATCGCTACCGCCGTCGCCGCGAACTGAAAGCATTTCTAGACGAAATTGGCGTTCCCCCGGCAAATGCATTGGACGCGTTACGTGAGATCGACAGGCTTATCCCTGACCCGCTATCGTTGAGTCCGGGCAAGTCTTTGGAAGACAGAATAGTAGAAGCCGACAAGGACTTTCAGCTTATCCGCTCTTCGCTCTTTCAGGCATCCAATCGCACTATGGATTTTGATGCGCAGGACGATATCGATCGCCGCTTTAGGGATAATGCCAGCATCTCGAAAATGATCAAATCGGAGCATGGCTTGCTTCGTTCCATCATGGTCAATGACCGCGTAATGTCTGGATATGCGGTGCGTCTGGCTGAGCATGAAGCAGCGCGTGCGTTTATGTTGCAGGAACTTGTCCGGCGCCGGACCTTGGCGGAATCATGGCGTTATTCTATTCCCAAATTTTTGCTTCCCTTGTTTGCTGCTTTCCACGCTGCAGGTGTTCGGCGAAATGATATCAGGTCTGGCTCGAAGCTGATGTCTGCCATCATAGACCTGCTGGTCGGCACTACCAACGGTGAGGCAACACGCTCCAAAATTGAAAGCGCGATGCAGCAAACAGAAGATCAGTTTGCTGCATTGTTAACATCAGAGGTTGAGCCATTTGGTGCTTTGCAAGACATGGACGCTGGCGATAATTCTCCCATGGAGGGCGCATCCGAAGATTTCAAAACCATGCAAACGAGGCTTCGTATGGCTCTGGAGAACGCCAATACTGCTCTGGTTGGCCTTGAAAATGACCAGGATGAAGCTCTGGAAGCCGCCGCGCTGGAGATACGGGGATATCAGATTGCTCTTGATATGAATGGCGGGATGAACAGCTCTGGCCAGCTGGTTTTTGAGAGCATTGAGGACTTTATGCGTCACCCCGAATTGGCTCGCAAAGGGGGTGATGATAACCCAGCCGCGGACGAAATTCTGGAAAATTCGGCCGAAGATTCTGTTGCTCAGGCGGTTGAATTGACCGAAGATACAGCGAATAAGAATTTAGCTCTAGCATCAGGTGCCATGCCTTTGCCTATTGGTGAAATTGACAACACGTTGGTTTCGGAATCGTCTGATGCGAATAATTCATCCGCCATAGGCGTTGATTTACGAACAGATGAAGGCCCTCAAAATCCTCGGGTCAAGCCTACGGAATCTTTGCCAGTTAATGAGCCTATGGCTCATCAAAGTTCTCCAGATCTCACGTCCCGCATGCGGACTTCGGATGCTGATTTTTTACCGTCACCCACCGGCATACCTGGTCCCGCGTGGCCAGATGAGTTTGACGATCTTCGAGTAGAGATTGCGGATAAGCATCGTTCCAATGGCTTTAATCGTTCCAAAAATAACGAACATCCGTTTGCGGGCTGGGTCTATTGTCCAGCCGAGCCTCCATTTAGCAACATGTCTACTCGCCCGATCGCTCAGGTAATTTCTCATGACGAGAAATTGAAAGCGGCCGATCTTTCACGGCTGGAGATGTGGAGTCCAAGCTATCGGGCTTCCATCGTAGACGGCCGGTCATCAGTGCTGGGATTAGGGCATGAGCTGATGCTGCCTCCGCATTCATCATTGGACTGGTATGGGGACCAACTGGGCTGGCAAGATGCAGACAAGAGCAAGATATCAGCCTTTGGCAGGCCGTCAGATCCTTCCAGCATTCGTCCGAACGGTGATCCACAAATGCTCATGAAAATGCTGCGGGCTAATGTGAATTTGCGATTGAAACAACTTTCCGAAACAAGGGGTGACGGGTTCTTCGAAGACCAGAAACGTTTGGCTTTAGCAACTGAAGACCTGGCTCGCTGGTGGGCCTTTATTCTGATTGTGCGCCACGATCCGGATATGTTTGAACCGGTATTTGGCCCGGGATATTTTCATGGTGTAGAGGCACCTGACTTTTTTCTCGATGTAGAGGAAAAGCCCGTGTTTGGTCCTTCTCATATTCGTTTATCTATGGCGAAAGTCGATGAGATCGAGGCCGGGGAGAACGCAGATGCGGTGCTGGCATCCTCAACATATCATGACTATTTACGGCGTCGTATTTCAAGTCCGATTTAGCGACAGATGAACGGGCCGAACAAATACTTCGGAATTTTAAGTCGGGATAAAGTCGGTTTTCTGTCCCAAACGCACTTTCAAAAAATCTCTCTGAAGTTGGACCTTAGAGAGATTTTTGAATTGGCCGTCACTCCCTGTGACATTAGCCAAAGCCAATATCAGGTTCTTGGCCAACAGGAGACTGTCTGCTTCCGGTGGTCGATCCGTCGAAAGCAGTCATTCGGCCATCGGTCTGACACCGCATCAGCGTTTCGAATTATTCCCCCAGAATTTTTAATTACTTGATAAGCCACCATCCGCTAAACAGTGCAATGCATGGGAAGCGGGGTGCAATGAACAATCCGATAGAAGCATTGCGCAGGCGTCACACATTGGCGCGGAGAACATATGCCTTCCTTACCACGGGAGCGCTTATCACTGGTGCAGGCGCTCTTGCGGGTTCGCTATCGTCTTACTTTACGGACCTGTTCGCCCTCAGCATGGGGGGCGCTGCGCTTGTGCTAGGTTCGGCGGGCGGCGCCGCCGCGCTCGTCCGGCACAAGGCTGAAAGCCGGATAGAGCGCTTTGAGGCGGCCGAGATTGTCGTGCAAGATCTGTTCCATGCAGGGTCCTCGGAGGAGATTCTAGATCTGCGTGCCGATCTCGATGCGCGGGCAATAGCCGAACCCGCCGTGACTTATCTGCTGAGCCTGCACGACCGCGAAATTTTGAGACATTTGTCCAGCGTCAGTGACCGTGAGGTGCGGCGCGAACGCGAAGCTGCTGTCAGGCAGCTTTGCGCACAAGCGGGCGCCAGCCTGCGCAAGCAGATCGAGGCAATGCGCCAGGTCGATCCCTTCTTGCGCGCGAAACGGGCCTTGCGCGACGCGATCCGGTCCATCAGTGAACAGAAAGCGGCAGCCCAAAGGCAGATCGACGAGGCCATAGCGAAAAGTATCCTTAAGTGGCGCAAACAATGGTCGCGCCCTGATTTCACTGAGGTCGATGCGAAGATCGCCGAACTCGAACACGCCTTGCGCACGCTCGAACATTCACCGAAATTCCGGCAAGCCAATCAGCGTTTCGCGGAGCTTGCCGATCTGGTAGAGAGGCGGGCGCGGGACGTCGAAATCCTCGCGCTGACCGCCATCCCGCAATCGCGCGAAGAGGCTTTCGACAGCGACTGGGTCGTCAAGAACGCGCTCTATGTCTCGGCGCTGTCCGTGCCGGTATCGGCTTGGGGCGATCTATCGCAAGCGTCCGACATCTTCGCGAGCCTGCGCGATGTGAATGACCATTATGCAGGCATGGGCGATATGGACATTTGGCTCGACACGCTGATGATGCCGAGCGAGCAATTGGCCGGATTGGTTTCCCTGACCAAGGGGGCCTATTTCGAAGAGCTTGTCGAAGCAAAGTTTGGCGGAGAGCGTTTCGAGCATTTCAACCACCCCGACACGGATATCGTGATCGACGGGATCGAATACCAGATAAAGGCGACCGACAGCGCCAGCTATATCAACAGCGTGGCCGACCATATCCCGACCATTGTTACCTCGGAAAAAGCCGGAATTACGGACTCAATCGACGGTGGCTACACCAATGAAGCTCTGACCGATGCCGTCGAGCTAGGCCTCGGCGGACCGATCATCGATTTCAGCGATACCGCACTGGATGCGGTGTTTTCGAGCCTCGGCTTCATCAGCATCGTCGGGCTAATCAAAGGCATAGCGCGCGGCGCAAGTATCTATCGGGAAACGGGCGATGCGGTGGGGGGACTGGCAAGCGGCGTGGGCGTGGCGTTCGAGGAATCGGTCTGGGCCGTCATCAACATTCTCGAGCTTGCTACCCGCGGCGTGCTGGCCGGCGTGAATTCAAAGCCCGCGAGCTATCTTGGCGGGAAACTTGGCGACTTGTGGGGAGAGGCAAAGCGCAGTTATACCGGCGAAAGGGAAGGCGACTATGGGTCGGGAGCGCGGCAGCCACGCGGTGAATCATCCCGCTGAAACACAGCGCGGTCAGTGATTCTATTCCTAGGCCAAGTTACCCGCTTGATCAGTTATCTGGACAAAGTTGCGAAAAGCGGCCGCGCAACCATCGGCGATGTTTTTTTATCCGCTATCCTCACGACAGGGCCTCCGTTGCGCGAACTGTCATCCGAATGCATAAGGACGAAGCGAGGAGGTTTCATGATCTATTGCTGAGATCCGGATGTCGCCTCGACGAAATCCATAGCCAGGCGGCGGTTCGGTCCGCTAAAATACGTCTTGGCTCACCATCTCATATGGACCGCGGCATATTGCGCGCGCTAATTTTTGTCACTGCTATCGAGGCTGCTCAGCACAATTGCTTAGGTTGCTGATTCCGCCCATTGTCGTATTTTAACAGTTAACGATTCCGCGGGCTAATCACCCATGTTTAGTTGGGCGATCTTGCGGATTGCGGCGTAGATATCATCAGATTTAAACCGCTCGCCCGAACTTTCAACTTTCCCTTCATATTCCGAGCGCGCCACGACAATTTGGTCACCGTAAAGCTTAGGGGCTGCACTAGCTCGGGATAAGACCATCACCTCGCCTAATAGCGTCTCGTCATCCCAAACAGAATATAGTGTATCTTTCTGGTCTTCATACCAAACTATTCCGTCCACATCTCTCATCCTTCGACCAACCGGTTTACGGGGCTCCTGATCATCACTGCTTTCTTCAGTGATCTTGATTCCCGCAATCTTGATCTGCGATTCCTCCTGTTGATCATGATCGACGGTCAGCTCAATTTCTATATCAGCTTCTCGCTCAATGCTCTGTTTTTGCTGTGGAGGCATGACCGGCTTTTCGGAGAGTGTGGCCATCCGGCGTTCACGAACGCCGTCCAGCCACCGAAGCAGCCGCTGTGTTTCTCGGTCTGGATCGGCATACCAGTCAACAGACCAAACGCGATAAATACGCCACCCTAGGTTTTCTAGCTGTGTCTGGCGGATACGGTCTCGGTCACGAACCGTGTGACCTGTGTGATACGGTGCTCCATCGCATTCAACGCCAGCCAAAAAACCTAACGGAAAATCGCTATGCCGAACACCCAAATCAATGCGAAAACCGTTCACGCCGACTTGTGGGAGCACATCATACCCATGTGCCCGTAATTTTTCGGCAACAAAGTCCTCGAAAGGGCTTTCTGCGTCGCCACCAACAGCATCGTCGACCGCGCCGCCCCCATGAATATAAGTGAGATAAGCATGAAAAGCCCGGATTCCGCGGCTGGAATTGGCTGCCACTTTCACGTCATTTGGCAGGAGAGACGTAAAAATCCGGATTGACAACTTGGCACGGGTAACGAGCACATTCAGTCGCCTCCACCCAACTTCGCGGTTCATCAGTCCAAAATTCTGTTTGACAATCCCTTCCTGGTTTCGACCATATACGGTCGAAACTAAAATGATGTCCCGCTCGTCCCCCTGAACGTTTTCGAGGTTCTTGATGAAAAACTCATCAATGGAATCGGAATATCTATCCAGATATTTTCGCACTTCAGGTTGTTCGAGTTGCAGCCGGTCGAAATCGTTCTGGATCAACTCTGTTTGCTTAGCATTCATCGCCGCGATCCCGATCGATCGTTCGGGATAAGCTATCATAAGCCGGAAGGCTTCTTCAATTACGGCCTGTGCTTCTCGCTGGTTTATGGAACTCTCATAATAAGTGTCGGGATGAATGCTCGGAACATAAAAACAACGGACGCCCAGCAAATCGTCATCGGTGCCTATAGGACTGGGGAATACAACTAGGTCACCATCGTAGAATTCACGGTTGGAAAATTGAATGAGGCTTTCATGCTGGAATCGGTAAGCCCATTTGAGTCGTCTCTTGCGCCGGAACCGAGAGCTTGCAAGGTCAAGGATGGATTCCGTATCAATGGCGATACCGGTGCTATCATCATCCTGCTCGCCATCATCCCGACTTTGAAAATGGTCGCTGGGTGGCAATTGGTTTGCGTCGCCAACCACAACGAACTGCTTACCCCGTAAAACCGAACTAATTGCATATTCCGGACGCATTTGCGAAGCTTCGTCCATAACAATCAAATCAAATTGTAGGCTACCGGGACGGATATACTGCGCCGCACTGGCTGGAGACATCATCCAGACTGGTTTCAAAGTCTGTAGGGCGTTCCCCGCCCGCTGCGCTACGTCGCGAAGCGGGGTGCGCGGACGGCGTAAACCAAGTTCATGACTGAGTAGCGCCTTTTCGGTATAATCACCGACTAGCCCATGACCGATACCCCAAGGCGCAACATCCTCCAGCCGATTTGCCAAAATTGCTTTGGCTTCCAAAGCATGCAATTCAAGATCAATCTCAACGAACCTTTTGCGCGCGGCGGCCAAGTTCAGACCACCCGCTCTCTGCAGATCGGCCCCATCACCCGTGAGATATTGCCGGAGCAATCCATTGACGAGAGCAAGTTCATAGATATCGGCCAGATGGTTGGGCTCGACTGCGCCGGATAGCGCACTTTCTGCCAGCAGGGTTAAACCCGCGCCGTCTAAGTCTGCGCGATACTTGAACAAATCAGCTGCCAGTTTTGCCCCGGCTTTATCTGCTGCCATCGCAGCCAAGTCATCTGCTAACGTGTGCCAGGATTCAGATGCCCGTCCGTCACTGCTCTCACACAATGCATCCACTTCCAGTCCTGCGCTCTCTAAAAGCAGCTTCTCAGCCTCCTGCCACTTGTCGGCTGATCCAATCAACGTTTCGCGCAGACCTAATATATCAACCATCATCGAGACCGGCCGCTCGCTCCGGCTAAGCACTTCAACTAATCCCATCGTGTCTGGGTTCGCGCGCAACTGATCCGCCGACTGAAGCGCGCGGGACAGAGCTTCGAGCGGCTCATCGATGGCGCCGACCCAACCAAACGCGGCATGTTGACGGATGGAATCGAATTCATCTACGCTACCCAACAGAGCAGAAATGCGCTCGTCCAAGGGTTCTCCGTCACGAACTAGCTGACACTCCGGTCGGATTGTAAGTGATTGAATAGAAGCGGTTAACTGATGGAGGTGGTCACGGCCCGATGCTAATTCCCCCGGAATATCGTTGACGCGCGTTTTTAGCGGCACATATTGCAAAGCGTTTTCCAAAGCAGGCAGCAGTTCGCTCGCCGCACGGCCAATCATGGCCTGACCGTCTACGCCTAAGGCCAAGTATTCGCCGATAGCAGAGCTCGCTCCGATTGTTGCGAAGGACTGCCGTGCTGCATCAAGCGCTATTCTTGCTTCCCGCAGATTTAAAAAGTCCGACCCGGCGCCTTTCCATAACACATCAGGAAAATATGTTTTTACGGCGCTATCAGCCAGAAAACTATCAGCTTGGCGTTGATGGCGTGCGGTGCGTCTGAGTGCATGTGCCGCTACCTCGCGGTCGGCACTGTCGCGCAGGATACGGGCGGCACGTCGACGTGCTGCACGAAACTCTCCGCTAAAAATGCGTGCGAAAAACCCGGTCTCTTCCAAGATGTCCGCGATCCTGAGAAGCTCTTCGGAAGGCTCTGCATTGGTTGGATCGCGCAGGTCGGCTTCGACCGCATCACGCTCACTGCAGATACTTTCTGCCTTGTCGGCTTCTTCTCCCAGCACCAGACCAGCTACTGGGTCAAGCAAGCGCTGGGAATAGAACGCGCGTTTTTTTTCATCGACTTCCGTCAGCCGCTTAACAGTTTCAGTAGCAACCAGGAGCGCGTCCCCTGGCAGGTCGCTTGGCAAACAAAGCTGGGTAACGACAGATGCGGCATGAACAGCCACTCTATCCCAACTTTCGCAAGCCAGTTTCGATCGAACTGCTCTCTCCTCGGCATTGCGGGCAGTCTCAGGCATCGGAGCCACAACTGCTAACGCATTGGTTAGGGCGCTGACTGTATTGGGATTAGCAGTATTGACATCGTTCATATCCTCGCTGGCCCGGGAATATAACTGGCGCCACCGACTTTGTTTTTGGAGTAAAGATCGCACAGTTTCCGGTTCACGCAAAGCAGCCTTCATCGTATCTTCCGGAAGGTCGCCGAACGGTTCTATCATGCCTAGCTGGTCTAGAAGAGGCTGAATATCTTGCCACGGCCCAGGGAGATCAAGCGCCGCGACCGCGCTGAGTTCGTCAAGCTGCGCACCAAATGCGGCTGCAGCATCGGCCGCTCGGGAAGCGGCACTAATCTGGGAGCTTTGATCGAAGATCGTTAAAATTTGCGCCTTTAACCAAAGTGACCGAACATCGCGGCCGTCATCCAAAGCTGCAATAGCCTTGGCATATGTTGTCAGCTGACCGCGAGTATCAATAAGCCCTGTTTGGTCGATCAAAGCAGCATCATTGATACCAACGAGGTGACTAAAATTAGCCTCAGCATATTCACTAATATTTGCCCGCAAAGCTAGCTCTCGCCAGACCAGATCATATGCTTTTCGACCCAGTGCCCCCAAAGACGTATCAAGCAGTGCCAGATAGTTGCGGAGTAGATCGCGTTGGCTAGTCAATTCTCGCCGCCGCAGTTCTAATTTATCAGGTTGTTGTTCTGAGCGCGCGTCCAGCCTGACACGCAGCGAGCGATAGAACTCGTCCCGTTTTGCACTTTCGCCATGCAGTTCTAGCACCAGTTCGCCCAACCCACTCGCCTTCAGTCGATCAGCCACCACGCGCAGTGCTGCTTGTTTCTCTGCGACGAACAAAACATTTTTGCCTTGGCTGATCGCAGTGGCGATAATATTGGTTATGGTCTCCGATTTACCGGTTCCAGGCGGTCCCTCTATCGCCAAGTTGGCACCCTCGGCTGTTTCTATCAGCGCGCTGTGCTGCGATGCGTCTGCGGGCCTAATCAGCGCTGGCGCACGATCAGACCATTCTGGAGAATCTATATCGTAAGGTTCGCGAGGTGATGGATCACCGCCCATTGGCGCAGCGCCTAGCAATCCAGGAAGCAGCCCGTGACCCGCAAATGCATTTTCCGGCCACGCATCAGGATCCAAGTCCTTCCACAAAACCATTCGTGGGAAAGGTAGAACGCAAAGCGTAGCGAAATGCCTTAATTTCAACCGATGGCCTTGTTCCAGAACTGATTCGAGCCGAATGAAATAGGATTCTGGAGTCTCGTCCGGTCGCAATTCCGGCATCGCCAGTTGCCAGTGTTGTCGCATTTTTTCGGCTAAGGCGACGTTGATTTGCAGCCCTTCATCGTGCGTAGACAAGGTATATTCATACCGGCTACGCACTACCTTGCGCTCGATTTCCACGGCAAGCAGTAAGGCAGGTGCGAAGTTTGGCGTATCGCCAGCGTTATCATCGAACCATTGGACAAATCCTATAGCCAAAAACAGTGTATGTAGGCCAGTTTCACGTTGATGCGAGCGGTATCGCTCCCAAATCGTCTTGAGCCGTTTATCACGTTCTTTGGGGGTCAACAAAACGCGAATGCGGTCATTCTTATGATGGTCCGAAATCGGATCGTCGCTGGATTTCAGATCATAAGATGGATCAAAACCATGTGCGCGAGCAATGGCAGCGACATCGATTGCTTTGCCATAATCGAGCCTGGGCAACCCCAGTTCCTCACGCACTACACTGCGCAAGGTTCGTTCTGCAGTTTCCCAGCGCTGGGCATCCGCCTCGTCATCGCCCAATGTTTCAGTTTCTGCGAGAAAAGCTTCATTGGTCAGCTGTGCACGTTCATAGGCAACCTTGAATTCAGCCGTGTCTTCATCGGGTGGGATTGTTTCTTCATCTGGTAAGGCCTCGAAACGCATTCCCTTCTGCAGAATGGTTTCGAACAGCAGGTCGGGCCTCTCATCCACAATTCTAACCATACTTGCTGAGCGACTGCCGTGCTTAAATGAAATGAGCGGATTGCGACGTGACAAATCAATCAGCTTCGCGCGCAATTCGGCCACTCCGCCTTCAGTAAACCGTCGCGTTGTTTCGTCGATGTTGAGCAATTTTTCTGCCATTGCATCACTTTCCTTCGGCGGTGCTACATTCATTTTACCGCGCTCCTCATGCACGTTCTCCTTAACCGCATGAGAATTACATTCGAGTAAATAGGTTTGAACAAGCTTTTCTAGTCGTCTTGTTTTTTTTGTTCTTCGATGAGCAAGCTCCGACAGGATCAGCTTCAGCTCCGCGGCATTGCTTTTGTTTCTCTGCGCAGCCTCTTCCAGCTGATCGGCCGAATGGAGCATTAAGGCCCGCGTCATGATGCAACCTTAGCCAAAATATCATCAATAAACTCACTCCCTGGCATCACCCCGCTAACTAGCAATTTATCGCGTGCGCGGGTGCACGCAACATAAAGTAAATGTCGTTCGGTCTCGTAGGCAGTTTCCATCTCCGCAATATCGCCGATCATTGCCAGCCGCGCGGGGTCCGGCAAGATGTCCTCGTCGCAGGCTATGACTGCAACGGCACGAAACTCCAGCCCCTTGGCATCGTGCATCGTTACAATGGCAATACCGCTTTCGGATCTAGGGTCGAATCCTGCCGCTTTCGCAGCATTTCTCGCCCTCCCCAATTGGCCGTCACTTCTGACCAAAATGCCAATCTGTGCTTGCGCAATACCTGCCTCAATGCAGCTTTCGATCCATGCAGCCACATTTGCACATTCATCATCTTCATCTTTAGCTAGAACTACCTTTGGTTCGACGCCATCGAACACTGATACGGTGCCGCGCCGGCCTTCCTCTATGCCGTCCATGTCCGTGATCGATGGTGGCAGTAGCCGATCGGCCATGGCTCTGATCTGGTGTGAAGTCCGGTAATTGACCTTCAAAGAATGGCTCCGACCGCGGATGTCGAGCCCGAGTTTCGCCCAACTGAATGGCAATCGAAAAATGCGCTGTCCAATGTCACCAGCAAGAAAAAGGGCGTCTTTTCTATCCTGACCGGCCTGGGCAAGAAAACGCACTTGTGCGACGGTCAGGTCTTGTGCCTCATCCACCACGATATGCGTGTATGGCAGCTTTCCGAGACCTTCTTCCTCCAACCAATCTGTAAGCGCGCCATAGATCATTGCCCAAGTAACAAGATTGCGCTCCTTCAATCGCCGTCTGACAAAGTGGAATACACTCCACGCCGCCTCTCGCTGCTGGGCACCAAGCCGCGTTCGGCGGCCCGTCCGGGGAATGGCTGCGTATTGGTCCGGATCTGAAACGCCCCAGGCATCGACCAGCTCATCCCACTCCTCGAACAGAAATTCTTTCGACAAACCTTGACCGAGGCCCGCCTTTTCCGCTTCGCTTAAGAATGAACGAATTTGCGAAGGCGTGGCTCGATTAGGTTGTGATTGTAACTGGGTATAAATTTCAATGGCTGCTTGATCGAGCGGACGCACTGTGATGCGATCCAGCAGCTCGGGTTCCGCTTCGGTGAGAATATCCCGCTTGCTCTCCAACGATTCGGCAAGCTTCTTGGAGAATGTCGTAAGGAGCACATTGGCAGCATTATCGTGGCGCACAAGATGCACGGCGCGATGCAGAGCGACGATCGTTTTTCCGGTGCCCGCAGAACCCGTTACCCGCGTTGGGCCACTGACTGTCTTTTCGACTAATTCCCTCTGTGCAGGGTGGAGGAACACCGCCCATTTTTCGAAGGGAGCATCCAGCGCAGCCTGTAATTCTTCGATATTGTCGAGAATCCGAAAACGTCGCTGGGCATCGGGATGAACGAAGGGATTCTCACCCGGCTTTGCAGCCACAGCGATATGATCTTCCAATTTTCCGCCAGTCGCGAAATCATAAAGGGCTTCAGCCGCTTCGGCCGGCAACCTCTCGAACAAGTTATCCAGATCACCTTCTGCCATTTCGCGCACTGGCTGCAGCCAATCGCGGGGGACTCCGACATCCAGCATTTGATCGTCCGTCAGAACCCAGAAAGGTTGGACAACGGGTTCGTCTGTTTTTTCGAGGGGATATTCTTGCGATGCATTCGCTGAGCCGACTTCTTCCACCCTTTCAACCAACTCTACGATTTGCATGGCGCCAGTGCGTTCGTGAGGAACAATTTTACGCCGTTCTGCCCAGCGATAGGCATCGTCGTGATGCCCTACATAGGCGAGCAATACATTTTCGCCGTCACGCCGCATGATGATCCTCAAGTCACCTGAAACGCGAGCTGACCACAATTTTTCATCTTCTGCGCGATTGATCCTTTCAAGGCTCAATCCAGCTCCCTTCGGATCCATCATTAGATCGACCGTAGTTATCTTAACCTGCTTCTGCTCGTTATGGTTAAGCTTTCCGAGCGCATCAGCGAAGGTGGATGCATATAACAGTGTCATACCGTCACAACGCCGGACGCAGCCACTGCCTCACGAGCCAACAAACCTAAGCGTCCTCTTTCGTGCTGGCTTTCGGAAAGCCAATTAGGGAGAAGCGCACCTTGCGATTTGAAATGTTCGGTGTGAACGAACATGCGGTTGCCGTCGCTATAGGCCACTTCGTTATGTTGTTCCCAATTTCCGCCCAACGCATTGCGAAATGCCTCTTTGCACGAGCGGATGTAATTGCCTTTCGAACCCATGCCGAGAAGGATAACAAGCTTCGTTTCCATTGGTAGATTGCCGAGATGCTGCTCAATGCAGTTACCTACCACGCGATGGCCGAACTCCTTTTTGACGAAGCGATCGAGCATACCCGCTCCCGTGCCAGTCCATTCTCCAGTGCTTGTATCATAGCGCTCAACGGAGCAGCGAACCAAGGATCCGAAATGGAAACGGCTGTTTACATCCTCAATACTGCTGTCAACGAGGTCTCGATCTGGCCGCTCAATGAGTCTAATATGATGGAGAATTTTGGCCAGCGGAGTTCTTCCGCGTTCGAACGCGACTTCATCGACTGATTTGGTGGCCAGCGCCCCTCGTTGATTCGGTCCCTTTGAAAATCCCAGAACCGCAATTTCTGCCTTCTGATTTCCCCAAGCCAACGGATTATTGACTATCCTCCAGTCGCCCGATGTTTCCGCTGTTTTGTCAAAATCACACGATTTTTCGCCGAAACAACGCGTGCAATCCAACCGTCCATGTTTGGGTAGCACTGTTAAACCTCCAATACTTTCATCACTTCATCGCCCAAATGATTCACTACCTTCACGGCCACCCGACCGTCCTTAGGTCGCGCGAACACGCGTGACCGGGTCCGATTGAGCGAGTCCCATGCTTCCTGGTCCACTTCTGCCTTCAGCGTGGTTTTCAACGCCTTGTAGGGATCGTTAGCGCCCGGGAAATAGGCGTGACGGACGAAGAAGCTTTCGTAATTATAATCAGTGTCGATGAACCACACGGCGATGTCGTCGGCATCACCGCTTTCGATTTGGCCGCCCTTATACATGTCGACGCCGATCACTTCGATGGACAGGTTCCCGTCGCCCTCGTCATGAACGACGATGTCCGGTTCGCCGAATACCGTGAACAGGTTGCCTGCGCCGGTGTTTGCCAAGTCAGGCATGTGCAAATCGGGGTTGATACGGGCCTGCAATACCGTCAGCGCGCCCATCTTGGTCAGTTCGCCCGCATGGGCATCGAAGTTGAAAGCCGCCGCAATCAGCAGGTCGAAGCCGGCCTCCATTGCTTCGCGCGCAGCGGCGGTCAGGTCGGTGCGGCTGACGGTGCCGTATTCCGGGCCAACGAAGATGGCTGCGCGGCGCGTAGGACCAGCCTCCGTTTCTTCTTCATCTTCTGCGGCATCGAGCGACCTTTGGCGCACAACGCCTTCGGCTACAACCCATTGACCGGGCCAGACCTTCAGGCTGTCAAATACCAGCCGGTCCTCACGATTGGATTGTTGCACGCCGCTGCGTTCCAGGTTTTGCAGCACCATTTGCGCGAAGTCGGCGCTTTCACCGGTTCCGTCCTTTTGCCGCCTGCCCTCTGCTGCCTCCATTTCATCAAACAGGCTGTCATCTACATCGATGGCGGGGACACGGTGGGGCGAGAGGCTTTCAACGGTAAACGGCCCTGCTACGCGCACGCGTGAATTATCGGTATAGGGCTGGTCATAGAGATATTCGGTGTCCGCCTTGGCGGCGATACTGGCGTCGATTTCCTGCTGGCGTTCGATGCGCAGCATCCACCATTCGGCGTGAAGCTTCTCGCACTCCTGATCGTTCCAGAGATCGACAGGATGTTTGGGCAGCGTATCGAGTTTGTAGTCGCGGCCCAGTTCATCGTTCAGCTTGGCGAGCCCTTTGCTGCGCACCGCATCGGAGGCACCTTCGTTGCGGGCCTTTTCCAGTGCCTTGGCGGCATCTTCTGACCATGGCGAGCCGGGTTCGCGCGGCATGGTCCATTCCTCGAAAGGCGGCAGGTCGGCGTCGGAACCGTCGCGCCCGCGCAGGCGGTTGATTTCCTCGCGCAGCGGTTCGAGCTTTTCCTGATACTCCTCCCAGATCGTGTCGATCTCGGCGTTGTTGGCGATGCTTTTCAGCGTGATGTGCGGCACGCGCTTGTAGACGAAGCCCTGGCGGACGCGACCCTGCGTCGGCGTGTCGCGCGGTGGGGTGCGGGTGATCTCGCCTTCCTTCATCTGCCCCTCGCGGCTGTCGGCGAGCAGATACCAGGGATAGCGCGCGCCCATGATCCGCGCCCGGGCGAGCGCGAGCGCGACGCGGCTGGTGTCGATCGTGATCCAGCGCCGCCCCCACTGCTCGGCGACATAAGCGGTAGTGCCCGAACCGCAGGTGGGATCGAGCACCAGATCGCCGGGATCGGTGGTCATCAGGATGCAGCGTTGGACGACCGTCGTGCCGGTCTGCACGACATACACCTTGGGATCCGCTCGACTTGTGACACCGCCGCTTACGTCCGACCAGACGTTGTCCATGGAGATAGCCGAGAAGTCGTCGTAATACTTTCGGTAAGAGAGCGTCTTACCAGTTTGAAGCAGACGGTCGGCATGATCCGCACGCACCATACCGGTTTTTGATGTTCGCCAACCGCCCGAGTTCGGTTTGTAGTCCTTGTCTCGATAGGTGTAGCTAAAGAGCGTCGTGTTTGCGGCAGAGCGGGATGTCATACCCTGATCGCGGAAATATCGAGCGTCCTGCGGGATTTCATCGAACTCGCTTACCGATGCTTCGGCAAGATTTGGAAGGCGCAATGTCTTGTAGCGCGACGCCCCTTCTTCACCCGGCACTGTCTCACGCAGCAAAGGATGGAATTTCGCCATTTCCTTGTTTCGGAAATACCAGACGAGAAAATTTGCCGTATTATCCAGTCCGCTCGATCCCAAACCGACCGACGTCTTGTAGGTAATCAAACTGGCAAAGTTCTCGTCCCCGAATACCTCATCCATCAGAGCTCGCACGCGGTGGACGTTTTCGTCGCCAATCTGGACGAAAACGCTGCCGCTTTCGGTCAGCAGGTCGCGCGCCACTGTCAGGCGGTCGCGCAGGTAGGTGAGGTAAGAGTGGATGCCGTCCGCCCAAGTGTCGCGGAAGGCCTTCACTTGCTCAGGCTCACGCGTCAGGTGATCAGCCTTCTTGTCCTCTACCTTCGTGCTGGTGGTCGACCACTGGAAGTTAGAGTTGAACTTGATGCCATAGGGCGGGTCGATATAGATCGACTGCACTTTGCCTTTAAGCCCCTCACGCTCCGCCAGCGACGCCATTACCTTCAGACCGTCGCCCAGGATCATGCGGTTCGACCAATGTTGGTCATGTTCGTAAAACTCGGTTCGCTGGTCGGGTTCGATGCCGTTGAAATCGGAGAACAGGTCTGGCGCTTCCTCCGGTTCTTCACGCTCACTGGCGCGCTTCAGATCGTCGATCAACGCCTTGGGGTGAATCTTCTCCTGAATATAGAGCGGCGGTGCCCCGACGATCAGGTCGGACCAATCCGCCATATCCTTGCCCCGCCACACCAATTGAGGATCAAGATCAGGATTGCGCCGCTCATAAGCGACCTTAATCGGCCGCTTGGTATCAGCATCCACAAACGCTTCCAGTTCCGCAGTCGGCGCGTTCTTGCGGGTGTCCTCATCATGGGTGAGTGTTTCAACGCGGAGCGGTTTTTTGGCCATTATTGTTCGATCCTGTGTTGCTTGAGTTCGATGCCCAACCGTCCTGCCAGAGCTGTCAAGCGATCGCTGACCGGATTCTCGGTCAATAATACGGCGTTGACCTCTCGTTGTTTTGCCTGCCGATACTGCATCGCTTCATAGACCGCGGCATATTTTACGCACTGAAAAATACCGCGTTCGATATCTCTTTCGCCGGATCGTCGCGACTTAACTTCAACTAGAGTGATTTGCTCATCAGTGAGTTGAACTGCATCAACACTATCACCGGATGGGAGCGAGAACTCCGATATTCCGATGGCTTTATCACCCTCTGCATATTCGAAGAAATGCGCATTCGCGACAGCCCATTCCTTTAACGCCTTGTGTTCTGGACTCTCAGCATATTTGCTTCGTCCGTAAGGATTTCCTCCATCATCCACCTGAACGCCATCATCATCTCGATTCAAGGGCCTGGTGGTATCTCCGAGAAAGCGTTTAGAGTCAGTTGGCTGAAAATTACGTTGATCAAAGCTATCGGCATTGAATGACCCTATGGCTGATTCGAGCTGCTGTCTGACGTAACTCCAATCGGTTTTGGTTTCTTTGCCCCGCAGCCAACCCAAACGCGTGCTACCGAGTTTGTGTTTGTGATCAATAATTGGTCTTTCCTCGGGAGGAATCTGATATGCATTTTCAGCAAGGATGGAATAGACTGAGGCTGATCCAGCGAGCTCACCACTTCGCGGAATTGCATCGCCGAGAAATTTGGCGTTTTCATACCAACCTACCAACTTCATCTTTTTCTCTGCCGGATCGACAGCGACATGCGCAATAGTCCATCCATCCATGATAGCTGCTTGCGGCGCGGGCGTTACGCAATACACTTTGAAGCCCTCAGGTGTTGGGGACATATTAAATCGCTCGGCGCCCATCCCGTCCGCAAAATAAGAAAAATTGCCTAGCGGTTCATCACCTGTGTAGCTGTCGCACCAGCCAGTTTTGATGACAAGAAACCTTGCAAAATCAGGCATGGGATTTTTCCTCTATAACATCCAGCCAAGATTCAATCTTGTTGGCGAACTCAGTTTGCATCGTCCATTTTTCGGTAAATTCGGCGAAGGCCCAGCGTCCCATCGTCCCGAGATTGTTCACGCCCGGCACCCAATAGGTAGCCATGGTATCAGCCTTGTCCTTGGCATCTTCGTTCCGGAAACCCTTGATTTCCACAACTAAATTCAACGGGTTATCAATACCGTGGCCATCATCGACCTGAAGGATAAAGTCGGGGCGGTATCGCCGGGCTTCACCGCCTGCGTGATACGGGACTTCAAAGCCTAGATTGTGGTTCTTCACCCATGCGAGGACGCGCTTATGCTGATCGGCTATACGGCAGAATTCCAGTTCCCAATCGCTGTCGGCAATCGCGTAATTGATATGGCATTTAACGCCGGTCTCATAACGGTCCTGGCTGGTGTTGAAACCGACATGGGCAGTGGAGCCTTCGCGATTATAGGGATCGAGCAGAGCGACCACACGATTCTCCCCCTTCGTTCCCCGGGTGATGGCGCGCTTGATCCGCTCCGCGACCCGGTCAGCAATGTCATAATATAGCAACTGCGCCGGCTGCGTGCTGCCCTTGCACACCAGATGTTCAGCCATCCAGCGGCGAACGATCTTGCGCATTTCCAAGATAAGAGCAGGATTAGGCACCTCGCCATCCTGGGTAAACTGTCGGCGCACTATGCGGTCGGCAAGGCGCAGCTGAATTGTGGCGGGGCGCATATCGGCGAGATAGTCCAGCGTCATGTCCGCTGTTTCACCGATGATACCAGAACTGATCGTCTCGGTCGCACCGACCAGGTCGGGGTTCAGCTCCAGAGTGGAATCTTCAGTGAATTCTGCCTGCAGCGTGTCCCGCGGCAATTCGGTGCGATAGCCTTCGACGCGTGGGAATCGGATTTCTACATCGTCACGTTCCGGACTGATCGCTTCCACCCTGACCATTGGCGGAGGCGGTTTTATATCTGCCTGAACAGCCTGCGCCGTGAAATCGAACGGGATGCCGAAGATGTCGGCATATTCAACGCCGAACCGGTCCTCGGCGTTGAGCTCGTAAGAGACGCGGCGTAGTGCGCGACCGATAACCTGTTCGCATAATAGCTGCGTGCCGAATGCTCGCACCCCGAGCACATGGGTAACAGTGTTCGCATCCCAACCTTCTGTGAGCATGGACACCGAAACTACACAGCGAATTGCCTCACCCAGTTGACCGGGCCTACCGACAGTGTTCATCACTTCCCGCAATATGTCGGCATCGTCGATCTTTTCAGCCGAAGCACGGTCACCGGTGCGCTGGATCATCTCATCCTTGAACCGGTCGATCTCACCGGCGGCGGCGGCTTTGAATTCAGCGCTGACCGCCTCGCCACTTTCCAGTTGCTTGCTGTCAATCAACAGGGTTCGCATTTTGGGTAGAGCCACGCCATCAGGATCAAAATTTCGGAAAAGCGGGCATTTTCCGGCGATCAGCTGGCTGCCACCGTCTTTCGTCGACACCTCGTAACCGGCGATATAGTCGTGCACCAGCTTTGACGTAGCGGTGTTATTGCATACAACGATGAAGACCGGCTCAACGCCGAGCTTGGATTTTTTCCAGGCATCGAAAGTTTTAACATAGTGGCCGTAGAGAGCGTCGATCGCGGAAAGCAGTTCGTTCGGTAATTTCTGCGGATCGTCAAAGCCGGATTTTCCGCGGCCCTTCTTCGGTAACTTCTTGCCGATATGTTCCCACAGATTTCGGAACATCGGCATTTCGCCTTGCTCCACATTGTCGATTATGGGGACCCGCGGCAACTTCACGATGCCGCACTCGATCGCGTCCATCAGGCTGAAATCGCTCATAACCCAGCCGAACAGCGACCCTTCGCGGTAGCCGGAGCCTTTCAGGAAAAACGGAGTAGCGGATAGATCGTAGACCATGTTGAGGCCCAGTGTTCGCTTGACCGCCTCTAGGCCTGAAATCCAAAGGCGTGCCGCTTCGTTATTTTCCTTCGCCTCCGCCTTGTCATCGCCTTTCAGCGCTTTTTCTTCCTCAGGCGTTAACGGACGTTCGCGATAACAGTGGTGGGCTTCATCGTTTAGGACGATGACATTCTTCATACCTAGAAGCGGTCCAGCAACGCGGCGCAGCATTGCGCCATCGCTTTCCTGCTTCGGTGTGGTGTTCAAAGCTGCCTGCTGGACCTTGTTGAGTGACACCTCGTCCTTCTTCTTGAAGGCATGAAAATTGGTAATTACGATCTTGGCCTGCCCCAGATCACGCAGCATATCCTCCGGCACAATTTCGCGGCTCTTGTAATAGCTGTTCGGGTCATTTGGTTGCAGCACCTGCAACCTGTCTCGGATGGTTATGCCCGGCGCGACGACCAAAAAGCCCTTTGAGTATTTTTTGGATCCGGGATGCCGGACTGCATTCAGCGTATGCCAGGCTATAAGCATCGCCATCACTGTCGTTTTTCCAGCCCCAGTCGCTAGCTTGAGCGCAAGCCGGATCAGATCAGGATTGGACGCTTCATTGGCAGCAAAAAGATGATCCCAAAACCGCTGACCGGTCGCCAGTTTTACTTTGCCGCCCTTGCGGCTCGGACGGCCAACAACCTCTGTAAGCCAAATAACTGTTTCGACGGCTTCTACTTGGCAGAAAAATGGCCGCTGATTGGCGAATTTGTGCGTGCGCCAGTGGCGAAGAAGCCGAGCCGTGGTGGGCGTAACCTGCCACTGGCTTTCAGGCAAAGCGCGCCAGCTTTCCACTGCAGACCGGATTCCGTTGATAGTTTCAGTAGGATCATAGATCTCGCCCTTAGCATCGGCATAGAGATCCTGTTGCGAAGCGGCGTTCCCGCGCGTCGTTTTCGCCTTGGGTATCGGCGTAGTCAGATCGCTCTTACGCCGTCCTGACTCGATTTGACCTGTAGGCTGACCAGCGTCACTCAGTTGCCAGTGCTGACCTGGTTCTTCATACGGCGAATTGAGGATGGGGGATTCGAAAAATGCCTGGCTGTTCATTTAATCATCAGCTTTCTTAGGAACCGAGACATTAGCTAAAAAAAGCGACATTCTAATTTCGCGATGCATATCAATATCCTCCCTTTGTTGGCTGCTGGCTAACCAACATTATTTATTCATGAAAATAGTAAGTCCAGAAACCACTTAATTTGCAAATGGTTGTAACTCGAATACTGATGAATGCAACTAATGTCTAAGACGGGTTTGTAGGGATGTTTCAGTCAACGCAACGTAGACCGTTCCGAATGCATATTTGCAATGGCGTCCATCCACCCAGGCGAGCGTGTTTACGAAACGGAGGTGATCAGCAGTCTAGATAACACCGCTATGAGGATGAGGAAGGCAGATTCTATCCCCTGTCCTGTGTCCCTCCAAATATCATGTTACAAGCTTTGCCGCGATATAGCTTTCACTATTACTTCCGATATAAGGCCTAAATGCAAAAATGCTCGCGGCTTGCTGTTCCGGAGTTTCAAAGAAATTAAAATGCACGTTACCGCTAGCATCCCACTGCCCAAACCCTTGGTCGAGATATATACTGACATTATTGCCATTGCTAAAAGCTAGCTGCAAATGCCGCGGATGAGATGCACGCTCGTTCGCTATCGTCAATTCAAAATCAAGTTCATTCGCCAGACATTCAGCGACTGCATCCTGCG
The DNA here is from genome assembly GCF_036964565.1 of Parasphingorhabdus sp. GTDB lineage: Bacteria > Pseudomonadota > Alphaproteobacteria > Sphingomonadales > Sphingomonadaceae > Parasphingorhabdus. Next base: position 146,621 of record NZ_JBALTN010000005.1, on the reverse strand, counting down.
CTTCGTCACTTTTCCAATCGTGGAAGATTTTAAATGGTTCGCGGTCGTTGCTGGCCCGATCACAACTCAGTGTCAGCGGGATAACTGCATTTCCTGCAGACAAAGCCTCGCGCAGCGCGCCAAATGTCTTAAACGCGCATAACATTGGCAGAGGTGCCTTCAGGTAACGATCAGAATATTTGATGCTGATCAACTCCGCAGTTTTCCACATCCCGATATCTTCTAGCAAACCGCGTAGATGCTGCTCGACAAAATAATTGCCAAAGTTCATGGCCGCGCAGCCTTGTCCTGCAGCGATGACTTCCAAAGCGCTTGACGAATTACTAGAAAAATCAAAATAATCTGGAGAAATTAAGGTCGCAGCTGGAAATTCTATCGCGGCGGTCTTCACGACGGGACGGGCATCTCCCAGACCCCATTGCGCGGATGGAATCGCTGCATTCCCGTCTCGGCAATACCACGCTGTAACCCGCTCCGAATTTTGGGATATAGCAATCGGCAATGCGCCATTTGCAGCATCGTCCAACGAACCAACAAACAAATCCAGTTCATAGCGATGCGCCAATTTCTGCAAACCCCGGCGGAAGGCTTCGTCCGTATCGTTTATCGTATTAGGTGAGAGCAACAATGCACGCCCTGTTCCGTATCGCTCCGCCTGATGAAATAGCGTGCTAAATGGCTCGCGGGACAGTGCGGAAAGATCGAAAGAAGTCGATATTGGTAAGATGAACCGTTCGGTTGTTGCCATCTGCATCACCAAATCGTCGGCCACCCTGCGCGACAGCTTCGCATCGGGAAAAGCGCGGTCCGCAGCGTCCGGTTCGGCGACAATCTCTAGAATAGCATCTAAACAATCCAACGCGTCACACCTGTCCAATATTTCCTGTTTTGCAAACAGGTCCGGAGCAAGGACACAGGCTGAACAGGCCTTCTCGCAATCGCATTGCAATATCCCGCGAGCTTCAATCAACATCAAACCGATATCGTCAAAAAGTCGAGGAGCATAGCCCGCTCCGCCCGAAGCCTGATCATATAACAATACCGACCAAACGGGTTCGGCAAGGTCACCGTCACTTTTCCGCACGCCCAAACCAAGTGCGCGTGTTTCAATACCTAGCTGTCTCGAGAGAGCTTCGCGTAAAGCAGAGCCTAGCGCCAATGCAGTCCCTTGCTTAAGGAACCCGGAAAGCTGCAGTTCGGCCACATCTGTTTGCACCTCGAAACCAAGCGCGATACCACGCTTGATTGCAAAACTGCGATCGTTGCCGCTGCAACGTCCCGCATGTCCCTTCATGGGCGTGAGCGCGTCATGGTCCGCCAGAGCTGGTATACCGTTATCGGTATGCGGCGCGGCGCGGCCGCAGTCGAGGCAGAGGTCGTATCGGCTTTTCCCTGGCCCGCGTGAATAATGAAAAACCGTCCCAACTGACGAAGCGCGATATCTCCCGGCACGCGGATCGAGCAGATTTTGCCAGTCGCTTTCGCGCGCAGAGATTAAGGGGTCTTCCGGTTCGATATATTCAGCGCGGTCGGTGTCGGCATTAGGCGTTGCGAGCCAATCAACGCGAAATCCCGCTGGCTCCAAATATTCCATATCGTTGGTCAAACTTTCGCCGCATACGCTGCACAGCTTCTGTATTTCGAAACCAGTGCCATGCTCCCCGCACTTCCCGCACGCCCACAGCCTTTTAAAACTTTGTGTTTCGCGTGCGTCAGCATCATCCACAGGACGCTTCCAAGTCAGAGCTACCCCTGCAGAGGTCCATACAAGACCATCGACAACGACGTGCGCACCCGGAGCATACTCGCGGATGGCAATGTCTGCATTTCGCGAAGGATAATCATACCGCTTGCTACGGGGGCTCTCGTCCTGGCCTGAATTCCTGCTATTTTTATCCTTATTGAAGCGGCAGGTGGTGACAAATGGCACGACCGCTGTTGGAAAACCGCTACCCGGTATCAAGGCTCGATTGGCCAGTTCTTTTAGGAGATATTCCCGGCAGACGCGCGATGCCTGATGCATAATGGCAGCCTGCGCTTCGGCCTTGACCTCTTTCATTTGTTCACGGAACCGATCCCATATCGCAATGAATTTTCCGGCTTCCGTTTCAAACGCGTGAGCACAACTGGATAGAATTTGTCTGTCACCTTGCAAAATAGTGCCGCGCACCAACTTGTCGAGCTTCGGTTCCATCGCCATTTTAGTTTGTGTTAGTGCCAGCCAGTCGATAAATTCACTGCACGGCGAGCGCTCATCCTGATCAAGCGGCTGAAGATCCGACCCGCATCCGAAGAACCTTCCTGCCTCAATGCGGATAAGCTGGCCGCCGCTTTCGGCTAGCCAGACTGCCAGAAGCATAGCGTTGGCATGACGCTGCACAATGGGCCTAGAATCCATCGTGACTTTCGGAGCGCGCAACTGCCGCGCAAGATAAGCTCCGGGATCGCGCAGAGTTTCTCGGTCCAGCGGTGTATCGCGCGCAATTGTAAGCGAGAATGCATAGCCTTGACGCCGGCGGCCCGCACGTCCCACGCGCTGACGGTAGTTGGCGATTGAAGGCGGAACGTTGGTATTCACCACCGCCTCGATGGAGCCAATATCAACGCCCATTTCCATGGTGGTCGAACAGGCAAGCATATTGATTTCGCCGCGTTTGAACTGCGCTTCAAAATCACGTAATCGCCAGGCGGGCTGCTGCGCGCTATGTTCTTCAGCGCGCACGAAAGGAGCATTGACCAGCATACGGTCGTGGATGGCATTCCAAAGCCCATCGTGCCGCAAAGATTTGATGATGTCGTTCGTCTTTCCAAAAGACAACATTTCGGCTTTTTCGTCGGCAGTTCGAGGGAATGTCAATGGCAACCGCGGCATGTGAATATGGCGAGGCTGAGAATCTCCTTCGCGAACGGGATGCGCAATCATGTTGGGTGAACGACCAAATACAAGGCGCGGCACGATGCGCCGCGAAATCGGACAGCGCCAGCCTTCATACATTTGCTCGATATCAGACAGCGCTAAATCAAGTGCATAGGTGTCGCCGGCACTCAGCAGGGGACGAAGTGCGGTCCAGGCAGTTGTCAACGTGTCATTGATTTCATTCCTGTCACCCGGGTCCAGCGGGTCCAGCGCGAGGCCCAGAGCGAGTGCCTTAACGGCATTCTGTTCATTGCCGTGACCCTTGGCGGCCGGCCAGCGATAGTCCCGTTTGCCGATCCTTTCTTCTTCTGAACGAATGATTGGAACTGTGTAGGCCCCGCCCGGAAGCCAATGCTCTTCCTCGCGGTTCATACGTATCGCAAAGGCTCCTCGCAATTGATCAACCAAGAAATAAAGATAGTCTTTCCAGTCGGCGAGTGATCTGCCGGCTCGGCGAAAAGATTCTGGCAGACTGGTTTCCGATAATTTCTCGATGACGGGAAAGGACAAGCGGGCAAGGCCCATCGTCTCGATGGTATTGGCGCGAACAGGACGGCGTCCCAGCTCGCGCAGCAACAGAAAATGGGCGAGACGGCCCGGGTTATCTATAAACTGCAACTCGCGGTCCTGATCCCAAACCTGCTGTATGGTATGTTCGAGAATAGGGCTGCGCGCCAGGCGTTCTGCCATTGTTTTCCAGCTGAGCCGGCCTGGAGGTAGGATAGCGGCTTCTGCCAGCTGCTTTTCCAAAAACTCAACGGCCGGACCGAACGTAATTCCAGCGGCTTTCATCTGTGTAAGCTGTGCCTCCAGTTCAGATTGATCCGCAGCATCTTGCGGCATTTCTCCTGCCTGCTGCACAGCATGATATACAAAGGCGCGGACGAAATTGCGTTCCGACTGGGTTTCGATACGTGCAGCCATACGCGCCGTGCCCTGCCGGCTATCGGTAAAGCTGATGACTTGCCGGCCATCATTTGGCAACGGATTGTCATGGGGTTTCGGCATAGCGCTCACGCCATCGACAATCAGTGGGACGGAATTTTGCGCCAGAAACGGCATGCCAAAGCGCCACGAACGATAGGGCGGCCAGCCGATACCGCCTTTATTGCCGCATACTTTGCAGGGGTCACTCGCTGCCTGTGCGATCCAAATACCGTCATCTGCGCTGCGGTCACTAAGTATCCCGGTGGAATGGTCAAACCCGTGCTGCCGGGCACCCTCTACAGCGCGCCCAGCGATCATGATGTCATAGCCGCGTCCGGTTTCCTGACGCGGTGCATCCTCGCCCTCGACACCTGACAAATCGTCGCCCTCGCTGCCGTCAGAAAATTCATCCCCCTGCCCCTGCCGTTTCACGGGACTCAATATTCCGCCCTGCTCATGGGCTAAAAGCATCGCCTCCCCACAGTTTGAACAGCCTTGAATTTCCAATACCAGCGATGCACAATGCGGGCAGACTTCCTCTCGTTCAAACAATATTGCGCCAAAGGGCCAGCCTTCTGCGCGCTCGCCCGTGCATAAATTGTTTGTGCACGACCAAAGACCTGGCACCGCACGAACAAATTTATGAACGCGCATTGGCAATAATGGCAAATCCGTATTTTCGCCTGCAAAACCATGCAGCAGGGCGGCGCCATCGCCGCCCGCACTTTTATGTATATCGGCCAGCGGCAACGGCCCAGCACGAAGATTTTCGGCGAGCGATTTGGCTACAGTATATCGTTTTTCCGCTGGAATAGCGGGCAAAGCAGCCTCAAAACTATTGGCCTCTGCACTGTCTTTTTTCGGGAAGAGGAACGGTTCGCGTTCTCCGAAAATGACATCTACATTTTCCGGGTCGATACCGGCGATATCAGCCCAAAATTTTTGCAGAGCCGCCCGTCCGGCATCATCCTCCGTTCCGATCGTCGCCGATGTAGCAACGAAACGAACATCACATGCCTCCACCTCAAACGCCTGCAATACGCGGCGTAGCAATAGCGATAATTCCGCCGCCGATGATCCGATGTAGCTATGCGCCTCATCGACTATAATCCAGCGAAGTTTGCCGGCTGAGGCCTTCAAGACCGGGAGGTCCTGCTTCCTTATTGTCATATATTCCAGCATAGTATTGTTTGTCACCAGAATGGGTGGTGGGTTTTCATACAGATCTTTGCGGTAGCGCGTTTCCTGCGGCGCTTCAGCATAGGCCCGGCGTAAATCGTCGGCCTTTCCTTGCTGCATAAGTCCATTATAAAGACCATAACGGATCCGCCCGCCAAATGGCTTCGTCCAGCGGTCAAGCCGCTCCTTTTGGCTCGCGATTAGCGCGTTAAGCGGATATAACATTATGGCACGCACGCCGGTCAGCGTTCTGTTACCCTGTTCTGCGCTTTCACGCGCCAGGTCATCCAGCATCGGAACCATGAAGCATTCGGTCTTCCCCGACCCGGTTCCGCTCGCGACTAGTAACGAGCGCCTCTTCTCATGCGACAGCGTTTCCCAGCTTTTTAGCTGATGGGTATACATAGGATAATCAAATCGATGCTCGTCACCCGGCATGCCCAAAAGTGCGTCGCGTGTTTCGGCACACAACAGCTTATCCATCTGTGCCGGGGTAAATCCCGATGACCGATATTCCGCTGCTGCTTCGACAACCGGATCGGTCAGTAATGCGCCTTTGTCCATTACCTGCCCGCTAAGCCTCTCGCGTAGCCAGCTATTCAGGTCAGTGTTGCCAAAACCGCCTTGCGCGATAAGCGCTTCAGAAAGATGGCTGCGCAATTCTGCATCGACAGCGAATGGATCAATCATGCTATTCACGGCTATTCTCCCGATAGACTTGCAAGGGCGAAGCTATAGGCCTCGCCAAAAAACTGCGGATGGTTTTCACGCACATCTTTGAGCGTCATGATTTGGGCTCGTGTCAGCTCCAGCTTTCCGGCTGCCGAAAGCGCAGCAGCGAAGGGCGCGTCACATACGCGAGCGAGACCTGGACTCAAACGCCGATCGACGTGAAGGGCGTCAAGTTCAGGGCGAAATGGATTGTGCCTGTCCCGATCAATCCTGTCCCGTGAACGATCGAACAGCCGGTCACAAATATCATCAAAACTAACGTCCACGACATCATTGAGGAAAACGCCCGCCAGCCAGGGTAGTGCATCGACAATCGCTTCCTGTTGCTCGCGCAAGATATCTAGAATCATTTCGCCGCGTTCCACCGGCGACTGGCCCGGCATTTCGGGCAAGTTGTTCATGTAGTATATGCCCGCTGCGTCATGCGCTGCTTGCCAGCTACCCTTAGGAACCGTCGCCCAGTCGAACAACAAGCCGTCAGCCAGTGCGACGATACTCGCCATTTCTTTTTCGCCTGCGTGCATAAGCAGGTGCGGACCGAGTTCGGACTTTTCATTCATTAGCGCGAATATTAGAAAGGTCATCGGGGGTAAGCCGCCTAGCGAATGAGCAAGGTCTACAACGGAACGAATGTCCTCCTGTGCGGACTTGCTCGACGGGTCGTCCAAGATCGTCTGGATAAAACAGTTGAGCGCCTCATCCAACTCTTCGTAAGGTAATCCCATTACCCGCCCGAGACGGCTGTGCGCTTGAGGGTTCAGCGCGGGCGTTCCGATCACAATAGGGCGCGAAAGCACCCGGTCATCGGTTGACAGATAGATTAGCCACTGTTCCCTCAAACGCGGGATAGGCAGCGGCACCATATGGACTGTGTCAGCCAGTGTATATTCACCAAACTTATGTTCGCGTGCCGGGTCCGTCAACTTGCGGCCACGCACCATCAGATTATCTTCGCCGCACGACGATACAGGAAACCAGCCACGAAGATCCCGCTCCTCAATCTCCGTTTCGAACTCCTGAACATACCATTGGTTCGAAAGGCCGTCGAGAAAGTTTAGCTGCACTGTATGATCTATGCCTAACGGGCGGATCATTCGCGCAATATCATCCCGAATTACCGACAAGCTCATGTCGCTGCTGCCGGGCCAGATACGACCTACGCCAGCTTTGACACCAACACCTCTTCCCATAGCTGTATTACGGTGCGGCGACCGGTTTGCAGCAAGAACTTCGCCGATCAGTTCAAAACGATCGTTGCGCGCAACATACCGGTTCACCGTGGCTATGGAGATTACACTATCGCGGGGGAGCAGCTGCCCGTCCTGCTTGGCAATCCAACTAACGATGGGCAAAGGAATTTCTAGGTGGATATCTGTTGCAGCGTCACTTGATAGCACAAGATCCACGCGGTCCCGCTCCATATTGGCAAGGTTGATCCGCCATTTATTCATGTCGCAATCAATGGAATTGGATAAAACCGCATGCCCCGCCCAACCCAACAGATGTATGTTCAGAATGTCCCCGTTTTTCTGCATCTCGACTGCGAAATTTTCTGGCAATAGCATTGCACTGCTTTTCGCACGTAGATGGCCGGTTGATCCATCGCGCCAGCCATACTCAATAATTCCAAAGGGGGCTGGCTGCGCGCAAGACTTCCAGTCCCGTTTGCCAAGCTGCCTCCAGCCGATTTTCTCTCCTCCGATCGTCCGCATTCGGTTCGACTCTGTAAGCTGAACAGTGGGCCTACCAGCAATCAGTGGTAAACCGGTCCCCGTCTGAACGCCATTCACATGCCGTCCGTCAAGATGCAGGGCATCCCGATGCGCAGCATCTTGACCTGGACGGATCAGGTAACGGTCGCCCTGAGAATTTTCCGCAATAAATGGGCTTGTCACTTGCCAAAAGGTCCGGCCCGCAATCCGCCGCCATACAGTGTTGTTTTCTTCATCCTGCGCTGTATCTTCAACGCATAACCAGTCATCCGGCAGTTCGACTATAAGCTTCTCCGCTTTGAATGCGCCCGAACTCCAGCTGCGAAGCCATAGCCGCCCCTCGTTGCTCCTCGCATCCTGATCCAGTTCGTAAATACGCAAACCGTCATTCACCGGTTCCCCACCCCCCAATTCAAACGGCGCGCCTATACGCTGTCCATCGGCACGTAGTTCCACGTTGACCGGCTTTTCGAAGTCATAGTCATGCTGCGCCGTGCGATGAGTGAGCCTTGTCCGCCAGCCATCCGAAGGCCTGTCCGGCGCGTCTAACATCGCCAGCTCTCCGGTTACCGTTTGCGCTAGTTCACCAGCAGCAAACAAACGCAACCGTGCGATGCCGCCATCGGCATCGACAGCAGCCTGTTGCGCTTGACGCAGTTTCAAGCTTCCATTCAAATCCAGGACTAAACCCTGGCGAATCCCTTTATCATCTACATCCGCAAAGCGTCGCACCCGCACGGAGCCGCCAGCGCCTGGTATAGCCTTCGCCGTCAGCAATTTATCTATAAGCGCGGATGCTTGCCCCTCCATCCGGAGCGGAAGGGTGTCGCGCCAGTCTGGCCGGTTCTGTATCAGCCAACTGGATACCAAGGCCGCCGAGCCCGCACCGCCCTCGTCCGCCTCTTGCCTTAGGCTTACAACGACGCTCGCAAGTTCTGCGCAAACCGCCTGCATTTCTGCATTGCGCCAGCTAACTGGAACCCTATCGCTAAGATTTTCAGCAATGCGAATTGCAGTATCTTCGCGAATGACTGCGGCGCCCAATAACTGACCAACCAGACCCGATAGATAACTCTCGGCCCAACCGCCTTGTCCATCGGCCAGCGCTGCCACGGGAAAACCAGCCTGCCTAGCAATTGCCACAAGACGATAATTCATTCCGTTTACAACGACCGGGCGCAAACCCCAATATTGCAACCCTTTATCCGCAAGGTTACGCCAGCCGAGTTGTGTTAAATCCAGACCTAGCTGTTCGCCAAGTGCATCCCACTTAATTACGTCGCCGCGATAACATCGCCGAAACCATTCCGCAGCCCACAGAACGAACGCACCTGCGTGCGGCATTTTTCCGGATGCGACCTGTTTTGTTAAAGTTTCCTGCCAATACTCGAATTGTTCGAGCTGGAATTGGTATGCGTATAACGGGCGGCCGTCAGCAGGGGGGAGAGAGGTTCGCGCTTTGCGCATTCTAAAAGCTACTTGCCAGCGCGCCTTTCCGCACCAATCACCCTCGGCATTCTGCAATAACCCAAATAGCCGCTTCAGCTTCATAAGATCCGCACCGCAGTTATCTAACGCGGCTTGATACTCGTCACTGCTATTCATACCGCCCCACCCAATTTCAAAACGCGCCTTTACATATGATATAGGACGCCAAGTAGTTATTAAAAAATGAAATAACCCTCAGTATTCTCGCTAAATGATTGCGGAAACGAACGGCACTACATTTCTAACCGTAAGCAAAATTAACAAACCCTATTCGGTGTGTTCAACGGGTTACGGCCGGCTAACCGTTTTGAGTAATTTGGAGCAAAATGTTCTCCTTGATTGGACCCAAGAAACACCGGAGTTCCAACTGGCTTTAGCCCAAGAAATGGCAGAAAAACTGGTGCGGCCAACAGAATAACAACGGGCAATCAAAATGTTGGGAAACTCCGGTCGCAATATGAGCTCATTTCGGTCTGAGAGATATCTGCAATTCGTCACTTCGATCCGGGTCCATCTGACCTTCCGATTTTAGGTTGCTCAGGTGCCTTAGCAGATCGTCTTGCCGCACCTGCCCAAAGGCTAATCGGTAAAGCGTGAGATCGTCCCGGACCTTTTGGTAACCGGCAGCCTCTCGGCTGAAGGGAGGTATAAGCGCTAGGCGTTTGACGCGGTGGCGTCCTGATAACACCCATGAAGGCGCGCGACCGTCCCGTCTGCCTTCGCTCACTGAGCCGCCGATAATTGTCGCTTCTGCTGCTTCGAACATGACCTCCCACGGATCAATCATCTGCTCACTTCTTATCGCTGGAGCTAGGGCATCAGCATGTGCTTCAGCCAAGTTCAGCCGCAGAGCGTGGCCTTTATAACGCTGAACCCGGCCCTCTCTCTGTTCCAAATCCACAGGGTTGGTGGGTATGTTCCAGTGATACACTCGATGGCAGTAAGGATGGAAGTCCAAACCTTCCTGTCCAATTGAAGTGGTGGTTAAGATAAACGGCGCAAACGGTGAGCAGAAAGCATCTTTGACGTGACCAACCCTGTTGCCGTCGTCATCTTTTTCTCCTTGAGCGTTCGCTAGGCGCATTGCGAAATAACCTCGCATTGTGAAGTTTTTTGCGCTGACGGATTCTCCATCAATGCGTTTCCGGCTCCAGTTCGCAACATTCCTTACCGTGACTGTTGAAGGCGTCACGGACAGGGCTTGCTGAACTGCTTCTGCGATCTTCCAGACGTTCACGCCGTCGTCGTCCGTGGCGTCGTTGGCTAAGATGTGAAACCACTCGTCCAATACGGATTGCAGATCGTGCTTCGTAGCAAAGCGCAGAGCCGCCATCCACGAGGGCGTGCTCTTGTCCGTCCGCTCGTCCAATATATGGGCGGCATTGATCGGCCGAGTCATAAGTCGCACTATATCGGCAGCGATTTTCGACGCGGCAGCTACTAAGTCCCCACCATCTCGGCCGGTAACACGCATCAAGGATCTGAGCGCGCAGGTCGCTGGGCTGCCCAAACAAAAATCGGTAAGAAGTTTGAGCCCGCGGTCGTTAGAGAGCCTGGCCTTATTACTTCGGGCCGAGATTAGATCGGGACGGCTTTCGGATGCGTGAGACAAGTTGTCATCCGATAGAATAGCATCCCATATCTGCTCCACTTGCCCTTTTTGATTATTCTTGCTGCGTCGTTTGGTTGGATACTCTTGCCGCAAGGTAGCGACGATGTGCCGCCTTTGCTCTTCCAGCGTATGCAGCCGATTGTCGCCGTAACACATGGCTAGTGGATCGATAAGCCGAGCCAAGGTTGGTGATGGGTATTTCAATATTTGAGTAGCAGAATCTTCGATCCCTGAAGCTTTGGCGTAGCTCTTGTAGGGCTGCTTCCTCAGTGAAGTCCGCCTTTCCGCTTCATAGCTGACGATGGCGGCGACAGTGTCTGGCACCACCTGCCACGACGAGAAGACCAGAGCCTTGCTCACCTCTTCCGGCTTCGGAAAGTAAAAATCCGCAGTATCTTCTTCCGATGATTTCTTGTTGATCCGGGAGTGGTAAGGCAGCGCTGGAGGCATCCACAATCGGCCCGCCAAAGCCGACTCGCCTGAGGCTTTACGGCTCTCACCGATATCACAGGTGATATCACCTTTATCGCTGTTATCTACGCCGTCGAATGCGTAGCGCAAAAGTGCCCGCATTCGACCATTTCTGGCCGGAATCGGTGCGTAACGCACAAGATGAGCGGGCTGGATGCTTCGCTTTGCGATCGTTCTCAACAATCTGCGAACGATCTTGGCCCTATCGCCAACCCGATCACCGTGCTGCTTCCCAGCCAATTCGTTTTCATCGCGGCATTGTTCGATTTCATCGAGCAATGCATAACCATTCATAAAATTTAGAAGATACGGAGCAGATTTCCAAAACTCAATCGGATTCCGCGATCCAGCCGCCACTGCCAGTTGTTGTAGCAACTCGGCATCGCGAATATCTTCGGTCTCCAAATTTACAGTTACGGGAATCTCTTGAATCATGGAGTCACGTTCGAGCAACGAGTCGACACGTTCCGTGCGGGCGATGCCACTTGAGAGTTTCTCTTGCACCGCAATACGCGCACTGACACCGTCGACAAAGGTATCAGGCATGCCCAGCAGCGCTGCGCGCAACCGCGTTAGTTCGGCCATCACCTCATCCACGATCTCCGGTCGATGTGAGAACAAGATCCTCAAGGTGCCTTCAAAATCCTCCTTATGTCCTTCGGGCTCTTGCTTCGCCGGTTCTGTATCCTCTCCGTAAACGACATATGCTGCGTCGCCGTCATCACCATCAGTTGCAAGGGTTAGATAGCGGTATGGCGTGGCAGACAAGAGCAGCATCCGCACATTCTCTCCTGTCTTTTCGTCGCGGAAACTCGTGAGCTTATGGACGAGCTGCGCCACTACGTTTCCCCGGTCGCTCCCGAGTAATTTAGTGAACCGCTGGAACTCGTCCATGATTATGAGGTCGGGTTCAAGAAGCCTGACAGAGGATATCGCAATGCGTAGTCGCAACTCCTTCACTAATTGGCGGACTTCTCGGTCCAGCTCAGGATCAGCTATCGACTTCCAGGGCGTTGGGTAAAGTGCTGCGACGGCGGCAAACCTGCCATGGAGGTCGCCTATAATCTCCTTCGGATCGCCCAGTCTGCCCACGGCAGTTTCGGCGTCATCCTCATCATCAGCGATATCACTATACCAATCCGTGTCACGACCTCGGACCCCACCCTTCAACATTCTCATTAGCGACTTGCCCGGAAGGCCCTGCGCATGCTCGCGCATGAAGGAATAATTGCCGTGAAAGCAATTTCTGAGAAAATAGTAGAGAAAACGCCGCTCTTCACGCTTTCCCATTGCATTGCCCATCTTAAACGACGTGTCAGGAGTAAGAGGGAAGAAGTTGACCTTGCCCGCACTGCTTTTGTCGCCGAGTTCCAAAGCCATCAGGGTCATCCGGTCCGCGCGCCTCGGTTCAACACTTGCGTCATCTGGCAGGGCTTTCCGCAGTTTACGCAGATTTTGTCGGGCGATCGCTTGATTTGAGCACAAGTAGACTATGTCTATGCTTTCCGTGCCTATCGCCTTAAGATGGGCTACAGCTTCGCGGATGACGCCTTGCGCGACCATCGTCTTTCCCAACCCAACCTCGTCGGCAACGAGGAAATGGGTGGTCGCATCATCGTCCAGGTATAGACGCCTGAAAGCGTGCTCGACTGTCGCTTCCTGAAAAGGTTTTAGATAATTGGCCTTGGTATTCATACTGGTCCTTCACCCTCATTAAGGCCTACCGGGAGGAATGGCAGGAATACCTCCCAGAAATCGGAAAGCTCACGGTGCAGCATCTTTTGTCGATCAAGCGCCGCTCTATTCTCAACGTCATCACCAACGTCCGCGATGGCCTGCCCAAACGCCGTCATCGTTCTATCAAATGCCAATAACGTCTCAGTATCTCCGAGGTTGTTGATCAGCGCTTCCATCAGGGGCATGTTCAGCGACAGACCAACGCCCCATTCGCTGGATCCGCCCGAGGAGAATCCGGTGTTTCCGCTTCCAAACGTTGGCGATTGACCAAGGGCTGCAGCAAGAGCTTCGAGCCAATCGGAAGCAGCAGGCATCTTGCGCCTCATCACCGCAGACATATGCAGGTCTTGTGGGAAGCCCGAATGCACGAGCTGAGTCGTTAAGGTCTCTTCCCCGCCTTGTGCGCGCAAGAGCCTGACCGTTACAAATGGTGACAGCTCGATTACCGGAACGGCCGCAAACTCCTGGGATTTACCTTTCTTCCAACCAGTCACATCGATAGCCGCGTCATCAGCGCCGGTCGCGGGCTTCACCGTCACGTTTATATCGCCGATGACCATCCAATCTGGAGTAGAAACGCACTCAATGCGGCATATCCAAAGGTTGGTGAGCTCATCAGGGTCGAAGCGCATTGTGAAATGGCGGTTGAGCAGTTCGTAGATGGCAAAACGCATTGTAGGATCAAACTCATCCTCTTCCTCCGACATCTCGTCTTCGGTGGAGCCCAATGGCTCAAAGCGCCTAAGTAATGAGGCGAAGCCCCTGTATCCGTTTGGGGTGTCGTGTTCATCGAAATTAGGCACCAAATGTTCTTCATCTGCCGGACTACTGAGCGTTGCGTAAATCTCGATGTTGCGACCATCTTTGGCCGGGTTCGTCGCGTTGCCCGATCCAACCGTGATCCGGGTTCGGGACGCACCGCTCTCTTCTATAAAGATTTTGGCGTGCAACTGCTCACTGCGTTCTGCGAGTGATGTATGTTGCGCTTCGGCATCAGTGGCTTCGTCGATCTCGTCGGGGCTTGCGGCTTCATCGAAAACGTAAGCACTCCAAGAATTTTCTCCTCCCGATAAGTTGTCAGGTGGCAGCCCTCCAAGTGTTCCTTGACGACTGACAAGCAAGAGGTTTCGAGCCCCGCAGGTCTCCGCATATTCGCTCAGCGTTTCCTCATCACAAAATGGCGAAATAACTGTGAGGCGGTCACAGGGTTTGGGCCGCCAGTTGGTCGACCGCCCAGGGCCGGAAAAAGTGAACCCTTCGAGCTTGAACCCTTCGGGAGCTTCCAGACGGGTCCGCTCGAGTAGCGACGCTAAGGTCTCAATAGCGGCGCTAGTCAGCGCAGCCGGTTCTCCTTCGGCACCTTGTGAAACAACGATGGGCGGTAAAGCGCGCAAAAAGTCAGCGATCGGTGCATTGCGGGACTGCGGTCGATTCACCACTTTTCCCTCGAGCATCACCATCGCATCACGCGACATTGACCGGGTCAGGTTCCGAGAAGATATAATTACGCGCACCACATCTGCGGATCGAGGTTCGGTGCCCGTGTAATGCACCACCCAAACCTTGGGATGAAAACTACGGTGCCCCCCCTTCGATTTGGGGACCAGAACTTCCCGTAGCATTGGTGCTAGAAGCGAATGGATCTCATCTTCGGCGCGCCTGCTTGATAAATGGCCCGCTTCCATAAATACAGTCATCCTTTCAACTGCATGGCGCAAGTTAAGTGCGAGCTTTGCACCCTGCGACCGAGCGTCGTCGTTTCCCTTAGTAAGCCCAAGGACCATGAGTGGGGGTATAAGGGCCGTTTCCAAATCGAGCGTAAATGTGGTGCCCACCGCCTGTTGGAAAATCATGCCTTCAGGCGGTGCCAGTAGCTGCGTGAAGAACGTTACGTTTGCAGGACCAAAGGCGGTGGCTAAGGGGTCTTCTTGGTTCATGCTACCTCGTCGGTGGTCGCGGGGAAACCTTTTGCTCGCAGATCCCTGAGAAAAGTGCGTGCAGTTGGCCATCGGAACGCTGCGGCGGTAATATCAGATGCGCCACCCCAGCGGGACAACGCACGCTGGGACGAGAAACGCTGCTGTGTCCTGCTCTTTATGCTCGCCTCACGCTTCGAGATGAGTGCAGCGGCGCCTTGTGGTTCGGTCAGGGTGACAGATAGTCCGGCCCACTCGTTCACAAACCCGATCGCTTTGTCACCAGTGCAATTTGGCAAGGAGAAGAAGCTAGGGTCTGTAACCATCCTTGCGTTTGTCTGACGATCAGTTTCAATCCATTCCAGCCAATCCTTCCGTCGACTTTCAAGCAATTCTTCATCTTCCTCGACCGTCTTCTCGGAGCCTCTTGCTTGTCTCAACCGCTTTTCCAGTAGAAG
Source organism: Parasphingorhabdus sp. (assembly GCF_036964565.1). Taxonomy (GTDB): domain Bacteria; phylum Pseudomonadota; class Alphaproteobacteria; order Sphingomonadales; family Sphingomonadaceae; genus Parasphingorhabdus. The sequence goes on along the minus strand of NZ_JBALTN010000005.1, from coordinate 131,472 downwards.
TATATTATATGCCAAGCTTGCACCCCAGGTGAGTTCGGAAAAAGCCCGTGCGCGCCGGAGAATCTCACTGTTGCGAACGTCGTCGGTTACAATGTCAGCCAGTTCTGGAAACTCACTAGTTACCCGCGCATCACCCTTGAGCAATTCGTGAAAAAGGCTGCGGCTACCCCCTTTCTCCCGCTCGGCAAGCCTTTCGGCGAGATAATCAATTTCGGTTTGCGGCAGGATGAAATTCATCGACTGCTTGAACGACGACCGCGGCCCGGTGTCAGACATGAGAGGCCAGCGTTTCCTTTCGCACGGGTCCATTGTCATCCAAGTTATTCGTGAGGGGAACAAGTTGTCTCCGATCGCTGCACTTCGCCACTGCTGGAGCAGCGTCCAATAGGACATGCTGGGCAACCTGATGAGGTCTTCTCCGGCTCGGGAACCGATTATGCCATTGCCGGCCCGCCCCTTTTCCAGCCGCCGGATCGTTTCGATCTCCTCGTTCCGACCGCGCTTGATCAGCTCAGCAGACGGTAGGCGGATCAATCGATCATAAGTCCAGCCCACGAAAATTGCATAGCGCATTCGCGTTTGGATGGTGCTCGTGCCTGGAAACATTGCGTCGGCAAAGCTATCACGGATACCGGCGAAGCCGAGTTCGTCGCGGGAACCCGGCGTCGTCAGCAGAGCGCGGGCTTCGGCAGCTTGATCATATTCCCGCTGGTCGAACCGGATCCAGCCGATTGAACTATTCATCGAAACTGACCTCAATTTTGGCCCGCCCGAGATTAGCATATTGAACATTGGAATGGCTAGGCAATATCAAGCAATCCTCTCATAATATACAATTTATAATTCTGATTTTTATAGAGATTATTTTTGGCATCTATTCAGCCTCGGTTGTCTAAGTTAATAGGACGATAGCCTATTTTTGCAAAGCGTGTTTGGTATGCTTTTAAAGTAAATCCGCGTTTTTAGGTCCGTGGGTGTCCCGAACCAGTGATTCTATAATCCACTCATCCGGCACATTTTAATGAATCACCTACGCCGCCAATGAGAGGTCTAGGGCGATGGTAAGCTGCAGGTCGTTTGCGTAACGGCTCAGCTTACGCACCTTGCTCATTTGGGATGAAATCGTGCCATCGGACTTCCCGGTTTCCTTTTAGCCATGCCTTGAATTGTTCTTCTCTCACTTGCTTCCTTCCTCTTCCACCCAAGCTAGCGTGTTTACCAACCGCAGATGATCGACAGTTTTTGCGTCTAGTTCCAACAGCTTGGGATTGGCCAAGATCAGCGCCAGCGTGCGAGCGCGGCTGATCGCGACGTTGATCCGGTTCTTGGAGTAAAAGAACTCAATATGGCGCGGCAGATCATCGGGCGTCGAGGTGGTGAGACTGACAATTACTACTTCCGCTTCCTGCCCCTGGAACCGGTCCACCGTGCCCACACGTGCAGCAGCGGGCAACGAGGCTGCGAGCGCGTTTACCTGCATATTATATGGCGCAACGATTAGAATATTGTCCCACCCTATTTTTCCGGTGCTGCCATCTCGTCTCGCAAATTTGGTGCCGAGCAATGCAGTCGCCAGTTCCTTCACGCGTTTTACTTCTGTGTCGCAGCGCTGGCCGCAACCGACATGTTCCATCGGCACAAATCGTAGACCCTGTTCAGCTAGCACAGGGTCGTGCCCCTGTTCCAGATGCAGGCGCTGCTGCCCGCAGTCAGGGTGCGCTTTCAGCCGTCCGTCGTAGACGACTTCCGATATGAAGCTACATATTTGAGGGTGCATTCGCCAACTTGTGTCGAGGAGGATACCCTTGTCCGGTGCAACGGTCGCGTCTCCCTGCAATAGATAATCCAGAACTGAAAGACCGCTTTCGCCAGGATGCGAGCCTTGTATCGGTTGCGCTAGCTGCATCTGATCGCCCACGAGGACAATGTTTTTTGCCGCCGAACCCATAGCCAAAAGATGACCAAGTGAGACCTGTCCCGCTTCATCGACAAAGAGATAATCGAACTCCTGGTCGAAATCCTTGTCAGCGAATAGCCAAGCGGTGCCGCCCACCAGATCAGGATAATAGTCGTGAACGTCACTGGCGCTTTCCACGTCGGTAATGACCCGCCCATTCAAACGTTGATCCTCGTTACCGCGCGTGCATTTCTTGACGCCGGAAAAGGAAAGCCCCGTTTCCTCGGCGATATCCTCAACCTTAGCGAGTAGATTGTTGACTGCCTTATGGCTGTTGCTTGACACGCCCACGCGCTTGCCAGCTGCGATCAGTGAGCATATCACGTGAGCGCTCGTATATGTTTTGCCAGTGCCGGGCGGCCCCTGAATAAAAAGAGTCGTGTGATCCATCGCAAGGCAGCGCAGGGTCGCTGCCTCGATCAAGCTTTCACCGTCTTGCACCAGACCGCCGCCCTGCCAGTCTCGCAGTCGAGGCTTGTTCCGTTCAATGAGATCAAGTAGCGCACGGTAAGGCTGCGCGTCGGGCAGTGCGCTAACATCCGTTGTAAGACCATCAGGGTCAACGCAGCCGTTCAGCCATTGGTCTTCGTCTATGCCGGCCCAGGCCATTGCGACCCGGCGCACCGCAGCTACTAGTATCGCGTTTGGCACTGTAGGTTCCGGGATCAAAGAGCCGTCCAGCGGCCAAAAGCCTTTTGCGCTGTTACCGCGCTTGATTTCGGTTGTCCCCGCTTCGCAATCCAGAGCGATAATTGCGCCCACTTTCTGGAGCGTGGGCGCATGAAGCACGGACGCTCCTTCGCGCAGCTTGCTGTCTTGGGGAGGGAAACGGTAACTAGCGATAGTGCTCTTTTTCTCCGCTCGCTGCCAGATACCAACATCATCCATATCTGGCATGATCGCCCCAATACACTCGCCATCTTCCACCAATTCGTCAGGCTCACGCTCGCAGCGGTCAAACATCGCCCAGAAAGCAGGCTTATCGGCGCGGCGGTGGAACTGGGTAAGATGCCCCACTAGTGCCCTGCCCTCCTCACCCTCTGGAGTATTTCCGGCATGAATCCCTTTGACTAATCGCTCCGCTCGCAGTTCCGCCTCTACGCGCGCTTCCGTCTTTTCGATCGTTACAGGAACGGCAGGACCAGAAGCTCTCCACGGAAGGTCCGGCATTCGAAGCTCGACTAGCCAATCCCGTAGCGCTTCGGTATTCTCGCAATCGACCTTATTGTATTCCAAGATACCCTGCAGGACGGCCTCATCACCGGTCATCTTCCAGCTTTTATATTCGATGATCGATTGATCCGCTTTGGTGACATCACCATCACGCGCTTCGGCAAAGAATATTTCCATCGTCTTGAGTGACAAATTGGGCTCTGATGTGCGGATAGCCTGCCGCAATACTGCATAGAGGTCGACGAAACGGCGCTGACGCAGCAAGTTGTCCAAGACTTCCTCGCGGCTGGCATGCAAAGTCGAAAGCCGGCGCAACGATGTAATCTCGTAGGGAGCATAATGATAGATATGCGCGCCTGGATTGGCTTGCAGATGCTCGGCCATCCAATCCAATGTATCTTCAAATGCTAGGCGTTCTGCCGCATGTTCATGACCCCAACGAAACCTAAAAATGGGTTTGCCGCCTTCCCTGTAATGGACTCCCCATAGATAATCGAGACCGCCTTCTTCCAGCGGATCACCTTCAAGATCGAAAAATAGATCTGCGGGATGTGGCTCGGGCAAGTTGGCAAAACCACGGGCATCTTCCAAGTCGAGCGTTTCGACTACGGGCTCGCCGCCTTGCCAACGGGCGATCTGCAACCGGGCTTGTGCTTGCAATTTTGCAAAAGTCGCAGGTGCCATGCGCGCAATTCGCGTATCGTCGGGCGAACTGGCAAGAGCAGTCGCAGTTAAAATCCCCGCATCGCGTAGCTTTTGCGCGTGCGGTTTGCCCAGTCCAGCTATGCGCGAGAGGTGATCTTCCTCCTCCCATATTGAAGCACAGTGATCGCGCCATGGGCACAATGGGCATGCAGCGCATGGTTCCGGCGACGTTTTCTCCCCTCCTTGTTCCACGAAGGCTAGGTAGCGGCGGATCGCGTTTCCCAAAACATGATCGAAATCGACCATTCGAAAGCTTTCGCGCGTCCCATTCCCGAGCTCGACATGAACGCGGTCCGGAAAACTTCCCTGCACGTTGGCGATCATCCGGGCGTAAAGACCGAGCTGAACGATGTGAGCCGCTTTAGCTGACCTGGCGAGCTTGGTATCAACTGGTTCGTAAGACCACTCGCCCAAATCTGAAGGCTTCTCCACACGGATCAAAAAATCGGCAAATCCGCTCCATTGATCTTGGAGAAACGCTGCCTGAAAGATTGCGCGCGCGCCTGATTCCATGGCCGCGCGGGTCAAATGGGCGCGAGTTTCCAGCGAGCCATCGCTGGGGACCTCCACAAGAGTTCCATCTCTCGTTAATTTCTCTCGGTAATTATCTTCATGATCCAGCCCAGCTTGTTGGACTAGCTTTCCCATCGCGTCGTCTTCCGCGCGATTTGGCGCCTTTTCCGGATCGGTCATGCGCAGCAAATCTAGAGCAGTAGCATGGGCACACCCTAGATATCGAACCAAATCAGACGGTGAGTGCACGATTATGTCGTTGTGTCGGCGCAACTGCAGACTCCCCCAAAATTCCGAAAAGTGCAGTAGTTGGAAAACTGCGTAAGTTTCAGAAACCCCAATGAATATTCGAGATCCTGACTATTGGCCCCGCGTCCTCATGCACTCTGTTTTCTAATGATGCATCACATTAAATGGCAAGTTGATGTTTCATGTATCAGAAGAGATTTTTAATTAGATGATCCTTTTGAACAATAGATATTATAAGTTCGTTTACAGCAACGTGAGCTGCTGCGGCTAAATCTGTAATCTGGCGCATTTCAGACCGGTGGCAAATGGGTGACTGTGGTCTGTCGGGTCCTGGCGCGCAGAGGATTCGAGCGATCCTTCAAATATCGCTCATCGTTCGATGCAGAACCGCAGTCGAGTTGACCCAACGCCAATATACCAACGCGGATGGCGAAATGATATGTTGGGCTTGTAAATCGCCTTTGCCATTCAAACTCGATGATGGCCGCTATTATTTCAAAAAGGTTCAACTGGATCGAAGCCTAAATAAGCGACATCATCAAAATCGCTTGGCTCTTTGTCCTAACCACGCTGCCATGTTTAAACACGCCCATGGCTCTGTCGATATGATCAGCGATTTGCTACTTGATTGTGCGGAAAACAATCTTGAGGTCATTCTCGCCGGGAATGATGAAGCAATCTATTTCACGAATACGCACCTCACTGACATTAGGGCGATTATTCATACCAATTCGACAGACGACTAACGGATTGCTTTTGAGGTTGGGACGATGAGCCAGACTATGTTCCACAGAATGCAGACTGCTGGTTACCCGTAATGGCGTGTCACCGTGCAATATCCGAACGCTATCTTGCTAACGAGAGAACATAGGGCGCAGCGTTCGAAGGCTCCTCAGGACAGGCTTAGCCGCTTGAGAACCTACGCAGATCCAATGAGAGGGTCGACGCTACCAACTCACCCATCACTAGGAGCCTTGTGGGGTTGCGTGAACAGCGCTTAACGACAATCCGATAACTGATTAACAATCGGACGAGTTCGCGCAATGCTCATCGTATTGCTTCATCTGTTCATCGACATAATCTTGGCCTTCAGACGAAAGGTTGTCATATTTATTCTCCTGTTCAGCGGTCATTCCGCTGGTAGAATTTTCACCAGGAGGACTGTAACTGGGGTCGCTATCGCTAGTAGAACCGTCACTGCATGCTGCAAGACCTGCAGAAGCCAGAACAAGCATCAATTTACGCAAATCTTCTCTCCCTGTTTGACTGCGAGCCTAATCAAGATGTGATGCTCAAGCAACGGCTTTATCGGCGTCATTTAGGCGTTGCTCTCAGTTTGCTGCCTAGGTCCAAATTCTACTGGACCACTCGGAAAATTGGTCGAAAGTTGATTCATTACGCTCGTTGGCATAGCCTCGATCCGCTGAGTTGATGTTTGGATGCTTCATTGCTGAATGTTGTAATTGATCTTACCCGCAAAACCCAAAGAATTTACTGGCTTGCTTGCCGTGAATATTCGGAAATAGAAATACAAATCAAAATGGAGTGAAGGATGCAAGATAAGTTTTGGTCTCTGATTGGGGTCCTTGTCGTAATGTTCATTGGAGCTTTAGTTTTTTCTTGGGTTCTTACGTTTGCAGGGATTGTCAGCTTGTTACTGGGAATACTCGCTGGAGCAGCGGCGCTATTTCTTTACAGGTTCATTGACACAGACCACGAAGCCAAGGACAGTTTGTTTCCTAGTTTTATATTGGCCGCGGGCATATTTTTAGCATGCGTAAGTATCATACCGATGTTACCGATATCAGATTACTGCAGGCATCAATATGCTGAAACACATACCTACAATGCCCACACAAACCAAACCTACATTGGATTTGGATCTATCGAAAATCTTTGTGAGAACAACGGTCACTTTATATATGAAATTGAAAATAAACCGATATCCCTAGCCATCCGTTTGGGACTCTTCTTAGGAGCGGTTGTATTGATTCTCTCTTCGCTAAGGGATACTTTTTCGTCGGCAGAGAAATTTCATTCTCGACGAAACAATATCAATAGACTGAAGGCGCAGAAGAAATGGGCTAATCGTGAGCCTCATCGCTGCTTAGCTGGAACATCCAGAATACAAGGCCGTGGACTTACGGTCAAAGGGAGTTACCGTCGATGCAAGAACAAAAGAACCGCTGGTCGATATTGCAAACTTCATGCCGAAAAGTTTGACGAAGTCGATTAGTGCTCTCTCAAGACATTTCATGAATAGGTCCGACGAACAGAACCACTCTAGTCGTCCCGTTGGTTTTAATAGCGAAGCGCTTCGCGCTGGTCTGCTCAGACTGGTTAGACAGATAACCCAAGAAACCGCAGATTGGTGAGCTCGACGGAATAATAGCGGGTATTCAAATCATTGGGTAATTTTAGTGCGTCTTGTAAAATAACGAAGGCGATGTCGCATCCTTGCCCTGACTTTAGTTCAAAATATGAACTTTCACGTCGGGACCAATCGCGGTTTTTCGTCGTGCTGGTTGCCTAGTGTGTTACAGGTGGCATCCTGCCGCTCGACCCGCGGCAAAAACCTTTCCCACTTGCTCAAATTCTCAACAGGATATGCTGCAAATTGCGTCAATTCTGGACGGAAAATCCTAAGCGCGGGAAATGAACAACGACCTTACCTACCCGGGGATCTTCGCGGCTGATCGACACATGATGTTCGGACGGGCCGACAAATAGCCGGCAACTTTTCGAGCAGCGCGAATATTGCTCATCAGAGAACGCGCTGGTTCTACCGCCAAATGAGACTGGGAAGGCAAATCCATACGGACATGCGAGAGGTTATTCAAGCTTAGCAACGTGCCGGAATGCTTGTCTCCTAACACCTCGCGTTTGAGGCGCAGTGCTTCTGCATCAAGCGGTTCGGCCTCGCTGGCGCGGCCTAGGTCGCTGACGCTACGCAGTTTCTTAAAAGAGACCGACATCAAAATAATTGCCAGAATTATCGCCAATAAAATAATTGCATATTGCCAGAAATATATCCAAGTTGTCCGTGAGGTGCAGGCAGGTCGACCGCTACAAGGGGGCATCACAAACCAACAGGATGTCACCTTCGCTATGCACTATCTTAATCCAACGCTGAACCCTCCCGGCCTCAGCCGCCACGCCAAGACGCAAATGCAGCGCCGTTGCATCCCAGAAGCTGCAGTCGAACTCATATTGGACTTCGCCAATGCAACACCGTCAGGCAGCGGAACTTTGCGGTATCGCTTCGACAAGCGCTCTTGGGCGGCAGCTGACAAGTTGCTCGGCTCACAGGCGCGTGCGTTCGAAAAATTTCGTAATGCCTATGTCATCGAAGCGAGCAACGGCACGGTGGTCACCGTCGCCTGGTTGCATTGAGGAAAACCGGAATGAAAAACGTGATTGATGCTTCGAGCCTATTCGAAAAATCTAATAATGCGAACGCTAAGCCATCGGTAATGGACGAGCTGCGCCAGTCTCCACGAACCGATCGCGATGACGCAATTCTTATCGCCAAGCGCCTTGGTGAGATTGCCGAGAAGCTGTCACCACAGCAGCCAAAGGCCGTTGCCCACAAATGGTTTGATGCATTGTGGAACGGCGACCGTTGGGAGAAGCGCAAACGCTATGTTCTGTTCCATGGCGAAACGGCCCCCGATCCCGTCGCCAGCAATGGTGCTGACTGGGCCGCTCTCATCGAGCACGCCGCAAAGAGCCTTTTCCCGGACGAAAGCAACACCTCGGAAAAAGAACGCGCACGAAGTTGCCGTGACGTCTTGCGCGGGACCACATATCTTCCAGCACTCAGCACTGCCCCTCTGCGGTCAGAAAGTGCGCAAACTCTCTTGGTTACCCTTACCGCCAAAATTTGCGACGCCATCGAAGCTCAAACCGATATTGGGGAGCTGTGGGAAGCGATGGATCAGGCACCATTTGCCATCCACTCCTACGATTTTGTGAAGCCGACTTACGACGACGAGGATTCTGTCGACCCCTTCGACGCCACTCTCCGCCTCCATGACCGCTATGACGGGGATGCCTACTCCAAAGGACCGTTAGGCGAAGCTTCACGCAAGGCTGGGGAAGTTTCGGGCTTTCTATATAGGCAAAGAAGCGATCAAAGCTACCGCTTCGAGCCCAGCACTCGAAATGCCGACGAGAGTTGGCAATTCCCCACAATCTCCCTTGGCCTTGCTGGATATCGGCACGAGAGCCGCATTTTTGTCATTCCCCACGACTTCTTGGACGATCTCCCGTTCGGCCGAGAACGATATGAGGATGGCGAAACGGAAGATGACGAGCTCATTTACGAATGGCTCGTTATGAAAAACGTCTCGCCAGACGATCGTAAAGCAAAGTTGCCGGAGGTCACATATTCTGAATACCATGGCTTTGGATGGAAGCCATTTACGTATGATGTCCCGAGACCCGTTTGGTTGAAAGTCAAACCTCGTCCGGACAGCGGAGCTGGTCTCTGGCTAACTGCCCCAGCGGAAGATATGGGGATTTGCTATCCAGTGCTTTCGGGGTTGGACGCATTGGCTATTCAAGCCCGCATGCGGCCTTTCCGCTGGCACAGCTTCATACCACAACGCTATAATCTCCACTACGATTATCTACGATGGCCCGACTATACTCCCGAGTTCATGACTGGCGCTGACTTGCCTTTAGGCGCTGCCTCAGGCTTGCTCGAAGAACCTTACCATGAGATGATAGATATCGAAGGATGGCTGGACGATCTCGACAACGGCGAGTTGCAGGAGTTCCTGTTCCGCCTTGCTCCAAGGTCTCGATTTTGCCCGTCGATCGTGCTTGACGAAGAGCTCCCTCCACCATGCCGATCGGGCACCATTGCTGCCGCGATTTTCTCGAACGCCGGCAGCGCGCGCGATGAGCGCATGGCGATGCAGCTGATTTCACAAGCCGGTGTGATTGCTGCAAATGGCCTCGATTTTCATGCAGCACTTCTAGCATCCAATCGTGCACTGATCGATGCAATGATCCCGGTCTAATCATACTGAATGAGCGACTTCTGTTACTGAACAGAAATGATGGGTTGTTGCGATCTAACAGTCTGTAAGGGCAAATCCGCTTTCGGAAGCGAGGCACACGCTCCCGAGAGTCTGAAATTGAGCGTGAAACAAATGGGGTGCCGGAATTACTATATAGAAAAATTTGCTCTAGCAGCAACGTGGCGCGCGATAGTGCAGATCGCTGCGGACTGTTACTGCCTCGCGAAGGAGCCCAAATTTGGCTTTAATTGTCCGTATCATTGGAGCGTTTTGCAACCGCTCGTCAGCATATAGGATGAACCGCTTGGACTTAAGATCGTATAATATCCTTCCTCGCGGATGATCGTCATATTCGCTCGATAAAATGTCGACTGGTAAGTTATGGGCGTGCAGCCAATTCTCCCCAGCATCCTGCCACCTCTCCCAGTAATTTGCGTGCCCTCCGGGATAATCAACCCAATCGGCTGCGTGATCACCGCTTTCCAGTGTGCATCCTGTCGCAACTAAATTGGATTTAATCATCCAGAATATACCTATGTGGGGTGCGCGAATTTCGTTGATAAAATTCTCCTTTCTATCTTGGGATCACCTTCTCAATAACATTCGATGGCGTCAAATTTGGACATAGAAAAAATTGAACGTCATATAATTGGTCGGCAACTGTTAAACTGGCCTGTTCTAAACTACGCCCGTTTATGTCGTAGATAATCGCTATCTCTTGAGCTCACGCAGGAGAATAATATGAAAAAATCGCTTCATCCCAGTTGTAAAACATCCACAAGATTTGGCATTTTCAGCAATGCTTTAACCGATCCTTTTGACGAAATTGAATATCGTCGACTGGGGTTCGCTATGTCGAATATCAGCACCACTTTGACTCGACTGCCCCTGGATCCGTTACGTGAGTTATTTGCCACGATTGCGGCCCAAATTGACCTCAAGCTACCAAAGTTTACTGGCTCTGCCGATAACAAGAAGGAAGTGACAGACTGGCTGTTACAATCTTGCGAACTGTTCCGGTTTGCAGGACAAAATGGCAAAAACGCTCTCGACAGGCGCATCAGGTTTGTCGCCGATTTATTAAAACTCAGTCCAGTAGAGCATGATATCGTAGCTGTCGCAGCGCGCCGGCTACTATTTGGCGAATGGGGGGCTATTTTCTCAGCTCTGGACTTTGACCGGCACCTAACCAGGACGGAAATGCAAATATCGCTGCTAACCGGGCATCCGAAACAAACGGTGATAGCAGCTCTGCTGCCGCGGAATAAACTTTTTAGAGTGGGATTAATAACGGACGTCAGGCACGGAGACCTTGACCTGGCAGAATGGGCGCAGAGACTTTTCCGTGAAGATATCGGCACGCGAGCTGAGATGGAAAAATCATTGATCCCGCCGGAACGAAAAACAATATTACACACCAATGATTTTCCCGCTCTCTCGGACAAAATAGACAATGCCTCAAAACTGATTGATCATTCATTGGATAGCGGTCATGCGTGCAATATCTTACTCTACGGCGCGCCCGGAACCGGGAAGACAGAATTTGCAAAATTATTGGCTCAGGCTGTGAATGCGAAATCCGTGTTCATCGGAATGTCGGATGAATACGGAGGTGAGCCCTCACCAAAGGAACGTATCAATCATCTTCAATTAATCCGGCGCTTAACTCAAACGCAGCAGCGAAATGTTCTAATCATCGATGAGGCTGAAGACTTATTTGCCGCAAGAATATTGGACCACCGATCAAAATTATGGCTCAACCACATGGTCGAGGAAGGTCGGGGAGCGCATATCTGGATAGTAAATAATGCCCGCGAATTAGGAGAAGTTATTGTCAGGCGAATGGATATGGCGATCCACTTTGATCACCTCGATCGCGGCGCAAGAAAGAAATTGATAAATAAGCTTATTGTTGCAGAACCAAAACTAGATAATGTTTCTGAAATGGCATCACAATTGTCGGCAATCCCGGCAACGCCGGCAATATACAAAGCAGCAATCAGGTCCGCTGCAAGAGTTGGTGGAAATTCCGATCTGGTATCGGGATTAGTTGAAGATATGGTTCGGGCAACTGGCCGGCAGCCAGATACCGAGATCATTCTGCAAGCTGGGGATTTTGATCCTGCATTGTCCAGGACGGATACCAATCTTGAGGAACTTGCGGATCAGTTGCATGATTTGGAGACAAATCGTTCATCCTCTCGTTTACGCCGGGGAGAAGGATGGAGCATACTTTTGTCAGGTCCTTCTGGCACTGGAAAATCTGCTTATGCGGCATATCTTGCCGAAAGACTGGGCCTTGATCTCATCGCTGTTACCGGCGCTGACTTATTAGGCTCTTACGTAGGACAAACAGAACAGCATATCACAGACACGTTTCGCGGAGCAGCGAAGCGGCCCGTGTTGTTGTTGATTGATGAGGTCGACGGATTTTTAGGCGATCGTAGGGAAACGCAGCATAACTGGGAATTGTCCATGGTAAACGCGATGCTGACAGAAATGGAAAAAGAACAAACACGTTTTATTGCCACCACCAATCTTAGCGATCGATTAGACCCGGCGAGTGCGCGCCGCTTTTCATTGCATATACGCTATCTGACCATGACCAAAGAACAGTCGAAATTACTATTCGAAAAATGCTTTGGCATCGTTGCGCCTCCTTCACTAGCTTACGCCGATGGCTTGACGCCGGGCGATTTTGCGCAGGCGAAAAGGCGGTTACGCTTTACACCCGATATTTCGCCTCAAACTTTGGTGCACTGGTTGAGCGCCGCAAGTGAAGCGCGGGGAAACAAAGGCGTTATGGGATTTGCTAGCGCCGTCTAATCATTGGCTTCAAATGAACATTTTTTATAATCATCACTAGCGATAAAATAATAGCCAGCGAAAATGGGGAATTATATTTATGATCAAAATAACTTCAGCTCTTGATGCCTTGGATGATGAGATGTTGGATCGCTCAGGTTCTGTTTTCTACAGTTCTCGGCCAGCATTTTCAGGTAAACGCCAAATATATCTTTTAGGCCTTAATCCAGGCGGAGATCCGATAACTCATAACGATGACACCGTTGGTAAGCGAATCAACGAATGGAAAGACCGGACAGAGCCGTATTCGTCTTATATAAATGAAAACTGGAGCGAGGCATCAGACCAACCCAATGCGACGCAGCTAAGGATTCAACATCTTTTTAAACAGCTGAACAGGGACCTACTGCTGACGCCGGCGAGCAACGTAATTTTTGCGCGCACTCGCAGCGAGGATGACCTCATATCGGAAAAAGCATCATTGCTGGATATTTGCTGGCCGGTGCATCAGGCCGTTATTGAATCTCTGGAAATTGATATGATCATCTGTCTTGGTAAAACAGCAGGCAACTGGGTGAGAGAAAAAACGGGTGCTCATAATTGTATCGCTGAGTTTAAAGAGTGCTATGAGAAACGGAGTTGGACAAGCACCGCTCACAGCGCAGAAAGCGGAAAAATTATAGTAACTTTGACCCACCCAAGCAGAGCAAATTGGACCAACACCTGCGCCGATCCCAGTCCTATGGTAAAGCCACTGCTGGATATGTTGCAGATATCATGATGACCTCCGCACTTCATTATGGCCTCGTAATCCGGACCTACCTAATTAGCGAATGCGCCTTATTTAGCCGTTCCGCCATCATTTCGCGCAGTTGAACCGGTGTTTCAATAACAAGCTCTCCGGCCCAGCTGAATAGGTGGTCTGAGAGTTCTCGCAAGCCGCCGCACGAAAAACTAATGCGAATGGATCCGTCATCCAGTTCCTCTTGTTCCTGCTTAGGGTGAAATCGCCACTGACGTGCCCGTTCCGCTGAACCGGGCAAGACACGTAACGAAATATCATGTGATGCGTCCCGCCAAATACCAAAGCTGCCTGCAGTCCATTCGTCGAGGTCTGTCCGTCGTCAGATAATTTGAGACATATGCCGGTTTAAAATAGGCGAGTATTTGGTTCCATCTGGTTGGTTGATATTAGGCGGCTTGTCTGCGGTATTGCAAGCGCCGATGTTCGATGGTTTTTCGTTTGATCCTTTCTCGCTGTTTGATGATGGATTCCGCTCTGCCAAAGTAGGCATCGGCGGGTGTGACGTTTTTCAGGCTTTCGTGATAACGCTGGTGGTTATAGTGCTCGACGAACGCCTCGACCTGCGCTTCGAGATCGCCGGGCAGATAATAATTTTCGAGCAGGATGCGGTTTTTGAGGGTCTGGTGCCAACGCTCGATCTTGCCCTGGGTTTGCGGATGGAACGGTGCACCGCGAACGTGGCGCATCTTCTTGTCGGCCAGATAATCAGCGAGCTCTCCAGCAACATAGCTGGGCCCATTGTCCGATAGCAGACGCGGTTTATGCAACACATGCGCCGACGCACAGCCTGATGCCTCAAGAGCCAGCTCCAGCGTATCGGTGACATCTTCTGCGCGCATGGTCGTGCACAGCTTCCAGCTGATAATATAGCGGCTGTAATCATCGAGGATCGTCGACAGATAATACCAGCCCCAGCCAATGATCTTGAGGTAGGTAAAATCAGTCTGCCACAGCTGGTTGGGCGCCGTGGTCTTGTCCTTGAACTCGCTGGCGGCTTTCATGACGATGAAGTTCGGGCTGGTGATCAGGTCATGGGCCTTGAGCAGGCGGTAAACACTGGCTTCCGACACGAAGTAGCGCTGTTCATCAGTAAATGTCACAGCCAGCTCTCGCGGGCTCAGCTCGCAGCGTTCCAGCGCCATATCCAGGATCTTGTCCTGCACCTCCTCCGGGATCCGGTTCCATGCCCGGCGCGGACCGGGACACCGGTCTTCCAGCGCCTCTTCGCCGAACCGCTGGTACAGATCATACCAGCGGTAGAAGGTAGGCCGGGCGATGCCCAGCCTGTCGAGCGTCTGCTTGGCAGGCAGATGTGACCGCTCGACGATGCGGATGATCTCCAGCTTTTCGGATGCGGGATACCTCATTCGTCGTCGCCCCCATCCCCGATCATGCTTTTTTTCAGCAGGCGCATCTCGAGCATCTGTTCAGCGACGACCTCCTTCAGATCGCGGGCTTCCTTCCGAAGATCACGGACCTCGTCGCTATTGGCAGCGCGCGCCGTATCGCCAGCGAGCCTGCGCTTGCCGGCTTCCATAAAATCCTTCGACCATTTGTAATACACGCCCTGCGCAATACCTTCGCGGCGGCATAGCTCGGCAATGCTATCCTCGCCGCGCAGACCTTCCAGCACGATCCGTATCTTTTCTTCCGCGCTATATTGTTTGCGCGTTGCTCTGCGGATGTCTTTCACCACCCGCTCCGCGGGGGCTTTTGAGTGTTTTGCTTTCATCTTCGTTCCTTACAGTCACTGCGATGAAACCAAAACACTCACTTATTTTATGCAGCCAGTCTGTCTATTGAATGCTGACGGCGGACATGTTAACCCTTCAACGCTATCTGCAAGCGCGCGAACCAGCGTAAGCATCCGGTCCATTGGTCCTTTCCTGCTTTCTGCCATGGTTTAAGTGTTCTCACCTATAAATTTTCGTTAGATAGCTGCTATCGCTCATGCGTCTACTACCACAGTCGCCGCGGGCATTGCTCAAACGCAGAGATTGTAGATTTGGAAAAGGCGAATTGTCGGCGAGTCATTTTGTGCCTTGCTTAGGCGCAATTTGGTCGATCAGTTCTGTGAACTTCCCCGCCGCAGTTTGGAAATCGTCATAAGCAATGCCCTGATTTTTATTGTCATCGATTGCATCCATTCCCGGCACACACAGTTGTATCGGAACCCGTTCAGGTAGCAATTGCGAAACACTGGAAACGAACCATTTATGAGCTTCAAGAGGCTGCTCCTTAGCAAGTATCAATCCTAATCCAACTGTATGTTCGCCAATTCCATAGGAAATGTATCGATCTACCAAGACTTTCCCGCTTACCTGATGACCGCCAACCTTAGACGCTCCCTTCTTACCCAAAAGGTTACGTGCCCTGTATCCTTTTACCCCACCGGATGCAGCTTTTGCTGTCTCTTGGGAAAGATCATATTTTGCTTTTAGATTGGTTGCAAGTGAGACCAGTTGACCATCACCCTCTGCCTCGAGAATGCGTATGTCGTCGGACTTGCCTGACCTTTTGCCTCCTTTGCGGATTTTCATCGCGGCTAATCGAGTATCGCACCGCGCGACGATGTCATCGCGACCTTCGGTCTGAGCATTGGTTCTCACGTTTTGTAATTTTCGCGAATCGAGATTGTCTAATTTTTCGTCAGTCCAATAATCTTTAGTTGCTTTTGGTCGACTATCCGTCATTCCTCTGTCCTTTTGGCTGCTTCATCATTCTTATTGGTGATTTTTTCGTAACAATCACCATTTAAAAAATTCAATAGATCCACAAATTCGTCCATCCGAGCTTTTTAATGGATTCAGATTTATCCCATGTTTGATTAATATAAGAACCATACCTTGCTCCAGCTTTACGATTACGATGGACGCTGGGATCTAGCAAGGTGGGTAAGACAGGTTTGAGCAGCGGGATGTCAGACTCCAGTAGGAAAATCCGTAAGTTGTTTTGCTCGGATTATCTGCATCTTTGTAAATCCTTTGGCGTCAAGCCCCGTGTCCATCCCAAGCCCCTTCGCTTCATTAAGAATATTAGATATCGCACCCTCGCTTAGCTTGCTGCTGCCTTGCTGAACAACAAGCGTTGTGAGAATATGGAGCCCGTGACCGGCACCCGGCCCTCTATCAGGCAGTCCGTTCCGCTTCCTAGCGGGTGAAATTATCTAACTCTAGATTCGTGTATCCCGGCGCATCGCCGCCCTTAGCTATGAGCGACTTCAATTGCAGGGAAAGGTAAACTTGTATGCCGTCAGCAGCGCCAAACCCGCGGGAAATTTCCCAGCTCGCCCGTCTTTTTTGATAAATTCTTTTAAGATACTTGCGTTTTGTTCTGGTGTTATTCCTAATTCGTCTGGAACGCAGTATAGCTTTGGTTGTCCATCATCTTTCAAAAAGGCGTTCATCCAAAACATCCCAGAATACATTCCAACAAGACCTGCCTTCGCCCAGTCCATATCGGCATCGTAAGCCTCTAAGATATCGTTCGCATTCGGCTCTGCAGCTAGTGAAGGACTGGCAATATTTGCCGTGCATAAAACTGACGCCAAGAGAAACTTTCTAAAAATTGAACGCATACCATCCTCTATCGTTGGCTATAAAACTCTCATACATTATTAATTCCCCTCCACCAAGGATGCGCAATGTCAAGTGGATTGCCCCTAACATCGCAGCCCATCATTGGCTTGGTAGCCTTAACCGCTCCGGCTTCCACGCCGCGCACTGTCTTGAGTGAGTGACACGTCGTGCGATAGGCTCGTAATCCATCATGCGGCGAGAATGAATCGTCTTCATCACTGATAGGCTTCACGTGATCGACATGACTGCCAACGACTAACCGCCTGTTAAAGGCTCATGATCTAATCACCAGCCCGGCTTATGTGGCGATCAAAGCGGTGGACCCCTTCCATAAGAAATTGAGTCGAAACGGCTGTGCCAGGACGCAACACTGGTAGATCCACTGATGTTTCTGCCTGTAGGAGTCACGCCAGCGTCTGCACGCCTTGTAAATAATCGCTCCATTTCTGCAATAATGTGCGGCGCATCTCAATAAACGTGGTCCGCTTATAGGCGCGCACAACTTTATCGGCCACGACATGTGAGATAGCTGCTTCTGCAACAGGATCTGGTATCTCCGGCACATTCTCAGCTGCCCAGTCACGAAACGAGCTACGGAAGCCATGGCTGTCATAAGGGACACCTGCGTCGCGTAGAACCTTGTTAAACGTTTCACCGCAAAGCATTTTGCCTCTACGGGTCGGAAATACCAAATCTGTTGAGCTCGGCTCGCCATAAAGTTCTGAACGAATCTGTTGAAGTAGCTCTATTGCGCTTGTGTTCAGTGTAACTGTATGCTCAATTTTTTCCTTCATCAGCCAAGCTGGTCGATGCCAAAGGCGCTCTGCAAAGTCGAATTGACCCCATTGAGAACCGCGCACTTCTGCATGGCGAGACGCAGAATAAATCTGGAGGAGCATTCCTCTACGACCCAGCGTCGGCGCATTGAGAATCAGAGAAGAAACCCATGCGGGAACTTCTTGGTATGGCATTACTTTGACGTGGCCGGACTTGGGTTGCTTTGGAAGACCGCTACCAATAGATTTGTGAGGCGCTTCTGTTAATCGCCAACCCTTCGAATGCGAAAAGTTTAAAACCGTTGTAATGCGCTGGCGGACTTTCTTTGCAATCTGGGGTTTGTCGGTCCAGATGGGCTCCAGCGCCGTGATGATATCGGCTGCAGAGATCATATGGACGCTCTTCCTCGCCAACGTCGGATAGGCGTGCTTGTCTAGGGAATTAAGAAAAGCTGTCGCACTCTTTTTGGTCCAGCCCTTCTGCAGCGAGCTGTGTGCCGCAATGGTCGCTTCCCTAAAGGTTGGAACTTTCTGTCTCTCGCGATCGCGCTCTTCGATCGGGTCGAGACCAGATTTCGCAGCACCTCTAAGCAGCCCTGCCTTTTGCCGCGCTTCCGAAAGCGAAAGCACTTTACGTTGCAGTATCGGGATGTCGACTTCAACACTAGCTCCGCCAGACTTGGGCGACGTCTCCACGGTGCCAAGGCCAATATCCTGACGCTTTCCATCAGCCTGAATTCGAAGCACCCATGATTTTGCGCCACTGGGCTTCACAATCAGGTAAAGCCCCTCGCCGTCACCATGCTTTCCGGGTTTGGCGTTCCTGACCGCTAGTGCAGTTAGTTTTGGCATGAATTGATCCCCCAATCGATCCCACACTGTGATGCGACTGGAGACGATTGTCAACGAACAACCGCTAAATTAAATTCGGCTGAAACTCCAGCATTTAGCTAGTAATACGGCGGCTTGCAAACGTCTGCGAACACAAAGTAAGGTTCCTCACGGGGGATCCAGTTTTTTCTATACCTCCGTCCTCCAGCGCCCGACCAGGGCACGTCGAGCATCGGCGTCTTGCCACAAATGACAGTGGATTGCCCGGCGCATCCTGTGGCCTACTGCGACTATCGAGGCAGTGGAACGAGAGAGCGCAGAGCTCCCATCTTTTGCCCGACAGTCATCGGAGAGGGTGTTGCGTGGCAGACAGGCAGGCCGAGATATCTGACAGTGGCGGTCATCCCGACTGGAATGCGCTGCTCGAACAGGTAACGATCCGCACCGCAGACGATATTCGCGGGGCCGCCATTTCGCTGCAGGAAATAGCCCGCATCAAGGGATTTCGGGTTGCGCTATGCGCCGACATTTCATCCGGCCGGCCGATGGTGGATGCCACCGGCATATCCCTCAACGCCGATATTTTCGGCTGGGTCGAGCAGAGCGAGCGGTGGTGGCAGGACGCCCAATATGCGCTGCATTCGCCCGTACCGCGGGCCTGCCGCTATGAAAGCGAACCCTTCTGGTGCGACAGAAGCGGATTTCACGGCTCGGTACCGAACGAATTTCTCGACGATATCGATGTCAGCAGCTATTTTGCCAAGGCGAAAGGCGGCCATGCCGAGCTGATCATCGTTCCGGTGCACCTGCCCTTTGGTCAGGTCTCCGCCAACAGCTTCCCGGCCATGAGCCGCCACGGCAAGGATTTTCCGGCGCTATATGCAAAATACGGCAACCTGTTCGGGGCGCTGACCCGCCGTCTGATATCGGGCTATGTGTCGGTGTCCCGGAAATCCCGTCATATCGCTTCGGATTGCAAGCTCTCCCGCCGGGAAGCGGAATGCATCCGCTGGGCATCGATCGGCAAAACCGACGAGGAAATTGGCGAGATTATTTCGGTCTGCCGCTCCACGGTCCGCTACCATATCAGCCGCGCCGGCGAAAAGCTCCACTCCGTGAACCGCACCCAGACCGTCTACAAGGCGACGCAGCTGGGCTATCTCGGCAACAGCTACTAGCGCCTCGGGCGGGTCCGATCCCGCCACTTCCCTGTCCCGCATTTCTTGACCTTTTGGCCAGTTGAGCATTTGGCCCGCACCCGCCATTCTCGCGCTTCGACGATGCTGGATCAACCGGCACATCGGCAGACTTCACGACACGGTGAAGCAAAACGGGAGAGATTTATGAACCACCATTCGCAGCACCAGGATTCCATCGGCTTTCACCGCGCGGCACGCGCGCTTCTGCGGGGCACTGTCGCCACCCTGGCCATGGGCGGGTTCGCCGTCCCCGCGCTGGCGCAAGATGCGGTGGAAGAGGACGACAGCCGCGTCATCATCGTGAACGCCCGCAAGCAGAATGAAACGCTGCAGGAAACGCCGGTCACGGTCACCTCGATCAGCAGCGAGACGCTCGACAAGTTTCAGGTCAACGAGGTTGCCGACGTCGTCAGCCGCATCCCGGCTCTCAACGTGCAGGTCGGTGGCTCCGGTGCGGGTGGGCAGATCAGCCTGCGCGGCGTCGGCACGACCAATATATCCGCTGCCTTTGACTCCGCCGTCGCCTTTGACTTCGACGGCGTGTCGATGAGCACCATGCGACTGGTCCAGGCCTCCTTTTTTGACGTCGAGCAGATCGATGTTCTGAAGGGGCCGCAGTCGCTGTTCTTCGGCAAGAGCGCCTCGGCCGGCGTGTTCTCGGTCCGCTCGGCCAACCCGACTAGGGAGTGGGAAGTGGGCGGCAAGGCCTCCTACGAATTCGAGGAGGAGGGCTATACCGTCGGTGGCTATATTTCCGGTCCGCTCAGCGATACGCTCGGCATTCGCGTGGCCGCGCAATATCAGGACATCGACAAATATGTGGAACTGGAAGCGGGAACGCCCTCGATATTCGCCAACAGCGGCAAGGGCCTGAAGAATTTCGTCGGGCGCGTGACCTTGCAATGGGACCCGTCGGACCGTTTCTCCGCCAATCTCAAACTGAACTATAACCACAATCAGGGCGACAGCCTGCTGGGCCATTCCGACATCAGCTGCGGCGCCAACGGCGTGGCCGACGATGTCTTCCTGGCGCTGTCCGGCGTCTCCATTGCCTCCAATGCAGCGTGCGACATCCAGGACGGGCTCTATCCGCATCCCGATGGTCATCCGGCGCTGCGGGTCATCGCCCCGGGGACCACCGGCGCCGACCGCTACACCGGCCAATCCTATAACGAGACCAACACCTTCTTCATGCGCCTGGCGATGGATCTGGAGCTCAACGACCATCTGACCCTGTCGTCGGTCACCGGCATTCTCGATCTGGAGAACGAGCATCTCGACCAGTTCAGCTATGTCGGAATCCTGCCCAATGGTGATCCCGGCGGACTGCCCGCTCCCTTTTCCGACGGGCTGCAGCAATATTCCCAGGAACTCCGGCTCGCCAGCGATTATGACGGCCCGTTCGATTTCATGGTCGGTGCCTTCTGGGAAAGCCGCAGCCAGCCGCTGCAAACGTCCCAGAACGCCTTCATCGGGTCGTTCCTGTTCCCGGATTCTCGCGGAGTCGGCTTTGACTGGGTGGCCAACCGGGCGACCAAGAGCGAGGCCCTGTCCTTCTTCGGCAGCGCCACGTTCGATATCACCGATCAGCTGGAACTGTCGGGCGGCGTCCGCTGGACGGACGAACAGAAGGTCCACCGCACGTCCTTCCCCTTCCTGCACAATGCGCTGACCTTCCTGAACGGGATCGTGGGCGGCATTGGCCTAGTGGTTCCGGAAGGCTTTCAGACCGGCCCGATCAAATTCTCGGACAGCAATATTTCGCCCGAAGTCACGATCAAATATCAGGCCACCCCGGACCTCAATTTCTATGCTTCCTACAAGACCGGCTTCAAGTCCGGCGGCGTCGACAACAGCATCCTGCCGACCGCGGCGCTGCAGTTCGTGACCCCGGGCTTTGGCACGGACGCGCAGCGCGAAGCGGCACTCGACTCGATCATCTTCGGTTCGGAAACGGCCAAGGGCGGCGAGGTCGGCATGAAGGCGGTCTTCGGCAATGGTGCGTTTCGCGTGAACACCGCCGCCTTCTACTTTGTCTTTGACAACCTGCAGGTGCAGAATTTTGACGGCGCCGCGGTCCGCTTTCTGACCATCAACGCCGGCGAGCTGACGACCAAGGGCTTTGACGTCGACTGGTCCTGGCAGACGCCGCTGGAGGGCCTGAGCTTCTCCGGTGCCCTTGGCTATACCGACGCCAAGTTTACCGATACGTTCATCTCGCAGGACCCCGACGGCATCCCCGGAAATGCCGATGACGTCGACCTGAATGGCCGGACTGCGGCCCGGGCTCCGAAATGGTCGGGGAACATCGCCTTTGACCTGGTGGTACCGGCGGGGGATGCACTGGAATTGGGCCTGAACGGCAATGCCGCCTACAGCAGCAAATATTTTGCCGGCAACAACAATTTCAACGACTTTGTTCAGGACAGCTATGTCACCCTCGATGCCGCGGTTTCGGTGGGCGATCCCGACGGCAAGTGGAAATTGTCGCTGATCGGCGTCAACCTGACCGACAAGCTCTGGGCCAATACGGTCGGTGACCGCCCGTTCCTGCCGCCCGGCGGCGACGACCGGGTGGTCACGCAGAATCGCGGCCGGCAGCTGTTTGTCGAGGCTGCCTTCAAATTTTGATCAACCTTCTCCCGTTGATCAATTCCGGACCGGGATGGCTGGGGGCCGTTCCGGTCCGATTTTCCTCTGCTTGGTTCCCATAAGCAAAACCCTGCGCGACCGCGATTATCGGTAAACAATGTCCTCCGGAAAACGCCCTGCCTTGGTCAGCGCTGCCAGCGCGGGGTGCTGGTCATCGTGGGTGGTGGCGGCGTTCTGGCTCCAGCTCATCACCGGTGTCCGCTGGATGATCTTCCAAAGGTCGCCGCGTTTTTCAAACTGGTCGAAATACCGGCCCAGATAGGTCATCTCGCTGTCCTCGCCATCCGGGTTCGCCAGATAGTGAAAGGCAATCAGATAACTCTCTACCTTTGCGGTTACCGGATGGTCTTCGTCCGGGAAGGTCACGAGGATATTGCTGACCAGATGGTGGGTCTGGGCGAAACCTTTCAGGGCCGGCACAAGGTCCTCGCAGAACGGGTGAGCCGGAGCGGGTTCTGCTCCATATAAAACGCTGGCTTCGGGCCAGTAGCAGATTTTCAGCGCCGCCTCGTCGGCGCGGTCCACGCCGCGGCAATGCATGTGGATGATCTCCCGGATCGCATGCTCGTCGGCCAGTCGGGCATGACCGGGAACCCTTCCAATTGTCGGTGCCATCTTTTCTCTCCTCATCCTGCTTCTTGGCTCAGCTAGCTAAAAGAGCAATTTACGCCAACGCGACGACGCATACTATTGACGGAAAGAACAGGCCACAAAAGCCGGAAACGGAGCGGATGAACATGGAACAGCAACTATTGCAGACATGGCTGGACAAGCTCGCGATCATGGAATTGCCGGGGCTGTACATGCAGGCGCTGGACCGGCTTGACCGCGATCTGCTGCGGGCGCAGTTCTGGGACGACGCCTATATGGACTACGGAATTTACGCTGGCGACGCCGACGGCTTTTCCGATTTCTGCATGACCGCGCTCGCCGACCACGATCGCAATCACCACATGATCGGCCAGAACAATATCGAGGTCGAGGGCGACACCGCCTTCGGCGAAGTCTATTTTCAGGCCTATCACCGGGTCAGGAACGAACAGGGTGAACTGCGCGATATGTTCATCTGCGGCCGCTATGCCGACCGTTATGAAAAGCGGGGCGGGACATGGAAATTTTCCTACCGCAGCGAGATTGTCGACTGGGCCCGCGACGATCCGGCAACGGATGCTTTCCTGGAAGGATCGGGAAATATCTGGGGC
Source organism: Parasphingorhabdus sp. (assembly GCF_036964565.1). Classification (GTDB taxonomy): domain Bacteria; phylum Pseudomonadota; class Alphaproteobacteria; order Sphingomonadales; family Sphingomonadaceae; genus Parasphingorhabdus. The sequence continues at coordinate 108,000 of NZ_JBALTN010000005.1, read as the reverse complement.
GAACGCAAGCCCGCCGATCCCATTTACAACCGGGCCGCAATGGCCAGACCGGAGAAAATTTAATGTCACTTGATCTCACACAAGCCACCGATACCGACCTGCCGAAGGGCGAAGCCCGCTGCCCCGGGCCGTCCTACCAGGACATATTGGATGCCGACGGCGACCAGGTGCCGGATGCAATGCGGGCGCAGCAATATGAATTTCTCGGAGATGAGGATATCGATTTCGCTCGCTACAGCAGCGAGGATTTCGCCAATTCCGAAATCGACCAGATGTGGAACAAGACCTGGCAATGGGCCTGCCGGGAAGAGCATGTCCCCGCCAAGGGCGATCGCTATGTCTATGACGTCGGGCCCTATTCGATCCTCGTCGTGCGCGGTGACGACATGCAGATCCGCGCCTTCGTCAATTCCTGCCCGCACCGCGGCATGCAATTTGCCACAGAGGGCAGCACCGGCGTCCGCCGGCCGACCATCCGCTGCCCGTTCCACGGCATGACATTCAATCTCGACGGCTCGCTCAATGAAATCCCGTGCCGCTGGGACTTTCCCCATCTCAACGAGGAGAATTTCCGGCTGACCGAAATCCAGTGCGATCTGTGGGGCGGCTTTGTCTTCATCAACATGGACAAGGACGCGGGGCCGCTGGCCGACTATCTCGAGGTCATCCCCGAGCATTTCAAGCTCTGGCCGATGGACGACCGCTATGTCGCGCTGCACACGGAAAAGGTGCTGCCGGCCAACTGGAAGATGGCGATGGAGGCGTTTCTCGAGGCGTTCCACGTGCTCGAAACCCACAGCCAGGCGGTGCAGACCGCGGCCGATGCCAACGCCCAATATGATATTTTCGGCAAGAATGTCAGCCGCTTCATCCACGCCATCGGCAAGCCCAGCCCGCACCTCAAAAAGCCGGTCAGCGAGAAGCAGATTTTCGCCAAGCTCGGCCGCGATCCGGAAGCCCTGCCGGAGGGCACCGACGCCCGCGCGCAGCATGCACAGCTGCTCCGCGAGGAATTTGGCGCGCAGTTTGACGTCGATCTGTCCGGCACCTCGACCGCCGAAATGCTCGACAGCATCGAATATTTCGTCTTCCCCAACGCCTTTTTCTTCCCCGGCATCAGCATCCGGCTGTGCTACCGCTTCCGCCCGATCGACGTCGATCACTGCCTGCATGAAATCCTGCTGCTGCAGCCGGTGCCGAAGGGAAAGCCGCGCCCTGCCCCGGCCAAGCCGGTCCGGCTCGAGGTTGCGGACAGCTACACCACCGTCCCGGGTTTCGACCTGGCCGATATTCTCGATCAGGACACGGACAATCTGAAGATGCAGCGCGACGGCGCGAAGGCGTCGCTCAAGGCCTCAAAGGGCGCGCAATCGCTGGGCAATTACCAGGAGGCCCGCATCCGCCGCATGAACCGCACGCTGGACGAATATATCGCGGGCTAACGATCAGCCCGCCGACGGCCGGTGCGCCTCGTCGGACCAGTCCTGGCGGGCGGCCCATTGCTCCATCGTCTCGAATTCGACTTCGGGCAAGCGCCGCTGCATATAGTCGGTGTCGACCTTGAACGGTTCGGTCGGCGACTTGTTGTTGTAGTGATAGAAATCGGCAATGCTCGCGGCCATTGGCGCCCGGTTTTCCTCGGGCATCGAATCGCCCAGCGCCCTGACCAGCAGTTCGCCGAAGTCTTCCGGGGTGCAGGGATCATAGCGGATCTCGCGGCCGAAAACCCGTGACAGGATCGCCGTGACATCGGTCGGTTTCAACCGCTGCGGGCCGCCGATGTTCATCCACGCGCCTTCCATGTCGGGCCGTTCGAGGGCGGCGGTCATGCACTTGCCGACATCGTCGAGGCTGATCCAGTTGGCCTCGAGATGCGGCTCGTGCGCATAGACGTAGCGATCCTCGTGAACGATGAACGGCCGCGCCCAGTTGGTCAGCAGATTGTCCATGAACAGCACCGATCCGAACACCGTCGCCGGCACACCCGACCGGAACAGCGCGTTTATCGCCGGGGTATTGGCTCCGTAGCTGTTGGCCTCGCCCGGCTGATCGGGGATCCATCCCGACGTGTTCCAGACGAACCGCTCGGCGCCGACGGTGGCGGCCGCATGGCCCATCTTGCCGACCAGTTCGGATCGAGCGCCGGGCGACTGCAGCGGGTGGGTATAGAAAACGGCATCCGAACCCTCCAGCGCTGGGATGAATGTGGAATCGTCATCGAGATCGATGACCCGGGCCTCGCTGGCGACATTGCTGCCGCCGAGATCGGGATTTTCGCTGCGCGACAGCGCGCGAACCTTGTAGCCCGCGGCGGCAAGCTGCCGCATCTGCGCCAGTCCCTGTCGTCCGGTTGCGCCCACTACCGATACCAGTGTCATTGCCGTCTCTCTTTGCTCTTTTGCGAAAAGCTAGGCGAGCGGAAGGCGAGGCTCAATTGTCCTAATGGACAGGAACCGGCTCGGGCGTTGACCGACCGACGAACGGCCCCCTGGCCGGCGCAGGACAATCCGTGCGCTGCCAGAGGGCCGCTCGACCATGGTCACTTCATTTGGATAGGCGGGCGCTCAGTCCCCGGAAACCCGGTCCCAGAAGCGCAGCTTACGGCACTGCTCGATAAATTTCCCGGCATCCGCCTTGGCATCAATCTGGATCACACCATCATCGATCTTGTCGGCGATCCCGCTAGCCTTGAGCAGCGGCATCGCACCTTTCGAATAGGCGATGAACTTGACATGGGCAAACGCATCGCTGACGAAATCCTGGCTCGGCTTGTTGCCGGCCATCTTGTCGCCAGCCGCTTCCGACATGACCAGCGCGACCGCGTCGAACACCACCGAGGGACCGCCATCGATCTTCTCGTCGGCTTCCATGACATTGCCGTCGGACAGTTTTGCTCCGCCAATATGCGGAGCGATGATCGCACAGGTTCCGCCGGCATCCTCGGTCGCCTTCTTCAGCGCCTTCACCAGATCGGCGTCGCCGCCCTCGGCGATATAGATGCCGAGCTTGCGGCCCGAAAAACTGTCCGGTGCATTTTTAAGAATACTGAGCGCATCCGACACCGGCAGGTCGTCGACCGGCTTGCGCGCCGGCTTGATCTTTTCGGGCAGCTTTTCGAGGCCAATACCATCGGCCACATCCTTGGCGAGACCGTCATCGATATTGCGGAGGTGACCCACCATCCGTTCGCGAATATCGACTCTGCCGACCTTCGACAGTTCGAAGGTGATCGCGGCGGCAATATGATCCTGCTCGATCGGCGTCTGGCTGATATAGAATTGCCGCGCCTGGCTGTAGTGATCGGCGAACAGTTCCGAGCGGACGCGCTGCTTGGTTCCAGACACCTCTTCCGGATAGCTCTTGAAGCCCTTGTCCGGATGCTCGCGCGGCCCCTCGCCTTCGTCCCAGCTGTTGGGCTCGTAATTGACGCGGCCCTTGGGGTTGGTCATCGCCATATGTCCATCCTGCTGGTAATGGCGCACCGGGCATTTCGGGGCGTTCACCGGAATATGGGTAAAATTGGGGCCGCCCAGCCGCTTCAGTTGCGTGTCGAGATAGGAGAAATTCCGCCCCTGCAGCAGCGGGTCGTTGGTGAAGTCGATGCCGGGGACGATATTCTGCGTGCAGAAGGCCACCTGTTCGGTCTCGGCGAAGAAATTGTCGACATTATTGTCGAGCACCATCTTGCCGATGATCCGCACCGGCACCTGTTCCTCGGGGATCAGCTTGGTCGGGTCGAGCACGTCGAATTCGAATTCGTCCGCGAACTTGTCGTCGAATATCTGCACGCCCAGTTCCCACTCGGGGAAATCGCCCGAATCCACGGCGTCCCACATGTCGCGGCGGTGGAAATCGGGATCCATGCCGTTGATCTTGAGCGCCTCGTTCCAGACCACCGACTGCATGCCCTGCTTCGGCTTCCAGTGGAACTTGACGAAGCTGGACTTGCCGTCGGCGTTGACCAAACGGAAGGTATGAACACCGAAACCCTCCATGAAGCGCAGCGAGCGCGGGATAGCCCGGTCCGACATGACCCACATCAGCATGTGCATCGATTCCGGGCTGAGCGTCACGAAATCCCAGAAATTGTCATGCGCACTCTGCGCCTGGGGAAAGCCCCGGTCCGGCTCGGGCTTAACCGAGTGGATCAGGTCTGGAAACTTGATCGCGTCCTGGATGAAGAAAACCGGGATGTTGTTGCCAACCAGATCCCAATTGCCTTCCTTGGTATAGAATTTGACTGCCAAGCCACGGACATCGCGGGCGACATCGGGAGAACCCTTGCTGCCAGCCACGGTCGAGAAGCGGCAAAACAGGGGCGTCTTTTCACCAACCCGCTGGAAGATGTCGGCGCTCGACAGTTCCGGAATCGCCTCGGTCAGTTCGAAATGGCCGTGGACGCCATAGCCGCGCGCATGCACCACCCGCTCCGGAATCCGCTCATGGTCGAAATGGAAGATCTTCTCGCGCATGATCTGGTCTGCGAGCATCGTGCCGCCGCGGGCATGGCTCTTCAGACTGTTCTGATCATCGGAAATCGGCACCCCCTGCTGGGTGGTCATGATGTCGTCATCGCCGGTTGCAGTCTGCCGCGGCTCGCCGTTTTTGCCGAGTTTCAGGTCTTTCATGAATCGTTCCTTCGTTTGGGGGAATTGCCTCTTCTCTCAAACCTACGCGGGTTTGGAGAGAAGGTTCACCGTCGAAGGGAATTAAAATTTACCATCGGATACGCATGGCGAAGCCCGTCAAGGCTCCGGTCACGAACCGGTGCGGGTCGCCAAAGCGATAGTCGCCGACCGGCCTATCCCGCTTTTTTCGGGGTGAATCCGATATGCAGTTCCTTGAGCGAGCGCAGCAGGAAATGCGGGTGGATGGCAAAGTCGTTCCTGCCCTCGACAAACCACATGTCCTCGAACCGGTCGACCACGGCGGTGAAGCCCCAGATCAGTTCGCGGCGTGCCAGCGGCGCGCCGAGGCAGTGGTGGACGCCAGAGCCGAAGCCCATGTGCGCCCCTGCGCGCTTGCGCTCGAGATCGATCTTCTCGGGACATTCGAAGACGCTTTCGTCGCGATTGGCGGCGGCATAGCGGACGTTGATCAGCGCGCCTTTCGGAATCGTCACTCCGTGCATCTCGACATCCTCGGCGGCAAAGCGCATCAGGCTCTGCACCGGCGATTCGAGGCGGACCACCTCCTCGACAAAGGTCTTCATATATTTGTCCGGATCGCTCTTCAGCTGCGCCCAGACATCCTTGTTCTCGATCAACAGCCGGATCCCGGACGCGAGCGCGTTGGTCGTGGTCTCGCTGCCGCCGACAAACGTGTCCGCCATCATCTCGGCGTGCAGCTCGTTGTCGTTGAGCGGGCGGCCCCACTCCTCGATCACCCGGTTGACCAGTTCGCTGAGCAGGCTGTCGTCCGGATTGGCCCGCAGCCGCTCGAAAATCGGGTGGAAATAATGCTGCCCCTCGATCTCGCGCTCGACCATCTCCAGTTCGGATTCCTCGTCCAGCATCATCGATATCCGGTGGAAAAAGGCATCGGTCCAGCGCTTGATCTTCCACATGTCCTCGCGCGGCGCGCCCATCTGCTCGCCGATGATATAGAGCGGCAGCGGCACCGCAAACTGGCTGACCCAGTTGCACTCGCCGTCCGCGATAAAGCCGTCGATCAGCTCATAGGCCAGCGTCTCGACCAGCGGGTCCATGGTCTTGATCTTGCTCGGCTTGAACGCCTCGTTGAACATCGCCCGCATCTGCTTGTGGTTGGGATCGTCGCGGCTCGACAGGGTCGGTTCGGGAACCCAGCCCTTCTCGCGGAACCGCTGTTGCACCGCTTGCTGCCGTTCGGCGCTGCCGGTCTTGTTGAAGGCGGCGAATTTCTTCGGGCTGCTGGGAAAGGCGTCCGGATCGAGCAGCACCCGGCGGACATCCTCGTAGCGGGCGATGACGTAAATCTCGGTGCCGGGCTGCTTGTAGACCGGTGCCTCGTTGCGCAGCGTCTTGTAGGCATCATAAGGGCATTGCTGCGTTTCTGCGTCGAGCAGATTGATATTCAGGTCGGCCTTGGTTGCCATGTCGTCTCTCCCTAGCGCACCTGAATTTTTTCCTCGCCCCATGGTGCAATGGTCTCGGCTTTCTGGAATGCCTCGGGCAGCTCCTCGACCATGTGCATGGTCGCTGCCAGCCGGCCGAAGCCGACAAAGAAGGCGCAGGTCATGCCAAGCTCGACAATCTGTGCCTCGCTGAAATGCTCCAGCAGCCCGGCATGGACGCTGTCATCGATCGCCAGATGATCGGTAGCCATCAGATCGCCATAGCGAATGGCGGCTTTTTCCGCGTCGCTGAGATTGTCCGCTTCCTGCGGTCTTTCCAGCGAGCAGACCGCGCCTTCATCGACGCCGTCATTGACCGCATCGGTGTAGCGGATCGCCATGCAGCTGCGGCACTGGTTGAAAAAGGCGATGCGCAGGCGGACCAGCTCCACCAGCCGCTCGGGCAGGCTGCGGCCGCGCTTCAGGGCACCGCCGAACTGCATCAGGCCCAGCGCCTGTTCCGGGCAGTGCGCGAAATAGCGGGTCAGCCCCTGTTCGAGATCGGTCGCGGCATCGGGATTGACCGCTTCCCTGATCCGGGGATCCCATTCCTCCGGCGGCAGCTTCGAAATCCGGCTCATCCGATCCTCTCCCATATTTTTCATGGATTTTGTGAAAGAATAGGTCTTGCGCGCGGCAAGGACACTGTCGATTTGAAGGGGAGTTGACCACAAGCCGGTTGACTCGAATTTGGCATGGCCATATTCTGGCTTCGGTTCGGGACACCTGCCGCTTGCAGACGGAAGTCTTGGTGAAGTCCCGTGATTACTAATCATCTCGTCATGTCCGCAACATGCTTCAAGATGGCAACGCAAGCACCATTATCACGAAGCATATTTGCAACGGATGAGATTGATATGAATTCCCCACGACACGACTCCCTATCGCTAAAGGAACTGAAACAGCAGGCGCGCCGTCTGCGATCTGACATCGCTCAGGATTCCGCGCCGATATCACATAGTAAATCGTTGGAAATGGTCGCCCATCAAAGAGGCTTCAAGGACTGGAATACGCTCCATGCGTCGGCCTCCAACCGGCCGGATTTCGAGAAGCTGAGTTTAGGCGACACCGTAACCGGTCGCTATTTGGGACAGGCGTTTCGGGGTGAAGTCGTCGCCATCCGGACGATAAAGCTCGGACAGCTCTACCATATCTCGATCCAGCTTGAACAGGCGATCGACGTTGTAACCTTTGAGTCCTTTTCCAACTTCCGCAGGCGCCTGAACTGTAGCGTCGACCACAGCGGCGTTTCTCCGGCCAAAACGTCCAATGGTGAACCGCATATGATATTGGAGCTGTGACGATGGAAACCGGAAAATCACCGCACAAGCAGATGCTTGCCGACTTTCTCAACGATGTATGGACCGATGGTAAGGTCGATGTTGTCGATCGATATCTGGCAGACAGCTATACAATCCACAATGACCCTGGGGACCCATGGGATGGCCAGACGCTCTCCATTGAAGGATTCAAGAACCGTCTGGTCCAATCTCGGGCAATGGCCCCCGACCAGATTTTCCATGTTAAGAAAATGGTTGAGGAAGGCAATGAGATTGCCGTGGCCTGGACCTGGTCAGGAACCCATCTGGGCGATATTCCAGGGATTCCGGCAACAGGACGGAAAATCGCCATGACTGGTCTGACCATCTACGATTTCCAGGGCGACCGGCTGTCGGGCCATTGGCAGATTGCTGATCGCCTGTCGGTATTCCAGCAACTGACCCAAGGCCCGCCCGCCTAGTTCTGACTGACTGTTGTTGAGGAAGGTCGAAGCGGGAAGGTGCCGCTCGCCCTATTCCGCTTCGGCGTTCTTGTCATATTTCAGCTCGAGATAGCGGCCGCGGATCGACAGATTGTCGATGTCGCCCTTGGCGATCTGCTGGGTCACTCCGGCGATTTCCTTTTCGATCAGGGTCAGCCCGCTGATCAGCTGTTCGTCGGGCGACTTGCCGCTGTCGTTGCTCTTCGATCGCATCGACACGGGAATCGCGCGATAGCCGTTGATCAGTTCGGGCAGATGCTCGCCAACCAGCTTGCGCACTTCATAGGCAGCGGCGTCACCCTCGTTGAGCTTGTTCAGCTGCGGCGACAGCATGTCGAGCTGGACGCCGATGCCGTTGACGATCTGGACCGCCGGCGCCGGCAGCGCCGGACGCTGGTTCTCCAGCCAGATCTCGGTCTTGCCCGCCAGCGACTTCAGATCGGATTTCAGGATCGTCTCGGGCGTCGGCATCTTCATCTTCGGGAATTTCATCGAAGCCCAGATACCGGCCCCGATCAGTCCGGCGGAAATCATCACGCCCCAGAATCCGATCCCGCTCAATATCCCGCCAACGATGCTGGCACCGACCAGCACCCCGACCGTCCACAGGGCAGCCCGGCCCAGCTTCTTGAAGAAATGGCCCTGCTTCAGCTTGTGCGAGCGGTTGCCGATCGAACGCCGGAACTGGGATTCGCGCAGCACCCGCGCGGCGCCGTCATAAATTTGCTGATTGGTTTCGGGCACTGGGGTCTAGTCCTCCAACGCGGCTAGGGGGTTTTCGGACGGCGCTTCCAGCTGCGCCTTGGCCTGGCCTTCGGAGCGGGCGATATAGCCTTTCGACTTTTCGATCTCGCCCGACAGGCTGTTGACCGTCGCCTTCATATTTTCCAGCGCCTTCAGCTTGAACGTGTCGATATTGTCCATCGTGTCATAGACATTCTGGAACGCCCGCTGCAGCGTTTCGAGCGGAATGGTGGCCGAGGCCGCCTGCTCGTGGATCTGGCCGGTCTGGTTCTTCAGCATCTCGCTGGTGCTGTCGATCACGCCCGCGGTGGTGGTGTTGAGCGCGGTGATCTGGTCGAGCACCAGTTTCTGGTTGGTCAGCGCCTGGGCCACGGTCACGCCGGTGCGCAGCGCGCCCACGGTGGTCGTGCTCGCCCGGTCGACGCCCTTGACCAGCTCGACATTGTTGCGCTTGACCAGATCGAGCGCAAGATAGCCCTGCACCGTCACCGCCATCTGGGTCAGCAGGTCTTGGGTCCGCTGGCGGACGTAGAAGAGCGCGCTTTCGCGGATCGCCTTGGCCTTGGCCGGATCGCTGGCGTCCAGCTCGGCCGCCTTGTCTTCGAGCCGCTGGTCCATGACCTTGGACACGTGGATCATCTGTTCCAGGCGGCCCATCGCCGCCCACAGATTCTTGCGCTCGACGTCGATCGCGGCATTGTCCATCAGCAATTCGTCCTTGCCGGACCGCAGGCGGTCGAGAATCGCCGCGATATGACCCTGCGCGCTCTTGTAGCCGTCGAAATAGTTGCGCATCTTGTTGCCGAACGGGATGATACCGAAAATCTTCTTCTTCGTGGTCAGATTGCCGCGCTTGCCCGGGTCGAGATCCTCGACCGTGCGCCGCAATTCGGCGAGATCGGAGCCGATCCCGCTTTCCTCGTCCATCGACCGGATCGGCCGGTCGAGGAAGCGGTTGGACTGGCCAGCCGCCTCGGCAATCTCCTTGCGGCCCATGTTGGTGATCTGGTCGACCTTCTTGCCGAATTCGGGGCTGTTCTGATCCTGGGCGATCAGATCGTCGATAAAGCTGTCGACCTTCTCTTCCAGCTTCGACTTCACCTCGTCGCCAATCGACACAAGGCCACCGGCTTTTTCAGGGGCAACGGGCACCACAGGATCTGGTGGAGTCAGTTTCAGTTCGTCGGTCGCGGTGATTGTTTCGGTCGCCATGCTGTTCAGCCTCCCTGCCCCGGCACCAGTGCGGGGCTTTCTCTATAAATGGATGCAAAGGCCGCGCTTTTCAAGCGTTTCCAGTGCTGTATTATGCAATTAATACAGTTTTTTTGGAAGGATGCAACAAGCCTCCAAGTCTTCCATCTTTTGCTGGGCTCAGCCCTCGAGGACCGCGACCACCTGCGGCGTTATCTTTCCGACGATCAGATCAATGCCTTCGGCCGTGGGGTGCAGTCCGTCAGGCAGGAAAAGACGGGGTCGGCCGACCAGCCCGTCCATGAAGAACGGGTAGAGCGCGACATCATATTTTTTCGCCAGAGCGGGGTAGATGACGTTGAATTCGTCGCTGAATGCCGCGCCCAGATTGGGGGGAGCGAGCATGCCGGTCAGCAGCACCGGAATATCGCGGTCCTGCAATTTCTTCACCATTGCGTCCATGTTGGCGCGGGTGTCGGCGGGTTTCAGGCCGCGCAGCAGATCATTGCCGCCGAGGCCGAGGATCACCAGATCGGGCTTGCGTGGCAGACTGTCGAGGACGAAATCCATCCGCCGCAGGCCGGCTGCCGTGGTATCGCCCGACACGCCGGCATTATGTACCCGCACGTCCTTGCCCTGCGCCCGCAAGGCGGCCTGAAGCTCCGGCGCAAATCCTTCATTCTGGTCGAGACCGTAACCGGCATAGAGGCTGTCGCCAAACGCAACCACCAGAATCTCCGCATCGGTTGCATCCCCCTTCGCGTCAGCAGCCGGTGCTGATTCCGTCTCTCCGGAAGCCGTTTTCGCTGTCGTGTCGTCGACCGGCGCGGGATTGCAGGCGATCAGAAGTTGAAGAAGCGCCAGTGAGAGCCCATATGTTAGAAAATTCCTCAACATCGGATATCCTTTCCCGCATGATCCAAAAATCCGCCGCACCGAGCGACACTGCCATGAGCGACCCCCATATCGCGATTGCCGCCCGAAATGTCACCCTGTCTTTGGGCGAGGGCGATGCAAAAGTGGATATCCTGCGCGGTATCGACCTGTCGATCGAGGCGGGCAAAACCGTGGCCTTGCTGGGTCCATCGGGTTCGGGAAAATCGTCGCTGATGGCGATCCTGTCAGGACTCGAGCGCGCCAGCGGTGGTTCGGTGAATATCGCCGGGGCGGATTTTGGCACGATGAACGAAGATCAGCTGGCGGTGGCACGCCGCGGCCGCGTCGGCATTGTCCTGCAGGCCTTCCACCTGCTGCCGACCATGACCGCCCTTGAAAATGTCGCGGTACCGCTGGAACTCGATGGCCAGGCGCAGCCTTTCAAGGTGGCTGCCGAAGAGCTTTCCGCCGTGGGACTGGGCGACCGGCTCGGGCATTATCCAACCCAATTGTCCGGCGGCGAACAGCAAAGGGTCGCCATCGCCCGCGCCATGGCCTCCCGGCCGACGATCATCTTTGCCGACGAGCCAACCGGCAATCTTGATGGAGCGACCGGGGAGAAGGTAATCAGCCTGCTGTTTGACCGGCAGAATGCGACCGACGCGACCCTGCTGATCATCACCCATGATCCGGAACTCGCGAAACGCTGCGACAGGATTATCGAACTGCGCGATGGATTGATCGAACGGGACAGTGACGCGCAATGAGCTCTGACCTCGGCAAGGCCTGGACGATTGCCCGCCGCGATCTGCGCGGACGTTTTGCCGGCCTGCGCCTGCTGATCGTCTGTCTTTTGCTCGGCGTGGCGACGCTGGCTGCGATCGGCAGCCTGACCAATGCCATTACCGAGGAACTGGCCAACCGCGGCCAGGCGATATTGGGTGGCGATCTGGAAATTGCGGTTGCGCAGCGCGAAGCCACGCCCGCTGAGCTGGCAGCGCTGGAGGCGACGGGAACCGTGTCGCAAACCCTGCGGATGCAGGCCATGGCGCGGCTGCCGGATGGCAGCGACACCCAGCTCGTCGAACTGAAAGGGGTCGACGGGGCCTATCCGCTCTACGGCAAGCTGACGCTCGACAATGGCGAGACTGTGTCGGCACCCGCTGACGGTGAAATTTATGTCACACCGGCCCTGATGCAGCGGCTTTCGCTGGCGCTCGGCGACACGATCGTCTTCGGCGAGGCGGGTTTCACGATTTCAGGCGTCATCGCCGAAGAGCCCGACCGGCTCAGCGAGGGCCTGTCGCTTGGTCCCGTGGCGATTACCTCGCTGAAAGCACTGCGCGCCACGCAGCTGATCCAACCGGGTAGTCTTTTCGAAGGAAAATACAGGCTGAAACTGGATCCCGCAGTCGATCCCGGGGCAACCGGAGACCGGCTGTCCAACCAGTTTCCCAACGCAGCCTGGGAAATCAAGACCCGGGACGACGGCGCGCCGAGCACGCGGCGTTTCATCGAGCGCATGGGACAATTTCTGACGCTGGTCGGCCTTGCCTCGCTGGTCATCGCCGGCATCGGTGTCGGCAACGGTGTGGCTTCCTACCTGCGCGGCAAGCAGGGCGCGATCGCCACGCTCAAGATTCTCGGCGCCGACAGCGCGATGATCTTCCGCATCTATCTGTTCCAGATCATGGCGGTGGCACTCGGAGCCATTGCGCTCGGCCTTGCGATTGGCGCGCTCGCACCCTTGGCAATCATCCAGATTGCCGGCGACGTCCTGCCGATCAAGCCGGAATTTGCCATCTATCCGCTGCCGTTGCTGGTCAGCGCGCTCTATGGATTGCTGATCGCCGTCATCTTTGCCTTGCCGCCGTTGTCCCGCGCCAAGACCATCCCTGCCGCCGGCATCATTCGCGGCGAAGGTCGTTCCTGGCGGGAGATTGACCGGCAGAGCTGGATCGGCGTGGGCCTAGCTATCGCTGCCATCATATTGCTCGCTCTCGGCACCGCAAACGAGCCTCTTTTCTCGGCCTCGTTCATCGGCGCGGCGGCGGCCATCTTGTTGCTGCTCACCGGTCTGGGGGCGCTGATCCGCTGGCTGGCGAGCAAGGCTCCGCGACCCAGGCAGCCCTTGTTGCGCCTTGCTCTCACCAGCCTCCACCGGCCCGACACCCAGACCGGGCAGCTGGTTGTCGCGCTGGGTCTCGGGCTGACGCTGTTTGCGACCCTAGCGGCAATCCAGACCAGCCTCACCAACGAGATCCGCTCCACCGTTCCGCGCGATGCACCGAGCTTTTTCGTGCTCGATATCCCGGTCGAACGGGCGGACGATTTTCGGGCCAAGGTCGCGGAAACTTCGCAGACAGCGGAAGTCAATATTGTCCCTACCCTGCGCGGAATTATCACCGAATTTGGTGGTCAGAGAGTCGCCGATCTGGAGACCCTGCCCGAAGGCGCATGGGTGTTGCGCGGAGATCGCGGCCTGACCTACAGCGCCACGATTCCCGAAGGCAGCGAAATTGTGGCAGGCGAATGGTGGGATGCCGATTACGACGGACCACCACTGGTTTCGGTCGACGAGGAACAAGGTGCAGCGCTGGGTCTCAAGATCGGCGACAGCCTGACCGTCAGCCTGCTCGGCGTGGAAATTCCCGCCCGGGTTGCCTCATTCCGCAAGGTCAACTGGCGGAATTTCGGTTTTAATTATGTGCTGGTCTTTCCCCCCAGCGTCCTTGCGGACGTACCCCACAATGTTGCCGCGACCATTCAGCTGGAAAAGGCCAAGGAAGACAGGTTGCTCACCACATTGCCGAGGGAATTTCCGTCCATCTCGATGGTCAAGGTCAAGGAAATCGCCTCCCAGATCGGCGATATCCTCGACCAGATGGCGACTGCAATTGCCGCGGCCGCATCGATCGCAATTTTTTCGGGCATTGCGGTGCTGATCGGGGCCATCGCCGCCTCCCGCCAAGCGCGCGTTTATGACAGCGTCATCCTCAAGTTGCTTGGCGCGACGCGGTCGCAGATATTGACGGTTCAGGCGATCGAATATGCCATGCTCGCCCTTCTGCTGTCGCTGGTGGCGCTGGGCCTCGGGCTTTTTGCCGGCTGGTTCGTCATCACCCAGATCTTCGAATTTACCTGGCAGCCGGACTGGGGCATCGTGCTGCTGACGCTCGCCGTCGGTGCGATTGTTACTCTGGGTATCGGCTTGCTAGGTTCGATTCCCGTACTCTCTGCGAAGCCCGCCCGAGCGCTTCGGGAATTGTAGCCTTAATCGTTTTCGTTGCGGGCGAGGCGTACGGCAACCGGTGCAGATAGAAAAAGCTGTGCGAGATGGTAGAATATCAGCGGCAATATCACCAGACCCGCACGCTCGGGTGAAAAGAGGATCGCAGCCAGCGGCGCGCCGATCGCGACGCTCTTCTGCGCGCCGGAAAACAGCAGCGTCTTGCGATCCCCGCGTACAAAGCCAAGCCAGCCGCTCAGCAACCAGGTCCCGCCGAAGGCCAGCCCGAGCCAGAGCAGTAGCGCCGCTGCCAGCCAGACAAATTCCGCTCCGCTCACCCGGCTCCACATGCCGGCGATGATTGCGGCGGAAAAAGACACATAGACCGCCAGCGCGATCGCGCCCCGGTCGATCCAGCCGGTCAGATCCCGGTGCCGCATGACCCATGGCCGCAGCCGCGACTGAAAGGTCTGACCAAGCACGAAGGGCAACACCAATATGGCCGCAAGCTTGAGCACGGTGTCGGAGGTAATTTCCACTCCGGCTGACCGTGCCAGCAGGGCAAACAGCAGCGGCGCCAGAAAGACCCCGACGATGTTGATGGCCGCGCTGGCCACCACCGACGCCGCGACATTTCCTCGCGCAATGGCACAATAGCTGGTTGCCGATTGCACCGTCGACGGCAACACGCCAAGAAACAGAAAGCCCAAGGCAACGTCGGCAGGCAGGACCGAGCCCAGCGCCAGCGACAACAGCAGGCCGATGACGAGCATCACCCCATAAACCCACACAAATATGGTGCCCTGCAGCCTCAAATTGCGCAGACCCGCCTTTACCTCATGGCGCTCCAGCCGAATGCCATGGAGCAGGAAGACCGCAAAGATACCGGCATTGAACATGATCCCGGCGATATCCTTGGCCAGACCCTGCACGGGCAAGAGTGTCGCCAGAAGAACCGCTCCGCTGAGCAGCCAGATAAATTTGTCGGTGAGGATCAGGCGGAAGGTTTGCATCTCGTTGCGCCAAATGGATGGCCTCATCTCATTTGGCAAGCTTTCTGATGTTGCGGTGCAGCACCAAACAGGCTAAGGGCGCGGCAACTTGGGGCGATGTTTATAACCGCCCTTTCCTCTTCTTACGGTAGAATTTGATATGTCCCTTCGCAATATTGCAATCATTGCGCACGTTGATCACGGCAAAACCACTCTCGTCGACCAGCTTTTCCGCCAGTCCGGTACATTTCGCGACAACGAGCGCGTGGAGGAGCGGGCGATGGATTCGAACGATCTGGAAAAAGAGCGCGGCATCACGATTCTTGCCAAGTGCACTAGCGTCGATTGGAAGGGCACGCGGATCAATATCGTTGATACCCCGGGCCATGCCGACTTTGGTGGCGAAGTGGAACGCATCCTGTCGATGGTCGACGGCGTTATCCTGCTCGTCGACAGCGCTGAAGGCGCGATGCCGCAAACGAAATTCGTAACCGGCAAGGCGCTGGCTCTCGGATTGAAACCGATCGTTGTCGTGAACAAGATCGACCGTCCCGATGGCCGCGCGGAAGAAGTGCTCGACGAAGTGTTCGACCTCTTTGTCAACCTCGATGCCAATGATGAACAGCTTGATTTCCCCTCGCTCTTCGCCAGCGGTCGCAACGGCTATGCCGGCGATACGCCGGAAGTGCGCGACGGCGATCTGTCTCCGCTGTTCGACAAGATCATTGAACATGTGCCGGAACCGGACGTCGATCCGGATGCGGAATTCAAGTTTCTCGTCACCCTGCTCGACCGCGACAATTTTGTCGGCCGTATCCTGACCGGCAAGGTCGAAAGCGGAAAGATCGATATCAACATGCCGATCCACGCCATCGACATGGACGGCAATGTTGTCGAAGCCGGCCGCGCCACCAAGATCATGGCTTTCAACGGCCTCGAACGCGTTCCCGTTGAAAGCGCGAAGGCGGGTGACATTATCTCTCTCGCTGGCCTGACAAAGGCGACCGTGTCCAACACGATATGCGATGTTTCGGTGAAAGAGCCGATCGCCGCACAGCCGATTGACCCGCCAACGCTTTCGATGCGCTTTGCCGTCAATGACAGCCCGGTAGCCGGTCGCGAAGGCGACAAGGTCACCAGCCGCGTGATCCGCGAGCGCCTGTTTCGCGAGGCCGAATCGAACGTCGCCATCAAGGTCACGGAGAGCGATGACAAGGACAGCTTTGACGTTGCTGGTCGCGGCGAACTGCAGTTGGGCGTGCTGATCGAAACGATGCGGCGCGAAGGCTTTGAGCTTGGCATCTCCCGTCCCCGCGTTCTCTATCGCGAAGAAGGCGGCAAGCGGCAGGAACCATACGAGACGGTCGTGATCGACGTTGATGAGGAATACTCCAGCACGGTTGTTTCCAAGATGCAGCGCCGCAAGGCCGAACTGACCGAGCAGCGGCCTTCCGGTGCCGGCAAGACCCGCCTGACCTTCTCCGCGCCGTCACGCGGCCTGATCGGCTATCATGGCGAATTCCTGTCCGACACGCGCGGCACCGGTCTGATGAACCGTCTGTTCGAAAAATATGACGACTACAAGGGCGTCATCGAAGGCCGTCCGGTCGGCGTTCTGGTATCCAACGGTACCGGCAACACCGCCGCCTATGCCCTGAACATGCTCGAGGAACGCGGCGTGTTATTCATCGGCGCGCAGACACCGGTCTATGAAGGCATGATCATCGGAGAAAATGCGAAACCGGGTGATCTTGACGTAAATCCGATGAAATCCAAGGCACTGACCAACTTCCGGGTCTCGGGCAAGGAAGACGCGATCCGTTTGACCACGCCCAAGGTGATGACGCTGGAACAGGCGATTGCCTATATCGACAATGATGAACTGGTCGAAGTCACGCCAAAGAATATCCGCTTGCGCAAACGCTATCTGGATCCCAATGATCGCAAGAAGGCATCACGCCAAGCAGCCGCGGCTTAGGCCCGCCCAACAAGCAATAAAAAAGGCGGCCTATCGGCCGCCTTTTTTTTATTTGCAGGTGTTACGCAAAGACTAGAAGCGCAGGGCTGCCGTCAAGCGGATGCTGTGCATGTCGAAATCCGGGTCCGTGCGTTTCATGTCGGTTCCACCAGATACCAGGAGAAACGGATTGGTCGGTCCGGCTGAGCCGGGGCCAACATTTACGACATAATCGTCATCATTGTAACGGGTGTAGAGATATTCCAGACCCATCGAGATGTTGTTGGTGATTTTCGCTTCAGCACCACCACCGGCACTCCAGCCGAAACTCTCTGTTTTGCCATTGTCCGTGAAGCTGTTCGCACCGTTTGTGGTGGTAAAGCTATTCTTGATCTTGGCGTAGGAAACACCGCCCGTTGCATAAAACAGGACACCGCCCGGGGTATAGCCGACGCGGCCACGTGCGCCGAGGGCATAGTCGAGCTGACGGGTAAATGTATAGGATGCAGGCGTAGTGCTGAATGCGGTTACGCTGTCAGTTGATTCGCTGCGACCGGCATCGACAAGAAAGCCGACCACGATATTGCCATATTGCTTGTCGGCTCCGGCGCGAATGTAATAGTCGATATCATCCTTGTCATTGTTGCAGCCAGCGACAGGAGCATTACCCTTGGCCGCACCATTGCAGAAACCGGGGGAAAAGGCATTCGCTCCGGTTACCGTGGAAACGCCGTTGTCAAAATCACCGTTGCGGTCGGTATCGAACACAACGCCCTCGTTGACGTCATTGGACTGAGCGCCCAAACCAAACGAACCACCGACATAAAAGCCGTCAAATTCTGTGTTCTCGACTTCTTGTGCGGAGGCTGGCACGGCATTGAGCGAAGCCAGCATTGTCGCTGCTGCCAGTGTAAATTTTGTGGGAGACATAGTCGTTCACTCCTTGGGTCATTACAAATGTAGAACTCAACAAGCGAACGAGAGGAAGTCCGGTTCCATCCCTTCCACGAATATAGCGCGTTGTGGTATAAAAGGCACATATGTCCGACAGCCGACCAGCCAGCACGACTTGGAATATCAAATGGGTTGTGGCAAGGAACCAGCAATTCCTATCTTCGAGAGACAATTTCCATGACCGATACACCAGAAACGCCTGCAGCAGCCAAATCTCCCGCTGACATCCCCCCCGACCGCCTCGCCATCAATCCGCGCAGTCCGCATTATGGCGGCGATTTGCTGACACGTGGTATCGGCATCAACTTTCGTGGCACCCAGAAGCACAATATCGAGGAATATTCGATCTCCGAAGGCTGGGTTAAAGTCCAGGCCGGCAAGACCATGGATCGCAAGGGCAATCCGCTGCTGATCAAGCTCAATGGCGAAGTGGAGGCCTGGTTTGAAGATCTGGGCGATGATGCCCCGAAACATAGCAGGGCAGGCTGATGACAGGAAGCTTTCGAGGCAAGATTGTCTGGATAACCGGCGCCTCCTCAGGGATTGGCGAAGCCTTGGCAAAGGCCTTTGCGGCTTCGGGCGCGCATATCATCCTGTCGGGGCGGCGTACCGATGCACTGGAACAAGTGGCCGCAGACCTCGAGACAGACAGTCTGGTACTGCCGTTCGAAACCACCGACTATGATGCCCTTCCGGCCACGATCGAGACCGCGCGCCGGTGGAAAGGCAAGGTTGACATTCTGGTCAACAATGCCGGCATCAGCCAGCGCAGTCTGGCTCTCGACACCCATCCCGATGTACACCACCGGATCATCAACGTGGATCTGCTGGCGCCGATCTGGCTGACCCAGTTGCTGCTGCCGCACATGATCGCGGCGGGCGGCGGTCATATTGTCGGAATCAGTTCGGTTGCCGGACGCGTTGGCGTGCCGCTGCGCACCGCTTATTGCGCTGCCAAGCACGGCCTGATTGGATATATGGATGCCCTGCGCGCCGAGACGGAGCAGCTCCACAATATTCATGTCACCAACATCCTTCCAGGCTCGATCAGGACAAACGTCTCACGCAATGCCTTGACCAAAGATGGTGACAGCCGGGGCAAGTCGGACGCCGTGATCGACAACGGCATGGAACCCGCGGAATGCGCACACCAGATTCTCGAGGCCGTTGCCGACAATGTGCCGGAGCTGATCATCGCTGAGGGACCGGAAATGGCGATCGCCAAATTGCGCCAGAGCGATCCGGAGCAATGTTTTGCGATGACCAGCGCCATGGGCGCGCAAATCGCCGAAAAATACGAAGCCGGAGATGATGACTGATGGCGCTGGTACTGCTCGACAAGGGTGACGGTATTGCGACGATCACGCTCAATCGGCCGGAGGCGATGAATGCGCTGTCCAGAGCCTTGCGCATCGAGCTGTGCTCGGCCTGTCAGCATGTCGCCGATGACGAAACTATCCACGCCCTGATCGTCACCGGTGCCGGAGACCGGGCCTTCACGGCCGGTCTCGATCTCAAGGAGCTCGGAGAATCCGGCCTGGGACCGGCCAATGACCGCGATGCCGTTACAAATCCAGTCTTTGCCTTGAGCGAAATGCCGATCCCGGTCATCGGCGCGATAAACGGGGTAGCGATCACCGGCGGATTTGAACTGGCGCTTGCTTGTGATATCCGCATCGCATCAACCAATGCCAGGTTCGCCGATACCCATGCGCGCGTCGGGATAACGCCGGGCTGGGGGTTGTCGCAGAAGCTGTCCCGGTTTATCGGCCTATCCCGGGCCTGCGAGCTGAGCTTCACCGGCCAGTTTCTGGATGCGCAGACCGCCTGTGACTGGGGCCTCGTCAACCATGTTTATGAACCCGGCCAACTGATGTCGGCAGCCCGGGCTCTGGCCCATGACATGACGACCATCGACCGCGATTTCCTCAAGGTCTACAAGGATCTCATCATGACGGGCTTTGACCGCAATCTTGCAGACGGGATGGCCTATGAAAACGAAATTTCCCTGCCCTACAACGCCCGGGTATCGATGGATGACGTGGAGAGTCGGCGACTTGCCATTATCGAGCGCGGCCGCAAGCTGAAGGGATAGGATGAAACTCAACGCTCTGGATCATGTGAACATCATCACCGACGATCTTGCCGGTACCACCCGGTTCTTCGTCGACCTGTTTGATCTGGATGTCCGAAACGGGCCAGAACCGTTGCCGCCGGAGCATGTCCAGTGGCTGTATGATGACAGCGGGCGCGCGATATTTCATATCAATTCCAGAGAAATGCAACAGGCCTTTCGCCGGGAAACCATCTCCGGACCGATGACCGGGGCCATCCATCACGTGGCGCTGGACTGCAGCGATCACCGGGCATTTATCGAGCGCCTGGAGACGCACGCCATCGATTATCGGCTGAACGATATTCCCTCGATCGAACTCAAGCAGCTGTTTTTCAGTGAGCCCAATGGTGTGCTTCTCGAACTCAACTTTCGCGGCGAATAGCGTCGGCGGTCAGCGGAAAATGCAGTTCGTACCGGCCCAAAGGTCAGTGACCACGGCGTCGGGCGCGTTGCTGTCGAACAAGCCGGAAAATCCGCCCGGCTCGTCGCCACCGGTGTTAAATTCGGTGCCGATGGTGCTCTCCTCGTAGATATCGAAAACGACGGATTCGGCCATTTCGCTCCGCGTCGTGCCGATTCCTATGCCGCTCATCGTGGTGAGCGCAAAGCGCTTGTCTCCCTCGCGCAGGAACCAGCCTACAAAGCGGTCATCCTGAAAGTTGACTCCCAGATTGCCGTAGTTTGTGAAGTCCATCGGACCCGCGCCACATTCTTCGTTCGATGACCGCTCGTCGGGCTTGCCGAGTTGCGCGGCGATCGCGTCTTCGGTCCTTGACCGTTCGGCTCCGAAGGCGAGCAGACTGGTGCTGCCTGTTTCGGCGTTCACAAATCGGAGCCCCTCGCCGTCCAGCGCAACAACAATCTCTGTCGCAGCGGGCGCGACCGGCTGATCACGGGATGGCTGATCGGTCGAAGCAGCTTGTTTGGAAGGTGCGGGCTCCCGTTCCTCTGACGAACAGGCACTCAGGGCCAGCGCAAAAGCTAATAGCAACCCTGTCCTCACCCCGGATTCCCTTCCATCTGCGCCACATTGGCGTCGATTGTCACCCAGGGCTGCTTGCTGCCCGTCCAGAAATGGATTTGTGGATGTAATACGCTTGTATCGTCCAAGGTCCCTGCCTTGATATAGGTCTGGCCCGGCTGGGTCGGCAGCGAGGTCTTGACGGGCGAGCCGCAGGTGCCGCAGAAATGCCGGTGCACGACATTGCCGCTGTCGGAATGGTCTTCATATGTCGTCAAGTCGCCGGTGATGGTGATCTGATCATCCGCGATCGCGAACAGAACGGAATAGGCGCTGCCCGCCTGTCGCTGACAGTTCTTGCAATGGCAGACGCCGCACATCTGCAGGTCGCCCTCGACTTCATAGCTTACTGCGCCGCACAGGCACTGACCGGTCATCGTCATATCCAATATCCCTAGGTTCTAATTCTCTCCATCAGCTCCTGAGCTGCCGCCGGCGCTCGGATCTTCGCACCGCTGATGACAAACATATAGACATCACGGCCGGAGACAAGCGGAACAGGTGACGAGATATAGTCACGGTCATCGGACGATTTGCAGTCGCGCCAGTTCTTGGCCCTCTCCGCCCACGCATCCAGTTCACTGTCGGAATAGCCGGTTTCGATATCTTCCCTTGAACACGTCAGCCGGGCATAGGAGAAATCTGCAGTCTGGTCGTACATCTGTGGATATTTGTCGCTGTGGCTGCAGACCACGGCAGCGTTAAATTTTCGCGCCAGATCAACAAACTCGGGGCAAAGAAAACTCTCGTGCCGTACCTCGACCGCATGGCGCAGCGCCATGCCCTCGAGTGTTTCGGGCAGCATCTTGAAGAAGCCCTCGAACTCTGCCGGATCGAATCGCTTGGTCGGCATAAACTGCCACAAGAGGGGTCCCAGCTTGTCCCCCAGTTCAATCAAACCCTGGCCAGTGAACTTCTCAATACTCTCGCCGGCTTCGCGCAAATCCTTCCGGTTGGTGCAGTAGCGGGAGGCCTTTACCGAAAATTGGAAGCTTTCCGGAACCGCCTCCCGCCATTTCGCAAAACTCTCGGGTTTCTGCGTGCCGTAATAGGTGCCATTGATCTCGATCGCCCCAAGATGTTCGCCGGCATATTTGAGCTCATCGGCCTGGCGCAATCCCTTGGGGTAGAAGGTCCCCCGCCAGGGCGCGAAGGTCCAGCCCCCGATGCCGCAACGGATAAGGTGCTCAGCCATGCTTTCGGACAAACACCGTACCGGCAGAATAGCCAGCACCGAAAGAGCAGATCAGGCCAATTTCACCTTCCGCCAGATCGTCGCTATGCTTGTGGAACGCAATGATCGAACCCGCCGACGAAGTGTTGGCATAAGTGTCGAGTACGGTCGGACTTTCGTCGTCATTTGCTTCGTGCCCTAACACCCGCTGCGCGATCAGGCGGTTCATTCCCGCATTGGCCTGATGTAGCCAGAGACGGCGCAGCGCGGACGCCTTGATATCGAGGCGGTCCATCTGGTCCTTGATCAGGTTCGCCACCATTGGCACCACTTCCTTGAAAACCTTGCGCCCTTCCTGCACGAACAACTTGTCCTTGTCGTCCCGGCTCTCCGGATGCGTGCGATTGAGGAAACCGAAATTGTTGCGAATATTGTTGGAGAACTGGGTCTTCAGCTTCGTTCCGACAATTTCCCAATGCTGGGCCGGCGCCATGTCCTTCGCCTCGATCAGGATTGCAGTAGCCACATCACCGAAGATGAAGTGGCTGTCGCGGTCCCGCCAGTTGAGATGGCCGGAACAGATTTCCGGGTTAATCACCAGCACCGACCGGGCGCTTCCCGACCGGATATAATCGGCAGCCGTCTGGATGCCGAAGGTCGCGGAGGAGCAGGCGACGTTCATGTCGAAGCCGAAGCCGTCCGCCATTCCCAGCGCATCCTGTATCTCGACCGCGATCGCCGGATAGGCGCGCTGCAGATTTGAGCAGGCGCAGAGTACAACATCCACATCCTGCGGCTTGCGGCCTGCCCGCTCCAGCGCCTGCAGAGCGGCCTTCACGCCAATTTCTGCAAGGATGGAAATTTCGTCGTTCGGTCGTTCGGGCAGCCGCGGGCACATGATTTCCGGATTTAGAATCGGCTCCTTGGACAGGACAAAGCGGGACTTGATCCCCGATGCCTTTTCGATAAATTCCACCGAACTGTGCGAAAGCGCCTCCGCTTCACCGGCCGCAATCGCTTCGGCATTCTCGCGATTGGAGAGATCAACATAGGCGTTGAAGCTGGCGACCAGTTCTTCATTGCTGATGCTGTCGCTTGGCGTGAACAGGCCGGTTGCGGAAATCACGGGAATATGGCTGTCGGTCATGGGAAGATGCTGTTCCTTCTGCGGGTGCGCTTTCTGGTGGCGCTTCCCCCGAATGGTAATCTCCTGCAGCTAAACTGGCAAGCAGGGTTGATCATACTTTGCCTATGAATTGCGGCTTGCTATGCAAACGAGATGAATCATCGGGTGCAACTTGACGACAGCTGGAAAAAGCCCTTGGCGGGCGAATTTGACAGCGATTACATGACCGTCTTGCGCGAGTTCCTGCTGCAGGAGAAGGCGGCGGGCAAACAGATTTACCCTAAGGGTACGGAATATTTTCGGGCGCTTGACCTGACTCCGCTCGACCGGGTGCGCGTGGTGATCCTGGGACAGGATCCCTATCACGGCCCCGGACAGGCGCACGGCCTGTGTTTCAGCGTGCAACCCGGGGTCCGACCGCCGCCGTCGCTGGTCAATATCTACAAGGAACTGGAGAGCGATCTTGGTCTGACCCGCCCCGCGCACGGTTTTCTGGAACATTGGGCAACACAGGGAGTGTTGCTGCTCAACAGCGTGCTGACGGTGGAGATGGCCAGCGCCGCCTCCCATCGCGGAAAGGGGTGGGAGCAGTTCACCGACGCGATAGTCCGGCTGATCGCTGCAAAAGCGGAGCCGGTCGTGTTCATGCTGTGGGGCAGCTATGCGCAGAAGAAAGCGGCTTATGTCAAAAGCGTCGAGCAAGGCGGGCACCACCTGGTGCTGAAGGCTCCTCACCCGTCTCCACTATCTGCCTATAAGGGATTTTTTGGATGCCGCCATTTCAGCAAGGCAAATGCATTTCTGGAAAAGAACGGCCTCTGCCCGATCGACTGGAGCTTGCCGGAATTCACGTCCTGAATCGATCGAGCGCCTGATCGACCGCCGCGATCAGGGAATCGACATCGGAAAGACGGTCCAGGTTTTCACTGTTTAAAAGCAAGTGTAATTCTGATCCGGTTTCTATCAGAATCGCCGGCAGGTCCAACCCTTTCACAGCCGGAAAACAGCGCGCCGGATAAGCATCCGCAAAATCCTGCCGATGGTAGAAATCTGTTTGCATAGGCAAGCTGCGCAGATATTCCCGCCATGGTCGGCGCATCAACACCGCGCCGTAGCTGATCATGCAAAGACTACATTGGTACGTCTCGGGACGGACCAGCTTGTGCGCCGCGTCCAAAAGCGCCGAAGTCCAACCCGCATTTGCGTTGTAAACCATGATCAGGCGATCTGGTCTGTCAGCCATATTGGGGGCGCGGAAATCTGACATCAACCCGGGTTCGATCCGGAGCCCTCTGCGGTTACCTTTTCAATCCAGCTTGCGATATCTCGCGCGACCTGGGCAGGTGTCTCCTCCATCGGCAGATGACCGGCATTGGCATAGCTAGTCAGCTGGCTGCCCGGGATGGCGTCTTGAAAGGCACGCGCATGGGAAAACGGGATGATCTTGTCCTGCTCGCCCCAGAGCAGCAGCACCGGCATTGACAGCTTGCCGACCTCTCTCCACTTTTCTGGCTCCCTCGGAGTATTGGCCCGTTCCAATGAGGCCTGACGATTGCCGGGATAGCGTAGCAATTCCCAGTAACGGTCGACCAGCTCTTCCGTCACCAAGTCGGGCCGCGCCACGCTTTCCTGCAGCGAGGATTTGACCAGAAAGCGGGGTGTGATTTCTGGCAACAGCAATTGCCCAATCCATGACTGAGCCAGTCTCGCGCCCAGATAGGGCTTTGCCTTCTGTTCGACCTGCGCGCCAGACGCATCGATCAGCACCAGCCCGGAAACACGCTCCGGCACCGACAAGCCGGCGCGCCAGGTCAGCCAGCCACCCATGCTGTTTCCCACCCAATAGGCCTTGTCGACGTCTATCGCATCGAGCACCCGAACCGCGGCAGCTATATTGCTGTCAGCATCATAGCGTCCCTCCGGATTGGGTCCGGTCAGGCCGTGCCCGTAAAGGTCGAGCGAAATCAGGCGATATTTGTCCCCGAGCAGCGCAACCAGCGGCCCCCATGTGTGAAGCGAGCTGTTCGATCCGTGGACAAGAAGTAGCGCCGGTCCATTCTTGTTTCCCTCGTCGCGATAATGAATTCTCGCACCATGGCCGTCATCGAGAAACTCCGATGCCTCATTGCCATATTTGGCGATCATTTCCGTGCGATCGGTGTCGGGTGTTCGAAAAATCAGGAAGGCGGTGCCCAGCAACACCAGCAGCAGCAGAAGGATGCGGAACGTCGTTTTCATGGGGCGGCCTTTGCATGGATGTCCTATTTCTACCGCCAAAGCAGCAGAACGCCAAACGGATTAGTTTTCCGCCCGCCATTCCCCCGGCTGCAACCCTTCCACGCACCAGTCGCCGATGCGCCACCGTACCAGCCGAAGGGTCGGATGACCGACTGCCGCGGTCATCCGGCGCACCTGCCTGTTCCGGCCCTCGCTAATCGTCAGCTTGATCCAGCAATCGGGAACGCTCTGGCGCACCCGGATCGGCGGGTCGCGCGGCCAGAGGTCCGGGTCGGCAATGCGCTCAGCCTCGGCAGGCCTTGTCCTGCCATCTTTCAGTTCGACGCCCTGCCGCAGCAAGCCGAGACTTTCCGGCTCGATATCGCCTTCCACCTGCACCAGATAGGTTTTCGGCATCTTGTACTTGGGGTCGGCGATCCGCGCCTGCAATTTACCGTCCCCAGTGAGCATCATCAGTCCCTCACTGTCCCGGTCCAGCCTTCCTGCCGGATAGACCCCGGGCAGATCGATAAAATCCGAGAGCGTTGCCCGTTTCGTTTCGCTGCCACGATCGGTGAATTGCGGCAATACGCCATAGGGTTTGTTGAAGAGAATGAGTCTTGCCATGCCTCCCCCTTTGGCAGCGATTGTCGGAATGAGCAACGCGGCAACATCATGGGGCCAAGCTCATACGGCCAGCGATAAAACTGTAGCTGACAGCTACCCGTAGAGCGTTAAATTGTGTAGTGCCTGTCCATGAAATTCCAAACATTCGATACTGCCGCCTTCCTCCGCGATTATTGGCAGAAGCGCCCCCTGCTGATCCGCAACCCCTGGCAATCATGGCGCAACCCCCTGTCACCCGACGAACTCGCCGGCCTCGCGTGCGAGGATCATGTGGAATCCCGCCTGATTACACAGTCCAGCGATGACTGGAACGCCGAGCACGGGCCTCTGCCCGAGACTCGCTTCGGGGAATTGGGTAAATCACCGTGGACCCTGCTGGTTCAGGCCGTGGATCAGCACGTCGCGGAGGTTGCGGCGCTGATCGCACCCTTTCGGTTCATCCCCAATTGGCGGATTGATGACGTGATGGTCAGCTATGCGAGCGATGGCGGCGGGGTCGGCCCGCATTTTGATCATTATGATGTTTTCTTGGTCCAAGGCCTCGGCCAGCGCCGCTGGCAGATCGGCGGCATGTGCGATGATCAGACCGCTTTGCGTCCGCACGAGGATTTGCTGCTGCTCGCCCAATTTGATCCGGTGGATGAATGGATATTGGAACCTGGCGACATGCTCTATATCCCCCCCGGAATAGCCCATAACGGAATTGCGGTTGGCAAGGACTGCATGACCTACAGTATCGGTTTTCGCTCACCGTCGCGAAAGGAACTGATCGGCAGTTGGTGCGATGATCTGCTGCCCCAGCTCACCGACAGCGACCGATATTGCGATCCCGATCTCTCGTTTCAGTCTAACCCTGGTGAAATATCCGCAACCGCCATCGGCCAGCTCCATGCCATGGTCACCGAGCAATTGGCCGATCGGGAGACCTTTGCACGATGGTTCGGCCAATATAGCAGCACCCCGCGATATCCCGAAACGGACTGGCGGCCCGAGGATCTGATCGCGAACGAGGAACTGGTTAGATTATTGGGAGCAGGCCACGCCTTGCTTCGTAATCCGGCGAGCCGTTTCTCCTTCATCCGCAAGGGCAAGCAGGAGTTGCTGCTCTTTGTCGATGGCAAGGCATTCGACTGTTCAAACGAAACGACGGATCTGGCAGAAGCGCTGTGCGCTCATACCGATCTTGATATTCGCCCGGCGTGGCTAGAGGCGGAGCATGTCGTTACGCTACTCACGGAACTGTACAACCTCGGCAATCTTTCGTTCAACTGGGATTAGGCCGTCCCATTGCCAGACAAAAAAAGGGCGGCAGCGCCGCAGCACTCCCGCCCTTTCCATATATATGGGGCTTAAGCCTGCTGCAGGTTCACAGCGGCTTTCTTGCCATTATTTCCGGTTTCAACATCATATGTAAGACGTTGTTCTTTTTCCAGCGTCTGCATGCCAGCAGCCTGAACTGCCGTGATGTGCACGAAGCTGTCATCGCCACCATCTTCAGGAGCGATGAAACCATAGCCCTTGTCGGTGTTGAAAAATTTAACGGTGCCTGTAGGCATAGCCTTATTCCTATTCATAACTTAATTATGCCCGATCATGCAAAATGCAGAACCGGACGGGATTGGCCAACTTCGAGAAATGGGAAAAAGAGTATGCGAACCTTAGGGGTTGCGAAACCATGATTTCGTCGTAACGCGATTTATTAGCTTTGCAGTCTATAGCAGCCTATTCGTCAATATGCAAACATATGTATTTGGGCGGTTTCATGGCAGGTAGAAATTGTGTAGCATTGGCCATGATGAACAAACTCGCACAGACCGGTTCGGCCGCGCTTATTCTTTGCATATCGCTGTCAGCGTGCGATTCCGCTCCTGCACCGGTTCCGGAACCATCTCCCCAGAATGTTTTTTTTGAACGGCTGACGTTGCTCTGCGGGAAGGCCTATGCTGGCATTTTGGTGTCCGATCAGGACGCCGATGCCGAAATGGCGGGCAAGCCGATGATCATGCATGTAGCCTCTTGCAATCCGGACGAGATCCGCATTCCGTTTCATATCGCTGAGGGAAAAGGTGCCTGGAACCGGTCCCGGACCTGGGTCATATCCCGGACCGGTCAAAATCTTCGCCTGAAACACCGGCACCGGCACGAGGACGGAAGTCTCGACTCTGTTTCAAATTATGGCGGCGATACCCGCAACGCGGGCAGCGCGAACCGTCAGGAGTTTCCAGCGGACGCTGAATCGATTTCATCGTTTCGCGCCAATGGCCTGGCGCAATCGGTGGCCAATATTTGGGCCATCGAGATTTCGCCGCCGGGCCAGCCGAACGCGCAATTTGCCTACGAACTGCGCCGGCCCACTTCAGCAGACGGACGCCATTTCCGGGTTGAATTTGACCTGTCCAAGCCGGTCGCAGTTCCGCCACCTCCGTGGGGCGACTGACCCGCAATGCTGGCGCAGCTGTTCGTAAGCGCGCTGATGGTCGCGCTCACCGTGTTCATTCACGGTGCCGGAATATACGGTCTGGGCCGGTTTCTGAGGATTGAAGCGAGAGAGGAGGCGGCGGAGCACGTCCATCCCATGTCGCTGCGCGGCATAGCCGTAACGCTTGCCCTCGTGCTTGGCCTGATCGCACTCCACGGGCTTGAGATATGGCTATATGCCTTTGTCTTTCTGGCGCTTGAGGCGATGCCGAACCTCAATGAAGCAATCTATTTTTCGACCATAACCTATTCCACGACCGGCTATGACGACGAGGGTTTCGCCGAAGCGTGGCGCATGGTGGCAGCGATTGAAGGCGTGAACGGCGTTGTCCTCCTCGGTTGGTCGACGGCCTTTTTCGTGACCGTGGTTGCGCGCATGGGACGGGCGAGATAGTGCCGAAGAGAGAGGGACAAGGCAGGACACGCACCGTTTTCCGCTGGCTTCTGGCGGCAATCTACCTGATTGCCGGTGTTGCGCATATCCGCTCACCGGCGGGGTTTCTCGCTATCACGCCTGACTGGGTACCATTTCCCGAAGAGGTGATCTTCTTCACCGGTGTTGCAGAGATCATCGGTGCCGTTGGCTTGTTGGTCCCGCCGAAGCTGGTTCCGGGAATCCGCTACGGCGCAGGCATCGGGCTGGCGCTATACGCGCTGTGCGTCTACCCCGCGAACATCAACCATGCGGTCAACAATATCGCCATCGGCGGGACCTCTGCGAGTTGGCTATATCACGCCCCGCGCCTGGCGTTCCAGCCCGTTTTCATCTGGTGGGCGTTGATCGCCGGCGGAGTGATCACATGGCCTTTCGGGAAAAAGTAGCGGTAAACATGCCCTTAATCGGGTATGTACGATTAGAGCGATTCCGATTAGTTGTTTGAATCAAAGGAGTAGGACATGGAAAAGCATGGCGACGAAATTGAAGTAACCGAGCGTGAGGCGAGCAACAAGCCGCGACGTCCGCACAATGTCAGGATCGTTCTGGCCGTTTCCTTGCTACTGGCCATCGTCGTATTGTCGCTTGTCTGGATCATCCCCGCAATGAGCTAGCGCTTGCCGCTACCGCGGGACCGGCGGCATCAAACCGCCCCCGCTATATAGGCAACCAGTAGCGCGGATGGCAAAAGAAGGGCCTGCGCAACCAGCGTGCCTCCAACCCGGCTCAAGGACAACCAGGTGATTGTTCGCCGAAACATTGGCTGGCTGACGCGGCCGCTAACCACGTCGTCCGTCATCACCGACAGTTGCGGATCGATCACGACGAACAGCAGGATCGTTGCAAATCCGTTTATGACCGCCGACAGCTGCGACGCTGTGACCCGGTATTCAGGATTGAGGTAACCCGCGTACAACGATCCGACGACGCCCACCGTGAGCAACGCCTGGGCCACGATATTCAGGATGATAATCGTCATCGACACCCCGCGCGGTTTGCGCAGGTCGGTTAGATGCACCGTCCTCGGAACGGTGGCAGTTCTGCCCACATAACCAATGCCGCCCTTGGTGAGGGCGTGCCAGATCAGGCGAGGCATCGATCGATGCTCATGAAACTGCAGGATCGCGCTGCTAAACCAGCGCTGAACCGTGGGGATCAGCAATGCGCCAACGATCGTCGCCGCCGTCGCAGCTAGCAAAACAAGGCGAAAATCAAGCAGCAATCCCCCGCCGGTGCCATCGGCAAGCCCGTTTTCAATCCGCTTGGCGAGGAACGGCCCCAAGAAACTGTTAGAAAGCCGGGAGACCAGTACCAAAATGTTGAACAAGGCAAACGAAACGGCGATGCGTCCCGTCCGGACGCCGGCGATGCGGGCCGAATAGGCCAGCGCCCCGATCAGGTGGATCGAGAAGGTCAAGGCGCAAATTATTACAAGCTGCTGATCCATTATGCGTTCCGATACGAATCGTCAGGATTGCGTCCGGAGCCGGCCGCAAAGCAAGATCGCCCATGAACGAAAACTTACGGTAGCCAAACAATAATTTGTCGGGCTTTTCGCTTTCTCTCTGGCGCGGGATTATACTGCACATTATTGGGAATTCTTAGATACCGCGCGCTACCCTGATCGGAACGTTCATGCTTGCTGTTCTTGCGCCTTATTCACCTGCCTTGGTCGCCCTCATATTGCTGCTGCTTCTGATCGCCTTTGCGACGGAAATCCGGCCACCGGAGGTAACCGCAATCGGCGCAGCGGGGCTGTTGCTTGCGCTGGGCCTGATCACGACGGACGACCTTCTCGAGGCGATGAGCAATCCTGCGCCGCTTACCATAGCAGCCATGTTCATCATATCGGGCGCGCTCGTGCGTACTGGAACGCTGGATGCGTTCGCTCTCAGGGTTACGGGACTGGCCAAGGCCTCTCCGGTGCTGGCGACGGGTTCGCTGCTGGTTGCGATCGCCGCTCTCTCGGGGTTCACGAACAACACGCCGCTGGTCATGATGATGATTCCGATTGGAATAACGCTGGCAAAGGAACTCGGCGAGCGACCTTCGAAAATACTGATGCCCATATCCTTTGCAGCAATTCTGGGCGGCACCTGTACCCTGATTGGCACGTCAACCAATATCCTGGTGGACGGAGTCGCGCAGAAGAACGGCCTGGCCGGCTTTTCAATTTTTGAAATTGCCCCTGCGGGGGTTGTCATTGCCCTCGTCGGCGTTGCCTATCTGGCCGCTACACGGCGGTTTCTGCCGGATCGGGATACGATGTCATCCTTGCTCGATGAAGGTGAGGCAAAACGATACACCCTGTCTGTATTCATCATCGGCACCTCGCCCTATATCGGCCAGATTGCGAGTCAGATCGATCTTTTTCGCAGCAGTGGACGCCGCCTCGTAGATGTGATGCGCAATGATGTTTCGATCCGTCAGTCCCACGACCAATATGTGATCAGGGAGGGCGATGTGCTCGTCATGCACACGACCGAATCCGATGTTATGACAATTCGCGAGCGCGGAAAGCTGGCATTGAAGCAGAGCAGTGATGATCAGCAGTTTGTCCCGGTTTCGTCACACCGGTCCATGCTGGCCGAGACATTGCTTCTGCCGGATTCCCACCTGATTGGCCAAAGCCTGAAGGAAGCCGCCCTGCCCCAACGCTATGGTGTCCATGTGATCGCGATGCATCGCAGGGGAAGCAATTTGTCCGAGCAATATGACAGCACCAAATTGCAGGTGGGAGACAGCCTGTTGCTGGAAGGCCCGCAGGCCAGTATCCGCCGTCTGGTAGCGGGTGAAAACCTGATGAACGTCAGCGAACCGAAGACCAGAGGCTTCCGTCGTCACAAGGCACCGATAGCAATCGCCGTGATCCTCTCGGTGGTCATCGCAGCATCCTTTGACATCATGCCGATCGCCGGACTGGCGGTGCTTGGAATGGCAGCAGTGCTTGTGACGCGTTGCATTGAGCCGGATGAGGCATTTGCTTCGGTCGACTGGCGCATCATCGGCTTGATCGTCGCGATGCTGGCGATCGGCACCGCCTTGGAGAAGGCGGGTCTGGTGGAGATGCTGGTCGCCGCCGCAACGCCTTGGCTGTCGGGCGTCGCACCGATTTATGCGCTCGCCGCTATCTATCTCCTCAGCCTTCTGCTCACGGAACTGGTAACCAACAATGCCGTTGCTGTCGTGGTCACCCCCATCGCGATCCAGCTTGCGCTCTCGCTCGGGGTTGACCCCCGACCGTTCGTGATCGCGGTAATGTTTGCAGCCAGCGCCAGTTTTCTGACGCCGATCGGCTACCAGACCAATACCCTTGTCTACGGAGCCGGCGGCTATCGCTTTTTGGATTTCGCGCGTTACGGTTTACCTCTGACCGTGGTGATCGCGATTACTTCGATCGCTATCATTCCAATCATCTGGCCGCTTTAAAAGATAGTCGAGACACTGGCTTGCCCCGGCTCGTTTTGCGGCACCTATTTTTGTAAATATATTCACAATATGACATTCGGTTGTCAAGAATGTCCGACACTGAGACTAGAATATTTACAATAAACTCTGGTTCATTTCCTCCAAAACAGCCAAACCCTCGGTCAGACGCTGAAAATATTTTGACAGCAGAATTGTAACCGCCTCCCCAGTTTAAGGAAGAACATTATGTCCTATCAAGATTTCAAAAGCTCCGCTGACCAGATAATCCGAAGCAAGGATGGTAAGTGGACCGGTATCGACGCCGAGTCCGTTGCTCGCATGCAGCTGCAGAACCGGTTCAAGACCGGCCTCGACATCGCCAAATATACCGCCGCGATCATGCGCGAGGATATGGCCGCTTATGATGCCGACAGTTCCAAATATACCCAGTCGCTGGGGTGCTGGCACGGCTTTATTGCGCAGCAGAAAATGATATCGATCAAGAAGCATTTCGGCGATACCAAGCGCCGCTATCTCTATCTTTCGGGCTGGATGGTAGCAGCCCTGCGCAGCGAATTTGGGCCTCTGCCCGACCAGTCGATGCACGAAAAAACCTCGGTTCCGGCACTGATCGAAGAATTGTACACCTTTCTGCGGCAAGCTGACTCCCGCGAACTGAACCTGCTGTTCCGCGTCATTGATGCGGCCCGTGAAGCCGGCGATAGCGCGGCAGAAAAGGCAGCGATGGACAAGGTCGAGAATTTCCAGACCCACGTCGTGCCGATTATCGCCGATATTGATGCCGGTTTCGGCAATGCCGAAGCGACCTATCTGCTGGCCAAGAAAATGATCGAGGCTGGTGCCTGCGCCCTGCAGATCGAGAATCAGGTCTCGGACGAGAAGCAGTGCGGCCACCAGGACGGCAAGGTTACCGTTCCGCACGAGGATTTCCTCGCTAAGATCCGCGCCTGCCGCTATGCCTTCCTCGAACTCGGCGTGGAAGACGGCATCATCGTCACCCGCACCGATTCCCTCGGCGCCGGCCTGACCAAGCAGATCGCGGTTTCGAACGAACCCGGCGATCTTGGCGACCAGTATAACAGCTTCCTCGATTGCGAGGAAATCGACCCCGCCACAGCGAAGAATGGCGATGTCATTCTCAACCGCGACGGCAAGCTGCTGCGTCCCAAGCGGCTCCCTTCTAACCTGTTTCAGTTCCGTCCGGGCACCGGCGAAGACCGCTGCGTTCTCGACAGCATCACCTCGCTGCAGAATGGTGCCGACCTTCTGTGGATCGAAACCGAGAAACCTCATGTCGAGCAGATTGCAGGCATGATGGACAGGATCCGCGAAGTCGTTCCGAATGCCAAGCTGGTCTACAATAATTCGCCGTCGTTCAACTGGACGCTGAACTTCCGTCAGCAGGTCTATGATGCGATGGCAGCTGAAGGTCTCGATGTTTCGGAATATGACCGCGCTGGCCTGATGGACGCGAAATATGATGACACAGAGCTGGGCGAAGCGGCCGACAAGCGCATCCGCACCTTCCAGGCCGATGGGGCGAAGCGTGCCGGTATTTTCCATCACCTGATCACGCTGCCCACCTATCACACCGCAGCCCTGTCGACCGACAATCTGGCCAAGGAATATTTCGGCGACGCCGGCATGCTGGGCTATGTCCTCGGCGTGCAGCGCAAGGAAATTCGCGAGGGTGTCGCCTGCGTCAAGCATCAGAACATGTCCGGCAGTGACATTGGCGATGACCACAAGGAATATTTTGCCGGCGAAGCGGCGCTGAAGGCCGGCGGCGCCCACAACACGATGAACCAGTTCGGCTGAGCCATCAGAGATCGGGTGCCCTGCCCCTTCGGGGCACCCGGTATACCTGTTTTCCTGGGGAGGAAAAACTATCCGTCGGCAGCAATGCCGGCGGATTTTTTCTTGGTGGACAATGGCCACCAATCTCATCAGAGATGATGGTGGACCGTCTGCCGATCAGGTGATCGGCAGCTCCGGCAGGAGGGACAATGGCTTTGCGGAAATCCGGTTCGATCCTGGCGCTTGCTGCGATGCTGTCGGCTTGCGGCGGTGGTGGCGGAGACAATTCGGTCGTCAGCCTGCCGCCGGGTGGTGGCACGCCCACCCCCACGCCTACCCCGATCGGCACGACCTGCTCGCTGCAGAGCCGGCAGAACTGGGCGTTCGAGCAGATCAACCAGTTCTACCTGTTCCCCGAGACGCTACCAGCCAGCCTCAGCCCGGCACCCTATGGATCGGTGCAGGCCTATATCGACGCGCTGACCGCGACGGCGAGAAGCCAGGGGCGCGACCGCTTTTTCACCTTCATCACCTCGATCGCCGAGGAGAATGCCTTTCTTGCCTCCGGCGCGACCGCCGGGTTTGGTATCCGCCTGAGCTATGACAGCCCCTCGTCGCGGGTTTTCGTGCTCGATGCATTCGAAGGCGCTCCTGCGCTTGCCGCCGGCATTGACCGGGGGGCGGAAATCCTGGCGATCGGCACCAGTAGCGGCAATCTGCAGACGGTCACCGCGCTGTTTGCCGAGGGCGGAGCTGCCGCAGTCAGCAGCGCGCTCGGTCCCTCGACCGCGGGCACGAGCCGGGTGCTGCGCTTCCGCGACGCTGCCGGCAACCAGACCACGACGACGGTCAGCAAGGCCGACTTTGCCCTCCAGCCCGTCTCGCCGCGCTATGGCGTTCAGATACTCGACAATGGCGGCACCCCG
This sequence comes from Parasphingorhabdus sp., assembly GCF_036964565.1. Lineage (GTDB taxonomy): Bacteria > Pseudomonadota > Alphaproteobacteria > Sphingomonadales > Sphingomonadaceae > Parasphingorhabdus. Next base: position 72,854 of record NZ_JBALTN010000005.1, on the reverse strand, counting down.
ACCGGCTATGTCAATCTGCGAACCTTCATCGACAGCGCCGAACCGCAGCTGCGCGACGCCTTTCTGCAATTCCGCAACGCCGGCATAACCGAGCTGGTCATCGACCTGCGCTACAATGGTGGCGGACTGGTGCGCACCGCCGAATTGTTCGCCGACCTGCTGGGGCGCAACCGCTTTGCCAGCGAGGTGCAGTCGGTCACCCGTTTTCGCCCGAGCCTAGCGGCGAACAACAGCACCCGCAACTTCCAGGCGCAGCCGCAGTCAGTGGCACCGACCCGTATCGCCTTCATCACCACCGCTGCCTCCGCCTCGGCCAGCGAACTGGTGATCAACGCGATGATCCCCTATCTCGATGCCGACATGGCGCTGATCGGCAGCGACAGCTTCGGCAAGCCGGTCGGCCAGATTGGACAGGACCGCGCGGACTGCGACGACCGCATCCGGATCGTTGCCTTTGCCACAGAGAATGCCGCCTGCAACGCCAATTATTTCAACGGACTGGCGAGTTCCCTCGCCAACAGCTGCCAGGCTCCGGATGACATCAGCCTGCCGCTGGGCGACCCCGGAGAGGCATCGACCGCACAGGCGCTCGGCTTTCTGGCGGGCGCGGCCTGCACCCCGATCGGCGGCAGCGCGACAGCCCGCCAGCGCACCGCGATCACCCAGCCCCGCGAACTGCTGATGCCCGCGCAGCCAACGCCGGCGCAGCGCGAGGTTCCGGGCAGCTTTTGACGATCGCACCGAATTTATTTGCGAATTTTCATGGGCTTGATCATTTTTCCACGGGGATGTGCTGTCCGTCACCATCGCGGGAGGCCATTCCCGCCATAATGTCTCCATCAACCAACAAGGAGACAGACCATGACCAAGACCCTGATCACCACCGCCTTCGCTCTTGCCCTTGGCCTTGCCGCCAGTGGCGCACAGGCCCAGAGCCAGACCAATCTGTCCGCCGGAAGCAACCAGCCCCAGGTGGCCTTGCTCCTGCCCGCGGTGCAGTCGGCGCGGGAAGCGGCGCGGCGCTCTTCTTCCGCCCAGCAAGGCAGCATGGACGTGCTGGAAGCAGAGCTGCGCAAATTCTTCCGCTTTACCGAACCGATGGAATAGGCGGGCGGACCCGTTGCGGCAAAGCCGTTTGACAAGCCGGCCCCATCCATGGCTATGATGGGGCCATGGACAGACACGACGCCGCGTTGATGGAAGCCAGCCTCGTGGCGCTGGGCGACCGCTACGAGGGCATGGCCGCCGCGCTGTTCGACCGGTTCATCGCCGACCACCCGCAATATGCCCCCGTGTTCCTCAACCCCGAGGCAGCGCGCGAGCGGATGACCCGGGAGACGCTGGAGGCGATGCTCGGGCTGGCGGCGGGCGAGTGGTGGGTTGATGATGCGGTCACCAATTTCATCGATCTCCATCACAATTACGCCGACTTTTCCGCGGCCGACTATGCCGCATGGTTTGCGCTGGTGATCGCCACCATGGCCGAGCGCGCCGGCGACGACTTGCCGCAAGGCGCCAGCGCCGCATGGCAACGCCAGGCCGACGCGCTGGTCGCCAGGGTCGCGGCCGTGACCCGCAACCACGAGGTGCCGGTGCGGGCATGAACGATGCCCGCACGATCATCGCCGAGCTGGACCTGCAGCCCCATCCCGAGGGCGGCTGGTACCGCGAGACCTGGCGCGCCGCCGCGGCGGAGGGGGAACGGGCCAGCGCCACCGCGATCTATTTCCTGCTCGACGCCGGCCAGCGCTCGCACTGGCACCGGGTCGACGCGACCGAGATCTGGCTCTGGCACGCCGGCAGCCCGCTGCGGCTGCGCACCGCCGCCAGCGACGCCGGCGAGGTCGCCGAAACCCGCCTCGGTCCCGATATCGCCGGCGGCCAGGCGCCGCAGCACCGGATCCCGACCGGCCACTGGCAGGCCGCCGAGGCCGACCGGGGCTGGGCCCTGGTCAGCTGCATCGTCTCGCCCGGCTTCGAATTTGCCGGATTCGAGCTGGCCGCACCGGACTGGAAACCGGGCGGCTGAACGCAGAAGCCGGACCGCTCAGGCCGCTCCGCCACCCCGCCCTTTCAGTTGCCGCATCCGCAGCAGCAGGTAGAGTGCCAGCCCGACCGCGACGCCGGGGATGATGCCGAGCAGCGCGCAGATCCAGCCGTGCCGGATGTCCAGCGTCCTCGCCTCATAGGCGATCCACGCCGCCAATATCACCCAGCAGGCCAGCACGTCGGCCGAATAGCCGCTGGCATAGGGGTTCACAAAGCCGGCGGCGAAGGCACCGGCAATGTCGGGCTCCGCCACCAGCGGCGGCACCACGACCAGCGCGAAGACCAGCAGGAAGATTGCGGCGGCGGCGACAATCGCGCCTTTGAACCAAATTTCATTCGTCATCGAAAGGCTTCTCCCTTGTCATGCATCGCTCAACCGGCGGTGTCCGTCCGCCGGCCAGCGCCGCGCATCAGCAGGCCCAGGACCAGCGCGACCAGCAGCAGCGCCGGGACATCGCCCAGCATGTGACCGATATGCTGCGGTGCCTGCAGCGACTGCACCGCCATGATCCCGGCGTGGACGATGCTCGACCAGATGGTGAACCAGATCAGCGAGCGATGGGCGGCGGGATCCGCGGCGGCGCGGATCAGGAAGACCCCAAGCGTGGCATAGACGCCGACGATCATCATCAGATATTGCGACGCGGCGGGCGGCCCTTCGTGCCAGACCCAGCCCGACGGCCAGACCAGGCCCAGCGGATAGATCAGGCAGAAAATGATTCCGAACAGGAACAACGCAACTTGCAGAAAAGTATAGCGGCCGATCATGGCATGTCTCCCGCGTTGCGACCCGCAAGAAAATATATGCTAGGCCGAAAAAAACGCGATGGCAATTCGCCCGCGAAGTTTACACAAAGGCGCGCTTTTAATTTCTGTGACCTTCCGCCCCCCGGTCCTCCTCGCCCCCGTCGGAAATCAGCCGGTCGAGCCGGGCCAGAGCCCGCAAAAGCGCGCGATTGTCGGGTTTCCTGATGGTGCCGACATAGAGGCCGCTGCGCAGCACCGGGCGGTAGCGATCATATTTGATGCGCTGGAACAGGCCGTCGAGTGTGACCTTTCGCCGCACCGTCCCCGGCGCGCCGAGGATCGCATCCCAGGCGGCGGCAAACTCCTCCGCCCCCGGCTTGCGGCGCAGGCGGTAGGCGCTTTCGCGGCTCATCCCGACCCGGCCGGCGGCGCGCTCGACGCAGCGGGTTTCGGCGAGCCAGCCGAGAAACTCCGCCTGCCGGAGCGGCGTCCAGCCATCCTTGCGGGCGCGCAGCGGCACCGGGCTGAACGAGGGGATGCGGGACATCCTGCGGTCCTGGACCGCGTGGCTGCGGGGATCGGGGCGCGGAGTCGTCATGGCGGGGATTAGGCCACAGACCGGGCTGTGTAGGAAAGCGATTTTTTGTCGGGGGAAGACTCCGGCGGCACGGATCCGCCCCGCTTGCGGGGGAGGTGGCAGCCCGCGGGGCTGACGAAGGGGGGCGGGCGCAGCGTTCAGGCGCGCGCCCCTCCACCACGCTGCGCGCGGTCCCCCTCCCCGTGCCGGGGAGGATTTCAGGGCGCATCATTGGGCAGGTCGATGACATGCGCCGGCTCGGGACTGGCCGGGACATTCGTCATCCTGAACTTGGTTCAGGATCCCTTGAGATTGGGAAGCGCCGCCCGAGGTCCTGAAACGAGTTCAGGATGACGAGTCATTGATGCCGATTGCTTTCTCCCCTCACCTGCGCGACAATTGCGCCGGGAAAAACGGGGAGAGACGGGATGAGCGATCTGGAAGAGCGGCGGCTGACGGTGGTGCGCGAGCATATGGCGCTGGAGATTACCCACGAATGGGACGCGGTGATCGATACGTTCGAACATCCGCGCTACGAGCTCTACGGCAATGGCACGGTGTTCGACGGCGAGGAAGCGGTGCGCGCCTATTTCGCACAGTCGCGCACGCCCTTTCCCGACCAGGCCAATGAAGTGATCGCGATCGGCGCGGCGGGCGAGCATGTGGTGCTGGTCGAATTCTGGCTGACCGGCACCCATCTGGGGCCGCTGACCGTCGGCGGGACGGTGGTCGAGCCGACCGGGAAAGCCTTTCGGGTGCGGATGGCGGCTAGTTTTGAGTTTGCTCCGGGGACGGACCGGATAATTTGCGAGCGGGCTTATTTTAGTGAGGGGTTGATTGCCAAGGAGTTGGGGTTGTGAGGGGGGAAGGCTCGCGGTTGAAGTTGTGCTCTTTTGTTACTTACTGAAAAACGACAGCTTTTTCTTTTTTAAGTTCCTTCTCGTAACTGGTCAACACAACGTTACGCCATTTTCGAACCTCTTCTGGGCTTTTCAGATCACTTTTATAATCAAGTGCAGCCCATTGGCTTGCATTTTTCATTCTCTCAAACAACAATTATACAAATTGCAAATTATGGTTACACTTTGCGAAATAAACAAAAATCAAGCCACCTTCGGCGCAGGTCCTCCCCTGAGCAGGCCTTCCGTGCTCAAATCCTCGTCGATATCGGGCCAATGGATACCATAGCCGCCGCCAGCTATTTTCCAGTGGCTGCGTTGAACTGGCGTTGCGCCGTGCAGACGGGGATACCACGCCAGCGGGACGGAGATTGTTCTGCCATCCATTAGATCGACGATCAGGCTGTCATCGCTGCACCGCACATCAGCGACGCGTTCGTCGGTGATTTTAGCTGAAATATTCATGCCATGCCTCCAAAAGCGCGGTGCGGTTTTCCTCAATCAACTTCAATATGCCATTAATGTCGCGCGGACGGAAGCCGATATTGCGGGCCAGCGACACCGGCCCCAGCCATGCCTTTAGCGAGCAGCTGTCTTTATCCACATGAATATGCGGGGGCTCGTTGGGTTCGTGACTGTAAAAATAGAACCGATAGCCCCTGATCCGTAATATGGTCGGCATGGTTTGCTCCACAGGTTCGACCTTGGTGTCTGCATCTGCCGGAGCTGCTGCGGACACGTCCAATACCCTAATATTACCCGATGCAAAAGCGATCGGCTTTTGATACCCTCCCCGCCACCATCCCGACAGCAGGAGGCCCGCCATGACCACTCCCTCACCAGCCCGCCGCCAGGGCCACTGCCTCTGCGGCGCCATCACCATCACCGCCGCGCAGGCGGCCAGCCATGTCGATGCCTGCCATTGCCGGACCTGCCGGCGCTGGGGTGGCGGGCCGTTTGTCGAGATTGATTGCGGAACCGACGTGGTGATCGGCGGGGCGGAGAAGATGACCGTCTACAGCTCGTCCGAATGGGCGGAGCGGGCCTTCTGTTCGGCTTGCGGCTCGCATCTGTTTTACCGGCTGAAGGACAGCGGCGAGCATATGGTCTGCGCCGGGCTGTTCGACGATGCGACCGACAGGGATGCCGGCCTGCGCCTGAAACGGCAGGTGTTTATCGACGAGAAGCCCGGCTATTACGCCTTTGCCGGGGACAGCGAGACGCTGACCGGGGCGGAGCTGTTCGCGAGGATCGGGGACGCGCCGCCGGAGTGACGGCGGCGGCGTGGTAAAGGCCGGCTTAACCGCGCTGGTGCACCTTGTCTGCATCGCTGGCTGCTATGCAAGATACTGCAATATCTGCAAAATCACGTTGGGAAATCGATCATGGCCGCACAAAGCATAGAATATCTGGCGATGGCGGCGGCGATCGGTGCCGCGCTGGTCCCGGCCGCCGCGGCGGCGGAAACCGCAAGCGCCGACAGCAAGGCGCAGATCCTTCGCCCGATCCAGTTTGCCGTGCTGCTCGAGCTCGACTTCGGCAACATCATCGCCAACAGCAGTGGCGGCAGCGTCGTGCTCGACCCGCTGTCCAGCTCGCGCAATTGCGGGACGCTGGTCTGCACCGGCGCGTTCAGCTGGTCGCGGCTGGCGATCACCGGCAGCGACGCGATGGTCGACATCAGCTATGCGCCGCTCTTCTATCTGACCGGCCCGGGTGCGCCGATCGGGGCGCAGCTGACCTATCCCGGCGGCTCGGGCTCGCAGATCGAGATGACCGGCGGCTCCGCCGAGGTCCAGTTCGGCGCGATCCTGCACGTCAATCCGGACCAGGTGCCGGGCGCCTATAGCGGCCAGTTCGCGGTCGACGTGAACTACCAGTAGGCACCGGCAACAGGCACCGGATTACGCCTTCGGGGCGGTGATGGTCGCCGGACGCTTTCCCTATCTTCCGGGGCCTGCGCCCAAGCGTTCTATTTCAGCGCCAGAATGCAAAGCGGCGGGAACCGCTGGCCGGTCTGTGCATTGATATTGTGCAGGCGCCATTGCCTGCATCCCCCAAGGGCCGGACAACCGGCCAAGCAGAAGGACCATGAAAATGGGCGAACTCGTAGACAAGATCAAAGGCAATGTGAACGAAGCCGTTGGCAAGGCCAAGCAGCAAAGCAACAATCCTGACACCCGCGCCGAAGGCAAGGGCCAGGAAATCAAGGGCAAGGGCCAGCAAGTCAAGGGTGCCGTGAAGGGCGCTCTCGGCGACAAGGTCTAAGCCTCCCCATCCCTGAACCCCCCGGCGCTGCCCACCCCCCCGGTCCCTGGCAGCGCCAAACGGAAAGCCGTCCCTTTATGGGGCGGCTTTTTTTTGGCGGTTGGGGGGCGAAGAAAATCTCCCCGCCAGCGGGGAGGTGGCAGCCGGAACGTCTCTCAGGTCCAGGCGCTGCTTTTCGACGCACCGCCCCTCCACCACGCTGCGCGCGGTTCCCCTCCCCGCGAGCGGGGAGGATGTTCAGGGATTTCTAGGCACAGCCCTCGACATAGCCGAGCACCGGCATCGTGCCGACGTGGATCTGGCTGACGGTGCCGTCGCTGCCGATCTCGAAGCGCAGCGCCGGATCGCCGCTGTCGGCATTGGGCGCGGTCAGATATTTGCCGGGGGCGTCGACATATTTGTGCGGCGTCGCCGGGAACGAGAAATATTGCTTCACCTCGGCCTCGGTGGCGCCGGCGCCGATGCCCTCGACCAGCTTGACCGTGGAGCGCTGGCCGACCGAGATGCGGCGGACCTTGCCGCCCTCGACGATCGCATAGACGCCGTCATAATCGGGCGAGGACAGCACCAGGCAGGCATCGGAGGCTTGCGCGCCGCGCACCGCCCAGCTGCTGCCGTCGGGCACCGGCTGGCCGATGCGCAGGTCGCCGAGCCCTTCGAGGCGCAGCACATTGGGGCCAGGCGTGGCGGTTTCCGGAGCGGGGGCGCTGGCCTTCTGCTCGACCGGCGGCACCGGCAGCGCGTCGGCATCATCGGGCATGGTGTTGGGCGCGGGCTGCGAGTTGCAGGCGGCGAGCAGGGCGAGCGGGGCGAGGAGGAATATCTGTTTCATAGAGCTGTTGACTCCCGTGGGGCGGAAAGGTTGCGGGGATGCACGAGGGTTGCAGACGATTGGCAGACTCCCGACTATTTCTTCCAGCCGTGCGTGAGCAGCTTTACCGTCACCCGGCCGCTGGCAACATGGGTACCGTCGGCGTCGTGCATCGGAAATTCGGCGATATAGGTGGCGCTGCCCTTGCGATCGAGATCGGCCAGCAGCCCGGCCATGGTTTCCTCGTCCAACCGATATTCGGCGGTGACGTCGCTGGCGGCGGACTTGTGGAAGTCGACGTAAATATCCTTCAGGATCGGGAAATGCCGCTTCACGTCGAGCAGCGAAATGCCGGGCAGCGCGGCGACCGCCTCGGCGAGCACGGTATAGGCGCCCATATAGAGCACGCCGACATGATTTTCATTGCCCGCCAAGGGCATCAGCAGATGGGCATGGCCGCGGCCCTGTTCCAGGGTCCTGAGGCCGGTGCGCTCGACGAATTCGACGCGATATTTCGGTTCTGCGGCGGTTTGCGCTTCGGTCATGCTGGTCCTCCTCCATCGGGTCGTTTGGCGGACATGGTTTCCGCCTTCGGTCAGCATAGGCCCTGGCCCGAATTTGAACAGCCTGTCATATCTGATAGAGCGGTTGCTGACGGCTGTTCAGGATATGGCCGGTCGGTCCGCCGCTGGCGGTCGATCAGACCGCGATCGGGCGCTCTCATCGCGAGCAGCCCGGCCGGATCGGCAAGGGCAAAGCCATCGGCAAGCGGTTTGGCATCGCGATCGAAGGCCAGCTCCAGTAATGCCGCAGAACGGCGAGATGTTGTTGACCAATTGTTGACCAGTTTCTGGCATATTGGCACCATGCCTACGGAAATACTCGCGCTGATCGACAAGCCCCTGCTGCTCATCGCCCTGCTGGCGGTGGGCGCGGTGCTGGGGATCGCGGTCGAACGGCTGGTCGAGGGGCAGAAGCGCGCCGAGCGACGCGCCTATTGGCAGGGGCGCAACACGGGCAAGCGGGGCGGCCGCTTTGGCGGCGGCGGCGGCACCGCCGGGTCGGCGGACCCGTGCGCGATCGCCACCAGCCAGCTGGCCTGCGTGATGGAGGCGACGTTCCGGGCGCGACCGCTGCTCAACGGGCCGGAGGCAAAATTGTTCAAGGCGCTCGACGCGGCGGTGATCGCGCGCAACCCCGGCTGGCAGGTGATGGCGCAGGTCTCGCTCGGCGAGTTTCTCGCCAGTCCCGACAAGCAGGCCTTTTTGAGCGTCAATTCCAAGCGCGTCGACTTTGCGCTGATGGACCCCGACGCCCGCGTGGCGCACGCGATCGAATATCAGGGGGCGGGCCATCACCAGGGCACGGCCGCCGCCCGCGACGCGGTCAAGAAGGAAGCGCTGCGCCGGGCCGGGATTGGCTATCATGAGGTGGTGGCGGGGCACACGACGGCGGGGGAGCTCAGGCGGCTGGTGGAGAAGCTGGTACCGGGGAGCTGAGGCGTTGCTCTTTGGGGGGGAGTTGTACCACCCGCCCGAATATTGTCAGTCCGATATCCGCTCCAGCTGCAGTTGCGACGGATGCTCATCGCCGTCGCCGTCGCGGTAGGTTTCGCTGCGCGTCATGCGCCCCGGACCGGTGAGCGCAAACCTGAGGGCGGACTGATGCTGTTCCTGCGCGGGGTCGAGATCGGTGGCGTCGCGAAAGGCGAAGCGGATCGCCCCGTCGCTGTCCGGCGCCAGCGCCAGGCGCGGCTGGTTGCCCTGCGGGCAATAATGGGTCGCCAGCAAGGCCTCGCCGTCGCGGTGATAGAGGGTCAGCGAATGGGGCTGGCCGTTGCCGGTCCATTCCTCGACCAGCACCGATCCGCGCGCGGTCGGATAGAAGCGGATGCGCAGGGCGCTCTCCGGCTTGCCCAGCGGCTGCCACACGCCGGCCAGCGCCTTGAGCCGCTCGAAGGCGGTTTCGGGACTGGGGGACGCCGGCGCATCGACCGCATCGGCGGGATAGTCGCGCACTTCCTCCGGCTGCATCGAGCATTGGCCGAGCGCTTCGAAATAAGTCCGGCTGGCGTCGCTGTCTCCGGCGAGCGCAAGCTGCAGCTGCCGCTCCGCCGCGTCGGCAGCATCGCGATAGGCGGGATGGTCCAGCTGGGTCGTGCGGAAAAATTCCACCGCCTGCATCGCATAGGGCAAGCGCAGCGCTTCGGGAAAGGCATCCATCGCCGCGCCAGGGAATGCGCCATCGTCGACTGCATCCGCGTGGAGCATCCAGCGGCCGTTGCAGCGCGAGACCTCGCGGACGTTATAGACCATCGGTGCCTCCGCCTCCCCCTCGACAAACGCTGCCGCTGCGATCTGCGGATCGAATGCCGCGGCATTCTGCGCCGTCGCGGCCGCGGGCGAAAGCGCGGTCAAGGCTGCGATCCAGAAGTTGGTTCCGGTCAGCATTGCCTCAATTCTCCCCCAGTCCGGCATCATCCGTTGGGCCGCTTGCCGCCGAGCAGAACTGCCAGGCCCGCACACAAGAAAATGGTCGCCAATGCGCCATATATCGTGACGGCCTGTGCTTCGTAGACCAACCCTTCGGCAGGATCAAAATAGCGACCCAATTCATTATACGGCAGGCCTCGGCGCTGCAAAAAGAGAATGCCCGTTGGAACTGCGGCGATCAGCAGGAACATGCCGGTCAATCGCCGCAGCATCACGTCACTCCGCCGGTTCTTCCACCTCGTCCGCCGGCAGATAGAGCCGGTCGCCCATGTCCTTATATTTCTCGCTCATCTCGCGCATCCCCTCTTCCGCCGCCGCCTTGCTCGCCGCGGCGGTCTCCGCGCCCAGTTTTTCCGACGCGATAAAGCCCTCGGCGCTCTGGTTCTGTTTGCTGGCGAAGTCTCGGACCTCCTGTGAGATCTTCATCGAGCAGAATTTCGGGCCGCACATCGAGCAGAAATGCGCGGTCTTGGCGCCCTCGGCGGGGAGGGTCTGGTCGTGATATTCTTCCGCCGTTTCCGGGTCGAGCGACAGGTTGAACTGGTCGCGCCAGCGGAATTCGAAGCGGGCTTTTGACAGCGCGTCGTCGCGGACCTGCGCGGCCGGGTGGCCCTTGGCGAGGTCGGCGGCGTGGGCGGCGAGCTTGTAGGTGATCACGCCGACCTTGACGTCGTCGCGGTCGGGCAGGCCGAGATGTTCCTTGGGCGTGACATAGCAGAGCATGGCGGTGCCGTACCAGCCGATCTGGGCGGCGCCGATGCCGCTGGTGATATGGTCATAGCCGGGCGCGATGTCGGTGGTTAGGGGGCCGAGCGTGTAGAAGGGCGCCTCGCCGCAGACTTCGAGCTGCTTTTCCATATTCTCCTTGATCTTGTGCATCGGCACGTGGCCGGGGCCCTCGATCATCACCTGCACATCCGACTTCCAGGCGCGGTGGGTGAGTTCGCCGAGCGTGTAGAGCTCGGAGAACTGCGCTTCGTCATTGGCGTCGGCGATCGAGCCGGGGCGCAGGCCGTCGCCAAGGCTGTAGGCGATGTCATAGACCTTCATGATCTCGGTGATGTCGTCGAAATGCTCGTAGAGGAAGCTCTCCTTGTGGTGCGCGAGGCACCATTTCGCCATGATCGAGCCGCCGCGGGAGACGATGCCGGTGACGCGCTTGGCCGCCATTGGCACATAGGGAAGCCGGACGCCGGCGTGGATGGTGAAATAGTCGACGCCCTGCTCGGCCTGCTCGATCAGGGTATCGCGGAAGATTTCCCAGGTCAGGTCCTCGGCGACGCCGCCGACCTTTTCCAGCGCCTGATAGATCGGCACGGTGCCGATCGGGACGGGGCTGTTGCGGATGATCCATTCGCGGGTGTCGTGGATATTGCGGCCGGTGGAGAGATCCATAACGGTGTCGGCGCCCCAGCGGATCGACCAGACCATCTTGTCGACCTCGTTGGCGACGTCGGAGGCGACGGCGCTGTTGCCGATATTGGCGTTGACCTTGACCAGGAAGTTGCGGCCGATCGCCATCGGCTCGGATTCCGGATGGTTGATATTGTTGGGGATGATCGCCCTGCCCCGTGCGATTTCGTCGCGGACGAATTCGGGCGTGACATAGTCGGGGATCGAAGCGCCGAAGCTTTCACCGTCGCGCTTATATTCCCTGAGCCGCTCGCGCCCGAGATTTTCGCGCTCGGCAACATATTCCATTTCCGGGGTGATGATGCCCTGGCGCGCGTAGTGCATCTGGGACACGTTGGCGCCGGGCTTGGCGCGCAGCACCTTGCGGCGGACATTGGGGAAAGGCGCGACGCCGCCGGAGCGGTCGGGGCCGAGCTGGCCATTATCTTCCGGTTTGACTTCGCGCTGGATCACTTCCTCGACATCGCCGCGCGCCCGGATCCAGGGGCTGCGCAGCTCGTTGAGCCCGGTCTTGATATCGATCAGCGCCTCGGGATCGGTATAGGGGCCGCTGGTGTCATAGACGCGGACCGGCGCTTCGCCGCCTTCCAGATGGATTTCGCGCATCGCGACGCGGATGCCGGAGCCGCTGTGCGCCGCGACATGGACCTTTTTGGAACCGCGGATCGCTCCGGTGGTGACGCCAATTTCGGTTTTTGCGGGGAGGTCGGCCATGTGTCGTTCCTTTGTCATTCGCGGAACGAGGGCGGGCTTGTGTCTAACGCCGCTCCCTCCCTCCGCCCGTGTGATCGGGATCAGGTTCAGCGGGTCGCAGGGCGTTACACCTGCCTCTCAGTCAAACGACTCCCCGGGGATGGCCGGATGGTAAAGGCTCGGCGGGGCGATGTCATCCCAATTCTCGTCGCGGGTCCGTTGGCATAGTTTAATCAGGTGATTAAATATTTGGTATCCCGGATCATGATCTGCTATCTTGCCGTAAAAGCCCGGCGAGGCGCAACATGGAGCGGATGATGAGGGAATCGAACAAGCCACAGCTGGATGTAATCGTGGTCGGGGCGGGCTTTGCCGGCCTCTATCTGCTGCACAAGTTCCGCCAGATGGGCCTGTCCGCCCGCGCCTTTGAGGCCGGCAACGATGTCGGCGGCACCTGGTACTGGAACCGCTATCCGGGCGCACGCTGCGATATCGAGAGCATCGACTATTCGTTCAGCTTCGATCCCTATCTCGAGCAGGAATGGGAGTGGACCGAGAAATATGCGACCCAGCCGGAAATCCTGCGCTACGCGCAGCATGTCGCCGAGCGATTTGATCTGCGACGGGATATCAGCTTCGGAACGCGCGTCGATCAGGCGGTCTGGGACGAGGATCGCACCTGCTGGACCGTGACCACCGACCAGGGCGAAACGGTCAACGGCCGCTTCTTCATCATGGCCACCGGCTGCCTGTCGCAACCCAAGGATATCGATATCCCCGGGGTGGAGACCTACACCGGAGAGATATACCGCACCCACAGCTGGCCGCACGAGGGCGTCGATTTTTCCGGCAAGACGGTTGGCATCATCGGCACCGGGTCGTCCGGCATCCAGTCGATCCCGCTGATCGCCGAGCAGGCCGAGCACACGACCGTGTTCCAGCGGACCGCCAATTATTCGATCCCCGCCGGCAACGGCCCGATTGCGCCGGAAAAGCTGGCGGTGAAGCAGCGCTATCAGGACTATCGCGAGGAGGCGCGCTGGACCAGCGTCGGCGTGCCGGGCAAGAAGGCGATGGATTTTGCGCTGACCGTGTCGGAGGAAGAGCGGCAGCAGCGCTACGAGGACCTGTGGAACACCGGCGCGATCCCGCACCTGGGCTCCGAATTTGCCGACCTTTTGCTCGACGAGAAAGCCAATGACACGCTGGCGGAATTTGTCCGGCGCAAGATCCGCAGCGTGATCGAGGATTCCAATGTTGCGGACATATTGACCCCGACCGAATTTCCGATCTGCACCAAGCGCGCCTGCCTCGACACCAACTATTACCAGACCTTCAACAAGCAGAATGTCGATATCGTCGATATCAAGGCCGACCCCATCACCTCGATCACCGCCACCGGACTCGCGACAAGGGACCGGGAATTCGCCTTCGACGCGATCGTCTTTGCCACCGGCTTCGATGCGATGACCGGGGCGCTGCTGGCGGTCGATATCCGCGGTTGCAGCGGCCAGAGTCTGAAGGAGAAATGGGCACACGGACCGCTCAACTATCTCGGGCTGACCGTCTCCGGCTTTCCCAATTTCTTCATGATCACCGGCCCGGGCAGCCCGTCGGTATTGTCCAACATGATCCTGTCGATCGAGCAGCATGTCGAGTGGATCGCCGATTGCCTGGACCATATGGACCGCGAGAACCTGACCCGGATCGAAGCGACCGTAACCGCGGAAACCGGCTGGGTCGACTATGGCACGGCGACCAGCGACATGACGCTCTTTCCGCAGGCCAAGTCCTGGTACATGGGTGCCAATGTGCCCGGCAAGCCGCGGGTGTGCCTGCCCTATGTGGGCGGCGTCGACGCCTATCGGCGAGCGTGCAACGATGTGGCGGCGCAGGACTATCTGGGGTTCCGGCTTGCCGGTGCGGGCGGGGCGCGCTGCAACGACGGGCTGGTGCGGCGGCAGCAACCGGACGTTGTCGCGCTTCTGGAGATGCTGGCGGAGATGGAACTGCCGCCGTTCGAAGCCATGTCCGCCGAAGAGGCGCGCGCGATGTCGGTGGCGATGAACGCGGGCAACCCGCCGGGGCCTGAGGTCGGCGAAGTGGTCGACGGCAGCTATCCGGGAGCGGACGGGCCGGTTGAATATCGCCTGTACCGGCCGGACAGTCCGGGGCCGCATCCGGTGACGGTCTATTTTCACGGTGGCGGCTGGGTGCTGGGCGACCACATGTCCGACGACGCGCTGTGCCGCGACCTGTGCGCGAACAGCGGCAGCATCATCCTGTCCGCCAATTATCGCCATGCGCCGGAAGCGCCCTTCCCTGCTGCCGTCGACGATGCTTTTGCAGCTTTGATATGGGCGGCGGAACATGCTGAGACGCTTGGCGGGATCACCGGCGAGCTGGCGGTCTGCGGCTGGAGCGCAGGCGCCAATCTTGCCGCTGTGGTCTGCCAGCTGGCGCGCGACGCCGGTGGCCCGGAAATTCGCGGCCAGGTGCTGATCACGCCGGTGGTCGATGGCGGCGACGACCGCCCGTCGATGACCGACAATGCCGAGGGCTTCGTGCTGACCCGGGCATTGATGGACTGGTTCTGGGACCATTATGCCGATCCGGCGCAGCGGGACGACCCCCGGGCATCGCCGCTGCTGGCCGGGGATCTGTCGGGACTGCCGCCGGCGCTGGTCATTACGGCCGAATTCGATCCGCTGCGCGACCAGGGGAAAGCCTATGCCGAGGCGCTGGTCGCGGCGGGGACCGACGCGCGCCATATCAATTATCCGGGACAGATCCACACGTCCTTCGCCGCCGTCGGCGCCATTCGGACCGCAAACGGGGCGCGGCAAGAGCTGGCGTCGGCGCTGCGCGCCTGTTTCCGGGTGATGGAGCCGGCCTGAGCCGGATCAGCCCATCTGCAGCCGCACCAGCGCCGCAAACAGGGTGGCGAGGCCGAGCGCGATGGAAAAGCCGGCCCAGACGCGATTGCCGTTGCCCATCAGCTTGCCAGCGAAGGCGAGGAACCGGTCGCCCATCGCCAGAATCAGCGCGCCCTCCACGAATATCCAGGCGCCGAGCACGGTGATCAGGATCGACAGCGGGTCTGCCGGGTTCCAGGGGTTGACGAGATAGATGGTCGCGCCGATCGCGAGGGTGACAAATCCGGCCAGAAACTGCAGCGCGCTGCTCTCGCGAAACTCCTGGACCATCCGGGCCCAGAAACCGGGTCGGCGCAGTTCGCCAATCCCGGCGGCGACAGCGTACAGCCCTATGAAGAAGGTAATCCAGCCGGTGATATTGCCTGCATTGCCCATGACATGCCTCCTGCGCCAGCGGGCACACCGGTCAGGCAGTCGCCCGCTTCCTGACACGATTGTAGGTTGCGCGTCGAAGCGGGTCCAGCGGAGATTTTCGCACCCCCGTCCGGCGCGGACAGGAACAGAGCGCTAGAAGGTGTAGCCGATGCCGATCGCGCCGAACCACTGGTCGGCGCTGCCGCGAATCGAGGTGACCGGGGACCGCTTGGGGTCACCCAGCATCCGCGAATAGCCACCGAGGAAGATCAGGCCGAAGCCGCCGTTGGTGATGTCGCCGTCGAGATCGACGCCGGTCAGCAGGGTGGCGCCGACATTTTTCCAGCCGCCACCGGCAGCGAAGGTCGGCAGGCCGCTTGCCGCGGTTCCGGCCGGCGAGACGCTGAAATAATAGTCGGCATAGTCGTCGTCGACATGCTCGGCGTTGACCGACAGGCTGACCGCGACGCCGCGGCTGAGCGGCGTGAAATAGGTCAGGCTGGGGAAGACCACCATCCCGTCATGGGCGCCGGCGACATCCCAGCGGACATCGACCTGCGCGGTGAGCGAGTCATAGGGGTTGAGCAGGCGGTTGACCTGCACGCCGGCAAAGGGGCCGACCTCTACCGCGAAGTCGAGCTTGCCGAGTGAGCGCACGACCGGGTCCTTGATCGAATTGTGCCGGTCAAAGCGAGCGCGCACCACCGGGCCGAAAATGAAATCGACCTTTGCGTCCTGCCGGTCGGGAATGACATCAAAGGCGATCCCCGGACCACGTGGCTGGAAATCGACGCCGCCGAAACTGCCCAGCACCACCGGCAGCGGCGAGACAACATAATCGTCCGACCCTTCGTAGCTGGGGCCATAGGCGACACCGACACCCGCAGTCAGATAGTCGCCGTCGAACACCGACCGTTCGGTCGGGCCTGGTTCGGGCTGTGCCAGCGATGGCGAAGACATGGCGAGACCCAGCGTCACGACGGCGGCCTGGCAAAGAATTTTCGGATTTTTCAAGACGGTTCCCCATTTTCGGTGTTCAGCAGTGAAACGCCCGGAACGCGGATCGGTTCCGTTTCGTTGCCCGACCCGGGCCGGTGCGGCATGATCGGTTTCGGCGAAGCGCTCCCCGGCCGCATCGACATGCCAGAAGCACAGCGGTTTCGCTGGTTACAGAATATATTTCATGTGCACCGTATATTGCTCGTCATCGGCTCCAACGGTGAATTGCGCGGCCTTGAATTTCGGCGGACCCATGCCGATTTTCGGGTTGCGGGAAAAGCCGAAGCCTTCGCGCGGCAGGAACAGCCTGAGGTCCATCTTGCCATTGGCATTTTCGTCATGAACCAGCGCCACCGCATAGGTGCCCGGCTTGACCCCGGGGATCTCGATCGAGCCGGCGCGGGTTGCCGATATCTTGAGCTTGCGGGCCTTTGCGTCCTTGGTGCAGTCGGGGAAATATTGCGGGCTGGCGCTCAGGCAGACCAGCACATTGCCTTTTTCGGAACGCAGGCCGGTTATCGCGAGATCGATCGACGCGGCGACGGCCGGCGCGACCGGTTCGGGGGCTTCAGCCGCCGACGCGCTTGCCCCGAGGAGGAGCAGCGAAACGGCTCCCAGTGTCGGCAAGCCCGATGTCCGTGCCGCAGACCCTGTCCCAAAAGCGAAAATATAACCCATAATTTCCCCTGTACGATTCGTGGTGCTTCTCGTGATGGGTCGCTGTTATCAGCCCCTTGCCCAATTTTCCGTGAACGAGCCACCGCGGAAACATTTCCCACCCCATATGGTTGGAGACGCCCATAACGGTCATCACCAGCAATACCAGCCCCAAAACGCCGACATGAATCGGTATCGCGATGACCAGTGCCGGAATGACGACGGCGCCGCTGATCGCCTCCAGCGGATGAAAGCTCATCGCCGCCCAGGCGGTCGGCGGACGGCTGTCATGGTGAACCGCGTGGGCAAGCCGGAACCATCGCGGCTGATGCAGCAGACGGTGGGTCCAGTAGAACCATGTATCATGCAGGAAAAGATAGAGGAAAAGCGACAGCGGCAGATACCACAATGGGTACAGGTCCGGGTCGGTATAGATCCGGGTCCAGCCGGCATTCTGCCACCCCCAGGCGACGATGCCGGCGGGCACGCCGTAGATCGCGGCGGACAGCAGCGACCAGCGGATTTCCCGGCGGATCTGTGGCTGCAACGGATCATATTGGCCGGGGCGCACCCGTCTGGTCAGCCAGGCGAAGAAGCCGCTGCTGAGCAGATAGCGACCGCCGACGATCGCGGTCATCGCGAGCGCGGAGAGCAGGATGGCGGGAACATAGTCCATCGCCGACGAATATGGTGCGCAAGGCCCGGGAGCAAGGGGTAATGCAGGAAGTGGCTACAGCCCTTCAGACAGGCTTTCCCCTGCCCCGTGCATCGGCTAAGGCGGGGTGATGCCGAAGTCGCCCCTTTCCTCCAACACATACGATCTGGCTATCGCCGGCGGCGGGCTCGCCGGCGGCCTGGTGGCGCTGGCACTGGCCAAGATCCGGCCCGATCTCGACATTGCGCTGATCGAGGCCGAAGACCATTTTGGCGGCAACCATATCTGGTCCTTCTTCGAAAGCGATATCGAGCCGGAGCATCGCTGGCTAGTCGACCCGCTGATCTCGCGTCAGTGGGACAGCTATGACGTCCATTTTCCGCAATATAGCCGCAGCCTGAAAAACGGCTATTTCTCCATCGAATCGGGCAATCTCGATCGCGAATTGAGAAAGCGGCTGCCGCGGGCAGCGGTAAAAACCGGGCAGACGGTCCGGACGGTCGAAAAGGGGCTGGTGACCTGCGCCGACGGTTCGGAATTTGCCGCGCGGGCGGTCCTCGACGTGCGCGGCAGTGGCGACATCTCGGCGCTGGACACGGGCTGGCAGAAATTCTGCGGCCAGATGCTGCAACTGAAAGCGCCGCACGGGATCGAGCGGCCGGTGATCATGGACGCGACCGTGGAGCAGATCGACGGCTACCGGTTCATCTACTGCCTGCCGTTCAGCGATACCCAGATCTTTGTCGAGGACACCTATTACGCCGACACCGCCGCGCTCGACAGCGCCGCATCGCGTCGCCGGATCGCGGATTATGCCGCGGAACAGGGCTGGCAGCTGGAACGGGTGCTGAGCGAGGAAAAGGGCCAGCTTCCGGTCATCTACGGCGGCGACTTCGAGGCATTCTGGGCAGCGAACCGCGGCGTGGATGCGCGGGCCGGCGCGCGCGCGGCGCTGATCCAGCCGATCACCAGCTATTCGCTGCCGATGGCGGTGAAGACCGCCATGCTGATCGCCGAAATGCCGGAGCTGAGCCAGGACAAGCTCGACAAGATGCTGCGCGATCTCGCCAGGAAGCACTGGAAGAACGGAAAATTCTACCGGATGCTGTGTGCGTTCCTGTTCCTCGGTGCAGAACCCGACCAGCGCTACAAGACGCTGCAGCATACCTATACCAAGGACGAGCAGCTGCTGGCCCGTTTCTATGCTGGCAAGTCCACCCGGCTCGACCAGGCCAATCTGCTGACCGGAAAGCCGCCCATACCCATTTCCCGCGCCATCCCTTTGTTATTGAAATATAGATGAGAAACCCGTCCGATGAATGAGCTTGCAAAGTCCCAGAGCGAATTGTTCCGCAAGGCCGCCGTGATCGGTTCCGGCTTTGGCGGCCTGGCGCTGGCCATCCGCCTGCAGTCGGCCGGCATCCAGACCACCATCCTGGAGAGCCGGGACAAGCCGGGCGGCCGGGCCTATTACTGGGAGAAGGACGGCTTCATCTTCGACGGCGGCCCGACCGTGATCACCGATCCGGACTGCCTGTCACAATTGTGGGAGCTGACCGGCCATGACATGGCGAAGGACATCGAGCTGATGCCGGTCTCGCCCTTCTATCGGCTCAACTGGCCGGACGGCACCAATTTCGACTATGTCAATGACCCGGAGACGCTGTACGCCAATATCGCGGCGATCGCACCGGACGATGTCGAGGGGTACAAGAAATTCCTGGAATATAGCGGCGGGCTTTACGAGGAAGGCTATGTCAAGCTGGGCACCAAGGCGTTTCTCGATTTCAAGTCGATGATCAAGGCGGCCCCCGCGCTGATGAAATTCGAAGCCTATCGCTCGGTCTATTCCAAGGTCTCCAGCTTTGTGAAAAACGAGAAGCTGCGCGAATTCCTGTCGTTCCAGACGCTGCTGGTCGGCGGCAATCCGATGAATACCAGCGCGATCTACGGGCTGATCCACAAGCTGGAGCGGCTTGGCGGGGTTTGGTTTGCCAAGGGCGGCACCAACATGCTGGTCGCGGCCATGGTCAAGCATTTCGAACGGATCGGCGGGGTGATCCGGCTGGCCGATCCCGTGACCCGGATCGACACGATCGGCGACCGGGCGGCCGGCGTGACCTGCCAGTCCGGCTGGAGCGAGCGATTTGATGCGGTGGCGTCCAATGCCGATGTCGTTCACAGCTACCGCGACCTGCTGGGGCACAAGCATCGCAGCGAAACCGTCAGCGAAAAGCTGCTGAAGAAAAAATACTCGCCCTCGCTTTTCGTCGTTCATTTCGGGCTGAAGGGCAGCTGGCCGGGCATTCCCCACCATATGATCCTGTTCGGGCCACGCTACAAAGGCCTGCTGACCGATATCTACGACAATGGCGTATTGCCGAAGGATTTCTCGCTCTATCTCCACCACCCGACGGTGACCGACCCCGCCATGGCGCCGGAAGGCCACAGCACATTTTACGTGCTGGCACCGGTGCCGCATCAGGGCAAGCTGCCGATCGACTGGAAGACAATGGGGCCGGTCTACGAGAAGCGAATTCTCGACGAAATCGGCCACCGGCTGATCCCCGATATCCACGACCGGATCGTCACCAGCTTCCACTATACGCCGCAGGATTTCGGCAGCGATCTCAATGCCCATCTGGGCAGCGCGTTCAGCCTTGAGCCGCTGCTGACGCAAAGCGCATGGTTCCGGGTGCACAACCGTGACGACGTGATCGACAATCTCTATTTTGTCGGCGCGGGCACCCATCCGGGCGCCGGCATCCCCGGAGTGGTCGGCAGCGCAAAGGCCACCGCCGAGCTGATGCTGGAGGACATGGGGTGACTGGTTGTGCCATTCGTCCGGTATCTGTCGAAGCAAGTCTGATGAGCACAAGCTGTTCTTCGGCGAGCTCAGGACGAACGGCGCTCCATTTGGCGGCATCATGAACCGAACGAATCTCGTCCTTAGCGCCCGGGCCAGCATTGAACGCGGGTCAAAATCCTTTGCCCGGGCGTCGAAACTCTTTGCACCACAGACGCGCGAACGGGCGTGGCTGCTCTATTTCTGGTGCCGCGCCTGTGATGATTTGGCCGATGGCCAGGATCATGGCCACGGCATGTCGACCGTGACCAACCCCGACAAGACCATCGCGGCAATGCGGATGATGACCACGCGTGCCCATGGCGGCGAACAGACCGGCAATCCGCCGTTTGACGCCTTTGGCGTGGTCGCGCAGGAATGCGGCATCCCCAAAAGGCTGGCCGACGACATGATCGACGGCTTTGCCCTGGATGCCCGCGGATGGCGGCCAGAAACCAGGGATGACCTGCTGCAATATTGCTACCATGTGGCGGGCACCGTCGGTTGCATGATGGCCGTCGTGATGGGCGTGTCCGCCCGCAACCATGATCTGCTCGACCGCGCCTGCGATCTCGGGCTGGCGTTCCAGCTCGCCAATATTGCCCGAGACGTGGCGGAGGATGCAGCCGCCGGCCGTTGCTATCTGCCGCAGGAGTGGCTTGCCGAAGCCGGGCTGGAGTCCGATCATGTGATGGACCCGGACCAGCGGGAGGCGCTTGTCACGCTGGTGGCCCGGCTGTGCGATCTCGCCGCCGACTATGAGGCATCGGCTCGTGTCGGCGCAGCCCAATTGCCATTCCGGTCGCGCTGGGCGGTGCTTGCCGCGGCGGGGATCTACGGCGATATCGCCCGTGCCGTGAAAGCGAGCAACGGAGGGTCGCTTGACCACAGGATATTCACGAGCAAGGGCCAGAAGCTCGGCTGGATCATGAAGGCATTCGGCCAGGCAGTGGTGAATTCCGCGCGCAGCGACCGCGCCGGGCTGTGGACGCGGGACCGGCTGGCCTAGGCTGCTAGTGGCTGGCCCCGTTTTCCGAGACATATTTGCCGATCCGCTGCACCGCCTGATCATAAAGATTGGGCGAACAGCACAGCACCCCCAGCGCCTTGCCATGGGTGCCGTTGTAGACCAGCGTTTCACCCAGCGCATTGGTCACACTGGCCCCGGCTTCGGCAGCGATCACATGGGCGGCCGCGATATCCCACTCATGGCCCCAGCGTGTTGACGCCACGACATCGGCCCGGTCATCCGCCACCATCGCCATTCTGAGCGCGATGCTGTTCGGCTTGGGCACGGCGGTAAGCTTCATCTCGGGCGGAAGGCTCTCGGCCGGGATCCGGCAGCCTTCATATTCCGACCGGCGGCTGACGGCCAGAGCGCGGCCATTGACCGTCGTGTGGCTGCCCAGCATCGCCACCCACGTCTCATCCATCGCCGGCGCGTCGAGCACCCCGAATATCGGC
Organism: Parasphingorhabdus sp.; assembly: GCF_036964565.1. GTDB lineage: Bacteria > Pseudomonadota > Alphaproteobacteria > Sphingomonadales > Sphingomonadaceae > Parasphingorhabdus. The sequence continues at coordinate 50,995 of NZ_JBALTN010000005.1, read as the reverse complement.
GCATCATTTTGGACCAGCGCCACCGACACGCACCAACCGGTCTTGCCCGCCACATAGTCCTTGGTGCCGTCGATCGGGTCAACCACCCATGTCAGGTCGACGCCGGCGCCGCTGTTGTCGATATGGGTTTCCTCGGAAAGCCAGCCGGCGGAAGGAACCAGCTTCTCCAGTTCGTCGCGCAGGAACCGGTCGACCGCGAGATCGGCATCGCTGACGATCTGGCCCGGCGACTTTTCCCAGATATTGGATTCCCTGCGGCCAAGCGCCCAGTGCCGCTTGGCGAGCGCTCCCGCCTCCCTGGCGATGGCGACAACCCGATCAAAGTCGATATCTGTCAACTGCTGCTCCGTTCGTCCTGGGCCTGCCCAGGGGATGTTCCTGTCGTTTAGGCCCGATCAGAGACGCGCGCCACTAACCGATTAGTCAACCGCCCGCCACCGTCATGCTGTCGGTGCGAAGGGTCGGTACGTTCATGCTGTACTGATATTCGAGGTCGTCGGCGGCAACCAGGCTTCGGAACATGTCCTTCAGATTGCCGGCGATGGTGATTTCCGACACCGGCGGTCCGATCTCGCCGTCGGTGATCAGGAAGCCGCCAGCGCCGCGGCTGTAGTCACCGGTCACCGGATTGACACCCATGCCGATCAGCTCGGTGATGAGGACGCCATGCTTGATATCGCGGATCAGCTCTGCCCTGCTGACCGAACCATTGCCCATGTGCAGATTGGTGACGCTGACCCCCGGAGCCCCGCCGACGCCGCGCGAAGCGTGGCCGGTGGGCTGCAGGCCGAGCTGGCGCGCCGAGGCGCTTTCCATGATCCACTGGGTCAGGCGGCCCTGGTCGATGAGTTTCGTTTTCGCCGTGGGCAGACCTTCGCCGTCGAATGCCTTGGAGCGCAGTCCGCGCTTGCGGTGCGGACAGTCGATGATATTCACCGCGCTGTCGAACACCTCCGTGTCCAGCGCATCGAGCAGGAAGCTGGTCTTGCGCGCGATGGCGCTGCCGGAGATGGCGCCGATAAAATGGCCGAGCAGGCTGTTGCCGATGCGGGGATCGAACACCACCGGCATCGCGCCCGAACGGAAGCTGACCGGGTTCAGCCGCGATACGGCGCGTTCGCCCGCTTCGCGGCCGATCTTTTCGGGCGATTGCAGGTCTTCGAGAAAGCGGACGCTGTCATAGGCATAGTCGCGCTCCATGCCGTCGCCCTGTCCGGCAATGACGCTGGCCGACAGGCTGTAGCCGCTGGTCGAATAGGCGCCGGAAAAGCCGTGGCTGGTGGCCAGCGCAACGATGCTGCGCAAGGCGCTGGCACCGCCGCCTTCGCTGTTGGTCACACCGGCGACCGACCGCGCGGCATCTTCCGCCTGCAGGGCCAGCTCGCGCAGCAATTCGGGATCGGGGTCCTGACCGTCATCGCCCTCGATGGCATGGGGTTCGGATTTCAGCAGCAATTCTTGCGGGGCAAGGCCGGCATATTGGTCTTCCGGCGCTTCTCTCGCCATGTCCAGCGCGCGTCCGACCAGCGACGAGAGAATTTGCGGGTCCATGTCCGACGAGGACACGGTGGCCGAGCGCTTGCCGACGAATACCCGGAGGCCGATTTCCTCGCCTTCAGAACGCTCGACATCTTCCAGATTGCCGAGACGGATCTGGACCTGGGTCGCGGCATCGCAGACATAGATGGTATCGGCGGCGTCGGCGCCGGCCTTTTTGGCTTGGGAAATGAGGGCGTCGGCGCGATCCTGCGCTTCGGAAGGTTTCAGCATGGGCCGGACATAGGTGCGGCACCCTTGAAGGTCAACGATCGGCTGTCAAAAGAGCGGCAAAGAGACGCCGGTTCCCAAGGGGGCGCTCAGACGACGGTGCTGACAATCTTGATCACGCCGACAAACACCAGTGGCAGGCCCAGTGCCAAAAGCCAGAGGACGACCTGATCGGCGCGGAACTTCGCAGCCAGGCTTTGTTCGGAGAGACCGTTGTTCATGTTGCGCCAGCGCTTTTCAAAATTGCGGCAAAAGGGAATGATCACCGCGACCAGCACGATCAGCCCGAAATAGGGAGCGATCGAGATGCCGTTCGTTTCGATGAACCTCAGCACCACAAATATTTGCGCCAGCGTGTAGACGAGCAGGGCTGCGGCGCAGTTGTTGCTCATTTTCTTGTCCCAGCGGACGCCCGTCCGCTGAACATCCTGATGCTTGCCATGCTGGCTGACTGATTTTCCAGACGCTGTTGCGACCATTTCCATTCCCCTCAGAATCCTGGCTCCCGCGTCGGTCGGAAGTTTGCTCCCGTACACGCGCTTCCGACACTATAACCGATTCATCGCAAAAGCCAAACATTCGCTTGCATGGCATTTTATGTCGGAATTTTGCGCTTCTGCTTGCCATAAATTCCATTCTGGGACAGAATCGGTTTTTGATCGCAATCCAGTTCGGGGCCATGTCCATGACCATCTCGCTTGCCGACCCGCTCACCCTTCCCTGCGGAGCCAATCTGCCCAATCGCATTGCCAAGGCGGCGATGACCGAAGGCATGGCAACCCCGGACGGCATGCCGACCCCGCAGCTGGAGCGGCTGTACGGCCTGTGGTCCGATGGCGGCGCCGGCATGCTGCTGAGCGGCAACATCCAGGTGGACCGGGATCATCTCGAACGCCCGGGCAATGTGGTGATCGACGGGCCGGCCAGCGACAGCATGATGGCAGCCCTGCAAAGCTGGGCAAAGGAGGCAACGCGCAACGGCAATCACTTCTGGGCCCAGATCAGCCATGCCGGCCGCCAGACGCAGAGCAATGTCAACGCGCGGCCAAAAGCGCCTTCCGCGATCAAGCTCGGCCTGCCCGGCGGGCAGTTTGGCGAGCCGGTCGCGCTGACCATCAGCGAAATCGAAGATCTGGTGGACCGCTTCGCACTGGCCGCCCAGACCTGCCAGGCAGCGGGCTTTACTGGCGCGCAGATCCATGCCGCGCACGGCTATCTGCTCAGCAGCTTCCTCAGTCCGCGCTCCAATCGGCGCAGCGACAAATATGGCGGTAGTCTGGAGAACCGGGCGCGCTTTTTGCTCGCCGTGGTCGCCAAGACCCGGGCTGCGGTCGGCCCGGATTTCCCCATTTCGGTGAAGCTGAACAGCGCCGATTTCCAGAAGGGCGGGTTCAATTTCGAGGACAGCCTGCAGGTCGTGCAGTGGCTGGAGGCGGCCAGCGTCGATCTGGTCGAGATATCCGGCGGCACCTACGAGCAGCCGGCGCTGATGGGATCGGATGGAATCGAGGAGAAGGAGGAGCAGAATGTCGCGCCTTCGACCAAGGCGCGGGAGGCCTATTTCGTCGATTTCGCCAAGGCAATGCAGGCGGCGGTGACGGTACCGCTGATGGTTACCGGCGGCTTTCGCACCCGTTCGGCAATGGAGTCCGCGCTCGCCAGCGGTGCCGCGGACCTGATCGGACTGGGACGCCCGATGTGCGTGATGACCGATGCACCGAAGCAATTGCTGGAAGGATTGGAGGCTTTACCGCGCTATGAGGAAAAGCTCCGCCTGCTGCCCCAGTGGCTGAATTTTCTAGGCCGATTTCAAATGGTTAAGGCGGTTTCCGGCTTTGCCGTGATCTACTGGTTCTACGAGCAGCTGGAGAATCTCGGAGAGAGCGGCATGATCGATCCCAACCTGGGCGTGTTCACCGCGTTCCGCGCGGTCGAGGCGCGCAACAAGCGGATACTGGCCGCGCGCAGCCCGCGCTGACCCACGTTCGATCGCGCACGATGATCCGCGATTCGACCGCCCACGCAGCTGACCCGACAACCCCGGCCGACCATCTTCTTGCCGCCCTGGTGCCTCCGTGCACGGTCGAGGATCACGTCATCCGGGTGCAGGCCAGCATCGGCGTCGCGACCTGGCCGAGGGACGGAACAAGCGCCAGCCACCTGCTGGAGGCGGCCGACCAGCAGCTATATGCAGTCAAGAAATGTGACGAAAAACCACGAAAAGCAGTCGCGCCTGCACGATTGCGTTCCCGGACAGGCTAGCCGGCGGCCGGCTGTCCCGGCCTATTCCAGCTCTTCCTCGCGCAGCGCCCTGCGGTCCAGCTTGCCGATCATGGTCTTTGGCAGACTGTCGCGGATCACCACGTCCACCACCCGTTCGTGCTTGCCCAGCTTGGGGTTCAGCCATTGCTTCAATTGCTCGCCGGTCACGGTCATGTCGGGCTCCAGCGCGACATAGGCCTTGGGGCTTTCGCCGCGATAGGCATCGGGGACACCGATCACCAGGGCTTCCTTGACCGCCTCGTGGCGATACAGCACCTCTTCGACCTGGCTCGGGAAGACCTTGAAGCCGCCCACGGCGATCATGTCCTTCAGCCGGTCGACAATCCTGATATAGCCGTCTTCGTCGATGGTGGCGACGTCGCCGGTGCGCAGGAAGCCATCGACGAACACCTTTTCGTCTTCCGCCGGCAGGTTCCAGTAGCCCTGCATCACCTGCGGACCGGAAAATATCAGTTCGCCGGGCTCTCCGTCGGGGGCCGGCTTCGTCGGATCGCCCTTGTCGACCAGTTTCACGAGCGTGCCGGGAACCGGCTGGCCGATGGTTCCGGCCTTGTTCAATCCTTCGTAGGGATTGGCGCTGACGACGCCGCAGCTTTCGGTCAGGCCGTAGCCTTCGACGAGCTTGGCGCCCGTCTTGGCCTCGAACTTCTTCTTGAGCTCCATCGGCAGCGGCGCCCCGCCGGAGACACAGATCTTGAGCGAGGAGAAATTGGTCTTGTCGATATCAGGATGATCGAGCAACGCCTGGTACATGGTCGGCACGCCGGGCATTGCGGTGATCTTCGTGCGGGTAATCGCCTTCAGCGTCTGTTTCGCGTCAAAGCGCGGCAGCATCACGATTTCGCCGCCGCGCTCGATCGTGCGGTTGAGCACGGCGCTGTTGGCGAAGACGTGGAAGAAGGGCAGCACCCCCATCAGCCGGTCGGCCTCGTCGATATAGGGGTCGATGCTGTTGATCTGGCGCGCATTGGCGGTCAAATTCTGGTGACTGCACATCGCGCCCTTGGGCGCGCCGGTGGTGCCGCCGGTATATTGCAGCAGCGCGACATCCTTGTCCGGACGGATATTGGGGGCCTTGTAATTGCCGTCGTTGGCGATCAGCTCGGAAAAGGGCGTGATCCGCACATCATCGGGCTGGGGGCTGTTCTCCTTGCGCCGGAACAGCGAGTAGAACAGCGCCTTGCCGGCCGGGAGCGCGCCGGCGACGCTACCGACCACCAGCCGTTCGAGACTGGATTGCTGCAGCACCTCATATGCGGTCGGGAACAGCGCCGTGGCCGAAAGGGTAAACAGGATCCTGGTCCCGCTGTCCTCGACCTGGTGGTTGAGTTCCTCCACGGTATAGAGCGGCGAGAAGTTCACCACGGTCGCACCGATTGCCATCGCCCCGTAATAGGCGCTGACATAATGCGGTACATTGGGCAGGAAGAGGCCGATCCGGTCGCCCTTGCCTATCCCGAGGTCCTGCAGCCCCCTGGCCACGCGCACGACGCCGGAGGCGACCTCGCTGTAGCTATATTTGCGGCCCATGAAGTCGAGCAGGTTCGCATCGCCGCGGCGACCGGCCGAGCGAAAGAACATGCCCGGCATCGACAGCGGCGGGTAAAACTGGTCCCACTGGGTGGGGTGGTTGTAGCGTGATTTCCAGATCGGGGGCTGGGCAGATGGTATATCAGTCATTGACATTTGTGTAAGTGAAGCCGCCTGAACTGACAATGAAATTCCGTGATAATTGGCTCCCTTTCCGGTCGGCCCCGGTGTAGGGCAAAAATCGATGACCGATTCCACTTCCATTGCCGCACCCAAGTCCTCGCTGGTCTTTGTGTTTCTGGTCGTGCTGATCGACATGCTCGGCTTCGGTATCATCATGCCGGTCCTGCCCGAGCTGATTACCGAAATAACCGGTGACAGCCTCTCCGCGGCAGCGGTGGACGCCGGCTGGCTGGCCTTCGCCTATGCCGCGATGCAGTTCATCTTCGGCCCGGTCGTCGGCAACCTGTCCGACCGGTTCGGCCGCCGCCCGGTGTTGCTGGGCGCCCTCGGCGGCTATGCCATTGCCTATGTCCTGATGGGCCTTGCGCCGTCGCTGCTGTGGCTGTTCGTGGCCCGGATCGTCGCCGGCATCATGGGCGCGAGCTTCAGCACCGCCTATGCCTATATCGCGGATATTTCCCCGCCCGAACGGCGGTCGCAGAATTTCGGCCTGATTGGCGCCGCCTTCGGTCTCGGTTTCATCTTCGGACCGGCGCTCGGCGGGCTGCTGGGCGAATATGGTACGCGCCTGCCCTTTTTCGCAGCCGGCGGACTGGCCGCGATCAACCTCATCTTCGGCATCGTGATGCTGCGCGAGAGCCTGCCGGTCGAGAGACGGCGGGCCTTCGACATCAGGCGGGCCAACGCGTTCGTGGCCCTGCAGGGTCTGTCCGGTCAGAATCGGGTGGTCATCTGGTACGCCGCTGCGCTGACCGTATGGATGATCGGCCATGTCGTCTACCCGATCGTCTTTGCCTTCTACGCGATCGAGAATTTCGGCTGGAGCGCCTTCACGGTGGGCCTGGCGCTGGCCTGCGTCGGGATCGGTGCGGCGGTGGTCCAGGGACTGCTGATCCGGATACTCATCCCCAGAATCGGCGAACGCAACGCCGTCATCATTGGCGCCCTCGGGATGGCGGTGAGCACGGTTGCCTATTTGGTTGCGGGACCGGACCAGGGCTGGCTGATCTTTCTCGCCATTCCCGTCGGCGCCCTGCAGGGCCTGTTCCAGCCGTCGCTCAACGGATTGATGAGCCGGGCGGTGTCCGACGATACGCAGGGGGAGTTGCAGGGCGCGGTTGCCAGCCTGCAAAGCGTGGCATCGGTCATCGGGCCGCCCATGTTCACCGCCGTGTTCGCCGCCTTCACCGTTGCCGGCACCGTCCATTATCTGCCCGGTGCGCCCTTTGCCCTTGCCGGCCTGATCGCGCTGGTCGCGCTGGCCATATTCCTGCGCGGCTATGCGCTGCATCGCACCAGCGGCGAGGTTGCGCCGCCGCCGGATGCCCATCCCGCTACCGACTGAGCGCGCCAGCCGTGGTCAAGCGGCGCTGTACCAGGCCGTTCCGTCCTTCATTTCAAGCCTCGCGCGGCCGGTATATTGCAGATGGCGGAGCGTTGCCATCGCCTCGCCGCTGGCCATGCCGATGACATCGGGGGTGATCGGACGGCGGAACAGATAGGGAAAGCTGTCGACCACGCGCTTCGGGCTTTCGCGGAGACCCTGTTCCAGATCATCGAGCGCCTCGTTGTGGCGTTCGGCCAGCGCTTCGAGCCGCTGGTGCGCGCCGAGAAACGGGCGGCCATGGGCGGGCAGGATCAGCAGGTCATTGTCCAGTTCCCTCCGAAAGCGAGCGATGCTGGCCAGCCATTCGCCGAGCGGGTCGCTGGTCGGTTCGCTGAGCATGGTCGAGATGTTGGAGGTGATCCGCGGCAGGATCTGGTCGCCGGAGATCATCACCTTGGCATGATCGTCGATCAGGCAGGCATGTTCGGGTGTGTGGCCGTTGCCGATCATCACCCGCCACTCGTGGTCGCCGGTGTTGAGGCGGGTGCCTTCCTCCATCCGGATATGGCCGATCGGCAGGTCGGACACGGCGCGGGCGAAGCGGCCCCATCCCTTTTTGGCGAAGTCGTCGATCAGATGCTGGTCCCAGCCGCAGAAGCGCCATTCGTCGAGCGCCTCTTCCGGCACGCCGTCGCGCTTGTCGGCGAGCAGCATGCGGGTCAGCAGCCACTCGGTCCGGTTCATGTGCAGCGGCGCCTTGAACCTTTTTGCCAGCCAACCGGCGCAGCCGACATGGTCGGGATGATAATGGGTGACGATGATCTTTGTTGCGCTCTGCCCCTGCAACGCGCCGTCCTCGAACAGATGCTTCCAGGCGTCGATGACGGCGGGCATGAACAGGCCGGTGTCGGCGATGGCAAAACCGGCGCTGCCGTCGGCGTGGCGGTCGGCCAGCACCCAGTTGTTGATATGGCCGAGCGGGCCGGGTACCGGCGTGCGGGTCCAGCCGATGCCCGGCATCAGCTCGAAATATTCGCCGAATTTCGGTTCATAGTCGCCGAGCGGATAGGTCAGGCCGTCGGATTCGATCGGGTCGAAGCCGTGGTCGGCGAGCATCGCGTCATAGGCGGGGGGTTTTCTGGGTGCGTCCATGGCATAGCCATAGACCCTGCCCCGGCAGAAACGCAACCCGATTTAATCGGCTGGTTAAACTGCTAGTGCGGCCGCGGCGCTGATCTCAGCCGAGCCCGACGACAAAAACAAAAACCAGCGCCATCGCGCCGAATATGGCGATTGCGGCCAGTTTCATCAGCCGCAGCCTGCCCGGATTTCCTTCGTTCATCCCTGCCTCCCCTCGTTTCGCCTTCGGGAAAGCTGATCCCCGATCAGCGATCCTTGAAGAGCGTTTCTGCCGTATGTTCCACCGGTGCGGATTCTTCGTCCGTTTCGCCCGAAAGGGCCGCCGCGGCATTGCGAGCCGCCTGCGCGCGCTCTTCCTGCAGTTCCGCGATCAGCGCCTGCCGGTCGCCGCCGAGCTTCGCGTCATCGGCGACTTCCGGTTCGATACCCGCCTTCTTCGCCGCCTTGGCGACCACGGCGTCGAGTTCGCGCTGCGAGCAGAGGCCGAGAGTCACCGGATCCTTGGGCGCGATATTGGCGATATTCCAGTGCTCGCGGTCGCGGATGGCGTTGATCGTGGTGCGGGTGGTGCCGATCAGCTTGCCGACCTGGGCATCGGAAATTTCCGGGTGGTTGCGCAGCAGCCAGGCGATGCCGTCCGGCTTGTCCTGGCGCTTGGACACCGGCGTGTAGCGCGGGCCCTTGGTCCGGCGGACCTGGTCGGGTCCCTTCTGGATCTTCATCCGGTAGCTCGGGTCCTGCTCCGCCTTCTCGATTTCCTCGTGGGTCAGTTCGTGCGCCTGCACCGGGTCGCGCCCGGTATATTTGGAGCTGGCGAGATCGTCGGCCATCGCGTTGACCTCGAGAATGTGAATACCGCAAAATTCGGCAATCTGCTCGAAGCTCAGCGCCGTGTTGTCGACCAGCCAGCTTGCGGTGGCATGCTGCATGAGTGGGGTTGCTTGTTCGGCCATGATGGCATCCTTCCAAAAGCCGGCGGTTCAGCGCCGGCGATGCGATAAAAATAAAGGGCCGCCCCCTTGCGGAGACGGCCTGTTGCTAGCTTATGTAGGATATCTCGAGCCGGTCGGCAAGATATTTGGCTAAACCCGCGCAAATATCGCCTTGGCCAGGAAGCGGCGCGACATGTGGCATTGGAGATGCCGATCCTGCGAGACCAGTCCGGCGAAAAACTGGCTGGCGCTGGCATCCCAGCTATATTCCTTGCCGAGCGCGACGCAATCGGCGGAATCCAGCGACAGCGCCTGCCGGATGGCGACGTTGAGATCGCGATCCATCGCGCCGCCTTTCGCCGTCAGGATGTCGACCGGACCGGTCACCGGATAGGCCGCGACTGGGGTTCCGCAGGCGAGCGCCTCGATGATGACGAGGCCGAAGGTATCGGTCTTGCTGGGAAAGATGAAGACATCGGCACCGGCATAATAGCCGGCCAGCTCGCTGCCGGTCTTGCGGCCGGCGAAATATACGCCCGGATAGCGCGCCTTCAGGCTGTCCAGCGCCGGCCCGTCGCCGACCACGACCTTCGAGCCCGGCTGATCGCTGTCGAGAAAGGCCTCGATATTTTTCTCGACCGCGACCCGCCCGACATAGAGCTGGATCGGCCGGGGCAGCGCGTCATATTCAAGAGGCGCTGGCGCGTCTGGATGAAAATATTTCAGGTCCACGCCGCGGCTCCAGTGATGGACGTGGGGCAGTCGTTCGGCGCGGAGCTGCGCGCGAACGCTTTCCGTCGACACCATGATCGCTTCCGACTTGCGGTGGAACCAGCGGATATAGGGCCAGAACAGGCGCGGCGACAATTTCGTCCTCCGGGCCAGATATTCCGGGAACTGTGTGTGATAAGCCGTTGTAAAGGGACGCCCTTCCCGCCGGCACCAGCGGCGCGCCTGGATACAGAGCGGGCCTTCCGTGGCCAGATGGACGGCGTCCGCGGCAAAGGCTTCGATCCTCTTGCCGATGGTCCGCGCGCGGGCATAGGACAGCCGGATTTCAGGATAGCTTGGCGCCGGAATCGAGCGATACTGGTCCGGCGAAATCACCAGCACCTCGTGGCCGCGGTCGCGCAGCAGTCCGACGACCGTGTCCAGCGTGCGGACGACCCCGTTGACCTGCGGATGCCAGGCGTCGGTGACCAGCGCGATCTTCACGCGGCCTGGTCCATGCCGCCGTCGACGGAGCGCAACCGGACCGGCACGTCATCGCGGTCCTTGCGCGCCTTGATCTCGTCGGCCCAGTGGAGGATCTGCATCGTGCCGTCGTCGCATTCGACGAGAGCGGTGCAGCCTTCGACCCAGTCACCATCGTTATAATATTGGATGCCCCGGATATCGCGGTGCTCGGCGGTGTGAATATGGCCGCAGACAACGCCGTCGACGCCGCGGCTTTCTGCCGCCTTGGCCACCGTTTCCTCGTAGCGGCCAATGAACTCCACCGCATTCTTGACCTTGTGCTTGGCCATTTTCGACAGTGACCAATAGGGAAGGTCCAGCCGGTTGCGGATCTTGTTGACCAGCCAGTTCAGCCGCATCAGCGTGACATAAGCGGCGTCACCAACCACCGCGAGCCAGCGATGGGCCAGCATCACGGTGTCAAACTCGTCGCCGTGGAGCACCAGCAATCGGCGGCCATCGGCGGTTTCGTGGATCGCCGAGCGGCGAATTTCCACGCCGCCGAAGTTCAGCCCGGTGAACTGGCGGAACATCTCGTCGTGATTGCCGGGAATGTAGACGATCCGGGTGCCGCGCTTCGCGCGCTTGAGGATGCGCCAAATGATGTCATTGTGGCTGTCCGGCCAGAAGAACCGTTTCTTCATCCGCCAGCCATCGATGATGTCGCCGACCAGATAGAGCGTGTCGCTGTCGACATGGTCGAGAAAGTCGATCAGCAGGTCGGCATTGCAGCCGCGGGTGCCGAGGTGGATATCGGAAATCCAGATCGTCCGGTAGTGGGTCCGGTCCTGCGCCCGCACCCTCGGCTTGCGCTTGAGCCGCGCTTCATAGCGATCGGCGTCGAGCAGGGGCACATCGGATTTCGAGAAGGGCGGAAATTGCTTAGCCATAATAACTCCCATGGACACTATCCATGGACGCAAGCCTTACGCGCTGATTGTTACAGCCCGATTCCCCTTTTATGAAGCTTTGGTGACGGAAAACCTAGGTTTTCAGACAGGCTTCCACGCGCAACTGCAAGTGGGGAACCGCCTCGTCACTCGCCAGATATTCGGCAACCGGCATTGCCTGCCAGTCCTGACCCTCGTCGCCGAACACGACATCCTGGAGAATATCGGAGGACAGTCGACAGACGAAGAACAGCGCCGAATGCCCCTTTCCGCGCCAGTTCGGGTAGGTCTCGACATATTCGAAATTGTCGATGGCGATGCGGAGGCCGAATTCTTCGAATGTTTCGCGCGCCACGCATTCGGCACCGCTCTCGCGTCCCTCCCGACCGCCGCCCGGAAGATCCAGCATATTGGGGAAGGGAATGTCCGGCCGGTCGTCGCGGCGGTAAACCAATATGGCATCGTCGATGAATATAGCGACCTTGGCGCCATGAAAGTCCAAGTCGCCGGACATCGGCTACTCGACCAGCAGCACGATCTTTCCGATATGATCTCCGGCTTCCATATGGGCATGGGCCTTGGCGGCATCGGCCAGCGGAAAGCTTTCGTCCATCACCGGCTTGAGCTTGCCCGCCTCGACGTCGCCCCAGACATAGCGGTGCAGCTCGTCGGCGAGCAGCGCCTTGCGCTCGGTCGATTGCGGCCGCAACGTCGAGCCGGTCAGGATCAGGCGCTTCATCATCACCTGTGCCATGTTGATCCTGGCCTGCACCCCGCCCTGGACCGCAATGGTCACGTGCCGGCCGTCTTCCTTGAGACATTGCAGATTGCGCGCGACATAGTCGCCGGCGACCATGTCGAGCACGATGTCGACACCCTGCCCGCCGGTGATCTTGCTGATCTCCTCGACGAAATCCTGGGTCTTGTAGTTGATCGCGTGATCGGCGCCGACCTGCTTGGCAGCGGTGCATTTCTGATCGGTGCCGCAGGTGACGATGACGTCGAGGCCAAACAGCTTGCCGAGCATGATCGCCATCGTACCGATGCCGCTGGTGCCACCGTGCACCAGCACGGTCTCGCCTTCCCGGGCAAAGCCGCGGTTGAACAGATTGCCCCAGACCGTGAACAGGGTTTCGGGCAACGCCGCCGCCTCCGCCATGCTCAGGCTGTCGGGAACCTCCAGACACTGGCCGATGGGCGCGACGCAATATTCGGCATAGCCGCCGCCGTTGGTCAGCGCGCAGATGCGGCGACCGATCCATTCCGTTCCGACGTCCTCGCCAAGCGCCACCACCGTGCCCGATATTTCCAGTCCCGGCAGCGGCGATGCGCCTGGAGGCGCGGGATAGAGGCCCTTGCGCTGGACGACATCGGGCCGGTTGACACCGGCCGCCGCCACCCGGACCAGAACTTCGCCCGCCGCCGGCTGCGGCAAGGGCATGGTCACCGGCTTCAGCACCTCCGGTCCCCCCGGCTCACTGATCGCGATCGCGGTCATTTCTTTTTGCAACAGTTCAGATACGGCCATTGAATTTACCCCGAGTTTTGTAGGACGTTTCTATTCCAACCCCTTATTGACAGCAAAGCGCGGGCGGTCAACATTGCGCTGGAGGAGGCATGTCGATTCATGGACGATGACGATAATTTACCGCGTAATGCCAATGATCCGCTGGCCCTGCTGATCCGTCAGGACCTGGACCCCCTGTCGGTTGATGAACTGGATCAGCGAATTTCACTGCTGAAATCCGAAATAAGCCGCTGTGAATCCAAGAAAAGCTTTGCCGTCTCGCATCGCGCCAGCGCAGAAAATCTGTTCAAGACGTGATAAATGCTGGCTTTCAATAAAGCATTTGTTAACCTTGTTTAACAATATTCGGCTTCAGGCGTTTCGTTATGGGCCGTCTACAGGATGAAGGAGACGAAAACCGGCAGCTTTCGCTGGATGCTAGCTAATCCGAACCCGGGCAACCCTTGACGTTTGCCGGACGGCTCACGATCTAGACAGCAAGCAGTTAGTGAAAGCCCGATCCTGGATGAAAGACTATCCGGCGCGGCAACCGGGGCGGCAAAAGCGCCCCAATTTGGAGTAAAACATATGCCATCATTTGCGGAATCGCTCGAGAAAACGCTGCACCAGGCGCTGAAAAACGCATCGGATCGCAGCCATGAATATGCGACGCTCGAGCATCTTCTCCTTGCCCTGATAGACGATGGCGACGCGTCCCAGGTGATGAACGCCTGCGGCGTCGATCTTGGTGACCTGGAAGATGCCGTCATCCTCTACCTCGACAGCGAACTGGATTCGCTCAAGGTGGAGAAGGCGATCGATCCCTCCCCCACCTCGGGATTCCAGCGCGTGGTCCAGCGCGCCATCCTCCATGTCCAGTCCTCCGGCAAGGATGAGGTGACCGGCGCCAATGTGCTGGTCGCACTGTTCTCCGAACGCGAGAGCTACGCGGTCTATTTCCTGCAACAGCAGGACATGAGCCGGCTAGACGCGGTAAGCTATATCAGCCACGGCGTCGGCAAGGGCGGCCAGAGCGCCGAACCGGCCGAGCTGTCCGGCATGGATAGCGAACAGGACAAGAAAGAGAAAAACAAGAAAGAGACCGCGCTCGACCAGTTCACCGTCAATCTGAACCTGAAAGCCGCAGAGGGCCGGATCGACCCGCTGATCGGACGACAGGCGGAAGTGGACCGGACGGTGCAGATCCTGTGCCGGCGCTCGAAGAACAACCCGCTTTATGTCGGCGAACCCGGCGTCGGCAAGACGGCGATTGCCGAAGGCCTGGCGCTGCGCATCGTCGAGGAGAATGTCCCCGACGTGTTGAAGCCGGCGGTGATCTACTCGCTCGACATGGGCTCGCTCCTCGCGGGGACCCGCTATCGCGGCGATTTCGAGGAACGGCTGAAGCAGGTCGTGTCCGAGCTGGAAAAAATGCCGGACGCGATCCTGTTCATCGACGAGATCCACACGGTGATCGGGGCCGGCGCAACCAGCGGCGGCGCGATGGACGCTTCGAACCTGCTCAAGCCGGCATTGTCCGGTGGGATCATTCGCTGCATCGGATCAACCACTTACAAGGAATTCCGCAACCATTTCGAGAAGGATCGGGCGCTGCTGCGGCGGTTCCAGAAGATCGACATCAACGAGCCTTCGGTCGAGGACACGATCAAGATTCTCGCTGGTCTGCGCGGCGCGTTCGAAGAGCATCACAAGGTGCGTTATTCGCCGGATGCATTGAAATCGGCAGTGGAACTGTCGACCCGCTATATCAACGACCGCAAGCTGCCGGACAAGGCGATCGACGTGATCGACGAGGTCGGCGCGATGCAGATGCTGTTGCCGCCCTCGCGGCGCAAGAAGATGATCACCGCCAAGGATATCGAGGCCGTGATTGCGACGATGGCGCGGATCCCGCCCAAGTCGGTGTCCAAGGACGACAAGAAGACGCTGGAAAATCTGGAGAAGGATCTCAAGCGCGTGGTCTTTGGCCAGGACGAGGCGATCGCCAAGCTGTCCAGCGCGATCAAGCTGTCGCGGGCGGGCCTGCGCGAACCGGAAAAGCCGATCGGCAACTATCTGTTCAGCGGCCCGACCGGCGTCGGCAAGACCGAGGTCGCGCGGCAGCTGGCGTCGATCATGGGCATCCCGCTGAAGCGGTTCGACATGTCCGAATATATGGAACGGCACAGTGTTTCCCGTCTGATCGGTGCGCCTCCGGGCTATGTCGGCTATGATCAGGGCGGCCTGCTGACCGATGCCATCGACCAGAACCCGCATTGCGTGTTGCTGCTCGACGAGATCGAGAAGGCGCACCCCGACCTGTTCAACATCCTTCTGCAGGTGATGGACAACGGCAAGCTGACCGATCATCATGGCAAGACCGTCGATTTCCGCAATGTCGTGCTGATCATGACGACCAATGCCGGCGCGTCCGACATGGCCAAGGAAGGCATCGGCTTCGGCAATATGTCGAAGGAAGATGCCGGCGACGAGGCCGTGAAGAAGATGTTCTCGCCGGAATTCCGCAACCGTCTGGATGCGATCGTGCCCTTCGCCTATCTGCCGACCGAAGTGGTGGCCCGGGTCGTCGAGAAGTTCATTCTCGAGCTCGAGCTGCAACTGGCCGATCAGAATGTCCACATCACGCTTGATGAGGATGCGCAGGCATGGCTCACCGAGCGCGGCTATGACAAGCTCTACGGTGCTCGTCCGATGGGCCGCCTGATCCAGGAGAAGATCAAGCAGCCGCTGGCCGAGGAACTGCTGTTCGGCAAGCTCAGGAACGGCGGCGAGGTCAAGGTGCACCTGAAGGACAATGCCCTGAATTTCGAAGTCACGGCGGCAGCGCCGAAGGCGAAGAAAAAGAAAGCTCCGGCAAAGAAAAAGTCCCCCAGCAAGGCGAAGTAATTCGCGAACCGGACTCTGTAACCAGACAAGACGGCGTGGCTAATCCCCACGCCGTTTTTTTGTCCGGGTCTGCGCGGAGGTCCTAGCTGCTGCTGTCCATGCGCAGTGACCGGGTGGCGTCGCTGATCAGGAAATGGGCCTCGTCGGCGCGGATCGCAGCGAGCACGTCGGGATCGGAGACGGTTTCGAGGAAAAGGTCGTAGTCGGCCTGCGTGGCAAAATGGATTTCGGTGATTACGTCGAAATCCGGCTCGACCTGCGCGGCATCGATCCGGCTTTCCGACCGGTCGATATAGTGGCGCTGGTAATGGGCGAACATGGGCAGCAACCGCCGGACCAGCGGGACATGATGGGTTTCGTAATAGGTGCGAAAATCCTCCGCGGAAATCTCGGGCTTTTTCGAAATCAGAAAGAAATGCTTGATCATCATGGCGCTCCTGCCGCTGTCAACCTGTCCAGCCATGCTAGGCGGAGCGGAACGGGGCGAGATGCTGTCAAAAATGGCAGGACGGTGAGCCGCGATCGCAGCGGCTGAACGAGGCGGCCACCCTCGCCCACAGGATTCCATCTGTACAACATACCGACTGGTTGGTATGTTGTACAGATGAACACGAGTCGCACCTTGCCCGCCAAAACCGAAAATGCCCGTTCCAAGCTGCTGGACGCGGCCATAGCCCTCGTCCGCCAACAGGGATTTTCGGCGACCACCGTCGATCAGCTGTGCGGAATGGCGGGCGTGACCAAGGGCGCGTTCTTTCACCATTTTGCGAGCAAGGATGCCCTTGGTGCAGCGGCGGCAGAGCACTGGACCGCCACCTCGAGCGCGCTGTTCATGGAAGCGGACTATAATCGCCACGAAGACCCGCTCGACCGCTATCTCGGCTATCTCGACTTCCGCGATGAAATTGCCACCGGCGAGGTGGCCGACTTCACCTGTTATGCCGGTACCAGCCTGCAGGAATGCTATGGCAGCAGCGATGCAATCCGGGGCGCCGCCTACCAGAGCATCGCCGGCCACAGCGCCCGGCTTGCCGAGGATCTCGATCAAGCCATTGCGCACTATGGCGCACCCGAGGGCGTCACTGGCCTGTCACTGGGACTCCATACACAGGCCGTTCTGCAAGGCGCGTTCATTCTCGCCAAGGGCCAGGGCAGCGCAGCGCCGGTCCACGACGCGATCGCCCATCTGCGGCGCTATGTGCTGATGCTTTTCAACTGTGAAAACCGCATGAAAGAGGAAGGAAGCCTACAATGAGTCGAGATATTTTCGTGAACCTGCCAGTCGCCGATCTGAACGCCTCCATGGCATTTTACGAGGCGCTCGGCTTCACCAACAATCCACAGTTCACCGACGAGACGGCCGCCGGCATGGTGTGGAGCGACACGATCAACCTGATGTTGCTGACCCGTGACAAGTGGCGAACCTTCACCGACCGCCCGATCCCGCCTGCCACTTCGAGCGAGGTGATGCTGGCCCTGTCCTGCGAGAGCCGGGACGCGGTGGATGCGATGTGCGAGGCCGCAGCGGTCGCAGGCGGCACCGCCGACATCAATCCGGTGCAGGATCATGGCTGGATGTATGGCCGCGATATCGCCGATCCCGACGGCCATGTCTGGGGGCCCTTCTGGATGGACATGGATGCAGCGATGGCAGGAGAATGAGCGATGCGCGTGATGGTATTTGTCAAGGCAACCGCAGACAGCGAAGCGGGGCTGGGTCCGGTCGAGGACATGGCCGAGATGTTCGCCGCGATGGGCGCCTATAACGAGCAGCTGGTCGACGCCGGGATCCTGGTCGATGGTGATGGCCTCAAGCCCTCGTCCTTCGGCAAGCGGATCGCCTTTGACGGCGACAGCCGGACGGTGATCGACGGTCCCTTTGGCCCGCCCGATGAACTGGTGGCCGGTTACTGGATATGGGATGTCGCCGACATGGACGAGGCAGTCGCCTGGGCCAGGTGTTGCCCCAATCCGATGCCGGGGCCGAGCGAACTGGAGATCCGTCCCTATTACGAGGCTGCGGATTTTGGCGAGGCGCTGACGCCCGAGCAGGCGCAGCAGGAGGAAGGGCTCCGCAACCGGCTGGCCCGCGACCAATGATGGACTGTTTATCAGAAGGAGAAGGAAGATGAGCTATATTGACGGTTTCGTGATCGCCTGCCCGAAGGCGAACAAGGAAAAATTCATTGCCCATGCGAAAAAGGCCGACCCGGTGTTCATGGAACTGGGCGCGACGCGCATACTGGAATGCTGGCAAGACGATGTCCCGAAGGGCGAGGTCACCGATTTTTTCGGCGCGGTGAAAGCCACCGAAGATGAGGCGGTGCTGTTTTCCTGGATCGAATGGCCCGACAAGGCCACCCGCGACGCAGCGATGGCGAAGATGACCGAGATGATGGAGAATCCGGAGATGGCCGACCCGCGCATGGATCCGGCGAACAATCCTATGCCCTTCGACGGCAAGCGCATGATCTTCGGCGGCTTCGTGCCCGTGGTCACGCTGGAGAAATAGCTGAGAGATACGAGGAGAGGAAATGATGGCCAACAGACATGGTGATTTCATCTGGTATGAACTGATGACCGGCGATGCCGACAAGGCGCAGGAATTTTACAGCGCCGTCGTCGGCTGGACGGTCAAGGCGTCCGACCAGCCCGATATGGATTACCGCCTGTTCTCGATGGCAGGCACCGAGGTCGGCGGGCTGATGCCGCTGACCAGCGAGATGACGGCCGGTGGTGCCCGCCCCTGCTGGCTGGGCTATATCGGGGTCGACGATGTCGATGCGTCGGTTGCCGATATCAAGGCCAGCGGCGGTGCCGTCCACATGGAGCCATGGGATATCCCGGGCGTCGGACGCATGGCCTTTGTCGCCGACCCGCAGGGCGCGCCGTTCTATGTGATGAAGGGCAGCGTGGAAGGCGGTGACAGCAGCAGCTTTGCGGCAACCGAGCCGAAACCCGGCCATTGTGCGTGGAACGAATTGGCCACCGAGGATCCCGAAGGCGCCAAGACATTCTACGGCAATCAGTTCGGCTGGCAGCAGGATGGCGACATGGACATGGGGCCGATGGGCAAATATGAATTCTGGAAGGTCGGGGACGATCGGGGATTCATGCTGGGCGCGGTCATGCCGAAAATGGCGGAGCAGCCGGTGTCGATGTGGACCTATTATTTCCGCGTCCCGGATATCGACAAGGCGGTCGAGACGATCAAGGCCAAGTCCGGCCAACTGGTGCAGGAGCCGATTGAAATACCCGGCGGCGATTATTCGCTGGTGGCTATGGACCCGCAGGGCGCGATATTCGGCCTGGTTGGAGCGCGGACATGAGCGCCGCTGCCAAAGCCACGCTCTGTCTGTGGTATGACAAGGATGCGGAAGCGGCCGCGTGCTTCTACTCCGAAACCTTCCCCGACAGCCGGGTCACGGCGGTACACCATGCGCCGGCCGATTTCCCCGGCGGCAAGGCGGGCGATGCGCTGACGGTGGAGTTCACGGTCTGCGGCCTTGCCTGCATCGGCCTGAACGGCGGTCCGGCATTCCCGCAAAGCGAGGCCTTTTCGCTGCAGATTGCGACCGACAGCCAGGAGGAAACGGACCGCTACTGGAATGCGATCGTCGGCCATGGCGGACAGGAAAGCGAATGCGGCTGGTGCAAGGACCAATGGGGTCTCAACTGGCAGATCACCCCGCGGGTGCTGACGGACGCCATGGCGCGAGGCGGCGCCGTTGCCCAGCGGGCATTCGAGGCGATGATGACGATGCGCAAGATCGACGTGGCGGCGATCGAGGCCGCGGTGAAGGAGGCGCCATGATCGAGCTGTTCGCCCAGCAGAAGGCAGCGGCATGCGCTATACCGCGGTGGCCCGCCACTGGAGCAAGGAAGGCCGTGACCGGCATGAAGCGATGGGCTTTGCGGAGGGCTGGGGCGCATGCGCTGACCAGCTTGCCGAGCTTTGCGAAGGACCAGCGGGATCCTGAGTATCCCGAGCGCGATCGAGATTGACTCGCGGAATTTTGTTCCTACTATGTTCTCGTTGCTACGGAGGAGAAAAATAACATGAGCCTGATCTTTTACACCAACCCGATGTCGCGCGGCCAGATCGGCCGCTGGGCCCTGCACGAAGCCGGTGCCGACTATGACCAGGTGCTGCTGGAATATGGCACGTCCATGAAGGCAGAAGATTATCTCAAGGTCAATCCGATGGGCAAGGTGCCCGCCATCGATCACGACGGCACCATCGTGACCGAATGCGCGGCCATTTGCGCCTATCTCGCCGAAGCCTTCCCGGATGCCGGCCTTGCGCCCACCGCGGCCGAGAAGGCCGACTATTTCCGCTGGCTGTTTTTCACCGCCGGTCCGGTGGAAGCGGCGGTCACCAACCGGTCAATGGGCTTCGAGGTGGTACCGGACAAGCAGATGATGGCCGGCTATGGCAATTTTGAACAGGTCGTCGATGTGCTGGATGCCAAATTCCAGGCCGATGACTATGTCTGCGGATCGCGCTTTACCATGGCCGACGTCTATGTCGGCGCGCAGGTGGTGTGGGGCACGATGTTCGATACCCTGCCGAAGCGGGATTCCTTGTTGGCCTATGCCGGCCGGGTGACCGGGCGCGACGCCTATCTGGCCGCAAAGGCGATCGACGATAGGTTGATCGCCGAAAATAGCTGAACCGCAGTCCCTCCAAAAGAAAGGGCCGGATCTGATCAGCAGATCCGGCCTTTTCTTCATTACAGGAGAGCCCCCTCTATCCGCCGGTTACCGGCTGGTCTGAGTCGGGCGTGGGGACGTCGATGGTGGCTTCCGGCTGGGCGAGATTGGGCACGACCGTACCGAATCCAGCATCCGGCTGGACGGTGATGGATTGAACCGGGACCGATCCTGGCTGGCCATACTGGACCTGCCATGCCTGAAGATCGCGCTGATATTCCTCATAGGCCAGGTAAAAATCGGTGAATGGTTTCTCCAGTTCCGGCAGCGCCCGTGCCGCAAAATCGTCGAGGTCGGCAGACTTGGTCACGATCGCGCGCTGGCTGATCTGTACAGCCTGATCGCAGAACGGCCGGCGCAGCGGCGAGAAGGACCAGTAATTGTAGAGCTGGGTCTGGTGCCGGTCATGCTCAACCTTGTATCCGGCGCCGATATCCCGCTGGAATTTGCGAATAATCGCATCGTTGGCATTGCGCAGCGAGGCGCTGTTGTTGGTGATGAAGGCATTATAGTCACCCACCAGGCGCTCGTAGAGCGGGCCGGTGCAGCTGAGCGCAGCAACATTCAGGGCCGCACGCACGTGCCACAAGGTCTCCAGCGGACCAATGTCGCGGTTGATGGTTTCGCGCAGACCGTCAGCCCGCAACGCAGGGACAATGGTCAAGCTGCTGGCACCGAATGGCGGGGTCGGAGCGCGCGGCGTATATTGCGGCTGGACGACCGGCGGCGGGGGCGGTGGCGGCGGTGGCGGCGTTTGACAGGCCGCGAGAGCAGCCAGACCACCGGCTATCAATAACAGACGCAAATTCTTCAAACGCGGCATCGTGATACTCTCCCCAAAACAACAGCCGTTTCATTAGGATTCACACAAGCCCTTGTCCAGCAATTGCGATCAATTCTCGACGAAGTGCCAAACAAAAAAGCCCGACAGTTTTCTGCCGGGCCTTTCCGATAATTTGGGTGGGCTGTTCCGCCCTCTAGCCTATTCCTGGTTGCCCATGAAATAGAGCAGGAACTGGAACATGTTGATGAAGTCCAGATAGAGGCTGAGCGCGCTCAGGACCACGGTCTTGCCGACCATGTCGGTTCCCGCCACATAGGCATACATGCTTTTGATCCGCTGCGTGTCGTAGGCGGTCAGGCCCGCGAAGATCAAAACGCCGATGGCGCTGATCACCAGCTGCATCATCGTCGATTGCAGGAAGATATTGATCACCATCGCAACCAGCAAGCCGATCACGCCCATGATCAGGAAGCTGCCCATGCCGGACAGGTCCTTCTTGGTGGTGTAGCCGTAGAGGCTCAAGCCCAGAAAGGCCGCCGCCGTGGCAAAGAAGGTCTGGGCGATTGACGCGCCGGTATAGACCAGGAATATCGTCGACATCGACATGCCCATCAAAGCCGCAAACGCCCAGAACATTGCCTGGATCGTGAAGGTCGAGAATTTGTTCTGGCCAAAGCTCATCGCGAAAACGATCGCGAGCGGCGAAAGGATGATCAGCCATTTCAGGGGACCGCCACCGAACATGATGTCCTGCGCCAAGCCGGAGCTGGCGAACAGCATCGCAACGACGCCGGTCAGCAGCACGCCGCTGGCCATGTAATTATAAACCTTGAGCATGTATGTCCGCAGGCCCGCGTCAAACGCAACCTGCGTCTGCGATGCGGCGCCAACCGGTGCCTGCCCGAAGGTTGTTCTTGGATCCTGCCAAGCCATATTTCCATACTCCTCAATTGGCGAGCCAGCAATTCGGCTCCATGCGTTCAATATCGTGTAATAGTACCGCTATTTCAAGAGAAACCGCAACGGGCTTCTAAAATACTATCAGGCAATTCGATAGATATTATCTATGAAGAGGCGCGTCCGGCCCCCTGTCGCCAGCCAGCAACAGGCGCTAGGCAACGGCGTCCGCTTCCAGCCGCTGCCGCATCGCCCTCGCGGCATCGGTCACTTCGCTCCATGTCTGGTCGAAAGCGGCGTCCTCGCCATAATAGGGGTCGGCGACATCCTCCCCCGCCCTGCCCTCGACATGGTCAAGCAGCAGCGACAGCTGCGCACGCGCATTGGCCGGCTGCATGGCCCGCAGATCCCGGTAATTCTGGCGGTCCAGGGCGACGATGTGATCGAAATCCCGAAAATCGGCCGGGGTCACCTGGCGGGCACGCAAATGGCCGATATCGAGCCCGTTGCGCGCTGCTGCCGCCTGAGCCCGCTCGTCCGGCGGCTGACCGGCATGCCAGTCGCCCGTTCCGGCGGAATCGACGATGATATTCAGGTCCGATGCCGTGCATTCCTGGCGCAGCGCCGCCTCGGCCAGCGGCGAGCGGCAGATGTTGCCGAGGCACACGAACAGGACCGCTACACTCATCTACCGCTCTGCTGCCAGCCGCAACGCAACGCGCCGATCAGCGGCCGCCGACAAAGACGCCGCAAGCCAGCCGGCCGCCGCTCTCGCCGGACGGATCAGTTTTGAGGTCGTCCGCTCCCTCGTGCACGACAAAGGCAGCGCCGTCAGCGTCGAGCAGGGCAAAGTCGCCATCGCGCAGCTTGGCGTCCGATACGGTAGCCTCGAGCGAGCCGGTGCCATCGGCGCCGATGTCGAGGTTGAAGAAATCCCCGGCATGCGCGCCCTGCGGATTGTCAAAGCCATGCTCCTTGTTCCCCGGGTTCCAGTGGCCGCCGGCGGACTTGAAATCGGGGCCCTCGCATTTGCCGGTCTGGTGAATATGCACGCCATGGGGTCCGGGAGACATGCCCTGCGCCCTGATATTGACGAGCAGCCCCTCATCGCCCTGGGCCACGATGACCTCGCCATATTGTGTCTCGTCCGCGCCGACCAGTGCGGCGCGGGCAACGTTGCCGCTGGCCTCGCCGGGCGATTCTCCCTGCGGGCTGCAGGACGCAGCAACGAGCGACAACAGGGCGATGCCCGGTAGAGTGAATTGAGCGTGACGCATGCAGCTTCTCCTTGATTTTCTTGCCATTGCTTGCATGATAGCAGCCGATACACCGGCTTGGAACCCCCTGTTCCGTTCGTCGCCCCCTCCTGTCGCACCGGAGCTACCGTGCCGTCCATGCTCTACCTGATCGCTCTCGGTTCGAACCAGCGGCACCGGCACGCCGGACGACCGCGCGCCGTGATCGCGGCGGCGGCCCGCCGGCTCGCCGAGGATGACGACCTGATGGTGGTCGCTCGATCGGCGGTGATCGGCTCCCGCCCGGTCGGACCGTCCCAGCGCCGCTATGCCAATGCCGCCGCAATTCTGGAAACAGCGCTGCCGCCGCAGGCACTGCTCAAGCGGCTCAAGCACATCGAGTCGCAATTCGGTGCGCGCCGCGGCCAGCCCTGGTCGCGCCGGGTGCTCGATCTCGATATCATCCTGTGGAGCGGTGGCATGTTCGCTGGCGGTCCGCCCCCGCTGACGATACCCCACCCGCTGATGCGCGAGCGCGGCTTCGTGCTCGGCCCGGCCGCCGAAATCGCGGGCGATTGGCGCGACCCGCTCAGCGGCCGGACCATGGCCCAGCTCGCCGCCCTGAACCGGCGCCCCAGGAAGCGACGGGAAAAAGCGCCAAAGCGGCTTGACCCTCCGCCAAACCGTCCCTAGGGAAGCGCTTCCCGAAGGCAATGCGCAACGCACCGCCGGTCGTGGGGCCCTTAGCTCAGTCGGTAGAGCAACTGACTTTTAATCAGTAGGTCGCTGGTTCGAACCCAGCAGGGCTCACCATAATACGTTGAAGATAAACGATTTTCTGACAGAATGATATTCGAAGTTGCAATATTTGCAACTTGGGTAGCATTTTGGGTAGCAAATGGAAGAAATTCCAATATTCGAAGAACTGATGATGGACCAGTTCTTTCAAAGGTAGGGAATACAACAGCGTTGATTGCTAAACCAACGAACCATCCAACCCAAAACAGTGATAAATGTAAAAACGATTTCCGGTAGCGGCGCCTGCTACCATTTCTCGTCGCGAGTAAACTCGACTGCGGTCGCGTCAAGATCTTTCGCCAATTGATTGAACTCACGATATGCTCCAAGGCGCTCTAGACCATCAAGTCGCTGATCGCCGGAAAGGCGGTCCATGCGGGTTCGAATTAGCGCCGCCACAATTTTCAATGTTGCTGGATCTGGCTTGGTCATAGTTGCGTTGTATCACGATTCAAATTGCGATGCGAACAAGAGCTTTAGGTGTTCAGCGAAACAACACCAGAGGGCAGACGAATAAGATGTGTCATGGTAATCTTTTTTTCTGACAAAAATAAACACTGATTGAACAATCCTGGCTAAAGATGATCGCGTTATCCTGAGCAGTCGATGCTGGGGGGGATCGGAGGTTCGAATCCTCTCGTCCCGGCCAGTTTTCAGCCATTTTTTCAAAATGCTGAATTCTTATATCACCGCTGTAAGTGCAATGTAAGTGCGGATACTCTCTTTTTGTTCTCATCGCACCCTATGGATTTCACGCTCATTCTAGAACATGGTCAAAAAGATCAACCAAATAGGTTCAATTGAAAACAATTTCAATTGAGCGATCTTGGCATGACAAATCAGGCTTTCCTATACTATTTTCAGAAAGTGGCAGTCGCACGTCAGGCTTGAACGACCTGCTGGTCGATCACACCACATGGGGATGAGCCGTCAATTCCGCGCCCTTCGATGCGAATAGGGTCACCAAAAGACAGGAACGGCGTTGTGGCTAGGCCCTTGTCGCGGATCACCTCGATCGCACGAACCTCTGAAATACAGCTTGATCCGACTTCTGTATAGTTTGAATCGGAAACGGTACCCGACTCAATAATCGTTGCCGCTACCAGATCGCGCGTCAATGCAGCATGAGCAACCAGTCCCTGGAAACCAAAATCCATGGCTGCACCAAAACGTTCACCGTACAAGTCAATTTATAAGTCGTGTCAAACACGCCATCTTTCTAGACTTCACCCAGTTCATCGGGTGTCACCGCAAAGGGCACCATCGAACAGGCCGGTTTTGCCTGCACCCAACCAAAGCCGGTTGCCATTTCTATCGGAGCAATCGCGCGCAAAGAGCAGTCGTTGATTTTGACGATTAGTCTGATGTGTTTCGTTGCGTCCGTAGCGCATGTTCCCATTGGAACATGATCTACAATAACACCGAACTCGCCTTCAAAATCAATACCATGTTCGATAGTGGGCAACGACACATCTTCGGTCGGGCCGAAAAACCGATCCGAACACCCTGATACATGAGCGGTTTGTCGGTATTGATTGGATCCAGACCAAACGCGACTTGCATAAGGTCTCCATGAGTTGAAAAGGCAGAGCCGTCGAGCCATTGCCAGCTGCGCGGCATCAGCGCAGCACAGTCGGTGGTCGCAAACTCTTCACCTTCCCCCGAAAAAAGGCGATCAAGTGCTTTGGCAACGCTCGGCTGAACCACTTGCCAGTCACCGAAAACAGCGAGCAAATTGGTTGCCGGACCATCGACCCGAAAAACAGCGCCTCCTGCATCACCGTCCGCTCGCCCATCATCGCAGCATCTCCCGCCTCTACAGGAATGCTGAATCGCATCTCTACAATGCTGACAAGACCGAGTTTTTCAACACAACCCGCCCTCTTGTCGGTCGGTCGACCACCTCTTCGGTATTCTTACAAGCAAACACAATCCGCGCTGGGAGATTCTCGGTAGTCTCGGGCGCTATGCCGTCCAACGGCTACATGGCGCAGTGTAGATCATATCCGCTGTATATAAGGATGAGGATATCTACTCTATCCACGTCGTACATCCCGTTAAGCAACTTCTAGCCGCGGATGACTGCCTGATTTATGCTCCGGCAGGAGTCGATCGCTAGCAACGCCAATAACTGGCTTATACCAAAAAAGGGAGCGAGTGGCCCCAGCCACTCGCTCCAGCTGATCCTATGGGAGAGAAGGATCAGAACCAGTTAGATTTTGGGATCTGACGTGTTCAGCACACCCTTAGATTCCCAACCATTTTTTCCATCGCGGTTCGTATGATGGTCAAGTCTGCTTTGGAAATGCCTTTGAACATCTTCTGATAAACGGCGTTGGCTTCTTTCCGAAGTTCCGGAATAATGTCGATTGCCTTTGGACGCAGGAATATCCGCCAGACACGCCGGTCATCTTCTGCGGACCGACGTTCGACAAATTCCAGTTTTTCAAGATGATCAATCGTCAATCCGATCGTAGCTCGTTCCAGTTCTAGGCAAACTGCCAGCTCGGTTTGCGTCATTCCCTCGGTCTTGATCAGATAGGCCAATGTTCTCCACTGGGTGCGGGACAAGCCGAACTGGGCAATCGATTCATCAAATGACTTGCGCAGGACTCGCGGTACTTCCTCCAGCAAAAACGCAAACTCATCGGTCTCATTCAGGAAGCCGTCTTGCGCGTTTGCGCTCATTGTAGCTGTTTCGGTTGTCATGATAGTGACCATATCGTAAATTCAATATAATATAAAGCCCTTTACTGCATAAATGCCGTCAAGGCGACACGCTCCCGCGATTACTCCATGTAGGTTCACGGGTTGGGGCTGAAGCCAGCTTTGTTTGGGTTAGTATGCTTGTCGAGATAATTGAGGATCACGTCGTCGGTGATATTGCCTGAGGTGGTCGAGAAATAGCCTCGTTGCCAGAAGCGCTGGCCCCAGTAGCGTTTGCGGATATGCTCGAACTCCTGCTGTATCTTGCGCGATGAGCGTCCCTTTGCCCGGCGCACGAAGTCGCTGACTGCAATATGGGGCGGGATCTCGACAAACATATGCACATGATCGCGTGACAGAACGCCATGGATGATCTTCACGCCCAGTTCGCTGCAGACCTGCCGGATGATCTCCCGCACCCGCAGGCGGACCTCCCCATGCAGCACCTTGAAGCGGTATTTTGGTGCCCAGACAATATGATAACGGTGATGAAAAGCCGTGTGGCTCCCGCGTGAATATGGCATAAGCACTATCCTCCAGAAAATGACTTCGCCTGCGAGCCGGTCATTTTCTGGAGGATAGTGCTGAGCAAACAATAACGGCTGAAGCCTTCTACCAGCTATAAGCTGGTGAGTTTCCTTCAAAGGCGAGACATTAAATAACTTTACTGTTTGGGGCGCCGGAAGCTAGGGGGTAGTCCCATGTATTGCGAAACAGTCAGCATTGAAGGAGCTGGAGGCTTGACCCTCACAGCCGAAGCCAACGGCGAGAGTGGTGCGATGCCCGTCCTGCTCGCTCATGGTGGTGGGCAAACACGTCGTGCATGGAAGAACGTGGTCGGCGACCTTGCGGAGGCGGGTTTCCACGCAATCGCCATCGACATGCGGGGCCACGGCGACAGCGAATGGGCAGCCGATGGCGCTTACGAAACACACGATTTCGCGTCCGATCTGGTCGCCATCGTATCACGGATGGAGCGCAAGCTTGCGCTGGTCGGGGCGTCGCTGGGCGGAATGGCCGGTATACTCGCCGAAGGGGATTTGGCGCCCGGCAGCTTCGCTTCCCTGACACTTGTCGACATCGCACCGCAGATGGAAGTAAGCGGGGTCAACCGCATTGTCGGATTTATGGAAGAGCATATCGAAACCGGTTTCGCCTCGCCCGAAGAGGCGTCGGAAGCGATCGCGCGTTATATGCCCCTTCGACGCAAGCGGTCGAGCGGCGAAGGGCTGCGTAACTATCTACGACACAAAGCCGATGGGCGGTATTACTGGCATTGGGATCCAGCCTTTATCCTTAGCAGCAGGACGGTCAGCAAACGCGATGAAGGGCGCCATCAACGCCAATTTGAAGCATTAAGCCAGGCGACCCAGAACCTCACCTTGCCGGTCCATCTCATTCGCGGCGGTTCGAGCGACCTCGTTTCCGAAGACGCGGTGGAGCATCTACGCGAACTTGCGCCGCATGCGGAATATACCGACATCGCCGGCGCCACTCACATGGTTGTGGGCGATGCGAACGATTCGTTTTCTCACGCCATTCTCGATTTCCTGAAACGACATCACTCCATGCGGGGGCGAGAAACATGAGCGAGGCGCCAGCGCGAATAGATCGGGCACGCATAGAGGAAATTCTCCGTATCGCGCCTTTCCATGCGTGGCTCGATCTGAAGGTTAGGTCGCTGACTCCGCAGCGGCTGGAGCTCGAAATGCCATGGCGCGACGAAATCGTTTCCAATCCTATAATCGGATCGGCCCATGGCGGCGTACTTGCGTCTCTGATCGACCTGACCGGTTTCTACGCCCTCATTGCACAGGGCACGAAAGTAAAGGCTACTGCCGATCTGCGGGTCGATTATCATCGCCCGGCAACCTCAGGCCCGCTCGTCGCAACCGGTTTGATTGTGAAAGTCGGTCAGCAAATTTCAGTGGCCGAAACCAGCGTTACCGGGCCGAATGAAAAATTGCTCGCTAGCGGGCGCGGTGCCTATATATGCGGTGACCTGTAGGGTCGGCATCTAGGATGGCGCCTGCCATCCCAGGCCGAGCGATTTTTGCACCGCAATCCACGCAAGAGTAAGGGCAGCTCTGCCCCGGGCCAAGTCCGTATTGGCCTTCTCCTGCTCGCGCAAAGTCCGGTTGAGATCGATGCGCGAGATCGCCCCCGACTCAAAGCGCTGCCGGTTGAGATCCGCCGATTTATCGGCATGTCGCTTGACCTGGATCAAAGCCGCCAGCGCAGCGCGCTGCTGCGCGAAACGGGCTAAGGCGCGCTCGGCATCCTGCAAAGCTGCAAGCACGGTCTGCCGGTAATTTGCAGCAGCCTCGCGGCGAGCCGCACCTGCCCGGTCGATCGACGCGTCGACCCTTCCGAAATCAAGGAAATTCCATTGCAGGCGCGGAATCGCAATGGCAGAAAACTCGCCTACGTCGAAGATATCTTCCGGCGAGGTTCCCCCCAGCCCGAGGATGCCCATGAACGAGAGTTTCGGAAACTTCGCAGCCTCGGCCACACCGACCCGCGCCGTCGCGGCGGCCAAGGTGCGTTCAGCGGCGCGGATATCGGGCCGCCGCGCGATGAGACTAGCGGGATCACCTACCGCCACTCTTTCGGGCGGCAGGGGGATCTCGCCAATCGGTGCAACTTCGAGAGAAGGCGCTCCCGGAGCGCGCCCGGTCAGAACGGCGAGCGCATCGAGCAACACGGCCTCATCTGCTTCGGCCTCGGCCAGTTGCGACTTGAGCAACTCCAGTTCTGCATTAGCATTTCCGACCGGAAACAGCGGTAGGGTACCTTGCTGATAACGCTGATAGGTCAGAACGAGTATCTGCTCCTGCAACTCGCTTTGCAGGCGGTACCGCACGACCCGCTGCTGTGCCTCGCGCAGGTTCACATAGGCGTTGGCGACGTCTGCAGTTAGCTGGACTCGCGCATCCTCGGCATTCGCTACGGCAGCGGCCAACTGTGCATTGGCTGCCTCGATCCGCCGCCCGGTCCCGCCACCAAAATCGATCTCCCAATTGGCGTTGAGGCCGGCATTATAAAAACTGATGGTATCGTCTTCCTCTTCTGGCGGCATTCCGGGCGTCCCTGGAGGAAGTGGCGGACCGCCCTGAATGTCTAAACCCGGCAGACGGCCCTGCACGACCGTTGCTTGGGTGCCAAGCGATGGCAGACGGCCTGCATTTTCCTGCGCGAGGGATGCGCGGGACTGCGCGATGCGCGCACCCACCGCCTCCAGCGAAGGATTATCGGCGAGCGCCGCCTCGATCAGTCGATCGAGTCCGGGATCGTCGAGTAGAATCCACCACTCGGCGAGTTCCGGCACTGTGCTGCTCACTTTGTCGCCGGCCCGGATGAAACCCCCGGCTCCGCCGGCGGCAGCCAACTCGGGCGGCCCCGCATAGTCTGGGCCGGCGGTGCATCCTGCCAGAGTGGCGGCAATAAGAAGAAAAGGAATTGATTTTCGGATCATGTCGGTATCAGTGCATCGAGAGGGAAACGTTCTTGGGCAGCGGCTTGAGGAACACGACAAGCGGCACCGTTATCACCGTCAACAGACCCATCACGAAGAACACGTCGTTATAGGTCATAACAAAGGCTTCACGTTGGATGGTCCGGTCCAGCACGGCCATTGCTTCATCCATACCGCCGAAGGTCCGCGCCAGCGAATCCAGGTAGCTCTGCAGCGAGACGCTGTTTGCATTCAGAGTTTCTTCCATCCGGCGGCTGTGATGCCAGGTGCGCTGGTCCTGGAACGAGGCGAGGCCCGCTAATGCGAATGACCCCCCCAGATTGCGCGCGGCATTGAAGATGCCCGAAGCATCGCCGGCTTCGTCCTTCGCCACCGAGGCAACAGTCGCCTGGTTGAGGAACATCATCGCCAGGATCATACCCACCCCGCGTATTAGCTGGCTTTCGGTAAACACTGCGCCACCGGATTCGGCTGTAAGGCTGGTGCTCACAAAACAGCTAAGGGCCATCAAGAGCATACCAGCCCCTACTGCGATGCGGATATCAACGCGACGGATCATGAAGGGTAGAACCGGCATCAACAGGAACGCCGGCACACCCATCCAGAAGATTACCAGCCCGGTCTGGAAGGCGTTGTAATCAGATATAATCGCCAGGAACTGTGGGATAACGTAGATCGAGCCATACATCACCATCCCCAACGCGAGCGCCATCACAGCGACGCTCCCGAATTGCCGACTTAAGAGTAGCCGGAGTTTAAGAACGGGTTTGGAGGCGTACAATTGACCGTAGATGAGGGACGCGAACCCGATTACAGTGATCAGGGTAAGCCATCGGATGAGAGAGGAATCGAACCATTCCTCGCGGTGGCCTTCCTCCAGCACGACCGTCAGTCCACCAAGCCCGAGAATCATGCCAAGGATACCGGCCCAGTCTGCCTGGGTCAGATATTCCCAGTTCGGCTTTTCGTGTGGCAAACCTACGAATAGGAGCAAGAGGAGGGTCGCGCAGACCGGGACATTGACAAAGAAGGCGTAGTGCCAACTAAGATTCTCAGTCAACCATCCGCCGATCAGCGGCCCCATGACCGGACCTAAGACGACGGTCATGCCGAACAGCGCCATACCGATGGGTTGCTGGTGGGGAGGCAGCCGCTTCGCCACGATCGTCATCGCAGTCGGAATCAGTACGCCGCCCATAAATCCCTGACCTGTACGACCGATAATCATAGTCGTCAGATCGGTCGCGATCCCGCATAGTATCGAGAAGCCTGTAAACGCAGTCACGGCGATGATGAGCAGCGTACGCAAGCCAAACAGGCGCTCCAGCCAGGCGCTGAGCGGGATGACGACAATCTCGGCGACGAGAAAGGAGGTAGCGATCCAGGTGCCCTCGGTACCGGTCGCCCCGATTTCGCCCTGAATGACGGGAAGCGCGGAATTGACGATTGAGATGTCCAAGGTCGCCAGCATAGCGCCGAGCGCGCCCGCCACCACCGCGACCCAGGCAGTGACGTCGGCATTCTGCGGCTTGGTTGGAGCACCGGTCGGGCCAGCTTGGGCAGGCGCTGCCTCGGTCATTCGGCAGCGCTCGAAATCTCTTCGAGTTCGCCGACGGCACCGCGGGTGTCGATGGTAGCGACGACCGACATGCCGGGCACGAGCAGGCGGCGCACTTCGGGTGCTGCGTCGATGGATATGCGGACCGGGATACGCTGGACGATCTTGGTGAAGTTCCCGGTCGCGTTTTCTGGTGGCAAAATCGAAAATTCGGCCCCGGTTCCGGGCGAGATGCTGTCCACCGTTCCAGCAATCTTGCCATCTGGCAATGCATCCACTTCGAGTCTGACCGGCTGACCCGGTCGCACGAGACCGACCTGCGTTTCCTTGAAATTGGCGGTAACGTAGATCTGGCTCACCGGCACCAGAGTCATGAGCCGCTGGCCGGGCTGGACGAACTGCCCGACCCGGACCGACAGGTCACCAATGCGCCCTGCCCTGCTCGCTTCCAGCCGGGTCGAAGAGACATTGAGGTCGGCAACATCGAGCTGCGCGCGAGCAGCATCGGCCTGTGCCCGGGTCTGCTCGATCTGCTCAAACAACGTGGCGCGGCGCCCTGTGGCGGCCGCGACCGCAGCCTGCGCGGAGGCAAGTTCGGCCCGAGCCTGCTGCGCTTGTGTCACGTACTGGTCGAGTTTTTCGCGCGGTTCCGCCCCGCTGGCGGCGAGCGGGCGATAGCGGTTCACCTGTTTGTTGGCAAGGTCTAGCGTCGCGCGCGCGACGGCCAATTGCGCGCGCGCCTGGCGGATCGCGGCGTTCTGTTCGCTCACCTGCGAGCGGATCGTGTCGGCACCGGCCACCGTGGCCGCGATCTGGGCGCGTGCCTGAGCGGCTTGGGCGCGGTAATCACGCAGGTCGAGCTGGACCAGTGCTTCGCCGCGGGCAACCTGTTGGTTTTCCGAAACCAGCACCGCATCGACGTATCCGGCCACCTTGGAAGAGACCACCACACTGTCCGCTGCAACGTAGGCATTGTCGGTTGACTGCATGTATTGCCCGTAGGTAACATAACGATAATACCACCAGGCACCTGCAAGAACGGCCACGATCACCGCCGCGAGGATGAACAGGCGTAGTTTCCTGTTGGAACGCGATCCCGCAGCCGGTTCATTGTCGCCCTCTACAGCTTCGGAAATATCCTTCATTTGTCCGCTCACTCTATCGATCCCGATTCATTTAACGGGTGAGTTAGAGATAGCCCTACAGATCGTAAAGCACTTTATTATATTTGTTTGGTGTTTCATACCAAGTTGGCTAAAGCAATCCCATGGCCATCTATGAACTCCAAGTGCGCGAATCGAAAGACCGTCGGGAGATAATCACTGACGATGATCGGATATCCAAGAACCTTGAAAAACTCCCGGACGCAACGGACTGAGCCAGATGCCCGGAGATTCGGAAAAACTCATAGGCGACCTTTCGCGATTGGCGGAACTCGGTCGAATTTTTGCCCGTCACGGTGCAATGAATCTGGGTAATGCCCTTGGAATTGCACCTTTTCCGGAAGAAGATGTCAGTCCAGAGCACTTGCGACCGAAATCAATGGTTGCCTTGCTGCGCGATATTGGCCCGATCGGTGTGAAACTCGGCCAACTTCTCGCAACGCGCGGCGATGTGTTCTCTGACGAGTGGATAGACGCCTTGGCCAGTCTTCAGGACCGGGTCGAGCCCCTGCCGTTTGACGCGATCGAGCCTGTTCTCGTCGCCAGTTGGGGCGAGAAGTGGGAGGAAGATTTCACGGCATTCGAGCGCGATCCGATGGCCTCCGCCTCTATCGCCCAAACCTATACGGCAACCTTGCTGAATAGCAGTGACGTGATCGTGAAGGTTCGACGGTCGGGCACTGCGGCCAGACTGGAAGCAGACATGCGCATACTGGTGCGGCTGGCGAAGCTATCCGAGCGGCGGTCGAGCGACATCGCCCGCTATCGTCCAGTCGAGTTCCTCCAGACCTTCGGCAAGAACCTGGCCCGCTAGATGGACCTCGCTGCAGAAGCGCGGGCCTGCGAGCGGATCGGCGGCTACCTTGAAACGCTGGGAGCGAAGTCCCCGGCGATACACTGGCATCTCACCGGCCTGCGGGTGAATGTGCTGGAACGCCTGTGTTGCATCGACCGGTTGAGATCGCACCGCATCGCAGATCGACCGTGTGGCGGAGAAGGCGCGAAACATCGTATTTGCCAAACGCTATGCCGATGCTGTGCTGCGGATGATGATCCTCAATGGCAAATTCCATGGCGACCCCCATCCCGGTAATATTTTCCGGATGGATGCTGACCAGGTTGGCTTCATCGATTTCGGCGCGGTCGGTTTTCTCAGCGGAGCGAGTCGGCAGGAAATCGTCCGTCTGATCCTCGCAATCGCCGACGAACAGGCGGAGGACGTTGCCGATCTGCTGCTCGACTGGGCCGGCAATCCGGCGGTGGATCGCGACCAGCTCGCCCTCGATCTGGACCATATCATCGAAGAATTTCGCGGCACGGTGCTGTCGGGGATCGAATTATCGGCGCTTTTCGACCGGGTTTTCGGCCTTCTGCGCGAATACAGCCTCGTCCTGCCGCCCGATCTTGCCATCCTGCTGCGCACACTGCTGACGACCGAAGGCCCTGTCCTCGCGTTCGCGCCAGACTACAACATTGCCGAAGAGACCAGACCCATCCTTATTGAACTGCTGTCGGAACGGTTCTCGTTCGGTGCGACCCGCAGCCAGCTCACCAAGCTGCGCCGCCGACTGTTCGGTCTTTCGGCTTCCCTGCCAGACCTAATCGGCAATGCCACCATTATCGCCCGATCTGGCTCGATTCCCGTGACCATCGACCCGACCAGTCGTGGGTGCTGGCAGGGATCACCCTAGCGCTCGCACTGATCGCATTGGTCCGGAAATGGAATTGAACCAGCCGACTGCCCATGTCTTAAAGCCAACACAAATAAGCGAAGATCAAACCGGAGAGAGAAATATGACCAGCCCGCAACCCGTCGATCCCGTCCCCGCAGCCACCATGTTGTTGCTGCGCGACGAGCCGGAATTCCAAGTGCTGATGGTAAAGCGGCACCACCAGATCGACTTTGCCTCCGGCGCGCTGGTCTTTCCGGGTGGGAAACCAGCTACGGGTGATGATGCTGCGCAATGGGCCGACCATTGCGCCGGCTGGGACACACTTGAACCGACACAGCGGACCCTGCGGATCGCCGCAGTTCGCGAAGCCTATGAGGAAGCGGGCATCCTGCTGGCCGATAAAAGCGATGGCAGCGCTTTCGAGGGTTCCTGCGACCCGGCAAGCCGCAAGGCGGTCGAACAAGGCGAACTCGCGTTCCTCGACGTGGTTCGTGAGGCCGATGTGCAATTGCGGCTGGACAGGCTTAGCGATTTCGCTCGGTGAATCACACCCACCTTCATGAACAAGCGCTTCGACACTTGGTTCTACGTCGCCCGCGCTCCCGAACGCCAGATCGCGGCGTGCGATGGCTACGAAACCGTGGATGCCGAATGGTTATCACCTGGCGGCGCACTGGCTATGGGCGAAGCCGGGGAGCGGACGATTATCTTTCCCACCAGGCTGAACCTGGAACTGCTGGCCCAGGCCAGCAGTGCGCAGGACTGCGTCGAACGTGCCGAAGCGCGCTTGATCGCGCCAGTCCTCCCGAAAATCGTTCAGCGTGACGGGAAGAACATTCTCACCATTCCCGAGAGTGCGGGTTATGGGGCAGCCAGTGAAGTAGTAGGTTGACGAGATTGCATTCCCGATAGCTCCTGAACGAATGGGTGTTCGAATGAAGGGCAAACAGTTCCGCCTATTCGCAGGCCGTCCAGCCCGGGCTGTTCTGATTGGACTCGGGGGCGGACAGAATTGACGGGGGAAGAATCAACCTGCTGAGAGGAAGGCAGAGGTTGGCAGCAAGTCGGTGCCGAACTCGCTTACGAAAGAAGTAGGCCCGAATGCATTTAAACCTCCACTGTGCTGTTCGACGGACAGTCTCAGCACCTGCGAAAAATGATCGGGCGGATGAGACGACCGCTCGGATCGTGGGCGCGAGAGTTGCGTGCCCACATGCCGCTTAGCTAGCCTTCCTCGCGCAGCTAGCGGCAGGCGAAAGCTCAGCGCGGTATTGAAGCGCTAAGAAGCGAGCATCTGGTTGAACCGCACGTGCTGCTTCAGGTAGTCAAGCGTGCTGTCGAACAATGCCTGCGCCAAATCGAGCATCTCGGCAGCAGCCTGCCACTGCCTCCATATGCCTTGGGTCCAGTGGGCGTGCCCAGCCCCGAGCACCAATATGACTCACGCCATTTTGTATGAAGAGGCGTTTCGTTTGTCGGAATTTTCAGGCCTGCTAGCAAGGTTGACCTTGCTCTTGAGTTCTTGCGGGAATTTTTCGCTAAGGAATTCGTGTACTTCTGTGCGAAACGCGTCGTCGTCCGCGTGGGTGTTCTCTTTCAGCTGGGTCGCCATCATGGTCTCCATCTGAGGATCAGGGTTGCTTCTCCATCGATTGGGCGAGGATTGCGAGATCTATCTCGATGGATCAATATTGCTGTTCGGGCACGTGAAGCACTAGGCCGTCCAGCATCGGCTTCATCGGAATCTGGCACGCGAGGCGGCTGTATTCTGTAGTGCCTTCGGCGAACTGCAGCAGTTCGGCTTCCATCCCGTCTTCCTGCAGCCGACCGACCTTGTCGATCCATTCGGGGTCGACATGAACGTGACAGGTCGCGCAGGCGCAAACGCCTCCGCAATCGCCGTCGATACCCGGCACGTCGTTGAACAATGCCGCTTCGCGCGCGGTTTCGCCTTTGTCGATCTCGACTTCCCGGCGCTCTCCGTCGCTCGCGACGAACGTTACCTTTACCATTTCTATCTCCGCAATATTTGGTTCGGACAATCAGCGGGCATGCAAACGCACCGGCAGATTGGTGATTCCCCGCACCAGATTTGAAAACAGGCGCTCAGGCTCGCCGGTCACTTCGACCCTTGAGAAACGCTTGTGAATCTCTTCCCAGATGATACGCAGTTGCAGTTCGGCGAGGCGGCTGCCCATGCAGCGATGAATTCCATAGCCAAAAGAGAGGTGATGGCGCGGATTTTTGCGGTCGATAATGAATTCGTCCGCTCGGTCGATGACGCTGCCGTCGCGGTTGCCGGAGAGATACCACATCACGACCTTGTCGCCCTTTTTAATCTGTTTGCCGCCGATCTCCCAATCCTGGAGCGCAGTGCGGCGCATATGGGTCAGCGGCGTCTGCCACCGGATGATTTCCGGCACCATGCTGCCAATGAGCGAAGGGTCGTCCGACAGCCTGCGATATTGATCGGGGTTCTCATTAAGAGCCAGCACGCCTCCGCTGATCGAATTGCGGGTCGTGTCGTTGCCGCCCACGATGAGCAGCAGAAGGTTACCCAGAAATTCCAGGAAGGGCATGTCCCTTGTCGCCGGGGAGTGCGCCATAATGGAGATCAGGTCGTTCTTTGGCTCCTCATTGATGCGCTGTTCCCACAGCCCCTTGAAATACATTGCGCACTCGATGAGCTCTTCGCGCCTCGCCTCGTAGGATTCGACGATGCCAGTTTCCGGCGCAGCCGTTGTGATGTCCGACCAGCGGGTGAGCTTGCGCCGTTCTTCCCAGGGAAAGTCGAACAGCGTCGCGAGCGTCATAGTGGTCAATTCGATCGAAACCTTGTCGACCCAGTCAATCTCCTCACCGACCGGCAGGTCGTCGAGAATCTTGGCGGCACGTTGGCGAATGATCGGTTCCAGCTGCTGCAAGTTGGACGGCGCGACCGAGGGCGTCACAGCCTTTCGCTGCTGATCGTGCTTGGGTGGATCCATGGCAATGAACATTTCCAGGTCAAGCGCACCCTCAACCGAATGCATGTCCTGAATCGCGATACCGCCAAGCTTCGCCTCGGACGAGAACACCTTGTGGTTGGTATCGACCGCCATGATGTCGTCGAACTTGGTGATCGACCAATAAGGGCCGACATAGCTGTCGCGGCAGTAATGAACCGGATCTTCCTTGCGCAGCCGATCAAAGAACAATCCGATGGTATCGTTCTGGAACAGGCTTGGCCGGGCAACGTCGATCTCTTCAATCGGAATCGCGGCGATCTTGTCTGCAGTATCCATTTCCATGATCTGGGTATTCATATCCTGTCTTCCTCTCCCGCAAGCAATCCTGCCCTAATCTTACAAAAATAATGGTCTAGCCGATTCTTGTCAAGAAAGCTTATAATATTTTCTACTTTTTACCCCACCCTATCGTTTCAAGGCCATTGACAGCGGGCATTGAACGCTTTTAAATGTTATACGACTTTAGCCAAGGGGCAACGATGCAGCCGCAGGTCGAAACAGTGAAGAAAACCAAGCGCGCCTTATCGCTCGCCCAGAACATCGTGCGCGACATCGAGGCGGGGGCGCATTCTCCTGGGGACCGGCTGCCGCACGAGGACGAGATGCTGGCGCGCTACGAGGTTGCCCGTGCGACCTTGCGCGAAGCCTTGCGCTTCCTGGAACTCCAGGGCGTGATCCACCTGCAACTGGGGCGCGGAGGCGGGCCGGTGGTGGCACGCCCGCAGACTGGTGATTTCGCCAATAGCCTGTCGCTGATCCTGCATTTCATGGAAGCGGACCTGCGCGGATTGCTGGAACTGCGCGAGGCGATTGCGCCCGATGTCGCTGCCTATGCCGCGCTGCGCGCGACCACGGGCGACCTGAGTGCACTTGCCGATTGCTTCAAAGAACTGGAGCGCAATGAAGCCGACAATAATTTCGAGGAACTGAACCGCCGTTTTCACGACCTGCTTGGCTGGGCAAGCGGCAATCCGCTCTTTGGCTTGCTAACCTCGACGATGCATTTGCTGACCCGCGAATTCTCGAACTCGCTGGGGTATTCGGCACAAGAGCGAGCGGTCCAACTACGATTTTTGCGCAGCGTTCTCGAATCGGTGCGCACTGGCGACCAGGCAGCTGCGCGGCAGGCGATGAGCCGCCTCGTCTCGGGCTCGGCATCCTATCTTGCGGAACGCAGCCCGGAACTGGTGTCCCAACGGGTCAAATGGGGGCAAATTTAGCAGTTGTAACCAATTGAAGCGTGCCAAAAGGCATCCATGCGGAGAGGAAGAGAAAATGGCACTGAGAAGCCGAATTTGTGAAATGCTGGGAATCGAATATCCGATCCTGCTGGCCGGCATGGGCGGTGCAAGCGTTCCGGCACTGGCCGCGGCAGTATCGAATGCGGGCGGGTTGGGCGTGCTGGGTGCGGCGGCGTGTTCGCCTGAACAGCTGCGCGACTGGATTCGTCAGACCCGCGAGCTGACCGACAAGCCCTTCGGCGTCGATACGCTGCTGCCCGCCTCGGTCACGCGCGGATCCGCACCGCAGAGCGGTGGCGCACCCGAAAATCCGATGGAACTGCTGGGCGAATACCAGCAGTTCACCCGCGATTTCATGGACCGCGAAGGCCTTCCTCAAGTTGATACTGAGGCGGCCATGCGGGCGGCTGGCGCCCCCGAAATGGGGAAAGGCGGGCCTCAGCTCTTCTCGAAGGAGTTCTTTGAAGCGCAGATGGAAGTGGTGATCGAGGAAAAAGTGTCCGTCTATGCTGCGGGTCTTGGCAATCCCGAACCGTGGATGGACCGCCTGCATGCCAATGGCACCAAGGTCATGGCGGTGATCGGCAAGGTTAAACATGCCGAGCAAGTGGTCGGTTCGGGCATCGACATGATTGTGGCGCAGGGTCACGATGGTGGCGGTCACAATTCGCCGATCGGCACCATCTCGCTCATCCCGCAAGTGGTCGATGCGGTAGGCGATCGCGTTCCCGTCATCGGTGCCGGCGGCATTTCGGATGGCCGCGGCGTTGCTGCCGCGATGATGCTGGGCGCCGAGGGCGCATGGATCGGAACGGCGTTCCTCGCGACCGAGGAAGCGGGTATCGAACACTTCCAGAAAGAAGCGATCACCGAAAGCGGCGAGGACGACACGGTGGTCAGCCGCTCTCTTACCGGCAAGCCTGCGCGCATGATTCGCAACAGATGGGCCGATGCATGGGTTGAGGCGGGCAAAGAGCCCCTCCCCATGCCGTACCAATCGATGATTTCCGGGCCGGTAATGGCCTCCGGCATCAAGGCGGAGCGAAAAGACGTTATTCCCGGTTTCGCAGGTCAGGGGATCGGACTGATCGACGCGATCCGTCCCGCCTCCGAGGTCATGCAGGATCTCGTCACGGGGGCCGAAGAGGCGCTTTCATCCGCCAAGTCCTACTCGTGAACCGCGACGGAGGTATTGTCATGAACGAAGTACCAAACTTGCCGCAAGGGCACGAATTGCGCCGCGGCATTCGCCCTGGAGAAGCCTTTTCGGCAATGCGCCGGCTGATAGCGGACAAGGAAGACACTTCGCAGGTATTTCGCATCGTCCAGGCGCTATCGGGCAATTCCTACTACCGCAACTTCCGCCGCTTCGCCGCCTCGCCGCAAGGGCAGACGATCCTGACGGAACGGGCCGATTTGCTCGGCACGCTCAGCGACCGGGAGCGTCTGGCGCGCTGCGCGCCGGGGACGCTTGGCCGCGCTTATCTCGATTTCGTCTATGGCGAGGGACTGACCGCTCAGGGCTTGGCCGAGGCGAGCGAGGCAAGCGGCATGGCAGAATTCAGCGATCCTGCGGTCACGCTCTATCGCCAACGTCTGCGCGATTCGCACGATCTGTTCCATGTGGTGACCGGTTATGGCCGCGATGCATTGGGCGAATTGTGCGTACTCTCTTTTGGCAATGCACAATTCTACAATCACGGCATCACCTTCATCGTTGCGGTCGGTATTCCCAAACTGCTGGCGGAGCAATGGCAGCTCCCCGTCGCGCGCGCCGCGTTTGAGGCGTGGCGACTGGGTCGCAAGGCAGCGGACCTGACCACTTTCTATTGGGAAAGGTACCTCGATCACCCGCTTGAGGAAGTGCGCCGCGATCTGAACCTCCAGCCCCCGGCAGTATATGTAGGCGTGCGTGATCTTTCACAGCGACTGGAGCGTGAGTTTCAGGCGCGCCGGCAAGGCGAGCTGCAGGCATGAACGGTCCCGCCGCCCTAAGCTTCAGCGACAGGTCCGCTATCACTGGCGTTGGCGAAACCGCTTTCGTCAAAGGCACCGAACGCACCGCAGTGGACATGATGCTGGAAGCATCGCGCCGCGCCATCGCGGATGCCGGGCTGAAACCTTCCGATATCGATGGCATGGTGCCGCCGCCGATCTATACGACGTCAGAGGAAATGGCCGCCAATCTGGGTATCGATGTGCTGCGCTATGCCGCCACAGTGCATATGGGCGGGGCCAGCCCGACTACGGCGCTGCAAAACGCGGCAATGGCGATCGCCAGCGGCCTGTGCGACCATGTGCTCATAACGCTGGGCTGGAACGGATATTCGGCGCTCAGGCCCAAGCCAGGTGCGCCGCCGACGCGGCCGATGAACATGAACACGCTGACCAACACGGTCAAAGGCTATTACAGTCCCTATGGCGTGTTTTTGCCGGTGCAAATGTATGCCTGGCTCGCGACCCGCCATTCAAAGCTTTACGGCGTCGGGCCTGACGCAATGGCGGCCGTCGCGCTGGCCTGCCGCCGCCATGCGCAGATGAATCCGCAGGCCTTTACCTATGGGCGCGAGCTGGACGCGGAAACCTATCACTCGGCGCGGTTGATTTCCGAACCTTTCCGCCTTTACGATTGCTGCCTGGAAACCGACGGAGCCTGCGCGGTCGTCGTCTCGCGGATGGACCGGGCAAAAGACATGCCGCATGTCCCCGTCAGCATTGCGGGCGCAGCCGAGGGACATCCCTATCCGGCCGACGACATTCCTTCCCGGCCCGATCCGTTCAAAATCGGCCTCAGCTATGCCGCCCCGCGCGCCTTCGACATGGCGGGCGTTCGCCGCGAGGACATGGATTTCCTGCAGATCTACGACTGCTTTACTTATGTCGTCCTGCTACAGCTCGAAGCGCTGGGTTATTGCGAACCGGGCGGACAGGGTGAATTTGTCGCCGACGGGCAGATCGAGCTGGGCGGGCGCTATCCGGTCAACACCCATGGCGGCCTGCTGAGCGAAGCGCATGTCTGGGGCCTCAACCACGTGGTCGAGGCGGTGCGTCAACTGCGCCACGATTGCGGCGAACGCCAGGTCGAAGGCGCGCAGACCGGGCTGGTCACCGGCTGGGGCGACTTGGGCGATGGCAGTATCGCTATCCTGAGGAGGTTTGCATGAGCGACGAGAAGAATCTTCCGCCCAAAATGCGTGCCTCGGCGCAGAAGGCGCCGCCAAAGCCGCAACCGCGCCCGCAGGATCCGGTGGAACAGGAATTCTGGAACCGTTGCCAGGACGGCAATCTCTATTTCCAGCGCTGCGGCGAATGTGGCACCTTCCGCCACCTGCCGCGCTACATGTGCGCAAAATGCGGCTCGCCCGACTTTTCTTGGGAGCAAAGCAGCGGAAAAGGTACGCTGTTTTCCTGGACGGTCACACATCAGGCTCTGCACCCTGCCTTTGCCGCTGACATTCCGTTCGTCTCGGCGGTGGTGGAACTGGAAGAAGGCGTCCGCATGGCCACGCGTCTGATCGATTGCGACCGCGACAAGCTAGAGCTGGACCTTCCGGTAACGCTCGATTTCGAACTGATCGGCGCGGATTTCCGCCTG
This sequence comes from Parasphingorhabdus sp., assembly GCF_036964565.1. Classification (GTDB taxonomy): domain Bacteria; phylum Pseudomonadota; class Alphaproteobacteria; order Sphingomonadales; family Sphingomonadaceae; genus Parasphingorhabdus. The sequence continues at coordinate 8,447 of NZ_JBALTN010000005.1, read as the reverse complement.
CCGGTTTTCCGCCCCGATACGAACCTACCCCACGAAGGATAAGCACGAAATGGATCTCGAATATGGACCCGAATATGACGCTTTCTGCGAGGAAGTGCGACAATTCTTAAAGACGTACGGGAATCGTGCGCCAGCCGAGCAGGGCCGGGCCGCCCGCCCCTGTCCCGAGGCGGTCGAGTGGCAAAAGCTGCTGATCGAACATGGCTATACCGCGCGCACGATCCCCACGGAATACGGGGGTTACGGGGCCGAGCCCGACATTCTCAAATCGCGAATCATCGCCGAGGAATTCGCGCGCGCCGGCATTCCCGGCGGACTTGCCAACCAAGGCATATCGATGCTGGTCCCTACACTGCTGGAACTGGGAACTGAGGCACAGAAACGCCAGTGGGTCGAGCCGACGCTGAAAGGCGAGGTCGTATGGTGCCAGGGCTATTCCGAGCCCGGCGCGGGATCGGACCTTGCCAGCCTGAAAACCAGCGCGCGGATCGAAAACGGCGAATTCGTGATCAACGGCCAGAAGATCTGGACCAGCACGGCCAAGCAGGCGGACATGATCTTCTGCCTGGTCAGGACCGAACCTGACGCGCCCAAGCACGGCGGCATTTCCTATCTGATATTCTCGATGGATACGCCGGGGATTGAGGTGCGTCCGCTCAAGACCATGACCGGTCACGCCGAATTTAACGAGACGTTCTTCACCGACGTGCGGGTGCCGATGGACCAGATCGTCGGCCAGCGTGGTCAAGGCTGGTTCGTCGCCAATGCGACACTGGGTCACGAACGCGGCATGCTGGGCGATCCCGATGCGCTGGAAAACCGATTTCAGGCACTGGTCAAGCTAATGCAGAAAGAACGTGTCGGCCAAGGCCGCGCGATCGACAATGCCGTGCTGCGCGACCGGTTGGCGGCGCTTCAGGCCGAAGTTGCAGCGATGAAATACAACGGAATGCGTATCCTTTCGGACAATCTGAAGGGCGAACCCGGCGGCATGGCCAAGCTGATTGTCAAGCTGCAAAGCTGCGAACTGGCGCATCAGATATCGGCTCTGGCGATCGACGCCATGGGCGAGATCGGCATCCTTTATCACGGTAGCAATCGCGAGCGCGAAGGAGGCGCGTGGCAGTGGAACTACATGTTCCAGCTGGGCCTTATCATCGGTGGAGGTACCGCGCAGATCCAGAAGAACATCATCGCCGAACGCGGTCTCGATATGCCGCGCGAACCTAAGCTGGCCAAACCTGCGCCGGCCGAACAGGGCGCCGCCGTCGCGGCCCGCCAGAAACAGGGAGCCGCCTGATGGATTTCGGACTGTCGCAAGACCAGCAGATGCTGCGCGATACAGTCGCGCGATGCCTCGCCGACACCTGCCCGCTCGACCATGTGCGTGAGTGCGCCGAAGGCGAAGCTTCTTACAGCGAAAAGGTGCAGTCTGCACTGAGCGAACTGGGCATCACAGGAATGATGGTTCCCGAACAGCATGGCGGCCTCGGTATGACCTTGCTAGATGCAGCTATTGTGGCCGAACAGCTTGCCTATGCGGTCGCTCCGGTGCCGTTTCTCGCCAGCCATGTGCTTGCACCCATCGCGCTGGCGCAAGCCGGCAACGAGCAGCAGCAGGCTGAGTGGTTGCCTCAGATCGCCAGCGGCAAAGCGCAGATCGCCGTTGCCATTGCCGAGACTATTGAGGCGCGCGACGGGGCGGGCGTAACCTGCAACAGCGGCAAGCTGGACGGCACGGCGCTGTTCGCACTCGATTTCACCGGCGCCGAGGCCTTCCTGGTGGCCGATACCGCGGGGCGGATGCACTTCGTCCCCGCCGATGCACCGGGGCTGGAGAAAATCCCGCTGACGACGATCGACCGCACCCGCAGCGTAGGGGAAATGCGGTTCGAGACCGTTGCGGCCGAACCACTGGCCAACGATGGCGGAGCGACTGCGGCACGGCTGCGCGATGCGGGCCGGGTGATCCTGGCCGCTGACAGCCTCGGCGCGGGTCAGGCCATGATTGAGAAGGCGGTCGATTATGCCGGACAGCGCGAACAATTCGGGCGGATCATTGGCAGCTTTCAGGCGGTCAAGCATATGTGCGCGGAAATGGCAGCCCGTCACGAACCATGCCGCTCCCTGATTTGGTACGCAGCGCATGCTTTCGACGCGGCGTCGGATGAAGCCACGCTCGCCGCGTGCCATGCGAAATCGCATACCGGCGAGGTGTATCGCTTCGTCGCGCGCACTTCCACCGAAGTGCATGGCGGGATGGGCTTCACCGACCTGCTTGGGCTCCATTATTGGTTCAAGCGGATCGGTTTCGATCGCCAGGTTCTTGGCGGCCCCGAAGCGGTGAGAGCCGAAGCAGCAGCGCGGCAGGGGTGGACCCGGGCAGCGTGATTTAAGTAGCTGCGGGGACGCCGCGAGACAAGCGGCGCCCCGCCAAGAGATGAGATGGAAACGTGATCGACTGGAACCTTGGCGACATTCTTGATGCTATCGAACCGGCCATGCCGAAGGATGCGCCCGCGCTGATCCATGGCGACCGGATCATCACATGGCCGGAAATGTCAGTCCGTTCGAACAATCTCGCGCGCAACCTGCGGGAACGCGGTGCCGTCGACGGAGCGAAGGTGGCGTTCTACATGCGAAACCGTCCCGAATACGGCGAGCTGATGGCGGCCTGCTTCAAGGGTCGGCTCACGCATGTGAACATCAATTATCGCTACGTGCCCGAAGAAGTATTCTACATCTTCGACGATTCCGACAGCGAGGTGATCGTCTACAGCTCCGAATTTCGCGACTATATCCTTGAGCTGAAGGACCGGCTTGAGAAGGTCCACACTTTCGTCGAGATCGGTGATGCGTCGGAAATCGCCCCTTTCGCCGTTCCCTATGAACATCTCACGACGCAGGGAGACGGTTCGCCTCTAGGCATCGAGCGCTCACCAGGCGATCTGCTGTTCATCTATACCGGCGGCACCACCGGCATGCCCAAGGGCGTGATGTGGCGGCACGACGACATGCGCAAGGCGCAGCTCGACGCGCAAAAGCTGCTCGGCCCGGTGCCGCAGTCGCACGAAGAAAACGTCGCGCTGATCAAGAGCCAGGGGCCGGGACGCCGCACCCTCCCCTCCTGCCCGCTGATGCACGGCACAGGCTTTATCACCGGGATCGGCGCGCTGATGTCGGGCGGTGCAATCGTTACACTCTCCGACCCGTCATTCGATGCCGAAGAGTTGTGGGAGACGGTCGAGAAACACAAGGTCGAGAGTATCGCAATCGTGGGTGACGCTTTCGCCAAGCCGATGCTTCGCGCCCTCGACGAACATCCCGGCCGCTGGGATACCAGCAGCCTCGTGTCGATCATCTCGTCCGGCGTGATGTGGAGCAAGGAGGTCAAGGCCGGTCTTTGCAAGCACATTTCTCAAGTCATCCTGATGGACAGTTTCGGCGCTTCCGAAGGCCTCGGCTACGGCCTTTCGGTCACCACCGCGCAAGGCGGCACCAACACCGCCAAATTCGGCATCGGCGAGTTCTGCGACGTGTTCGACGAGAACGACCAGACGGTCGAACCGGGCAGCGGCGTGCCCGGCTTTATCGCGCGCAAGGGTGCGATCCCGGTCGGCTATTACAAGGACCCCGAAAAGTCGGCCAAGACTTTCAAGACAATCGACGGTGTGCGTTACTCGATACCGGGCGACTGGTGCCACGTGGAGACCGATGGCAGCCTGACCCTGCTCGGCCGGGGCAGCGTGTGCATCAACACCGCTGGTGAAAAGGTCTATCCCGAAGAAGTCGAAGAAGTGCTGAAGACCCACCCCGCCATCGCCGATGCGCTGGTGGTCGGCGTGCCGGACGAAAAATGGGGTCAAGCGGTAACCGCCGTGGTTCATCTCGACAAGCAGGCTGAATTTGATGAGCAAGCTGTAAAGGATCACGTCCGCCAGCAGCTGGCGGGATATAAAACGCCCAAGGCGATCCATCCTACCGACACGCCTCTGCGCGCCTCGAACGGAAAGGCGGATTACGCAGCGGCAAAGAAAATTGCGGAAGGCAGCAGGGCGGCAGCGTGAGCGGCAAGACCACGCCAGACTATGACGCGGTGATCGTCGGTGCCGGTTTCAGCGGCATCTACCTGCTTCACAAACTGCGCGAGGCCGGGTTCAATATCCTGCTGGTCGATGCTGCCGCCCAGCCCGGCGGCATCTGGTACTGGAACCGCTATCCGGGCGCGCGGGTCGATTCGCAGGTTCCGCTTTACGAATTCTCACTCCCAGATATATGGCAGACATGGTCTTGGACCGAGCGCTTTCCCGGATGGGAAGAGCTGCGCACCTATTTTCGTCATGTCTGCGATACCCTCGATCTGTGGCCGCACATGCGTTTGGGCACGAGGGTCGAAAGCGCGCGCTTCGCCGAAAAGGCATCGCTCTGGCGCCTGCATCTGGACGGTGGGGACACGGTGACAGCGCGGTTTCTCCTGCCGGCTCTCGGCTTCGCGTCGAAGCCTTATGTCCCCGACATTCCCGGCCTCGACACCTTCGCTGGCGAATGGTGCCACACCGCGCGCTGGCCTCAGGAAGGCATTGATCTGGCAGGCCGCAAGATTTGCCTGATCGGCACCGGCGCCAGCGGTGTGCAGGTGGCACAGGAGGCAGCAAAATCAGCAGACCGGCTGACACTGTTTCAGAGGACGCCGATCCTGGCCCTTCCCATGCGCCAGGAGACAATGACCGAGGAAGGGCAGGTGTGCGAAAAGCAGGGGTATCCGGCCATTTTCGAACAACGCAAGCAGACCAGCGGGGGTTTTGAATACCAGTCGCTGGAAAAATCGGCACTTGAGGTTAGCGATGAGGAGCGCACCGCACATTTCGAGCATCTCTGGCAGCGCGGCGGTCTAAAATTTTGGTATCACAATTTTGCGGATATGCTCACCAACCGCGAAGCAAACCGCTACGCTTATGATTTCTGGCGCGACAAAGTCCGGGAGCGGATCGTCGATCCGGCGCTTGCGGAAAAACTTGCTCCTGCCGAGCCGCCCCACCCCTTCGGCACCAAGCGGCCATCGCTGGAACAGAATTATTACGAGATTTTTGCGCAGGAAAATGTCGCGCTCGTCGATCTGAAGGAAACGCCGATCGTCCGGATCAGCGCGGACCGTATCGAAACTCAGGATGGGGCGTTTGACTGCGATCTGATCGTCTTTGCAACAGGCTTCGATGCCGGACGCGGCGGACTGATCGACATGAATATAACCGGGCTGGGCGGGCTCGGTTTGGCACAGGCCTGGAACGATGGCTTGCGCGCCTATCTGGGCATGTCCGTGACGGGCTTTCCCAATATGCTGTTTTCTTACGGTCCCCTGAGCCCATCAGGTTTTGCGAACGGCCCAACGAGCGCTGAGATACAAGGCGACTGGATTTGCGACTTTCTGATATGGCTGAGGCAAGGCGGGATCAAGCTCTTCGATGCCGAACCGCAGGCCGAGACGACCTGGACCGAAATAGTCGCCCAAGCTGGCGCGATGACACTCTTTCCCGAAGCGGACTCCTGGTACATGGGCGCAAACATCCCGAGCAAGAAGCGCCAGCTTATCAATTTCCCAAGCGTGGTTGGCTATGCCGCCGTATGCGACGACGTAGCGCAAAATGCCTATCGCGGATTCGCCACCTAAAAACTCACCAACAAGGAACCTTTCGCGCAATGAATGAAATGACCCCTGTAAACAACCTTCCGACTGACATCGATTCCTTGTGGGCCGGGGACGGTTCGCACCTGCCCGAATGGTTCATAGCAGCACTGAACGTGCCGCGCGAAGAAGCTTATGTAGAGATTTCCGGTGCCAAGGTGCACTATCTCCGCTGGGGCAGCCCCGATAAGCCCAAATTGCTAATGACACATGGCTTCCTCGCCCATGCCCGCTGCTTCGCTTTTATTGCGCCGTTCTTCGCGGAAGAATATGATGTCGTGGCATTCGATTTGGCGGGTATGGGGGACAGCGAAATGCGGGGGGCAGCTGACACGGCGGCCCGCGGGAGGGAATTCACCGAGGTTGCCGAGGCCCTGAACATGTTTGCGGATGGCCAAAAGCCAACGATCATCGCGCACAGCTTCGGTTCGGGTGCCGCGCTGACAGCCGTGACCCAGTCGCCCGACGCCTTTGCTGGAGTGGTCGTATGCGACCTTATGATCATGCGCCCTGAATTGCTTGAAAAATACTGGAAGAACGATCGGTCGAGCCCGGGATCAGGGAATCCGGACAAGCCCAACAAGCGCTATCCCAGCTATGAAGCAGCGCGTGCGCGCTACATCCTATCGCCGCCTCAGCCCGCCGAGGAGCCATTCCTGCTAGATTATATTGCGTATCATTCGCTGAAGCATAAAAGAGGCAGTTGGACGTGGAAATTCTCACCAGAGGTTTTCCGGCGGAGCAATAGGCCCGAGGAGTGGCTGAACATGGGTAAGCGGCTGGTGCAAGCGCCGGGCCGCAAAGCAATCGTGCACGGCGGTAACAGTCTGCTCTTCTCACAGGATTCTGCCGATTACATCCGCGAGATGGGTGGAAACGACATCCCGATAATAGCCATACCGGAAGCCCGCCACCACCTGATGCTCGATCAGCCATTGGCCTTTGTCGCAGCTCTCAGGAGCGTTCTTTCTTTTTGGAAAAGCTCCCACGAACGCTAACCGCAATGTTAGAATGACCTGTCATATCTTCGATGAATTGGGTGGTCGAGAATACCAAATATGAATTTTGATACCTTGATTTGAAGCTAGGTGTTTAGTCTAGCATTACAGTTGCATTTTTGATCAAGCTCTGAATCAATGGGTCTCCATGATATGGAGGTCATAGATAATGAGTGCATCTATCGAGACGACGCTGGAACTTTGGTCATCTTCGCTGCGGGATGTGAAGGGCCGGATGCGCGGGCTGTTCACGCAGGAACGTGTGGCCGCCTCGGCGAATTTGTTTCTGGACGGCTTGCTGGGCGATGAGCGGCGCAAGACGGGCTGGATGCGCGCCGAGGCTGCTGGTGATCCGGGACCTTGGCGGCAACAGGCCATCCTCGGCCGTGGTCGCTGGGATGCGGACGGGCTGCGGGACATCGTGCGCGAATATGCTATGGAGAACCTGGGCGCTAACGACGCGGTTCTGGTCATTGATGAGACCGGCTTTCTCAAGCAGGGAAAATCATCGTGCGGCGTTGCACGCCAATATACCGGCTCGGCTGGCAAAATCACAAACTGTCAGATCGGCGTGTTTGCTGCTTATGTGTCTACTCGGGGCCATGCCTTTATCGATCGCGCTTTATACTTGCCCAAGAGCTGGACCGGCGATCCAGCGCGCCTTGCTGCGACCCACGTTCCTGAAGCGGTAGCCTTCGCCACCAAGCCTGCACTTGCTGTGGAGATGATCGAGCGTGCGCTGGCAACCGATGTGCCGTTCTCATGGGTTGCAGCAGATGCAGTGTACGGGGTTGGCGATGTCGAACAAGCCCTGCGACGCGCCTGTAAAGGGTATGTCCTTGGCGTTAAATCCAATCATTTTTTTGGCTCGTGGTCACGTACACCTGCGATCGGTGGAATGGCCCGCGAGATCGCACAGGAACTCGAACCCGGTGCGTGGCAGCGTCTTTCTGCTGGTGAGGGCACCAAGGGTCTAAGGCTCCATGACTGGGCCTATCTCGAACTTGCCGATCTTGATGCCGATGAATATAATGAGGCGAAAACAGGTCTCTGGACTCGCGGGCTGCTGATACGGCGCAACATTGCTGACGGTGACATGGCTTTCTTCACAACCTGGTGTCCATCTGGCACGAACATCCAGACGCTCGTCTCTGTCGAAGGACACCGCTGGGCGATCGAAGACAGCTTCGAGACTACCAAAAACGAGCTTGGCCTCGACCATAACGAAACCCGGTCCTGGCATGGCTGGCACCGCCATGTGTCCCTCGTCATGCTTGCCTTTGCGATGATGGCGGTGATCCGATATCGCGCCAATAATGTCACGCCCCAAAAAAGACCCAAGATGAGGACCATCAGGATCTAATCCGCTGGTCCATTCAAGAAGTCCGTCGCATCGCCAACAAACTTGCGCACCGCCGTATCCAACCTGCCTATATCATCGCATGGTCATGCTGGAGACGAGCGCATCAGGCGGCTGCCAGAAAAGCACATCTCAAAATTAAAATGCAACTGTAATGCTAGGCATTTGATGAGTTGGATTAAGTGTAAATCTGTTTGGTTCAGTTGTCCACATTTTGCAGATGTATTCGAAGGGTGTGAGTCTCTTGAGGGTCTTCAGCCGCCGACCATAATTGTAGGCGTCAATGAAGTCGTTGAGATGCGCGGTCAGCTGGGCATGGCTGTCATAATTGTCAACGGCGGAGTAAAATCAGGCCATATGGCGGCGCAAAAGTAGACCAGTTTTTGGTTGAGCGTGATGGGTGCAA
>NZ_JBALTN010000004.1:0-377482 GCF_036964565.1 Parasphingorhabdus sp. | reverse complement strand
CGTATCCGCTTCATTCGTCCGTCCTTTCTTGGACCGGACTCTAATCACTTCTGGAGGAGTTTTAAGGGGTCACGTCATTAGTTTTGGCTTTAGCAAAACTCCAGTCCAATTTTTTCAAGACTGTTAGCGCCACCGAGTCATAACCAGCTACAAAATCCTGATTTCCAAGAGCAAATAACTTCACTTTCTCAGCTTCTACCTCATCAAATTTGCGCCATCCTCTGGCATCCCTTCTTGGCTCAGGAACTAAACCTTGCTTCAACCATCGAATTAATGTTGTCTTATGGATGCCAGCGGAATCGGCAACGTTTTGAGTGTTAAAGGTTTTCATATATCAAGTATACGCACCTATATGCACATAGGCAATAAGCGTTTGTATTTGCAATGGCATCGCTAACTCGAGGAAGATCGATAATTAGTGATCAAAGTAGAAATTATTTACGATCCCTGTGGTTGGCTGGCTTACCAGTTGCAATCGACACTGACGGTCTGGTTTTCCAGCAGCACCATATATACAAGCAAAAATTGAAAAATAAACTAATCGCTGCCCACGCCAATGTTAGCCTGTCGGCGAAACTCAAAAGAGTACTTTGCAACACTCAAGTTGCTAACCAAAGCACCACCCACGCCATACCCACGAGTACACCCAGATTTGGGCACACTCAGCAGTAAACTTGAATTTGCTAAGCTGAGAGTAGTGGTGCCGCTTAGAGGATTCGAACCTCTGACCCCCGCATTACGAAATCTTCTCAATCAAGTGCAGCTTATGAGGATTACGATACATTACTCCATCAAGCTGGCTGGCGTGTTCGCTTTTACCCACGGAATTCCCATAGTCCGTAGTCGGCCGGTGTGGGTGTTTTCCTATTGAAAACGCTTTGGCTCATTAGATTTCCGAATTTGGCCCACGGTGGGCCGACGCCATGGCGTTGGTGAGCAGTTATATGAAGGGCCATATTGAGACGCCGCAGTTGGGCCACTAGCGGACCGGCCGGTTATGGGCAGTCAATCCAGATAGCGGACAATAATTATTGAGCTGCTACAATGGCGGCTTCCGCCCCATTAGCGGTCAATTATCAGAACCCTTCCACAACCCATTAGCGGCCATTCGTCCCAGCATAAGCATCACCAGTTTTCTCCAAACTCACTAGTTCCGTCGTCAAAAAAGTTCGTACCATGGATTTCAACCGCATGTCGAAAAACAGTTTTGTCTCGTGCATTTGCATGATCAGGAGAGCGGAAAACTGGAACCCTTGCTGATCAAGCGTATGACTTTGCAAACGAATTGATCTGAAGAATAATGTAAGCGATTTAATCGCAGATTTCCGGTATCTGCAAAGCGGCCAAAATAGCGTGGCATTCATCAAATCAATCAGGGGCTAGTGGGCCTATCACTGTCACTATCAGACGCACCATTTCCGCTGCTCACTGCGATGAGGCCGCCGATCGAAAGTGCACCGAGTAGGGCGACCAAAGTAGTCCTGGATGTTCCGTCACTCGCGCTAGTTTCTTGCGATTTAGATTTTTTACCACGCGCAGTCGCCCCTGTTGGTTGGGGTATTGTTCGCAGCGCTGCATCAAACATGGCATAAGCTGCCATCGTTAGCGAAAAAGGATCGCTCGGATTTGCGGCCGGCCCAGGAATGAAAACCGCGGACCCCGCTGTATCGAGGGTTACGGTTGTACCATTGGCGGTCACATCGATAATGCCAGGTTTTTCACCCATTTGAGCACGCTTGCCGGGTCCGCGCAACACGATTAGTGTCGCAGTTTCGGCGTCCATTTTCATTGGCGGGCGAAAACCGGTTTGTTGGGTCATGATCGCAATGGCATCCTCGCCGACCGCGCCCTCAACCATCGTGCCCCGGATACCAATCGACGAAATAGGTGTCGTCAGCGAGGTTTGTCCCGGCTTATTGCGGGTCGATTTTCCTGAGAGGAAGCGGAAGGTGCCTTTCGCAAAATTTGCACCAACGGAACTTGACCGGCTTTTGGGATCAAATATGAATTTATCAACAGTGAAGCGCGCATTAGGGCCGACAGTAAGGCTCGATTTATCGAGCAGCAACACCTGCAACATGCTGGCAGAAGCAGTGCGAATCTCGTTACGCAGCGATACCTTTTGTTTCACCTTCGCTTGTCGCTCCTCTGCCGCCTTGGTCGATTTTACCTTGACGATATTGCGAACTGCAGAGTTGACCCCAACGGTTTGACTGGTTGCCACAACGGGCATGGCCAGAAGGGATACGGAGACCGCAATTCCGGCAGCGCGCATGATGTTGCTATTCATGATATTTCCCTTAGAAAAGAGTGTCCTTCTCTCTGATGATGAGCTGATTATAGCTTGCCTCACTGGGCTGCTACCGGTCGTGTCATCGGTCCGCAGGCCTTCTCAACATCGTTCCAGTCCGCATCGGCTATGGCTGTACCTGCCAGTTTCTTGAGTTCATATTCTGCAGCCATCTGGTCGTCGAGAAGGCACATCAAAGCAATATAATATGCTCGGGCTTCGGTGGAATTCGGGTCAGCTATAAGTGCGCGTTCCAAGGTTGTCGCTGCGCCTGAAACGTCACCTTCACCTACCTGAGATCGTGCGGTGTTTATCGCGGATTCCGGCGTAGCCGAATTATCGACTAAAGCTTCAATATCAAAGACTTCGGCATCAAGACCGGCCATCTGTTGATCTTCGGTCTGGACATCTGAGTCCTGCTGGTCCGAAACCTGTGCGTGCACCGTCCCAGCGGCCATTGCCGATACCAATACTGTGGCTAGCAATCTTGCATAATTAAAGCGCATAGCTTTTTCTCCCCCAAGACAGGCAAGCGACCTGCATTATTAGCATTCGGTCATAGAGGGCACTATAAGTCAAGATGGTATTATTTCTATTTCTCGGTTGCGGTAAAAACACCATCCCAATTTTCGCCTGGTGGGTTTGCCTTAAAGGCTGCAATGCGGCTGGTGTAGTGCGCATAAGTTTTGCCAAGTCCGAACTTAGCGCAATGATCTATCAACCATCCCAGGCAAACTTCCGCCTTATCCCATTTTTGCGCGACATACGCGGACATCATTTCGCCGTGCTTTGCTTGGAAAGCGACAAATTCTGACTGACCCGCCAAACTGTCATCCCCAAGAAGAACGCTAACAACCTCAGGCGTTTCGCGCCCTACAACTCTGACGCGGTCAATTTCCAATGTCGCAAAAGACGAAATATGCCGCTGCAAATCACTGCCAATCGCAATCTGAATTCCGTAGTATTTGGTCAGACCTTCAAGCCGGGAGGCAAGATTGACCGTGTCACCAATGAGCGAATAGGACAGACGCTGCTGAGATCCCATATTTCCGACGCAGCAAGGTCCAGAATTTATTCCGATCCCGATACTAACCTCATCGGGCCACGGGACATCGTCCTGACCCTGAAACGTGATATTCAGTTGTTTTAGGCGGGCTACCATTTCCAAAGCGGCGCGGGCTGCATTTTGATGGTGTTCTGGATCATCGAGCGGAGCGTTCCAAAAAGCCAAAATAGCATCGCCAATATATTTATCGATCGTCGCTTTGCGATCTAACATGAGATCCGTCATCGGCGTGAGAAATGCGATCAGAAATTCAATAATTTCGTTCGGAGACATGTTCTCAGAAATACTCGAAAAGCTTCGGATATCGCAAAAAAGAACACTCATTGGGCGCAGTTCGCCGCCAAGATTTAGCTGACTGGGGTCATCGGCGATGCGCTTGACGAGCTCAGGCGCGAGATATCGGTCAAACGCTTTGTGAATATAGGCTCGCTGGCGCTCCTCGCGGTAATATGTGAGCACTGTTACCAGCACATAGGCAACAAGGATTGCGAGCACAGGCCAACTTGGATTAAGAAGGTAATTATACTGCGAAAACGCCAGAAAACTGCCTGCGGCAATTGCAATCATTGCAGCACCTCCAAGCAACGCACCTTTTGCGGCGCCCAGCCGGGGTAACGCGAGTACCAAAATCGCGCCAAATATTATTAGCAGTGACCTTTCTAGACCAATTGCCCAATCCGGACGGTAGAGAAATTGCTTCAAGATCATCTGTTCAGTTGCCTCCGCATGAATCATAACGCCCGGCACTGCATCACTCATCGGTGTCGATCGCAGATCACGCAGACCAATGGCGCCAGTTCCAATAAAGACAATATGGCCACCAAAAAGGCGGCCCATTTCCTGATCTGTCAGCGCGCCGGACAGGATCTTCCAAGCAGGCACAACTCGCTCAGGCACCTGCTTCGTGTAGTGCATCCAAAGTTCACCGGCATAACTGGTCGGTACTTCGATATCCGAAATTTGAAGCGCAACTAAATCGCCTGGATTACCGTTTTCTCCGCTGCCGTCGGTTGTTTTGACGACAACCGATTCCGCCTGCAGCGCTACTCGCAATGCATCCAGCGAAAGCGACGGTAACAGCGTTTTTCCCTGCCGAGCAATCAGCGGTACGCGCCGAATAACCGAATCTGCGTCGGCCCTTATGCTCAGAAACCCGCTACCCGCTGCTGCTGCTTCCAGTTGCGGTAGATTTAACACGGCGTTGCGATAATCCACCACGGAATTGGGGGTAGTGCCAGAAACAACTATGCCAGCCTTGGGAACTGCTTGCTGCCCCTCTTTCTCATTAGTCAAAAAATAACCTGTGACCGTAGGAATCGCGGCGATAACCTGACTAAATTGCCCATCGTTGTCAGGCAGCGTACGAAGTGCGTCAGCTATGCTTGGGTCGGTGCTGGCAAAGCGATCCGCCAATTGTAAAGGTGATGTCCGATCTTCTTCGGAAAACACAATATCAAAAGCAACGGCTGCAGCTCCCGCTTGACCAAGAGCAAGGGTGAGGCGCGCCAGATCGGTTCGTGGCCACGGCCATTGACCATATTGGCGGATTGTCTCGTCATCAATATCCACAACGCGCACGGCCGCGTCCTGATATATGCGAGGACTAAGCCGTTGGTAGCTATCAAATATCGAAAGGCCAAAACGGTTAAGTGTGGAGGTGAGGAGCGGTACAGGCACGGTTTGGGCAATGGCAAGAATCCCGATTGCCAACAAACCAGCTATTGTCTGGATATTGCGACTAAGCCACAGGGGTGGAAACTTCGAGCTGAACAATGTGCTTCCCCCAAACCAGCCAAGCCGTATGCTCTCTATCATATCAGAGCTCGAGCCGAACGGCTGGAATGTATCGATTAGCAGGAAAGGTCAAGGGGAGTGGCTAACCGTGTTCTGATGACAGCTTAGACGACCTTGACTCCTCATGCTCTGGAGGGCCTGTGATCTAACCCCTCATCAGCAACAGGTTTTGCACCGTCCCACGACGAGAAATTGCAAGGTCAGCTTCCTATCATTTTCTCATTGAAAGCGGACAGTCGCAAAACCACCCATTTGCGGTCATTCGAACAGATTGGATTGAGAATAAAAGCGGCTGTTCGGCAACCGACCCCATTGACGCCGCTTCCTTAGCGTATATACCGAGGCCTAAATCCTGCCGAGAAGGGAAACCGATGCGCAAATTCGGATTGGCGCTTTGCGCCGCGGCCTTCCTCCCGTCTAATTTAGTGATAGCCCAAAATATTAGCCCGCGCGAAGTCGATGCCCTTCCCGCCACTGAGCCCAATGTAATAAGCAATTATGGGACTGACCCACTCCAATTCGGCGAGTTACGCCTGCCGGCAGGGGAGGGCCCGTTTCCAGTTGTGGTAATTATTCACGGTGGCTGCTGGACCGATGGCTATGCAACGAAACAAAATACGGCGCCGATAGCCAGTGATCTGAGATCGGCAGGATTTGCCACATGGAACATCGAATATCGACAGGTTGGAAGTGCTGGTGCTGGCTGGCCTGGAACGTTCCTAGACTGGGGAAATGCGACAGATCATTTGCGGACCCTTGCCAAAGACAATGGGCTTGATCTCTCTAACGTAACGGTAGTGGGGCACTCGGCTGGAGCCCATGCCGCACTGTTTGTGGCCTCACGCTCACGGCTTCCAGTCGAAAGCGAGGTTCGCGGAGAAGATCCGCTGCCAGTAAAAGCAGTCGTGGCAATTGACGGACCAGGCGACCTGGGTCCGTTTGTGGGGCTTGATGCAACAATCTGCGGCAAGCCCGTAATCGAGCCCCTTATTGGAGGATCAATTGACACCTATCCGAGCCGTTTTTCGGAAGCCTCGCCAGCGGCCCGGCTCCCGCTTGGCGTCCGTCAGGGGCTTATCTCGTCCTCCTTGGTTTTGTCGCCGGAAGTTGCAGAAACCTATCGGGCTACAGCAACTGAGGCAGGTGATAAGGTCGATGTGAGGGTCTTTGGCGACAGCGGTCATTTTGAACCAATCGCCCCGGGCTCATCGGAATGGCGCGTCGTAAAAGAACTGATCCTTACATTTGGCGGAATAGAGAAGCAGCGGTAACGAGGCGGCTGCTCCAGAAGCCGACCTTCCGCTAGCCACCCACTTGTTGCCGTTTGGACTGATTGTGTCGGACATAAAAGCGGCAGGTCTGGAAAAGTCTCAGGAGCGGTCGGCAGTTGGTATTTTCCTAATTACTTGGCCCCCCGCTGCGAATGAAAGAAGTCGACTTTCCAGCTCCCGTTCTCGCGAACGATTACAGCTGACTCAAGCCAGCGAACCGGCTGAAGGTCGGGTGGAATCCCGGCGCTGCCAACATTTTCCCATGCGGACCACGCCACATCGCAGCTCAGTTTTGTATCTATCGGGCCTATCGACCAATTGATTTGCACACCCTGAGCGTGAGCGCTTCGAACTACATCCACAAGCTCCGTCCTTTCAAAACGCTTGCCACCATCGAACGAGTAAAAGGAGTCGGTAGTAAGGCGTTTGAAGGACGCCTCATCATCCTTGCGAAGCGCATCGAAGAAATCATGGATGGTCCGGTTGATCTCGGCCTTGGCATTAACCGGAGCGTGGCAGTTGGGCTGACGCGCATGGGTGCACCCAGTCAGCACTAACGCCGTGGCAAGCACAAGGAATGAGCTGAAGGACTTCACACTTCAAACTCGCACTCTGGGTGGCACATGTCAATGACCGCTAACCACCCTATTCTGTTGAAAAACTCGAAGTCGTCAGAACTGATGCTGGCGCCAGCATTACAACACACTCCGCCCGCACAGCTCGCTGGGCTACAAGCCGCCAGCTCCAGAAACTATCTTGCCTCGCCCTGCTGGTCTGCCCTACGCTACGCTCCGGGCCGCCCAGCAGGGCGACCTTAACCGCCGGAACTCTAACTTAAACGATTTTGTTGATCGCGCGGTTCGCTTTCGAACGGTGCAGGAGGAATGAGCGCGTCGAAACTAAGTTAGGCATTG
The DNA here is from genome assembly GCF_036964565.1 of Parasphingorhabdus sp. GTDB lineage: Bacteria > Pseudomonadota > Alphaproteobacteria > Sphingomonadales > Sphingomonadaceae > Parasphingorhabdus. Next base: position 370,147 of record NZ_JBALTN010000004.1, on the reverse strand, counting down.
GACGGGATAGCGGACAGCGTTATGCTGGGACCAGCACATTGGCATAAAGCGGGTCTTCCAGTGCCCGACCCGCGCCGTTGGCGACACAGGTAAGCGGATCATCCGCGATGGTGACTGCCAGTCCGGTTTTTTCGGCAATATGTTCGTCAATCCGGCCCAACAAAGCGCCGCCGCCGGTCAACACTATACCTTGGTCCATGATATCTGCTGCCAGTTCCGGCTTGATATTCTCCAATGCACTAAGCACGGCATCGCTTATCTGAGCGACCGGCTCAGCAATGGCTTCGGCGATTTCCGCTTCGGTGACGGCAATTTTTCTTGGCATGCCCGTTACAAGGTCGCGACCCTTGATATGCCTGACCTGTCCGTCGCCCGATGGACTTACCGCGCTGGCAATTTCATGCTTGACCCTTTCTGCGGTGGTTTCACCGATGGCCAGATTATGCTTGCGGCGGATATGGGAAGTGATGGCATCGTCAATCCTGTCTCCCCCGATACGTTCTGACGCGCTGTAAGCCAGCCCTTGAAGCGATAATATGGCAACCTCGGTCGTACCCCCGCCAATATCGACCACCATCGCGCCGATAGGTTGGGTTATCGGGATCCCTGCACCAATGGCAGCGGCCATAGGTTCGTCGATAAAAAATATCCGCGATCCGCCCGCATTCGAAGCTGCATCGCGAATGGCGCGGCGCTCAACGTTGGTCGAGCCGGAGGGAATGCAAACCACAATATCGAAACGCCGCAGCATCCCAGTCTTTTGCCCGTGCGCTTTATGAATGAAATGTTTGATCATCTGTTCCGCCACATCAAGATCGGCGATGACCCCGTCTCTCAGCGGGCGAATGACTTTAATATTGCTTGGTGTTTTGCCCATCATCAGCTTGGCTTCGCTTCCAACCGCGAACACCTTGGTCACGCCGTCAATGGTTTCCAGTGCGACGACAGAAGGCTCGTTGAGTACGATCCCGCGATCCCGCACATAGACGAGCGTATTGGCCGTACCTAGATCAATCGCCAAATCGAGCGACTGGAGTTTGAAAATACTACGCATAAAACAGGGATGACTTCAAAAAGGGAGACCAAATTGCCAATGTGACATGATTGCATAGATTACGTGGAAGTGGCCCGATGAACCTTTACTGTACGGCCATCAGCGCCACAATCTTTCCATTCGTTATGATTTGCTATGCTGAACAATTTGGTTCCGCAACGAATGTAGCGACTACATCAGATGATGGCGGACGTCCGCTTTTCGCCGTTGGAATCCAAAACCGGACGGTCAACTAACCACCCAGTTGCTGCCGTTAACCGACAACAAATGTAGCGAGATGCGTTGCGGCGAGAACGCCAACTATTGACCTGTTCATATATGTTTCCTTTGAATTTTCGGCAAAAAAAAAGCGCCTCAGGGACGCTGCGATTGGTATTGGTGGATGGCTAGTCAGGTTCGGCACAGGGCCAGCAGTTCGGGATCGGTAGCTGGATGGTCTTGGACGAACAGACTGATACCGAACCCGTCATCGCTGATGATGTAGACGGCTTCGAACCAGCCACCGTGATCCTCGACCCATTCCCAGGAAGGGGTGAAAGCGGGATCACCGAAGCAGGATCCGTCGACAGGGTTGACCAGCAGTGACCAGCCGAGTTCGTGTTCCGCGTCCGCTGCCGTGTCTCCTGCCTGGATGATGAGGAAGTGCGTCAGGTCGCTCAGGTCGATGCCTTCCAATGCGTTGGTGAGTTGTTGAATCCGCTCGGTCAACAGGGATCGCAGTTGGTTGGCCCAGACTGTTCTCGAAACTCCACATCCAGTTCCTTCATAAATGTGATTTCGGGATCAATAATAATGTGCTGCATGGGAGGGCTCTCCGTGTATGTATTTCCGGTCCAATAGATTGGTACATCGAAAGCGAAATGACGGCAATCCACCCACTTGTTGCCGTTCGGGTGCGAGATAAATTGGCGTACGGAATGGCAGCTTTCGGGAATGAAGGTTGGCCCTTGGAAAGCCGAAAAAAATGGGAATGGAAAAATACCCGACCTCACACAGCTTCCGCCATGCAAGATCGGGGTTGGAAAGTTAGTCTTTGACCAGGCTATAAAGCCCGTCGGCATCGACGGTCCAATACTGATCGTCGCTTCCGTCACCATGCAGTGAAAGCTTAATGCCTACATGCTGTTTGTTACACCCTAATTCCGCCAGGTTCGAAGTGATATCGGCACCGCGCCGAATACCCATTTCGATACAGGCTTTAATCAAGGTAATAACCTTGTCGTGCTTGTCACATCCGCACTCTACAAGGAAGTCATACAATTTGTTCAAGCTATTCATAGTGTTTTACCTTTCATTTCTGCGGCGCCTGCCTCGACGGCTGCAAGGAGTGTGTCATTGGCGAGATGGGCGTAGCGCATGGTCGATTGGTGATCGGCATGACCGAGCACCCTGCCGACCGCGAACAAATCGATGCCAGCATTGATCATGAAGCTCGCGGCGGAATGCCGTAAGTCATGGATCCTGACATCGCCAAGCCCAGCCGCCGTTCTTGCGGTGTCCCAAGCCCTCTTCATTTCTGTGAAGGGTTTTAATGTTTGAGGGTTGGGCACCAGATATGGACAGTCATCGAACCGAGGCAGTTCTTCGATGATGTCCAATGCCGCCTGCGAAAGCGGCACGTGTCGATGCTTGCCGGTTTTCGACATTGGTATTAGCCAATGCTTTCTATCCACATCAACGTGCCGCCATTCCGCATTGAGCAATTCCGACACCCTGGCTCCGGTCAGCAGCAATAAACTGATGATGGAGCGAAGCTGGGTGTTCTTCGATGCGCCGCAAGCGAGCAACAACCTTTTTACTTCTTCCGGCGACAGGAAGCGATTTCGAGAGTTGTTGAATTTGGCCCGCTTGATACCGCGCACCGGATTGACGGTGACCCCGGCGAGCTGCCATTGAAGCGCAAGCTCGAAGGACCGGCTGAGGGTCGCCTTGATCTTTTCAACCGTCGCGGGAGCAAGTCCTTCGCGGTCCTTTTCCGACAACCATTTGGCGATATCCCGTTGCCCTATGTCGGACAGCCGCATCTTCCCCCAGCGAGGAACGATGTGCCGCTGAACATACATGCGGGTCGTGTCGTAAGCCCTCTGATAGGTCTTGGCGTGAGCGAGGTGCTGTATGGCCAGCTCGCCATAGGTTATGACGGCCTTGGCTTCAGCCTTCGCCTGAGATGGATCGCCGACGCCCAGGACAATGGCGGCTTTCAACTCCCTGGCCTTTTTGCGGGCCTGGTCGAAGCTGATATCGCCGTAGCGGCCTATCCTATATTGCTTCTGCTTTCCGCTCTGATCGGTGTAGCGGAGATAGAATGTCCGATTTCCAGACGGCCTCACCTCGACGGTGAAGCCTTTGATCTCTGTGTCGAAAAACTCTTCCTTCGACTTGCCGGGATCGCAGTAAATCAGGTTCACGAACTGGCTGGTCAATTTCTCTTTAGGCATGATGATTTCCTTTCTTGGTTGCGATAAACCCGAACCGCAGAGGGCGGCCGGACACGCGTAGGGGTTGGGGTGCCGGGGCGGCCGCGGCGGACCTCCCGGCTTCGAATTTAGGCAAATGCGGGCAAGCGCCGGGCTGTCTGCGCCGCTTCGAGGCGTCCGATGGGTGGGCATCGTCGGCGACGAAACGGCGCAAACTGGGCAGGGTGACTATCCGCGCGGTCCCGGCTCGAGGTCATCCGGCGAAACCGGCGTTTCCGCAGCCTCCGCTTTCACCACTTTTTCCGCCATCCAGGCGAGGCGGCCGTCGGCGCGGCCCGCCACAAACCTCAGTCCGCCGACATAGCGTTTGGCATGTTTGGAAATGTACCAACCAAGCTTGTTGTTGTTGATCTTTTCACCGTTCATAATCGGCAGATCTTCCAACGCTTCCCGCAATTCCGGATTTCGGTGGTCCGCCAATTCCGCAACTTGGCGAACGGTCTTGGGCGTACTGCCGAACACCTTGTGCCAAGCCTCGAGAAGAAACCCGAGCTTCTCCCCGTCACTATCGTCTTCCACTTGGTCAAAGAGGGACTGCGCTGGATCGGGCTCGCCGAGCCAAATCAAAGGATGGCGGCAACAATCAGCCCATTCTCCATTGTAGCTGGCGATCGGCGGAACCTTCGACCTTGGTGTTCCGGCGGCCTTCCAGGCTTCGATGATAGTGAGCACCGCACTGACCATTTCCATGCGTTTCTCCCGCACCAATGCAGCCGGGTTGCCGGTAAAGCTGGTGCTGATCCGTTCCGCCGACCGGGACGCCAGCTGGATAGTGATCACCCTTCTTTTCATGTCCCGTTCCGGTTCTACGTTGATCCCCGATCCGATGATAAACACTCGGGTGGAGACCGTGGCGGTTTTACTCATCCCAAGAATACGGTCGGTAATAGCCTCGCTCGTCAGCGCGCGATTCAAGATTGCGTGCGGTTTGAAGTTCGAAATCATATCATCATATTCAATGCACGGCGGGGATGATATCAGGAGAGCAAGCACCGATTTGGTCGCTTCAGCGGCATCCAAAGGAAAACTCGCCTTCGCCGATTCACCGCCAGCGAAACCCACGATCACGCTGTTGAGATAGCTCTTTCCATCCCCGCTTTCAGGCGCCGTCGTTAAATAGGCAGGAGCGACGGGCAGATACGTCCTGACCGTGGCCGTGATGACTGCAGAAAGTGCGGCTGCCTGGTCCGTCAGAGTTTCAAACACAAATTCACAGAACAGATCTTTAAGCTTCGCGAGTGCGGCTTCGGCATCTTCACGGGATGTGCCGGGAATAACAACCTGATCCCCTTCGAAAGCCCCGTAGATGCCGGATTTTTCATCATGTCCCGGTGCCGTGACCAACGACCCATCCCCCGGCCGGTAAAAAGGGTGCCGGGCTATGGCCACAATGTTTGGCAAAAAGCTATATTTTGAAGCACCCAACAGGGTACGAACAACGCGCTCGGTCGGATCGCAAGGCCGCCATTCTTTTTCCTTGCGGACGAAAGTTGTAAACGAGCATGCGCCCGCCAGCGCCATTGTCAGCTCGGCAGAGGAGGCCGGTTCCATCCGGTAATCACCGCCGTCACCCGATTGGCGCAGTATGACGATCACGCCTCCCGACTGAAATATCCTGCCGGTACCCGACAATACATAGTCGCATGCTTTCACGACCTGATCGATCGCTCCCGCCTCCACCCGAATTTGCGGCCGGTTGCGCGCCGAAGCTGGATCGACATCAACGTAGGACGAGAGATCACTGATGCTCAATCCCTCGCCGTGCGAATGATGACATTTGAAGCCGCCCAAAGGGAAAGCCGCGCTCGGTTCAAAATGGACCGAACCGCTGTCGATCTGATCGGTATGTTCAGTAAACCAGGGACACGTAACGTCGTGGACCCCCGGACTTATCTCGCCCTTATAAAGGCCGCGCGCTTTCAATGCGGTCACCACTGGGTTTTCATCCAGGGCCGGTTGGAAAACTGCGTGTGATAGTCCAGCGGGTTGCCGCCTAGTTGCCGCTGGAACCGAGATCACATGCCCCGGCGTTGCCGGAACGTTCAGCAGTCCGAGCCCTTCGTAGAGTGCGTCCAAGCTAAATCGTTTTTCTGGTGACCATTTATCCAACTGGCATTGGAAGAGACCTTCACCGTCGTTTTGATATTTAGGTTTCCCGTTCACGGCGAAAGGTAACCGTCCCCATCTGGCTAACCCAAAGGCTCCTGGATCACCAAGACCCGCCGCCGACACAGATTCCTGCAGAGCGGCAACCACGTTTTCATCTGCAATCGGCTCGTTTAAAACGTAGCCGTATTGATAGTTTCCCGGACTGGTTAATACTGAATAAGTCGGAGGGAAGTTCTCCAAGGCAGCGATTGGAACTTTCGTGCCCACGTCGTCCAGGACGAGCGTGTGATAGTTCGTGAAAAACTCCTTTTTCGCTCGTAACCTGCCACCTTCAGCCGATCGAAATGTCGAGCAATTGAAGTAGTTGTTGGCCGTCGGCGGGCAGGCCTGATTGACGTTATCGGCCGGTTTTGCTGTCCAGCCGCCGTCCGTTGGATCGCCCGTTTTCGAGCAAACTGCCACCAGTTCACCATCGTCGAGAGAAGGGGAAATCGCGGAAATGAACTGCGCGTTTGTGTCCGGCCGCGCTGGGTCGCTGGACGGCTCGGGTAAAGGTGGCGAAACCGGCGGCGTGGCGGAATTTTCACCACTTTCGCCGCTCTTCCTCGGGCGATTTTTGAGGCGGATGGAGCCGGCGGAAAGTGTTTTGCTATTCGATTTTGAGGTTTTCATGTTTTACGGTCCTTAATTAAAAGGCTGCCGCCTGAGATCGTTTGTGGGAATTACGCCTCAGACAACAACTGGTGTTTGCTATCGCTGAGAAGTTGCTCGCAGGGTGAAGGAGGCTTGTGTAAATCTGCAATGAAACCGGGCCGCTTTGCCAACCAGATCGAATTGAAGGATTACAATGTGGAGGCGGCCGATTTCGCTCGTGAGCGTCATTGAGCGGATGCTAATGCTAGCTTTCCGCGTCGACATGAACGCAGTGCGCGAACGACTCAAAGTTTTATCGTGGTAGTAATAAGTGCGGGTAAGGCTGGCGATTTTTGAAGGTAACCGCAGCTTCCAAATTCTACTTTTGCTGATGCTGGGATTTTCTGACGTATGCTTGTCGCCATTATCAGCAGTCGGTTGCGGCGGGGGGATTAGCAGTCTGTTTTTATAAGTCATATTAGGCGTTCCTCGTTTTATGCCGAGAGTGATTTTTCTCTGGCATGGGCCGCTTTACGTTGCATATTGTTGCTGTAAATCAATTACTTACTATTCAAGCTCTAACTGAATGCAGTAACTGCATGACGAGCAAAAGCAGGGCTGCTAAGAGCATTTTTTAAATTGAAAGGACGGACATTGTCTTCTTTGCGAATCGAATCGTTGCGACTGGTTTGGCTGGAAACATTCATTGAGGTTGCCAACGCTGAGAACATCTCGGAGGCTGCGCGAAATATGAGTATCGACCAGTCAACGGTCAGCCGCTATATGAAGGCGCTGCAGACTTGGTCAGGCAAAGCATTGATTGTTCCGGGGATGAACTCCGACCCAGAGGATCCCGGTATTAATGTTGCGCTCACCGAAGATGGGCGCGAATTTCATGACATTGCCGACACAGTTATTGGTCAACTGACTGGCTTCCGGACCGAAGAAGCGCAGTGTGCAGAGCTTCTGGGCAGGATAGAGAGAATGATCTCGACGATGCGGACCGACCTTAACAGCAAGAACCCATCTGAGACCGTGCTGTCGGTTCAAAGCAAGATCGAGCAACAAACGCTTTGGCTTGCTGCGCTACACAGCAGCAGATCGCTCATTGCTGTTAAGGGTTCCTACCCCTTTTTTCGTCGGTTCTTCGCCAATTACGAAACCGTATTACAAAGGGAGCGACGCAAGCGGAAGAGGCCTAGAACAAGTTCGGCCAAGAATATTGACATGTCGCAATTCAGGGGCAAGCAGACAAGCGCGCCCTTTCGGTAGGGTCCTAGATCGCTAAACGGCTGGTCGTTAAAGTCCTCAAGCCTGTCGCGAGTGGCTGTACGTATCTCCTTGAGTGGAAGGTTTGCGCCCGAGGATTTTGCCGCCGAGCGCTTTGCCTTTTTTGACCATCAATCGAAGGTGGCAACGACCCTGACAGCTTGGAGCCCGGCCGCTCGCAACGGGATTTCAAAGAGCCGTTCGATATTCTCGATTGCTCGGCCTTTGGCGACAGCCACCATCGCTGCTTGCTGTGCTTGTTTCACCATACCTTTGCGGGCGGTGCGATACGCGAGCTTGCTCAGTTCCTGCACGGTGTCATCACTGTAACTCAGCGATCCGCCGTTGATGGTCGTGGCTTCCTCCGGCTGGAAAGCGACATCGGACAGAACCAGTTTGGGCAGCCGCACCGTGACCAGTTTCGTTTCCTCATTGTACGTGGGCGAAAGAGCGCTGAGATCCAGCCGATAGTCGACGACGGCGGGCACGATCAGTTCCTGGGTACCGTTCAGTAGCCAGTACCGCTCTCGGTGGGCCCGCACCCGAACCGTGCCCTTGTACGACCAAACCACTAGGCTGTTTTTTGCCCTCAAGCTTTCGACGGTGGCGGCGAGGATCTTTGTCGTGTCGATCTGCAGGAAGCCGGTGTGCTTCACTTCTTCGTCCAGCAGTTCCTTGGGTGCTACCCAGTAGCCGATCCCGAATATGGTCAGGGCCAGTGTCGCGATGATTGGTTTATCCATGTTGATTTCCTTTTGATTGGGCAAAAAAAAGCGCCCTGGAGGGCGCTGCGATTGGTGCTTGTTGGGGGTTCGTCAGCTGCGGCACAGGTCCAGTAGCTCGGCGTCGGTCTCGGGATGATCCTGGACAAACAACGTGATGCCGAAACCATCATCGCTCATTATGAACACGGCTTCAAACCAGCCGCCGTGATCCTCGATCCATTCCCAGGAAGGGGTGAAAGCGGGATCGCCGAAGCGTGCACCATCCACAGGATTGACCAGCAGTGACCACCCGAGTTCGTGTTCCGCATCCGCCGTCGTGTCTCCAGGCTGGATGATGAGGAAGTGCGTCAGGTCGCTCAGGTCGATGCCTTCCCAGGCGCTGGTCAGCTGATCGAACCGTTCTGACAGCAAGGCTCGCAACTGGTTATCGGCAAGCAGCGAAATAGTGCTTTTGACCGCCGTAGCTGTGCGTAGGGTTATCATGGTGTATTCCTTTCGGGCATGAAAAAGACCCCCGGAAATAGATCCGGAGGCCCGTGTTGGTGAAAGGAGATGGCGGGTGTGCCTATCTCATGTAAGATGCCCGATTTTGCGCGACCGGCCGTTATTCACTGCAATACCGCGGGTTCTTATTGCTATAACTGTTGCTCCTGTTAGTCGTACCAACTCATTATTTTGCATGGGATAACAATGGATCAAGCGGCGCATAACAAACTTGTTTCGTTTATCTGGTCGATTGCTGATGACTGCCTTCGCGATGTGTACGTTCGTGGCAAGTACAGAGACGTCATTCTGCCTATGGTGGTGCTACGCCGCCTCGACACCCTTTTGGAGCCGACAAAGGAAGCGGTACTGGCGGAGGTGGCTTTCCAGAAAGACGAAATGGCCGCAACCGAGCACGATGATGCCCCTCTAATGGCGGCGTCAGGCCATGTCTTTTACAATACTAGCAAATGGACGCTGAAGCAGCTGCACAGCACTGCCACCAACAATCAACAAATCCTGTTGGCCAATGTCGAAGACTATCTGAATGGCTACAGCGACAATGTGAAAGAGATCATCGAACGCTTCAAGCTGAGGGATCAGATCCGGCACATGGCGGCTAAAGACGTGCTTCTCGACGTTCTAGAGAAGTTCGTTTCGCCCTACATCAACCTGTCGCCTAACGCTGGCGAAGACCCGGACGGCAAGAAGCTTGGGCCGCTGACCAACTTGGGCATGGGCTATGTTTTTGAAGAGCTGATCCGCAAATTCAACGAAGAGAATAATGAAGAAGCTGGCGAGCATTTCACCCCGCGTGAAGTGATCCAGCTGATGACGCACCTGATCTTCGATCCCATTAAGGATCGGTTGCCTCCAGTGATGACCATCTACGATCCTGCTTGTGGCAGTGGCGGCATGCTGACGGAATCGCAGAACTTCATCAAAGACGTTGAAGGCCAAATCCGCGCAACGGGTGATGTCTATCTATATGGCAAAGAGATTAACGACGAGACGTACGCCATTTGTAAGTCCGACATGATGATTAAGGGCAACGACCCTGAGAATATCCGTGTCGGGTCCACACTATCTACGGATGAATTTGCCGGTAAGCGCTTTGACTTCATGCTGTCCAACCCGCCCTATGGCAAAAGCTGGGCCAGTGAGCAGAAATACATCAAAGACGGCAAGGACGTCATTGATAGCCGGTTTGAGGTAGAGTTGACGGACTATTGGGGCGAGAAAGGCACCGTTGATGCTACCCCGCGCTCCAGCGATGGCCAGCTCCTGTTCCTTATGGAAATGATCACCAAAATGAAGTCGACCAAGGACAGCGCCATCGGCTCGCGCGTCGCCTCGGTGCACAATGGCTCCAGCCTGTTCACCGGTGACGCTGGCGGCGGCGAAAGCAATATTCGTCGCTATATTATCGAGAATGATATGCTCGATACGATCATTCAGCTGCCTAACAATCTGTTCTACAATACAGGCATAACTACTTACATTTGGCTGCTCAGCAATGCGAAACCAGCCGAACGGCATGGCAAGGTCCAGTTGATTGATGCCAGTCTGTTGTTTGAGAAGCGGCGCAAGAATTTAGGCGAAAAGAACTGTGATCTCGCACCTCATAATATCAAGGAAATTACCGAGGCTTTTCTGGCCTTCAAGCCAATTGAGCGCGAAGTCGATCCCAACAACGATCCCGTTGGTATCGCGGCACAGATATTCGACAGTGAAGATTTTGGCTATCACAAGGTCACGATTGAGCGCCCCGACAGGAGGATGGCGCAGTTCAGTGCCGAACGCCTTGCCCCCTTGCGGTTCGACAAAGCCCTGTCTCCGCCGATGGAGCATTTTTATGGAGAGCATGGCGATAGCGTCTATCAAACCGGCTGGTTGAAGGAGCATGCTAAAACGATTGTGCAATGGTGCGAGGACAATGAGATTTCTCTCAACACCAAGAACAAGACCAAGCTGACGAGTACGAGATATTGGGAAAAGCTGCGCGACCTGCATGATGCCGGTGCAACTCTGATGGCCGTCATTGGCACCGCGCAATTTCGCGATTTCAATCTGTTCAAGCGCGATGTCGATGCTGCAATCAAAGCCGCAAAGCTGACGCTTTCAGCGACCGAAAAGAAGGCGATTCTGAATGCCGTCAGCTGGTATGACGAGAGCGCGGAAATCGTCCTCAAGAAGGCCATTAAGCTATCTGGTGACAAGCTCGACGAAATGCTTAAGCATCTTGGCTGTGAAGAGGCCGATCTGGCGGACTTTGGCTACTATGCCACCGGCAAAGGCGAATTTCAGACTTATGAACCGTCCAGCGAGCTGCGCGATAGCGAGAGCGTACCGCTGGCCGATGACATTCACCGCTATTTTCTGTCCGAGGTAAAGCTGCATGTGGGCGAGGCCTGGATCAATATGGACAGCGTGAAAATCGGCTATGAAATCAGCTTCAACAAATATTTCTATCGCCATAAGCCGCTACGGACGCTGGAAGATGTGGCTGCTGATATTTTGGCATTGGAGCAACGGGCGGATGGCCTGGTTGCCGACATATTAGGTGTTTCCAGCATTGCCAAGCTGTTGGGGGACTAAGCAATGCAAATTGATGAAATCCCGAAATATGAGAGCTATGAGGATAGCGGCGCTGATTGGGCACAAACACTTCCTTCAGAGTGGGCTGTCGAGAAGGCCAAATGGTTGTTCCTGAGAGCGGATCGAACCGTTCACCCTGATGATGGAATTGTAACCTGCTTTCGAGACGGCGAGGTCACGCTACGCAGCAATCGGCGGACCGATGGCTTTACCAACGCCCTTAAGGAGCATGGGTACCAAAGAATCCATGAGGGTGACTTGGTAATCCACGCGATGGATGCATTTGCCGGAGCAATCGGCGTTTCCGATTCCACAGGCAAATCTACACCTGTATATTCTGCCTGTGTCGAGCGAACTTCGAACACGCTAAACGCTTATTTTTACGCTTATTATCTGCGCAGTTTAGCGTTGTCTGGCTATCTGAAATCATTGGCAAAAGGGATACGCGAAAGATCAACTGATTTCCGTTTCGCAGATTTTGCGAAGTTAGTTTTAGCTTTCCCGCCTATCGACACACAGAACACCATCGTCCGCTTCCTCAACGAAAAGGCGGCTAAGATTGATAAGGCGATTGCGATTAAGGAGCGGCAGATTGCGCTGCTGAAGGAGCGCAAGCAAATCGTCATCCAGAATGCCGTCACCAATGGTTTAAACCCTAATGCCCCAATGAAAGACAGCGGCGTCGATTGGATCGGCCAAATCCCTATGCATTGGGAGGTTAAACCCGGACTTGTGGCTTTTACAGAAAACCGACGAAATAATGTTGGCCTACAGGAGCAGCGTGTCCTCTCGTTAAGCTACGGAAAGGTTATCATAAAGTCATTAGACAAAATGACAGGCCTCGTGCCTGAGTCTTTCGAGACTTATCAGATCGTATACCCGGATGATGTGATTATTCGCGGAACAGATTTACAGAATGATCAAAAAAGCTTGAGAACAGGGCTCGCAAAGGATCGAGGGATTATTACGAGTGCTTATATATGCCTTAGCTTAAAGAATGGCTATAATGCCGAATTTTTCCATAAGTATCTGCATGCTATGGACATTTCTAAGTCTATCTATCGTTTTGGCACCGGATTGAGACAGAATTTAAGCTATGCTGACTTTAAGCGGATGCCAATTCTAATTCCTCCCCGTGATGAGCAAGCGACCATAATACGAGATGTCTCAAAACTAGAAGAAAAGCTGGAAGACGCTATCAGTATTATGAATAAGCAAATTTTGGCTTTGCTTGAATACAAAGCAACCCTGATCAACAACGCCGTGACTGGCAAAATCAAGGTGGTGTAAAGGGGCGATATGGTTAGTCGGACAAATGAAGCGGCGTTGGAAGCCGCAATTGAGAAATGCCTGACCGGCGTCAACCGCGAAGCTATAAAGGACCAGATTGAGTGGACGCAGCTTGGAGATCAGTTGATCAGCAATCTGGTCTCTCTTGATCCCGTCAATCATGGCTTTGAAATGGGCTATTCATTCGATTTCAATGCGCAATATGCGATTGACGAACGTTTCTTCTGGCGCTTTCTGGAAACCACCCAATCCAAAGAGCTGGACAAGCTACGCCGCAATGACGCGACTGACTGGAAGCGCAAGGTGTTGGAGCGTTTCGACCGGCTGATCAAAAAACATGGGCTTTTGCATCTGCTGAAAAAGGGCTTGGCCGTCGATGATGCGTTCTTCGTGCTGATGTACCCCGCTCCACTCGCCAGTTCCAGCCAATCTGTCCATGATGATTTTGCCGCCAATATCTTCAGCGAAACGCGGCAATTGCGCTATTCCCTGGCCAATCCGGCGCAGGAAATCGACATGGCGCTGTTCCTGAACGGTATTCCACTCGCCACCATCGAACTGAAAAACGCTTGGACCGGCCAGAACGCCCGCTATCACGGTCAGAAGCAATATCGGGAAGACCGCGACACCAGCCAGCCCTTGTTGCAATTCGCCCGCTGCATTGTTCATTTAGCAGTGGATACAGACGAGGTCTATATGACCACAAAGCTCGCAGGGCCGGGCACATTTTTCCTTCCTTTCAACAAGGGCCACAATCACGGCAAGGGCAACCCGCCTAACCCAAACGGCCATAAAAGTGCTTATCTTTGGGAAGAGATTTTCACCAAGGACAGTCTTGCCAATATCATCCAGCATTTTGTCAGACTGGATGGGGCGGCCAAAGACCAGTTGAACAAGCGGACGCTGTTTTTCCCGCGCTATCAACAGCTCGACGTAGTGCGAAAGTTGATTGAGGATGCTTCGAATAATGGCGTAGGGCAGACATATCTGATCCAACATTCGGCAGGTTCCGGGAAGTCCAATTCAATCACCTGGGCAGCTTATCAGCTCATTGAAACTTATCCAGCCAGCGTCACAACGCCCGGAGCTAGAGGAATAGATCAGCCGCTGTTCGACAGCGTGATCGTAGTCACCGACCGGCGGCTGCTAGATAAACAGCTTCGTGACAACATCAAAGACTTCTCCGAGGTAAAGAACATCGTTGCCCCGGCGCATAAATCCTCAGATTTGAAAGCGGCTTTGGAAAGCGGCAAAAAGATCATCATCACCACGATCCAGAAGTTCCCCTTTATCGTTGATGGCATCTCTGATCTGACCGACAGGCGGTTTGCTGTAATCATTGATGAAGCACACAGCTCACAAAGCGGCTCTGCTGCGGGTATGATGAACCAAGCCATGGGCGGCGATGTTGATGCCGAAGACGCGCAGGATTTGATCCTGAAGGCCATGCAAGCACGAAAAATGCGGGGCAATGCCTCCTATCTCGCCTTCACCGCCACGCCGAAGGGCATTACGCTGGAGAAATTCGGGGAGAAGCAGTCCGATGGCTCATTCAAACCGTTCCACCTTTACAGCATGAAGCAGGCAATTGAGGAAGGCTTCATCCTTGACGTTCTGGCCAATTATACGACCTACAAAAGTTATTATGAGATAGCAAAATCGATTGAAGACAACCCACTGTTCGACAAGAAAAAGGCACAGAAGAAACTGCGGGCCTATGTCGAACGCAGCCAGCAGACGATAAATACCAAAGCTGAGATCATGCTGGACCATTTCATTCCAAGCGTGGTTAATGCGAAGAAGTTGAAAGGCCAAGCGCGTGGCATGGTCGTTACCCAGAATATCGAAACCGCTATCCGCTACTATAAGGCGATTGACAAAGAGCTGGAGCGGCTGGGTTACCCGTTCAAAGCGCTGGTCGCCTTTTCTGGCGAAAAAGAATTGGAAGGTATTACGTATACCGAAGCGGGGATCAACGGTGTTTCCGATGATAAAACGAAAGAGTTTTTCGACGGCCATAGCCGAGATGGCAAACCGATCATTCACAACGGGAAATCTATCGAGAACACATACCGATTGCTTATTGTGGCCAACAAATATTTAACCGGCTTTGATCAGCCGAAACTGGCAGCAATGTATGTCGATAAGAAGCTTCAGCATGTCGTGGCGGTCCAAGCTTTATCTCGCCTAAACCGCTCAGCAATGAAGTTGAACAAAAAGACCGAAGACCTTTTTATCCTAGATTTCTTCAATACAGTAGATGACATAAAGACGGCCTTTGACCCTTTCTATACGGCCACCAGCCTATCCGAAGCGACAGACGTAAATGTTCTGCACGAACTAAAATCCGCCCTAGGCGATGTGGCCGTGTACGAATGGCAAGAGGTAGAGTCATTTTCGGCAAAGTATTTCGGAAACGAGGATGCTGAACAGCTGAGCATTATCATCGATGTGGCGGCAAACCGATTTAACGACGAGCTCGAGCTCGAGAATGATGCAAAGATCGATTTCAAGATCAAGGCAAAGCAGTTCGTGAAGATTTATGGGCAAATGGCCTCAATCATGCCATTCGAAGTGGTGGAATGGGAAAAGCTTTTCTGGTTCCTGAAATTTCTTATTCCAAAGCTCAAAATTGAAGACCCTTCGAAAAAATCGCTGGATGCATTACTGGATTCGGTCGATCTCTCATCCTATGGATTGGAACGGGTAAAGCTGAACGATTCTATCATTTTGGATGCTTCAGAAACTGAGGTTGATCCGCAAAACCCCAATCCGAGAAGCGCGCATGAACCCGAAGAGGACAAAGATCCAATCGACGAAATCATCAAAAGCTTCAATGAGCGATGGTTTCAAGGCTGGAGCGCAACGCCGGAAGAACAGCGCGTAAAATTCATCAACATCATGGAAAGCATTAAAGCGCACCCTGACTTTAGCGAAAAGTATCAAGACAACCCCGATCCGCAGAATCGCGGCATAGCATTCGATAAAATGCTGAAAGAGGTCATGCTGATGCGCCGAAAAGATGAATTGGAGCTATATAAGCTCTTCGCAAACGACCCTGCATTCAAAGCGTCTTGGCAACAGAGTCTGGAACGAATGGTCAACCAGCCGCAAGCGTGAGTTAAACTGCTTTATTCTTGTAACTTCTCTTGGTTTCGAATTCCAAATGGTATGTGAACGCAGGGGGTATTTTCAGCCGCTGGTTCAAGATGCCCTAGTTGATCGTCAAAGAAAATTTGAGGTTTCAGAACATCTAGAATATTTTTCTTTTCAATCCCACCCATTAAGAATAGCTCGTCAATCTCAATGCCTTCGTGCTTCAAGGTATTCATCATTCGTTCGTGCGCCGGAGCGTTACGAGCAGTTATGATAGAGACTCGCACAGCCTTTTGAGGATCATTGGCCCGGTCTAAGCGGCGTTTCTCTATATCTTGAATGTTAGAAATTTTTTGGAGTAACGGCATCAAGGGGCCGCCTTTCAACGGTCGATCCTTGTTGGTCGTTTCATGATGGTGGAACAGTGGTAAATCCCCATCTACAAATTGACTTTCCGCTTCGTCATCGACCAAGACTCCGTCGAAATCAAAAGCAATCCGAAGTTGATTGTCGAGATCGTCATTCGATGTAACGCACGGTAAGACATATCCTGCAGGATGGCCCTCTTCGACGGCTGCCTTCACCTCATTTTTGTTTGTCGAGAGGTATAGGCAGGCTTTGACTGCCTTCATGTAGGGATATGGATCGGCTCCCGAAAGCCAAAATGCTCGAGAAATGTCTAATCCATACTCTGGCAGAGCATCCATCATTCGCAAGCCTGCTTCAGGATCATTGCGAGATAAAATCACAACCTCCACAGGCGCCTCTTCAGCAAAAATACGGTTGAGATTCAGCAACCGCTTAATAAATGGAAATGCTGCGCCAGGTGCTGGCAACTTTTTGCGATTTTCCTTTTGAAAAAGACGGAATGCTTCGACGCCCTCCTCAACGTATATCTGATGTTCATGTGCAAAATCAAAAAGGGCTGTAGAAGTAATGCCGACGACAAGTTTTTGATCTATTGGATAAGCCATTAGCATCTACCAATCTCTATAACCTTTAATAAATAGCGCTGCGGCTTTAATTTTCAATACCACGGAGAACAAAATAGGCATCAAGTCTCGACCTTCCAGCTCTCAACTGATCGAACCCCTTTCATTTATTTACAAAAACGCAAATAGCGTTTCAATTGCTGACATCAAGCAGCGCGATATAGAACTGTAGTTCGAGCCAACTGAACGACCCTCCCGCTTCAAATTACGCTTTTTGCGGGACGAATCTGTGCGCTTTGAGTGTTGGAACCTCACCCCTGTATAGCAAATGATTGCTTCCTATCCAAAGCGCCACCCACGGCATACCCACACAACACCCCCTCAACACCGGCCGGTTGGCTGTTTATTGCGCGTAAATTAGGCAATCGGAGAACACTGAGTTTTCCGCACTTTCGCTAGGAATGTCCGAAATCTGCCGCTGAGAGTGATGGTGCCGCTTAGAGGATTCGAACCTCTGACCCCCGCATTACGAATGCGATGCTCTACCAACTGAGCTAAAGCGGCATCGATAAAATGGACGAGCGCTGATGCTCTGCAATTTTACTGATCGCGCGCCATTACCAGCAGAGCAGGGCCGTGACAAGACTGCCTGATCGTTATTTCGAACGGCTGCGTTGCCGCTCGACGTTCCCGGGGCGTGGCAGGCCCGAGGCCCGAATTTACCATATATTTACCATGAGGGGTGCAAAACAGCATGGAACAGACGCAACCGCACTGGGGCAGCATGGAAAACCTACAGAATTATGGCGAAATTGGCGATCAGGACCCGACCACGGTGCCTGACTATGTCGCTTATCCCGACGACGATGGTGCGGTTGAAGCGCCGCCCTCCGTTGGGCAGGATGAACGCCGGATGCATGTGCGCGCGTATAATTTCTGGGCAGGGCTTCTGGGAGATCGGCTGTTTCCGAGCGTCGAGGATCTTTCCCCCGAAACCGACGATGATCTGGGCCCGAACAGCGTTTTGCTGGACTTCACCGATGGCATCGAAAATCCGACCATCCAGTTTCTCGGCCGCGCGCTGCGGGAAGAGTGCGACATAGATGCCTCGATGACGGCGGTGGCCGATGTGCCTGCCCGTTCGCTGCTGTCGCGGATCACCGATCATTATCTCCAAATTATCGCCAATCAGTCACCAATCGGTTTTGAGGCGGAATTCGTCAATCAGCGCGGCGTCACCATCATGTACCGGGGTATTCTGCTGCCCTTTTCGACCGATGATGAAACGATCGATTTTATCTATGGTGTGATCAACTGGAAAGAAATCGCTACGGATGCAATCCAGCAGGAGATTGAAGACGAGGTCTCCGAAGCGCTGCTATCGGCGCCGGATCGGCACATGGCGGGACCGGCCTGGGAAGACGGACCACATTCCACGAAAATCGGTGGCGACGAGCCGGCCATGCCGCTTGAGCTCACCGCGCAGGAAATCATCACCGTTGAGGATAGTCCGCATGTTGCTGATCCGGAAGAGGGAGCCAGTCTCGCCGACTGGCTGTCGGTTGCCCGTATCAGCGCGGACAATGCAGCGGATGGTGAGCAACGCAGCCGCGCTGCGCTTTATGCGGCCATCAGCCGCGCCTATGATTTCTACCTGATGACCAAAGAATATCCGGACGATTACCGGATGCTGCTCGACGATTCCGGCCTGGTGGCGCAGAAGCGCGCACCGATGACGCCAATCGTCAAGCTTGTATTTGGTGCAGGCTATGACAAAACGCGCCTCACCGAATATGCCACGGCGCTGAAATTCGCGGTGCGCAATGAAGTCGAAAAGGGCGCCTACGCGGCGTTGCTCGGCGCCTATGACGGCGGGCTGAAAGCCATCGTCCAGGCCGAACGCAAAGCGGGTCGACCCCCGGCGGCCAAGGCCAAGGCGTCGGCCATCGACGAAAAGCTGTTGGCGAAACTGCGCTCGGCACCATCCCGGCAGTTGCAGGACATCGACGCCGGAGATTCGGAATTCGTTGTACTGGTGGCGCGCCAGGGTCCGAACGGCGAATTGTCGATCGTCGGTCCGGTGCACGGCAATGACAGCCTGACCGGACAGGCGCTCCGGCATACCGACTGTTGACGATTACCGCAGCACTGCAGTGTTTCACCGGGCCTCATAGTTGCATCTGTAACGAAAATACCACTATCGGAAGTTTTTGCCGGTGCCGACGGGAAAGCGCCGGCTAGACCCTTGAGCCTGCGCGGCAATAAGAGCATAGCGTCCTGATGCTGACGAGAAATTCACTCGTCTTGATCCAATTGGGGGCGAAATGGCGGCCAACCGCAATCAGAAATCCACATTATCCGATGCCGACATCAGCAACCTGGAGCAGGCGCTAGTAGCAGCATTCCGGGAAAGTGCCTTGCCAGGCGAAAACACGGGCTTTGATGAACGCGCCTGCGAAGAGGCGGCCCGCTTCACCCTGCGTTGCGCGCAGGAACGGCAGGACAATGAAGCCAACGTGTCGTTGGAAAGCGTCAGCGGCGACCCCAATCAAAGGCATTTGCGTCTTGCGATTGTAAATGACGACATGCCGTTTCTCGTCGATTCGGTATGCGCGACCATCGCCGGCTTCGGCCTGACGATCGAACGGCTGATCCACCCGGTTATCCCCGTCGAGCGCGATACCCACGGCCAGCTCGTGCAGTTTTCCGCACAGGGAGATGACCAGAAGCGCGAATCCATCATCTATATCGAGCTGGAACGAACCGACGCGCGCGTTCGCCGGGAGCTCGTCAAGACGCTCCGCGCGAACCTCAAGGATGTGGCCGCAGCCGTCGAAGACTGGCTGAAATTGCAGGCAGTCCTGCAGAATCACGCCGAGGCGCTGCCCGAAGGAGAAGGCGCCCATTTGCTGCGGTGGTTCCTCGATCGCAACCTGACGCTGCTCGGTCACGAGATTGTCGACCGTGACGGCGACCGAACGGGACGTCTCGGCGTCACCCGGATGCGGGCACAGCCGATTCTTTCGGAGGAAAGCCGAAGGCGGGCCTTTCAATGGTTTGAAAAGGGGGGACAGGCCCCGCTGATCATCAAGTCGAATCAGCTTTCGACGGTCCATCGCCACGTCCTCATGGATCTGATCATTGTGCCAGCAACCGACGACACGGGGATCACCGGGCTGTCGATCACGTCCGGCATGTGGACCAGTGCCGCACTGGCCGCTCCGCCGGAAAACATACCGGTATTGCGGACCCAGCTCAGCCGGCTGCTGGACAAGTTCGAATTTTCCGTCGCGGGCCACGCGGGGAAAAGCCTCACCCATGCGCTGACTTCGCTGCCCCATGACCTGCTCATCACCTTCGCGCAGGATGATCTTGAAAAGCTCGCTCTCATCTCGATGTCCCTCATCGACCGTCCGCGCCCCAAGCTGCACAGCGTCATCTCGCCTCTGGCTCGTCATCTTTTTGCCTTTGTCTGGCTGCCGCGCGAGCAGCTGTCGACCGAACGGCGACAGAATGTGGAGAAAATGCTGACGGAAGCGACCGGAGCGCGAATATTGAGCTGGTCCAACACGCTGGAAGAGGGCGGGGTATCCTCGCTGCGATATACGCTCGATATGGGGGCCGATGGCAGAATTCCGGATCCCGATCTGCTCGACCAGGAGCTCGAGAACATGGTTCGGGGCTGGAAGCCGGAGGTAGAGAGAAATTTGCGGCTGGCCGGTCAGGAAAACCGGTCTGCCGTCCTCGCGCAACGCTATGCCGATTGCTTTCCCGGGACCTACCAGTCGACCTATGGAGCCTTGGAAGCGGCAAAGGATATCCTGCGGCTGTTCCGGCTGGAACGGGGCGGGCAGCGGTCGACGCGGCTCTACCGACTCGCCAGCGATGCCGATCATCTGCTGCGATTGAAAATCTATCATCTCGGCGGGGCGTTGCCGCTATCCGATGCGGTGCCGACGCTCGAAAATTTCGGCTTCACCGTGTTGGAATCGGTTCCGACCCCGCTGGATGGCGGCCGACTGGGATATATTCACGATTTCCTGCTCGAACTGCGGTCCGAAGAGCGATGCGAAAAGCTCATCGAGCGGGCGGAGGAAATTGAGGCGGCGATCACCGGCGTTCTGGAAGGCGAAGCGGAAAACGACGCCTTCAACCAGCTCATTGTTTCGGCGGGCATAGACCCTCGCTCGACGGTTTGGATGCGTGCCTGGTTCCGCTATCTCAGGCAGACGGGCCTCAGCTACGGTCTGGCCACGGTTGTTGAAGCCTTGTCGGAAGCGCCCGACGTCACATCGGCCATGATCAAGCTTTTCCGCGTTCTGCATGATCCCGATTTCGGCGGCAACCGCGAGGAATCAGCGCTTGCCGCGACCCGCGACGTCGAAGCGGCCCTGGTCAGCGTTCATGCGATCGACGATGACCGGATCCTGCGGTTGTTTCGGGCGGTTGTTGAATCGATTTTGCGGACCAATGCATTTGCCTACGGGCCCGGCGAAGCGCTGGCCTTCAAGATTGAAAGCGCAAAGATTCCCGATCTGCCGGCGCCGCTGCCCTGGCGGGAAATTTTCGTGTACAGCCCGCGGGTAGAGGGCATCCACTTGCGCGCCGGTCCGGTCGCCCGCGGCGGCTTGCGCTGGTCGGATCGCCGGGATGACTTCCGCACCGAAATATTGGGCCTGATGAAAGCCCAGCGGGTCAAGAATGCGGTGATTGTCCCGACCGGAGCGAAAGGCGGCTTTTTCGCCAAGCTGCTGCCGCCTGCCGATGATCGCGATGCGTTTCTGGCGGAGGGCATCGATGCTTACAAGATCTTCATTTCCGCACTGCTGTCGGTCACCGACAATATCGTGGAAGGCAAGGTCGTCCCGCCGGCGCGGGTCCAGCGCCTGGATGACGATGACCCCTATTTTGTCGTGGCTGCGGACAAGGGCACTGCGAGCTTCTCCGATATCGCCAACCAGATCGCTGTCGAGCGTGGTTTCTGGCTGGGCGATGCGTTCGCCAGCGGTGGCAGCAACGGCTATGACCACAAGGCGATGGGGATTACGGCGCGCGGCGCATGGGTCTCCGTGCAGCGCCATTTCGCCGAATCGGGCGTTGACGTGCAGACCGCACCCGTCCGGGTTGTCGGGGTCGGTGACATGTCGGGTGACGTATTCGGCAACGGCATGTTGCTATCGAAGAGTCTGAAGATCGTTGCGGCCTTTGATCACCGGCATATCTTCATCGATCCCGAGCCTGATCCCGCAAAAAGCTGGGTTGAGCGGAAAAGGCTGTTCGATTTGCCCCGGTCGAGTTGGGACGACTATGACAAGCAACTGATATCAAAAGGCGGAGCCGTATTCTCGCGCAGTTCCAAGACCATCAAGATTTCGAAGCAGATCGGCGAGCTGCTGGACCTGCCCCACGATGCCGACACCACCCCTTCGAAACTGATGTCCGCCATCTTGGCATGCAATGCCGATCTGCTGTGGTTTGGCGGCATTGGCACCTATGTGAAGGCTGCAGCCGAAAATCATATCGAGGTCGGCGACCCGGCCAATGACAAGATCCGGGTCAATGCCGAGCAGCTTCGCGTCAAGGTGGTCGGGGAAGGCGCGAATCTCGGCATCACCCAGGCTGCGCGGATCGCCTTTGCGGCTCGGGGCGGACGGATCAATACCGACTTTATAGACAACAGCGCGGGAGTCGATTGTTCGGACAATGAAGTCAACATCAAGATCGCGCTGAACGCGGAGCTGGTCAGCGGCAAGCTGAAGCCCGCGGCGCGCAATAGCCTCCTGGAATCGATGACCGACGATGTTGGCAGGCTGGTGCTGGAAGACAATCGTCTGCAGGCTCTTGGCCTATCGATTGCGGAAATGGGGGGCGTGAAATCTCTGCCCTGTTATGTTCGTCTTATCGACCAGTTCGAGGAGCAGGGGCAGCTGAACCGGTCGGTCGAAGGGCTCGCCAGCAACGAGGACCTGATCCGCCGCAGCCAGGAAAAGCGTGGGTTATACCGCCCGGAACTGGCGGTGCTGATCTCCACTGCCAAGCTGGCGCTGCAGGACGCGATCGAGAATAGCGATTTGGGCGATGATCCCGGCCTGAATAGCGAATTGCTTCAGGCATTTCCCGCTGCGATGCAGGAACGGCACGAATCGGCGATTCTCAACCACCAGTTGCGCCGCGAAATCATCGCCACAAAACTCGCCAACAGGATGATCAACCGGCTCGGCCTGATCGATCCATTCGAACTGGCAGAAGAAGAAGGAAGCTCGCTGGCAGAAGTCGCCCGCGCCTTCGTGATGGCGGAGCGCCTGTTTCATGCAGATGCTCTTTGGAAGGCGCTGGAGGACGCGCCGATTGCAGAAGATATCAGGATTGTGCTCTTTGACCGCCTTGCCTACGTCCTGCGCTCGCATATGGCGGATCTGATGCGGATCGGCGTATCGGACGCCCGAATAGAAGAAACCGTGGACATGCTGGCTCCGGGCGTGACCGCCCTCAATGACAATGTCGATGATCTGATAACCGCCGAAGGCAGGCTGCAAGCCGCAAATCGGATGGACGCGCTGATTGCCGATGGCGCCACCCCTGAAATTGCTGACAAAATTGCCAATATCTACAAGAATGACGGGGCGGCCGGTATCGCCTATCTCGCTCATAGCCGCGAAATAGACGCTCTGGATGTTGCCAAGGCCTTCACCCAGCTGGGCAGTCAGCTTGGTTTGGACTGGGCACAAATGACGGCGACCCGGATCAATCCCTCGGACCCCTGGGACCGCTTGCTGGTTGCCGGTCTGGCGCGCGATTTTCAGCAGATGCGGCTCGATTTTCTCCGGCGGACCAGAGGCAAGGACATGCAGCAATTCGTCAACAGCTGGGCAGACCGCAATATAGATCGCGTGGCTCAGTTCAGAAAGATCATGGATCGTGCCCAGCAGACCCCAAAGCCCTCGATAGCCATGCTGGCGCAGATCGCGGGACAGGCCCGGCTGCTGCTTTCGCGTTAGATCCAGTATCCAAGCAAATGGAGAGTAAGGCCGACGAGCCCGCCGACCAATGTGCCGTTCACGCGAATGAACTGGAGATCGCGGCCTACGGCATTTTCGACCCGGTCGGTGATCGTTTGTGTGTCCCAGCTGCGAATGGTCTCGGAGACCAGCTTCACGATATTGTCGCCGTAACTGTCGACGACGCCGATGACCGCCCGGCGACCGAACCGGTTGATCTGTCGATTCAACTGTCCGTCCTGCTGCAGGCTGTTGCCGAGTTGAACCAGCGCATCTCCGAACTGCCCGGCCAGAGCGGCGTCGGGATCGCGGGCGGCGCGTAACAGCGCTTCCCGGCCCTGTTCCCAGATGCCATCAAGCCACGAGGCGATCGCCGGATTCTCGATCATCTCGAGTTTCCATTCGTTCACTTTCTGACGAAGGGCCGGGTCCTGCCGCAGTTCAGCCGCCAGATGCGCCAGACTTTCCTCGGTTTTCGCGCGCACGGGATGCAGGGGGTCGGCCGCCATGTCGGCAAGAAGCTTGTAGAGACCGTCCAGCACTTCGTTCGCGACCCGGTCGTCGAGGCCCGTCCACCGCATCACCGCATTGGCACGGTCGGTCACGATGTTGCGGATCACCATTTCGTTGGTATCCA
The DNA here is from genome assembly GCF_036964565.1 of Parasphingorhabdus sp. Taxonomy (GTDB): domain Bacteria; phylum Pseudomonadota; class Alphaproteobacteria; order Sphingomonadales; family Sphingomonadaceae; genus Parasphingorhabdus. Next base: position 345,846 of record NZ_JBALTN010000004.1, on the reverse strand, counting down.
GCGTTCGGTAGGCCCAGCGGATCGAGGAATCGATCAGGGGCCCGTGCCGATTTTCTGCCATGACGGCTTCGAGAATCTGGCCAAGGGGTGTCGCTATGTCCAGTTTGACCGCCTGCTTTTTCACGGCGCCTTTGAACATCGTCCCTAGGCGATCCTTGTCGAGCGAAGCAATGGCATCGCCCAGCAGGCGCGAAGCGCCAAATTTCAGTCGCCCCTCGCCGCCGCTCGGCGATTGCAGGAATCGACCAATTCCCCCGGCCAGGTCGACATTTCGCATGCGCTGCGCGACCAGACGGGAAATCAGGAAATTGTCCTTGAGGAAATTTGCCAGCGTGTCGCCGATCCGGTCCTTGTTGCGGGGAATGATAGCGGTGTGCGGAATCGGTAGCCCCATGGGATGCCGAAAAAGGGCGGTTACCGCAAACCAGTCGGCCAGACCACCCACCATCGCCGCCTCGGCAAAAGCGCGCACGAAACCAATCGCCGGATGCACGTCTTCATAGCTTTTTGAAGTCACATATATGATCGCCATTAGCACCAGCATGCCGGTGGCGATGATCTTCATATCCTGCCCAGCATTGCTGGACGTGGCGGTGGAACGCGCTCCGCCACCCATGGCTGTCTGGGACGTTATGGGCTTCACTCGGCGGGTTGCACCTCTCCATCGGGCCGATCATGACGGTCATCGCCAGGCTTGTAGGTGAGCATCCGCGTGCGCAACCAGGGGCCGGCCCGGCGTTCGAATCCATCCGCTAGACTGAAGCCGGCAGGAACGATCACCAGGGTCAACAAGGTCGACACGATCAGGCCGCCGATCACGACAATGCCCATTGGCGCGCGCCAAGCCCCATCGCCCGAAAGGGAGATGGCGGTGGGTACCATGCCCGCGGTCATGGCCACGGTCGTCATCACGATGGGCTGTGCACGCTTGTGCCCGGCGTCCATGATGGCTTCGAATTTGGGTACGCCCTTCTTCATTTCCTCGATCGCAAAGTCGATCAGCAGGATGGAGTTTTTACTGACGATGCCGAGCAGCATCAGGACACCGATCAATACCGGCATTGAGAGAGATTTGCCGGTCGCCCAGACGAGGAATATGCCACCCAGCGGTGCCAGTGCAAGCGATCCCATGTTGACCAGCGGCGACATCAGCCGCTTGTAGAGCAGCACGAGGGTTGCAAAGACGAGCAATATGCCGGCGATCAGGGCGATGACAAAATTGACTGCCAGTTCCTGCTGCCATTCATCCTCGCCGAACGCTTCGTTCGATACGCCGGTGGGCAGGTTCTTCATGATCGGCAATTCGTATATCTTGCTCATCGCCTCGCCCTTGATCACATCCGGCGCCAGATCGGCTCCGACAAATGTCCGGCGGTTCTGGTTGTAGCGCTGAATGGATGTGGGGCCGGAGCCGAAGCTTACCGCGGCCACCCTGCTGAGGGGGACTGTGCCGCCGCTGGCAATGGGAATCGGTAGGTTTCTGATGGTTTCCAGATCGGATCTTGATTCGAGTGGCAACATGACCCGAATCGGAATTTGCCGGTCAGACAGCGAGAACTTGGCTGCATTCTGGTCAATCTCGCCAAGCGTGGCGATCCGGATCGTCTGGCTGAGCGAGGCCGTGGTCACGCCGAGTTGCGACGCCAGATCCATGTACGGGGTGATGATGATCTCTGGGCGGCTTAGGTCGGCCGCGATACGGGGAGCCCGCACCAGATCGATGCCCTTCATCTCTTCGACCAGCTGCGCCGCCGTCGAATCGAGCAGTTCCGGGTCGGACCCGGTGAGCATGATGGAAATGTCGCGCCCGGTACCGCCACCCCCGCTCTGCGACTGGAAGGAAATGCGTGCATCGGGTATTTTCTGGAGTTCTGGCGACAGGCTTCGCTCAAATTCGATCGAGGTTTTTTTCCGGTCTTTCTTCAGCGTCACGAATACGGTCGCATTGGTCTCCCGAACGCGGGTGAGCGCCCGCTCGACTTCGGGCTGCGCATACATGAGATTGGAAACCCGATCGGCAATCTTCTCGGTCTGCTGGAGGGTCGTGCCCGGCACCACCTCTATCTGGATGCGGCTGTTGTCTTCATTGGTGGTTGGCTGGAATTCAGCCGGCGTGATGGCAAACAGGATCACGGTCAGACCAAAGGACACCAGTCCCGCACCCATCATCCAGATGCGATGGTCATAGGCTCGCGCCCGGAACCGGCCCGACCGGTAGGCATACCAGAGAGCAAATCGCTCCCCTAGCAAGCCAACCAATCGCTTGATCAATTGCACCACGAGAAATGCCGCGACGAAGCCTACGGCGAGCCCACATGCGAGGCTCAGTATTGCCCGCAGAAAGTCGCTCGGGATGATAGCCGGAATCGCGCCGCTGATCGTCATTCCGACGATCGACGCCGTTCCGATGAATATAACGACAATCAGGGAAAACAGAACGAAGCCAATCAGATACTGCCACCAGGCGGCCTTCGCAGGTACCAGCGTCTGTCGAATGCGGTCGGCCTGGGACCGGTCCAGCACCCACTGCAGCAGACGCATGTAGCGGTCCATCCAGACTCCTTCGCCATGTTCGGCATGGCCTTGGGCCTTGAGGAAATAGGCTGCAATCATGGGCGTTATCATGCGCGCGACGGCCAGGCTCATCAGAACCGAGACCACGACCGTGATGCCGAAATTCTTGAAAAACTGACCCGAAATCCCGGGCATGAGTCCCACCGGAAGGAACACGGCGACGATGCAGAAGGAGGTGGCCACAACCGCAAGCCCGATTTCATCCGCAGCGTCGATGGACGCCTGATATGCGGATTTCCCCATACGCATATGGCGAACGATATTCTCGATCTCGACAATGGCATCATCGACAAGAACCCCCGCCACCAGACCGAGCGCGAGCAGCGAAAGAAAGTTGAGATTGAAGCCCAGCAAATCCATGAACCAGAATGTAGGGATTGCCGACAAGGGGATGGCGATGGCCGAGATGACGGTCGCACGCCAGTCGCGCAAGAAGATGAACACCACGACGACCGCCAGAATGGCGCCTTCGATCATGGCCAGCATCGAGCTTTTGTACTGCGACTTGGTATAGGTGACGCTGTTGAACAGGGGAATAAACTCGATGCCGGGGACTTCCGCCTGGATTTTATCCATGATTTCGACGGCATCATCAAAGACCGTGACATCGGACGCGCCGCGCGCTCGCGACATCGCGAAATTGACGACCTCGACCCCCTTGACCTTGCTGATCGAACTGCGTTCGCCGAAGGAGTCGCTGACTTCTGCGACGTCGCTCAACTTTACCGTTCCACCATTGCCCAGCGATATTTGCGTCTGCGACAGTTCATACGCGTCGTCAGCATTGCCGAGGACGCGCACCGATTGGCGGGTGCCTCCCACTTCTGCGCGTCCGCCGGCCGCATTTATGTTGACCTGGCGGAGGGCCGCGTTGACCTGATTGGCTGTGACGCCAAGCGCCTGCATCCGTTCGGGGCGGAGAATGACGCGGATCTCCCGGTCGACGCCGCCAAACCGGTCAACGTCTGCCATGCCGTCGACCGATAGCAGCCGCTTGGCGACTGTGTCGTCGACGAACCAGCTGAGCTGCTCGACGGTCATGTCGTCCGCTTTTACCGCAAAAAATGCGATCGGCCCGCCCACGGCATCGACCTTGGCTACTTGTGGTTCAAGGATGCCGTCGGGCAGGGATCCCCGAATCTGGTCCACTGCATTTTTTACTTCGTTGACGCTGTTGTTTACATCCGCGCCAATTTCAAATTCCACAAAGGTCCTGCTGCTGCCCTCGCTTGCGGTCGAACTGATGTTCTTCACGCCGCTGATTGACCGGACGGCCGCTTCAATTCGCTGTGTAATCTGGTTCTCGATTTCCGTCGGGGCGGCGCCAGGTTGCGAGATCGTGACATTGACCGCCGGGAACTCCACGTCGGGATTGTTGACGACGTCCATGCGGTTGAAGCTCAGCAAGCCGGCGAAGAGAAGGGCCGCGAAAAATACCAAAGGCGCGACCGGATTGCGCGTGCTCCAGGCTGAAATATTGCGAAGATTCATCGATCAGGCCTCAAATTTGCGCCAATCACGCGCCGTCCGCTTTTTTCTGGAGCTTGGGCTGAACGGTTTCGCCAGGACTCAGGAAGCCACCGGCGCGCAGAACAACCTTTTCGTTTCCGCTCAGGCCGGACGTGATGGATATACCGGCATCGGATACGGATCCCAGAACGACGTCCCGGCGAACCGCCTTGTTGTCCGGTCCGACGATATAGACGAAGCTGCCCTTGCTGTCATTTTGCAGGGCAGATTCAGGCAATACCGAGACCTCTGAGGTGCCGCTGCGAATACGGGCGCTGGCAAAGCCGCCGGGCCTCAGCGCGCTGTCATAACCCAAGGCGATCCGGGCGATGCCCTGACGCGACTGCGGATCAATAACCGGCGCTATCTGCCATATCTGGCCAGTGAGTTCCTTGGTGGTTCCGACCGGGGTAACCTGCGCGGTGATGCCCACCGACACATTGGCCAGATCGCTCTCGCCAAGGCGGGCCTGAAGTTCCATCTCTCCGTCCTGCGCCAGCAGGAACAATGTTCCGCTGCCTTGGGTTACGGTTTGTCCGGGCTCGACGTTGCGTTCGAGGACGAATCCTGCCTTGGGGGCAACGATGTCGAGGCGCGTGTTTCGCGCACGGGTTTCGTTCAGCTGAGCCTGGGCTACCCGCAAACGGGCGGCTGCCGAATCCCGGGTCGCCGTCAACCGGTCGATATCCGCCTTCGAAATAAAACCGCGGTCCACCAGCTGAGCAGCGCGGTCGAGATTCGCCTGCGCGAGATTGAGGTCCGCTCGCGATGCTCCCACCGATGCCTCTAGTCCCGCTGCCTGCTGGGATTGGACCGAGCGGTCGATGCTGGCCATGACCTGGCCCTGCTTCACCCAGTCGCCAGCGTCGACATAGACATTGGTCACGCGGCCGCCTTCACCGACCACGCTGACGGGAATTTCCCGGCGTGCGGCCAGCGTGCCCGTGGCATTGATGGTTCGAGTCACCAGCTGCTTGCCGGGTGCCATCACCGTGACGGCCGGCGCCTGGCTTGCAGTGTCGTCTTCAGCGCCCGCGCCGACAAAATAATTGTAGCCGATATAGGCGAGCAGCAAGAGCGTGACCACTGCCGCTGCGATGATCAGCCGCTTTCGTGTGGAACTCCGCGCCTCGGCGTCGTCAGCAATTGCGATATCTTCGCTGGGAATGGTGGATTCATAGTTCATCGTTTTACTCTTCAGTCCAGCTCTTATCGCAATATCAAATGGCGATACACAAAAGAATCGCTGATTTCGCCTCGATCCAGGTTTTCATCAACTGTATTAGATCAATACGGCACCAGCGGCAAGCGGGAACAGAATTTTGCCCATATTTCAAGCTGCGGTTCGATCAATGACCGACGAGAGCTGACGAAAGGGCCGATTGCCACCGAACCGGCCCTGTCGCCGCATGTTCTATTCATTCAAGTCTGGTCTTAGCGTACTCTGCCGCGCTGGATCAGGTTCAGGATCAGCAACAAGACAACCGCTCCGACAAAAGCGGTGAACAGACCTGTGATGGAAAATTGCTGAATGCTTCCGCCGAAGCCAAAATAGCCCCCGACGAAATTTCCGATGACCGAGCCGATGATACCGACAATTATGTTCAGGAAGATTCCCATGGACGCATCACGGCCCATCACCATGCTGGCAAGCCAGCCTGCGACGCCGCCAACGATCAATGCAATAATCAAACCCATATATTCCTCCTGGTTCCATGGCGCTGGAACATTCCTTACGCCTGTAAATACAAGACCATATAGGATTATCCGACGGACTAGAAGGAATAAAAAGGGCCGCTGGAGTTAGCTCCGCGGCCCCTTGATGTCTGGATTGGTACTTCTGGGTCAGTATTTCTGCTGACGCTCGTATAAATCACGATAATGCTGGATACGGGTCACGCGCAATCCGGGCATGCCTGATCGGTCAACCGCACGCTGCCAGGAAGCAAATTCTTCCAGCGACAGATCATAGCGGTCACAAACTTCGTCCACCGACAGCAATCCGCCGTTGACCGCGGCAACAACCTCGGCCTTGCGACGCACTACCCAGCGCGTGGTTCCGGGTTTCGGCAAATCATCAATGGTGAGTGGCTCACCAAGGGGCCCGACAACTTGCGCTGGTTTAATTTTTTGGTTTTCAATCATACTACCCTCAATTTTGCCTTTCGGCATTTTGCCCCGTTGCCCGTTACGTCTGGCCTTCGTAGCGGCGGAGCTTTTCGATTACCTGAACTGCCAAGGTAAACATCACGTTCATAAGTTGGATTATTTCTGCATTTTGTCTGTTTCCTGCTTTACCAAGTCCGGCCGGAAACAACCGGTCCGGAACAAGATGGAACCTTTGGAAGGGCTGCGGCCCAATTCAATCCGTCCCGCGAAATAAGCCATCCGCTCATCCAGAAAGGAAGCGCCAATTGCACCCGGGTCATCGCTGATCCGGCTTTCCGCAGCCCGAAAGACCTGTGCCGATTCACTGGATGACTGCCGCGCGATCGCTCGATTGAGCAGGGCCTTGCGTTGCGCCCGTGCGGAGCGAAGTTTTCGGCCGCCGTCAGTCGGGGACTGGCGCGGCTTTTCATGGGGGAAATTCATATCCATAGCCGCTGGTCTAGCAGCGAACATATAAGCTTATGTAAAAGGGCCGTTTACATGGCCTTAGGAGAGGTTAAGCATTTCTTCCTTGTTTCGTCGCTCGCCGTGCCAAAATGGAGCGTACAGGAACCTGAAAGAGGAAATCTTCGCTGCACTGGTGCTTTCCGGGAGATGTCTTTAAGGACGCAATCGATATGACGGATCGAATCAAGGAAAATTTTCAGCTCGGTGACGACCTGACCGGCAAGCGCATTGTCGTCGCCATGTCCGGCGGCGTCGATTCGAGCGTGGTTGCGGCTCTGGCGGCGCGGACCGGTGCGGAAACCATCGGCATCACCCTGCAGCTTTATGATCATGGCGAGGCCGTCGGTCGCGTGGGTAGCTGTTGTGCGGGGCAGGACATCCGCGACGCCCGCGCCGTGGCGGATCGGCTTGGCATCGCGCATTATGTTTTTGATCATGCCAGCCGGTTCAAGGATTCGGTGATGGATGTGTTCGCCGACGAATATATGGCGGGCCGGACGCCGATTCCCTGCGTGCAATGCAATATGGGCGTCAAGTTTACCGACCTGCTGCAACTGTCCCGCGAACTGGGAGCGGATTGCCTTGCCACGGGGCACTATGTCCGGCGTGTTGTGACACCGGAGGGTGCGCAGCTGCACCGCGCTTTGGACCCGGCCCGCGATCAGAGCTATTTTCTATTCGCGACCACCCAGGATCAGCTCGACTACTTGCGTTTCCCGCTCGGCGACATGCCCAAGACCCGGGTTCGCGAGATTGCCGAGGAGATGGGACTGGCCGTGGCGTTCAAGCCCGACAGCCAGGACATTTGCTTCGTTCCCAACGGGGACTATGCCAGCGTCGTCCGCAAATTGCGGCCGGACGCTGATGATGACGGAGAAATTGTCCATATTGATGGCCGGTCAATGGGGCGACACAAGGGTCTGATCCATTATACCGTCGGGCAGCGCAAGGGCCTGGAAATCGGCGGTCAGGCGGAGCCGCTTTATGTGATTCGGCTGGAACCGGAAGCCAAGCGCGTCGTGGTCGGCCCGAAAGCGGCCCTAGCAGTCGCTTCCGCGTCGCTGCGCGACATCAACTGGATTGGTGGCGACCATGTCGGGCCGGTCGAAGTCAAGGTCCGCTCCATGGCCAAGCCGACGCTGGCTCGTCTGGAGGGACAGGAGCTGCAATTCCACAATCCCGAATTTGGCGTTTCTCCGGGTCAGGCGGCGGTTTTCTATCACAAGGACCGGGTACTGGGAGGGGGCTGGATCGACGGCACCGCTGCCCTGGAACAGCAATGGCTGGCCGGGGTCGAAGCGCAGTGAGCCTGTGGAACGGACTCCCGTCGCCACACCTATGGGACGGTCGGTGAAAGGGGGGCGGCTCGTAGTGATCCGCCGTACCCCCGAGTTTGCCTTCAATTGACGTCGAACCGTTTGGAACGATTGTCGCGGGGAACCGCAGGCGGGTGACGCGCGTATATGCCTTGTGGAAGCCACATATCATCATGCCGGCTGCCGGACCGGCCTGAATGTTTTGCCCTCGCTCTCCCATCGGAAGATAGGCAGATTGTCTGGATCGGACGATAGCGATGGCCGACCGGGCAGGATGACTATGCTCGGTCCTTGCATTGCTGGCAAATATCATCCCGGGATCACCTCATGACGGCGGCATCACTGATCATATTGGCAGCAACAGGGGGCACCGCAACCTCCGATCCTGTCATGCAGAATGAAGTGGGGAGGGACATGGTCTCGCTCTATATTCCGCTGCTGCTGGGACTGGGTTTGCTGATTTTGATGGTGGCCTGGCTGCCCTTGGTCTTGCGCCGGCTGCCGTTGAGTCTGCCCATCATATGCTTGGCACTCGGCATGGTGATATTTTCCTGGCCCCCGTTTTCGGACTATTCCCCCCATCCCACGGAAACGCCGGTAATCATCGAAAAGGCCACGGAACTGATCGTGATTATTTCCTTGATGGGGGCGGGGCTCAAGATTTCGCGGCCCTTTGCGCGCGATGGATGGGCGCTGCCCGTCCGGCTGCTCGCGCTGACCATGCCGCTGACGATCCTCTGCCTGGCATTTCTCGGCGGCTGGCTATTGGGGCTTCCGGTGGCCACCGCCCTGCTTCTCGGCGCGTGTCTCGCGCCGACGGACCCTGTTCTGGCATCGGATGTCCAGATCGAACGCCCGGCGAATACCGACGAGGACGAGGTTCGCTTTGCCCTGACGGCCGAGGCAGGGCTGAATGATGCGCTGGCTTTTCCGTTCGTCCATCTGGCCATTGCCGCCAGCATTGCGGGTTTCGGGATGGATGTCTGGAAAGACTGGGCGATTGACGATGTCGTTGTGCGCGGCCTGGTGGGTGTCGTGGTCGGATTGATTTTGGGCACCTTGCTGGGCAAGGCCATCTACAAGCTGCCCACCGGCACCCGTCTCTCGCGCACTGGTGACGGGTTTGTTGCCCTTGGGGCGACGCTGATCGTCTACGCGTTGACCGAATTTCTCCATGGCTACGGATTTCTCGCGGTATTCCTGGCCGGGCTGAGCTTGCGCCGGGAAGCGGGTGATCATGAATATAATGTACGCCTGCATGATTTCGCCGACGAAACCGAACGATTGCTGATGATGATCCTGCTGGTCTGTTTTGGCGGGATGATCATTGGCGGCGGCCTGCTTCAGGCAATTGGCTGGCGCCACCTGCTTTTCGCACTGCTTGTGCTTCTGGTCGTTCGACCGATGGCGGGCTGGCTGAGCATGGCAGGCATAAAGCGCTCCGCAGGGGAACGGGCCATCGTCTCCTTTTTCGGCATCCGCGGTCTGGGTTCGGTCTTCTATCTCGCCTATGCGCTGAACCATGGCGAGTTTGGCGCCGGCAACGATCTGTGGCCGGTCGTGTCCCTGGTCATATTCTTGTCGATTCTGCTCCATGGCGTCGCCGTGACGCCGACCATGAGGCGACTGGACAAGGCGAAATCAGATTAGGCTCCGCGGCCTATATGCGGTGCGGCCGGCTGGACGATTATGGTCGGTGTCCGCGACTGGCAGCCATCTGGAAGATGGCAACCCGCCCCTTCATTCCTGTTCCAGCTGTGATTCGGTAAGCATCACACAGCCCCAGCCCTCGCGAAACTCGGCTGTTGCGGAAGCGATCATCAAGGCAGATGCGGTCACCCGCTTGCGCTCCTCGTCGAGGCTCAAACCGATCACTTCCATGCCGGGTTCGAAATCCTTTTCGCAATCCTTGAGGTCCCGCCCGCCGATATAGTGACAGGAACAGGCGACCCGCGCGCCATAGGCGGTGCCGACGTTCAGCTGTCCCTTTATGAAGGAAAAATTATAGGCCATGACGGCGAGCAAAATCATCAGGAAAAATGCCGCGATATACAAGGCTATCCGCCTTTTGCTCGGCTGCGAGCGCGAAGTGGTTTTTACGGTTGCCATGGCGGCGTCTATTGGTGCAACGACGCGCCATGCACAAGATTAAACTCGCAATATTGTCCGCCGTCACGATTGCCCTTTCCGGTTGCGGGGGCGCGGGGGATCCTGCGCCCGTGCCGGAGAAAAGTGCGGCGGAGCTGGCCTATATTTCAGATTCCAGCCCGATGGCCAAATCCCGGCTGGACGCGGCCATTGCACCGCTGTTCGACGACCCGGCCATGGCGGAAACGCGGGCCTTGCTGGTGATGCATCAGGGTAAGATCATCGCCGAGCGCTACGGCGATGGCTATGATGCCGACACGCGGTTCATCAGCTGGTCGATGGCGAAGAGCTTTACCGGCGTACTGATCGGTTTTCTGGTGGCAGACGGTCGCCTGGTGCTTGACGATCCCGCGCCGGTGCCGGCGTGGCAGAGAAGCGGAGATCCGCGCGGCGAAATCACGCTGCGGCAACTGCTCCAGATGTCGTCCGGGCTGGATCACACCGAAACGGACGAAGACGAAGGCAAAACAGTATTTGAGGCGGACACCAATCGCATGCTGTTCCTCGACGGTGCCCAGGACGTCGCGGGCTATGCAGAAGCCCGTCCCATGGAGGCGCGGCCGGGGGAAAAATTCGAGTATAGCACCGCCACCTGCATCATATTGTCAGACATCATAACCCGCACCCTGACCAGAAGCAGCGACCCGCAAGTCCGGCGCGATGTGACCTTGCGCTTCATCCGGGGCCGGTTGCTCGAACCCCTGGGGATGGATGGCACCTATCCGGAATTCGGGCCGAGGGGCACCTTTCTGGGCGGCAGCTTCCTCCACGCGACCGCGCGCGACTATGCCCGGTTTGGAGAGTTTCTGCGGCACAGGGGAGCGCGAAAGGGTGCGCAGCATCTGCCAGTCAGCTGGGTGCGGTTCATGACGACATCGTCGGAAAACGATCCGGCCTATGGTGGCCATATCTGGCTGAACAAGAAGCGTCCGGACGGCCGCAACCAAGTGCTGTTTCCGGACAACGGTCCCGACACCATATTCGCGGCGCTCGGTCACCTGGGTCAGCAGATTGTGGTATCGCCGGAGCAGCAGCTCACGGTGGTTCGGCTCGGCAAGACTCAGGACGATGTGCTGGCGCCGATGAGCGCGCAGATCGGCCGGATCATGGCGCTGTTCCCGGTGAGGGGCTAGTCTTTCAAGGGCGGAGCGCTACAGGCGAAACAAGCCTTCGACCACCGTCACGCATGTCCCGCCTAGCCAGGCGCGGTCCCCGTCCAGCCGGCAATTGACATAGCCTCCGCGCTGGCTCGCCTGGTAGGCGGTGAAACTGTCGCGGCCCAGCTGACCGGCCCAATAGGGGGTCAGTACGGCATGGGCCGAGCCGGTGACGCTGTCCTCGTCGACCCCGCCCCCGGGTACGAACACCCGGCTCATCACATCGCTGTCCTTGCCCGGCGCGGTACAGATAAATTGTGCATTGCCAAGCGCAGCCAGCGCTTTCAGGTCGGGCTTGAGCGCAGCTACATCATCGGCATGATTATAACTCAGGACATGATAATCGCCGTTGTACGACAGGGTTTCCGCAGGACTGCCACCGACCAGCGCGACAATGTCGGGCATCGCCCGCGGTGCCGGCGGATAAGCGGGCAGGCCCAAGGCATATCCATCGCCGTCACGTATCACAGTCAAAATACTTGCTTTGCGCGTATGAAAGGTGACCTGCTGCCGTTCGGGCTGTTGCGACAAGACTATATGCCCACTGGCGAGCGTGGCATGACCGCAAAGCGCGACCTCTTCGGTCGGCGTGAACCAGCGCAATTCGTAGTCCGCATCGGCACCGGCATCGGGAAGATAGAAGGCGGTCTCGGCAAAATTATTTTCTTCGGCGATGGCCTGCAGAACATCGTCGTCCAGCCAGGATTCGAGCGGCATGACCGCTGCCTGATTGCCGGTGAACGGGCGATCGGCGAAAGCATCCACATGATAATAAGGCAGATTTGTCATGGGTAGAGCAGTCCTTCCGTCCAGTCATTGCCGTTGCGGACAAAGGCGCGCCGTTCGTGCAGCCGGTGTTCCCGATCCTGCCAGAATTCAAACCGGGCGGGCACCAGGCGATAGCCCGACCAGTGCGGCGGGCGCGGCACATCGCCGCCGGCGAACCGCTTCGTCATTTCCTCGAACCGGGCCTCGAACGTCTCCCGGCTGTCGAGCGGCCGGGACTGGTCGGAGGCCCAGGCGCCCAGCTGCGAATCCCGGCTGCGCGTCGCAAAATAGGCATCCGCCATGCTGTCCGGAACCGGCGAAAGGCTGCCCTCGATCCGGATCTGGCGGCGCAGGCTTTTCCAGTGAAACAATATCGCGGCCTGCGGATTTTCGGCGATGTCGCCAGCCTTGCGGCTTTCCTGGTTGGTGTAGAAAACAAATCCGTCGGGACCATGACCCTTGAGCAGAACCATGCGGGCCGCCGGCTGCCCGCTGGCGTCGGCGGTGGCGATGGTCATGGCGTTGCTGTCATTGATCTCGCTCGCGCGGGCCTCGGCATACCATTCGTCGAACAGGGCAAAAGGATCGGTCATCATCCGTCCTTAACATCGCGATCAGACGGGGCAAACAAACAAAATTTTGTTCCGCGACAAGCCGCAGAATTCTGCTAAAGGCGGTCAACGGAAAGGCGCATGATGAACTGGGACCTGATTTTTGCGATCACCAACAATTACGCCTTGCTGATGTGGCTGATCCTTGCCTTTGCGCCGCGGCGGACCGCCATTCTCACGGGTGTCTTCTACGGCGGCGTCGGCCTGCTGGCCGCTGCCTATGCTTTGATTATCATACCGCTGATGACCGGCTTGGTGGATGGAGGCAGCGGCGGCGTCCCGGACTTCACCACCCTGGCAGGGGTCCAGCAGCTGCTGTCCAGCCCGGGCGGCGCAACGGTTGGATGGATCCATTATCTGGTGTTCGATCTGTTCGTGGGTCTTTGGGTCGCGCGCAAAGCGGACAAATACGGGTTCGCGCGCTGGCTGCAGATACCCATTCTTTTATTTATACTAATGCTTGGCCCTCTCGGGCTGCTTCTCTATCTGCTGCTGCGGTTCACGCGGCACAACAAGGTTGCAGATGCCGTTCTACCTGAATAAGACAGTGGAGTTGACAATCAGCGGAAAATTCCAATCTCTGCATGGTAAGGATTTGAAAAAGGCTAAGGAATGATCGATCCCTATCAAGCATTGGGCGTTGCCAAGGGCGCAGACGAAAAGGAAATCAAAAGCGCCTATCGCAAGCTCGCGAAGGAGCTGCATCCCGACAAGAACAAGGACAATCCGAAGGCGACCGAGCGATTCTCGGACGTTACCAAGGCCTATGACCTGCTTCTTGACAAGAACAAGCGGGCGCAATTTGATCGGGGCGAGATTGACGCGGAAGGCAATCCCACCGCACCCTTCGGTTTTGGCGGGGGCGGGGGCGGCGGCTACCAGCGCGGCCCTGGCGGACAGCAGTTCGATTTCGGCAATGCCGGGGCGGACTTTGGTGATATATTTGAAGGGCTTTTTGGCGGAGGCGGAAGGGGCAGTGCCCCGTTCGGTGGTCGCGAGCGCAGTGCGCCCCCGCCCAAGGGGGCCAATGTCGCCTATCGTTTGAAGGTCGAATTCGTCGCTGCGGCCACCCTGCAGAAACAGCGCATCACGCTGGAAGATGGCAAGACCATCGACCTCAGCCTGCCTAAGGGCGTCGAAGAAGGCACGCAAATGCGGCTCAGCGGCAAGGGTCGGCAGGGACCGGGCGGCAATGGCGATGCCATCGTCACCATCCATATCAATCCGCATCCCTTCTACAAGCGGGATGGCGACAATATCGTGCTGGAACTGCCGATCACGCTGAAAGAGGCCGTGGAAGGCGCCAGGATAAAGGTACCGACCGTCGACGGCCCCGTAATGCTGTCGATCCCCGCCGGTTCGAATTCCGGCAAGACGCTGCGGCTGAAAAACAAGGGCTTCCACGCCAAGTCCGGGGTGCGCGGCAATCAGCTGGTCACGCTGATGATCGAGCTGCCAACAGACGATCACAAGCTCGCGGAATTCGTCAAAGACTGGGACCCGCAGGACAAACCGCGCGCCAGCATGGGTGTATAGGCTTGGCGCGGAGCAACCTGTCCGAACTTTCGCCCGAGGCCCGGCACCATGACAAGGGCGAGACAGGGCCAGCGGCCAACAGGGCGGCCGAGGATCTGGCGGGTGAAAGCCCGGTCCGCCGTGCGCTGATCATCGCAGAGCGCACCGCGGTTGGCGTCTATCACGACGGTTTCACCTTCGCGGGCAATTTTGCCTATATGTCCCTGCTTGCCGTGTTTTCCTTCTTCATCATCGCCGCTGCCATCATCGGCAGCTTCGGGCAGACCGATGTCGGAACAGAATTTGTCGAGGCGTTTCTGGTCACGGTACCGCCCTCTGTCGCAAGCGCGCTGCACGACCCGATAAGAGACGCGATGACCGCGCGCACCGGCCCCCTGCTCTGGCTCAGCGCGATCGTCGGCCTGTGGACAACGACCAGCCTGATCGAGACCATCCGCGAGATTCTGCATCGTGCCTATGGCGTCGAGGCGCAGCGACCTTTCTGGGAATATCGCCTCACCTCGATCCTGCTCATTCTGGTCTCGGTTTTTGTGGCCATGTTTGCGCTGAGTGCCCAATTTGTGCTGGCGGGCATCAGCGGCTTTCTCGGCGACTATTATCAGGCGATCCAAACCAGTGCGCTGTGGATATCCCTGTCCAACGTCGTGCCGTTTCTCGTGCTGTTCGCGACCCTCTATTTCCTGTTCCGGCTGCTCACCCCGCGCCAGTACCGGCCTCGCCAATATCCGAAATGGCCTGGTGCCGTGTTCATCAGCGGCTGGTGGCTGCTGATCACCGGCCTGCTGCCGGTATTTCTCAAATATGCGGCCAATTACCAGCTCACCTATGGCAGCCTGGCGGGGGTCATCATCACGCTCGTTTTCTTCTATCTGGTTGGCCTGGGCATGGTGATCGGCGCAGAGATCAACGCAGCGCTCGCCGAACGGCCCTGGAGAAACGGGATTTCCGAATGATACGCTGGAAAATCATCCGGATAGCGTTTATCAACGACGATTATATGATTTCAGGAGACCGGGGCGATGACTGAGTTAATGAAGGGCAAGCGCGGCTTGATCATGGGGCTTGCCAACAACAAGTCGCTTGCCTGGGGCATCGCCCAGAAGCTCGCCGGCGCTGGTGCAGAACTGGCCTTTTCCTATCAGGGAGAGGCGCTGGCAAAGCGCGTCAAACCGCTGGCGGCCGAACTGGGCAGCGATTTCCTGATCAATTGCGATGTGTCCGACATGGCGGCGCTGGATACGGCGTTTGACCAGCTCAAGGCCCGCTGGGATACGCTGGATTTCGTCGTTCATGCGATCGGTTTTTCGGACAAGAACGAGCTGCGCGGCAAATATGTCGACACCAGCCTCGAAAATTTTCTGATGACGATGAACATTTCCGCCTATTCGCTCGTCGCCGTGACCCAGCGCGCGGCAGCGATGATGCCGAACGGCGGCAGCATTGTCACCTTGAGCTATTATGGTGCGGAAAAGGTCATCCCCCACTATAATGTCATGGGCGTGGCCAAGGCGGCGCTGGAGACCAGCGTCAAATATCTCGCCAACGACCTCGGCCCTGACAATATCCGCGTGAACGCGATTTCCGCCGGCCCGATCAAGACGCTGGCAGCCAGCGGCATTGGCGACTTCCGCTATATCCTGAAATGGAATGAATATAACTCGCCGCTGCGCCGCAATGTGACGATCGAGGATGTCGGTGGCGCGGGTCTTTATTTTTGCAGCGACCTGTCGTCCGGTGTCACCGGCGAAACCCATCATGTCGACGGCGGCTATCATGTCGTCGGCATGAAGCAGGAAGACGCGCCCGACATTGCGCTGGATTGATCATTTCCGCCTGTTCGTGGATGATCCCCATTGAAAACAGAAACAAGTTTATGAACGCGGAGAGCGAGCTTTGAGTTTCAACACCTTTGGTCACGCCTTTCGCTTTTCCACTTGGGGAGAAAGCCACGGACCCGCGCTCGGTGCGGTGGTCGATGGCTGCCCGCCGGGGCTGTCGCTAAGCGAAGCGGATATCCAGCCGTTTCTCGACGCACGGCGCCCTGGTCAGTCCAAATATACGACCCAGCGACAGGAACCGGACCAGGTCCGGATTCTCTCGGGCGTGTTTGAAGGCAGGACGACGGGTACACCGATTTCGCTGATGATCGAGAATGTCGATCAGCGGTCGAAGGATTACGGCGATGTCGCCAAGGCCTATCGTCCCGGTCATGCCGACTATGCCTATGACCAGAAATACGGCTTTCGCGATTATCGCGGCGGTGGCCGGTCCAGCGCCCGCGAAACCGCTGCCCGTGTTGCTGCCGGCGCGGTAGCGCGGCTGGTGATTCCGGAAGTGACGGTTCGGGCATGGGTTGCCGAGATTGGCGGCGACGCGATTGATCCGGCCCGTTTCGACGCCAATGAAATCGGCAACAACCCGTTTTTTTGCCCCGATGCGGAGGCCGCCAGGCGATGGGAGTCACTGGTCGATGGCGCGCGCAAGGACGGTAGCAGCCTGGGCGCGATCGTCGCCTGTGAAGCGGTCGGGGTCCCGGCCGGATGGGGCGCGCCGGTCTATGCCAAGCTGGACAGCGAGCTGGCCGCCGCGATGATGACCATCAACGCGACCAAGGGCATCGAGATCGGGGATGGCTTTGCCGCCGCCCGCTTGCGCGGCGAGGAGAATGCCGATGCGATGCGGCCGGGCGAAAATGGTCCGGAATTTCTCGCCAATCATAGCGGAGGGACCGCCGGAGGCATATCCACTGGTCAGCCGGTTTTCTGTCGCGTCGCTTTCAAGCCGACCAGCTCGATCCTGACTCCGGTCGAAACAATCACCCGCGAGGGTGAGGCAACGGAAATCGTCACCAAGGGGCGCCACGATCCCTGCGTCGGCATCAGGGGCGTTCCGGTGGTCGAGGCGATGATGGCCTTGGTGCTCGCCGACCAGAAATTGCTCCATCGGGCGCAATGCGGATGATCCGGCATCGCGCTGCCTGTATTGCGCGGGGCTGCCCGAACCTTTTGGCACTGCCTGTCATTGTGAGAGATCTATGATCGACCTGATCCTTCACGTTATCGATGAATATATCCAGGCCCACAAGGCGGTGATCGGCCTGGTGATTCTGGCGTTCCTGTTCGCCGGTTTCATCATGGAGCGTTTCCCTGCGGCGGTTGTCGCAGTGCTCGGCGCCTGCATGTTCCTGTTTCTCGGGATCATCGACTCCGACGGCCTGTTTTCGGTGTTCTCCAATACCGCGCCGATCACCATCGCCGCGATGTTCATCCTGTCGGGTGCGTTGCTGCGGACGGGAACGATCGATGCAATCGCCGGCTTCATCATCAAGCGAGCCAAGCGCCGCCCGAAGCTGGCGGTGGCCGAGATGTTTCTAGGCGCGTTCTTGGCTTCTGCCTTCATGAACAACACCCCGGTCGTGATCGTGCTGATCCCGATCATCCTGCGCTTGTCGCGAGCGACCGGCTTTTCCTCCAAGAAGCTGCTGATTCCCCTGAGCTTCATCTGCATTTTGGGTGGCACGACCACCCTGATCGGCACATCCACCAACCTGATTGTGGATGCGGTTGCGCGGGATCAGGGGCTGGGGGGGTTCGGCATTTTCGAGATCACTCCCTATGGTCTGATCGCCGCCACCGCCGGCACGGTGATGATGGTCCTCTTCAGCAGCTGGCTGCTTCCCGGCGGGGATGTCAAAGGCCATTTCGACAGCAACGACGAAAGCGACTTTCTCACCGAACTGACCGTGCGCCGCGGTGCATCGGTGATTGACCGGAAGCTCTCCGCGGTACCGGAACTGCGGCGGGCCGGGCTCGAGGTAACGGCGGTGAAGCGGCTGAACCGCTATATCCGTCATGATCTGGACTATCATGAACTGCGCGCCGGCGACCGGATCGTCGTCCAGCTGGACCTGGCGGAGCTGATCTCGCTGCGCAAGTCGGAGGATTTCAAGGTCGGTATCGTTCACCAGGGCGATGTCGGTCCGCTTGGCGAAGAGCTGGTCGAGGCCACCGTGGCACCGAGCCATCCCAGCATCGGCAACCGGCTGTTCGACATTCCCTTTCTGTCCCAGCTCAATGTCCGCATATTGGGCATGACCCGCTATCGCAACCTGCCGCGCTCCGACCTGACCAACGCGCGCATCCACGCGGCCGACCGGCTGCTGGTCACGGGCTCGACCGAAGATATCACCCGCATGTACCAGAACCCCAATCTCTTCGGAGTGGGCCAGACAAAGATTCGGGCGTTTCGCCGGGACCGCGCGCCGATTGCAATAGGGGCCCTGATGGCCGTGGTATTGCTGGCGGCCCTCAATATTGTCCCTCTGGCAGTTGCTGCAATCCTCGCGGTTGGCGCAATCCTTCTGGCCCGCTGCATTGACGCGGAAGAAGCATGGGGTTCGATCGACGGCAACGTGCTGGTTCTGATCTTTGGCATGCTGGCCGTTGGGCTCGGTCTCGAGCAGGCCGGCAGCGTCGATCTGATCGTGGCCGAACTGACGCCGTTTCTCCGCGAGGTGCCGCCCTGGGGCCTGGTGTTTGCAATCTACATCCTGTCGGTGATCATGACCGAGATTGTCACCAACAATGCGGTTGCGATCATCATCACGCCGATTGCCATCGCTCTCGGTACGGATCTAGGGGTCGACCCCCGACCCCTGGTGATAGCGGTCATGTTTGCTGCATCCGCCAGTTTTGCCACACCGATCGGCTATCAGACCAATACATTGGTCTATGCGGCCGGCAATTACCGGTTCACCGATTTCTTCAAGGCGGGCATTCCGCTGACCTTCGGCGTCGGCCTGTCCACCTGTCTGGCAATCAGCTTCTGGATGTAGCGCTGCCGTAAAGGCTTGCCGCGCCCCGGCACTGTCGATAGGCAAGGGCAGGATAAGTAACGGGGGATACGACATGCTGGCATTCTGGTTCAAGATTCCGCTGTGGCAGCGCGTGATTGCAGCCTTGATCCTCGGCGTGATCACCGGCCTGGTCTGGGGACCGGAATCGGAAGCCATAAAGTGGATCGGCGATTTCTTCATCAAATCGATCAAGATGCTGGTCGTTCCGCTGATCTTCTTCTCTCTGGTCTCGGGCGTGGCAGCGATCGGCGATCTGCGCAAGCTGGGCGCGGTCGGGGGCCGGGCAATGCTGCTCTTCATCGTCACCGGACAGATAGCGGTTTGGCTGGGCCTCGCGCTCGGCACGCTGATCAAGCCGGGCATCGGTGTCGATACCAGCGGCATCACGATGGGCGTGACCCCGACGCCTAGCGCCACAAGCTGGACGGACATGATCCTCTCGATCGTGCCGGAAAGCCCGGTTCAGGTGATGGCGGACGTGCAGGTCCTGCCATTGATCGTATTTGCGCTGCTGATCGGCATCGGCATATTGATGGCGAAGGAAGACGGCGAACCGGCCGCGAAGATATTCGATTCCGGCGCAATCGTGATGCAGAAGGTGACGATGATCGTCATGGAACTGACGCCGTTTGGCGTCTTTGCGCTGATGGCCTGGGTCGCCGGCAGCTTCGGCATCGACGCACTGCTCAGCCTCGCCAAGCTGGTCGGCCTGAACTACCTCGGCTGCCTGCTGATCATCCTGATCGTCTATTCGGCGATGATCCGCTTTCTTGCCAAGCTGCCACCGATCGGTTTTTTCCGCGGCATTGTCGATGCGATGGCGGTAAGCTATTCGACCGCTTCGTCCAATGCGACGCTCCCGGTGACCCTGCGCTGTGCGGAGCGAAATCTCGGTGTTTCGCCCAGTGTCTCGAGCTTTGTGATCTCCCTCGGCGCCACCATCAACATGAACGGTACCGCCATGTATCTGGGGCTGGCGACGCTGTTCGGCGCGCAGATATTCGGCGTCGACCTGTCTTGGGGCGACTATTTCATGATCTCGATAACCGCCACGCTCGGTGCGATCGGCGCGGCCGGGATCCCGGGTGCCGGCCTGATCATGATGGCCTTGGTCTTCGGCAGCGTCGGCGTGCCGCTGGAAACCATCGCCTTTGTCGCCGGGGTCGACCGGATCATGGACATGATGCGGACGACCACCAATGTCTCGGGCGATGCGGCGGTTGCGGTGACGGTGGCGGCGATGACCGGCGAGCTGGACCGGGAGGAACTCATCTCCGCCGATGATATATAGCGGCGGCTAGTAGGGCGGAGCCTGTCTCGAACGCTGGGCCTTGGCGGCCTCGGCCCACCAGCGCAGATCATCGGCAAATTTCGGGAAATTGCGTTCGAGCCGCTCCCCGTCACTGCCGACGGGAGCGCCTGTTTTGTTAAAGGCCTTGTGCACGCCCCCCAGCGCCAGCGGGCTCGATGTGACGACCATGCCCATTTCCCCGAGAATGGCCCGCCAGTGCATCATCGCCCGCATGCCGGCGAACGGCCCCGCGGAATAGCTGGCGATCGCAGCCGGTCGCCAGAACCATTCCTCGAGGAAATGATCGGTCAGGTTTTTCAGGCCCGGCTGGACGCCCCAGTTATATTCTCCCGCGACGAAAACAAAGCCGTCGGCGTTGCGGATGATGGTCGCCACCTGCTCCATTGCCGGGGGCGCCTTGCCCTTCTCATATTCCTTGTACATGCGGTCGAGCATCGGCAGGTCGACCTGTTTGGCGTCGACCAGATCGACATCGTCGCCCCCTTGCCGGAACGCCCCTGCCAGATATTCGGCATAGGCGATGCCATTGCGATCTTGTCGATAGGAACCGTAGAAAATCGCAATGTGCATGTCGCTATCCTTTCAGTGCTAGTCCGCAAACGGGTCGGTCACCAGAATCGTGTCGTCGCGTTCCGGTGACGTGGACACCAGTGCGACCGGGCACTGGATCAGTTCCTCGACGCGGCGGATATATTTGATCGCCTGGGCTGGCAGATCGGCCCAGCTGCGGGCGCCGGCGGTGGACTCGCTCCACCCTTCCATGGTTTCGTAAATCGGTTTGACCGCCGACTGGTCCTGGTGATGGGGCGGCAAATAGTCGTAGGTGACGCCGTTCAGGTCATAGCCGACGCAGATTTTCAGTTCGGCAAATCCGTCCAGAACGTCGAGCTTGGTGAGCGCAATGCCCGCAACTCCGGAGACCGCCAGGGCCTGACGCACCAGCACCGCGTCGAACCAGCCGCAGCGCCGCTGGCGACCGGTGACCGTGCCGAATTCGTGACCGCGTTCGCCGAGCCGCTGGCCGACCTCGTCATCCAGTTCGGTCGGGAACGGGCCGGAGCCGACGCGGGTCGTGTAGGCCTTGGTGATACCGAGAACATAACCGGTGCCGGACGGGCCTATGCCGGAGCCGCCCGCCGCCGTGCCCGATATGGTGTTGGAGCTGGTGACAAAGGGATAGGTGCCGTGATCGACATCCAGCAGCACGCCCTGGGCGCCTTCGAACAGGATCCGCTTGCCCTCGCGGCGGGCCTCGTTGAGCCGTTTCCAGACCGGCTGGGCATATTGCAGTACGCTGTCGGCAATTTCCTTGAGGTCCGCCAGCAGCCGCTCGCGGTCGACAGGTGGTTCGCCGAAGCCGGCGCGGAGCGCGTCATGATGCGCGCACAGCCGGTCGAGCTGGGGTCCGAGATCATCGAGATGGGCGAGATCGCAGACCCGGATCGCCCGGCGTCCGACCTTGTCCTCATAGGCGGGTCCGATGCCGCGCCGGGTGGTGCCGATCTTGCCCTTGCCGCTGGCGTCCTCGCGCATCGCATCGAGGTCGCGGTGGATCGGCAGGATCAGCGGGCAGGTTTCGGCGATGGCAAAATTGTCGGTATTGATGGTGACGCCCTGGCTTTCCAGCTTCTTGATCTCGTCGCGCAGGTGCCACGGATCAAGCACAACGCCGTTGCCGATGATCGACAAGGCGCCGCGGACGATGCCCGAGGGCAGCAGCGACAGCTTGTAGACAGCGCCGTCGACCACCAGCGTGTGGCCGGCATTGTGGCCGCCCTGGAAACGGACCACGACATCGGCGCGTTCGGACAGCCAGTCGACAATCTTGCCCTTGCCCTCATCGCCCCATTGCGCGCCGATTACCGTTACATTGGCCATATTAGAGTCTTTCCTACAAGGGTTGCGGCTGGTCGCCGTTCAATATGTGTGAGCAACCAAGTGCCTGGGCCTGGTCCTTTTTCGACAGGGCCGCAACGGTCCGCCAACCCGCTGCCCGGAGCCTGGCTGCGACCTCATGGTCATGGCCCAGCGGCAGGAATACCTGGTCGGTGGACTGGGCACCGAAACCCGCATTGATCAACGGATTGGGATATAGCGAGAAGCCGACCGCCGCTTCGGATCCGCCGTCGACCTGCGCAATTTCATAGCTGCCGCCCCGTCCCAGTGCGCCGATGAAACTGTCGGCATAGAGCGTGAACCCGAACCAGTTCTGATATTCGAAACCATGGCGTTCGGTCGGATCGAGGGTCAGATTCACCTTGCCCTTGATGCTCTTCGCTATCCGAGCAACCCCGTCCAGTCGCGAACCGAGCAGGCCATCGCGATCAAAAGCGCGCAGCTTCGCCATCGCCTCCTCAAACGGACCCGTTGCCTCGATCAGCGGCAGATAGCCGGATGCGCCCATGGCAGCGAGGCCGCCGGCATCTTTCATGTCCAGTTCGCCGCGCACTTCATCTATCTGGGCCTGGCTCAGCGGCAACGGCCCTGCGGCGAGAATGTCGATCAGGTCGGGCATGGTGAAGTCGACGGTGATGCCGGCGACGCCTGCACGCTGCAGCGATTCGATCGCGACCGAGACGATCTCGCTCGCGGCAACGACGCTGTCCGTGCCGATCAGTTCTGCGCCTATCTGCAACCTGCTGCGTTCCGGCTGCAATTGCCCGGAACGCAATTTCATGACTTGCCCCGAATAGCTGAGCCGGAGCGGACGGGCACGGTCCGCCATGCTGGTTGCGGCAATCCGCCCGACCTGCATCGTCATGTCGGGCCGCAGCGCCAGCGTGCGCTGGGAGATGGGATCGACGAAGCGCATCAGGTCGCTGCGCGCCGCGCCCTGCATCCGTTCGGTCAGGCCGTCCTCATATTCGGCCAGTGGCGGCGTCACCCTGGCATAGCCGTGGCTGGCGAGGGTATCGAGGACATCGCGTTCCAGTCGCGACGCCGCCTCGGCATAAGGCGGCAGCGCGTCATGAAACCCTTCGGGCAAGAGATTGGATCGCTTTCGCATGGCCCTGCTCCATAGCCCAAGCAGATGCTCAGGCCATCCTTTTTCTTGGCTCGGCGGCTATCGAATCAAAACTTCAGCGCCTTGACCGTCTTGACGCCTTCCAGCTGGCAGACGGCCCACAGCACGGTCTCTTCCACCGGCGAATCGATCGACAGCAGCAGCACAGCTTCGCCGCCCGGAGCATCGCTGCGGCGGCCCAGATGGAAGGTTCCGATATTGACACCCGCGGCGCCGAGTGTCGAACCGACGCTGCCGATGAAACCGGGCTGATCCTGGTTGACGACATAGAGCATATCGCCCTCGAGGTCGGCCTCGACCTTGATCCCGAACATTTCGACCAGCCGTGGGCCGGAGGATCCGAACAGGGTGCCGGCCACCGATTTCTCGCCTTCGTCGGTGGTGACCGAAACGCGGACCAAAGTATGATAGTCGCCCTCGCGTTCGTGGCGGATTTCACGGACATCGAGGCCGCGTTCCTTGGCCAGATAGGGCGCGTTGACCATGTTCACGGTATCGCTGTAGGCGCGCATCAGTCCGGCCAGTACCGCTGCCGTTATCGGCTTCTGATCCAGCTCGGCGGCCGCACCTTCCACTTCCACGGCGACGCCCTTGATCTGGTCGGCTGCCAGTTGCCCGACAAGCGATCCCAGCTGGGTTGCCAGTGCCATATAGGGCTTGAGCTTGGGTGCCTGTTCGGCCGACAGGCTTGGCATGTTGAGCGCGTTTTCGACGCCGCCATTGACCAGATAATCGGCCATTTGCTCCGCCACCTGGATGGCGACATTGACCTGGGCCTCGCTGGTCGAAGCGCCGAGATGCGGCGTGCAGATCAGGTTGGGTGTCCCGAACAGCGCGTTCTCCTTGGCCGGTTCCTGCGCAAAAACGTCGAGCGCGGCGCCCGCGACATGACCGGATTCCAGCGCATCCTTCAGGGCGGTCTCATCGATCAGGCCGCCGCGCGCGCAGTTGATGATCCGGACGCCGGGCTTGGTTTTCGCCAAGGCTTCCGCCGACAGGATATTGCGGGTCTGGTCGGTAAGCGGCGTGTGCATGGTGATGAAGTCGGCGCGCGCCAACAGATCATCAAGCGACACCTTCTCCACGCCGATTTCCACGGCCCGTTCCTCGGTCAGGAAGGGGTCATAGGCGACAACCTTCATCCGCAGGCCGATCGCGCGCTCCGCCACGATCGAACCGATATTGCCGGCACCGATCAGGCCGAGCGTCTTGCTCGTCAGCTCGACCCCCATGAATTTGGATTTTTCCCATTTGCCGGCCTGGGTCGAGGCGTCGGCCTGCGGCAACTGGCGCGCAAGCGCGAACATCAGGGCGATGGCATGTTCCGCGGTCGTGATGCTGTTGCCGAAGGGCGTGTTCATGACGACGACCCCTTTGGCGGAAGCCGCCGGGATATCGACATTGTCGACACCGATACCGGCGCGACCGACCACTTTCAGATTGGTCGCCGCTGCCAGGATTTCCGGGGTGACGGTGGTCGAGGAACGAATCGCGAGGCCGTCATATTCGCCTATGATCTTGATCAGTTCTTCCGGGGTCTGTCCGGTAATTTCATCGACTTCGCATCCGCGCTCGCGGAAGATCTGGGCGGCTTTCGGGTCCATCTTGTCGGATATAAGTACTTTTGGCATATTCTGGATTCCTTCTCGGGAATGGTCAGGCCCGCGCGCGGCGGCCTGCATTATCAATCGTGCTGGGCTTTTGGCCCCGGCCGTGGCCGGGGCGACACAAAGCTAGGAAAGCTCGGATTTCACCTGGGCATAGGCCCATTCGATCCACTGCAGCAGACGGCGAACATCCTCTTCCTCGACGGTCGAGCCGCACCAGATGCGCAGCGACGGCGGCGCATCGCGGTAGCCGTTGAAGTCGTAGGCAATGTCCATTTTCTCGAGCATGCCGGCAATCTTCTTGGGCACTGATGCCTTGGCATCATCATCCAGGCCTTCATACCACTCGCCCTCGAACACCATGCAGACGCCGGTGTTGGTCCATTTCGCCGGATCGCTCACCATGTTGCGCATCCACGGCGTGGCGGCAATCCAGTCATGGACGATCTGGGCGTTGCGGTCGGCGCGGGCGTGCAGTTCGGGCAGTCCGCCGATCGACTTGGCCCATTCCAGCGAGGCGATATAGTCCTCGGTGGCCAGCAGCGACGGCGTATTGATCGTCGCGCCTTCGAAAATCGCGGTGTTGAGCTTGTCGCCCTTCTTCACCCGGAAGATTTTCGGCAGCGGCCAGGACGGCGAATAGCTCTCGATCCGTTCGACCGCGCGGGGGCTGAGGATGAGCATGCCGTGGCCGGCTTCCGATCCCATGACCTTCTGCCAGCTGTAGGTGGTGGCGTCGAGCTTGGACCAGTCCATCGGTTGGGCAAAGACGGCGCTGGTCGCGTCGTTGATGGTTACGCCTTCGCGGTCGTCGGCGATCCAGTCGGTATCGGGAATTTTCGCGCCCGAGGTCGTGCCGTTCCAGGTGAAGACAATGTCGTCGCCCTTGTCGATCTTGGACAGGTCGGGAATCTCGCCATAATCGGCATCAAGGACGGTGAGGTTCGGCAGCTTCAGCTGCTTGACCGCGTCCTGGATCCAGACATTGCCGAAGCTTTCCCATGCGGCAACCGTCACCGGTCGTGCGCCGAGCATGTTCCACATCGCCAGTTCGACAGCTCCGGTGTCGGAGGCCGGGACAATGCCGATCAGATAGTCGTCGGGTATGCCCAGCAGCTCGCGGCTCAGGTCAATGGCATATTTCAGCCGAGCCTTGCCGGTGGCGCTGCGATGCGAGCGGCCCATGGCGATGGTGTTGATCTTGTCGAGGGACCAGCCGGGAAATTTGGCGGTCGGACCCGAAGAGAAATTCGGGCAGTCAGGACGCAGCTCGGGCGTCGGTACAGTCGTATTAGTCATTTAACGCTTCTCCTTACAGAGAGCTCGCGCGGCGTTGGGACCGCGTGGCCCGGCGCCGCTTTGTCTGTTGCAACGCAGCATGTCAAGCGCGTTTCTGGTTGCGGATGAAACCGGCTATTTTTTCTGGAACAGGATTTTGCCGCGCTGCGACACCAGCAGCTTTTCAAGCGAAACCGGGTGGAAATAGGCTTCTACCCGGTCGCCTTCGGGGGTCGTGCCGTAGACTTCGTAGCAGCCGCCATCGACCTTGGATTTTTTCACGGTCCAGCCCTGCTTGACAAGGCTGGCCTTCAGTTCTGCCTGCGTTTTCCAGCCCGACTGTGGCCCGGCTTCACAGGTCATCTTGCCCGTCGCAAGCGCGGGGGCGGAGACGCCGGTGGTGGCAAGAGCGGCGGCGGTTGCGGCGATGATGAGGGAATTTTTCATGTTCGTTTCCTAACAATGCGGATCGGTTTGGCATCTTCTTACATATGCGACCGGCACCCGCAACCGTTGTCATGAACGGGCGGGTTCGACCGGTCGGCAGCTATGGATATTGGGTGCAAGGCCTGCAGAAACCAGGGGTCGGTCTGCGTCCCGGCACGGGTTTGTCACGGTCTGCCGCGCGAATCGACCGGATCCGTTGCAAGCATTTATTAACCACACCATTAGGCAATTGTTAGGCATCTTCTGTCACAAATCGGCCCATGCAAACAGCGAGCGAAAAGACGAGAATGATGCGTCCTGCAATTGTCCTGGGGATGATGTCCCTGTTGCTCAGCGCGTGCGGTGCGATTCCGGACGGGCGGGGAGGACAGGCCCAGCGGCCTTCGCCGTCGGCCGGCATCGGCGCCTTCGATCCCAGTCCTTCGGCGCGCCAGTGCTTCAGCGACCTCGGCAAGGCCAATGTGCGATTCTCGCCACTGCCCAATCGGCATTTTGGTGGCGGTTGCAGCCAGATCGACAGCATCAAGCTGCTCGACGTCGGTGCCGACGTCACCAATCTCGGCCCGGTCAAGTGCGAGCTCGCCGGCAAGTTTGCTGCCTGGACCGAATATGCTGTGAAGCGGGCGGCACGGCAGTATCTCGGCAGCGACCTCAAGCGGATCGAAACCATGGGCAGCTACAGCTGCCGCAATATCTCCGGATCCGGCAAATTGTCGGAGCACGCCCACGCCAATGCAATCGACGTGTCGGCATTCGTCCTCGCCGATGGCCGCCGGATCACCGTCGAGAACAACTGGAAGAGCGGCCACCGCGAGATGCAGTTCCTTGCCGCGATCCACGACAGCGCCTGCAAGCGCTTTGGCACGGTGCTCAGCCCCAATTACAACGCTGCCCACCGCGACCATTTTCATCTCGACATGAGCGGCAACGGTTATTGCCGCTAGCCGGCCCAAGATATCTGGCCAGCCGCAGGTCTTTCCTCTAGGGCGATTTGATGACCAACAAAGATCTCCACGACCGCCGGTTCTACCGGGCCAAGCAGGAAGCCGAATTTGCCGAGAAGGCCGATGTCGGCACGCCCCAGACCCGTGACCCGGCCTATCGCCTGGCCTTCCAGGACACCGACTTCCTGCTCCGCGAGGAGCTGCGCCCGGTCCGGTTCCAGCTGGAACTGCTGAAGCCGGAGATGCTGCTCGACGAGGCCGGCATCGGCTCGACGCTGGTCATGTACGGCTCGGCCCGGATACCCGAGCCGGACAAGGCCGACGCCCTGATCGCAGCGGCGACCGACGATGCGGCCCGCAAGGTTGCCGAGCGGCTCAAGGAGAAGGCCAAATATTACGACGAGGCCCGCGCCCTGGCGCGGCTGGCCAGCGCCTGCGGCCTATCGGCCGACGGCAAGCGCGATTTCGTGGTCTGCTCCGGCGGCGGTCCGTCGATCATGGAAGCGGCCAACCGCGGGGCCGCGGATGTCGGCGAGGAGTCGATCGGGCTCAATATCGTGCTGCCGCACGAGCAGGCGCCGAATGAATATGTGACGCCGTCGCTGAGTTTCCAGTTCCACTATTTCGCGCTGCGCAAGATGCATTTCCTGCTGCGGGCGCGGGCGGTTGCGGTATTCCCGGGCGGCTTCGGCACGCTCGACGAGTTTCTCGAGCTGGTGACGCTGGTCCAGACCGGCAAGATGGAGCCGCTGCCGATCCTGCTGTTCGGCGAGGCCTTCTGGAACCGGGTGGTCAACTTCGAGGCGCTGGCCGAGGAGGGCACGATCAGCCGCGACGACCTGAAGCTGTTCCAGTTCGTCGAAACCGCCGACGAGGCCTGGGACATCATCCGGCGCTTCTACGACATCAGCTGCGACTAGCAGCCACCGGCAGTCTATTCGGCGGGCGCGCCTTCTGCGGCAACGGTCGGTGCCACATCTTCAGCGACATCGTCTTCCGCGGCGGCCGGGACGTCACTTTCCTCTGCCGGCACTTCCTCTGCTGCAGGCGCGGCCGGCAGCGGCAGGTTGGAGCCCTGCGCGTTCAGATAGACCATGAGATTGGCGCGGTCCTCGGCCTTGCCGAGACCGGCAAAGGTCATCTTGGTCCCGTCGGCATATTTGCGCGGCGAGGTCAGCCATGCATCCATGCTGGTCCAGTCCCAGTTGCCGGGCACGCTCTTCAGCGCATCGCTATAGGCGAATCCGGCGACATGGCCGTGCGGCTTGCCCATCGTTGCCCACAGGTTCGGGCCGATGCCGTTGGCACCGCCCTGGTTGATCGTGTGGCAAGCGGCGCATTTGCCGAAAACCTTCTCGCCGGCGGCGATGTCGGCGGTCTGCAGCAGGGTCTCGATAGCCGGGCCGCTGTCGGCGCCGCCCGAGGTTTCGACGCCCTCGATGACATAGCCCATCACTTCGGGGCGTTCGTGCTTGCCGGCGTGGAAATATTTGCTGCTGACAATCGAAAAGCCGAGGGCGGCGATGCCGCCAGCCAGTACCCAGCCTGCAATGGTGTTATTGTTGCTCATATATTGTCTCAAACCCCTGAGTGAGCGGCGGCCAAGGGCCTGCCAAATTTATGCTGTCTGTAAAGAGGGCGACGGAGCAACGCAAGGCCTCAATTGCCGGAAATTGCATGGAGCCGGCCAGCAATTGCGCGGCCCCCGGAAGGGCAGGCGGAAGGGCAGGCCAGTTCGCTCTTGCCCCGCCGCGTCCGGTTCGACTATCGGAGCAGCGCAGAAGAGGGACGAGATGGACAGTTTTCCGAAAAACGCATTGGGTATGGTCAGGAAGATGACCGAAAAAGCCGCCGAAGTGCCGGAACAGGCGATTGCCTTCCAGGGCGCGCCAGGCGCCAATTCGCATCTGGCCGCGCTTGACTATGCGCCCGACGGGCTGCCTGTGCCCTGCTTCTCGTTCGAGGACGCGATCGACGCGGTCAAGCATGGCAAGGCAGGATGCGCGATCATCCCGATCGAGAACTCGCTGCACGGCCGGGTCGCCGACATCCATTTCCTGCTGCCCGAATCGGGCCTGCACATCGTCGACGAATATTTCATGCCGATCCGCCATTGCCTGATGGCGCAATCGGCCGACGCCGAAATCCACACCGCGATGAGCCATCCGCAGGCGCTCGGTCAGTGCCGCCACTATCTGCGCAAGCGCGGCATCATTCCGGTCGCCTATGCCGATACCGCGGCTGCAGCCGCCTTTGTCGCCCAGCATGACGACCCGCACGCCGCCGCCATTGCCCCCCGGCTGGCCGCGCAGATTTACGGGCTGCAGCCGATCGAGGAAGCGATCGAGGACGCGCCGGACAATATCACCCGCTTCGTCGTGCTGGCGCCCAAGGCGACCGTGCCCGAGGCCAACGGACCGCTGATGACGACCTTCGTTTTCGAGGTCAAGAATATCCCCGCCGCGCTGTACAAGGCGCTGGGCAGCTTTGCCACCAACGGCGTCAACATGACTAAGCTGGAAAGCTACCAGCAGGGCAGCAGCTTTGCCGCCACGGAATTTTATGCCGATATCGAGGGCGCCCCGGGCGACCCGGCGATCGACCGCGCACTGACCGAGCTCGGCTTCCACTGCAACATGGTGCGAATTCTCGGCACCTACCGGCAGGCACGGCCGCGGACGGTGATCGACTAGGCGGTCGCTTGGGGCCAAGCGACGCTCTCGATCGAATGGGTGTGGTGATCTGGTTGCCGTTCGTCCTGAGCTTGTCGAAGGACGACTCTCGGTGGAGACGCGCGTTTCGACAGGCTCACCCCTAACGGAAAGAGGCTCATCTCTAACCGGATGACCTTGTCCCCTAGCCAGGGTCACACGGGTCACACCCCCTTAGCCAAAAGACCGGACCTCGGGTTGCGGCCCCGCCGGAACACTGCAGCGACCGCCCTGATCGCCGCAGGCATCGTCCCCGGCGCCCTCCCCGGAATCCTCCTCGTCATCCTCCTCATCGTCATAATCATCGTCATAATCCTCGTCCTCCAGCGGCACCTTGTCCCAGAAGTCGGGTTCGCTCATCATGCCGCTATATTCGGCGCGCGCCCATTGCAGGTCGTCCCAGTCATTGGCTTCGGCCGGATCGAGATCGGAGATATCGATATCCTGCGGATTCATCGCGGCGATCCGCGCGCGTTCCTCATTCATGACCAGCCGATCCATCAGTTCCCGTTCACTCAGTCCCGCCATCCCGACTGGCTGGCTGCAGGAGCGGCGGGCCCGGGCGGCCTGGTCCTGCTCGTCGAGCATGGCGGTGCAATCCTGGCCTTCGCCGATCGCCTCGACCATGGCGTCAAAGTCGGCGGCGGCCTCGCGGGCAACATCCCCGGCGATATCCATGCCATCGGCCCTGGCGTCGAGCCGGGCCAGCGCGGCCAGCAGCAACCCGGGGGAAAAGCGCGTCCGCTCGCCGACCTCCTCGCCATGATACCAGACGGTCTCGGTCCAGCCGTGGAGGCCGGTATCGAGCAAAGTCTCGGCAAACAGGTCGCGCGCATGGATCAGGGCGGCGTCCCAGGCGCGGTCAAAGGCGCGGCCCTCCTGCCGGCGGCGCAGCCGATAGGCGCCCTCGCGGCTCATGCCGACATAGGCCGCGGCGGCCTTGACCGACCCGCAGCGGGCCAGCGCCTCGAGAAAGCTGCGCTGCTTTTCCGGCGTCCAGCTCGGTTGCGGGTAGGAAAAATCGTTGGTTTCGGGTTCGCAGATCATGATGTCATTCCTTTTCTGGATAAAGGGAATGATAATTATAACCTATCTGGTTATGTGTAGGAAAGCACTATCCTATACTCGCAGCGGTGTGGCGCCCGGACTGTCATCAAGCGCCGACACCGGATTTGCCAACGGCCGCCCTTTCTGGTCGGCCCATTTCAGCAGCGCATCCAGGGCGGGACACAAGGCCTGACCCCAATCCGTCAGACGATATTCGACCCGGGGCGGTACCTCCGGATGGATGGTGCGGCTGACCATGCCATCGGCTTCCATCTGTCGCAGCTGCTGGATGAGCATCTTCTGCGAAACCGCGGGGATCGCGCGCTCCAGTTCCGAAAAGCGCAATATCTGGCCGCCAAACAGGTGAAACATGATCACCAGCTTCCAGCGCCCCTCGATCATCCCGATTATATTTTCGACACTTTCGGCCGCAGAGGCAGGAGTGAGCTCTGACTTACCCGAAGGTAGGGGACTCACTTTTTCGTCGGTTCTTGTCATCGCGAAAACATAATCATATTTCCCGATTCCAGCAAGCGAGGAAGATCAGCAGCCTTCAAGTTGATCCATTTGAAAGGACCAGATGATGATTATTGAAATGCCGGAAGTCATACAAAATTATTACGATGCGGATAAGAAAAAGGCGGGTTCCATATCTGTCCATTTTACTCCCGATGCTGTCGTAATCGACGAAGGAAATACTTACAAGGGCAGCGACGAGATCGACGAATGGCAGCAGCAGGCGAGCACCGAATATAGCTACACGGTCGAACCATTCGCGCTGGACGCGGTCGACGACAAGACCGTGGTGACGGCGCATCTGCGCGGCAATTTCCCGGGCAGCCCGGTTGACCTGCGCTATATTTTTGGTCTGTCCGGTGGCCAGATCGAATCGCTGGAAATCAAGCCATGAGCTTTGATCTTGGCATCAACGGACGGCGTGCGCTGGTCACCGGCGGGACCAAGGGGATTGGCGCTGCAGTTGTCGAAGCCCTTCGTTCGGCAGGCGTGACTATCGTGGCGACCGCCCGCTCCACGGACGGTCTGGCGCAGTCCGGCGTGCACTATGTTGCCGCCGACATAGCGACCGCCGAGGGATGCGAAACCGTCGCGCAGACGGTGCTCGAAAGGCTGGGCGGCATCGACATAGTGGTGCATGTGGTTGGCGGTTCCGATGCGCCGGCAGGCGGTTTCGCGGCGCTCGACGATGACCAGTGGCTGAGCAGCCTAAACCTCAACCTGATGACCGCTGTTCGGCTGGACCGTGCGCTCCTGCCATCGATGATCGCGCAGGGAGCGGGGGTGATCCTCCATGTCGGATCGATCCAGCAGCGGATGCCGCTTCCGGAATCGACCACGGCTTATGCGGCAGCCAAGGCGGCGCTGGCCACCTACAGCAAGAGCCTGTCGAAAGAAGTGGCCCCGAAAGGCGTCCGCGTGGTTCGGATCGCGCCCGGCTGGGTCGAGACAGACGCCTCCGTCGCGCTCGCCGAACGCATCGCCGAAGAGAGCGGTACGGATTATGAAGGCGGCAAGCGGATCATCATGGAGTCGCTGGGGGGTATCCCGCTCGGCCGGCCAGCCACCCCGGTCGAGGTAGCAGACCTCATTGCCTTTCTCGTCTCCGCACGGGCGGGATCGATCAGCGGCAGCGAAGTGACCATCGATGGCGGCACGGTGCCGACGGTCTAGGCGGGTTCCATAGTCCGAGGCCGATGCATTTGGTCTGATCAGGACCGGGAACAGGGATCGCTCTTGTCCAGTTCCGATCCCGCCGGACAGGGCGCTGCGCCGCTTCCGCCGCGCAGCGGGTGGGGACGATGCACAGCTATGTGAAGCCGCTGGTCGTACCGCCGCCGGGCTAGCCGGTCGGCGACAGGAGCGGCGGCGACAGGATTGTCCCCGCCTGCTCGCCGGTCGGCTAGCGCTTGCGCTTCTTGCGGGCTGCGTAGCGTTCGTCGCGGGCGGCTTTCTTCTCGGTCTCGGTCAGGCCCAGCGCGAGCTTCGGCTTGGCCTGCTCCTTCGCGGCCTTGCGTTCGGCCTTCGCCTGCTCGAAGGCGGCGCGCTTCTCTTCGCTGGCCTTGGCCTGCTTCTCTTCGCGGGCCTGCTCGGCGGCCTTGCGCTCGGCCAGCACTTCCGGGCTGAGCGGCTTTTTCGCCTTCAGTTTCTTGAGGGCAGCCTGCTTGGCCTTGGCGGCCATGCGGGTGCGTTCCTGGAAGCCGGGTTCTGAAAATGGCGGCATATGCGTCTATATTTCCTTGCTGGTGATGCGGAGTGCCGGGCCGACATGACCCGAAAGCAAGCGCCGCCCCTACAGAGACTTGCGCGAACGGGCAATGTTTTAGCGATTCCGTGATCCGCCGCCACCGATACCGCGCGGCAGGGGAACCATCGGCGGCGCGGCACGTAAGGATAGCAAGCGCTGGCGGCCGGGGCCGTCCGCAAGGCCCTGTCGACACCGTCGCGGGCCGGGCCGCAGACACCGATCGCTGCAAGCTGCAAGGGAAGGACGCCGTCACCATGGAAACCACCGAACTCACCGTCAATGGCAAGAGCCACCGCCTGGAGGCCGACAGCCGGGTGACCCTGCTTGATGCCTTGCGCAACCATCTTGGCCTCACCGGGACCAAGAAGGGCTGCGACCATGGCCAGTGCGGCGCCTGCACGGTGATCGTCGAGGGACGGCGGATCAACAGCTGCCTGACGCTGGCCTGCATGCACGACGGCGATGCGATCACCACGATCGAGGGGCTGGGCGAACCCGGAAACCTGTCCGATCTGCAGACGGCCTTTGTCGCGCATGACGGGTTCCAGTGCGGCTATTGCACGCCGGGCCAGATCTGCTCGGCGACGGCGATGATCGAGGAGGCCAGGGCGGGCTGGCCGAGCTTTGTCTCGGACGATCTCTCCGGTCCCGCCGCGCCGAGCGACGAGGAAATTTCCGAGCGGATGAGCGGCAACCTGTGCCGCTGCGCGGCCTATCCCAATATCGTCAACGCGATTCGCCAGGTTGCGGGAGGCCAGTCATGAAGCCCTTTGCCTATGCCAGAGCCAGTGACCCCGCCGATGCCACCGCGCAGGCGGCGGCCGATGCCACCTTCATCGCCGGCGGCACCAACCTGCTCGACCTGATGAAGTTGGAGGTGATGGCGCCCGACCGGCTGATCGACATCAGCCGGCTCGATCTCGCCAAGATGCAGGAGACGGACGACGGCGGGATGCGGATCGGCGCGCTGGTCACCAACAGCGACTGCGCCGCCGACGTGCGCGTACGGCAGCGCTATCCGCTGCTGTCGCGGGCGATCCTGGCAGGGGCGAGCGGCCAGCTGCGCAACAAGGCGACGACCGGCGGCAATCTGTGCCAGCGGACGCGCTGCTATTATTTCTACGACACGGCGATGCCGTGCAACAAGCGCGAGCCGGGGTCCGGCTGCCAGGCGCTGCAGGGCTTCAACCGGATCCACGCGATCCTCGGCGCGAGCGACTCGTGCATCGCCACCTATCCCGGCGACATGGCGGTGGCGATGACGGCGCTGGCTGCCGAAGTCGAGATCGAGAGCGCCGACGGCGAGACCAGGCTCGTTCCTGTCCAGGAATTTCACGTCCTGCCCGGCGACAGTCCGGAGAAAGACAATATCCTGACCGCAGGAGATCTGATCACCGCGGTGATCCTGCCGCCACCGGTCGCGGGCAAACAGATTTACCGCAAGGTGCGTGACCGCGCTTCCTATGCCTTTGCGCTGTGCTCGGTTGCAGCGGTCGTCGAGATGGATCGCGGGACCATTGCTTCGGCGGCGCTGGCCTTTGGCGGACTGGCGCACAAGCCATGGCGCGACGAGGACGTCGAGGCCCTGCTGGTCGGCAAGAAGCCGTCTGCGGAACTGTTCGGCAAGGCCGCCGATCAATTGCTGGCCGGGGCCAAGGGCCATGGCAGCAATGATTTCAAGATACCGCTGACCAGACGCGTGCTGATGTCGGTCCTTCAGGAAGCCACGGATACAGGAGCAGCCGCATGACCGCGCATCAGAAAATGGACAAGGCGGATGACCGCAACCGGCTCGATGACATGGTCCAGGGGCTGGTCGGCACGCCGATGGACCGGCCGGACGGGCCGCTCAAGGTTTCCGGCCAGGCCACCTACGCCCATGAATGGGATGTGCCCGGCATGCTCTACGGCGTGCTGGTGCGCGCGACGATTTCCAAGGGCCGGGTGACCGATGTCGCGAGCGACGCCATAGTCGGCCAGAACGGGGTGCGCGCGGTGATCACCGACGACCGGCTGCTGCGCCGGCCGGCACAGGGCGGTGCCGACGAAGCGCCGCCGCAGGGATCGAAGCAGGTCGACTATTTCGGCCAGCCGATCGCGCTGGTGGTGGCGGAGACCTTCGAACAGGCGCGGCACGGGGCCCATGTCCTTGCCGTCAGCTACGAGTCCGAGGGCAATGCCGCGTTCGATCCGGAGGCGGAGGATACCGACACCGATCTGCCGGAGGATGACCAGTTCGAGCAGGGCGATCTCGACCGGGCGATGCACGACGCCGCCTTCACCGTCGACCAGGTCTACCGCACGCCGGGCCACAATAGCGCGGCGATGGAGCCGCATTGCGCGATGGCCAGCTGGGACGGCGACAAGCTGACGCTGCGCGGCAGCTACCAGATGCTCAATTATAATATCAACGAACTGGCCGACGCGCTGCACATCGTGCCGGACAATATCCGGATGCTGTCGCCCTATGTCGGCGGCGGCTTTGGCTCGAAGCTCGGGATTTCGCCGGAGGCGGTCTCGGCGGCGATCGCGGCGAAGGAAGTCGGCCAGCCGGTGTGCGTGGCGCTGTCGCGGCCGCAGGTGTTCGAAACCACCATGCGCCGGTCGGAGACGCGGCAGCACGTGCGGCTGGCCTGCGATGCCGACGGCGTGCTGACCGGCATCGGCCACGAATGCCTGGTGTCCAACCTGCCGGGCGAAAGCTTCTACGAGCCGGTGACGCAGGCGACGCATTTTCTCTATGGCGGCAAGCATCGCAAGCTCGGCATCGAGGTGGCGCGGATCAACCGGACCTGCGGCGGCTCGGTCCGCGCACCGGGCGAGGCGGTCGGCATGCAGGTGCTGGAAAATGCGCTGGACGAACTGGCGGAAGCCGCCGGCATCGATCCGGTGGACCTGCGCAAGCGCAATGTCCCCGACCGTCACCCGGAACAGGATATCCCCTATTCCTCCCGCCGGTTCACCGAGGCGCTCGACGAGGGCGCCAAGATATTCGAATGGGACAAGCGCAACCGCAAGCCCGGATCGCTGCGCGAGGGCGAGTGGCTGATCGGCCACGGCATGGCCGGCGCGGCCCGGGTCAATATCCTGTCGGAAGCCAGGGCGCGGGTGACGCTGCACGCCGATGGCCGCGCGCTGGTCGAGACCGACATGACCGATATCGGCACCGGCACCTATGCGATCCTGACGCAGATCGCGTGCGACATGCTCGGTCTGCCGGCGGACCGGGTCGAGACCAGGCTGGGCGACAGCGATTTGCCGTCCGGTCCGGGATCGGGCGGGTCCTGGGGTGCATCTTCCAGCGGTTCGGCGGTGTTCCTGGCCTGCGAGGAGATCCGGAGGGCGATCGCCGGCAAGCTGGAGATCGACGAAGCGGAGCTGCGACTGGGCAACGGCAAGGCCGGGTCGGGCCAGGAAGCCCGTTCGATCCGGGAGATTCTGGACGGCGAGACGCTGTCCGCAGAAGGGCATATCGAACCCGGCCAGACGCTCGAGGAAATGCAGCAGGCGACCTACGGCTCCTATTTTGCCGAGGTCGCGGTCAACGCGGTGACCGGCGAAACCCGGGTGCGGCGGATGCTCGGCGTGTTTGGCGCGGGCCGGATCCTGAACGAGAAGACCGCAACCTCGCAATGCTATGGCGGGATGATCTGGGGGATTGGCAGCGCCCTGACCGAGGAGCTGGTGTTCGACAATCGCGATGGCCATCTCGTCAACCACGACCTCGCGGAATATCACGTGCCGGTCAACCTGGACGTGCCGCAGATCGAGGTGGTGCTGCTCGAGGAGCGCGACCAATGGGCCAGCCCGATCCAGGCCAAGGGCATCGGCGAACTCGGCATTTGCGGCGCGGCCGCCGCGGTGACCAACGCGATCTACAACGCCACCGGGATCCGGGTGCGGGACTATCCGGCGACGCTGGACAAGCTGCTGGCGGAGCTGCCGGAGGCCTAGCGCCGACGGCTCCGGCTATTTGCCGGCGAGCTTTTTCGCTTCCGCCAGATGGGTACGGCCGATGCGGATCTCGGTGCCGCACTTGAGGCAGGCGATCCACACGCCGCCGCCATCGTGGCGCAGGCCGGCGATCCAGTCGCGGCGGACGAGATGCGAGCGGTGCAGGCGGATGAATTGGTCGGGATCGAGCCGTTCCTCCAGCCCGGTGATCGTCTGGTGCAGCAGATAGCTGACGGTGCCGACATGCAGCCGCATATAGTCGCGCTCCGCCTCGACCCGGTCGATCTCGGCGGCGACGATGCGGCGCAGCTCGGACTTGTATGGCACCCAGAATTCTTCCGCCCAGGGCGAGTCGTCGCCGCTGGCGCGCGGCTCTGCCGTGCGTTCGCGAACCCGCGAAATGGCCAGCGTCAGCCGCGCATTCTCCACCGGCTTCAGGACATAGTCGATCGCCGCCACGTCAAAGGCCTCGACCGCGAACCGGTCGAAGGCGGTGACAAAGATGATCGCGGGGGCATCGGGCTTGCCGGACAGCGCCCGGGCAACATCCAGACCGTCCTTGCCGGGCATGGCGATATCGAGCAGCAGCAGGTCGGGTTTCAGCTGTTCGGTCAGTCGCAGCGCCGCCTCGCCATCGCTGGCGGTGCCGATCAGGTTGATTTCCGGCTGCCGGGCGCACAGCAGCTGCAGCCGCTCGATCGCCAGCGGCTCGTCGTCGACGATCAGCGTGGTCAGGGGCCGGGGAGCGTTTTCTTCGGTCATGGATTGTCCAGCATCAACGGGAGGGTGAGCTGCGCAATATAGCCGCCTTCGGCCGGACGTACAGTCTGCAGGCTGGCCTGACGGCCAAAGCGGGTTTCCAGCCGGTCGCGGACATTGGCAAGCCCGATGCCGTTGCTCTTGCCGTCGTCCTGCAGGTCGACCGGCCGCGGATCGCCGTCGTCGGCGACGGTGAGGATCAGGTTGTCGCCGTCCGACCGGGCGCTGATCGTGATCGTGACCGGGCGCTTGCTGTGGGCGACGCTGTGCTTGATCGCATTCTCGACCAGCGGCTGCAGGATCAGACCGGGGACCAGCACGCCGAGCAGATCGTCTGGAATGTTGACGCTGGTCCGGAGCCGATCGGGAAAGCGGACGGCCTCGATATCGAGATAGAGATTCTGCAGGTGCACCTCGTCCGACAGCGGTACGTCCTCAAGCGGATCGCCGGACAGGCTGGTGCGGTAGAATTTCGACAGGTTGAGGATCATCTCCTCGGCCTCTTCCGGCTGGCTGCGCATCACCAGCGTGCTGAGGCTGTTGAGCGTGTTGAACAGGAAATGCGGGTTGACCTGATAGCGCAACGACCGCAGCTCGGCATCCTGCGCGGCCTGGGCGAAGCGGGCCGCCTTGCGCTCGACCTGGCGGACCTCGCCGGCATAGCTGAGTGTCATGTAGAGCGAGGCCCAGCTGACAATGAAGAAAAAGCGCGAGGTGGCGTCCTCGGAAATCGCCTTGAGGGCGTAGTTGTCCTGTTCCATATATTTGCGCATTTCCTCGACATGCGCCTCGTCCCACAGATTCTCCGGATAATAGACGTTGAACACGACATAGTTGAAACAGGCGATGATGATCGCGCAGGGGATGGCCGCCGCGAAGGCTGTGATGATCCGGGTCGACAGCGGCTTGCTTTCGAACAGCCGCAGCATCAGGTAGAGAAGATAGGTGATGCCTACGCCGACAATGGTGACGAAGATGCGGCGCATCGCCATTTCGCCCTGTGCCGGCCAGTCACCGATCGACGCGCGCAGCGTCAGGATAATCACATAGAACAGCCAGAATCCGAGTATCGACAGGATCGCGACCTGATGGCCGACCGACGGCTTGTGATTTCCCAGTTCAAATTTTCTCATATTTGTTCAATTCACCATTTCGAGCCAGCTTAGGACAATATGGTAGCCATTGTCTCTAGGCGAATCGTGCCCGGTCGAAACAGGCTTGCTGTTGGTCGAAACTTTCGAAGAACGGCGCGCAATTTTACAATTTCTGCCAGGGCGCGGGCGAATAATCCGCCTTGGTTAACCCGTTGCTAACCATCTTTGGGTCTAATGTCCCTGTGCAATAGATCCATGAGGAGTTGCGACGACATGACCAAGGAAATCCGCCCGGTGCCAGGCGCCATGACGCTGGCCGAAATGAAGGAGTTCGCGAGCTTCAGCTCGGCGACCCAGCGCTATATCCGGCGATCGCTGGATGTCGGTCTCGAGCGGTCCGACGCGATCGAGACCTGGTCGCGCGATGCGGTCGAGGAAGCGGGTATCCAGGTCCAGATGAAGCTGTACCGCAAGCTCGCCGAAATCCGCAAGGCGATCCCCCAGGATTGCGCCATCGACAGCATCGAAACCTTTCTGCCCCAGCTGATCTCGCTCGCCGCCTATGATCTCGGACAGGGCCGTATCCAGAGCTTTCCTGCCTTCCGCTTCCTCTACGAACGCCTGCTGGGTCCGGAGTCGCGTCCGTGGTTGCCCGGCGCCTTTTGCGCGGCCTCGGCGCTGCCCCATCTCCACCCGAAAACCCGCAAGGGCCTGCTGCAGTCGATCAGCGAAGCGGCAGCAACCGCGCCCGGCTGGTCCAACCGGGAACCAAGCTTCTTTCCCGAATGGGTCGACAAGGTCGATGTCAGCAAGGCGGCGCACTGACCGCTGCCGTCCTGACCCCGTTGCTATGCGGAGGCAGGGCGTCCGGTGACGGCCGCTTCATAGTCGCTCTCGGCGCGCCGGATCAGGTGCCGGTCGTCCTCGTTCCACGGATGAAAGCCGGGCAGGAAGAACTTGCACCACGGGACGATGATCGCCCGCGCAATGCCGGGCTTCACCAGCAGGAATTTCAGCAGCCGCAGCTTTACCCGCCATCCGGTCATGCCGTCCTGCGCAAGCAGGTCGAGCGTGTCGTTCCAGCGGTTGCCCCAGAAATTGCGGGTGATGACCAGCATCATCAGCGCCTTCACCTTCCAGCGCTGCCAGCGGCTCCAGCCGGAGGTGGCATGAAGCCATGTGTCATAGGCGACGCCCTTGTGCTCGATCTCCTCGAGCGCGTGCCAGCGCCAAAGATCGGCGGTTTCGGGGTCTGAATCCTGCCAGTGGCGGGGGTTGGCAAGAAACTGCTGGGCCATGATCGCGGTGAAATGTTCGAGGATCATCGTGGCGGCGAGATTGGTGATCTTCGGCCGGCCCTTGGTCATCTCCAGTGATTCGGTGACGCGCTGCTCGATCCGGCTGGTGTCGTAGCCCTGTTCCTCGACCCGCCGGTTCAACGCCAGATGCTCGCGGCTGTGGATCACCTCCTGCTGGATGAAGGCGCGGATTTCCTTTTGCAGCTTGGCCGGTGTGCGGTCGCGGAATTGCTTGACGCTTTCGATGAAGAAGGCCTCGCCGCGCGGGAAGGTGAGCGACAGGCAATTGTAGAAGGCGGTCGCGACCGGGTCGCCGTTCTGCCAATATTTGTCCGGACCCAGTCCGGTTTCCCGTCCGAACCGGCGGTCGCGCGGGGTGATTTCATGGCCGACGGGGGTCGGCGTATCGATCGGGGCGGGTTCGCCGCTGACGGCGCTGTGCATATTCATCCGATACTTCCATTTTGTGAAATGCAGACTATAGCTAACAGCACTGAAAATAAGGCTACTTACACAAATGTCAATAGCGAAACGACGTCTCTCCCCGGAAGAAAGCCGCAGCATGGCGCTGGGCGCCGCGCGCGACCTGCTGATCGAAACCGGTCCGCAGTCGGTGACGCTCAAGGCCGTGGCCGGACGGATCGGCCGGACCCATGCCAATCTGCTGCACCATTTCGGTTCCGCTTCCGGCCTGCAGAAGGCGCTGGCCGCCTATCTGTCGAACGAAGTTTGCGGGACCATCGGCCAGGCGATCCTCAAGTCGCGGACCGGCGAGGGGTCGGTGCGCGACATCGTCGACCTGACCTTTGACGCGTTTGACAAGCAGGGGGCGGCCGCGCTCTGGTCGTGGATGATGCTGACCGGCAACGAGGACGCGCTCGACCCGATCGTCGATGCGATCCACGCGCTGGTCGACGATATCGGCGAGGGCGGGCACGAGGACCGCGAGATGCACGAGGACACGCTGACGCTGGTGCTGATGGCGCTGGGCGACGCGCTGATCGGCGACCGCCTGTCCGGTTCGCTGGGCCTCGCCCGCGATTCCGCCCGCGACATGGCGGAGCGGCAGCTGGTCGGCGCGCTCGATCGCTGGAAAAGCGAACACGAAGGCTAGGGCGGCGAGCGCGGCAGACGGAGCGGGATAGCTGATCCCTTCTCCCTCGCGGGAGAAGGGAGAATTAAGGCGTCCTGCGAGCGGCTGAGGATGAACGACCAGGGCAAGCGCATCAGCAAACCATCCCGCTCTCGTGATCCTGAACTGGTTTCAGGATCCCGATAGATTGTGCAGGGCCGATGGAGATCCTGAAACCAGTTCAGGATGACGAATGTGGCCAATCAGCCCTTGGCGAACAGCTTGTCGTCGCTGGCGAAGGCCTTGAATTCCAGCGCGTTGCCGCTCGGGTCCTGAAAGAACATCGTCGCCTGCTCACCGACCTGGCCGCGAAAGCGGACGGTGGGCGGGATGACGAAGGCGACGCCGGCAGCGGCCAGCCGGTCGGCCAGCGCCTGCCAGTCGGCCATGGTCAGGACGACGCCGAAATGCGGCACCGGCACCTGTTCGCCATCGACCGGGTTGACCAGCGGCCGGGCCGCGAAATCCGGGTCGAGATGGGTGACAATCTGGTGCCCGTACAGGCTGAAGTCGATCCAGTGGCTGTCGCTTCGGCCTTCAGGACAGCCCATCAGGTCGCCGTAAAAGGCGCGCGCGGCATCGAGATCATCGACCGGAAAGGCGAGGTGAAAGGGGCGGAGCGTCGGGCCGGAATCAGTGTTCATTGCGCGGCTGCTTTTCCTCTGGTGCGGCGAGAACGAAACAATGGTCGATATCCAGATCGGCCCCGAGGCCCTGCGCCTCGCGCTGCCTCGCATCGGCCAGCATCGCCTCCCGGCCCTGCGTTAGCATGATGTCGCTCTCCTGGCCGCTGAGTCCTTCGGCGCGCATCCGGTCGCGGGCGCGGCTGTCCAGCACCGCGGCCAGCGTCTTGAGATCCTGCGCGGTCTTGGACAGGCCCTCGCGGCTGTAGACTTGCTCATAGGCGAGCTGCAGCATGCCGGCGCACTGGGT
Organism: Parasphingorhabdus sp.; assembly: GCF_036964565.1. Taxonomy (GTDB): domain Bacteria; phylum Pseudomonadota; class Alphaproteobacteria; order Sphingomonadales; family Sphingomonadaceae; genus Parasphingorhabdus. Next base: position 302,952 of record NZ_JBALTN010000004.1, on the reverse strand, counting down.
CAGGTCGGGTTTCGGCTTGGGCGGCACGGCGGCGTCGAGCCGCGGCAGGCAGGCGGCCATTTCGCTGCGCAGCAACTCGTCCGGATCGGCGGCGCTGGCCGCCATCGCCTGCTGGGCGGCCACCGCGGCCAGTATCGCTTCGCGCACCTGCTCGCGGCTGCGGCCCGTGTCGGCCATGATCCGCTCTCCGACCAGCCCGGCATAGGTCGCGCCGCGCTCGGTCAGCAGCGGATAGGCCAGCGCGCTTTCGACGCCGCGCTCCTGTTCCGAGGCGATGATCGCGAGGATCGCCACGCAGGACAGGTCGCGCTTCTGGCCCGCGTCCAGCGGCACGGGCGGGGCGGCGGCCGGCTGCAGCAGGGCCAGCATCAGGATGGGCAGAGGGTTCATCGCACGATAGTAGCAAGCAAATCGCGCTTTCGGCAATTAGCAATTGAATGGCTGCACCGAAAGCGGCAAAAGCCGCCGGTGTCCAAATTGCAGCAAATCATCACCCGCCATCCCCATATCATCTCGCTGCTGGCGGGCGGGGTGAGCGCAACCGGCTTTGCGCCGCTCAATCTGTGGCCGCTGACGGTGCTGGCGCTGGCACTGTGGCTCGCGGTGCTGATGCAGGGGGCAAGCCGCAAGGCAGCGTTGTTCAGCGGCTGGCTGTTTGGGCTGGGCCATTTTGTCGTCGGCCTCAACTGGATCGCCAAGGCCTTCACCTTCCAGGCGGCGATGCCGGAATGGCTGGGCTTTGTCGCGGTTGTGCTGCTGTCGCTCTATCTGGCGGTCTATCCGGCGCTGGCCGCGCTCGGCGGCTGGTGGATCGGCAAGGGCCGGCCGCTGGTGCTGGTGATCGCGCTGGCGGGCATGTGGATCGTCACCGAATGGCTGCGCAGCTGGGTGTTCAGCGGCTTCATCTGGAGCCCGCTCGGCACGATCGTGCTGCCGCTTGGCCGGATGCCGGATTTCAGCATGTTGATCGGCTCCTACGGCCTCTCGGTGCTGCTGTTTGCCGGGGCCGGCGGGCTGTGGCTGCTGGCGCGCAGACAGTGGCGGGCCGGATTGCCGCTGGTGCTGGGCTTTGCGATCCTGTCGCTGATCCCGCCCCGGGCGGTCGGCGCGATTGCCGCCGACCAGCCGCTGATCACCGTGGTGCAGCCCAATATCGGCCAGCAGGACAAGTGGAAGGCGGGCTATGAGGACCGCAATCTGACCAAGCTGGCGCAGCTGACGCTGCGCGAGGACGACCGGCCGCGGATCATCTTCTGGCCGGAGGCGGCGATCCCCGACTATCTCGAGACCGGCTATCCGGCGCGCTATTATTACGGCCGGCCGCCGACGCTGATTCGCCAGCAGCTGGCGTCGCTGATGCGACCGGGCGACGTGCTGCTGCTCGGCGCGCTGAAGCTGGAATTTGACGCGGCCGGCGGGCGCGCGGTCGGTGCGCGCAACAGCGTCTTCGCGATGGACGCCGACCGCGAATTGCTCGGCCGCTACGACAAGTCGCACCTCGTCCCCTATGGCGAATATCTGCCGATGCGGCCGCTGCTGTCGGCGATCGGCCTGTCGCGGCTGGCGCCCGGCGATTTCGATTTCTGGCCGGGGCCCGGTGCCCGCTCGCTCGACCTCGGCGCGTTCGGCAAGGCCGGGCTGCAGGTCTGCTATGAAATCATCTTTTCCGGACAGGTGGTCGATCGCGGCAACCGGCCGGACTTCATCTTCAACCCTTCCAACGACGCCTGGTTCGGTAGCTGGGGCCCGCCGCAGCATCTGGCCCAGGCGCGGCTGCGGGCGATCGAGGAAGGACTGCCCGTGATCCGCTCCACCCCGACCGGCATCTCGGCGGTGATCGACGCCACGGGCGCGGTCCGCGCCAGCGTGCCGATGGCACAGGCCGGCCGGATCGACAGCAGCCTGCCGGCAGCGCAGGCGCCGACGCTTTTCGCGCGCTATGGCAATATCCTGCCGCTGCTTTTGGCGCTGGTTTTGCTGCTATCCGCCATTGCCATTCGGGCGCGCGGCCGCTAAAGCGCATATAAACTTTTCCTTATGTCACCTCGGCCAGCCTCTTTCTGGTCAAAAACAGGAATTTATCATGCGTTCAGAATTTATCTTCACCTCCGAATCGGTCTCCGAAGGTCACCCCGACAAGGTTTCCGACCAGATTTCCGATGCCATCGTCGATCTGTTCCTGTCCAAGGATCCGGAAGCGCGGGTGGCCTGCGAAACGCTGACCACCACCGACCGCGTGGTGCTCGCCGGCGAAGTGCGCGGCAAGGGCATGATCGATACCGACGGCACCTGGTCCGAGGGCGCGCAGGCCGAAATCGAGGCGGTGGTCCGCGAAACGGTCCGGAAAATCGGCTACGAGCAGGACGGCTTCCACTGGGAGAACCTGGTCTTCGAAAATTATCTCCACCCGCAATCGGCGCATATCGCCCAGGGCGTGGACGAAAGCGGCAACAAGGACGAGGGCGCCGGCGACCAGGGCATCATGTTCGGCTATGCCAGCGACGAGACGCCCGACCTGATGCCGGCCACGCTGCACTATTCGCACCGCATCCTGAAGCAGATGGCGGACGACCGGCACAGCGGCAAGGCGCCGTTTCTGGAACCCGACAGCAAGAGCCAGGTGACCCTGCGCTATGTCGACGAAATGCCGGTCGAGGCGATCGCGCTGGTGGTCTCCACCCAGCACGCACCGGGCTATTACAAGGACAGCGACAATCCGGCGCTGTACCAGGAATTGCGCGACTATGTGATGGGCGTGTTCCACCAGGTGCTGCCCGAGGGCTTCATCACCGACAAGACGGTGATCCACGTCAACCCGACCGGCCGTTTCGAAATCGGCGGCCCCGACGGCGACGCCGGCCTGACCGGTCGCAAGATCATCGTCGACACCTATGGCGGCGCCAGCCCGCATGGCGGCGGCGCCTTTTCCGGCAAGGATCCGACCAAGGTCGACCGCTCGGCCGCCTATATCACCCGCTATCTGGCGAAGAATGTTGTCGCCGCCGGCCTCGCCAAGCGCTGCGCGATCCAGCTGTCCTACGCCATCGGCGTGGCCGAGCCGCTGTCGATCAACGTCGACCTGCACGGCACCGGCAAGGTCAGCGAAGAGAAGCTGGAAGAGATCTTGCCGAAGCTGGTGCGCCTGACGCCCAAGGGCATCCGCACCCATCTCGGTCTGAACAAGCCGATCTACGGCCCGACCGCGGCCTATGGCCATTTCGGCCGCAAGGCGGACGGCGACCTGTTCAGCTGGGAAAAGACCGATCTGGTGGACGCGCTCAAGGCCGCGATCTGACGGCAATATGCCAGCGATCGGGGTGCCCCTATGACCGCCTACAAGGACGGCGATCCGACCACAATTCGCCAGCTCTACGGCCGGCGTCAGGGCCATGCCCTGCGCGACCAGCAGGTCGACCTGGTCGAAAAGCTGCTGCCGCAGATCGCCGTGCCGACCGAGGGGCCGGTGACGGCCGCATCGCTGTTCGGCGCTGACCAACCGCTGCATTTCGAAATCGGCTTTGGCGCCGGCGAGCATCTGGCCAGCCGCGCCGACATGCTGCCCGATCACGGCTTCATCGGCTGCGAGCCCTATCTCAACGGCGTGGTCGGCGCCTTGCAGCACGTCCGCAACCAGCATCTCGGCAATGTCCGGCTGCACATGGGCAATGCGCTCGACGTGCTCGAGCGCATTCCCGACGGGACGCTGAGCTTTGTCTATCTGCTGCATCCCGATCCATGGCCGAAGGCGCGTCATGCGAAACGGCGGTTCATGAATCACGGGCCGCTCGACCTGATCGCGGCCAAGCTCAGGCCGGGCGGGGAATTCCGCTTTGGCACCGATCATCCGGTCTATCTGGAATGGGCCTGCATGATCATGGGCCAGCGCAGCGAATTTGACTGGCTGTGCGCCAGTCCCGACGACTGGAAAAACCGTCCGGGCGGCTGGCCGGAAACGCGCTACGAGGCCAAGGCGCGGCGGCAGGGCCACGATGTCTGGTATTTTCGCTACCAGCGCAAATAAACCGAAATTTGCACAATATTGTTAATGGTCCGATTGCCCGGTTTCCGGCTGTTTCCGGTCAAATTTACCTCTTGTTCACCATCCCTGTAAAGCATCCCGGGTGGCCGAAATTTAACCTTCCTTGTCTATCCCTGACCGATCAAATTTGGTCGCACAAATGGATTCAGTACTGGGAGGTACACCGGCAGATATGGACATTGCTCCGACTACCGCTGATGCAGCGGCCGACAATCAAGGGTGCAGAAAAAGCGCCACCCCCGATGACCTCAATATCCGTCCCCGCAACCGCAATTTTTCCAGCGCGGTGATCGATCGCCGCCGCTGGATCGGCGGCGATCCTTTCGCTTCCGCCTTTTTCAACGCCCTGTCCGTCACCTTTCCGGCCGGCGAGCTGTTCTTCATCGAGTCGGTCAAGAAATTCCGCAAGCGGGTGCCGCCGAAACTGCAGCAGGAGATTCGCGCGTTCATCCAGCAGGAAGCCATTCACAGCCGCGAGCATCACTGCTTCAACGAACATCTGAAGGATTGCGATTTCGATATCAGCCGGCTCGAGCGGACGATTGACGATGTCGTCAACGGCATCCGCGCCCAACCGGAAATGGCGCATCTCGTGGCCACCATGTGCATCGAGCATATTACCGCGATCCTGGCGGCTGAGGTGATTTCGAACCCGTCGCATTTTGAGGAGGCCGATAGCGAGCAGCGCAAATTGTGGCTGTGGCATGCGTCCGAGGAAGTCGAGCACAAGGGCGTGGCCTTCGATATCTGGCTGCATGTGACGAGGGACTGGCATCCGCTGAAATGCTGGCTGGTGCGGTCTGCCTTCATGGCAAAGATCACGCTGGGCTTTACCAAGAACCGCGCCAAGGGCGTTCTCGACCTGTTGCGGCAGGACGGCATTTCCGGGCCGCGGGCCTGGTTCGGGCTGGCCCATTATGCGCTGGTCGCCAAGGCGCCATTCCGGCGGACGCTGGGCCCGCTGCTGCAGTTCTTCAAGCCCGGCTTCCATCCCTGGGATATCGACGACCGCCCCCTTATCCGGCTGGCGGAAAGCGAATATGAGGCGGCGATCATGGTCGTGGCGGATGCCGGCGGTCAGGCGCTGCCTGCCGAGCCGCTGCGGAAAGTCGCCTGATCAGGCGGCCAGCGGTCGCATGAGATCGCTGTCCTGCTCATCCTCCAGCAGGCACGCATAGCCGTTCGCCGGCACGCTGGTGCCACGGCCGCGGCTGAACCGTTCCACGGTTTCGCCGGTCGGCCGGAATCCCAGCTTGCGCAGCACCGAGGCAGAGGCGGGATTGTCGGCAAAATGGCTGGCGACCAGGCGCCTGTGGCCCAATGTCCGGGCATTCTCCAGCACCGCCATGCCGGCTTCGGTGGCGAAGCCGCGACCCCAAAAGGACCGGTCGATCCAGTAGCCCAGTTCGGCATCGCCATTGTCCAGCGTATCGAGGCCGATACATCCGACGAGGGTCGGAGGGCCACCGATCCGGCTGAAGATCAGCCAGCGGGGGCTGGCGATGTCCGTGGGCAGTGACAGGAACGCGCGGGCATCCTCCAGCCGGTAGGGCCAGGGCGCGCGCGCCAGATTGCGGACAATTGCTTCATCGTTGATCGTGGCGAACAGCGCTTCCGCATCTTCGGGCCAGCCGGGTCTCAGCAACAATCTCGGGGTAACGGCAAACATCGGGACTCTCCATTGTCAATTTGCGACGCCCCCGTCTTCACTGGTTAGCCCGCTAGGGGTTTACCGTTACAAGACCGTGACGTTCCGACAGGGAGATAAAAAAAAGGGAGAGGATGACCCTCTCCCTGAAATTGACGGTTCTGTCGAACCTGCCGGGTCATCCACTGGTGGATAACCCTTTATCGATTATCCGGTTATTCTGCGGCTTCCGCCATGGCGTCGACCGACACATATTTGCGGCCGAGCTTGCCCTTGTGGAATTCCACCTTGCCGTCGATGAGCGCGAAAAGGGTGTGATCCTTGCCCATGCCGACATTGCGACCCGCATGGGTGCGGGTTCCGCGCTGGCGGATGATGATATTGCCTGCGACAACAGCTTCGCTGCCGAATTTCTTGACGCCCAGGCGACGACCTTCCGAGTCGCGCCCGTTGCGGGATGAACCACCTGCTTTTTTATGTGCCATGGTTTAGTCCTCTTTCTTCGCAGCCGGCTTCTTGGCGGCTGGCTTCTTCGCTGGTGCCTTCTTGGCAGCGGCGGGTTTCGATTCGGTTTTCGCAGCGGCCTTTTTCGCCGGTGCCTTTTCGGCCGGAGCCTTGTCAGCGGGAGCTGCCTTGGCTTTTGCGGCCGGCTTTTCTTCAGCCGGAGCGGCTTCCTTCTTCGGAGCAGCCTTCTTCGGCGCCTTTTCGGAACCGATCGCGCTGATCTTCAGCACGGTGTGCTGCTGGCGATGGCCGTTCTTGCGGCGATAATTATGCCGGCGGCGCTTCTTGAAGATGATAACCTTCTCGCCTTTTTCCTGTCCGAGTATTTCAGCCGAGACGGTCAGGCCCTTGACGTCCTTGATGTCGTCGCCGTCGCCGGCCAGCAGAACGTCGTCCAGGGTAATCGAATCACCAGCTTCACCGGCTAGTTTTTCGACTGCGATAATATCTCCTGCGGCAACCCGATATTGTTTGCCGCCGGTGCGCACAATTGCGAACATGGCTATGTTTCCGTTTCAAATTTATGGTTCCAGCGCACAAGACCGTTAACGCGAGTCCTTCGGCTCACGCTGGAAAGAGTGGGCAGCTAACCGATGAGGCTGGCGCTGTCAACCAGCTTAAGGCAATTTCTGGCCAGGCAGGCCGGTCAGGCAATGCTCCGCCTAGCCGGTGGAGATTCGCCGTTGCAGAGCGGATAAGCCTCTCGTAAGGACAGGACAATGAAAAAACTCTCCGCTTCGGTGATGATCATCACGGCCATGCTGTCCGGTTGCGCGATGCAGGAGGGGGACTTTCCGTCGCTGCAGAAGCGTCCCTATGAGACGGACCAGCCGATCGAAGAGCCGGCCGTGGCCGCACCGGTGCTCGCACCGCTGCCGACTGCGACCCAGCTCAAGCTCGACGCGGCGGTCGCACAAAGCCGCGCGGCGCATGACCTGTTTCTCGAACGGTTGCCGGGCGTCCGCAGCCGGGTCGATGCCGCACGGGGGTCCGCCGAGTCGAGCGAATCATGGGTTGTCGCGCAGATGGAGCTGGCCGCGCTCGAGATTGAGCGCAGCCCGTCGGTCGAGGCCCTCGCCGATATTGACCGCCTTTACCTGCAGCAGCTCGAGTCCGAATTGGACGCTCCGAGCGAGGGCAGCGCGGCGATCATGGCGCAGCAGCGCCAGGTCGAGCAGCAAGTGGCCGACCAGCAGGCCGCGATTGACGGTCTCAAGGGCAGGCTCCGCTAACGCCCGCTGCGCGGGAAAGTTAACCTATGTTTATATCCGCAGGCGCCGCTTTCGTTAGAGGCACGGCCCAATCTAACTATCGCGGGTCAAATTTGTGCAGAGAAACAGTGGAATTGGCGGTTGGGAACGCCGCCGTTCGGGAGATCGGTCGGTTGTGCATTGCCCCGTCAAGATCAAGCCGCGCGACCGAAGCTTCTTCGAAAGCGCGATGCGGGATCTTTCGACCACCGGCTTCCAGGTGAAATGTCCGGCCGAGCTGGATGTCGGCACCGCCATTTTCGTGATGATTCCCGGACTCGAAATGCTGCCGGCCCATGTCCAGTGGAAATCCGGCTTTACCTACGGCTGCAAGTTCGACCGCTCCCTATATCCCGCCGTTCTGGAGCATATCGTCAAGCAGGCCCGGTAAACGGCGCCGGCTACTGGCCCGCCGCCTCGAGCGCCGCCTTGTGCGCCTTGGCATTCTCGACATAATGGGCAACGCCCAGCCGCATGCCGGCGATCGCCTGTTCCGGCAGGTCGCGCATGAACTTGGCGGGGGAACCCGCCCACAGCTGGCCGGTCGGGATGCGCTTGTTCGGCGTCAGGATGGCACCGGCTGCAAGCATCGCATCGCCCTCAATCACGCATCCGTCCATCACCGTCGTGCTCAGGCCGACAAAGGCCCGGTCCTCGAGCGTCGCGCCGTGCAGCATCACCATATGGCCGACCAGCACGTCATCGCCGATGATCGTGGGATTGCCGTTGGGCGTGGCGGGCGTGGCGCTGTCGCAATGGATGGTGGTGCCGTCCTGGATATTGCTGCGCGCGCCGATGCGGATGAAATTCACGTCGGCCCGGATCACGCAATTGTACCAGACGCTCGATTCGGGGCCGATCTCGACATCGCCGATGATCTTGCAACCCGGCGCGATGAAGGCGCTGGGGTGGATTTTCGGGCTTTTGCCGTTGAACGGCAGGATAAGGGGGTCGGTCATGGTCTTGCATTCCAGTCTTCAGCAGTGATTTTGTAGACAATGGTCGGGTTCAGGTCTTCGCCATAATTGGCATCGTGAAAGTCGAGTTCCGGACAATGGACCATACCCAGCCGCTTCATCAAGCCCCAGCTGGGTTCGTTGCCGGCAACGGTCAATGCGACCACGAAGGGCGCGTTCCAGCGGGCAAAGGCGGCCTCCATGCAGGCGCTGGCGGCTTCCCGGGCATAGCCCTTGCCCCAGGCATCCTCGCGCAGGCGCCAGCCGATCTCGTGCGCGCCGGTCAGCTTGGGCTGCGGCGCATTGAGCCGCTTCAGCCCGCAGAATCCCAGTATTTCGCCGTCGGACTTGCGCTCGACGATCCAGAAGGTGTGGCCGAAATCGCGGTCATATCCCTCGAGTCGCAGAATCGCGGCGTCGAATTTTTCCTGGTTCTGGACGCCGCCCAGCCAGCGCATCACGTTGCGGGTGTTGAGATGCTCCATGAACGGCTCGACATCGCTTTTGCGCCACTTGCGCAGCAGCAGCCGGTCGGTTTCCAGCACGATATCCGGGGAATTCTCAGCCATGCATCAGGCGCGCCGCATCGGCGGCAAAATAGGTCAGGATACCGCTGCAGCCGGCGCGCTTGAACGCGATCAGCTTCTCCATCATCAGCGCGTCATGGTCGCCGATGCCGGCGGCGGCCCCGACCTTGACCAGCGCATATTCGCCGGACACCTGATAGGCGAAGACCGGTACGCTGAACTGCGACTTGGCGCGGTAGATGATGTCGAGATAGGCGAGGCCCGGCTTGACCATGATGCTGTCCGCGCCCTCGGCGATGTCGAGGGCGATCTCGCGGAGCGCCTCGTCGCCGTTGGCGGGATCCATCTGGTAGGTCTTCTTGTCGCCCTTCAGCAGGCCGCCCGACCCGACCGCGTCGCGGAACGGGCCGTAGAAGGCACTGGCATATTTGGCTGCATAGGCCATGATCTGGACATTATGGTGGTTGGCGAGTTCCAGCACGTCGCGGATCGCGCCGACCCGGCCGTCCATCATGTCGGACGGGGCGATGATGTCGGCGCCGGCATTGGCCTGGTTCAGCGCCTGCTTGACCAGCATGTCGAGCGTCCGGTCATTCTCGACATAGCCGCGGTCGTCGATCAGCCCGTCCTGGCCGTGGCTGGTGTAGGGATCGAGCGCGACATCGGTCAGGATGCCGATATCGTCGCCCAGCGCGTCCTTGACCGCCCGGGTCGCGCGGCACATCAGATTGTCGGGGTTGAGCGCTTCCTTGCCGTCATCGCTGCGCTTGTCGGCCTGCGTGTTGGGAAACAGGGCAATGCACGGGATGCCGAGATCGCGGGCTTCCCGCGCCCGCTCGACGATGCCGTCGACCGACCAGCGCGACACGCCGGGCAGCGACGGAACCGGATCCTCGACGCCTTCACCCTCGGTGATGAACAGGGGCCAGATCAGGTCCGCCGGGGACAGGCGGTGTTCCCGGACCATCTCGCGGCTCCAGCCATGGGTGCGCGTGCGGCGCAATCTTGTGTGCGGATAGGCGGCTTGCTGTGTCATGGGCAGGGCTTAGCCGACCGGACGGCGGCGCTCAACTCTTCTGTGAGCCCGTCGCGTGCCTAGCTTTTCAGCGGCTTGTTCAGGCGGTTGATCTCGCGCTCCGGTTCGACCTCGGCCGAGGCGCTTTTCAGCGCGGTGAGAGCGGCGCCCGGTTCGACGCGCTGCAACTTCTGCAGCTCGCCCTTGAAGCGACGCAATTCCTGTCCGCCGAGCTGGGCGCGTTCGACAAATTTGACCGACTGCGGATTGATCGTGCGGCCGCCGCGATAGAGTTCATAGTGGAGATGCGGCCCGGTCGACAGGCCGGTCGAGCCGATATAGCCGATGATCTGGCCGCGGCGGACGCGGGTGCCGTTGCTGACCGCGATCCGGCTCATGTGGCCATAGCCGGAGGCGAGGCCGCCGCCATGCTGCAGCTTGACGTAATTGCCGAAGCCGCCCTTGCGCCCCGCGTGGATCACCGTGCCGTCGGTCACCGCGTAGATCGGGGCGCCATAGCCGCCGCCGAAATCGAGCCCGCTGTGCATCCGCTTGTAGCGCAGGATCGGATGGCGCCGCATGCCGAAGGTGGAGGTGATCCGGCCGTTGGTCGGCCGCGCCAGCTCGCCGTTCGACTGGCCGACGCCCGAGGCCTCGAACCAGTTGGTGCGGCCGCCGCTCTGCCATTTCAGCATCTGCGCGGCGGGCTTGCCGTCACGTTCGAGACCGGCGTAGATCAGTTCGCCGACCTCCACCTCGCCGGTTTCGGCGCGGCGATAGGACAGAATGATGTCAAATTCGTCGGTGCTGCGGATGTCGCGCGACACCGACATTTTCGAGCCGATGACCTGCAGATATTTCTGCACCGCGTCCGACGGCGCGCCGGCGGAGCGGGCAGAGCGGTACAGGCTCGATCCGACCAAGCCCTTGATCCGCAGCGGCGTGTCGTCGACCAGGATCGGCTTGCGATTGAGCTTCAGCCGGCCGCCGTCGCGCACGATTTCGAGATTGAGGTCGAAGCGCGCCCGGAACGCCAGCTGGTCGAGCGGCCGCGCCTGGTTCTTCGCCGGACGGCGACCCAGGACGACGTCGATCTTGGTGCCCGGGCGGATATCGCCGAGCGAGACGGCGCCGCCGACCAGATCATTGACCTCGACGGCTTCATTGCTGGCAACCCCGGCGCGCTGCAGCACCCGGCGCAGGCTGTCGCCGCGGCCGAGCGTGGCGACCAGTTCGATGGACGGGCGTTCGGGGCTTTCCGCCAGCGGCCGCACCGCGTCGGTGGCGGCCATGCGAATGCCGGTGTCGGAGCCATAGGCCAAAGGTGCAATCATTTGCGAACGGGCCTGATCGGCGCGAAATCCGCTCAGCGGTTCGGCCCGGTGTCCGGCGATCGGGCCAAAATCGGGCAGGCAGCTGATGGCAAAGCCGCACAGCGCCAGCAGGGTGATCAGCCCGCGGAACCAGGCCAGGCTGCCGATGTTGACGCCGAGATCCGGCACCCAGTCGACCTCGGCCAGAAATTCGCGCCAATCGGCCATTTTCTCTTCGAAAAGCGGGGTATCGGGCAGAGCCGACGCGCGGGGATTCGCTGCGATCGCTGCAGCCCCCGAACCGTGCACGTCGATATCATCGATAGTCTTGAACAAACGAACCCCTTGGTGATGCAAGTTTTCAGCTTTGCACCCTTTGTCTATGCAACCTCTGTGCAGGAAGTTGGTTAAAGTCAAATTAAGGCGGCCTGCGGTCTGTCGACATGCGGCAAGCCGTGTAAAATCACGGCTGTGCGGTCGGCCCGGCCGGTTTTTCCGGCAAGGGGGTTGCAACCGGGCGCGCGATCGGCTGTTGTAGCGACAATGTCCCGGCACCTCCCGTCGTCCCTCGTCGCCGTTCTCGGCCCCACCAACACCGGCAAAACCCACCTTGCCATCGAGCGGATGTGTGCCCATTCGAGCGGCATGATCGGCTTTCCGCTGCGCCTGCTGGCGCGCGAGGTCTACGACCGGGTGGTGGCGCTGAAAGGGGCCAACCGGGTGGCGCTGGTCACCGGCGAGGAAAAGATCATCCCGAAGGATGCGCAGTGGTTCCTGTGCACCGCCGAAGCGATGCCGATGGACCGCGAATTTGCCTTTGTCGCGATCGACGAGGCGCAGATCGGCATCGATCCGGAGCGCGGCCATATTTTCACCGACCGGATGCTGCACGCCCGGGGCCGCGACGAAACCATGATCCTCGGCTCGGAAAGCCTGCGGCCGCTGATCGAGGCGCTGCTGCCGGATGCCGACATCATCACCCGGCCGCGCTTTTCGACGCTCAGCTATGCCGGCCCGCGCAAGCTTTCGCGGCTGCCCCGGCGCTCGGCGATCGTCGCCTTTTCGGTCGAGGATGTCTACGCGATCGCCGAAATGCTCCGGCGCCAGCACGGCGGCGCCGCGATCGTCATGGGTTCGCTGTCACCGCAGACCCGCAACGCCCAGGTCAAGATGTACCAGGACGGCGAGGTCGACTATCTGGTCGCCACCGACGCGATCGGCATGGGCCTCAATCTGGACGTGACGCATATCGCCTTCGCGGCGCTGGACAAGTTTGACGGGCGCCGGCGGCGACGGCTGACGCTGTCCGAAATCGGCCAGATCGCCGGCCGCGCCGGGCGGCACCACAAGGATGGCAGTTTTGGCGTGCTGTCCGGGCTGGCCGGTTCCGACGCCCTGCAGCCGGAAGAGATCGAAAATCTGGAATCGCACCGCTTCCCCCGGCTGGAGTGGCTCTACTGGCGCAACGCCGAGCCCGACCATGGATCGGTCGACCGGCTGATCGCGTCTCTGGAGGAAAAACCGCGGGAGCGGCATCTGCAGGCGGCGCCGGAAGCCGTCGACCTCGCGGTGCTGAAGCGGCTGGCGCAGGACCCCGCGCTGGTGCGGCTGGCCGGCTCGCCGGACCAGGTGCGGCTGCTGTGGGAGGCCGTGTGCATTCCCGATTTCCGCAAGGTCGGGGCGGACCATCAGGCGCGGTTCGTGGCGTCGCTCTGGCCCCATCTGGCGAGCGGAAACGGTCGCATCCCCCATGCCCGGATGGCCCAGGAAATCGCCCGGCTGGAAAATGTCCAGGGCGACATCGCCACGCTCGGCGCGCGAATCGCCGCGGCGCGCAGCTGGAGCTATATCGCGCAGAAGACACGCTGGATGGAGCAGCCCGAGGCGATGATCGATCGCACGCGCGCGCTGGAGTCGCGGCTCAGTGATGCGATGCACAGCCTGCTGACGCAGCGCTTTGTCGACAAGCGGACACGGGTGTTGATGCGGGGTCTGCTGAAGGATACACTGGCGCAGGATGTCGTTGTCGGCGATGACGGTCAGGTCATGGTCGAGGGAGAGGAAATTGGAACACTCAGGGGCTTCCAATTTCTCGTCCCATCCGATAGCCGCAGAGAGGATCGCAAGATGCTGCTTGCGGCAGCAGAAAGATATTTGGGACGGATTATGACAGAAAATGCAGATGCGCTCGCCAAGGCACCGGATTCGGTGCTGACGCTGGCCCCCGACGCGGCCGGACAGCCGACCATCTTGTGGGGTGACAGCCGGCTGGCGGTTCTGGCCAGGGGCAAGACGCTGCTGCAGCCGGACATCCGGTTCGAACGGGCGATCAAGGACATGCCGGCCGACGACAGCCAGAAGGTGATCGACCGGGTCAAGGCCTGGGTCGAGGCGATGAAGGCCAAGCATCTGCAGGGTCTGGTGAAGATCGACGCGCTGGCCAACGAGGCCGAAACACCGGCCGCGGTACGCGCGCTGTTCGCGCAGATCGTCGACGCGGGCGGGATTTTGTCGCGGCGCGAGATCGATCAGGCGGTCCGCGCGCTCGACAACGACATGCGCGGCCATGCGCGCCGGGCGGGGCTGGTGTTCGGGGCGCTGGACATTTTCCATCACGCCTTGATGAAGCCGGGCGCGGTGCTGTGGCGGACGGCGCTGTTCGCCGCCCATGACGCGCAGCCGATGATCGCGCAGACGCCGGACAATGCGGTGCACCTCAAGCAGGATCTGTTTGCCGCGCCCGAGCATGCCGCCCGGCTCGGCTTCCGCAAGATCGGCAACGAATATGTCCGGGTCGACATGGTCGAGCGGCTGATCAAGCAGGCGCACGAGGCCCGGCAGCAAGGCGCGGTCTTTGCGGTGGACCCGGCGCTGGCGACCTCGCTGGGCCTGTCGAAAGACTGCCACGAAGCGCTGCTTGACCTGGCGGGCTTCATCAAGACCGACGACAAGCCGGAAGCGGCCCAACCGCCGGCAGCGGGTGATGGCGTCTCGCCGCCGGACGAGACGGACGCAGGCGATGCGGCTGCTGGCGAAAGCGCGGAGCCGGTCGTGCCCGCGCCCGCAGCGCCGCCGGCGCCGGTTGTCGCGGCGGATCCGCCTGTCGCTCCGCTGGACGCGGCAGTCGACGCGGGCGGTGCACCGGAAACTCCTGCTGCAGAACCGCAATATTGGCGCTGGAAGGGAATGGCGCGCAAAAACAGCCGGCCCCCGTTCAAGGCCCGCGACAAGCACCAGAAGGTGAAAAAGGGCGCGCCGACCAAGCGCAAGCCGGAACCGGTGCTGGCAACCGCAGGCGGCGCCTTTGCCGAACTGGCGGCGCTCAGGGACAGCATGAAAAAATAGGATGTCGGCTTGACCAGCAGACCAGCGGATTCGATTCCCGCGGCGCATCCCGCGCTGCGGATCGACAAGTTGCTCTGGTTCCTGCGGTTTGCCCGAAACCGGGTGATGGCCCGCAAGCTCGCCGAACAGGGTCATGTGCGGATGAACGGGCGGCGGATTGAACGGGGCCATGTCAGGGTGCGCGCGGGCGACATTCTGACCATCCCGCAAGGCCAACAGGTGCATGTGGTGCGGATCATCGCGCTGCCGGAGCGGCGCAGCAGCGCCATGCAGGCTCAATCCTGTTACGAGATACTGCAGACTGGCAATTGAATTAGCGCCCAAACCAACTGTTGACGTGCCAGAATTTGCGCAATAGCTAGGATGGCATTTCTGACCTCGATTGGCGGACCGGATTAGGGAGTTCACGACCACATGACTTATGTTGTTACCGAAGCCTGCATCAAATGCAAATATATGGACTGTGTAGAAGTCTGCCCGGTCGACTGCTTCTATGAAGGCGACAACATGCTGGTGATCAACCCCAGCGAATGCATCGACTGCGGCGTCTGCGAACCGGAATGCCCGGCGGAAGCGATCCTGCCCGACACCGAGGACGGCCTGGAAAAATGGCTCGAGGTAAACACCAAATTTTCCGAAGAATGGCCGAACATCACGGTCAGCCGCGAACCGCCGGCAGATGCCGACGAATATAAGGGCATGGAAGGCAAGTTCGAAGCCTTCTTCTCGGAAAAGCCCGGCGAAGGCGACTAGAACCGGACCAGAATGCACGCATCATTGCCGGGGGCGACCGTTCGTTTCCGGGGCTAAATATTTGTGCAACGCAACGATAAATTGCTTTTTTGTGACGAATCTGTTAAGAATGGCGCAGTTGGCGGCTGGACACCGATGGGATCGGGAGGTGTTCGGTCGTTAAACATATGTACGAAAGGGTTTTTTTCGTCACTGACCACGAAAATTGAACGTGAGCAACGTTCTTTCCAATGTACCAAGAAAGGCTTTTTATGGCTGCGAATGTGCTGTCCTTTGATGTGGGCGATTATGTTGTTTATCCGAAACATGGCGTTGGCCGGGTTGTCGAGCTGCAAAATGAAGAAATTGCCGGCATGCAACTCGAACTTTATGTTTTGCGCTTCGAGAAAGAGCGGATGACCTTGCGTGTTCCGACCAACAAGGCAGAAGGCGTCGGCATGCGCAAATTGTCATCGGACAAGACCCTCAAGGAAGCCATGGAAACGCTGAAAGCCAAGCCCAAGGTCAAGCGGTCTATGTGGTCCCGCCGCGCCCAGGAATATGAAGCGAAGATCAATTCCGGCGATCTCGTATCGATCGCCGAAGTGACCCGCGACCTGTTCCGCGCCGACGACCAGCCGGAACAGAGCTATTCCGAACGGCAGATTTTCGAAGCGGCGTCGAGCCGTCTTGCCCGCGAACTCGCGGCGATGGAAGAAACCGACGAACCGACGGCGCTGGCCAAGATTCTCGAGATCCTCAATATTGCAGCACCGCAATATTATGAAAACAAGGATGATTGATCGATAGCCGATCGCACTTGATCGAAATTGACAGGGGGCTGCCGCAGCGATGTGGCAGCCCCTTTTTCATGGCGGGAAGGGGACAGGCGATATTTTCGGTTGATCTCGGCTCCCGACAGGCGTATTAGTTGATTAATACAGCTATGGAGGAATGGATGAAGAGATTAGCGTTTTTGGCACCCCTGTTAATGCTGGCGGCTTGCGAGGGCTCCATAGCCGAAGCGGTCAGCGATGCAGCTTCCAGCAGCGGGAGCAGCTTTTCGGATGGCACGCCGATCGGCACCAGCGCCAGCAATCCCGGCGCATTTGAAGAAGTAACCCTGGCCGGGCCCGACAATATCATCTTCACCACCGGTGCATTCTCGATCCGCGCCGAAGGGGATGCCGATGCGATCACGCAGCTGCGCTACAAGATTTCCGGCGACGCGATCAAGATCGGGCGGGAAAGCAGCAATTTCATTGGCGGCGACAGCGATCGCGCGGCCATCTATGTCAGCGCCCCCTCGCTGAAATCTGCCAAGCTGGCCGGATCGGGCAATCTCGACATTGACGCGATGACGGGCGAGTCCGCCAAACTGAGCATCGCCGGTGCCGGCGACATCCGGGTGGCGCGGGTCAAGACGGCATCGCTCAGTTCGAAAATCGCCGGCTCGGGCAATATTGTCCTAGCGGGCGCAGCGGACTCGATCGATATCTCGATCGCCGGTTCGGGCGATGTCAGCGGCAAGGAGCTGAAGGCGGCGAGCGCCGATATCTCGATCGCCGGCAGCGGCGATGTCGAACTGTCATCCGACGGCTCGGTCAGCGCCAAGGTCATGGGATCGGGTGATGTCCGCATTCACGGCGATGCCAAGTGCAAGTCGCGGGCCATGGGATCGGGCGACATCACCTGCGGCTGAATGCACAAATCCCGTTTCGGAGGGTCTGGCTGAAGAAAATGGTCCTCCCCGCTAGCGGGAAGGATTGTGAGCTGTTGCGATTAGCGTGCCGTTGGCCCTGGATGTGTTGACGACGGACCTACTTCGTCCTTCTCCTGCACGGGAGAAGGGGCAGGGTCTCGTGAGACAATTTCGGATCCTCCTCTTGGGAAGAGGCAATTGGATGCGCTGGCTTCGTTCGCGTCGACGAACAAGGTCGGCGCGGTCGACCGCATCAACGACTTGGCAACATGCTGAAATCGCTTGGCGAACCGCCGCGCCTGTGGCAGATTCTCCGGCGATGCCAAATCTGTGGGAAAAATATGCGGTGCCAAGGCTGATCCGCTTCGCCTGTTCGCAGCCGGCGGTGATGAAGGACCGCAGCGAAATCGTGCCCCGCGCCGAAGGCGAAGTGCTGGAACTGGGCTGCGGCGGCGGCATCAACCTGCAATTCTACGATCGCAGCCGGGTCACCCGCCTGACCGGCCTCGACCCGTCGCCGGAACTGCTCGACTATACCCGCCGGGAAGCGCGCGAACGCGGCTTCGCCATGGAGATTCTTGACGGCATTGGCGAAGCGATGCCCTTTGCCGATGCCAGTTTCGACACGGTGCTGACGACCTTCACCCTGTGCTCGGTACAGGATGGCACGCAGGTGCTGTCGGAGATGCGGCGGGTGCTGAAGCCCGGCGGCAAGATCCTGTTTCTTGAACATGGCCGGGCACCGGATGCCGGTCCCGAAAAATGGCAACAGCGGATGGAACCGCTGTGGAAACATATCGCCGGCGGCTGCCATCTGCATCGGCCGGTCAGCAAGCTGTTCGAAGCCCAGGGTTTCGCCCTGCACGACAATCACGGCCATTATGCACCCAAGACTCCGCGCTGGCTCGGCTGGATGGAATCGGGCGAGGCGCGACCGACATGAGAATGGCCATCGTTATGAAAATATTCCCGGCCCTGCTGGCCACTGCGCTGGTGATGCTGTCGCCCCCGGCCGAAGCGGCGGAGCGCAAGTTTTCGATTTTCGGCTTCGACGATATCCGGATCGGCAACGGCGTCGACGTCGTGCTGACCTCGGGCAAGGGGCCGTCGGCCCGGGCCGAGGGCGCGACGCGCGAATTGCTCGACCGCGTCTCCCTGCAGAAGAATGGCAAGCAGCTGGTGGTATCGGTGCGGCCCAGGTCGCTCGACCGCAAGTCCTATGAAGAGGACGGGCCGGTCACGCTCTATCTCAGCAGCTATGCCATCGAGAATCTGTCGCATCTCGGCTCCGGGCGGGTGACGCTGGACAAATTGTCCGGGCGGACGCCAGCGGTGCGGCTCGGCGGCTTCGGTACGGTCGAGATCGATGCCGTCGATGCCGACCGGCTGACGGTGGCGATGACGGGCGGCGGCCAGATCGTCATGGCCGGCGAAGCGGTGGCTGCCCGGATCGAGCTGCAGGGCGCGAGCATTTTCGCAAGTCCCGCCCTGACCGCGGAAAAGCTGACGCTCGTCCAGCGCGGCCCGGCGAGCACCCATCTCGCGGTCGAGCGGGAAGCCAATATCAGCAATTTCGGGACCGGGCGCATCCAGATTGACGGACGCCCGAATTGTACCGTGCGGACCGACGGCGCCGCCGAAATCATCTGCAACCCGGAAGGCTAGACCCTCCGCGCGGTCAGTGGACCGTGCCGATGGTCTGGTCGATCGACAGCAAGATGCACAGCCGCTCGACTTGCCGCCATTTGCAATAATGGAGATGATTTCCGACCGATCTGCTCTTGTCGGCACGGTGAGCCGCTTCCAGGCCCGCCTCCTCGCCGTAGCTGGTGATCAGGGACTGCGCGGCGCTATAGTGGGTGGAGTCAATGAATACGGGAAGTTGCATCTATGGCTCCTGTTTGGGGAAGCGACCCTGCCTCCGACCTGAGCCCTGACGTCTAGCCGCGACGGGTGGAAATATCTTCAAGGCCTAGGGTTACCAGTCGGTTAAGCAAGAGTTGCGCGGGAAATACTGGTCATCGCCAGCGCACTCGTCTAGGGCGTTGGCCATGAATCCTGAAACACCCGGCCAAGCCTCCAATCCTTCCAATGAACGACGCGAAAACCGCAGCGGCGGCGGCGTGTTCATCGCCCTGGGCGCGATTGTCGGCGTGATTGGCGGCGGTTTTCTGGGACAGCCATCGGCCGGACTGCTGGTCGGGCTGGCCGTCGGCGCGCTGGCGGCGCTGCTGATCTGGTGGCGGGGCCGCTGACGCTGTCAAAGCGCGCTTGTCAGGACGGTTGACGCCACCTATTGTTGGCGCATGCTCAAACATCTAAGAAATATCGTGATTCTGCTGATCATCCTCGGGGTGGCAGCTGGATATTATTTCACCCGCGGCGATACCGCCCGCCTGCCGCTCGAAGCCACCACCGGGGTCCAGCCGGATTTGACCAATGTCCGCAAGGAAAGCTTCCCGACGATCAATATCGCCAAGGCCGAACCCTGGGGGGATGGCGAAGGACCGGTGGCCGCAGAAGGTCTGGTTGTCGAGCGCTTTGCCGAAGGGCTGGACCATCCGCGCAGCATGTTCCGGCTGCCCAACGGCGATATTCTGGTCGCTGAAACCAACAGCCCGCCGCGGACCAACTCCGGCATCGAAGGCTGGATCATGCGCAACCTGATGAGCAAGGCCGGCGCGGCGAGTGAATCGGCCAACCGGATCAGCCTGTTGCGCGACAGCGACAAGGACGGCACCGTCGACCAGAAATTCGCGTTTCTGGAAAATCTCAACTCGCCCTTCGGCATGGAATTGATCGACGACACGCTCTACGTCGCCAATACCGATGCGGTCTATGCCTATCCCTATGCCGAAGGCGATACCAAGATCACCGCCGAGGGCCGCAAGGTTGCCAACCTCAATGCCAAGGCACCGAACAACCACTGGACCCGGGACCTGCTGGCCAGCAAGGACGGAAAATATCTCTACATCTCGGTCGGCTCGAACAGCAATATCGGCGAAAACGGGATGGACATCGAGAAGCAGCGGGCCGCGATATTGCAGGTCGAACTGGCGACCAACAGGAAGATCATCTATGCCGACGGCATGCGCAATCCGGTCGGCATGGCCTATCTGCCCGGTACCGACAAATTCTACGCGGTGGTCAACGAGCGGGACATGCTCGGCAGCGACATGGTGCCGGACTATCTGACCGAAGTGCGCTGGGGCGCCCATTATGGCTGGCCATGGCATTTCTGGGGCGGCCATGTCGATCCGCGGGTTGATCCAAAAAATCTCGACCACCGCCAGTATGAGCGGCGCCCGGACTATGCGCTGGGTGCGCATGTGGCCCCCTTGGGTCTCGCCTTTTCGCATGGCCAGGCGCTCGGCAAGCCCTTTGCAACCGGCGCGGTGGTCGCCCGGCACGGCTCGTGGAACCGCAAGCCGCTGGCCGGCTATGATGTCGTCTATGTCAATTTCAACCAGCGCGGCGAGCCGGAAGGCAAGCCGATGACGATCCTGAGCGGATTTGTCGACGACGAAGGCGATGCCCGCGGCCGGCCCACGATGGTCGCCTTTGACCAGACCGGTGCGCTGCTGGTCAGCGACGATGTAGGCGGCATCATCTGGCGGGTGTCCCGCAAGGGCGCGGCAAAGCCTGCGGCGGCGAAATAGCCTAGCCGAGAGACCGCCCGGCGCGCCCGGCCAGTTCGACAATATATTGCCACGCCACGCGACCGGACCGGCTGCCGCGCTGCTTTGCCCAGAGCAGGGCATCTTCGGGTTCGAATTCGATCCCGTGGACGTCGGCATAGCGCGCGATGATCGCCAGATAGTCGTCCTGCGAGGCGGCGTGGAACCCGAGCCGCAAGCCGAATCGATCGGACAGCGCCAGCTGGTCATCGACCACGTCCCGCGGATTCACCGGGTCATCCTGCTCGCTCATCTGGCGGGCAAGGATGTGGCGCCGGTTCGAGGTGACATAGAGCCGGACATTGGCTGGTCGCTGGCTGGCGCCGCCCTCCAGCATGGAGCGCAGCACGCGCGGTTCGGTGCTGCCTTCCGCGAAGCCGATGTCGTCCATGAACAGGACGAAATTGCGCGGCACTTCGGCCAGCCGCTCGAACAGATCGGGAAGGTTCTCCAGCTGGTCGGACGGTGCCTCGACCAGGGCAAGGTCTTCGCCTTGCGCCTGCAGCGCTTTGACCACGGACTTGGCGAGCGCCGACTTGCCCATGCCGCGCGAGCCCCAGAGCAGCACATCATGCGCAGGATGGCCCCGGGCGTGGCGGCGGCTGTTGTCGAGCAGGCGGGCCTTCTGCTGATCGATGCCGGTCAACAGGTCGATGGCGACCGGATCGAACGGCGATATCGCCCGGGTGCCGCGGCCGTCCCAGACAAAGGCATCGCCCGACGCCAGATCGGCCTGATGGGCAACCGGCGGGGCAAGCCGTTCGAGCGCATCGGCGATCCGGGCCAGCACGTCCCTGTTGTCCGCATCCGGCATGATCAGCCGGCCAGCGCAGCGCTGTCCAGCTGGTACAGGATATCCGCACCGGCCATGGCGGCGGCCTTGAGGCCAAGGGCTTCCGGTACCAGATGATCAAGATAATAGCCGGTCGTGACCCGTTTCGCCTTGAGAAAGGCATCATCGCCATCGGCCAGTTCGGCGCTGGCGATCCGGTGCTGCTTGTGCATCAGCATGCCGCAGGTCGCGGTCGCCAGCATGGTCATGAACGGGTAGCTGCCGGCCAGCCGGTCGTCGATCGATGCATCGCCGCTCGCCATCCATTGCCGGACATCCTCGCAGGCTTGCGCCAGCGCCACCAGGCTGCTGCCGTCCGGCGCTTCGGCCCGGATTTCGGCGATGAATTGCTGCATCGCTTCGCCCCCATCCAGACCCAGCTTCCGTCCGACAAGATCGGCCGCCTGAATACCGTTGGTGCCTTCGTAGATCGGCGCGATCCTGGCGTCGCGAAAATGCTGGCCGGCGCCGGTTTCCTCGATAAAGCCCATGCCGCCATGCACCTGGATACCGATCGACGCCACTTCATTGCCGATGTCGGTGCCATAGCCCTTGATCAGCGGCGTCAGGATTTCCGCGCGGGCCTTTGCGCCCTCGATCCCGAGAGTGGCGCGGTCGACGCTGGACGAGGCATAATAGAGCAGGGCTCTCGCCGCCTGGGTCAGTGCCTTGGAGCGCAGCAGCATCCGCCGCACGTCGGGATGCTCGATGATCGGAACCGGTGCCTTGTCACCGCTGCCGGCGCGGGCCGACTGGACGCGTTCCATGGCGAAGCGGCTGGCCTGCTGGGTGGCGCGCTCGGCGATCTGCACGCCCTGCGAACCGACGTTGATCCTGGCGTTGTTCATCATCGTGAACATCGCCTTCATCCCGCCAAATTCGCCGCCAATCATCTCGCCGATGCAGTCGCCCTGCTCGCCATAGGCCATGACGCAGGTCGGCGAGGCGTGGATGCCGATCTTGTGCTCGATCGAGACGCAGGTCACATCATTGGGCGCGCCGGCCGTGCCGTCGGCATCCAGGTGAAACTTCGGAACGATGAACAGCGAAATGCCGCGGGTGCCCTCCGGCGCGCCCGGGGTGCGGGCCAGAACCAGATGGATGATATTGTCGGTCAGGTCATGTTCGCCGAAGGTTATGTAGATTTTCTGGCCCCTGATCCGATATTTGCCCTGATGCTCGCCCTCGGTGATCGGTTCGGCGGTCGCGCGCAGCGCGCCGACGTCGGAGCCGGCCTGCGGTTCGGTCAGGTTCATGGTGCCGGTCCAGGCCCCTGAGATCAGATTGGGCAGATATTTCGCCTTCTGCTCGTCCGAGCCATGGACGTGGATTGCCTCGATCGCGCCGAAGCTGAGCATCGGGCAGAGCGTGAAGGCGAAATTGGCGGCGCCGCAGGTTTCCAGGATCAGCGCGGACAGGGAATAGGGCAGACCCTGGCCGCCAAATGCCTCCGGCCCGTCGATCGAGGCCCAGCCATTTTCGACAAATCGCGCATAGGCCTGCTTGAAGCCTGCCGGCAGAGTGACCTTGCCATCGTTCCATTGCGCGCCTTCGGTGTCGCCAATCCGGTTGATCGGGGCAAATTCGCCCTCGGCAAACTGGCCAATGCCGTCGACAATCGCCTCGACCATGTCCTCGCTGGCGCCGGCAAACCGGTCATGGCTGGCCAGCTCGCCGATTTCGGCGATATGCTTGAGAACGAAATTCTGCTCGCGACCGGGGGCTGTAAAGCTCATTGATTTGCTATCCGTTGTTGCCTCAATTTCCGCAGCGCTATAGCGCAGGGTCATGTCCGGCTCAAATGATCATATTGGCGCAGATGGCCGCCGCTACGGCACGGCGACGATAGCCGAAGCCGTTGCCCGGTTGAGGGATGGCGGTCTGGTCGCCGTGCCGACCGAAACGGTTTACGGCCTGGCTGCCGATTCGGCCCGTGCGGCGGCGGTGGCGGAAATCTACCGGACCAAGGGACGGCCCGATTTCAATCCGCTGATTGTCCATGTCCTGGACCTGGAAGCGGCCCGGTCGCTGGGGCAGTTCGATTCGCTGGCCCTGCGCTTTGCGGCGGCGTTCTGGCCGGGCCCGCTGACGCTGGTGGTGCCCAAGACAGACGATTGTCCGGTCGCACCGGCGGTCACGGCGGGGCTTTCCACCATCGCCCTGCGCTGTCCAGCCGATCCGGTGATGCGGGAGTTGCTGGCGGCTTCGGGCCTGTATCTGGCCGCACCCTCGGCCAATCGCAGCGGCGGGATCAGCCCGACTACGGCCGCTCATGTCGTGCGCAGCCTGCAGTCCGCAGCGCCGCTCATCCTGGACGGCGGCCCGTGCGATCAGGGCATCGAGTCGACCATCGTCGCAGTCGATGGCGACGACTATCGGATCTTGCGTCCGGGGCCGGTGACCGCGAGCCAGCTGGAGGCCGTGGCCGGCAAAGCAGCGGACACCGCGATCAGCAGCAAGATTGAAGCGCCCGGTCAGATGGCCTCCCATTATGCGCCCTCAAAACCCGTTCGTCTTGGCGCCGACATCGCCCGACCGGATGAATATCATATCGGTTTCGGGCGCGTGGCGGGCGACATGAACCTGTCCCAGGGCGCCGATCTTGCCGAGGCGGCCAGTCGGCTGTTCGCCGCGCTGCATCTGGCCGACGACAGCGAGCAACCGAAGATTGCGGTGGCGCCCATTCCCGCCACCGGGATCGGGATCGCGCTGAATGACCGCTTGCGCCGGGCCGCATCGCCGAAATAATCTCTCCCGTGAAACTGAACGGCTGTGCAGCGGCGTACTTGCGGATCACGAGGACCGAGTTCGCTTCGGAGTTTTGGCAAACTGACACTTTAATGGCACAATCAGGCTGCCCGCTTTAACAATCCGGCCGTTTTCGGTTTCATTTCGCAATTTTCTATTGGTCAACGCCGGATAGATACTTAAGACAAGTGGCAACAGGGGTGGAAATGCGCGTTATGACGCTTGGCAGAACGACGATATCGATTGTGGGCGGTCTCTTTTTGTTGACCGGCTGCAGCCCGAGCGAACCCGACACGAAGCCCAAATCCGACGATCCGATTCCCGCAGCGGTTGCGACGGTCCAGCCGGCCAGTGACAGCGAAACGCTCACCGCCGCCGGCACCGTTCGCCTGCGCCGGGAAACGGCACTGGGCTTTACCACATCGGGCAAGGTGGCTTCGGTCCGCTACGACGAAGGAGACCGGGTGAAGCGGGGTGCGCTGCTGGCAGCGCTCGATTCCAGCACCGTTGCCGCGGATCTCAATGCGGCCCGGGCCGAACGCGATCGAGCGGAAGCCGAATTTGCCCGCGTCGAACAATTGTACAAGGATGGCTGGGTGACAAAGTCGCGGCTGGAGCAGGCCGACGCGGCTGCTCGTGCGGCGCGGTCGCGTGTCGATTCCGCGGGATTTTCCAGTCGAACATCGCAGATTCATGCGCCCAGCAGCGGCATATTGCTGACCCGAAATATCGATGCCGGTCAGATCGTCGCGGCGGCGGAAACCGCGCTGGTGCTTGGCGAAGTCGACAAGGGTTTCGTCCTGCGGGTGCCGATGACCGACGCCGACGCTTCCCGCTTGCGGGTCGGGATGCCGGCGACCGTCCGGATTGGCGGCGCCGAAGCTGAACCGCTCCGCGCGGTGGTCAGCGAGATGGACGGACGGGCGGACCAGCGAACCGGAACCTTCGAGGTGAGCTTCCAGCTGCCGGCGAGCGACCGGTTGCGCTCCGGGCAACTGGGCAGCGTGGAGGTGGCCGTGGCGCGCAACTCTCCCGACAGCTTTGCGGTACCCGCCAATGCCATATTCGGCATTCGGGCCGGTGAGGGGCTGGTCTATGTCGTCGATGCCAAAAACCGTGTGAAGCAGCGCAACGTGCAGATCGGCGAGCTGAACGACCAGTCGCTCGAAATCCTCTCGGGGCTGGCAGAGGGCGAACTGATCGTGACGCAGGGTATCGAAAAGCTTCAGGATGGCAAGATGATCAAGCCGATCCGGGTTGCAAGGTGATTGCACGGGTCCGTCAAGCGGGTGGTCTGAGCTGATATGCTTGCCCGGTTCGTGATCTCCCGCTGGCAACTCAGCCTGGTGCTTTTCATCCTGCTGGTGATGCTGGGCATTTCCGCGCTGGCCAATATTCCCAAGGCGGTGGACGCGCATTTCCCGATCCCGGCGGTCAATATCATCGCGATCCAGCCCGGAGCCGATGCCCAGGAGATGGAAGAGACGGTCGCCAAGCCGATCGAGGAAGTCGTCCAGGGGCTCGACGATATCGTCAAGGTGCAATCGACGAGCACCGATGGCGGGACGATCATCCATGTCGAGTTCAGCGAATGGTCGGGGAATGTCGATGGCTATTATGATGACGTCGTGCGCTCGGTTTCGGCGATACGGGACCGGCTCCCCGAAGGCTTGCAGCGGCTCGACTATCGCAAGATCCGGACGACCGAAGCGGCGGTCATGCAGGTGGCGCTGGTCAGCGAGACGGCTTCGTGGCGGCGGATGGAAAAATATGCCGACGACATGGCGGATGTCTTCATGCGCAATGCCGGTGTGCGCGAATCTCGGATTTTCGGACTGCCGCGGCCGGAGGTCAGCGTCGAAGTCAATCCCGAGCGACTGTCCGAGCTGCGGGTGCCGGCCAGTACGGTCGCGGATGCCGTCCGCCAGGGAGGCGCCGAGTTGCCCGGCGGTGCGGTCCAGAGCGGCGAACGGCGGCTGAATGTCGAGGCGGGCGGCGCCTATCGGGAACTGGATGCGATTCGGGGGCTGCCGCTTCGCGCATCGGACGGATCGCTGCTGACCGTGGGCAATGTCGCGCAGGTGCAATGGGGCGCGGAAGAACAGATCTATCGTGCGAGGCACAATGGCAAGCGCGCCGTATTCCTGACAGTAACGCAAAAGGACGGGGTCGATGTCACGCGGCTGAAAAGCCAGCTGGACAGCGAACTGGAACGGCAGCAATCGATCCTGCCGCCCGACATCAAGCTGGTGATGCAGTTTGACCAGAGCCGGGATGTGCAGCGGCGACTCGACGAACTGACCCGCGATTTTACCATCGCCATCGTGCTGGTCATCTTCACGCTGCTGCCGCTGGGCCTGCGCTCCTCGGCGATCGTGATGATCTCGATCCCGCTCTCGCTCGCATCCGGCCTGCTGGTGCTCTACGCGGCCGGCTTCAACCTCAGCCAGCTTTCGATTGCCGGCTTCATCGTCGCCCTAGGCCTGCTGGTCGACGACAGTATCGTGGTGACCGAGAATATCGCGCGGCACTTGCGGATGGGCAAGACGCGGACCGAAGCCGCGATCGACGCCACGCTCGAGATTCGGGCCGCGGTGATCGGCTCCACCTTCGTGCTGGTGTTTGCCTTCGTGCCGTTGCTGTTTCTGCCCGGTGGTGCCGGCGCCTATACCCGGTCCTTCTTTATCGCGATCATTGCCACGGTGATCGCCTCGCTGGTGATCTCGCTGTCCCTGATCCCGTTTCTCGCCAGCCGCATCCTGCGGCGCGACGAGGACCCCGAGGGGAATGCGGCGCTGCGCTGGGTCAACGACAAGATCCAGCGCTTCTACCGGCCGTTTCTGCATATTTCGCTGGAGGCTCCCGCGCGGACCGTCGGCCTGGCCATGGTCTTGTGCCTGTCCGCCTTCGCGCTGGTTCCGGTGCTGGGCTTTTCGCTTTTTCCATTCGCCGATGCGCCCTATTTCCGGGTGTCGGTCGAATCCGAACAGGGCAGCAGCCTCGACCGCACCGACCGGCTGGTTGCGGAGGTCACGAGGATTCTCGAAACCGAGCCGAGCATAAAGGTGCGGGCGGAAAATATCGGAAACGGCAATCCGCAGGTGTTCTACAATGTTGGCCCGCGGGCAGAGCGCATCAACTATGGCGAGGTGCTGGCCGTTCTCGACCAATGGGACACGCGCGAGGGCCCGGCGATGATCGCCCGGCTGCGCCAGCAACTGGACGAGATTGCCGGGGCGCGGGTGAAGATCGAACTGTTCCAGAACGGCGCGCCGGTGGAAGCGCCGATCGTGATTCGCGTGGTCGGTCCCGAGCTGGACAAGCTCAAGCAACTGTCGAGCAAGGTCGCGAACGTGTTGCGTGAAACCCCGGGCGCGCGCGATATCGTCAATCCCGTGGAGACCGACAAGGTCGATCTGGATGTTGGTCTCGACGAACGGAAGGCGGCGCTGCTGAACATCGCCTCGGGCGAACCGCGCCGCGCCATCCGGCTGGCGCTCAGCGGCGAACGGGCAGCATCCTTCCGCGATCAGGAAGGGGACGATTATCCCGTCGTGGTGCGCTTCCCGTTCGAGAACAATCTGCCGATATCCGCACTGGACAAGATTTATGTCGCGACGCGCACCGGCGATCCGGTGCCGCTGACGCAGATCACCAGTCCGAGGCTGATCAATGTCTCGCCGCAGATCCAGCGCTATCAGTTGCAGCGAACGGTGCTGGTGACGGCCCAGGTCGATTTTGGCGAAGTCCCTTCCACGATCAACGACCGGGCCGTGGCGGAGCTGGAGAAGATCGAGTTCCCGGAGGGCTATGCATGGTCAATCGGCGGCGAATCGGAAGCGATAGGCGATACGTTCGGCGATTTCGGGCCACTGATCATCACCGCGATCATGCTGATCTTCGCCATTCTTGTCGCCGAGTTCCGGCGGTTCCGGGAGACGATCGTGGTGGCAGGCGTCATCCCGCTGGGGACCTTTGGCGGTCTGCTGGCATTGTTCGTCACCGGCAATTCGCTCAGCGTGATGGCAATCATAGGTTTCATCGCGCTGATCGGCATCGAGATCAAGAATTCGATCCTGCTGGTCGACTTTACCGCCCAATTGCGGGCCCAGGGCATGGGTCTCCGCGAAGCGATCGAACGGGCAGGCGAGGTCCGGTTCCTGCCGGTTCTGCTGACATCGATCACGGCCATCGGAGGCCTGACGCCGCTCGCATTCTGGGGTGGCGCGCTCTATGCGCCGCTGGCCGCGATCATCATCGGCGGATTGATCAGCTCGACCCTCTTGTCTCGCGTGGTCACACCCGCCATGTATCTTCTGGTCGCACGACGCGACGAAGAGAACAGAAACGCAAACGGCGGGATTGACCCGGCCACCGCGTAAAAGGAGTGTTTATGGCACAGCAGGAAGCCATTTTTGCCGGTGGCTGTTTTTGGTGCACCGAGGCGGTGTTCAACGACATAGCCGGGGTCCATTCGGTCGAGAGCGGCTATATCGGTGGGGCGAAGCCGGATCCCACCTATCGCGAGGTCTGTTCGGGGACCACCGGCCATGCCGAGGCGATCAAGATCGGCTTTGACGACGATGCGGTTAGCTATTCCGATCTGCTCGATATCTTCTTCGCGACCCATGATCCGACCCAGCTCAATCGCCAGGGCAATGATATCGGGACCCAGTATCGGTCGGCGATTTTCCCGCTCGACGATGACCAGCGCAGCGAAGCGCTCGCGGCGATCGCGCGCGCTGCCGATGGCCGGCCTGACCCCATTGTCACGACGATCGAGGGGCCGGCGCCCTGGTATGCGGCCGAAGATTATCACCAGCAATATTGGGCTGACGAGGGCCGCAGCAATCCCTATTGCGTTGCGACCATTCCGCCAAAACTGGAAAAGCTGCGGACCAGCTTTGCCGACAAGCTCAAGGACTAGAGCCGACCCATGAAACCGATCAGAAAAGCTGTATTCCCGGTGGCCGGCATGGGCACCCGCTTCCTTCCGGCTACCAAGGTGATGCCGAAGGAGCTGTTTCCGATCGTTGACCGGCCGCTGCTGCAATATGCCGTGGACGAGGCGCTGGAAGCCGGGATCGAGCAGATGATCTTCGTCAACGGCCGCGGCAAGGGCATGATCGAGGATCATTTCGACATGGCCTACGAGCTCGAGACTATCATGGAGGAGCGTTCGAAAGATCGCAGCATGCTCGACGGGACGCGGCTGAGACCGGGTGACTGTGTCTTCGTCCGGCAGCAGGAGCCGCTGGGCTTGGGTCACGCGATCTGGTGCGCGCGCGACATTATCGGCGACGAACCATTTGCGATTTTTCTGCCCGATGAATTCATGGTCGGCTCTCCGGGCTGCATGAAACAGATGGTGAGTGCCTATGACAGGCTCGGCGGCAACATCGTCTGTGCGCTCGAAATTCCGATTGAGGACACGCCGTCCTACGGGGTCATCGATCCGGGCTATCGCGACGGACCGATCACCGAGGTCAAGGGGCTGGTCGAGAAGCCGGCGGCCGGGACCGCGCCCTCCAATCTGATCCTGCCGGGGCGCTATATCCTGCAGCCCGAGGTGATGCGCATTCTTGAAACCCAGGAAGCGGGGGCTGGCGGAGAGATCCAGCTGACCGATGCGATGGCGCAGATGATCGGCAAGCAGCCGTTTCACGGCATGACCTTTGACGGCAAGCGCTATGATTGCGGGTCGAAGCAAGGCTATGTCGAGGCCAATCTGGCGCTGGCGCTGGCCCATCCCGAAATCGGCACCGAAATTCGGGCAATGGCGGAGCGGCTGCTGGCAGAATAGGGCATGCTGTTCAGCATGACTTCAGTTGATGGCATACAGACTGTTTCCAAGGAGTATCTCATGCGCGCACCTACCCTGCTTTTCATCGGCCTCATCCCCGCCCTGCTGTCCGGCTGCGTCGCCAGCAAGATTGTCACCGCCCCGTTTCGCGCGGCTGGCACGGTGGTCGAGACCGCGGTCGATGCGACCACCCAGACCCAGTCGGAGCGCGAGGAGGATCTGGGCCGCAGAGTGCTTGCCGATCGCAAGCGACAGCGGGATCTCTGCCTTGATGAGGCGCAAAACAAGCAGGAGCGGCGCAACTGCAAGGAGGCCTACGAGCGGGACGACTGACGGCGCCTATTCGGCCGTCAGCAGCGGCGGCGGATATTTGCCGTCAACAGCCTCCATAGCCGCCATTTTTGCCATTTCCTCCTCGAACAGCTCGACACGTTTTTTCCAGCGATAATGCGTCGATGCGGACAGGATGCCCTTGCCATGTTCCTGGCCATAGCGGGTCCAGAAGCGGATCGCGGCCTGCGGGTCATAGCCGGCATTGGCCATAAGCCAGACCGAAAGCCGGTCGGCCTCGATTTCTGTGCTTCTGATCCGGCCGGCGCTTTTGCCAAACTGGCCGAAAAATCCGCGATTGACATCCTGCGCGTCGAGCCGGTCGCGGTGCTCGAGCAGATTATGGGCGAGCTCGTGCGCGACCACGGCGGCAAATTCGTCGTCGCTCAGAAAATATTCGGCCATTGCCGAAGTGACGGACACGATTTTTCCGTCTGCGGAGGCCCCGCGATCCTCACTGGCCGTGATCTGGAAACGGCTGGCACAGGCGGGCGGGGCGTCGATGACGAGTTGCATCCGTTCGCCGCCGCGCATGATGTCGAGCGTGGTCTGGCCCTGACCGAGGGCCCGATCCAGCTGGCTGTTCACCGCTGCGATGCGCCGGTAGGCTTCAGGTTCCTTCGCGATGGCGGGACCGTTGGCGGGGATGTCTTCCACCCGCTGCCCGTCGATCGCCAAGAGATCATCGCCGGGCAACAGCCCTGCCGCAGCCGCCGGGCTGTCGGGCGCGACGGCCATGACCGCGATCCGCCCGTCAAAGCCGAGCGCAAATCGGGCGACGGCCTGATCGGGATATTGCTCGATATCGTGTAGCAGGACACCGGCCTGCGCAGCGGTGTCTGTGCAATAGGGCGCGTTGCCGGTGACCAGCCGCTGGCCGATGGCGTTCAGCCGCTGATCGAGCAGCTGCAGGCCTTTCAGCGCCAGGATCGTGCCGGAATCACACGCGCTGTCGGATTGTTCCTGAGCGGCGAGGGGCTGGGCGAGGACAAGCGCCAGCAGGCAGAGAGATGGTCGGATCATTCCGGTCATTTATCCGATCGTCCCTTGCGGCAGGTTGAACGCGCCGGCAATCGCGCTGTCGGTCAGGTTCCACCAGGCCAGTATCAGCGCTGCGCCGAGCAGCACGACGGCAGCGACCTTCTGAAACAGCGGCTGCGCGCGGTCGGCGGTACCCAGACGACGCGCCCGCGACGCCAGGGCGGCATAAAAGGTCAGGCCGGTGGTTTCGGTGATCACGGTCAGCCCGGCAAGGATCGCAAATTGCAGCAGCAACGGCCTGCCTGGGTCGATGAAGGGCGGGATAATGGCGGTATAGAAGAGCAGCGCCTTGGGATTGGACATGTGCACGGCCAGGCCGTTCGCAAATCCGCGCGCAAAACCGGCAGGCCGCGCCGACTGCGTGGCGAGGCGGCTGTTGCCGCTCCGAAACATGCGCAGCGCCATCCATCCCAGATAGGCGACGCCGATCCAGCGCAGCGCCGCATAGGCGGTCGGCACCGCCTGGATCAGGGCGATCAGTCCGAAAGCCGTCAGGACGTACCAGATGAAATTGCCGAAATTCACCCCGACAATTGGTCCGAGCGCGCCGCGCATCCCGCCTGAGGGCCCCTGCGGCAAGGCATGGCTCACGGTGACCAGAGTCGCCGGGCCGGGGGTCAGGCAGAACATCATGTCGGTAATCAGGAACAGCAGGATCGTTTCGATTGCCATTAATATTCGGCCCCGCTGCGCTGACGATCTTTACAAACTTTGCAGTGTAAGAGCAAAATCATCTCTGCCTCCGAATCCGGCAAGGTTCAGCCCTTCCGGATCATGCGAGAATGCTGTTGGCGGTGGTGGGTCATCGTCGGTTGCTATCCGTTTGTTCGGCAAACAGGGAAGATACAAAATGACGGCGCTGTAGGACAGCGAAATGATTGATCGGGCTTTGGTATCACCGGCGGCCATAGCGCCCGATCCCGATGCTAGCGCAAATTGTCCTTGAGATGGTTGACCAGGGCATCAACTCTGGCGGGCCGCAGCCGCGACGGCGGCATGACGATATTGAGAGCAATATTGTCACCGATCCGCCACCCCGGCAGGATATTGATCAGCTGGCCGCTGGCCAAGGCGGGATCGCACAGAAAATCAGGCAGACAGCCAATGCCGCGGCCGGCGATCAGCGGTGACAATATGGCATCACCGTTGTTGCTCCGGAAGCGGCACCGGGGGCGGACGGTGATCATCTGACCATCGGGTCCGATCGTCTGCCAGACGTCCGGATTGGGCGTGTTGGAATAGAGAAAGCAATCATGATCGACCAGTTCTGCCGGTGACTGGGGCTCGCCCATGCGGGCGAGATAGGCGGGAGCGGCGAGAAAATAGGCTTTGACATCGCGCAGCCGGATCACCCGCAGGCTGCTGTCGCCGAGTGCCGCGATGCGGATTGCGCAGTCAAAGCCTTCCTCGACCAGATCCACCCGTGCATCATCAAGCTGCAGATCGACAGCGATTTCGGGATAGGCGCACATGAAGTCGGCGATCACCGGGGCAAGATGGGATAGGCCGTAGCTGAGCGGGGCGGCCATCCGGACCTGCCCCCGCAGCAAATGGGTGGTGTCGCGGGCCGCCTCCATCGCCGCTTCGCCGTCGAAGGCAATCTGACGGGCATGGTGCAGCAGCGACCTGCCGGCGGTGGATAGCGATATCTTGCGCGATGTGCGGTGGAACAACACGGTGCCGAGCGAGCGTTCCAGCCGCGAGATCGCTTTGGAAACCGTCGGCTTGGACAGCGACAATTCCTCCGCGGCAGCGGTGAAGCTTCCGAGCCGCGCAACGGCGGCAAAAATTGCCCAAGCTTCATAATCGGGTAAGGCCATCTCTCGATATTATATCAAATTTGGAAACAATCAAATTCTATATTGTCTGTTTAAGAAACATCAGTCTCGCCCTATTTCCATACCAGATGCAGCGGCTTGGTAGCCGCCAGAGCAGGAGACAGACGATGATAGAGAAGAGGACATTCAAGGACCTGGCCCATGTGGATCACGAGTGGCTGCAGGCCCGCCACCATTTTTCCTTCGGCAAATATTGGGACCCGGCCCGCATGGGATTCGGTCCGATCCGGGTGTGGAATGACGACGAAATCCAGCCGAAGACCGGATTTCCGATGCACGGCCACCAGGACATGGAAATCATCACCTATGTCCGCGAGGGTGCGATTACCCATCGTGACAATCTGGGCAACGAGGGCCGCACCGAGGCCGGCGATGTCCAGGTGATGAGCGCCGGCTCCGGCGTGATGCACAGCGAATATAATCTGGAGGACGAACAGACCCGTCTGTTCCAGATCTGGATCGAACCCCGCGCTGCCGGCGGCGCGCCACGATGGGATGCCAAGGCATTCCCCAAGGGCGAGCGGTCGGACCAGCTGGAAATCCTGGCGAGCGGCTTTGACGAGGATATCGACAAGGGCGCGCTGATGATCGGCGCGGACGCCCGGCTGTATGGCGCGTCGCTCACCGCAGGGACGACCATCGAGCACCGGATTGCGGACGGAGCCCATGTCTATCTGGTCGGTTCCTCTGGCCAGATCCGGGTCAACGGCGAGAGCGTGGCGGAGCGCGATTCGCTGGCAATCCGGGATGTCGCATCGCTTCGGATTGAAGCGATCGAAGACGCCGAATTCGTGTTTGTCGAGGCGCAGGAATCCCTGAACTGACCCTCGATCAAAGGGGCGCTCTCCTTCCCTCCCTTGCGGGGAGCGCCCCCCATGCCGAGCAGTATCAATCCAATCCAGGAGACATGATCATGACCAATAGCCAGAATATCCTTCGGGTCGACGCCAGCGCGCGGCGAGCCGGTTCCTCGTCCCGCGCGCTCGGCGATGCGCTGATTGCCAAGCTGGGCGCTGAAGCGGTTGTATCCCGCGACCTGGCCGAACCTTTGCCTCATGTCACCGAAGACTGGGTGCATGCCAATTTTACCGACGAGGCCGATCGGAGCGACGAGCAACGGGCCGAACTGGCGCTGTCGGACCAGCTGGTTGCGGAACTGTTTGCCGCCGACATTCTCGTGATCGCTTCGCCGGTCTATAATTTCGGAATCCCTGCGGCCCTGAAGGCGTGGATCGACCTGGTCGCCCGGGCGCGCAAGACGTTCCTCTATACCGAAAATGGTCCGCAAGGGCTGCTGACCGGCAAGAAAGCCTATGTGCTGATCGCCTCGGGCGGTACCGCCATCGGCAGCGAGATCGATTTCGCCTCCGGATATCTGCGGCACGTGCTTGGCTTCATCGGCATTGACGACGTGACGATCATCGCCGCCGACCAGCAAATGATCCGCGGCGAGGAGGCGTTGAGCCAGGCGATAGACCTGGTGGCTGCCACCTGACCGGGCGGCGCGGAAACCGGCGGCGTCGACGGGTCGGACCGCTTGTCTGCCACCTGCACTGAACCTTTTTCCCGTTCGGATCGTTGGTACAGAAGAGGCTGTCCGTCGGATGGCCTCTTCCGGCGGCGGGCGATTGCCCGTCGCGGATGAATGAAATTTTTCCCCCGGACGGAACTGCAGCCGCGCTGCGCGCGCTCGCGTCCCCCATGCAAGGAGCTAGAAATGGCGAAGATACTGATACTCTATTATTCCTCTTACGGACATGTCGGCGCGCTGGCCGAGGCAATCGCCGAAGGCGCGCGCGATGCTGGCGGCGACGTCACCATTGGCCGTGTTCCCGAAACAGCGCCGAAGGAGATTGTCGAGTCTGCGGGCTTTTCGGTCAATGAGGATCACCCGGTGGTCGAGCCGGACGATCTGTCCGACTATGACGCGATCATTGTCGGCGCCCCGACCCGTTATGGCCGGCTGTCCAGCCAGATGGCATCCTTCTGGGACCGCACTGGCGGCCTGTGGGGCAAGGGAACGCTGATCGGCAAGGTCGGTGCATCCTTTACCTCCACCGCGACCCAGCACGGCGGGCAGGAGACGACACAATTCTCGATTCTCAGCAACCTGCTGCACCATGGCATGATCATCGTCGGTCTGGATTACGGATTCGATGGCCAGATGAGCACCGATGCGATCATCGGCGGTTCGCCCTATGGAGCTTCCACGGTCGCTGGTGGCGATGGCAGCCGCACGCCCCACGAGATTGATCTGAACGGCGCCAAATATCTTGGCGCGAAGGTGGCGCGGACGGCGGCCAAGCAATGCGCCTGACCGGCCGGCCGACATAGCCCGGCATATTCTGCCGGACGGCAGTTGGTGAGCCACTTATTAAAAAAGCCCCGCCGGAGCATGTCCGGCGGGGCTTTTTTTTGAAACCGGTCAGGCCGGGAGAAGATTTACTCTTCTTCGTCCTCGTCGGCCTGGGCCGCTTCGGTTTCGCTTTCCTTGATGCCGTCTCCCATGGTCTTGGCCATGTGCGAATCGCCGGTAGCCGCTTCGTCACCCTGTGCGAGTTCCGCTTCATGCTGTTCTTCGGCGCTGTCGGCAGCGATCAGGGATTCTTCCACCGGTGCATCCCGGAAGACATCCTCCGCCGTCGGTTCGGCAGCGACGGGAGCAGCAGCCGAAGCCACTTCTTCCGCCTTCAGATCAGCCGCCGCCTGCATCGCATCCAGCATTTTCTGCTGCTGCGCCCGGAGCGCAGCGTCGCGGCTCGTGGCAGCGATCCGTGCCCGGTTCATGCCCGCGCCGGTACCGGCCGGGATCAGACGACCAACGATGACGTTTTCCTTGAGACCGATCAGCTGATCCTTCTTGCCCTCTACCGCCGCCTGGGTAAGCACCCGGGTGGTTTCCTGGAAAGAAGCGGCAGAGATGAAGCTGCGGGTCTGCAGGCTCGCCTTGGTGATGCCGAGGAGAACCGGCTTGCCGGCAGCAGGTTCCTGCTTCTTGGTCAGCTTCGCGTTATATTCCATCATCTCTTCGAGATCGACCTGTTCGCCCGGCAGCAGGGTGGTATCGCCGCCATTGGTGATTTCAACCTTCTGCAACATCTGACGAACGATCGTCTCGATATGCTTGTCGTTGATCTTCACGCCCTGCAGACGATAGACTTCCTGAATTTCCGAGACGAGATATTCGGCCAGCGCCTCAACCCCCAGAACTTCCAGAATGTCGTGCGGATCGGGAGAACCGGAGACCAGGTTGTCGCCCTTCTTGACGAAATCGCCTTCCTGGACGTCGATGACCTTGGTCTTCGGCACCAGATATTCGACCGGTTCGCCTTCTTCCGGCACGATCGCGATCTTGCGCTTCGCCTTGTAGTCGCGGACGAATTCAATCCGGCCATCGATTTTCGCGATGATCGAATTGTCCTTCGGAATACGCGCTTCGAACAGTTCGGCGACGCGAGGCAGACCACCCGTAATGTCGCGCGTCTTCGCCGCTTCGCGCGAAACACGAGCGAGCACGTCACCGGCGGCAACCTTGGCACCGTCCTCGACGGACAGGGTCGCACCATTGGCCAGCATGTAACGGCCGGCTTCGCCGCTGTCCTCGTCAAGCAAGGTCATGCGCGGACGCAGATCTTCCTTGTTGGCACCGCGTCCCGAAGCCCGATATTCCATGATCACGCGCTGTGCGATCCCGGTGGCTTCGTCGGTCTGTTCGGTCATCGTCTTGCCTTCGATGACGTCCTGGAACTTGATGACACCCGGCTTTTCGGTGATCATCGGCATGGTGAACGGATCCCATTCGGCCAGTCGATCGCCGAGCTTCACCTTGGCGCCGTCCTTGATCAGCACGCTGGTACCATAAGGCACCTTGTCGGCAGACCGTTCGCGACCGTCATTGTCGATCACGGCGATGATACCGCTGCGCGCCAGCGACAGGAAGCGGCCGTTCTTGTCCTCGATGACCGGCATGTCGCGATATTCGACTTTACCTTCTGCCACCGATTCCAGATTCGACTGCTCGTTGAGCTGCGCGGCGCCGCCGATGTGGAAGGTCCGCATCGTCAGCTGCGTGCCTGGCTCACCGATCGACTGGGCCGCGATAACGCCAACCGCTTCACCGATGTTCACAGGTGTACCGCGGGCAAGGTCACGTCCGTAGCAGGTGCCGCAGACGCCCATCTTGGACTCGCAGACCAGCGGCGAGCGAATGCGCGCGGACTGGATGCCGAGTTCCTCGATCACGACGATCGCCGCTTCGTCGAGCAGCGTGCCCGACTTGATCACGACGCTGTCGTCCTTGCTGTCGACGATATCCTCGGCCATCGTGCGGCCCAGAATACGTTCGCCCAGCGATGCGATGACCGAACCGCCCTGGACGATGGCTTTCATCTCCAGCGCGTTCTCGGTGCCGCAATCTTCCTCGACGATCGTGCAATCCTGCGACACGTCGACCAGACGACGGGTCAGATAACCCGAGTTTGCGGTTTTCAGCGCCGTATCCGCGAGACCCTTGCGGGCGCCGTGGGTGGAGTTGAAATATTCCAGAACCGTCAGGCCTTCCTTAAAGTTCGAGATGATCGGTGTTTCGATGATCTCGCCGGAAGGTTTCGCCATCAGGCCGCGCATGCCGCCCAGCTGCTTCATCTGGGCTGGCGAACCACGGGCGCCGGAGTGACTCATCATGTAGATCGCGTTGATCTCGCGCTCGCGGCCATCCTCGTCCAGCGGGGTGGCGGCCAGCTCTTCCATCATCGCGTTGGCAACCGTGTCACCGCAACGGGACCAGGCGTCGATCACCTTGTTGTATTTTTCCTGCTGGGTGATCAGGCCATCCTGATATTGCTGCTCATAGTCGGCAACCAGCGTCCGGGTGTCCTCGACCGTCTTGTCCTTCGAATCCGGGATGATCATGTCATCCTTGCCGAAGGAGATGCCGGCGCGGCAAGCGTGGCGGAAGCCAAGGCCCATGATCGCATCGGCGAACAGGACCGTGTCCTTCTGACCGGTGTGGCGATAGACCTGATCGATCACGTCGCCGACTTCCTTCTTGGTCAGCAGCCGGTTGACGATGTCGAACGGTACCAGGTGCGACTTCGGCAGACATTCGGCGATCAGCAGGCGGCCCGGGGTGGTTTCGAAACGCTTGAGGATCGGGTTGCCGTCCTCGTCGGTCTGCGGAACCCGGGTGGTAATTTTGGAGTGCAGGGTCACCGCACCGATTTCCAGCGCCTGGTGCACTTCGGCCATGTCGGCCAGCAGCATGCCTTCGCCGGGTTCGCCCTTGCGGTCCATTGTCAGATAATAGATGCCGAGGACCATGTCCTGGGACGGCACGATGATCGGCTTGCCGTTGGCGGGCGAGAGGATGTTGTTGGTCGACATCATCAGCACGCGGGCTTCAAGCTGAGCTTCCAGCGAGAGCGGCACGTGGACCGCCATCTGGTCGCCGTCAAAGTCGGCATTGAAGGCGGAGCAGACCAGCGGGTGCAACTGGATGGCCTTGCCTTCGATCAATACCGGTTCAAAGGCCTGGATGCCGAGACGGTGGAGTGTCGGCGCGCGGTTCAGCATCACCGGATGCTCGCGGATCACCTCTTCCAGGATGTCCCAGACTTCCTTGCGTTCCTTTTCGACCCACTTCTTGGCCTGCTTCAGGGTCATCGAAAGACCCTTGGCATCAAGACGGGCGTAGATGAACGGCTTGAACAGCTCGAGCGCCATTTTCTTCGGCAGACCGCACTGGTGCAGTTTCAGTTCTGGACCGGTCACGATCACCGAACGGCCGGAATAGTCGACGCGCTTGCCGAGCAGGTTCTGGCGGAAGCGGCCCTGCTTGCCCTTGAGCATGTCGGACAGCGACTTCAGCGGGCGCTTGTTGGCACCGGTGATGGTCCGGCCGCGACGACCATTGTCGAACAGCGCGTCGACCGATTCCTGCAGCATGCGCTTTTCGTTGCGGACGATGATGTCCGGCGCGCGCAGTTCCATCAGACGCTTCAGGCGGTTGTTGCGGTTGATCACGCGGCGATAGAGATCGTTGAGATCCGACGTCGCGAAGCGGCCGCCGTCCAGCGGCACCAGAGGGCGCAGCTCGGGCGGGATCACTGGAATGATCTCGAGGATCATCCATTCCGGCTTGTTGCCGGATTCGATGAAGCTTTCGACGACTTTCAGGCGCTTGATGATCTTCTTGGGCTTCAGCGTCGACTTGGTCGTCCGCAGATCTTCCATCAGATCGTCGCGTTCCTGCTTCAGGTCGAGGTCCTGCAGCATGATCTTGACCGCTTCCGCGCCGATGCCGGCGGAAAAGGCGTCTTCGCCATATTCATCCTGGGCGGCGAGCATTTCGTCTTCGGTCAGCAGCTGGAATTTTTCCAGAGCGGTCAGGCCGGGCTCGATAACCACATAGCTTTCGAAATAGAGCACGCGTTCGAGCTGCTTGAGCTGCATGTCGAGCAGCAGGCCGATGCGCGATGGCAGCGATTTCAGGAACCAGATATGGGCAACCGGGGCAGCCAGGTCGATGTGACCCATGCGCTCGCGGCGAACCTTGGTCACGGTGACTTCGACACCGCATTTTTCGCAGACGATGCCCTTGTATTTCATGCGCTTGTACTTGCCGCACAGGCATTCATAATCCTTCACGGGACCAAAGATGCGCGCGCAGAACAGGCCGTCACGTTCCGGCTTGAAGGTCCGGTAGTTGATGGTTTCCGGCTTCTTGATTTCGCCGAAGGACCAGCTACGGATCCGCTCCGGCGACGCCAGGCCGATCTGGATCTGGTCGAAGGTTTCCGGCTTTGCGATCGGATTTGCAAAATTTGTTACTTGATTCATGTCTTAATTCCTCTTGGGCTTTCGCCCCAAATTTGAAATGCTGCGTGGCGTGAAGCTAGCGCTTCACTCCGCCGCGATCGCAATCCCGTCGTCAGAGTCGTCATCATCCTCGTCGCCAAAGCTGGAGAGCTGGATGTTGAGGCCCAGCGACCGCATTTCCTTGACCAGCACGTTGAAGCTTTCCGGAACGCCCGCTTCGAACGTGTCGTCGCCCTTGACGATCGCCTCGTAGACCTTGGTCCGCCCAATCACGTCATCGGACTTGACCGTCAGCATTTCCTGCAGGGTATAGGCAGCGCCGTACGCCTGCAGCGCCCAGACTTCCATTTCCCCGAAACGCTGTCCGCCGAACTGGGCCTTGCCGCCCAGTGGCTGCTGCGTGACCAGGCTGTACGGTCCGATGGAGCGGGCGTGGATCTTGTCGTCGACCAGATGGTGGAGCTTGAGCATGTAGATATAGCCCACGGTCACCTTGCGGTCGAACTTGTCGCCGGTCCGGCCATCGTAGAGATTGACCTGACCGCTGCGATCCAGACCTGCCAGTTCCAGCATGTCGGAAATGTCGCCTTCGTGCGCGCCGTCGAACACCGGCGTGCCCATCGGGACGCCGTGCCGCAGATGGCCGACCATTTCGACAATGTCGGCGGTGTCACGGCTGTCGATATCCTCGTGATACTGATCGCCGTAGATGACCTTGAGCCGTTCCTTGACCGCATCCGGTGGCGAGGCCGCCTCGGGATCCGGGTTGGCGAGCTTCCACTCTTCCAGCGCTTCGGTAACCTGCTGGCCGAGGCCACGTGCGGCCCAGCCCAGATGGGTTTCGAAAATCTGCCCGACGTTCATGCGCGAAGGCACGCCGAGAGGGTTGAGCACGATGTCCACCGGCGTACCGTCTTCCAGGAACGGCATGTCTTCCTGCGGCAGAATCCGCGAGATAACACCCTTGTTGCCGTGACGGCCGGCCATCTTGTCGCCCGGTTGCAGCTTGCGCTTCACCGCGACGAACACCTTGACCATCTTGAGCACGCCCGGTGCGAGTTCGTCACCGCGTTCCAGCTTCTCGCGACGGTCTTCGAACCGCTCGTTGATCAGCTTGATCGCTTCGTCATATTGCTGACGGGTCGCTTCGAAATCGGACTGAACCTGATCGTCCTTGACCGCGATCTTCCACCAGTCGACCTGCTCCAGTTCGGACAGGCTTTCCTCGGTGATCTCGGCACCCTTCTTCATCGGCTTCGGCGCGGATGTCGCGGTCTGGCCGATCAGCATATCCTTCAGCGTGTTGAAGGTGGCGCGATTGAGGATGGCGCGTTCGTCGTCACGATCCTTGGTAAAGCGGCTGATTTCTTCGCGTTCGATGGCCAGGGCACGCTCGTCCTTGTCGATGCCGTGACGGTTGAACACGCGCACCTCGACCACCGTGCCGGCGACGCCGGGCGGCAGACGCAGCGAGGTGTCGCGCACATCGGAAGCCTTCTCGCCGAAGATGGCGCGAAGCAGCTTTTCTTCCGGTGTCATCGGCGATTCGCCCTTGGGCGTGATCTTGCCGACGAGAATGTCGCCCGGCTCGATTTCCGCACCGATATAAACGATGCCCGCTTCGTCGAGGTTGCGCAGGGCTTCCTCGCCGACGTTCGGGATATCGCGGGTGATGTCTTCCGGTCCCAGCTTGGTGTCGCGGGCCATGACTTCAAATTCTTCGATATGGATCGAGGTGAAGACGTCGTCCTTCACGATCCGCTCGGAGATGAGGATCGAATCCTCATAATTGTAACCGTTCCAGGGCATGAAGGCGACGAGGCTGTTCTTGCCCAGTGCCAGTTCACCCATGTCGGTCGACGGACCATCGGCAATCGTGTCGCCCTGCTGGATCATCTCACCAACCTTCACCAGCGGACGCTGGTTGATGCAGGTGTTCTGGTTCGAACGCTGGAATTTCTGCAGCGTGTAGATGTCGACGCCGGATTTGCCGGCTTCGACCGCACCCGAGGCGCGGATCACGATACGGGTGGCGTCCACCTGATCGACGATACCGGCGCGGCGCGCGGCAATGGCAGCGCCGGAGTCGCGGGCCACGGTTTCTTCCATGCCGGTGCCGACAAACGGTGCTTCGGCTTTCACCAGCGGCACGGCCTGACGTTGCATGTTCGATCCCATGAGCGCGCGGTTGGCGTCATCGTTTTCCAGGAACGGAATCAGCGACGCGGCAACCGAAACCAGCTGCTTGGGGCTGACGTCCATCAGGGTGATGATATCGCGCGGCGCCATCAGGAATTCGCCAGCCTGACGCGAGGAAACGATTTCCTCGACAAAGCTGCCATCTTCGTTGAGCTCGGCATTGGCCTGCGCCACGGTATGCTTCTGCTCTTCCATTGCGGAGAGGTAGAGGACGTCGTCGGTGACCTTGTTGTCGACGACCTTCCGGTATGGCGTTTCGATGAAGCCATACTGGTTGATGCGGCTGAACGAGGCGAGCGAGTTGATCAGACCGATGTTCGGGCCTTCCGGCGTTTCAATCGGGCAGATCCGGCCATAATGGGTCGGGTGAACATCGCGGACTTCAAAGCCGGCGCGTTCGCGCGTCAGACCACCGGGTCCAAGCGCCGACACGCGGCGCTTGTGGGTGACTTCCGACAGCGGGTTGGTCTGGTCCATGAACTGCGACAGCTGCGAGGAGCCGAAGAATTCGCGGACGGTCGCGACTGCAGGCTTTGCGTTGATCAGGTCGTTCGGCATCACGGTGGAGACATCGACGCTGCTCATGCGTTCCTTGACGGCACGCTCCATGCGCAACAGACCGACGCGATACTGGTTTTCCAGCAGTTCGCCGACGGAACGGACGCGGCGGTTGCCGAGGTTGTCGATGTCGTCGACTTCGCCCTTGCCGTCCTTGAGATCGACGAGGGTCTTGACCACCGCGAGAATGTCTTCCTTGCGCAGGATGGTATAGTCTGCCGGTGCATCGAGTTCGAGACGCATGTTCAGCTTCACGCGGCCAACGGCGCTCAGGTCATAGCGCTCCGGATCGAAGAACAGGCCTTCGAACAGGGCTTCCGCGGTTTCGCGGGTTGGCGGTTCGCCGGGACGCATGACGCGGTAGATGTCGGACAGCGCGCCATCACGGTCTTCGGCCTTGTCGGCTTTCAGCGTGTTGCGGATCCAGGGACCGGTGGTGACATGGTCGATGTCCAGCAGTTCGAGCGAATCGATGCCGGCATTGTCGATCTTCTCGAGATTTTCGGCGGTGACTTCGTCACCGGCCTCGATGTAGATTTCGCCGGTCTTCTCGTTGATCAGGTCGAAGGCGCTGTAGCGACCGAAAATTTCCTCGGTCGGAATGACGATGTTCTTCATGCCGTCGGATTCGGCCTTTTTCGCGGCGCGCGGCGTGATCTTGGTCGCGGCTTCGAAAACGACTTCGCCGCTCTGGGCGTCGACAATATCAAAGGTTGGCTTGATTCCGCGCCATTGCTCGGCAACGAACGGGATCGTCCAGCCGTCCTTGGCGCGCTTGTAGACAATGCGCGCGTAGAAGAGGTTGAGGATATCTTCTTCCGAATAGCCCTGCTTGACGATCTTGACGAGCTGGGCGCTCTTGGTGCGGCCTTCGTCCTCGATCTTGCCCTGGACGTCGATCGCACCCATCGGTTCGCGGATGGTGATCAGATTGCCGTCGATTTCGAGAATTTCGGCGGGCTGCTTCATGCCGGCCACGCGGACCATTTCGCCGACCTTGAAGTCAGGCTTCTTTTCCTTGACCTCGAGGATGGCGTCGCCGAGCGAACGCAGCAATGCGGTCACCGGCAGCTTGCGCTTGCGGTCGATACGGACGTTGACGATGTCCTTGGCGTCGAATTCGAAGTCGAGCCAGCTGCCGCGGTACGGAATGACGCGGGCGGCGAACAGGAATTTGCCGGAGCTGTGGGTCTTGCCGCGGTCATGGTCAAACAGCACGCCGGGCGAACGGTGCATCTGGCTGACGATCACGCGCTCGGTGCCGTTGATGACGAACGTGCCGTTCTTGGTCATCAGGGGCATGTCGCCCATGTAGACATCCTGCTCCTTGATATCGAGAACGGAGCGGGCTTCGGTTTCGGGATCGACCTCGAACACGATCAGGCGGAGGGTCACCTTCATCGGCGCGGCATAGGTGATGCCCCGCTGGCGGCATTCCTCGACATTATACTTAGGATCTTCGAGCTGGTAGTTGACGAAGTCCATTTCGGCGGTACCGGCAAAGTCGCGGATCGGGAAAACGCTGCGCAGCGTCTTTTCGAGGCCCGACACATAGCCGATCGAGGCGTCCGAGCGCAAAAACTGTTCATATGATTCGCGCTGCACTTCGATGAGAT
Source organism: Parasphingorhabdus sp. (assembly GCF_036964565.1). Classification (GTDB taxonomy): domain Bacteria; phylum Pseudomonadota; class Alphaproteobacteria; order Sphingomonadales; family Sphingomonadaceae; genus Parasphingorhabdus. The sequence goes on along the minus strand of NZ_JBALTN010000004.1, from coordinate 258,463 downwards.
TCGGCATCTCGATGACTTCGTGGATATTCCCGAAGATCTTGCGGATGCGTTTCTTGCGGGTGGGGGTCGGAGCCGTCGTCTTGACCGAAGCTGCTTGGGTAGCCATAAAGTTTTGCCTTCTCGCCATCGCCGGAAAACCGGCGGAAAATCAATATGTGGAGGCGCTTCAAGACAACAAAAGCCGCAAGTCCCCCGAAGCGGGAAACTGCAGCTTTTTAGCGTCCTGAAAACCGGGCAGATTTCATTTCTTCTGGCGCGCCGCGCGACTGCACGCCCTGTCTCGAAATCTGTGGTGAGTGGGCGATATAGGCCGTCGGCCTATTTGGGTCAAGGGGGCAGAGTCGAACAATGTGCAGGCAAATGGCGTGGTAACGGCGGCGCGTGGTCAGTCGCGCCGTGCCCCTTCGCGGTTCTGCCACCGTGCCGAGCCCCAGGTCCGGATCAGCCGGTCGACGCGATCCCCGAAGGTTCCAGACAGGCTCCGCGCATTGGCGCACTGCTTCTGCTCGACCAGGCAGGCTTCACCGGTATCAAGCCGAAGGCTGGTGATCCGCGATCCCGCCTCGGCCATGCCGATCTGCGTCGGATGATCAAGGCCGCCGATCGTCATCAGCACCGGCTTGGCGGCGACATGGGCCTTCCTGCCCTGGAGCAGGGCAAGCATGATGGCGCGATAGTCGTTCAATCCGATCGGACCCTCGGCGCTGACGCCGGGGCGATTGGTGACGAGGAAAGTGCCGTTCTGCCGGATATTGATATTGTGGCCGTGGCCGAGCAGGCCGTCCTCGAACAGGTCCTCGCCATGATCGCCGGTGATCACGACCAGGCTGTTGTCCCAGACGCCGTCCCGCTTCAGCCTTGAGACCAGCTCGCCGAGCTGCTGATCCGAATAGCGGACCGCGTTCCAGTAGGTGCGTTGCAGGGCATCGCGCTTGCCGGGGCTGATCTCGGCGCGGGGCAGGGGCTGGTCGGTCAGCCGCAGCGGCAGGCCTTCGTGGAAATAGGGGAAATGGGGGGACTGGAAGTTGAAATAGAGAAATTGCGGCCGCCGCCATTGGTCCGGCCCGGCATATTTCTCGTCAAAGGCCTGGAGCAGATGCTTCTCGTCGACCAGGATTGAACCCTGCGCGCCGTTGCCGAAGGCCCGCAGATGCTTCAGCTTCTCGCCGTCGATGAAGAAATCGGCATTTTCGCGCATGCCGACGGTTTCTGAAATATCGCCGAAATCCTCCGGCTGGCCGGAAAACACGGCGATGTCATAGCCGCTGGCCTTGAGCTCGCGGAACAGCGAAGGCGAACCGGCGGCCGGCTGCAGGGCGCCGCCGAATATGGATTTGAGCGACGCGGTGGTGAAACCGACGTGGCTGAAGACCGGGGCAATGAAGCTGCCGGACCGGGCAATGGCTTCGAGATTGGGCGCGACCGGCTGGCCGTTGATGCGCTTGCCGATCGCGTCATGGCGGGCGCTTTCGATGACGATCAGGACGAGATTGGGGCGCGTGCCGATCAGCGGGGTGAGCGGTGGCTGTGGCGGCACGGGCAGCAGCTCGAGGTCGCCGCCATAGCCGTCTTCGTCGATGCCGTTGCCCGGGATATCGAGCGCCAGCGGATAGCGGGCGCTGTCGAACGGATGGCGGTCCGGCATGCTGGAGATCCAGCCATAGCCGTCCCGGTCAAAATCGGTGACCGCATTGGCGGCCTCGGCGAACAGCCCCCAGGCCAGCGTGCGGTTGAGACCGTTCCGCACGTCAGTCGAAACCATCGGCACGGCAAAAGCAAGCAGCAGGCTGGCGAGAAACAGGGCGATCACGGAGCGGCCGCGGGCCGGCCATTTCATGCCGGCGGTGTCGACCGGATATTTCCGGGACAGCCAGCGGAACGCCAGGACATAGCCGAGCAGCCCGATGAGCAGCGCGGTAACGCCGACGAAGATTTCGTTGGAAACGAACAGCATCGCATCGGCGAGGCTGCCGCCGCCCAGATTGGCCATCAGCGCGAAGCTCATCGTGTCGCTGAAATATTGGCCGAGCTTGAAGGTGAGGGCGAGCAGCAGCAGATAGCCGCCCCCGACGATCGTCACCAGAAAGAACAGCGGCGGCCAGGAACGGTTGCTTCTGCAGATCCGGACGATGATCCACCACATGGTCATGACCAGCATTGCCAGGGCGCACAAATAGCCGACCCCGAAGACAAGCCGTTCCGCAAGCGTATCGACCGCCTGCGACTGGCCGAAGCCGCCGGTGAACAGGCCATATTTGCGGTCGGCGAGCGCCAGTTCCAGACCGGCGAGGAGGAGCGTCAGCGCCGCAAGACTGGCTGCAAACAGCTTGCGCTGGCCCTCGCTCTGGGTGAAGAAATGTCTCATCCGGCTCTGCATTGATTCCCGCTGGTGGTTGGCCGACCAACGCTAGCAGCAACCGGTAAAAGGCTGGTTAAGCATGGATTTTCGGCGGCGACGCGCGGTCAGCTGTCCCGGAATTCGGTGATCAGCACCACTTTGCGGACCATCGCCGGATCATATTCGATCTGGCCGTCGAGGATCAGCATCGCCAGCCCGTGGACCAGCGACCAGGCGTGCAGCGTGGCGGCCGCGCGTTCCTCCGGTGCAAGGTCGCCGGGCATCTTTTCCGCTATCCCCTTGCGCAGCTGGCGAAAGGCCTCGCCCATGGCGGAGGGGTCGGGGGTAGCCAGATCGACCTTGCCGACCCTTGCATAGATCAGGCGGAGAAGAGCGGGGTGCTGCACCGCCCATTCGACATAGGTGACGCCGACCTCGGCAAAGCCGGGAAGCCCACCACCAGCCGCGTCGGCTGCCTCGGCCTGACTTTGTCCCAGCCGGTCGAGGCCTTCCAGCGCCAGCGCATCGAGCAGGGCATCCTTGTTCGGGAAGTGGCGGTACAACGCGGTGGCGGACACGCCGAGATCGCGGGCGAGGGCGCGCAGGCCGAGGTCGGGCTGCACCTGGCTGGCCAGCCGCTCCATGCCCATTTCCAGCGCCGCGGCGCGCAGATCGCCGTGATGATAGGGGGCGTTCATTGGAAGGATTGGAGGCTTGGAGCACTCCTCGCCAAACATATGTTGACACTGTTATCATTACTTGTCATGTTAACGGCATAAACATCGCGAGTCGATTTGCCAACAGCCGTGTTGGAAATCGTGCGACCAGCAAGAGGAAATCGCCATGGCTTCCGTCATCGAAAAGACCATCCGCTCCGCCGTCACCCCGGTGATCACCGCCGTGGCCAGTTACAACCGCAAGCGCCTGCCCGAACCCAATGGCGGGCATCCATTCCTGGACGGGCTGCACGAACCGATGCAGAGCGAGGAGACGATTTCGGCAATGCAGGTGACGGGGACGATTCCGGACCAGCTGGACGGGCGCTATCTGCGCATCGGTCCCAATCCGCTCAAAAAAGCGCACAGCCCGAGCCATCACTGGTTTGTCGGCGACGGCATGGCCCACGGCATCCGGATAAAGGGCGGAGAGGCGGCCTGGTATCGCAACCGCTGGATCCGCAGCAACGCGGTGAGCGACGCGCTGGGCGAACCGCGCAAGCCGGGTGCGCGGAACCCGCGGTCGGATACCGCCAATACCAATATTGTCGGCATCGACGGCCGGACCTTTGCGATCGTCGAGGCCGGCGGCTTTCCGGTCGAGCTGAACGACGAGCTCGACACGATCAAGCATAATCCGTTCGACGGCACGCTGACCCATGCCTTTTCCGCCCATCCGCATCTTGACCCGAAAACCGGGGAGCGGCACGCGATCTGCTATGACGCGGCGACGCAGGACACGGTCTGGCACGTGGTGGTCGATGCGCAGGGCAAGGTGATCCGCGAGGAGCCGATTGCGGTCAAGGACGGCCCGTCGATCCACGATTGCGCGATCACCGAACATTATGTGCTGGTGCTGGACCTGCCGGCGACGCTGTCGATGAAGCGGCTGATCAAGGGGTTCCAGTTTCCCTATGACTGGAACCCGGATCATGGCGCGCGGGTCGGCCTGATGCCGAAGACCGGCAGCAACGACGACATCATCTGGTGCGATGTCGAACCCTGTTATGTCTTTCATCCCGCCAATGCGTTCGAGACCGCCGACGGCAAGGTGATCGTCGATGTGGTGGTGCACGAAAGCATGTACGCAAGGTCGCCCTATGGTCCAGGTGGCGACTGGGCGCGGTTCGAGCGCTGGACGGTCGACCCGGAAACGCGGTCGGTCGACCGCAAGATCATCCACGACCGGAACCAGGAATTTCCCCGCTATGACGAGCGGCGGACGGCAGAGCCCTATCGCTATGTCTACAGTGTCGCGCTGGCCGAAAATGACAGCGGCGTGTTCGATCGCGGCGGATCGCAGCTGTTCAAGCATGATCTGGAACGCGGAGAGACGCTGACCCGCGAGCTGGGCGCGGATCGCTATCCCGGCGAATTCGTGTTCGTGCCGCGCTCGGAGGATGGCGGTGAAGATGATGGCTGGCTGATCGGGCTAGTGATCGATGCCGCAAATGAAACGACCGAGCTGCAGATTTTGAACGCCGATGATTTTCTCGGCGAACCGCAGGCGGTGATCCATGTGCCGCACCGGATTCCGCCGGGATTCCATGGCAATTGGGTGGAAAGCTAGACTTTCTGGCGGCTGGCGCCTTGCCTTGAGCGGTCGTTGAGCTGCGCTCGCCCTGCGGGTCGACGGGCTGAGGACGAACGGGGAGGTTACAGCAGCTCGATAAAGCGCGCGGCCTCCTCGGCGGCGCGGTTGGCGGCGCGTTCGAGATTGGCGTGAAAGTCGCCCGAGCTGTCGCTGTTGGCGCCGTCTGTGACCGCCTTGATCCCCGCCCAGGGACGATCGAGCAACGCAGCGATCTGCGCCACGGCTGCGGTCTCCATGTCGACCAGATCGGCCTTCAGCACATCGCGCAAATAGCCGGATCGCTCCGGACATTTGACGAAGCAGTCGGCGGTCGCGATTCGGGCCTGCGGCAGAGCGAGCGCTTCCGGCATCGGATGGGCCGTGAAGGGTTTCCAGTCTGACGGGCCAATCGGCCAGGCGCCGGCGTTGTAGTGGGTGAAGCCGTCATGGTCGCCGAACCGTTCGAGCGTGCCATAGTCGGCCTGCAGCGATTCGCCGAGATAGAAGCAGTCGCCGGCCAGCGCACTGACATGGCCGGCGGTGCCGATTACCAGAAACAGGTCGGGGCTGAAATGGCTGTGCATGTAGAGGGCAGCGGCGCCGGCATGAACCTTGCCGATGCCGCAACACAGGACAGAGACGGTCTTCCCGGCATGATCGATCTGACGGATGGTGCCGAGCGGACTCCCGGCGGTCCGTGCCGAATGGTCGGGCAGGAAGGCGTCGGCCTCGTCCTGCACCCCGGTGATGATCGCGACATGGTCAATCACCGGCAAAGGCCATCAGGGCTTTCGGTGTCACCCCGGCTGCGGCCAGTTTCTGCGCGCCGCCCAGATCGGGCAGATCGACAATGAACAGGGCCTGTTCGACCAGTGCCCCCTGGCCGCGGAGCAGCTGGGTCGCGGCGATGGCGGTGCCGCCGGTGGCGAGCAGGTCATCGACCAGCAGCACCCGCTGCCCCGGCAGGACCGCGTCCGTGTGCATCTCGATCCGGTCGGTGCCATATTCCAGCGCATAGTCGATATAGACGGATTTGCCGGGCAATTTGCCCGGCTTGCGCAGCATGATCTTGCCCTTTTCCAGCGCGTAGGACATCGCCGCCGAGACGATGAAGCCGCGCGCTTCGATGCCGGCAATCAGGTCAAAGGATGCCGGATCGACCAGCGCGATCATCCGGTCGATGGTGCGGCGAAAGGCGGGGCCGTCGAGCAGCAGGGTGGAGACGTCGCGAAACTGGATACCCGGCTTGGGATAGTCGGGGATCGTCCGCACCAGATCGATCAGGTCCTGATTGTCGGTCATGTCGTCCCCCGGAATCGTGAAAGCCTCTAGTCGCGCAGGGGCCGGGCCGTGTCAATCATTCTGCAGGAGGGAGCAGCCGTGACTCTCGGCCGGGACGTTCCGCCAGCGGCCATAGAAAAAGGGCGGCTTCCGAACCGGAAGCCGCCCTCTTGAATGGATAAAAGTCGAAAGACTTACTTGAGTTCGACGGTACCGCCGGCAGCTTCGATCTTCGCCTTGATGTCTTCGGCTTCGGCCTTGTTGACGCCTTCCTTGATCGCCTTTGGCGCGCCTTCGACGAGGGCTTTCGCATCGGTCAGACCAAGCTGGGTGATCGCACGGACTTCCTTGATCACCTGGATCTTCTTGCCGCCGTCGCCGGTCAGGATTACGTCAAATTCGGTCTGCTCTTCGGCAGCTTCGCCAGCGGCAGCAGCCGGGCCAGCAACAGCAACAGCAGCGGCAGCGGAAACGCCCCACTCTTCTTCCAGTGCCTTGGACAGTTCAGCCGCTTCCATGACGGTGAGTTTCGAAAGTTCTTCGACCAGTTTTGCAATATCAGCCATGTTAAATACGCTCCAATTTTCTAAAGATTTGAAAAGTTAAATTCATTCACCCGCAGCAGCATAAGCGCTGAGTACGCGTGCGACACTGGTTGCCGGCTCGACAAGAACCCTTGCGATTTTCGTTTGTGGTGCAACAAGCAGTCCCACAATCGTTCCGCGCAGTTCGTCAAGCGAAGGCATGGCAGCCAGAGATTTGATGCCGGCTTCGTCGAGAAGGGTGTCGCCCATTGCGCCGCCAACGATTTCCAAACGGTCGTTGGTTTTTGCAAATTCCACTGCGATCTTGGCAGCGGCCACCGGATCATCCGATGTGGCAAGCGCGACCGGACCCGTCAGCATATCTGCTATCGGGGCATAGTCGGTACCTTCCAGAGCCAGCTTGGCAAGGCGGTTTTTAGAGACTTTGAAGCTTGCGCCCTCGTCCCGCATTTTCGTCCGCAGCGCCGTTGATTGCGCGACGGTCAGACCCAGGTTGCGTGTCACCACGACCACCCCGGCCTGCTTGAAAACAGCGTTCAGAGCGACAACCGCTTCGGTCTTTTGACCACGATCCATATTTTGCTCCTTCACGTGGATGGGGGCCGAAACCCACATCCAATTCCAATTATCGTCATCCTGAACTTGTTTCAGGACCTCCGGATGCAACATGCTTCCGGGAGGGATGCTGAAACAAGTTCAGCATGACGAGCGAAAGGATTGATCGAAATCAATCCTGTATAATCCGAAGGGGGAGTTTGGCTGCGATGCCGCGTGCAGGACGCGGGCTGCGAACCTATGAGCCAAGGCTCATAAAAAACTGATCCCCGTCTAGGCTGGAAATTAAGAGAGGCAAATTCCCCTCACCCGCTGTCTCGGACGGAAATTGCGATTCTTTTGATGGAAGCACAATTTGTAGGGGAGCCATTAGCGGGTGGGGCAGGGATGTCAAGGGTGGATGGGATTTTGAGTGGCTGTCAACTGCGTAAAGGAGACGTCCGAGGTTTGTGGATGTTGGTCAGTTAACGCGTCAATTGCGGTGGTTGATCATGTCGTCTATTATCGAGTTAAGCGGCCGATGTTTGGAGATCAAGCCAGTGAGCAGGAAGACCAGCAATTACCTCCTTGGGATGAGCATTTGCATGGGCTTGGTATCGCTGCACGGTTTGGAGATCGTTGAACTGGGGAAGGGTGCAAAAATAGTTGCCTTCGTCAGTTTGGTCTTTGCATTTTTAGTGCTGTCCTCGAGCTTGCAGGACCGGAAGGCAAAGAAGAGCTAAACTGTTCTCCTAATCGAGGGCAGAACGCCCTCATCCAACTGCGCCTAATCCGCTTCGCGGATAAGGCTTCGTATCCTTCTACCTCACGGGAGAAGGTTTACTGGTCGCGCCGCAAAACGCCCGGTTCAATCCCGTAATAATCACCCTTGTCGGCTACATAGATATGGCTCCAAATTTTCGTGCCGGTCGGCTGGTCGATGCAGCCCATGGCGATGGCGATCTTGTCGGGATGTTCGATCGGGTCCCAGAACAGGAAGGAGCCGCAGGTGTCGCAGAAGCCGCGGCGGACCTTGGGGGATGACTGGTACCAGCGGATATGGTCTTCGCCGGTGATGGTGACGGCGCTGGTCGGGAGGTCGGCGGAGGCCCAGTAGTGGCCGGACTGCTTGCGGCATTGGCTGCAGTGGCAGGCGTCGGCCTCGGGCAAGTCGCCGTCGACCTCGATCTGGATGGCGCCGCAGAGGCAGGAACCCTTGTGCATATTGTCCTCCGGTAAATGGTCGGACGCCAATCCTACCGGAAAAGGGGGCGGGTTTGGAAGCGGCTATTTTCAGGCGCGGGAGACCCGGACCTGCTGGCTGACCATCTCCATGCTGCCGAATCCGGTGAGGAAGGAGACGTCGGTGGCGTCGCGGCCGATGCCGATCACCGCCATGTCGCTCGCCTGGGCCATGCCGGTCGGATCGACCAGATGCCAGCGGCCGTCCAGAAACACCTCGGCGACCGCGTGGAAATCCTGCGGCTCGACATCGGGGGCATAGGTGCTGACAAAGCGGGCGGGGATATTGGCGGTGCGCGCCATGGCGATCAGGATATGGGCATAGTCGCGGCACACGCCCTTGCGCGCGTCATAGCTCTGCTCGGCATTGGTGTGGGCATTGTCGCTGTCCGAGCCGTAGGTCATGATCCGGCCGACATGGTCGGACATGGCGGCGACCAGCGGGCCGCCGACAAGATCGGCGAACTGGTCGCCGACCAGCTGGTCGAAGGCATGGGCCGAGCAATAGGGCGAGCTGAACAGAAAGGGCACGGCCTCGCCCGGCAGGTCGGGCAGGTTTGTCGCGGCCAGGCTGGCCAGATCCGGATTGGCGCGATCGACCGTGACCCCGGCGGCATAGGAGACGGTCAGAGCCTGCTGCTGCGTCGTCCACAGCCGGGTGCCGATACCGTCCTGCGCCGGGATGATCGTCTGGTCGGGGACCGGACCGACCGTGGTCAGCGCCTGGTCGAGCCGCTGTTCCCGCGTGGCCGCGGCCGAGACCTGGACGAGGATGGTGCAGGGCGCGGGGAGGCGGTAGGAGAGGTCGGCGCTGATCTGCAATCGGGTCATGGCGGGTCCTTCAAAAAAATCGGGCGCATGAAAAAAGGCCGGGGTTGCACCCGGCCTTCTTCACTTGGCTTTTGCGGTCATCCCCGGCGGATGCCGGAGCGACGGACGGCGAATCAGGCGCCTTCGATCTCACCGAGATCAACCTTGAGGCCGGGGCCCATGGTCGTGCTCAGGCCGATCTTGCGGACATATTTGCCCTTGGCACCGGCTGGCTTTGCCTTGACCACGGCACTGACCAGCGCGTCGAAATTCTTGCGCAGATCGGCTTCCTTGAAGCTCACCTTGCCGAGACCATTGTGGATGATACCGGCCTTTTCAACGCGATATTCAACCTGGCCGCCCTTGGCGTCCTTGACGGCCTGTCCGACATTCGGGGTCACGGTACCGAGTTTCGGGTTCGGCATCAGGCCCTTGGGTCCGAGTACCTTGCCGAGACGGCCGACGAGGCCCATCATGTCCGGAGTGGCAATAATGCGGTCATAGTTGAGATCGCCGCCCTGCATCGCTTCCATCAGGTCTTCTGCGCCAACCGTGTCGGCACCCGCTTCGCGGGCTTCGTCCGCTTTCGCGTCCTTGGCAAACACCGCAACGCGGGTTTCCTTGCCGGTACCGGCAGGCAGCGAGACCACGCCGCGGACCATCTGGTCTGCGTGGCGGGGATCGACACCGAGATTGATCACGACATCGAGGGTCTCGTCAAACTTCGAGGTCGAAGCGAGGCCCTTCAGCGTCTGGATCGCTTCGTCGATGCTGTAGATCTTGTTGCGATCGACCTTTTCGTTGATCGTCTGCATTTTTTTGGAGAGTTTCGCCATGGTCTTATCCCTCCACCACTTCTACGCCCATCGAGCGTGCGGTGCCTGAAATGATCTTCATGGCCTGTTCGATGCTGTTGGCATTGAGGTCGGCCATTTTCGTTTCGGCGATTTCCTTGATCTGCGACGCCTTGATCGTGCCGCCGGAGGTCTTGCCCGGTTCGCTCGAACCCTTTTTCAGCTTGGCCGTCTTCTTGATCAGAAAGCTCGCTGGCGGGGTCTTGGTTTCGAAGGTGAAGCTGCGATCGCCGTAGACGGTGATCTTGGTCGGGATCGGCGTGCCTTTTTCAAGCTTGTCGGTCGCCGCGTTGAACGCCTTGCAGAATTCCATGATGTTGACGCCGCGCTGACCCAATGCTGGGCCGATCGGCGGGGATGGGTTTGCAGTACCGGCCGGTACCTGCAAATTGATATAACCATCAATTTTCTTAGCCATTTGGCTGTCCTTTCATTCTTTTCCCGTCCTTCGACAAGCTCGGGATGAGCGGGCCTCGGGGCGGATCAAATTAAGTGGTCAAACGGAGAGCATGCTCTCCTCCCACACTGGTATTCTGGAGCAAGCTCCGGAATTTTGTTGTGCTCCAGATTCTAACCGGAGCGAAAAACTAGCTGATCAGGTCGACTTCGCCGAAGTCGAGTTCGACCGGGGTTGCGCGACCGAAGATGGACACGGAAACCTTGACCTTGTTCTTGTCGAAATCCAGTTCCTCGACAATGCCGTTGAAGCTGTTGAACGGGCCGCTCTTGACCTTGACCTCGTCGCCGATTTCGTAGCTGACCGTGATCCGCTGCTTCGGAGCGTTGGCCGCTTCTTCCTTGGTGTTGAGGATGCGGGCGGCTTCGGATTCGCTGATCGCCTGCGGCTTGCCGCTGCTGCCGAGGAAGCCGGTGACCTTGGGCTGGTTCTTGACCAGATGGTAGACATCGTCGGTCATTTCCAGCTTGGCCAGCACATAGCCGGGGAAGAATTTCCGCTCCGACTGGATCTTCTTGCCGCGCTTGACCTCGGTGATCGTCTCGGTCGGAACCTCGATATCCTCGACCAGTTCGGTCAGGCCCAGCCGCTTGGCGTCGGCCTCGATGGCTTCCTTGACCTTGTGTTCAAAGCCCGAATAAGCGTGAATGATGTACCAGCGTGCCATGCGAATAACCTAAAAAATCTGTGTGGGGCGCTTAGGCAAGGCTCAGGAGCCAGGCCACAACCGCGTTGAAAATCGAATCGACGCCGAGGAAAAACAAGCCGAGGATCGTGGTCATGATCAGCACGAGGATCGCCGTGCGGACGGTTTCCGGCCATGTCGGCCAGACGACCTTGTTGGTCTCCGCCTTGACCTGATTCATGAATTCGCCTGGATTGACTTTCGCCATGCTTGATTCCCTAAACTTGTCTCGCCGGTTTTAACATAAACTCCGGGTGTCAGCCATTTGACTGTGACCGGATATATGCATGGTTTCGGAAAGAACCAGCCCTTTATACGCAGATTCCCGGATTCGCAAGAAAAAGAACGGGGATTTGCCGGAGCGGCACAGCTTCGATCTGCGATCCGATCCTTCGGAGAGGTTCGCGGTGTCACCAGTCGGCGGCTTCCGGGTCCTTCCTTGGACTCACGCGAAGCCGCGAAGCGATTGTGCGCAGTCTTTCATTCTTGGCGGCTTTGCGTCTTCGCGTGAGCCAAGACTTTTGTTGAAGCGAGTCGAGAACTTTACAAAAACGCGCGCTTTTATTTTCCGTGACCTTTGGCCCAAGGCGGCAGATTTGCTGCGGTTCGCGACCGCCGGGATCGCGGCGAGTGTGACCTTCCGGCGGGAGGCGGGGCCAGCCGGATGGTGCGGGCCGCTGGTTCTTTCCAATGTCAAAGAGCCTGTCGAAGTATGTGGGCAATTATAGACGAACGGGGCGGGTGTAGGACAGCGGTTTTTGGCAGTGACGGCAGGGAGCATTGCGCCTTCATCCCTGAGGCTGATCTGCGCTTCGGATGGTGGAACACCCTCATCCAACGCCGCCTAATCGCTGAAGCGATAAGGCTCTGTATCCTTCTCCCTCACGGGAGAAGGGGGGGGTGCCCCAAGTGCTGCGTTCAGACGCGAGTCCCCTCCACCACGCTGCGCGCGGTCCCCCTCCCCGCAGGCGGGGAGGATTTGGCGAGCGCTCAGGCTGGCCGGGTCGCCAGTTTCCGGCTCGGGTGCATGCCGTCGACATAGCCCATGAAGGGCGGGTGGATATTGTAGCCGAGCAGTTCCTGTACGCGCTTCGGGAAGCGCGCCGCCTTTTCGGGAGAGACGGCGAGCAATTGCTGTTCCAGCGGCCGGCACCAGCCCTTGCAGAATTGCGGGGTGACGATCAGCCGGTCGGCGGCGGAGCGGTTGCTGCCGCCGCGGTGCCACAGGGTGCCCTTGGCCAGCATCAGCGAGCCGGCGGGCATGGTCGCCCGGATCATGTCGGGATGGTCATCGGTGCCGTGACTGGTCTTGTCGGTGACGCCGGTCCTGAAATCGGAGCCGCGATTGGCGCCAGCCGGCTGCTCGTCGCCCCAATTGTGGCTGCCGGGGATGATCTCGGTGGCGCCATTGTCCTCGGTGGTTTCGCTGATCGACCAGAAGGTCGACAGGCTGAGCGGGTCGCGCGGCCGCGCCAGGCCGCAATGGCTGTCGTCGAAATGCCAGGGCTGGACGGTTTCGCCGGGGTGCAGGTTGATCGCGAGGCAGGCGTAGAGCAGGCAGCTCTTGCCCAGTTCGCGCTCGGCAAAGGCGAGCTGCAGCGGATGGGCAATCAGGTCGGCAAAGACGGGATCCTTGTCGAGCATTCCGTAGATCCGGTTCGATTTGTCGCCTTCGAAATTGTTGCGCCCGCGGATATCGGCATCGATCCACGGCTGGAGCGCCGCGCGCTGCTGTTCCACCTGTGCGGGTGTCAGCACGTCGGGAAGCATGACATAGCCCTCTTCCTGAAACTGGGCCCAGGCATCCTCGAAGCTGCGCCCGTGCAGCCAGGGGCCGAGATCCGCATCCGCCGTGGCCATGCTGCTTTCGATAGTCATCGATCCTGCTCCGTAATTCGTGTCATTGTGACCTTGATAGCCATTGTTTGAATTGAATTCAATTCAAACAATGGCTAGGAGGCAGGAGGACGGGCAAGGCAAGAGAGACAAGCGCAAGGGCAAGGGCAAGGGCAAGGGCAAGGGCAAGGGCAAGGGCAAGGGCATGGCCAAAGGCAGCAGGACCGCGGAAACATCCGATCGCAAGCTGATGCGGGCGGCGAGCATATTGGCGGCGGCAGAAATGATCCTGCGGGACGGCGACGGTGAACTGGAAATGGGACAGGTCGCCGAGCGGGCCGGCGTGTCGGTGGGCCTGGCCTATCATTATTTCGGCTCCAAGTCGGGGATGCTGGGCGCGATCATCCACGCCTTCTACGATCGCTACAACCAGGTGGCGAACCAGCATATCGACCCGGATATCCGGTGGGGCGTGCGCGAGAAGCGCAGGCTGATGGCGGTCGTCGCCTTTCTCTACGACGATCCGATGGCGCCGGTCATTCTCGGAAAGATGGCCCGGACCAACCAGGTCGCTGCGGTGGAATCGGCGCGCCATGAAGAGATGATCGAAATGGCGATCCGCAATATCCGGTCCGGCATCCGGCGCGGCGATATCGGTGCCCATATCGATCCGGCGATTGCCGGCGCCGCGATAACCGGAGCGATCCGTAGCGGGATCATGCACGCCATGGCGATGGCCCCGCGGCCGGACCCGGCCAAGCTGGGGCACCAGATATGGGGGATGATCGCGGGGGCGCTGGATATCGAGCGTTAATAGCGCTCGATCAGGTCCCACCGGTTGCCGAACGGATCGCGCCACTTGACCACCATGCCGTAGGGCTCCTCGCGCGGTTCCTCGAGAAACAGGATGCCGGCCCGCTGCATGATCGCGTAATCGGTTTCGAAATCATAGGTTTCCAGAAACAGGAACACCCGGTCGCCGGCCTGTTCGCCGATCACCTCCTGCTGCGCCTCGTTGCTTGCCCGCGCGAGCAGCAGGCGCGTCTCGGTGCTTCCCGGCGGCGCCACCAGCACCCATCGCTTGTCGTCAGACAGCGGCGTGTCCTCGACCAGCTCGAAGCCCATCAGGCCGACATAGAATTCGATCGCCGGATCATAGTCGGGGACGAGCAGGGTGATGGCGGAAAGGAACTGGGGCATGAAATCTTCGGTGCAAGAAAAGGAAAAATGGCAGGAGTGCACGGACTCGAACCGTGGGCCCTCGGTTTTGGAGACCGATGCTCTACCAACTGAGCTACACTCCTGCACGGCCGCTGCGCGCTCGCGCGGCAGCCGGTTCGCGCATTAGCGTCCCGCGACGCATTCGGCAAGCGGGTTTGTTGGCGGTCGGCCAAAGCGGTCGATGGTTAATGCGTTAGCCTTCGCCGTTTACCGAAATCCGGCACACGGGCTTTACCGGCAGGGTGGAAAGAACATGGGTCGCCATCTCGCCGCGGATTCGGGATGCGACTGCCATTGCAATGGCCCCGAGGAGGTAAATATGACAGACTCAATGGTTCGGACGCCCGATGTGTCGCCGGTCAGGGACCTGGCGACAATGCCTTATGCGATTGCCGTAGAGGAAGACCGCTGCGCCGTTCGTCACCGGCTGGCGATCCCGGCGAAGATGCGCTTATCCTGTTCCAGCAGCTTCCCGGTCAATGTCCTCGACATGTCGCTGGCCGGATTTTCCTGCGATGCCCTGCTCCAGGCGCATCCCGGCACCTTGTGCTGGCTGACCCTGCCCGGCCTGGGCGCGCTGGAGGCGGAGGTCGTGCGCCATGATCCGGCGGGCATGGGCTGCTCGTTCAAGAATCTGCTCAACCAGGCAGTACTCGATCATTTTGTCATGAGATATCCGCCAGCGCAGAGCTGACCGGCCAGATCGGGGAATATTCCCCGGGCCAGTCTGGTCCGGGGAAACTGTGACAGCGCCGGAGGGCGGTTACTCGGCCGCCTGCAATTGCGGCGCGAAGATCCGGTCCAGTTCCGCGTCATCGGCCTCCGTCAGCCGTTCGACCCACTGGTGGAACGCCTGTCCGCCGCCTTCGTTGCGGCCGAACCAGACCTTGTCGATCAGGCCCGACTGCAGCGCCTCGTGCTGGCGCTTGCCGGTCTTGTAATCCTCTTCCGCGACCACGGTCTCGAGAAAGTCGAACTGGTCGCGCGCGCCCTGGCGGACGGCGTCGTCGGTCGGGGCATGCTCCATCACGTAAAATTGCGTGGTGTAGCTTTCGCCGACGGTTTCGCCGGGGAACAGCTGCGAGATCATCGCGCCGCGACCGCCGCCGCCGTAGAAGCTGGCGATCGAGATATGCGGAAAGATCGTCCAGACGCCCTGCAGCAGCGCGTCGATCGGCCAGTCCTTCTCGTCGATCTCGGTGAGATCGACCTTTTCCTCGCTGCCGGTCTTCTGGACAAATTTCGAGGGCGAGGACAGCCGCTGGTGCGGCCCCCAGGCAAAATAATTGGCGCGATTGAAAAAGTCGGCGCCGAACGTGTTCTTGTGCAGCACCGGCAGGTGATAGAAATCGAGATAGCCGTCATAGGCGGTCTTCCAGTTCGGACCCGGAATGGTGCGCTGGTCGAACAGGTGCCAGCCGTCGAAGCCGAAATGCTCCAGCAGGCTGTCATAGCCGCAGAGATAAGCCTCGATGTCGAGCGTGCTGTCGGGGTCGAGCGTCGCCCAGATCAGGCCGGCGCGTTCGAGCGTCGGGAATTTCTTCAGGCAGAAGGCGGCCTTGTCGACGGTGCCGAAATCCTTCGGCGAGGCGATGGCGAGCAGGTCGCCGTCATTCTTGAAGGTCCAGCCGTGATAGCCGCAGGTGAAGCGGGTGGCCTTGCCGCTGCCCTCGGCGACGGGATTGCCGCGGTGGGTGCAGCTGTTGAGAAAGGCCTGGGCGGTGCCGTCCTTCTGGCGCGTGATCAGGACCGGGATGCCGGCCATGTCCATCGCCTTGTAGCAGCCGGGTTCGGGCAGTTCGCAGGACGGTGCCATCATCAGCGGCAGCCGCTTGAAGATCAGGTTTTTCTCCCGTTCGAACCGGGCTTCGTCGGTATAGTCGGACGCGGGGATTGCCACCACGTCGTCGACGAGCTCCATCGTGTCCGCCTTGCCATGTTCAACCAGTGAACGGGTCATTTCCAACAATTGTTGCCGCGACATGTCTCTCTCCTAAAGATTTGGGGGAGAGATTATCATATCTGCCGGGAGCCGAAACTATTCTTTATGCGAAGG
Source organism: Parasphingorhabdus sp. (assembly GCF_036964565.1). GTDB lineage: Bacteria > Pseudomonadota > Alphaproteobacteria > Sphingomonadales > Sphingomonadaceae > Parasphingorhabdus. The sequence continues at coordinate 242,315 of NZ_JBALTN010000004.1, read as the reverse complement.
GGGGTGGACGGGCAATATATCGGCGGCCGGCTCGTTGCGGGTCCAGATCCAGCTGCCGCTGATCAGCGCCGCCGCGATCGGAATCAGGTTCCAGGGCAGCTTGACGAACAGCAGGGCGATGACGCAGCTGGCGGCAAAGGCGACGGTGGCGGCCCATTTCCCGCGGCGGGTGATCGCGCGCCGGTCGCGCCAGTTGCGTATGTGGCCGCCGAAAACGTGATGGTCGACCAGCCATGCTTCCAGCCTTGGCGAACTATTGGCAAAGCAGAAGGCGGCCAGGATCATGAACGGCACGGTCGGCAGCAGCGGCAGCACCACGCCGATGCCGCCCAGGGCGACCGAGATCAGGCCGGCGGCCAGATATAATTGTCGTTTCATGGCGATTCTCTAGCATGGATTGCAGCAAAGGCGACCGATTCGATGGCCCTGTCTGCTACCCGCGAGCGCGCCGCTGGTTGCTTTGCGATCCGGCGGCAACCGGGTTTGGTTATCCCGTGGTCCTGCCGGGAGAGGCGACGAAGCGCAGCAGCAGATATCCCAGCAGTCCCGAGACCAGCGAGCCGCTGATCACGCCGAGCTTGACGGTTTCGATCTGGCCGGGATCGACAAAGGCGAGATTGCCGATGAACAGGCTCATCGTGAAGCCGATCCCGGTCAGGCAGGCCAGCCCGTAGAGCTGCAGCCAGGTCACGCCGGCCGGGGGCTTCACCAGACCGAGCCTGGTCGCCAGGAACATGAAGCCGAAGACCCCGAGCTGCTTGCCGATCACCAGACCGGCGGCCACGCCCAGGGCGAGCGGTGCCATCAGGTCGGTGATCTCCAGCCCGGCCAGAGAGACCCCGGCATTGGCGAAGGCGAATATCGGCAGCACCAGAAAGGCGGTCCAAGGATGCAGCATATGCTCGAGGCGTTTGAGCGGGGACCGGCCGTCGGGCGCGGAAAGGGGAATGGCGAGGGCCGCGATGACCCCGGCAAGGGTGGCGTGGACGCCCGATTTGAGGACGCAGATCCAGAGAAATATGCCGACCAGAATATAGGGTGCGGTGCGGATCACGCCCATGCGGTTCAGCGCGAACAGGGCGAGCGTGCCGACGCCGGCCAGCATCAGCGAAATGCCGGAGACTTCGGCGGTGTAGAACAGCGCGATGATGATGATCGCGCCGATATCGTCGATGATGGCGATGGCGAGCAGCAATATCTTGAGCGAAACCGGGGCATGCCGGCCCAGTAACGCCAGCACGCCGAGGGCAAAGGCGATGTCGGTGGCTGCGGGGATCGCCCAGCCATTGATGTTCGCCGGCATGTTCCAGTTGAAATAGAGAAAGATGGCGGCCGGAACAGCCATGCCGCCGACCGCCGCGATCAGCGGCAGCGAGGCCTGTTCGACGCTGGAGAGCTGGCCCTCGATCAGTTCGCGCTTCACCTCGAGACCGACCAGAAAGAAGAAGATCGCCATCAGGCCGTCGTTGATCCACAGCGCCAGCGGCTTGGCGATTTCCAGTCCGCCAAACCGGACGGCCACCGGAATGTCGAGAAAGGACAGGTAATAAGGCGCCAGCGCGCTGTTCATGGCGACCATCGCCGCCAGCGCGGCGCAGAACAGGACGATGCCGGCGCTGGTTTCCTGCGCGATGAAATTCTGCAGGGCGCGGTTCATCCTCTTGACCATGTCGGTGTCCTCATCTCAAAAATCGGGGCGGCGAGCACGTGAGGGAGTGCTGCCGCCCCAGGGGGGTGGGGGAGGGACCGTGGCTAGGCGGACGTGCGGGGCCGAGCCTTGCGGCCGTGCTGCCCGGTGTCGCGGATGCGTTCGGCCAGGCTGCGCTGCAATTCGCGGAGGGCGCGGCCCTGTTCGTCCCTGATGCTAAGGCTTTGCGTGCGGTAATCCGCGTTATAATGTCTTTCTGTCCGATTGCTGGTATATTGCGCCACCTGATGTCCTCATTTTATCGTGCGTTCGCAGCGATATGGTTGATATGCGGGCCGGTCGATGATAAATCCAATCGAATGAATTCCTAAGTATCAATAGATTGTTTCTATAAGTGGAGCGCTGACCCATGCCGACCTTGCGCCAGTTCGAATATCTCGTCGCCGTCGCCGATCATCGCCATTTCGGCAAGGCGGCGCAGGCGGCTGCCGCCTCGCAGCCGACCCTGAGCCACCAGCTGCGGACGCTGGAGCAAAGGCTTGGGGTGACACTGGTGGAGCGCCGCACCCATGGCGCCGAACTGACGCCGGTTGGCCGGGAGATCGCCGACCGGGCGCGCCACGTGCTGGTACAGGTCAAGGATATCCGCGACCTCGCCGAGCGGGCCAGCGACAGCCTGGCGGGGATCCTGCGCTTCGGCGTGTCTCCGACACTGGGCCCCTATCTGATGCCGCCGGTCATCGCCGCCCTGCACCGCACGCGTCCCGACCTGCGATTCTACATGCGCGAGGGGATTCCCGACCTGCAGGCGATGGAACTGACCAAGGGCTCGATCGATATGCTGCTGGGTCCCTTGCCGATCGAGGGCGAGAATCTGCATATCGAGCCGCTGTTCCGGGAGCCGCTGATCCTGGTCGCGCCGCCGGATCATCCGCTGGCCACCCGCGGGCAGCTGACGCTGGCCGACCTGGCGGGGCTGCCGGTGCTCAGCCTCGACCGGCGGCACCATCTCCACCGCGACGTTGTCCGCCAGTGCCAGCAGCACGACATGAACCTGCTGCGCGACTATGAGGGCACCAGTCTCGACAGCGTCCGCCAGATGGTCGCCTCGGGGCTCGGGCTGGCGATCCTGCCGGAGCTTTATGTCCGTTCGGAACTGGCGCGGGGCGGCGACGTCGCCCTGCTCGATGTCGAGGGCTGGACGGTCAACCGCAGCATCGGCGCGGCGTGGCGCACCAATGCCGGCTTTGCCAGTGAATATGCTGAGATCGCCAAGAAAATTGCCGATGAAGCCCGTGTCCTGATGGCCGGTTGAGATAGCGGATTCTGTCTCGATTTATGCCTCGGCGAATGATAGGGACCGGAACATTCCCAGCGCATGACCATTGATCTTGATCTTCTTCTAAAGGCTTACGGCTCCGGCATATTTCCGATGGCCGACGCGCGCGATGACCCGGAAACCTTCTGGGTCGAGCCGCGGGCGCGGGCGATCATTCCGCTGGACAATTTCCGGATGTCGCGTTCGCTGCGCAAGACCATAAGATCCGATCGGTTCCGGGTCACCGCCGACGCAGCCTTTGCCGATGTCATCGCGGTCTGTGCGGCGCAGTCGGGCGAGCGCCGGGAGACATGGATCAATGCCGAGATCGAGGAGGCGTTCAACCAGCTGCACGCGCTTGGCCACGCCCACAGTATCGAATGCTGGCTGACCGACGACGCCACCGGTAAAGAACATCTGGTCGGCGGTCTCTATGGCCTGGCGATCGGCGGTGCATTTTGCGGGGAAAGCATGTTCTCGCGCGTCCGCGACGCGTCAAAAGTGGCGCTGGCGTGGCTGGTGGCGCGGCTGAGAGTCGGCGGCTTTCCGCTGCTGGATTGCCAGTTCATGACCGACCATCTGGCGTCGCTGGGCGCGATCGAGATCAGCCAGCAGGCCTATCTGGAACAGCTCAAACGGGTCCGGGACTATGTGCCGTCGCCGGTTTCGGCGATCAGGTCGCCGATCACGTCGTCGGGCGCGGTACCGGGGGCCGGGGCGGGCCTGGCGGCGGGCGCGGGCGCCGATGGCGGCGGGGACGGAGTCGCCGGTTCGGAATCCGTCTCATTCGGGGTGCTGGACGCGCTGTTGGCAAGGTTGGAAGACGATGCGCGCGGCGCGGTCGGATCCACCGCGCCTTCGGGCGCTTCCTCTTCGCCCGGGAAGCTCATCGCGCAGCTCTTGACCCAGACGTCGTAGATCGGGTGCTCGACCACGTTCAGCGACGGCGATTCGCGGAACAGCCAGCCGGAAAAGACGCGCTTCCACTGGTCCTCGCCGGAACGGTTGGGCGGTCGCTCGTTCACCAGTAGCTGGACAAAGGCGCCCTGTTCCGGGGTCAGTTCCCAGGGGGCGGTGCGTTCGCAGGCCCGGAGGCGGACGATGGCGCGGCCGATGCGAATCGACTGGCCGGGTTTCAGCTCGAGGTCGCGGGTAAGGCCGTTGCGCTTGTTGAGAAAACCGAGCGTGGCAACCCGTTCCGCCATCGGCGTGCCGAGCTGATCTGTCACCGATGCGACGAGGTCACCGTCGGTTGCGGCCACCTTGCCCTTTTCAGCCGCCTGGCCGGTGGCATTTTCGTCGACATTGTCGCTGCCCAGCCAGCCGCAGCCGGCGACCAGCAGCGTCGCCGCCAGCGTCGGAAACAAAATGGATGGGCGGGCCATGCCTGTCATTCCGCTTCGGCGGGATTCCATGGTTCGTAATCGCCGGTCGCCGGTGCCCGGTGACCGCCCTGCTCGAGCGCCCCTGCCGGACGATAGGCCCGCGCTGTACCGGTCAGATTGCCGCTTGGTTCCTTTTCCCAGATGCGCGCCTGCGGCATATGGCTTTCCGGAATATCGTCAAAGCTGTGATGCAGCCAGCCGTGCCATTCCGGCGGTACCCGGCTGGCGTCGTTGGCGCCCTTGTAGATGACCCAGCGCTTGCCTGCGGGATGGCTGTTGCCGGGCTTTTTTGTCTGGAAATAGACATTGCCGAACACATCCTCGCCGACGCGTTTGCCGTTGCGGGCGCTGAACAGGGAGGTGCCGATCGTTGCCCCGTCCCACCAAGTGAAAATGTTCGCCAATATGCTCATGCCGCTCGCTTAGCCCCGCAGCCATACGCTCCGCAACGAAAAAATATCAAATAGGGAGGATGGCCGGCCATGAAGGATCGTCGCTACCAAGTGACGCTGTCACCCGCCTGCAGGCCGAGTTCCGCTGCCCGTCCGGCCGCAATTTCCAGCACGGTCGCGACCGGCTCGTTAGAGCGGACCGGAGCCAGCGAGTAGGGAATGGTATTGGCGGCAATCGATTCGATGGTGCCGTCCCGGCGGATGAAGATGATATCCAGCGGAATGACCGTGTTTTTCATCCAGAAACTGGCCATCCGGTCCTGCGGAAACGGGAAGATCATGCCGCGGTCCGGGGCCAGTTCGGTGCGAAACATCAGGCCCTGTGCCTGCTCCGCCACGCTGGCCGCGACTTCCACCACGAATGCGTGGGTTGCCTCTGCGGTGCGGACACGAAGCCTGACCTGCTCGAGCCCGGCTTCGGAGCGCGGCAATTCGGCCTTGAGGCTTGCCGCGGCGGTGTCGCCGGTCGCTCCATAGCAGCCTGGCAGGGCCGCCAGTGCCAAGGACAGCGCCAACGCATTGAGAATCTTGATCATCGATGTGCTTTTCTGTTTCAGTCTGCAGGCGGCAGACAAATTTGTACGGCCATATGGCCACGATTTCCGTCCTTGATGCGGACCAGCAAAGTCTGTCCGGGATAGATTTCGGCGATGCCCGCATCGCGGATCGTTTCCATATGGATGAAGATATCCCCGGCAAAATCGTCGCTGATCAGGAAGCCGTAGCCTTTGGCGCGGTTGAACCATTTCACCTCGGCATCGACGAAGGCGGAACTGTCGTCCACGATATGGACCGCCTTGCGGGTACCGGTGGTCGCCGACCGCTCGGCCCTGGTGCTGCATGCCGACAGATCAATGTCGAGAATTCGGGTTGCCTGGAGGCCTTTGGGCGCAACGGCATATTCGCAGGTTACCACCGCCATTTCCGGCAATTCGCGCGTGCCGAGCGATTCCAGCAGGCTCCAGTGCACGAGTATGTCGGATGTCGGGACAGTGTCATCACCATCGCCAAGCCCCTTTTCCGGGACAATGAAGCCGAAGCCGCGGTGGCTGTCGAACCATTTGACCCGGCCTTTTGCGCGCCGCAGTTCGCCGCTGGTCGAGGTCTGGTCATCCTGGCCGGATTGGGCTGCCTGATCATCCGCAGGGTCTGGTTCCGCAAACAAGCTTGCCACGATGCATCTCCGAACAAAACTAAGCCAATTCAAATGTCTAACAGATTTCGACTCGTCTTGCAGTCTATATCACAATATTATCGAACTGGCGATTCTTGACAGCAGCGCGGCCGAACTCATCAAGATGGCCTGCTGGCCGTGGCCTTCATGCCTCGTCTTCCCCGGATATTTCTTCGCCCGGTCCGGCAGAAACATAACGGTTCGCCACGGCAAAGTCATGGCCGGCGCGAAGAAAGGCCTGTAAATGCTTGCGGCACATGTCCGGGTCCTGCCGACGTTCCGCATAGGGGCCGATTTTTCGCTTTCGCGCAAATTTGTCCGCCGCCGCCCATTTGTTCGCGTCGCTGATCTGGAACGCCTCACGGCCATCGGTTTCGCTGATCCCCGCCTGGTACAGGGCCTGCGATACCCGTCGGCTTCCATAGCCGCGCCGGACAAGGGCGGTTGCCTTGTTCTGCGCGTAGAGTGCATCGTCGATATAGCCCAGTTCGGCAAAGCGTTCGACCAGTTGTTCGACCTCAGGTGAGTCCGGGCCTTGCCATTCCCGTTCGCTGATTTTCCGGTGCAGATAATCCGCAAGTTTTTTCCGGGTTGTCGCATATCGCTCGACATAGCGCAGGGCCAGCTGATGCAGGCTCTTCTGATCTAACGTTTTAACGCTGTTTTTCAACGGTTTGCCCTTCAGCTGTCGCCTTTGCCCTTTTTGTGCCACAGTCGGGTCGAAATTTAAACGCCAGAGGTCATCAATGACCTTTGCAGATGCGGCTAAAGGAACGTCATTGCGACATTTTTTCCCTTGGCGAGCGAAGCAGATTGATTTTAGGAAGGCTGGACCTTCCGGAAATGGATATTGGATGACCGAACTGACACCGACCCCGACCTTGGACGAGCTGCCGCGCCGTTTTTCCGATTTCGAGACGCTGGGGGAAGCCCTGGACTATGCCGCGCAAGGCAGCAAGGGCTTCAATTTTCACGATGCCCGGGCGTCGCTGGTGCGCGCCTATCCGTTCCGCGAACTGCGTGAGGATGCCTTGTCGGGGGCCAGGCGGCTGATTGCCGCGGGGATCAAGCCGGGTGACCGCGTCGCCCTGATCGCCGATACGGAACCACAGTTCTGCGCGCTGTTTTTCGGTGCTGTCTATGCCGGTGCGTTGCCGGTGCCGTTGCCACTGCCGACATCCTTTGGCGGCAAGGAAAGCTATATCGACCAGATCGGTGTCCAGCTGGACAGCTGCGACCCGGCAATCTTGCTCTATCCGGACGAAATTGCGGACCTGGCGGCGGCCGCCGGCCAGTCGCGGTCTATTCCGGTGGTCGGCTGGGATGCCTTTGCCGAGCAGGATGCGCCGGACACCGAACTGCCCGCGGCGACCAGCAGCGATATCGCCTATCTGCAATATTCCAGCGGGTCGACCCGCTTCCCGCATGGCGTCGCCGTGTCGCACAAGGCGCTGCTGCACAATCTGGGGTCGCACGCGCACGGCATGCTGATCAACGATACCGATCGCTGCATTTCGTGGCTGCCCTTCTACCACGACATGGGACTGGTCGGCTGCTTCCTGTCGATGGTCGCCAACCAGGTTTCCACCGATTATCTCAAGACCGCCGATTTTGCGCGCCGGCCACTGTCGTGGCTGGACCTGATCACCCGCAATCCTGGCACGTCCTGCAGCTTCTCGCCGACCTTCGGTTACGAGATCTGCGCGCGCCGGATCGGCAGCCAGTCCAACGTCCAAGAGCGGTTCGACCTGTCGCGCTGGCGGCTGGCCGGCAACGGCGCCGACATGATCCGGCCCGACGTGATGCAGCGGTTCACCGATGCCTTCGCGGCGGCGGGATTCAATGCCAAGGCGTTCCTGCCGAGCTATGGCCTGGCGGAAGCGACCCTGGCCGTGACCCTGATGCCCTCCGGCGAAGGCATGGAAGTGGAACTGGTCGAGGAAACCGAGCTGTCCGGGGAAAAACAGAGCGATGGCAGCCGTCCGAAGCGCTACCGCGCGATTGTCAATTGCGGCAAGCCGGTCCGCGACACCCTGCTGGAAATCCGCGAGGAAAATGGCGCGGTTCTGGCCGAAAAGTCGGTCGGCAAGGTATGGATGAAAAGCCCGGCGGTGATGGACTGCTATTATCGCGACCAGGAGGCCACCGATGCCTGTCTGGTCGACGGCTGGCTCGACACCGGCGACATGGGCTATCTGTCGAACGGCTATCTCTACATCGTCGGCCGCGCCAAGGACATGATCATCATCAACGGCAAGAATCACTGGCCGCAGGACATCGAATGGGCGGTCGAGCAGTTGCCCGGCTTCAAGGCGGGCGATATCGCCGCCTTTGCGATCACCACGCCGGGCGGCGAGGAAACGCCGGCGGTGCTCGTCCAGTGCCGGACCTCCGACGAGATCGAGCGTCTCCGGCTGTGGAACGAGATCCGGGACAAGGTGAGGGCGATCACCGGCATGAATTGCGTCATCGAGCTGGTGCCGCCACGCACCCTGCCGCGGACCAGTTCGGGCAAGCTCAGCCGTGCCAAGGCCCGCAACCTCTACCTCTCGGGAGACATCCAGCCCTATGCGGTCGCCGCGTGAATGTGATTAACGTTTGTTTATCAGAACATCGGAAACAAAAAATTAAGGCGTTCCTTACGTTTCGCTAAGAAATTTTGCCTACTACAGGCGGGTGTTGAAAACTATTTCCCAATCCGCTCTGCCGCGGGATATCCCGCTGCGCGTCTTGCTCGGTCTTTCCGATCCGCCGGGGATCGACTGGGGCCGGATTCGGGCGCTGCAGTTCAACGGCAATCAGGAGCATGGCTTGCTGAAGATCGTTGCGGCGGTCGTCTGCGCCCTGCTTACCGTGCAGTGGGGCATCGGCCAGGTCAATCTGCTGCTGCTGGCGCTTTGGCTGGGCGGGATTTGCACCCTCTACGTTTATGGCCACATGCTGTTCCGCAAACAGCTGGCCTGGCAGCGCAAGTCGATCAGCCGAAGCGACATGACGATGGTCTATCTGACCTCGCTGGTTGCCGGATTGCTGTGGGCCTCGGGCTTCCTGATGTTCGCGTTCAGCACCGATCTCCTGGTGATGATCCCGGTGTGGGTGACGATCGTCTGCCTGATGGTCGGGGCGGCGATGCTGTTCTCGACCATGCCGCTCAGCAGCATATTGTTCATATCCACGGCTTCTGCCGGGCTGTGCGTGGGCTGGGTCTACGTCGGCAATATCCATCTCGCGGTCGCCTCGCTGGCGATCGCTGTGCTGCTGATATCGGCGTGCCTGAAGACCGGTCGCTCGTTCATCGATCGAAGGGTTGCGGAAGCCAGCCTCACCGAGAAAAGCGAAGTGGTCAGCCTGCTGCTGAAGGAGTTCGAGGACACGGGCGCCGACTGGCTGTGGCAGACCGATACATCGCGCCGGATCACCCACGCCTCGCCGCGCTTTGCCCATGCTCTCGGCAAGCCGCCCGAGGAAATCGAGGGCAAGCCGTTCCTGCAACTTGTCGCCGGGGAAGCATGGGAAAGCGGCAATTTTTCTGCCGCCTTGCACGAACTGGCCGACAAGCTGAAGCGTCGCGACAGTTTCAGCAATATGCTGGTTTCGGTCCAGATCAACGGGGAAAACCGCTGGTGGGAATTGTCGGCATCGCCAAAGCTTGACGACAACGGCATATTCCACGGGTTTCGCGGCGTCGGGTCCGATATTACCGAGCAGCGGGAATCGGCCGACAAGATCTCCCATCTGGCGCGGTTCGATACGCTGACCCGCCTCCCGAACCGGCTGCAGCTGACCGATGCGGTGAGAAAGGCGATGCAGGCCTCGGAACAATGGAGCGGCCGCTGCGGGTTCATGATGATCGACCTCGACCGGTTCAAGGCAGTGAACGACACGCTGGGCCATCCGGTCGGCGACCGCTTGCTGGCCCGGGTCTCCGAGCGGCTCCGGTCGATCATGACAGAGAATGAGCTTTGCGGCCGTCTCGGCGGCGACGAGTTTGCGGTGGTGGTGAAGGATGCCAGCGACACCAGCTATATGGAATTGCTGGCCAAGAAGATCATCGACACGCTGTCCCGCCCCTATGAGGTCGACCAGCACACGCTCTATATCGGTGCCAGCGTCGGCACGGCTATTGGTCCGCGGGACGGACGCACGGTCGAAACGCTGATGCGCAGCGCCGATCTGGCCCTCTATCGATCCAAGGACCAGGGCGGCGGTGCCTTCACGCATTACGAACCCAAGCTTCACGTCCAGGCGGAAGAGCGCCGCGTCATGGAAATGGCCCTGCGCAAGGCGTTGGAGAGCGACGAGCTGCTGCTCAACTACCAGCCGGTGGTCAGCGCCGATTCGGGCGGGGTCGTCGGATTCGAGGCGCTGCTGCGCTGGGCAAGCCCGCAGTTCGGCAATGTTTCTCCCGCCAAGTTCGTGCCGCTGGCCGAAGAAGCGCGGCTGATCGTGCCGATCGGCGAGTGGGTGATGAGAACGGCGTGCAAGGAAGCCATGCATTGGCCGTCCACGGTCAAGGTCGCGGTCAATGTCTCGGCCGACCAGCTCACCGAAGCGAATTTCCTGTCGATGGTGGTGTCCGCGCTCGAAGACAGCGGCCTGCCGCCCGACCGTCTGGAAATAGAGGTGACCGAGAGCATCTTCATGCGCGAAGGCACCGGCGCTGCAGAAGTGCTGGATCAGATCATCGCCCTGGGCATCAATCTGTCGCTTGATGATTTCGGTACCGGCTATTCCTCGCTTGGCTATCTGCGCAAGACCCGGTTCACGACGATCAAGGTTGACCGGAGCTTTGTTCAGGGAGCGGCCAAGAACGCCCCGGAAAGCCTTGCCATCATCCGCGCGGTGGTGGCGATGGCCGATGCCTTGGGCATGTCCACGACCGCCGAGGGCGCGGAGACCGAGGAGGAAGTGCGGATGATCAAGAAGCTGGGCTGCCGCAAAATCCAGGGCTATTATTTCGGGCGGCCGATGATCGCCGAGAACGCCCGCGATCTGTTCGGTACGTTTGAGGCCGAACCCGCCGAATATGGCAAAAGGTCGGCCTAGCCGGATTTGGCGGCGCTGTCTTTCGCCAGCCGCTTCTCGATCCCGCGCCAGATGAGGGCATAGGCCTGCGCCGCAGGGCTGCGCGGCGCAAAACTGCCGACCGGCTGCTGCAATTTCGTCATATGCTCGACCGCGCTCGACATCGGGATCACCGGCCATTTCGGCTTTCGGGCCAGGCTCTGCTTGTGGATCGCCCGGCGGCGGTCGACCATCGTGTACACCGGCAGCAGGGGCGCATGTTTCTTGCCGCTGCTGTCCAGAAACATCTGGACGTCGACCAGCGCGCGCTCCGACAGCGGCGACGGTATGACCGGGACCACGACGATATCGGCGTTGCGCAGGATCTGCTCGCTCGTTTCCGTCAGTCCGGGCGGACAGTCGAGAATGATCCGGTCATAGTCGCTGCCGAGCTGCCTGAGCAGCTTGCCGAGATAGCGTTTCTTGCCGATCTGGAAGAACAGCCGGTCGAGACCCCGCAGCGAGACATCCGCTGCCAGCAGGTCCAGATTGTCTATGTCCGTCGGCTTGATCAGCTTCTCCGGCTTGATGGTGCCCGCGACCATGGCCCGGGCACGATCCCTCTCCTTATGGTCTCCGCGCAGCATGAACGAGGCGGCGCCTTGCGGATCGAGATCCCAGAGCAATGTGCGACGGGAACTGCCGACCGCGCTGTTCCATGCCAGGCTGACCGCCGAACAGCTTTTGCCGACCCCGCCTTTCATGCTGTAAATCGCGATGACTGCCATCGTAGTTCCCGCTTCCGTTGCTCTGACCGCGCTTTGGTGCCGCGAGTCAGAGAATTTCGTGGACCAGCTCCTGCGGGCGGCACAGCCGGACCCCCTTGTCGGTCTCGACCAGCGGCCGGTTGATCAGGATCGGCTCTTCCGCCATGGCATCCAGAATCTGCTCAGCGGTCGCGTCTGCCTTCGTCAGGCCCAGCTCTTCTGCCGGAGACCCGCGCACCCTTAGGCCTTCCTGCGGGGTCATGCCAGCATCGTCGAACAGCTGTTTCAGCCTGGCACGGCTCGGCGGGTGTTTCAGATATTCGACGACCGTCAGCTCAACGCCGGGCGTTTCCTCCAGGATTGCCAGCGTCTTGCGCGAGGTGCCGCATTTCGGATTGTGCCAGATGGTTGCTTTCATGTTTCTCTCCTGTGGGGCCAAACGGGCTATGGCTTCGGCGTGAGCGCCGGCACCGCCCTGGCGGCATCTTCGGGGTCGATCCCCGGCGGCGGCGCGGCGCTGAGCACGGCTTCCCCGCGGGCGACGCGACCGGCGCGCTGGATCGCCTCACGAATCCGCGGATAGGTGCCGCAGCGGCAGATATTGGTGATCGCCTCGTCGATCGCGGCCTTCGAGGGATTGGAATTTTTCTTCAGCAGCACCGCCGCGGCCATGATCATGCCGGACTGGCAGAAGCCGCATTGCGGCACGTTTTCCGCGGCCCATGCCTGCTGCACCGGATGGCTGCGATCGCGCGACAGCGCTTCGATCGTGGTCACGAAACGGCCTTCCAGCTCGCCGATGGTGACCAGGCAGGAGCGGATCGCCTCGCCGTCGATCTCGACCATGCAGGCGCCGCAGTCGCCGGTGCCGCAGCCATATTTCGTGCCGGTCAGGTTGGACGCGTCGCGCAGCGCCCAGAGCAAGGGCGTTTCCGGGTCCATCCGGTACCAGACCGGCCGGTCGTTGACGGTGAATTTGGTCATGTGGCTATACTCGTCATCCTGAACGTGTTTGATGAATTTCCTGTTGCGCCAAGCACGTCATTGCGAGGAGCCGAAGGCGACGCGGCAATCCAGGGCGTCCAGCCGCCACCGTTGGTGATGGCCGCTCTGGATTGCTTCGCTGCGCTCGCAATGACGGCCTTGGTTGATTCATACAAACACCAAATGACGCATGCCGCAGATTACTCCCGCCAGCTCCGGTCTTCGCGATCGACGAGCCGCACCATCGCCTCGAATTCGGGAACACCCTGCTGCAGCGGATCGATCGAGGCCTGGGACAGGTTCTCGAGATGCTTCCTGATCACCGCTTCGCCGATCATGACGGGCTTGCCCATCGACAGGGTCTGCATCTGGATTTCGCAGGCGCGTTGCAGCACCCAGTGATTGAGGAACGCCTGCTCCAGCGTCCGGCCCATCACCACGGGTCCGTGATTTTCCAGCATCATCATCCGCTTGTTGCCGAGGCTGGCGAGGAACCGGGGTCCCTCGTCCTCGTGCACGGTAATGCCTTCGAACTTGTGATAGGCAAGGCGCGGGACGACCGCCGCGGCATAGAAATTGATCGGTTGCAGGCCGCCTTCGACCGAGGACACCGCCATCGTCGCGGTGGTATGGGTGTGGATGATCGCATGGACATCGGGCAGCTCGCGGTGGAACAGGCTGTGCTGGGTGAAGCCGGCCTTGTTCACCGGATAGGTCGAGCCGTCGAGCGTGTTGCCCTCGATGTCGATCTTGACCAGGGTCGAGGCCGTCACTTCGCTGAAATGCAGGCCGTAGGGATTGATGAGAAAGGCATTGTCCTCGCCCGGCACCTTCAGTGTGACATGGTTGAAGATCAGCTCGTCCCAGCCAAGATAGGCGAAAATGCGGTAGCAGGCGGCGAGCTTCTGGCGCGCCTTCCATTCCTCTTCGCTGCAGCTGGACTGGACATTGATCGCGGTGGCCATTTTTCTCTCCTCGAATCGGCTGACTGGGTCTCCTGAAGCGCTTCTATCGCAAAGCACCGGAAACGGGAATGCAAAGCGCCTGTCATTCCGGCGAATTATCGTCTAAAAGCTTGCTTCGGCCCCGAGAAATTGATAGGCGGCCCGAGATTGAAGCAGAATGATTCTGCGGCAAACCCTTTTTTATGGCTTTTACACCAATTCAGGCCAGAAGAAATTGCTTCTGGTCCGCTACGAAATTTGAACGGAGTTACTCAGTCTTATGCAAATCATGGTTCGCGATAATAATGTTGATCAGGCGCTGCGGGCGCTCAAGAAAAAGCTGCAGCGTGAAGGCGTTTATCGCGAAATGAAGCTTCGTCGCCATTACGAAAAGCCGTCCGAAAAGCGCGCCCGCGAAAAGGCTGCTGCCGTTCGCCGTGCCCGCAAGATGGACCGCAAGCGGATGGAACGCGACGGTCTGATTTAAGCGCTTCGGCTCCACGAACATTAAGGTAGCCTGCCCATGTCTGTCACCACGGTTCCGATTCACCCCATCAAGAAAGGCGCGCTGACCAAGCTCTGGATCGGCCTCGCGCTGATTGTCGCCGCGGCGCTGCTTCTCGCTTTTGCGGGCACGGAAAATGCCGTCGTCACGGGCGCGAGCAACGAGCAGTTTCTCGCGGCCAATGCTGACGAGGACGGGGTAGAGACGACCGCATCGGGCCTGCAGTACAAGATACTCAAGCCAGGCGAGGGACCGTCTCCCACCGCCACCGATACCGCGCTGGTCAAATATGAAGGCACGTTGCGCGATGGCACGGTGTTCGATGCCAACGAGCAGGCTCCGATGCCCGTCGGCGCCGTTGTTCCCGGTTTCTCCGAAGCGTTGCAGCTGATGCAAAAGGGCGGCGAATATCGCATCTGGATCCCGTCGGACCTGGCCTATGGCGAAGCATCGCCCGGCGAGCAGATCCCGCCCAACAGTCTTCTCATTTTCGACGTGAGCCTGCTCGATTTCATTTCGCAGGCGCAGATGGAAGAATTGCGCCAGCAGATGCAGGCGCAGGGCATGGCCCCCGGCGCACCGGTCGCACCCGGTCAGTAAATCCGTCGATCCCGGCCGGACAGGAGCGAAATTGTGAGTGTTGTCGGCCAAGCCCGTAACCCGGACGGGCGACCGTTTTCTATCAAGACATTCCTCCTGGGCGTGCTGGTCGGCGCAGTTTCCCTCGGCGCGCTTGCGGCGGCCATTCCGGAAAAGACAAGCCCCGCGGAATTTGTCCAGGCCGGCTGGGAAAAGCTGTTCCCTCCCCCCGACAATGCCGCGTTTCTGGCGGACAATGGCAAGCAGGAAGGCGTCGTACAGACCGCCTCCGGGCTGCAATACAAGGTCCTGAAGCCCGGCACCGGCCCGTCACCCAAAGCCACCGACACCGCGCTGGTCAAATATGAAGGAACGCTGCGCGACGGCAGCGTGTTCGATGCCAGCGAGCAGACACCGATGCCAGTGGGCGCGGTCGTCCCCGGTTTCTCCGAGGCGCTGCAGCTCATGCAGAAGGGCGGCGAATATCGCATCTGGATCCCGTCGGACTTGGCCTATGGCGAATCATCGCCCGGCGAACAGGTGCCGCCCGATAGCCTGCTGATCTTCGACGTCACGCTGCTGGATTTCATCTCGGCCGAGCAGATGGAAGAATTGCGCCAGCAGATGCAGGCGCAGGGCGCCGCTGGCGGACCACCGCCCGCTCCCTAGGAAGTTCCGGCAAGGGCTGACGAACAAACCCCTTGCACCATGGAACGTCATTGCGAGCGCAGCGACGCAATCCAGGGCGGCTATCACCAACGTCTGCGGCCAGACGCTCTGGATTGCCGCGTCGCTGCGCTCCTCGCAATGACAGCGATCGACTCAGTGCATATTTGGTTGAATGGGGTTTGTCATGAATGGACTCAGGCGCGTTCCGCCTGCGCGACCGCTTCCGAGGCGCGCAGGGCGGACAATATCCGCATCAGATGATGGACATTGTGCACCTCCAGCGCGACATCGAATGTGTGAAAAGGTCCGTCCCGATGGGACAGGTGCAAGTTCAGGATGTTGGCGTTGTGAAAGCCGAAGATGCCCGCCATTTCAGCCAGCGTTCCCGGCTTGTTGTGCAGCACCACGCATAGCCGGGCAGGGGCGCCGTCGCTTTCATTGCCCCAGCTGAGATCGACCCAGTCGGCATCCACCCCGTCCGCCAGGCTCTGGCAGTCGATTGTGTGCACCTCGACATTCTCGCCGCTGCGGCGCAGGCCGACGATGCGATCGCCCGGCACGGGATGGCAGCATTCGGCGAGGTCGAATGCGACGCCGGGGGTCAGACCCTTGATCGATATGGCGCGATCCTGTTCGGGCCATTGCCGCTCGTCGTCATTGTCGTTGACGCTGCCGGGGATGATCGCTTCCATCACCTCGCGGTCACTGAGTTCGCGGGTGCCGATCGCCATCATCAGATCGTCCGGTTCCTGCATGTTCAGCCGCTTCAGCGCGGCCTTCATCGCCCGCTTGCCGATCTTGCCGGGCAGCCGCTCGATGATTTCATCGTACAGCTCGGTGCCGATCGCGATCATCTCGTCGCGTTCCTTGAACCGCACGTTGCGGCGGATCGCGGCGCGCGCCTTGCCGGTGATGACGAAGGACAGCCAGCCGGGCTGGGGCTCCTGGCCCTTGGACTTCAGGATTTCGACGACGTCGCCATTCTGCAGCTGGGTACGCAACGGCACGTGCCGGCCATTGACCTTGGCGCCGACCGCCTGGTTGCCGAGATCGGTGTGCACGGCATAGGCAAAATCGACGGTGGTAGAGCCGCGTGGCATCTGCAGCAGCGTGCCCTTGGGCGTGAAGGCAAATATCCGGTCCTGGTACATCGCCAGCTTGGTGTGTTCGAGCAGTTCCTCGGCATCTTCGGCCTGGTCGAGGATCTCGATCAGGTCGCGGATCCAGCCGGCCTGGCCGTCGGGCCGGTTGCCCTGCTTGTAGGCCCAGTGGGCGGCGAGGCCGAATTCATTGTCCTCGTGCATGCGCTGCGAGCGGATCTGGATTTCCACCCGCATGTTGGTGCCGTGCATGATCGTCGTGTGGATCGAGCTGTAGCCGTTGCGCTTGGGCGTGGAGATATAGTCCTTGAAGCGGCCGGGGACCATCTTCCATTTCTTGTGCAATATGCCCAGTGCCCGATAGCATTCCGCGCTATTGTCGGTGACCACCCGGAACGCCATGATATCGGTCAGCTGTTCGAAGCTGACATGCCGTTCCTGCATCTTGCGCCAGATCGAATAGGGATGCTTTTCCCGGCCGCTGACCTCGGCCACCAGGCCGCCGCTTTCAAGAGCCTTGGTGATCGACTGGGATATCTTGTCGACCTGACCTTCGTCGCCTTCCTTGATCGCCTGCAGCCGCTTGGTGATCGTGTCATAGGCTTCCGGTTCCATGTGCCGGAAGGCGAGCAGCTGCATCTCGCGCATATATTCGTACATGCCGACCCGCTCCGCCAGCGGCGCGTAGATATCCATTGTCTCGTGCGCGATTCTCAGCCGCTTTTCCTCGCTCTTGATGAAATGCAGCGTCCGCATATTGTGCAGGCGGTCGGCCAGCTTGACCAGCAGCACGCGAATGTCGTCGGACATGGCGAGCAGGAACTTCCGGAGATTCTCGGCGGCGCGCTCGTTGTCGGTCTGGGCCTCGATCTTCGAAAGCTTGGTCACGCCATCGACCAGCCGCGCGATTTCGCCCCCGAAAAGCCTGCCGATTTCTTCCGTCGTGGTCAGCGTGTCCTCGACCGTGTCGTGGAGCAGCGCCGTGACGATCGTCTGCTGGTCCAGCTTGAGATCGGTCATCAGGCCGGCGACCTCGATGGGATGGCTGAAATAGGGGTCGCCGCTGGCGCGCTTCTGGCTGCCGTGACGCTGCACCGAAAACACATAGGCGCGGTTGATCAGATCTTCATCTGCATCGGGATCATAGGATCGGACCCGTTCCACCAATTCATATTGCCTGAGCATGAGAGGAAGATGGTGCCCTTTCGGGGCCGGGGCAACTAAAAAGAGCGCCGAAGCCTGCTCCTGGTCTCCGGGGAACGGAAGAGAGCGTTGGCTTCGGCGCTATGGCTGACCGGAGCAAACCAGAATTCTGGCTGCGATTGGGAGCGAGAGCCGGTCAGTCGGGGATGGTCATATCAGCCGTTGCACTGGGCCAGTGCTTCGGTGTCGAATGCTTCGCCCTTGTAGGCGAAGCTGGCAACGGGACCGAATTCGTCGGCGATCTTGGCGCAGATCGTCCGCGGTGCGGAGTTGCTTTGGCCACCGATGCACTCGGTGCCGGCGCAGCGGATCACCGTGCCCTTGATGATTTCCTGGCTGGCTTCCACCGGTGCCTGCAGTTCTGCGGTATAGGCAACGGTCGTCGTGCGAGCCTCGGCACTGGTGGCGGTGGTGGCGGTGAACAGGGTGAGCGAGGTCATCGCGGCGACGGAAAATAAAATGGAAGCGCGAAGCGGGCTTTGGGAGAGAAGCATGATACGTCCTTTCGTCAGTCGAGCCCAGCCTTGTCAATCAGGCCGGAGGGGAGAAGATTTTCGTTGCAATTTAGGTTGCGAATCAATACCTATATCAATAGGTTTTAAGTTGCAACTAAAAACTTATAATTTTTTCGCACTTGCCCATAAAAGGGTTTAGGATTGGAGCCATGGATAAAATCAGAGAAGATCTATCGAGTCTGGCGGGCGGTGAGTGCAGCTTGCCGGTGTCGCTGGAGGTTATCGGCGAGCGCTGGTGCTTCATGATATTGCGGGCGGCGCTGAACGGCGTCGGCCATTTCGAGGATTTCCTCTCCGAGATCGGGATCGCCCGGAATATTCTGGCCAACCGGCTCACCCGGATGGTCGAGGCCGGGATCATGACCCGCCGCCCGTGCGAGCATGACAAGCGCAAGGTCGAATATCGGCTGACCGACAAGGGGCAGGACCTGCTCCCGACCATGATCGCGCTGCGGCAATGGGGCGAAAAGTGGGAAACCGGCGTGCCGTCCAATCCGATCTTGTGCGATTCGCGGGACCGCCAGCCGATCCGCCATATCAGCATGCGGGCGCATGACGACCGGGTGCTGGCGCTGGACGACCTGTGCTGGATCGACGAGGCGGAACTGAAGCTGGATTCAGACGGTGCCAGCCGCGACGATATGGTGGTCCGTCACCTCAGGGAAATCGGCGAATCCTCAGCGGCCTGACGATTCGCATGACGGCCGCCTATTCGGTCACGTAAATGCTGTTGACCGGCCGCGCCATGACCCTGCGGACCATCGGCTCGAAAAATTCCAGCGGTGCGGTGTCATAATTGGCATCAAAGGCGGTCTGGTCGTATTTCGCGCAGAATTCGGCGCAATCCTCGAAATGTTCGTGCCCGCGGAACTGTTCGCGCATGTCGCGATCCTGGCCCAGATAATGGAAGAAATAATAGCCCTGGAAGATGCCGTGCTTTTCGGTGATCCAGTGGTTCTTGGCGCTGACAAAGGGCCTGAGGATTGCCGCGGCAATATCGGGATGATTATAGGTGCCGAGCGTGTCGCCGACATCGTGCAACAGGGCCATCACGACATATTCCTCATCGCGCCCGTCGCGGTGGGCACGGGTGGCGGTCTGCAGGCTGTGCTGCATGCGGTCGATCGGAAAACCGCCAAAATCGCCGTCGAGCAGCTTCAGATGTTCTAGGACCCGGTCGGCGACCTTGCTGGCAAAGGGGCCGAAATGGCTGCCGATGATCTGCCAGTCTTCCTGGGAGCCCTCTTCCATCGAAGGAAATTTTGCCCGGACTTCGTTGGGACCACCCATGATATTCTCCTTTGTGCTTTGCCGATCTTCAGCCCCATTTTTGCCGGCAGCAATGCAAATATCTTTGCATTGGGTGTAAAAAACAGAGCCTTTGTCGTCTTAATCGGGCAAATGATAGGCGATTCTTCCCCAAGCGGCAATGCCCCGCTATAGAAAGCAACATGGCCGTCATGGAAATTCGTCCCCAGCCGTTTTTTGGCAACAAGAACCGGGCATTCTGGAACCTGCAATCGGCGGGCTGGGCGGGTGCGCTGATCCTGCGCGCGATCGGCGGCATCTCCAACGGGCTGCCGCTGAGCTTTCTGGTGCCGGTGATCATTTCGACGATCACGGGCTATTCGATCTCGCTGCTGCTGTCGGTGGTCTACAAGAATCTGATCCATCGCCGGCCGATCGTCACCTGGAGCAGCACCGCGGCAATATTGACCGTGGCCTCGGCGCTCTATGCCTTCATCGACGCCTGGGTGTTCCTGATCCAGAATCCGACGACCGAGACCGCCTTCGGAACGCTGTTTCTCGGCTCGCTGTTTCTCGGCATCATGATGCTCGGCGCCTGGTCGGCGCTCTATTATGCGATCAATTTCTTCCTGCGGGTGGAAGAGCAGAACGACCAGCTGCTGCAGCTGGAGGCGCAGGCGACCCGGGCGCAGCTGGCGATGCTGCGCTACCAGCTCAACCCCCATTTCCTGTTCAACACGCTGAACAGCATTTCGACGCTGGTGCTGCTGCGCCAGACCGAGCCGGCCAATGCGATGCTGTCGCGCCTGTCCTCCTTCCTGCGCCATACCTTGGTCAACGAGGTGCACAGCCGCGTGACCCTGGCGCAGGAGGTGGAGACGCTGCATCTTTATCTCGATATCGAGAAAATGCGGTTCGAAGAGCGACTGCGGTCGCATTTCGACATCGATCCGGCGGTGCGCGATGCGCTGCTGCCGTCGCTGCTGCTGCAGCCGCTGGTCGAAAATGCGATAAAATATGCCGTGACCCCGCAGGAAGAGGGGGCCGACATCTCGGTGGCGGCTCATCTGGACGGAGACAAGTTGCGCATCACCGTTTCGGATACCGGGCCGGGAAAAAACGGCGTGATTACCAGCAAATATGATTCTACCGGAGTCGGGCTCGGCAATATTCAGGAGCGATTAAACCAAGCCTATGGAGAAGGCGCGATATTCGAGACGCGTTCGTCACCCGGCGAAGGCTTTTCGGTATTGATCGCCTTGCCTTTTGAAACGAGAGAACAGATCGCGCGGGAGGCCGCAGATCACGCAACAACCGTGGAACAGGTGAGAAACGAGACGATTTTTGGGGAGCATGCATCCAGTGATGACAATCAGCGGGAGTCGGCCAGTAGCCCGGCTTTGCCATCACTTCAGCACAAGGATTTGAAAATATGACAATCAGAGCGATTCTAGTCGATGACGAAAAGCTGGCCATCCAGGGCCTGCAGATCCGTCTCGAGAAATTTGACGATATCGAGATTGTCGACACGTGCCGCAATGGCCGGGAAGCGATACGCAAGATCAAGACCCTCAAGCCCGATCTGGTGTTTCTGGATATCCAGATGCCCGGTTTTGACGGTTTTTCGGTGGTCCAGGGGATCATGGAGATTGAGCCGCCGCTGTTCATCTTCGTGACCGCCTATTCCGAACATGCGGTGCGCGCCTTCGAGGCTGAGGCGATCGACTATCTGGTCAAGCCGGTGGAGGAAGACCGGCTCGCCGACGCGATCGACCGGGTGCGCAAGCGGCTGCTGGAAAAGCGCGGCGGCGCCGAACTGGAAAAGCTGAAGAATGTGCTCAACGAAGTCGCGCCCGACGCCATGGCCCATATCGACGACAACGAGGAGCCGGCTTCGGCGAATCGCTACGAGAAATTGATCAACGTCAAGGACCGCGGCCAGATTTTCCGCGTCGATGTCGACACGATCGAACGGATCGATGCCGCCGGCGACTATATGTGCATCTATACCGCCGACAACAGCCTGATCCTGCGCGAAACGATGAAGGATCTGGAAAAGCGCCTCGATCCGCGGAATTTCCAGCGGGTCCACCGCTCGACCATCGTCAATCTGAGCCAGGTGCGGGAAGTGAAGCCGCACACCAATGGCGAATGTTTCCTGGTGCTGGGATCAGGGGCGCAGGTGAAAGTCAGCCGCAGCTACCGGGATGTTGTCGCGCGCTTCGTGCACTAGCGGTCAGCCGCGGCGCTCCGCGAAAAAATCCAGCAGCAATTTCGCCGACCGATCCGCCTCCAGGCCGGCATAGACCTCCGGTCGGTGGTGGCAGGTCGGGGCGTCGAAAAAGCGGACGCCGCTGTCGACGCCGCCGCCCTTGGGATCATCGGCTCCGTAATAGAGCCTGGCGATGCGGGCATGGGCGATGGCGCCGGCGCACATCGTGCAGGGCTCCAGCGTGACCCACAGGTCGCAATCCTCCAGCCGGTCATTGCCGAGAAAGCGGGTCGCCTCGCGAATCGCGACGATCTCGGCATGGGCGGTGGGGTCGGAATCGATGCGGGTGCGGTTGTGGCCCCGGCCGATAATTTTTCCGCCGCGGACGATGACCGCGCCGACCGGAACCTCGCCGACAGCGATCGCGGCATCCGCCAAGGCCAGCGCATCGCCCATGAATGAAGTATATTTTGCCCCTGTCATGATTATCGATTAGCGGCGAAGCGGCCGGAAGGCCATAGGACAGCGCGATCGTGCAAAAAGCGGCCGATATGCTTGACGCATGGCCCGATTGCGGTTAGGGGACCGCTCTTTCCCGTGGGAATCACTCAACAACAAGAAATTGGACTTATACGATGTCGCGGATTTGCGAACTGACAGGTAAGACTCGGCTGGTAGGCAATAATGTGTCGCACGCCAAAAACCGGACCAAGAAGACCTTTTTGCCCAACCTGCAAAATGTGACGCTTCTCTCCGACGCATTGGGCAAGGGCGTTAAGCTCCGCGTTTCGACGCACGGCCTGCGTTCGGTCGAGCATGTTGGCGGTCTCGACAACTGGCTGCTGAAAACCAAGGACGAGAAGCTGAGCCTGCGGGTGAAGCGCCTCAAGAAGGAAATCGCGAAAAAGCAGGTTGCTAGCGCTTAAGCGATCCGTCCGATTCGAATGCTGAAAAGCCGGGGCTTGCCTCGGCTTTTTGCTTTTGGCGTCGGGCAGAGCGCGCTTTCTCCGTCGCCTTCTCCGGCAGCAGGCGGAACTTCAGCAGCAGCGATTCCTGGAGCCCGCTGAAATTGTCGTCAGACGCCAGCCAGACGATGCTGTCCGCTCCCTCCCTGGTGATCGCCAGCGCTTCCATGTTGTCGACCTTCAGCGGCGGCTCGAGCGTCGCAATCGGCGTGGATGTGGCGATTTCGCCGGGCTGAAAATCGGCCAGCCGGGCGATCGAAATGATCGCCGAAACCCCGTCCAGCGGCGTGAAGCGGCGGTGCAGCATCAGCGCCGACTTGTCATCCAGCATCGCCGCATCGGTCAGTTTATAGCCTTTGGGCGGGCGGTAGCCGAACGCTTGCGCGGTGCTGGACGAATCGGCCGGGTCGCTGTCAAAGAAGAGCGCCCGATAGGCTCCCTCGGCATGTTCGGCGGACTCGGAAAATACAACAAAGCGTCCATCCGCGAGCCGGAGCATTGCTTCGGCGCCGCCGTTCTCCGGCCATTGCTGCATGGCCGCCGGAAAATTGGCGGCTTCCTTTCGGGAAAAGGATGAGCCGTAGCGCCAGATGCTGTGCTGATGCTCGTAGCCGACCCAATATTGGCCGGTGGCGGGATTGTGGACCAGCGATTCGGAGTCCCAGTTCTGACGCGCAAATGCATTGGGTTTGGCGGGACCGTCGGGCAACGGCGCGATGAAGGGACGGATCGCCCGGTGCGCCGCCTCGTCGAACGTGAATCCGACCAGCGTTCCATTGTCGCTGAGCATCAGAAAACGCTGGTCCGGCAATATCACCATAGATGAAATGCCGCCAAACTCGCCATTGTCGCTGGTGATCTTCCATCCCGCCAGAAAGACCAGCTGACCCGCCCGGGTGCGTTCCGGATGCCGGGGATCAAGGGCGATCGGCTCAAGAGCGATATACTGGTCATCAACGGGCGGCGCCAACGGCCCGCGGACATAGGTGACCGGCACCAGGAAGAAGAACAGGGCGAGGCAGGCAAGAAGGCGGATCATGGCGCCGCGCATAACCCATTCACGGTTTCAAACATATTCTATTCTGGACGCTTGCGCGCCACCTGGGCTAGACGCCGGGCAACAAGTGAGGAAAGCGCGAATATGAAAAAAGTCTACCCTGATGCCGCCGCCGCTCTCGACGGTCTATTGTTCGATAACATGCATTTGTGCGTTGGCGGATTTGGCCTTTGCGGGATTCCGGAACGGCTGATCGACGCGATCCAGCAGGACGGGGTCAAGGGACTTACAATCGCTTCCAACAACGCAGGCATTGACAACGAAGGCCTCGGCAAGCTGCTTCGCTCGCGCCAGGTCAAGAAGATGATCTCTTCCTACGTCGGGGAAAACAAGGAATTCGAACGCCAGTTTCTCTCCGGGGAACTGGAGGTCGAATTCTGTCCGCAGGGCACGCTGGCCGAACGCTGCCGCGCCGGCGGTGCGGGCATTCCCGGCTTTTACACCAAGACCGGGGTCGGCACGCAGGTGGCGGAGGGCAAGGAGCACAAGGATTTCGACGGCGAAACCTATATTCTGGAACGGGGCATTTTTGCCGACCTCTGCCTGATCAAGGGGTGGAAGGCGGACAAGGCGGGCAATCTGATATTCCGGAAGACGGCCCGCAATTTCAACGCGCCAATGGCAACCGCCGGCAAGATATGCGTCGCCGAGGTGGAAGAGATTGTCGAGGTTGGCGAACTGGATCCCGACAGCATTCATCTGCCGGGCATTTATGTCAAACGCCTGATCGCCGGAACGCCCTATGACAAGAAAATCGAATTCCGCATGACGCGGGAACGCCAAGAGGCCTGATGGGCCGAATCCAGACATCATTGATCGTTCTGGGCAGCGTGCCGCTTCTTTCCGGTTGTGTCGCCGCGTTGCTGCCGCTTGCAGCCTTGGGCGCCCTAGGCAAAAACCAGATTGATCGCACCGAGGCAAAGCGGGGACTGGTCGCGGCCGGCGCGGTTGATCTCGCCATGCCGATCGGAACCGTCACCGTCGGCACCGGGGATGAGTCTGCCGGAGCAGCGGCCGGCGCAAAAAGGGCCTTCACGACCCAGGGCAGTCCGGCCGGAGCCATGGCGGTGGAAATGGATGCAGAAGCCGCAGACTATCTCTCGCAATTTTTTGAACCCGCGGGGGCAGGCAGGTCGCCCTATGCCGGCTTTGGGGCCTATGCGCTGGCGCAGTCGGCCCGATTGCAGGAGGGCGAAGGCGTCCGGTCGGTCGTGCTGATACCCCAGGTCGATATTTTCAGGCCGAAAACCATGGCATGCGAAGGCAAGCCGCTGGCCGTGCTCATCGATCTTGATGGGGCATCCGGCGGCAACTGGCTCGCCGCGGACACATTATATCGCCAAAATGGTCTGATCGAGGTGCTCGACAGCCTGAGATCGGCCGAGATCAGCGTGATCTGGTTGTCCGATCAGCCGGTGGCGGCCTCCAGGAAAATTTCGGCAATTCTCAGCGACGCCGGTTTGTCGCAATCCCAGACCGACGATTTTCTTTTCCTTGACCGCGGCGGTGAAGACCGCAAACAGGAGCGGCGCTGGGATGCGGCGCGCAACTATTGTATCGTGGCGATGGCGGGCGACGACCGGTCGGATTTTGACGAGCTTTACAGCTATCTGCGGGATCCCGACGGCGCAATCACGCTGGAAAACATGTTTGGTAACGGATGGTTTCTGACACCGCCGCCGCTGGTCGAAGCAACGGAAGCAACGGTGTCGGAACCAAATGAAAAAGAAGGATGAATATGCCCTGGACTCGCGATGAAATGGCCGCTCGGGCGGCGCAGGAACTGCAAGATGGTTATTATGTGAATCTCGGCATCGGCATCCCGACGCTGGTTGCCAATCATATCCCGCCGGGTGTCGAGGTCACGCTGCAGAGCGAGAACGGCATGCTCGGCATCGGGCCGTTTCCCTATGAGGACGAGATTGACGCCGATCTGATCAACGCCGGCAAGCAGACGATCAGCGAGCTGCCGTCCTCCAGCTATTTCGGTTCCTCCGACAGCTTTGCGATGATCCGCGGCGGCCATATCGATCTGACGGTGCTGGGCGCGATGGAAATCGCCGAGAATGGCGATATTGCCAACTGGATGATCCCGGGCAAGATGATCAAGGGCATGGGCGGGGCAATGGACCTCGTCGCCGGCGTGAAGAAGATCATCGTGGTGATGGACCATTGCGCCAAGGACGGCAGCCCCAAATTCATTCCCGAATGCACGCTGCCGCTGACCGGCACCAATGTCGTGGACATGATCATCACCGACCTCTGCGTTTTCCAGCGGCCCGATCATGACAGCCCGTTCCGTCTGATCGAACTGGCGCCGGGGATCAGCGCCGAGGATGTCGCGGAGAAAACGACCGCCGCCTATGAAATCGCCTTATAATATAGCCCGAGTGAAGAAAAATCTCGCGATATTGCTGGGTCTGGCCGCTCTCCTGCTGGTTGGCGGCTACAGCTATCGGACGCTGGTCGAGCAGCGAAGCGGTTTCCCGCTGCCGGCCCTGATCGTTCCGGAAGCTCAGAGCCGCCTGCCGACCGAGCCGGCCGACTGGCGCGGAAAGATCGACTATCGCGGCCTCGACCAGCAGTTTGCCGCGCTCGCCGACCGGCCGGAAATGGCCGGGCTGGCGATCGCCATCATCGAGGACGGCGACCTGCGTTTTGTGTCCACCTACGGCGTGACCAGCCGGCAAAGCGGCGAGCGGGTGAAGCCGCAAACGGTGTTCCGCTGGGCCTCGGTCTCGAAGGGCGTGGCGGGTTCGCTGGCTGCAAAACTGGCGGAAGAAGGCAAGCTCAGCCTTGATGCACCGCTGGGCCGGTGGCAGTCGTCGCTGCGGCTGCCGGGTGGTACAGAATCGCAAATCACGCTGGCACAGCTCCTGTCGCACCGTACCGGCCTGACCAAAAATGCCTATGATACCAAGCTGGAGGACGGCGAAGAGCCGGGCCTGCTGCGCAGGCAGCTGGGGGCGGCGCCGCTGCAATGCGTGCCGGGGACCTGCCACAGCTATCAGAATATCGCCTTTGACGCGGCGAGCGAAATATTGGGCCAGGCGGCAGGCACGCTATATTCCGACGCGGTGGAGAAGCAGCTGTTCAAGCCGCTGGGCATGAAGAGCGCGCAATTCGGCATGGCTGGCCTTACCGGGGCGGAAAGCTGGGCGCGGCCGCATCGCGGTGACGAGGTCCGGACATTGTCCGAGTCCTACTGGCGGGTGCCCGCCGCTGCCGGCGTCAGCAGCGACATCATCGACATGGCACGCTGGATGCGCGCGCAAATGGGCGAAAACCGGGAGGTGCTGTCGGCCGGGGCGCTGGCCGTGGCACACGCGCCGCTGGTCCGTACCCCGCGGGTGTACAGCGGTGTTCTCGCGCGCGCCCTCGCCGATCCCTATTATGGCCTGGGCTGGCGCAGCTTCACCTATGCCGGGCGACAGCTGGTCGGGCACAGCGGTGCCGTCGACGGCTACCGCTCGACGATGATATTTGATCCGGTGGCGCGCACCGGCGTGGTGGCGATGTGGAATGATGGCTGGGGACGGCCCTTCCGGCTGCCCTTTGCGGTGCTCGACAGCTATTATGGCCTGTCGGGCAGCAACTGGCTGGACCTTTCGGATCTGCCGGCGGTCGAGGTGGCGCAGCCCGACCCAGCCTTGCCGCGCTGACTGCCGGCGCATCCCTCAGGTCCCGGGCGCTGCCCGCAATGCCGCCTGTTCGAACAGCGCCCTGTCGCCCATTTCCCAGGTGACGTTCAACTGCGTGCGATGGATCAGCCAGCCCTCGGGTGCCCGCCGCAGGTCATGGACATAATAGCCGCCAATGCTGTGCATCTCCCGCAAGTCGCCGGTGACCAGATGGTGATGGGCAGCCATGTAGCAGGTACAGGTGGCGCGCTCGCCGGTGACCTCGGTCACGAAATTGGTCAGGACATGCTGCGTGGCGTCGAACGGTTCGAGCGTCCGGCGGACTCCGGCAACCCAGTCGTTGGCGTCCATGACGCTGGCCGGTTCGCCCGACCAGCTTGAAAAATCGATCGTCAGCCGGTCCGCGAAGATTGAGCGGTAGAGAGCCCAGTCGCGGCGATCGATGCCGGTGGCATAGCGCAATATATGGTCCTTGATTCGCGCGCGGTCGACCAGATAATCGGTGTTCATCTCACTTCCTTTCGGCAAGCAGGGCTTTGCTGGCGGTGATGGCACGATGCGCCCAGGCCGCGGCATCGAAGCCCGCCGGCGCGGCATGGGCCGGCACCTCGACGTCGATATCGACATGCGGGCCGAGCAGGGCGGCCAGCGCGCGCAGCGGAAAGACGCCCTCGCCGGGAACCATCCGGTTCATAGCCTCCCCGATATAGTCATCCGCCAGGCGGAAATCGGGGCCGTCGCAAAGCTGCGCATAGGAGACGACTCTGGGATCGAGGGCCGCGACCTGTTCCAGCATGCCGCCGGTGCGGAACAGGTGCAGCGCGTCGATGGCGATGGCGAGATTGGGCTGGGCCATGCGGCCATGCAGGGCGACGGCGCTTGCCAGGCTGTTGCAGCCCGGCGCAAATCCGGTAAATTCCAGGCCAACCCCCAATCCGTGGTCCGACGCCAGCGCGCACAGGCTGGCCAGCTGATCCTCCGCCCGCCGGCTGTCGCTTTCATGGATATGGGTGACCAGCCGCTTCGCGCCCAGTTCCGCGGCAAGGCTTATGGCCGGCTGATATGCCGCGACGTCCTGCTGCGGCATCACCGGGAAATATTCGGCGTTGACGATCCGCACATCATGGTCGCGCAGCAGGCGTTTGAAGGAGGGCGCGGCAGATGGCTCCACGACCGGGAACATGTTCCGGCCCTTCGCATCGACCGGCGTGGCGGTGAACAGGCAGACGCCGTCGAGCCCGGCTGCCGCGGCGAACCGCACCAGGCCCTCGGGGCCGCCGTCCATCATCGTGATCTGGTGCAATGCCAGTGTATGCATCGGCCAATCCTAGTGGATTGCCGGTGCGGCGCCACCGGATTTCGGGCGGCGCGGCTAGTCAATCTGCTAGGCTGTATCATATCGCCGCGTCTCTATGTATCCTATGGAAAAGCCGATCGCGGAATCGCGCACAGAGGATATTTGCATGACCGAAGAAGATATTATTTCCATTGGCGACGTGGTGCGTTTCCAGACGCAGGAGCAGCCGGACGCGGTGGTCTTCACCTTCGAGGGCGACGAGATGACCTATGCCGCGCTCGATGCCGGCAGCAACCGGGCGGCGCAGGCGCTGGCCTCCAAGGGCGTCGGCAAGGGCGACCGGATCGCCTATATGGGCAAGAACAGCCATCTCTATTTCGAGATACTGGTTGGCGCGGCCAAGCTCGGCGCGGTGATGGTGCCGGTCAACTGGCGACTGGCCCCGCCCGAGGTCGCCTACATCCTGAACGATTGCCAGGCCAGGCTGCTCTTCGTCGGCCCCGGTTTCGACGAGCTGGCGGGCAAGATCCGGGATGATCTGGAACATGTCGACCTGATCCTGGGCAGCGAGAAGGCGGAAAGGGAATTTCCCGGCTATCCGGCATGGCGCGACGGTTTCGAACCCCGGGATCCGATGTTGCCCTGTGCCGAGGATGATGATGCGCTGCAGCTCTACACCTCGGGCACGACCGGCCACCCCAAGGGCGCGATCATGACCAATGGCTCGATCTTTTCGTCACGCAGCGCCGGGGTCAGCGAAGAGGATTTGATGGACTGGCAGAAACCGGTTCCCGGCGAGATCACCCTGCTCGCCATGCCCTGTTTCCATATCAGCGGCACCGGTACCGGTCTGGCGGTGATGTTCACCGGCGGCAGCGCCATCGTCCTGCCGGAATATGATCCGACCCAGGCGCTGGACCTGATCGCCCAATATAATATCTCGAAAATCTTCATGGTGCCGGCGGCGATCCAGATCCTGCTCAACCACCCGAAGGTGAACGATGTCGATTTCTCCAATCTCAAATATATCACCTATGGTGCCTCGCCGATCCCGCTGGAGCTGATGAAGCAGGCGATGGACGTGCTCGGCTGCGGCTTTGTCCAGATGTACGGCATGACCGAGACATCGGGCACGATCACCACGCTCAACCCGGAAGACCATGACGTCAACGGCAACGAGAAGATGCGCTCGGTCGGCACGCCGCTGCCGGGGGTCGAGATCAAGATCATCGATCCGGAGACCGGGGAGACTTTGCCACCCTATACGATCGGCGAAATCGCCACCCGCTCGGCGAAGAACATGAAGGGCTACTGGAACCGGCCCGATGCCACGGCGGAAACGATCGATGCCGACGGCTGGCTGAGGACCGGCGATGCCGGTTCGCTCGACGAAGACGGCTATCTCTATATCCAGGACCGGCTCAAGGACATGATCATCTCCGGTGGCGAAAATGTCTATCCGGCGGAAGTCGAAAATGCGCTCTACGCCAATCCCAAGGTGGCCGATGTTGCGGTGATCGGCGTGCCCGATGAAAAATGGGGCGAGGCGGTGAAGGCCTGCGTCGTGGTCAAGGCCGGGCAGGAGCTGACCGAGGCGGAACTGATCACCGATGCCCGCACCCGCATTGCCGGCTTCAAATGTCCCAAGTCGATCGACTTCATCGAAGCGCTGCCGCGCAATCCTTCGGGCAAGATCCTGCGCAAGGACCTGCGCGCGCCTTATTGGGAAGGCCGGGACCGGGCGGTTAACTGATCGATAGCTCGTGACTTTGATATTACTCCGTTCGTGCTGAGCTTGTCGAAGCACTGGGCTAGCCGCCCTTCGACAGGCTCAGGGCGAACGGGCAAATGGATTGGAGCGATGGAACATGACAGAACTCGTACTGCGTGAAGACCGGGATGGCTGGGCGTTGCTCACCCTCAACCGACCGGACAAGCTGAACGCCCTGACGGTGGCGATGTTCCGCGAGCTGCGCGATCATGTGGCCGACCTGCGCAAGGATGACAGCATCGGCTGCGTGGTGCTGCGCGGCGCCGGCAAATGCTTTTCGGCCGGGCACGATCTCGGCGACATTGCCGAAGGCGAAGCGGTACCGTCGCGCGGCTGGCATTCGGAGACGCTGCGGATGCTGGAAAAATTGCCCAAGCCGGTGATCGCGGCGGTCCACGGCCATTGCTATACCGGTGCGCTCGAGGTCGCTCTCGCTGCGGATTTCATTTTGGCAGCGGACAGCGCCCGGTTCGGCGATACCCACGCCAAATGGGCGCTGACCCCGGTCTGGGGGATGAGCCAGCGCCTGCCGCGCCGGGTCGGCATCGCCACCGCCAAGCGGCTGATGTTTACCGCCGACATGATCGATGCCGACGAAGCGGTGCGCATCGGTCTGGCGGAATATGCGGTGCCGCTGGAGCAGTTCGATGCCGAGATTGAAGCGCTGGCGAAGAAGATTGTCGCCAATTCCGGCTTCTCGCACGCGGCGAACAAGCGCCTGCTGGAAGCAACCGATGGCGGGCCGCTCGACGCAGGGCTGCAATGGGAAGTGATGGAGAGCGAAGGTCATGGTCCGGATATGCAGGAGCGGATCGGGGCATTTATGGGCAAGGGCAAGTGATGCTGAGATGAACCCGTTATTGTGAGTGTCCAAGATATGCCGCAAGCGGACTTCAGTTTTGCCTTGCTGGGTGGAAAGCGGTCGAACCGCTTCCGGTCGGGAAAGACGCCTTAGCGACCGTGTTCAGGGAATCGTCCCGGCGCTTTGATGATCGCGTATGAAACATGACCGAAATCGATCGAAGACGTATCCTCTGGACCTACGGCATAACCTTCGAGGAGACTGACGCACCCGTGCTTGCAATGAAGGATGGCTCCAAGGCCATATTCCATCCCGTCAACACCGATCCAAACATCTTCGCCCAGTGGCGCTGACTTCAGATTTAACAGTTCCACTTCGTCGGGAACGTTCAAATGCACGAAAAACCCGCCGCCGGTGTTTTCACGCGCCCTAACCGTGGCGCGGAGCAACTGACATTCAACGGCGGCGCGATCGTCGCCCGTTTCGGCCAGGATAGCATCTAATGCGGCTCTTTCGAGCGGCGTGAAGGAAGAATCCATAGGGATTTACTGCCATAACGCGGATATGTCCGCAATCCGGAAAGACTGCAGCACTCCCAAGCCACCCAGTCCGGAGTGATTGTTGAGCGGCTGATGGAGGCAGCCTATTTCAGCCCGCTCCGCCTCAGCCGAGCGTCTCCATACCGATCACGAACCGATAGCGCACATCGGACCTTTCCATCCGGTCATAGGCCTTGTTGACATCCTGCATCGCGATCATTTCGATTTCGGGCAATATATTCTTCTCCGCACAGAAATCGAGCATCTCCTGGGTTTCCGCAATCCCGCCGATCCCCGAACCGGTGAGGATCCGGCGACCCAGCAGGTGGCCGCTGTGCATTTCCGGGAGCGTGCCGATGACGCCGACCAGCACCTGCGCGCAGTCGACCTTCAGCAACGGCATATAATGGGCAACGGGGTGCGGTACGGGAATGGTGTTGAGGATCAAGTCGAAACTGTTCGCGGCGGCTTTCATCGCATCGCGGTCGGTGGACAATAATATGTCCGTGGCTCCCAAAGCCTTTGCGTCAGCCATCTTGTCTTCGGTGCGGGTAAGCACGGTGACCTTCGCGCCCATCGCCACGGCCAGCTTGACGCCCATATGGCCCAGCCCGCCGAGGCCGACGACCGCGACCTTGCTGCCCGGGCCGACCTTCCACTGCTTGAGCGGGGAGTAGGTGGTGATTCCGGCGCAGAGCAGGGGAGCGGCGGCGCCCATGTCCATGCCGTCGGGGATGCGCAGGACAAATTCCTTGCGCACCACGATCTTGTCGGAATAGCCGCCCAGGGTGTTGCTGCCGTCGCGGCGATCCGTGCCATTATAGGTGCCGGTCATGCCGCCGTTCAGGCAATATTGCTCCAGGCCCTGTTTGCAATGATCGCACTCGAGACAGGCATCGACCATGCAGCCGACCGCGACCCGGTCGCCTTCCGCAAAGTCCGTCACATCTTCGCCAACCGCTTTCACATGACCGACGATTTCATGACCGGGGAGGACCGGATATTTGCTGCCGCCCCAGTCGTTGCGCGCGGTGTGCAGGTCGGAATGGCAGATGCCGCAATGCGAAATCTCGATCAGCACATCGTCGTGGCGCAGGCCGCGCCGGTTGAAGGCAAAGGGTTCGAGCGGCTGGTCCGGCGCATGCGTGGCATAGCCCTTGGCGGGATATTCGTTGGTCTGCTGGTCGGTCATGGTCGTGCCTTTCAAAAAAAGGGGCTCCGGCCGACAAGCCGGAGCCCTTATATTTGCGCAACAACAGCGCGTCCGCGCCCCGAAAGCGAGCCGCGGCTTGCGCCTAGAACTGCACCCGTTTGGTAAAGCCGCCGTCGATCACCAGATGGGCGCCGGTGGTGTAGCTGGACGCCGGGCTGGCGAGGAAGACGACGCTGCGCGCGACATCGTCGGCATTGCCGAAATCGCCCAGCGCGAAGCCGGTCTTGGTCGCTTCGTAAAATTCCGGCATGCCCTTTTCGATCTGCGACCAGTTGCCGCCGGGGAACTTGATCGGTCCCGGGGAGACCATGTTGACGCGAATGCCCTTGGGGCCGAGCGCCTGGCTGAGCTGGCTGCCATAGGTGATCAGCGCGGCCTTCATCGCGTTGAACGCCTGCGGCGCGACAAAGGTCTCGAAGGCGGCGGTGGAGGACATGAAGATCACGCTGCCATCGTCGGATTTTTCCAGATGCGGTTCGAGCACTTCCATCGCCTTGACCGCGCCGAGGATATCGGTCTGGAAGGTGACTTCCCAGTTACCAGTGGCGCCGGCGCCGGAGGAGCTGACATTGTGGATGAAGATGTCACAGCCGCCAAGGTCGCCCGCCGCCTTTTCCAGCCATTTCGCATAGCCGTCGATATCGGTCATATCGAGGGCGTCAGCGACGACCTTGCCGCCATGCGCTTCCAGTTCCTTCTTCGCTGCAGCGACCTGTTCGGCGTTGCGCGAGAAAAACGCAACGTCAGCGCCTTCGCTGGCGAAATGTTCCAGCGCCGCGCGGCCGAGGCCGCGGCTGCCGCCGGTCAGAATGACTTTCTTGCCCTTGAGTCCCAAATCCATTTTCTTCTCCTTTGTGTGTCTTAAAAAATCGGGGTTAGAATTTTGCGATCGCGGTTTCGCAGCTCCAGCCGATGCCGCGCCGCAGCAGATCATAGATGATCGGCTGCTGCCAGCCGGACCGGTCGATTTCCGGCCACCAGTCGAGCACCGGCTCCATGTCGTAATGGCCGCGGCAATGGCCCATCGTCAGATAGAGCACCGCGCCGTCGCCCATCCGCCGGATATAGAAGACCGGGTGACGGCTTTTCGGAATGTCGCTGTGGACGAAGCCGCTGATATCGTCCGTGCCATTATATTCGGTGTCGAGCAGCACATCCAGTTCGGCGCGGGTCTCGACCAGATATTGCTCGTCGGTGGTCTCGAAGCTGGGAATACCCTTGACCAGCGGGTGATCCGGCTGGGCGTTGTCGACGGTGAACGGGATGATCGGCGGGTGCGACAGGAAGCGGGTGCCGAGCGTGTCGGCAAAGACCGGCATCTCGTCCGGCGCATCGACCAAGCCGTTTTCGAGGAATTTCAGGACGGCGTTGGTCCCGTGCAGGGCAAAATAGCGGCCGCCGCCGTTAACGAAATCCTGGATGGTCTTCTGCGCCGCCTCGCTGGGCTGCACATCGCAGGTGTAGCTGACCAGGAAATCGGCATTCCGGATCGCCTCGAGATTTTCATAATCCTCGAACACCCGGACCCGGATGCGGTCATCCTCGGCGAGCAATTTCATCACTTCCAGCCGGGCATAGTCGATATCATGATATTTGCCGGCGGCGACCAGCACGCATTTGATCGGTTTCTGGTCGGGGCGGCGTTCGGGCGCTTCGCTCATCATTCTTTTCCTATCACGGGGTTTGTCTGGCCATCCCAGTCGAGATGCATCTGGCGCATGGCCGCGAACCCGTCGAGACCGGCCTGCGGGATCTGCAGATATTCGATGATGGTGCCCGGGCCGCCGCCATAATCGGCATAAAAGGCACCGCCGACACCGCCGGGCAGGCTGACTTCCTGAATGACCTCGCCGCCGGCTTGCTCGGTCAGCGCGCGGGCATGATCGAGATCGTCGACGATCAGGCAGAGATGCTGGACGCCTTGCAATCCCTTTTCGCGCCAGTCCCTGAACATGGACGGCGCGTCGTTGTTGGGCCGGATCAGCTCAATCTGGATATCGCCCCAATAGCCGATCGCCATCGAGAACTGGATATCGGATGGCTCGCCGCGATAGCGGACATTTTCGACCTCGACCTTCTCGGTGTGGAAAAACGGACCGGCCCCCATTTTCTGCGTCCAGTAATCGAGCGCGGCGTCATAATCCTCCGGCACATAGCTGATCTGCATGATTGTGCCGAGCCTGGCGAGGGAAGCGGGCTTCTCGCTCATTCGCTGTCCTTCCAGACCTGCGCCGACGGCCGCTGGTCGATCCGCTCGACAAATTTTGCGAGATTGTCGGTGCCCTCGGGCAGCGACCAGCCGACGGTATAGCCGAACTGGACGAAGCAATAGGCGATGAGATCGGCCATGGTGAACTTGTCCTGGCAGATATAGTCCTTGCCCGCGAGCTGCTGGTCCAGCCATTTCCATCTGTTGTCCGACATGCGCGACAGCTCCGCTGCGCCCTCGGCGCCGACCACGTCCATGCGCGGTTCGAACATTGGCCGGCCGGCACCGCCGCGAAAGCCGAGAGTCATCGGCACGGCGATTTCCAGATCGATCCGCCTGGTCCACATGCGCACTTCGGCGCGCTCCTGCGCGGAGGATCCGATCAGCACGGGTTCGGGATGGGTTTCCTCGAGATATTCCGCAATCGCCATGATCTCGCT
This sequence comes from Parasphingorhabdus sp., assembly GCF_036964565.1. Lineage (GTDB taxonomy): Bacteria > Pseudomonadota > Alphaproteobacteria > Sphingomonadales > Sphingomonadaceae > Parasphingorhabdus. The sequence continues at coordinate 206,674 of NZ_JBALTN010000004.1, read as the reverse complement.
GAGCATGAAACCATCATCCAGCTCCAGAACTGGCGTGGTGCCCAGGATATTCTTGTCGGCGAAATCCGGCTGGCGGTTTTCGGCGGTCAGGATGTCGATGTGCACGCGTTCGATATCCAGCCCCTTTTCCAGTATGAACATGCGCACGAAACGCGGGTTGGGACCAAGGCTGGAATAAAGCTTCACGTGACATATCTCCTTCGGGGCGGATTCGCGTCCCCCTCTATCCTATCGAAAGATACACAGGTAGTCGCCGCGGGCTAACCTCTCAAAATCAACAGGCAGTGCTGCCAGATTCACTAGTGGCAGCGCTGCTTCATTGCGCTATTTTAGCCCAAACAAGAGTATTTAGTTTTCAGGAGAAGATAATGGTCGAGACGTTAACCGGACATAATCGGTCCAACGGCATTTCCTATACCGAGCTTTTGGAAGGCGACAAGGTCGCACCCCCCGCGATATTTCTTGAAGAGTCGCCGATGGAGCCGGGCGTCACCACCGTCGAGGTCAGCCGTTACTGGACCAAGGAAGAGCATGACCGCGAAGTCGAGCGGCTCTGGAAGCGTGTCTGGCAGATGGCCTGCCACAAGGACGAGATCAAGGAAGTCGGCGATACATATGTCTACGATATTGCCGAGCTGTCCTTTCTGGTGGTCCGGGTGTCGGAAGACGAGATCAAGGCGTTCCCCAACAGCTGCATGCACCGTGGTAGAGCGATTTGCGACAATCACAAGAAGGGCCAGAAGGCGCTCCGCTGTCCTTTCCACGGCTGGTCGTGGGAGCTCAACGGCAAGCTGAAAGAGGTGCCGTGCCAGTGGGACTTCCCTTCGGTGAGCGAAGAGACTCACAGCCTGAAAGAGATAAGCGTCGGTGAATGGGGCGGCTTCGTTTTCATCAATCCCGATCCCGATTGCGAGCCGCTGGAAGATTTCCTCGGCGATATCGACCGGCATTTCCAGATTCCGTTCGAGCGGCGGTACAAGGCGGCGCACATGGTCAAGCGGTTGCCGTGCAACTGGAAAATCGCCCAGGAAGCGTTCATGGAATCCTATCATGTGGTCGGTACCCATCCCGAACTGATGCCCGCCTTTGCCGATGCGAACAGCAAATATGATGTATGGCACAATTTTTCCCGGGCGATGTCCGCGCACGGGGCGCCAAGCCCGCACACCGATCTGGTCAACCCCGATCCGACGGCCTTCCCGGATGCCAAGGCATTCCAGAGCTTCATCCATCCGATCAGCCATCACAAGTTCGAGCGGCTGGAAGAAAATCGCGTCAAGGTTTCGCTGCCCAACGGCAAGAGCGGCATTTTCGACATGGAGGCCAATTATATCGAGGGCGACCTGAAGTCGGCCGATCCGCACATGTGCAACTGGATCGGCGGCAAGATCGCCCCGGCCGACGAGAACATGCCGATGGTCTACAGCGATGTTTCGGCCCACGCCATGCGCGACGAAGCCGCGCAGGCCCGGCGCGAGGAAATGCGCCCGATCTGGGGTGACATGGTGGATCAGATCAGCGATGCCGATCTGGTCGATGCGATTTTCTACAGCGTCTTCCCGAACATCAGCCCCTGGGCCGACTTCAACCCGATCTTCTACCGCTTCCGTCCCGACGGCGACAATCCCGAGCAATCGCTGCACGAGGTGATGTTCATGGTCGCGTTGCCGGAAGGCGCGGAACGTCCGGAGCCGGCCAAATGCACCTTCCTCGACCTGCACGACGACTATACCCAGGCGACGGAATTCGGCAGCTATCTGAACAAGATATTCAACCAGGATTATCTCAACCACAAGGCGATGCAGAAAGGCGTGAAGAGCCAGCCGGACGGCGTATCCCTGTTCGCGCAATATCAGGAATCGAAGCTCCGGCATTTCCATGAGACGCTGGACCTGTGGCTGAATTCCGAGGAAGCGCCAAAAAGTCCCAAGCGCAAGGTGGCTGCCTGACCTTGGGCGAAATCGAGGCGGACGATATTCCGGACGGCTTCCGGCGGGCACGATTTTCCAGCCCGTTCCTCGATATGGCGGGCCCCTATTACGAGCGCCCGGACGAGGAGTGCATCGTTGTCGCGACGCGCATCAACGACGGCCATATCAACCATATCCAGGTCGCCCACGGGGGCGTCCTGGGGACGCTGGCGGACGTGGCGCTGAGCTATCAGGTGCACCGCGCGGAGAAGCCGGCGCTGCCGGTGGCAACGATGAATCTCAACACCAACTATCTGGCGGCGGCAAAGCTCGGCGACTGGGTGGAGGCCTATGCCAGCATCGACCGGATCAGCAAGCGCACCGCCTATTGCAGCGGACAGATCGTCTGCGGCGAAACGGTGCTGATGACGATGACGGCGGTGTTCGCGATCCTGCGCAAATAGCGAACCGTGGACAGTTGCGGCGGGCTAGTCGGTCGCGCCGAGATAGCCCAGCTGGCCGGCCTTGAAGATGGTCTGGCCGCGATTGACGCTGTTCAGCTTCTGGCCCGCCCGGTTGACATGATAGCGGATCGTCGCGTGGCTGAGCGACAGGATCATGCTGATTTCCTTGTCGGTCTTGCCGATCGCGGCCCAGTGCAGGCATTCCGCTTCGCGTTTTGACAAGACACAATTGGCCGGCATCCGGTGCTTCTCGCGCATGGCGAGAACATAGCCGGTGACGAACCGGCTGGTAATGATGCCGAAAAAGTCGGAATAGAGACGATAGGCCTCCTTGAGATCGGTGATGCCATGTTCAATCGTCGAGAAGCTGACGGCGGCGATCTGGCCGAAGGGCAGGTGCACGGGGATCAGAATATGCGATTTGGATGTCGCGGACTGGGCGTAGAAATCCTTCAGGTCGATCTTGTCGAGATATTCGTTGGGCCAGTGGCCATGGAAACCATCGGCGTTGCACCAGATCGGCTCGCTCTCGTAGCGACAGGCTCTGGGCAGCGGCGAACTGAGCGCCAGGCGGGTATCCTCCCACCAGCGCTCGCCCTCGGCAACCCATCCGAACACGTCCTTGTTGATCAGGATCCCGTCGGCGTCGACGAGATGGGCCTTTGACGAAATATCGGCCGATACGGCGATACGAAAACCATAGGACTGGGCGATTTCATTGACCGCCTCGGCCGCAGGCCGAATTTCAGCCGGATTGGTGATAGTGACGCTATCAACATTCTCCCGAAATCGCTGTCTGCCGATTTCGGGAATTTCGGCGATAAAATTTTCGGCCATCAGGCTCCGCTCCTTGCGACACTTGCTATTATTGTTAGCGGTGTGTCGCGTTGTTTGGTTTTCTAGTCAACCAAACATTCCTATCGATAATGATAGGAGGAATCTATCGCCGTGGTTTTTTATTCGATCGTTCCGATCAGTTCGCCGACCGGATATTCTTCGCCGTCCGCCTGGACGATGATCTTCAGTGTGCCGCTCGCCGGGGATTCGACCTCCTGGGTCGATTTCTCGTTTTCCAGCGCATAGATTTCCTGGCCGGCGGTGACCTCTGCGCCGTCTTCGACCAGCCATTCCGCGAGAATGCCCGATTCCATGCTGAAGCCCAATTTGGGGATGCGTATTTCTGTTGCCATGGTTCTTTTCTTCTATCCTAGAATCTTGTGTACTTCGCGCTCGATATCATCCTGGCTGAACATCCAGGCTTTCTCGATCGCCGGCGAGAATGGCACCGGCGCATAGCCGGAACCGACGCGGCCGACCGGGGCCCGCAGTTCCGAAAACAGCTCTTCATGGATGCGCGAGGAAATCTCGGCACCGGTTCCGAAGCTGCGCACCGCTTCGTGCACGACCACGGCCGCCTTGGTCTTGGCCACGCTTTTCAGCACGGTTTCCTCGTCAAACGGCGCGATCGTGCGCAGGTCGACGATCTCGCAGGAAATGCCGTCTTCCGCTAGCTTGTCGGCGGCGGCATGGCATCGGCTGATCGCGCTGCCATAGCCGATCAGCGTGATGTCCGTGCCTTCGCGCGGGATCGATGCCTTGCCGAGCGGCACGGTGTGATCGGCGGCTGGCGCCGGACCCTTGACGAAATAGCCGGGGGTGTTCTCGATGAAGATCACCGGATTGTCATCCATGATCGAGGAATAGAGCAGGCCATAGGCGTCCTGCGGATTGGATGCCGCGACGACCTTCAGCCCGGGGACATGAGCAAGCCACGCCTCGAGCATGTCGCTATGCTGTCCGCCGAGGCCGGTGCCGGCACCGGTGGTGGTGCGAATGGTCAGCGGCACGCTGGTCTGGCCGCCGGACATGAAGCGCAGCTTGGCAGCGTGGTTGACGATCTGGTCCATCGCCACGGTGATGAAGTTCATCAGCATGATTTCGGCAACCGGCTTGTAGCCGACCAGCGCCGCGCCGACCGCGGCACCGACAATCGCCTGTTCGGAAATCGGCGTCGACCGGACACGGTCGGTGCCATAGGTGCCGGACAGGCCGGCGGTCACCTTGAACACGCCGCCGCCTTCCTTGTCGGCGATATCCTCGCCGAGCAGGATCACCTTCGGATCGTCCGCCATCGCCTTGTTCATGGCCATGTTGAGGGCCTGGGCGAACATGATGTCTTTTGGTTTTTCTGCTGTGTCGCTCATGCTGCAATCTCCACGTCGAGGACATCGATGCGATATTCATCACCTGAAGGATAGTCGCTATCGAGCGCAAACTGGGCCGCTTCGGCGATGATCGCGGCGTTTTTCGCTTCGATCGCCGCGACATCCGCTTCGCTGATCTGCAGGTCGAGCAGCTGGTTGCGCAGGATCGGCATCGGGTCGTCCTTCTTCGCCTGCTCCATCTCCTCCTTCGGAATATAATGGCTGGTGTCGCCCAGCAGGTGGCCGTGGAAGCGGAAGGTCATCGCCTCGATCAGCGTCGGGCCATTGCCGGCGCGGGCATGGTCGACGGCTTCCTTGGCGGCCTTGTACATGGCACTGGCGTCGTTGCCGTTGACCTGGACCGAACGCATGCCAAGACCTTCGCCGCGCTGCTTGATCGAGGCCGAGCCGGTGGTGTCGCGCATATGGGTATGTTCGCCATAGAGATTGTTCTGGCACAGGAAGATGACCGGCAGCTTCCAGATCTGCGCCATGTTGAGGCCTTCGTGGAACGCGCCGATGTTGGTCGCGCCGTCGCCGAAGCAGCAGACCGTGACCTTGCCGTCCTTCTCCAGCTGGCTGGCGAGGCCGAGGCCGTTGGCGATCGGGATGCCGGAACCGACGATGCCGGTGGTAACCATGACGCCGGTCGCCGGATGGGTGATGTGCATCGGCCCGCCCTTGCCCTTGCAGGTGCCGGTCACCTTGCCGGCAAATTCCGCCCAGAGTTCCTTCGAGGGAATGCCCTTGGCGAGCTGGTCGTGCAGACCGCGGTAGATGGTGACCAGATAATCATCCTGATTGACCGCTGCCATCATTGCCGACGACACCACTTCCTGGCCGCGAACGGGATAATAAACGATCTGCAATTGACCCGCTCCGATCATCTGCCGGAACTTGATGTCCGACTGCATGATCAGGTCGGCGCGGGTGAAAATATCGACGAGGACGTCTTTGTCCGCCATATCGGTAGAGGCCAAGGCTTTGCTCCTTCATATCGCGTCCCTCTGACGGGGACGCATTAGTTGAAAACTACATAGCGCGAGCAGGCTCACCCGCCACTATTGTTATAGGGAGTGAGCGCGCAAAGGATAGGGCCGCAAAGTCAGCATTTGCCTTGCAAACCTCCCCGTCTTCGCGAGACTGCACCGGCGCGCGGACAATTTCAATCCGCCAGCTATCAAAGCTGGCAGTTCGGGTGAACAACAAAATCCGTCTAACAGGTTTCCAAGTTTCCAACGGAGAGAATGTATGACCGAGAACAGGCAATGGCTGATCAACGGACGCCCCAAGGGGCGCGGGCTGGTTGATGATGATTTCAAGAAGGTTGTCACCCCGGTGCCGGAATGCGCCGAAGGCCATGTGCTGGTCAAGAATGAAATCCTCGGCTTCGATCCGGCGCAAAAGGGCTGGATGGAGAATATCGGCGGCTATGTCGCCCCGACCGAAATTGGCGAAGTGATGCGCGGTTCCGGCATCGGTACGGTGGTCGAGTCCCGCCATCCGGATTTTGTCAAGGGCGACAAGGTCATGGGCATGCTGCGCTGGCAGGATTATGCCCATGTTCGTGGCGGCGAACTCAACAAGATTCCGGATGATGATCTGCTGGCCGCCAATCTGGGCGCGCTGGGGACAACCGGCATGACCGCCTATTTCGGCCTCCTGAAACATGGCCGGCCACAGCCGGGCGATACCGTCGTGGTGTCGGGCGCGGCCGGTGCCACCGGTTCGATGGTGGGTCAGATTGCCAAGATCGCCGGTTGCCGGATCATCGGCATCGCCGGTGGCGAGGAAAAATGCAAATGGCTGACCGACGACGTCGGCTATGATGTCGCCATCGATTACAAGAATGACGATGTCCGCGCAAAACTGAAGGAACATTGCGCCCAGTCGATCAACGTCTTCTACGACAATGTCGGCGGCAAGATACTGAACGACGCGCTGGCCCATCTCGCCATGCATGCGCGGGTCGCCATTTGTGGCGGCATTTCGCGCTACGAACAGGGGGACATGCCTGCGGGGCCGGAAAATTACTTCAACCTGATCTTCAAGCGCGCCAGCATGTCGGGCTTTATCGTCTCCGACTATGCCAGCGAATTTCCGGAAGCCCAGAAACGGATGCGGCAATGGATCAAGGAAGGCCGGATTACCTTCAAGGAAGATATTCAGGAGGGATTCGACAATATCCCCGATACCCTGAAACGCTTGTTTGCAGGCCAGAATTTTGGCAAGCAGATGCTTCGCCTGGATTGAGGCGACCGATGATATCGCTAACTAAATGCGCAGTGCCCGCATCGTGCAGGCTGGCATATGACATTGTGTCACGAGAGGTTAGGGCATGAGCGATCTGGAAGAATTTCGCACGGACGTCAGGGCATGGCTGCAGGAAAATTGCCCGGAAGAGATGCGGGATGGCGACATCACGGCGGAAAACCAGTGCTGGGGCGGACGGCAGTGGGAATTCCAGTCGGAAGCCCAGAAGCTGTGGTTCGAGCGGGCACTGGCCAAGGGCTATACCGTGCCCAGCTGGCCGAAGGAATATGGCGGTGCCGGCCTGTCGGCTGACCAGGCCAAGATACTCGACGAAGAACGGCAGGCGATAAACGCCCGCAAGCCGCTGAGCAATTTCGGCATCTCGATGCTGGGCCCCGCGCTGCTGGCCTATGGCACGCACGAGCAGAAGGAGCAGCACCTGACCGGGATTGCCCGCGGCGAGATTCGCTGGTGTCAGGGCTATTCCGAGCCGGGGGCCGGTTCCGACCTTGCTGCGCTGAAGACCAAATGCGAGGACAAGGGCGATCACTGGCTGATCAACGGACAGAAAATCTGGACGTCGAACGCGGATATTTCGGACTGGATCTTCTGTCTGGTGCGCACCGATTTCGATGCCCCGAAACATGAAGGCATTACCTTCATCCTGATCGACATGGCGAGCGAGGGAATCTCGGTCAAGCCGATCGTCCTGATCTCGGGCCATTCGCCATTTTGCGAGACATTTCTCGACAATGTAAAAGTGCCGAAATTATACGGCGAGGGCAATCCCTCGGTCGTCGGTGAAGTCAATCGCGGCTGGGATGTCGCCAAGAATCTGCTGGTGCATGAGCGCGGCATGCTGGGCACGATGTCGCCGTTGCGCGGGACCACGGGGCCGGAAAATCTCGGCAAGTTTGCCGCCGAGCGCATCGGGCTGGATGCGGCCGGACGTCTCGACGATCCCGACCTGCGGCAACGCATCGCGCAGGCAGAGCTGGACAACTGGGCCTATAATCTTACCGTCGAACGCATGACCGACGAAGCCAATGCCGGCAACGGCCTGGGTGCCAAGTCTTCCATGCTGAAATATGCCGCCTCGGAACTGACCAAGCGCGGAACCGAATTGCGGATGGATATCGAGGGTACCGCCGGCGCCACGATCGGGCCGGACGGCATCGAATATGGCAGTCTTGCCAACAACTGGCTCTACAACCGGGCCTATTCGATCCTTGGTGGCACCACCGAAGTGCAGTTTAACATCATTTCCAAGCGCGTCTTGGGATTGCCGAGCCAATAGGGCGAATCACTATGCCGCTGATACTCAACGAAGAACAGGCCATGCTGCAGGATGCCGCCAACGGCTTCCTCGCGGAAAAAGCCCCGGTCGCTGCCTTTCGCAAGGTCCGCGACAACAGGCCGGTCGATGGTTTCTGCCGGGATCTGTGGGCCGAAATGGCCGAAATGGGATGGGCCGGTATCATCGTCGACGAAGACCATGGCGGCAGCGGCTTCGGTTATGTCGGCGCGGGTGTGCTGGCGGAGCAGATGGGGCGCAACCTGACCGCATCGCCGTTCTTCTCCACCTCCGTGCTCGGCGCGACGGCGATCCAGCAATATGGCACGCAAAAGCAGAAGGACGAGAATCTGGCGGCGATCAGCCGCGGTGAACGGCTGTTCGCCCTGGCCGTGGACGAGGGTCCCCGCCACAATCCGAGCCGCATAAAATTCTCGGCCAAGCCGGCCGGCAACGGGTTCATCCTGTCGGGCGCGAAGACGTTCGTCGCCGACGGCCATGTCGCCGACAAGCTGATCATCGCCGCGCGCACGGCCGGAGAAGAGGGCGATATGGATGGCATCACCCTGTTCCTGGTCGATGCCGATGCCCCGCAAATCAATCGCGAGCCGACGCCGATGGTCGACAGCCGCAACGCCGCCAATATTACGGTCGACGGACTCGAGGTGACCGGTGACGATATTCTGGGGGAACTGGGCGGCGGCTATGCCGCGCTGGAAGGCATATTGTCGGCCGGCCGCGCCGTTCTCAGCGCCGAAATGTCGGGATCGGCCCAGCAGGTGTTCGGCGTCACCACCGACTATCTGAAGGAGCGCGAGCAATTTGGCCAGAAGATCGGATCGTTTCAGGGGTTGCAGCACCGGGCGGCGCATCTGGCGACCGAAATCGAAATGATGAAGTCGGCGGTCATGAAGTCGCTCAAGGATCTGGACGAGGATTTTGAGCGGGCGGGCATTACCTGCTCGCTGGCCAAGGCGAAGACCGGCCAGGTCGCGCAGCTCGCGACCAAGGAAGCGATCCAGATGCACGGCGGGATTGGCGTCACCGACGAATATGATGTCGGACTCTATTTCAAGCGGGTCCACGTCGCGCAGCAGATGTTTGGCGACGCGGGATTCCACAGCGATCGCTGGGCCAGGAACGCCGGCTTCTGATCCGCTGCGGAGCCCTAAGCTTCCTTGACGGTTATATTGGCAGGGCCAAAATAGGCGGTCATCCTGGCAACTTTGCCGTCGTCATCAAACTCGAATATGTCGATGACTTCGACGATGATCGTCGGCCCTTCGGTTCTGGTGATCTCTGCGCGGAACGGGAAGGCGGCGGCCTTGGCCGAAAGCCGCACCGGGCCGGTCAGGGCGACGGTGGCACCGCCGGCAAAGGCGTTCTTGTAAAATTGCAGGATGTCGGCGCCGCGCTTGGGTTCCGTGCCCGCCGGATCCTCGACGGAGGCATTATCGGCATAGAGCGCGATTACGGCATCCATGTCGCCGGCATTGATCGCGGCGAGATAGCGGTCGACGGTTTGCTGCATATGTTCCGGTGTCGTCATCGGATATCCTTTTGCTGGAAAACGTGCCGAAACTAGAATGTCGGGGCAGGAGTGACTTCTGCTGAATTAGATAGGGAGATATGAATGGCGGGTCGATTGGACGGAAAGGTCGCGATTGTGACGGGCGGTGCTTCGGGCATCGGGGCAGCGACGGTCAGGCGTTTTGTCGAGGAGGGCGCAAGAGTCCTCTCCACCGATGTCCAGGAAGCACTGGGGCAGTCGGTCGCGGACGAGGCGGGGGCGCTGTTCATGGTTCAGGACGTGTCGGACGCGGGCGCCTGGGAACTGGTGATGGCCAGGGTTCGTAGCGAATTCGGGCGGCTCGACATATTGGTCAACAACGCCGGCATCGTGATCGGCAAGACTATCGAGGATGTCGATCTCGACAGCTGGCACCATCTGCTCGGCATCAACCTGACCGGGGTGATGCTGGGTTGCCAGAAGGCGATCGCGCTGATGAAGCAGAATCCCGGCGGCTCCTCCGGTTCGATCATCAATATCGCCTCGACCAGCGCCTTTGCCGCGCTCCCCGGTGACGTCACCTACACCGCCTCGAAAAGCGCGGTCCGGATGCTGTCCAAGTCGGTTGCCGTCCATTGCGCGCAGAGCGGATTGAACATACGCTGCAACAATCTCGTCCCCGGCGCCACCCACACGGCGATCATCGACACCGCTGCCAAGTCGGTCCCCGGCATGGTCGAAATGGCCGCGGCGATGTCACCGCTGAAACGGATCGGGCAGGGCAGCGACCTCGCTGCCGCCGCGGTTTATCTCGCCAGCGACGACAGCGCTTTCGTGACCGGCAGCGATCTGCTGGTCGATGGCGGGATGCTGGCGGTGCATCCGGGCTATTGACTGGTGCCTGTCCTAGCCGTTTTGGCAGTTAAGGGCGGCCCTCTTTCGCTCTTATAGAAGGGTCAGAAAAGGGAGAGAATTTTGTGAGCGCACAGCCGATTGCCGACAATCTGTTTACCGAGGACATGAGCGCGCTGGTCGGTGCGCGGAACCGGGAAACCGGCCACATCTTCTTTCCGCTGCCACTGACCCCGGATGACAATATCGAGCCGATCCGGCTGGCCTCGCGCGGCACGGTCTGGACCTACACGATCCAGCGCTTTCCGCCGAAGGAACCCTATGCCGGACCGACCGATCCGGAAAAATTCAAGCCCTATGCGGTCGCCTATGTCAGCCTGCCGGGGCAGACCATGGTGGAATCGCGCCTCACCGGCATTGACGTGGACGATGTCGAAATCGGCATGGAGGTGGAACTGACCGCAATCCCGCTCGATCCGGATGCTCCGCCCGAGGAGCAGAAACTCATCCACGCCTTCAAGCCTGTTCAGGGAGAATAATCATGTCAGATGTTTGTATCGTAGGAGCAGGGATTCACCCGTTCGGCCGCACCGAAGGGCGCGACGGCATGGACCAGGGCATATTCGCGGTGAAGCAGGCCCTGACCGACAGCGGCATCGAGTGGAAGGATGTCGAATTTGCCTTCGGCGGCTCGGCGGCGTCCGGCAATGCCGACAATATGGTGTCCCAGCTTGGCCTGACCGGGATCCAGTTCATCAATGTCTCGAACGGCTGCGCCACCGGCGGATCGGCGCTCAACGCGGCGGTCAGCGCGATCAAGTCGGGCGAATATGAAATCGGCATGGCGGTCGGCTTCGACAAGCATCCGCGTGGTGCCTTCAACGCCGACCCGTCCTCCTACGGTCTGCCCAACTGGTATGGCGAAGCTGGCTACATGCTGACCGTGCAGTTTTTCGGCGCGAAGATCATGCGCTATCTGCACGAACATGATATCAGCCGGGAAACGCTCGGCCGGGTGGCGGAAAAGGCGTTCCGCAACGGCGTCAAGACCGATCACGCCTGGCGGCGCAGCGAGGTCGATCTGGAAACGATCATGAACGCGCCGATGATCTGCGACCCGCTGACCAAATATATGTTCTGTTCGCCGGCCGAAGGAGCTGTGGCTTTGATCCTCGCCAGCGAGAAAAAAGCCAGGGAACTGGGCGTTCCCATCATCCGGCTCAAGTCTTCGGTGATGCGCACCCGGCCGCCGGGATCGTTCGAGGTATTTGCCGCCTCGATCGACAATGAGCGCGGCGGGACAGCCACCGAAATCGCCTCCAAGGCTGCTTTTGAACAGGCAGGCATGGGGCCCGACGATATCGATATCGCGCAGTTGCAGGACACGGAATCCGGCGCGGAAATCATGCACATGGCGGAAAACGGCTTCTGCAAGCCGGGCGATCAGGAGCAGTGGCTGCTCGAGGGCCGCAGCGAAATCAACGGCCAGTTGCCGATCAACACCGACGGCGGCTGCCTTGCCTGTGGCGAGCCGATCGGCGCGTCCGGCCTGCGGCAGGTCTACGAGAATGTCGTGCAGCTGCGCGGCACCGCAGGCGCGCGCCAGGTACCGGGTGATCCGAAGACCGCCTATACCCAAGTCTATGGCGCGCCGGGTGTTTCTGCCGTAACGATTCTCCAAAGATAGGAGATTCAATGACCAAGGAAATCAGCGCCGAGGCGCATGACATTGCCGAGCGGGTGGAGATTTTCGTCCGCGACAAGATTTTTGCCTATGAGAAGGACGAGCGCTGCGAGGACCATGGTCCGACCGATGAACTGGTCCAGGAAATGCGCGTTCTGGCAAAGGAAGCGGGCATCCTGACGCCGCATATCCGCGAGGATGGCAGCCATCTCACCCATCTCGAAACCGCGCTGGTGTTGCGCAAGTCCGGCCTGTCGCCGCTCGGCCCGCTGGCGGTGAACACGTTCGCGCCCGACGAGGGCAACATGTATCTGCTCGGCAAATGCGCCTCGCCGGAGCAGAAGCAGCGCTTCCTTGATCCGCTGGTGTCGGGCGTGGCGCGCTCCGCCTTCTTCATGACCGAACCGGCCAGCGAAAATGGCGCGGGCTCCGACCCGATGATGATGCTGACGACCGCGAAGCCGGACGGCAACCACTGGATCATCAATGGCCGCAAGACCTTCATCACCGGTGCCAAGGGCGCGAAGGTCGGCATCATCATGGCCAAGTCGGACGAGGGCGCGACGATGTTCCTGGTCGATCTTCCCGATCCGGCGATCCAGATCGAACGGGTGCTGGACACGATCGACAGCTCGATGCCCGGCAGCCATTCGGTGGTCAGGATCGACAATCTGCGCGTGCCCGCCGACCAGATGCTCGGCGAAAGCGGCGAAGGCTTCAAATATGCGCAGGTGCGCCTGTCGCCGGCCCGCCTGACCCACTGCATGCGCTGGCTCGGCAGCTGTGACCGGGCGCAGGAAATCGCCATCGACTACGCCTGCAAACGCCAGGCCTTCGGCAAGCCGCTGATCGATCACGAAGGCGTCGGCTTCATGCTGGCGCAGAACCAGATCGATCTCAAGCAGGCGGAACTGATGATCGACTGGTGCGCTACGGTGCTCGATACCGGCGCGCTCGGCACCACCGAAAGCTCGATGGCCAAGGTCGCCGTTTCCGAGGCCCTGTTCCGCATCGCCGACAATTGCGTTCAGGTGATGGGCGGCACCGGCCTCAGCCGCGATACCGTGGTCGAGCAGGTGTTCCGCGAAGTCCGGGCTTTCAGAGTCTATGACGGCCCGACCGAAGTGCACAAATGGTCGCTCGCCAAGAAGATCAAGAAATCCCATAAAATCGCGAATGAAGGATAATCCATGACCACGAACCGCAAGTTCACGCTCGTCAGCCGGCCGGTCGGCGAACCAAAGGAAAGCGATTTTGCGCTGGTCGAGGAAGATGTTCCGGAACTTTCCGACGGCGCCTTTCTGGTCCGCAACCATTATATCTCGCTCGACCCGGCGCAGCGCGGCTGGATGAGCGATGCCGAAAGCTACATGCCGCCGATCGCTCTCGGTGCGGCGGTTACCGCCAGCACCGTCGGCAAGGTGACTGAATCGAGGAACCCCGATTTCCCGGTCGGCCAATGGGTCGTCGGTCTCGGCGCGATGGAGGAATATTCCGTCGTGCAAGCCGGTGGCTTCACTTCGCCGGTCGATGCCTCGCTGGTGCCGTCCCCGACCAACTTCCTTTCGGTGCTCGGCGCGGTCGGGATGACCGCCTATTTCGGCATGATCGACGATGCCAAGCCGAAACAGGGTGAAACCCTGCTGGTGACCGGCGCCGCCGGTGCGGTCGGTTCGCTGGTCGGGCAGATCGGCAAGATCAAGGGCTGCCGGGTTGTCGGCATCGCCGGCGGTGCCGACAAATGCGCGCGGCTGGTCGATGACTATGGCTTTGACGCGGCGATCGACTATCGCGGCAAGAGCCAGGCCGACCTGGAACAGGCCATCGCGGACGCCGCGCCCGATGGTGTCGACATCATCTGGGAAAATGTCGGCGGCGAGATTCTCGATGCCGGCATCACCGCAATCAACGAGCATGGCCGGGTCGTGCTCTGCGGCCTGATCAGCGAATATAACAGCCCGGAGCCGGTCGGCATCCGCAACCTCTGGTATCTGATTTCGCGGCAGGCAACGATCAAGGGCTTCCTGGTCCGCGACTATCCGCCGCGCTTCGGCGAAGGCATTGCCGAAATGGGCAAGTGGCTGGCCGAGGGCAAGCTCCGCCACGACGAGGATATCGACCGGGGCATCGAGAACAGCTACGCCGCCTTCATGAAGCTGTTCTCCGGCGCCAACCAGGGCAAGATGATCCTGGACGTTTCACCGGCAGAATAAGGAGGTCTGAAGATGTCGGACAGCAAGCAACAGATTCTCGACTTTATCGCTGCCTGGAACCGGCTCGACTATGACGCGATCTACGCGGCCATGACCGACGATATCTTCTACCACAATATCCCGATGGAACCCTGCGTCGGGCTGGAGGCGGTCCGGGGCTTTTTCGAGGGATCGGGCATGGGGTCCGACTGCGCCGAATGGATCGTCCATCATATCGTCGCCGAGGGCGACACGGTCCTGACCGAACGGACCGACAAGTTCCGCGTCAACGGCCAGTGGATCGCCATCCGCGTGATGGGCACGTTCGAGATGCGCGACGGCAAGATCGCCAAATGGCGTGACTATTTCGATCTCGCCGAATTCCAGAACCAGATGGTCGCGGCCATGGGTGGCGGCGCCGCCTGAGATCAGGCCGGCTTGTAGAGCACGCCGTTGTCGACCGGATATTCACCAGCGGTCATGAAGCGCGATTCATCGCTCGCGAGATAGACGCATAGCGCTGCGACATCCTTCGGATGGCCGAGATCGCCGAGCGGGATCATTCCGGTTTCCGGCGTCTCCCCGCCACCCGCGCCGACCGATTCCTGCCGCACCATCGGTGTGTCGATTCCGGCGGGGTGCAGGCTGTTGCAGCGGATCGGATAATTCTGTTCCTTGCAGTGCAGCGCTACCGACTTGGTCATCGACCGTACGCCACCCTTGGCCGCGCTATAGGCGACGAACGGCGAATAGCCCTGCAGCGCCGCCATCGAGCTGAGGTTGATGATCGAGGTTGGCTGGTCATTCGCCTTCATCGCCCTCACGGCGGCGCGGCAGCCCAGGAACACGCCCTCCAGCATTACCAGATTCTGCTTGCGAAACTGCTCCAGCGAGCAATCCTCGATCGTCCCGGGTATCACCAGGCCCGCGTTGTTGACCAGGATATGGGGATTGCCGAACGCTTCTGTCGCGGCCTTCATGATCTCATCCCAGCGATCTTCGTCAGCGACATCCTGGTGAAGCGCAATGGCATTGGCACCGATGTCCCCCGCAACCGCAGCAGCGGCTTCGCGATCAATGTCGGTGAGAACGACCTGCGCCCCTTCCGCGGCAAACGCCAGGCCGATGGCCTTCCCCAGGCCAGAGCCGGCACCCGTGACGATCGCTGTTTTTCCGGTGAGGCGGCCCATGTCTGTTCTCCGATTGGTTTTCAACGGATCGCTTAGGCGGCGGTCGGCCGGTTCAGGCAATCCCTATTTTGGTTAGCATGACAGGCGATTGTTGGGAAACGGCGCACAAATGTTGCGTGAAAAACACAGTTTTTCGATTTTGCTATCAAATTGGCTAGCAGAGACAAAAGAAACTGCGGCTTAAGATCACTGGATAACAAGGCGGGAAAACTGCCGAAAACTTGAGTTTGGGACGCGGCCGGATTGGCCGGGCCAAAATTGGGAGAGAGCAATGTCCGTATACGCAAGGCGCCACAAATCCGACTTTAAAAACCAGGCTGTGAGACTCCTCTTGTTGGGTTCTGCAGCCTCGATTGCGCTCGGGGGTATGGCTGCACCGGCTTTCGCGCAGGATGCAGACGAAATCGACGAGGCCAATGTCATCACGGTTACCGCGCGCAAGCAGACGGAAACATTGCAGGAAGTGCCGGTCACGGTGACCGCGATCGGCAGGGATGCGCTGGACAATTACAACGTCAATGAAATATCCGACGTCACCAGCCGCGTTCCCTCGCTGAACGTTCAGGTCGGCGGTTCCGGGTCCGGCGGCCAGATATCCCTGCGCGGTGTCGGTTCGTCCAATATTTCGGCCGCCTTCGACTCTGCCGTCGCCTTCGATTTCGACGGGGTGCAGGTCAGCACCATGCGGATCGTCCAGGCCGGCTTTTTTGACGTCGAGCAGATTGACGTTCTGAAGGGACCGCAGTCTCTCTTCTTCGGCAAAAGCGCTTCGGCGGGTGTTTTCTCTATTCGGTCCGCCAATCCGACCAAAGACTGGGAAGTCGGCGGCAAGGCCTCCTATGAATTTGAGGAAAATGGCTACACCGTCGGCGGATATATTTCCGGCCCTCTCACCGATACACTCGGCATTCGTCTTGCCGGTCAGTTCACCGACATTGATAAATATGTCAAGGTCGCACCCGGAACGCCTGCGGTGAATCGCAATCGCGGCCTGAAGGATTTTATCGGCCGTGCCACGATTCAGTGGGATCCGGTGGATCGTTTCAGCGCCAATCTGAAACTAAACTACGTTCGCAATGAAAATGATGGCGCGCTCGCGTTTTCCGACGTGTTTTGCGGTCCAAACGGACGGGCGGATGAAGTGTTTCTTCTGCAGGGTGCAGTGGTCATCCCTTCCAACGCCGATTGCAATATCAGCGATGACAAATATCCTCTTGTCGATCCTTCCCCCGCTTTGGCGACAGGAATCCCAGAGGGCAGCGCCGCCGGTCAGAATTTCGACGGCGTTCCGTTCGGCAGAACCGATATCTTCTTCGGACGGCTGAAATGGGATCTCGATTTGTCCGACTCGCTGACCCTGTCATCGGTTTCGGGTTATCTCAATCTCGACGCGGTGGATTTCGACAGCTACAGTTCGGTTGGTGTTGGTCCGGCCTTTTCTCCTTTCGGCCCGTTGTCCGCGGTAGCGCCGGCACTTGCTGCCGTTAACTTCCCCGGATCGGCCCAGGGCGCAGGATCCAGCGATCCTCGCAACCAGACGGAGCAATTTACTCAGGAACTCCGCTTGGCCAGCGATTTTGACGGCATGTTCAATTTCATGGTCGGCGCGTTTTACGAAACGCGGGAAATTGATTTCAACACCTCGCAGCAGGGCGTCAATATCTCGCTGATCGCACCCGATCCAATCACCGGCAATACCTATGACTGGTACAAGAAGCACAATACCAAAACCGAAGCGCTTTCGTTCTTTGGCAGCGTGTCGCTCGACCTCACCGATCAGCTTGAACTGTCCGGCGGCCTTCGCTGGACCGACGAGAATAAGGTCAACACGATTTCGGTGCCTTATGTGCACTCGTTGCTGGGTCCCGGCCCGGCGTTTATCGGAAGCGGGTTTTTCTCTGGCCCGATAAATTTCTCTGACTCCAATTTTTCGCCTGAAGTTTCTGTCCGCTATCAGGCGACACCGGATGTCAATATTTACGCTGCCTTCAAAACAGGGTTCAAATCGGGCGGCATCGACAACAGCGCCTTGCCATCCAATTCCCTGAGTGCTGCCGCGGTCAGCGGGGATTTCAGTTCGCTGATCTTCCAGTCCGAAACCGGTAAAGGGGGCGAGGTTGGTGTGAAGACACAGTTTGCCGACCGGGCTGTCACGTTCAATGTTTCTGCATTCTACTATATTTTTGACGATTTGCAGGTGCAGAATTTCAACGCCACCACGGTGCAGTTCCAGACCTTCAATGCCAGCCAGTTGACGACCAAAGGTCTCGATATCGATTTTGCATGGCGGACGCCGCTTGATGGTCTGTCGTTTTCCGGGGCGCTAGCCTATACCGACGCGAAATTTAGCAAATCCTTCATTTCGACGAACGGGCAGGATCTGGATGGCCGTCGGGCCGCCCGCGCACCTGAGTTTGCAGGCAACATCGCGTTCGACTGGCAAGTTCCCGTGGGCGATGCATTCCAGTTCGGGCTCAACGGCAACCTGCAATATAGCGGCTCATATTTTACCGCGCAGACCGGACTGGATGATTACCGTCAGCCCAGTTTCGTAACCGTTGATGGCGCGATTTCGATCGGTGATCCGGACAGCAAATGGAAGCTCTCGCTGATCGGCGTCAATTTGACGGACAAGATCATCACCAACACCAGCGGCGGGCGTCCCTTCCTTGCAGGACCGAATGCGTTCGGTATCCCGGTTGGTGACGACCAGGTTGTGACGCAAAATCGTGGTCGCCAGGTCTTCGTGGAGGCCAGCTTCAAGTTCTGATCAGCCTTCTACCGATCATCATGGGCCGGGGCAGCGCACGCTGTTCCCGGCCTATCTATTTTGGGGTGGCGGACGGGCCAGAATAGCGAAAGTGACAGTAGTAGCCGCACACTGACCTGCTAACCGCTGGCCGATAGAGACGGCAGCGAAACGTCGTTCATAATGGATGTACCTCAGGTCAAGGACTGAGGTATTTTTTTTTGGAGAAAATGATGACTACCCGATCAACACGTCTGAATACTATGTTCCACTGCGAATCCGCGCGCGGTCTGCTTTTGGGCACGGCTGCAAGCCTGGCCTTTGTTGCGGTTGCAACGCCGGCTCATGCGCAAGACGCTGTTGATGAAATCGATGACGCCAACGTGATCACCGTCGTTGCCCGCAAGCAGACGGAAACCTTGCAGGAAGTGCCGGTAACGGTCACCGCAATTGGCGGCGACACCCTGGAAAAATTTCAGGTCAATGAAATCGCCGATGTCGTCAGCCGCGTTCCCGCCCTGAATGTTCAGGTCGGCGGTTCCGGCTCGGGTGGTCAGATCAGCTTGCGCGGCGTTGGTTCCTCGAACATTTCGGCAGCCTTCGACTCCGCCGTGGCCTTCGACTTCGACGGCGTCCAGGTGAGCACGATGCGTATTGTCCAGGCCGGCTTCTTCGACGTCGAGCAGATCGATGTCCTCAAGGGCCCGCAGTCGCTGTTCTTCGGCAAAAGCGCCTCGGCAGGCGTATTCTCCATCCGCTCGGCCAATCCGACGCGGGATTGGGAAATGGCTGGCAAGGCGTCCTACGAATTTGAAGAAAAAGGCTATACCGTTGGCGGCCATATTTCCGGCCCGCTGACTGACACGCTCGGCATCCGCGTGGCCGCGCAATATCAGGACATCGAGGATTATGTGAAGCTCGCGCCGGGTACCCCAGCGTTCAATCCCGACGGCTCCATTCGTGACTCGCGCGGCATCAGCAGCTTCGTCAGTCGTGTCACCCTGCAGTGGGATCCTCTCGACAATTTCAACGCCAATCTGAAGCTGAACTACGTCAAGAACAAGAATGACGGGGCCGTGGGGCATACCGACATCAACTGCGGTGCCAACGGCGTGGCGGATCCCGTCTATTTGTTGCAGGGCGCGGTTGTCATTCCATCCAATGCCGACTGCAATGACTATGACGGTCTCTATCACACGTCGGATGGTGCCGGCGCGCTGGTCGGCAACGTGCCCGCAGGATCGGGCGGTGATCCCCGCTTTGAAAATGGCGTGACATTCGGTGAAACGGAAATCTTCTTCGGCCGGTTGAAGTGGGACCTGGACCTGTCCGACACGCTGACCTTGTCGTCGGTGTCCGGCTATCTCAGCCTCGATGCCATCGATACCGATTGCTATGCTTATGTCGGCCAGTTTGCCAATGGTGCGCCGGGCAATGCGGGCTGCAGCGATCCGGTCAACAAGACCGAACAGTTCACGCAGGAACTGCGTGTTTCGAGTGATTTTGATGGCATGTTCAACTTCATGGTCGGTGCGTTTTACGAAACGCGCGACATTGATTTCAACACTTCGCAGCAGGCCGTCAATATCTCGCTTGTAGCGCCGGATCCGGTGACCGGCTTCACGTATGACTATTACAAGAAGCAGAACACCAAGACCGAGGCTCTGTCGTTTTTCGCCAGCACCACGCTCGATTTGACGGAGCAATTGCAGGTTTCCGGCGGCGTGCGCTGGACGGACGAAAAGAAGGTTTCGCGGATCAGCGTTCCTTATGTCCATACCTTCCTGTCGTCGACGCCGGCCTTCATTTCCAGCGGCTTCTTCTCGGGACCGATCACCTTCAAGGACTCGAACTTCTCGCCGGAAGTTTCGATCAAATATCAGGCAACGCCCGACATCAACATCTATGGTGCGTTCAAGACCGGCTTCAAGTCCGGCGGCATCGACAACAGCGCACTGCCGTCGAACAGCCTGCTTGGTTTCAACGATCCGGATCCGGCGGTTCGCGCCGCAGTCGCCGATTCGCTGAAGTTCAAGTCGGAAACCGGCATGGGCGGCGAAGTGGGTGTGAAGGCGCAGTTTGCAGACCGTACCGTCACCCTGAATACCTCGGTCTTCTATTATGTCTTTGACGACCTGCAGGTCCAGACGTTCAACGCAGCGACGGTCCAGTTCCTGACCTTCAACGCCAGCCAGCTGACCAGCCAGGGCGTCGATGTCGAATGGGGCTGGCGCACGCCGGTCGAGGGACTGAACCTTTCCGGTTCGCTGGCCTATACCGACGCCGAATTTTCGGCACCGTTCGTGACCACCTCCGGTCAGGATCTCAACGGTCGCCAGGCCGCCCGCGCGCCGAAATTTGCCGGCAACGCGGCCTTCGACTGGACTGTCCCGATGGGCGATGCCTTCGAGCTCGGCCTCAACGGCAACGTGCAATATAGCGGATCCTACTTCACCAACGAAGATTCGCTGACCGACTTCCGGCAGGACAGCTATTTCTCCTTCGATGGTTCGGTTTCGGTTGGCGACCCGGACGGCAAGTGGAAGCTGTCGCTGGTCGGCGTCAACCTGACCGACGAAATCTGGACCAATACCAGCAGCGGCCGTCCGTTCCTGCAGCCTGGTGTCGGTGATGATCTGGTGTTGACGCAGAACCGTGGTCGCCAGGTCTTCGTGGAAGCCGCCTTCAAGTTTTAACCACTCTCCGGTGATTATGATCTGGCCGGGACAGCTTGCTGTTCCCGGCCATTTTTTTATGCGGCCTGGTGACAAATACCCATAATGACAGTGGCTATGCGCTTCGGCAGGACGGTAGAAGACCGGAAAATTTCACAAAGAGGAGCGGATTTGATGGGACGTCTTGAAGGAAAGAAAGCGGTTGTTCTGGGAGCGGCCGGCCAGGGCAACATGGGCCAGGTCATCGCGCAGAGGTTTCGCGATGAAGGCGCTGACGTGCTGGTCGCGGGCCGCAAGGAAGACGAGCTGAAGCGCTTCGCGGACGAGATCGGCGGCCATTACGCGCTGTGCGACCTGACCAGGGAAGCGGACGTCAAGGCGCTGGCCGAAACGGCGAAGAGCAAGATGGGCGGCGTCGATATCGCGATCAATGCAACCGGCGTCGGTTTCCTCAAACCCTTTCTGGAAAATACCCGGGAAGAACTGGAAATGATGTCCGAGCTGCAGCTGGTCGGACCGTTCCAATTCTACCAGGAAATGATCAAGGCAATGGACCAGGGCGGATCGCTCATCCAGATCAGCTCGGCCACGGCGACGATCATGCTCAACGATCACGCCGCCTATATGGGCACCAAGGCGGCCACGGATCATATCATCCGCTGCGTCGCGCACGAGTTTGGCGAACAGGGCATACGCGCCAACAGCATTTCTCCCGGCCTGACCCGCACGCCAATGACGGCCGGCGTCGATCAGGTGCCGGGTCTGGTCGAATCTTTCGAGGCGCGCTATCCGCTCGGCCGGATCGGCACCAGCGAGGATATCGCGGCCGCCGCCGTCTTCCTGGCCAGCGACGAATGTTTCATGACCGGCGAAAATTTGCAGGTCAACGGCGGGCTGTGCCTGCGCGGCAATCCGACGCGCAAGGACCAGCAGCTGATGATGGCGTCGCTCTCCGGCCAGTCCTGACCCTAGTCGACCGGCCCGAGCCGCTTCTGGATATGCGGGCGGACCTTGAGGAATTGCTTGTACAGCGCCTCGAGGACCGCCAGCACTCCCGGCCGGCGGGCCAGCAGGCCCAGCGGCCGCAACAGCGGAATCGCCCGCCACATCGCCGCAAAGGCGGCCGCCCCCGACAGCAGCTGGCCGTTTTCCGACGCGTGAAATCGCTCGAGCAGCAACTGCCGGTCAATCGGGCAGGCCGCAGCCGGGGTTGATATGTCGGTGAAGCGGATCGCGTTGCGCCGGTCGAGCCTGCGCATCAGCGCGATTTCCCGGATGCACAGCGGGCAAGCGCCATCATACCAGACGGTCAGCGGGCAATCGCCCGTGCCGCGCTGCTGTTCAGCGCCATTATTGTATCCAGCCGTCATTGCCCTGCCAGCTTACCCGGGACGACGATCCTGAGCCATATGGCCGAAAGGCCCGGTTCTCGAACCGGGCGACCGGACGATCAAACGTCCAGGTTCGCCACGTTGAGCGCATTGTCGACGATGAACTCGCGCCGCGGCTCGACCACTTCCCCCATCAGCTTGGTGAAGATATCGTCGGTCACGTCCGCCTGTTCCACGGTCACCTGCAGCAGCGAGCGCACTTCCGGATCCAGCGTGGTTTCCCAGAGCTGTTCGGCATTCATCTCGCCCAAACCCTTGTAGCGCGAGATCGCCAGACCCTTGCGGCCCGCCGCCAGCACCGTGTCGAGCAGTTCGGACGGACGGGTGATCAGCGTGCCGTCGGAACCGACGCCTGCATCTTCCCCTTCCTCCGTCTCGGCCGAAGCCGATTTGATCAGCCGGCTGCCCATGTCATAGGTCGCGGTCTCTTCCGAGGCGAGCCGGTGCAGCTTGCGGGCCTCCGCGCTCTCCAGGAATTTCGCCTCGATGATATGATGGTCGGTGACGCCGCGCCAGAAGCGCTGGAACAGATAGCCGCCTTCTTCCGAAACCTGGCCCGACCAGCGGCCTTCCTCGTCGACCTTGTCCATCCAGGCAGCGGTGGCGTCGACCGCGGCTTGCCGTTCCGTACGCCCGTGATCGGGGTTGAGCGCGCCGGTGAGCGCCATGCCCTCGACAATGGTGCTGTCATAGCGCCGCGGCACATAAGCCATCAGGCTGCGCATCCGCCGCGCATGTTCGATCAGACCGCGCAGGTCGTCGCCGGTGCGCGCGCCCTCGCTGGTCTGCAGCAGCATGCCGGACAGGCCCGCCTCGACCAGATACTGGTCGAGCGCATTGTCGTCCTTCAGATAGACCTCGCTCTTGCCTTTGCCGACCTTGTAGAGCGGCGGCTGCGCAATATAGAGATGGCCGTTCAGGATGATCTCCGGCATCTGCCGGTAGAAGAAGGTCAGCAGCAAGGTCCGGATATGCGCCCCGTCGACATCGGCGTCGGTCATGATGACGATCTTGTGATAGCGCAGCTTTTCCAGGTTGAAATCGTCGCGGCCGATGCCCGTGCCCATCGCCTGGATCAGCGTTCCGACTTCCTTGGACGACAGCATCCGGTCAAAGCGGGCGCGTTCGACGTTGAGGATCTTGCCCTTCAGCGGCAGGATCGCCTGGTACATGCTGTCGCGGCCCTGCTTGGCGGAGCCGCCAGCGGAGTCCCCTTCCACCAGGAAGAGTTCGCACTTGCTGGCGTCCTTCTCGCGGCAGTCGGCGAGCTTGCCGGGTAGCGAGGCAATGTCCATTGCGCCCTTGCGCCGGGTCAGTTCGCGCGCCTTTTTCGCGGCTTCGCGGGCGGCGGCGGCATCGATCACCTTCTGGATCACCATCGCCGCATTCTGCGGATTTTCCTCGAGCCATTCAGCCAGCTTGTCGGCCATCAGGCTTTCCAGCGGCTGCCGCACTTCGGACGAGACCAGCTTGTCCTTGGTCTGTGAACCGAATTTCGGATCCGGCAGTTTCACCGAGACAATTGCAGACAGGCCTTCGCGCATGTCATCGCCGGTCAGCTTGACCTTTTCCTTTTTCAGCGCGCCGGAGCTTTCGGCATAATTGTTCAGCGTCCGGGTCAGCGCCGAGCGGAAGGCCGCCAGATGGGTGCCGCCGTCGCGCTGCGGGATATTGTTGGTGAAGCACAGGACATTTTCATAATAGCTGTCGTTCCACTCGAGCGCGACGTCGATGATGACATCGTCGCGGTCGCCGTGGATGGCGATCGGCTCGGGCACCAGCGGCGTCTTGTTGCGGTCGAGATACTGGACGAAGGCCGCGATGCCGCCCTCGTAGAACAGGTCGATTTCCTTCGCTTCCTCGTGCCGCGCGTCGCGCAGGATGATGTGTACGCCGCTGTTCAGGAAAGCCAGTTCGCGGTAGCGGTGCTCGAGCTTCTCGAAATCGAACTCGGTGATCTTGAAGGTCGCCGGGGAGGGGAAGAAGGTGACCTTCGTGCCCTTCTTGAAGCCCGTCTTGTTGTCCGCCGGAGGCGCGTCGCCGACCACTTCCAGCGGGCGCACGGCATCGCCGAACTCGAAGCGCATGTTGTGCTGCTTGCCGTCGCGCCAGATATCCAGCTCCAGCCATTCCGACAGCGCGTTGACCACCGATACGCCGACGCCGTGCAGGCCACCGGAGACCTTGTAGGCATTGTCGTCGGAGGTATTCTCGAACTTGCCGCCGGCGTGCAGCTGGGTCATGATCACCTCGGCCGCCGAGACGCCCTCCTCGCTGTGCATGCCGGTCGGGATGCCGCGGCCATTGTCCTCGACCGAAACGCTGCCGTCGGGATTGAGCGTGATCAGGATCAGGTCGCAATGGCCGGCGAGCGCCTCGTCAATCGCATTGTCCGAGACCTCGAACACCATGTGATGCAGGCCGCTGCCGTCATCGGTGTCGCCGATATACATGCCCGGACGCTTGCGCACTGCGTCGAGGCCCTTGAGCACCTTGATCGAATCGGCACCATATTCATTCTGGTTGGAAGAGCTCGGTGCCGCTTCCGGTACATTGTTTTCGCTGATGTTGGTCATGCCGGGAACCATAGCCGCTGGCGCCGGCAAACCCAAGAAAAATGTCGAATTTCGCGATATTAAAAGTATTGAAAAACAGAGGTTTAGATCGATTTTTAATCGGGCGGAAAATTCACCTGCAAAGCGGTGATTATCAAAATGGATAGGGGGCCTAAATCGGCGCCAGTAGGGACCCTGACGGCATCTGGCAAAAGCCCTTGGGGGCAGCAGATGATTGTGCAAAAAGAGCGTCTGGGCGCGCCTTCGCGTGAATCAACCCGGAAAAGGACCCCGTAGATGACCAATCCCGCCGATATCGTCCCCTTTGCCAAGACCATGGGCATCACCATCACCGCGATGGACAAGGACAGCGTGCGCGGTGAGATGCTGGTGCGGCCGGAGATCTGCACCGCCGGCAACGGCCGCGGCAGCCCGAGCATCCATGGCGGCGCGGTGATGACCTTTGCCGATGTGCTGGGCGCCTTTGGCGGTTTCGCCAATCTGCCGGAGGGATCGAACGGCACCACCACCTCGGAGAGCAAGACCAACTTCCTGAATGCCGCGCCCGAGGGCAGCATCGTCTACGGAGAGGCGACCCCGTTCAAGGTCGGCCGGCGCCAGTCGGTCTGGCAGACGAAGATCACGCTGGAGGACGGCACGCTGGTGGCGGTGGTAACGCAGACCCAGATCGTGCTGTGAGGGATCACGAACCCTGCTGAGCCAAGCCCACCACCGCTCGTAACGGGTCCTTCGAAGCCCACCACCGTTCGTCCTGAGCCTGTCGAAGGACGCTGGGGAGCGCCAAGGGTGCTCGACAAGCTCAGCACGAACGGAAGTGGGAGGGCTCGGCACGGAGGGTATAGCGATGCTCGACGGGGACTTGGCGCGCACAGCAGCGATTGACCTCAGCACCCCCCCGCTCAACTCGCCCACCGCCGCAATATATTCGCCGCTTCCCTTGCACCCCGCTTTTGCGCTAAACCTCTCGCCATGATCAGATCCCTGCTCGCCCTGTCCCTGTTAGGCCTGGCCACCACCGCCTGCTCCGAATCCACCGAGGTCAGCGATGACCTGCCCGAAAGCAGTGCCTATCTCGAGAACCCCACCGGCCGCGCCGAGCGGGTCGAGGGCGATCCGTCGGCCAAGCCGGTGCGGATCGGCGAGGGCGGCCCGCGCTTCGACGCCTGCCAGTCGGTCGGCGAGGTCGGCCGTCACGACAGCGGCGCGCTGCCGGTGCTGAGCGCGCCGTTCGACGCGGCTGCAAAGAAGGACAGCCTCGCCCCCGGCCAGCGCGTCTATATCTGCACCCGCAGCATCGACCAGCAATGGTTCGGCATCGTCTATGACAAGCCCCCTGTAGCCGCAGAAGGCGCGCCGGAAGCCCGCAGCCCCGGCACTTGCGGCGTCTCCTCCCCGGTGCGCGCCAAGCGCAACTATGATGGCCCCTGCGCCAGCGGCTGGGTCGAGAGCATCTATGTGGTGCTGGTGGCGGGATAGGCGGCCGGTTGCTCGCGCGAAGGCGCGAAGACACAAAGAAGATGAGCCCCTGACCCCGACCATCATTGCGAGCGCATCGAAGCAATCCAGGGCGTCCTGCCCCGATCGCTAGCGCTTGCCGCCTTGGATTGCCGCGTCGCTGCGTTCCTCGCAATGACGGTGGCTGAACCAGTTTCAGGAATAGCGGTGCACCCCATGCAGGCAAGGTCTGGCGCGCAAACCAGGATCACTCCTGGCGCCTTCGCGTCTTCGCGCGCTAAACGCCCTGACCGGGGAAAGCGCGAAGGATGACGGTAGAGTACCAAGCGCTCCCGGTTGCGGTCTGCTGTCCTGGCCCACTCCACCCCACGACCAAAAAACCGCTGTCCTACACATCGTCCGATCGGTTATATCCGCCGCTTCTTCGCCACGTGCGGGACAGGCATTTTGACAGGTTGGAGGTAAAATCTGGAAGGTCACACTGGACGCCCTGTCGGACTGTTGGAAAGACCGGAATTCCACCGGCTCAGGGCAAAAGTCACAGAAAATAAAAACGTATCAATTTGTCAGCTTCGCTCCGCTCATCCTTGCTTCGCGCCCTTGCGCCT
Organism: Parasphingorhabdus sp.; assembly: GCF_036964565.1. Lineage (GTDB taxonomy): Bacteria > Pseudomonadota > Alphaproteobacteria > Sphingomonadales > Sphingomonadaceae > Parasphingorhabdus. The sequence goes on along the minus strand of NZ_JBALTN010000004.1, from coordinate 179,667 downwards.
GCGCGCGCCAAAATTCCCCCCGCCCTGGCGAAAGCGCGAGCCAGCAAGCAAAGCCGTTGCATTTGCGCGCCAGATGCGGAATTAATCGCTTGATGAAACATATAGACCCCGCCCGCTATCTCGAGCAGCCGTTCGGCCAGCTCGCCGATCTGATCAACGCCCACGCCGTGAACCAGCCCGACCGTATCGCGCTCGACGACGGCGCGGAAAAGCTGGACTGGGCGCAGACCGCCGCGCGGGTCAACCGGATCGCGGCGCAGCTGCAGGCGGACGGGCTCGCAAAGGGTCAGGCGGTGGCGATCCTCGGCACGACCACGGTATATTATGCGCTCGCCTATCTCGGGGCGATTGTCGCCGGCGGCTGCGCAGCGCCACTGACCACCTCGGCGACGCCGAAGCAGCTGGCCAACATGATGCGCGACAGCGGCGCGATGCATCTGTTCATCGATAGCGCCAAGCGGGCGGAATTGCTGGACAGCGGCGAAGAGTTGCCGGCGCTTCGCCATGTCATGCTCGACGCGGCGGTCGATGATGCGCCTGCCATGTCCGACTGGATGGCGGCCGAGGGCGCGATGCCGGCCGATCCCGGCGTCGGCCCGAAGGAACCCTATAATATCATCTATTCCAGCGGCACCACCGGCACGCCCAAGGGCATTGTCCACAGCCGCCAGATGCGCTGGTATCACGCGGCGGTCGGCGAGGGCACCGGCTATGGCAAGCCGGGGCAGGTGACCCTGCTGTCGACGCCGCTCTATTCGAACACGACGCTGGCGCTGTTCACCCCGACCATTGCCTATGGCGGGACAGTGGTGCTGATGGGCAAGTTTGATTGCCGGCGCTGGCTGGAACTGGCGCAGGCGCATCGCGCCAGCCACACGATGCTGGTGCCGGTGCAATATCAGAGGCTGATGGATTTCGAGGGCTTCGACGATTATGACCTGTCCGCTCTGACCCACAAATATTGCACCAGCGCGCCCTTCTCGGCGGAGCTGAAGCGCGAGGTGCTGCGGCGCATGCCGGGCGGGCTGATCGAGATCTACTCGATGACCGAGGGCGGCGTGGTCTGCCTGTTGCTCGCGCACGAGCATCCGGACAAGCTGCACACCGTCGGCATCGCCTGGGGCGGCAGCGAGGTGATCACCGTCGACGAGCAGCTCAACCGGCTGCCGGCCGGCGCAATGGGCGAGCTGGTCGGGCGCTCGCAGACGATGATGTCGGGCTACAAGAATCAGCCGGAGAAGACCGAGGAAGCCAGCTGGTATGACGAGAATGGCGATCGCTGGCAGCGGATGGGCGATATCGGCAAGGTCGACGCGGACGGCTTCATCACCCTGATGGGGCGGTCCAAGGACATGATCATTTCCGGCGGCTTCAACATCTATCCGCGCGACCTGGAGGAAGCGCTGATGGCGCAGCCGGGCGTCGCCGATGCCGCGGTGATCGGGGTCGCCTCGCGGCAATGGGGCGAGACGCCGGTCGGCTTCGTCGTCGCCGAGGCCGGGGTGACGCTCGATCCGGAGGTGCTGAAGGCGGCGACCAATGCCGATCTCGGCAAGACCCAGCGATTGTCGGAGCTGCGCCTGATCGACGAGCTGCCGCGCAGCCATATCGGGAAGATATTGAAAACCGAACTGCGGGCGATGGCAGAGGCAAATGCGTAGGGGCATTATGCTCATCTGCCTGCTGCTGATCACGGCATGCGCTTCTCAGGAAAAATTGGCGGAGACGGTTCGTTCGCCCGATGGATCAATGACCGCCAAACTCTTCGTGACTGATCTGGGAGCATGTTGTTCGCCGCATGCACGAGTGGAATTAAGCTATCGCGATGATCAATCGGCGGGGATAACTAAGGAGGTCTATAGTTCTGCGGGTGGCTGGCCTCTTAAAATCGAGTGGATCGACAATTGGAATCTTGTCGTCACAGCCTGTGATGCACATACGACCAAAATGAAAAGCTCAATTTACACTGAGAAAACCGCAGAAAACGACTATAGACTTTTAAATATCATCTCTGCTCACGGGCGAGGTGAGCAGATTAATGGCAAGACATATTGCGCATTGGATAAAGGGTAAGAAATATTTCAATTGTTGAGGGGAATCGCACGCAATTCACTGTCGGATGCTTCAATCTCTTCAACCCGCAACCAATACTGGTCCGGCAAAGGCAACGCTGCGTGATATGGCAGAGGGATGAGTGCCCCCGCGCAGGCGGGGGTCCATCTCCCGGTCTCTCGTCTTGTGGCAACGGTCCCTGATCACCTGTTGGCGCAGCCTGCGCGCACTGCCATTCCCACGGCGCTGAAAATGGCGCCCGGGAGATGGGCCCCTGCCTGCGCAGGGGCACGGAAGCAACCTAGTTTGCGGAGCGGCGTTAGCGTTTCATGATGATGACAATTCTCGTTGTGGCCGTTGTGTCGGCCGCCCTGATCGCCGGTGCGCTGTGGGGAATTTACGGGAAACTTTCTACAAAGACGCAGGGCTTTGTGATCGCGCTGGCCGGCGGTGCGCTGATCGTCTCGCTGGTTACCGAACTGATCGAACCGTCGCTCGAGCAGAGCAGCATGTGGGTCGGCCTGGGTGCCGTGGCCGCCGGGGCAGTCGTGTTCACGGTCATTGATTACTGGATCGACGAGAAATGGGGCGCGGATGGTGGTGGCGGCCTCCTCGCCGCGATCACCCTTGATGGCATACCGGAAAATCTGGCGCTTGGCGTGGCGCTGATCGGCGCCGCCCCGATCGAGGTGGCGGCGCTGGCGGGCTCGATCCTGCTGTCCAACCTCCCCGAAGCGGCAGGCGGGGCCAAGCAGATGGCCGGCGACGGCCATTCCCGGGCCAGGATCCTGGTCCTGTGGGCGGCGACCGCGGCGATCCTGTCGCTGGCGGCGATCATCGGCAATATCGCGCTGGAAGGCGTCTCCCCGCATGTGCTCGCTGCCACCCGCTGTTTCGCCGCCGGTGCGGTGGTCGCCTCGCTCGCCACCGAGGTGTTCCCCAAGGCCTATAAGGAAGACCATCATATGGTCGGCATCGCGACCGCGATCGGGGTGATCCTCGCGGTGTTGCTTGGCGGGCTCGCGACAGGATGAAAAACCGTCCGCTGTCACCGGCCGGATGGACAAAGGCACTGGACTCAAAACGGGTCGCCCACTAAGCGGCTAAGCCATGTCCATAGCCCATGAAGAAACCATCCTGATCGTCGATTTCGGCTCGCAGGTCACGCAGCTTATCGCCCGCCGGGTCCGCGAGGCCGGGGTCTATTCGGAGATCGCTCCGTTCAACATGGCGGAAGAGGCCTTTCAACGGCTGAAACCCAAGGGCGTGATCCTGTCCGGCTCGCCAGCCAGCGTCCCCGAAGAGGGCAGCCCGCGGGCGCCGCAGCTGATCTTCGACAGCGGCCTGCCGATCCTCGGCATCTGCTATGGCCAGCAGGTGATGACCGACCAGCTGGGCGGCGAGGTGCGGCCGGGACACGAAACCGGCGAGGGCGGCGAGTTCGGCCGGGCCTATCTGACGGTGACCGAAGGCTGCGTGCTGTTCGACGGCCTCTGGGAGGTCGGTGAGCGCCACCAGGTGTGGATGAGCCACGGCGACAAGGTCACCGAATTCGCACCGGGCTTCCGGATCGTGGCGACCAGCGAGGGCGCGCCCTTCGCGCTGATCGCCAATGACGAGCGGCGCTATTATGGCACCCAGTTCCACCCCGAGGTCGTGCACACGCCCGATGGCGGCAAGCTGATCGCCAATTTCGTCCGCCATGTCTGCGGTTGCGCCGGTGACTGGACGATGGCGGAGTACAAGGACGCGAAGATCGCCGAGATCCGCAAGCAGGTCGGCGACAAGAAGGTCATCTGCGGCCTGTCCGGCGGCGTCGACAGCTCGGTCGCGGCGATCCTGATCCACGAGGCCATCGGCGACCAGCTGACCTGCGTCTTCGTCGACCATGGCCTGCTGCGCCTCAACGAGCGCGAGCAGGTCGAGACCCTGTTCCGCGACCATTATAATATCCCGCTGGTGGTGGTCGATGCCGAAGCGCGCTTCATGAAGGGGCTGGCCGGCGAGACCGACCCGGAGAAGAAGCGAAAGTTCATCGGCGGCGAATTCATCGAGGTGTTCGACGAGGAAGCCGCCCGCGTCGGCGGCGCCGACTTCCTTGCCCAAGGCACGCTTTATCCGGACGTGATCGAGAGCGTCTCCTTCACCGGCGGGCCGAGCGTGACCATCAAGTCGCACCACAATGTCGGCGGGCTTCCGGAACGGATGAACATGAAACTGGTCGAGCCCTTGCGCGAGCTGTTCAAGGACGAGGTCCGCGATCTCGGCCGCGAACTGGGCCTCAAAGACCAGTTTGTCGGGCGGCACCCGTTTCCCGGCCCCGGTCTGGCGATCCGCATTCCGGGTGAGGTAACCAAGGAGCGCTGCGACATATTGCGCAACGCCGACGCGATCTATCTCGAGGAAATCCGCAATGCCGGTCTCTACGACGCGATCTGGCAGGCCTTCGCCGTGCTGCTGCCGGTCAAGACCGTCGGCGTGATGGGCGACAGCCGCACCTATGACAATGTCTGCGGCCTGCGCGCCGTCACCAGCACCGACGGCATGACCGCCGATGTCTACCCCTTCGACGCCGGATTCCTGACCCGCGTGTCGACCCGGATCGTCAACGAGGTCAAGGGGATCAACCGCGTGGTCTATGATTATACCAGCAAGCCGCCGGGTACGATCGAGTGGGAATGATTCCGATCAAACGAATATCCGGGGGATATTCGTAGGAAGTATTCGGCGACGCGAGGAGCCGTGCGGCGGCTCCATCCTGCGGGATCGGAAAAGTGGACCCTGGACCAAGTCGAGGAATGACGCGCACCGGGAACGTCATTGCTAGCGTAGCGCGGCAATGCAGAGCGGCAAGCACCGACGATGGCGGCCAGACGCGCTGGATTGCCGCGTCGCTGCGCTCCTCGCAATGACCACCACTGTTCCCGACGGGATAAGGAACCGAAAGCGGGCTCGAATGTTTCGCTCCTTCGACAGGCTCAGCACGAACGGAGATCGTGGTATCTCGCCATTTTCCGCCGTTTCCCCTCCCGTTCGTCCTGAGCTTGTCGAAGGACGCTGAGGAACTGAGAACCGGTGCCGGCGGAACCCGATCAACCCTCGCCCGTTATCCTACTGTCGCCTGCGCCAACGAGACGCGGGCGAAACAGGAGAGAGAAAATGATCAACATGCAGAAAACACTGCTGGCGGGCCTCGGCACCGCTGCGCTGGCCGGATGCGCCACGGTCGAAGAGAAGGTCGCGGAGCGCACCGGCGACGTCTATCGCACGACCCTGCTCGGCAGCGAGGAAGTGGGACCGGGTGACGCCGACGGCTACGGCCGTGCGGAGATCAGCATTTCCGAAACATTCGGACAGATCTGCTGGGACATCAACGGAGTCCGCGGAATCGGACCGATCACCGCGGCGCATATCCACCGCGGGGTGCGCGGGACCAATGGTCCGCCGGTATTCACGCTGCGCCCGGCCAACGAAGGCGGCTACAAGGGCTGCGCCGATGGTTCGGAATGGACACAGGACCGGATCGAAGGCGATCCCTCGGGCTTTTACGTCAACGTGCACACGGCGGAATATCCCGCCGGCGCGATCCCTGGTCAGCTGAGCCGCTAGGTTCGGTCGTGCAGGGCATGACGTGCGGGCTCCGCTCCTCCGGCAGGCTCGGGACGAACGGGTAGGCTATCGCTCAGAGCAGGTCGCCGTAGAGTGTGCCGAACCAGTCGGGGAGCGGGTCGGCGCGCCGCGCGACCTGCCCGTGCGTCAGTTCGAGCAGCACCTGCGGCCGCTCGTTCAGCGCCGACGCATCGAAGATCATCGCCCGATCGGCGAGCAGGGCCGCTGCGCGGATCAGCGGACCATTGCGGGCGAAACGCTCGCGGATCTTTGCGTCTGGTACCGGATGGCCACCCTCGGTGATCCGCGCCTCGACGCGGGCGACGGCCAGATCGGCCGAGGCCAGAGCCAGATGGAAGACGATGATGCGGAAACCGGCCGCGCGCGCATCTGCCAGCAGTTCCAGCTTCGAGGGATGCGAAAAGACGGTTTCCATCACGAAGGACTGGCCGGACCCGATATGCGCCCGCCGCCGTTCCTCCGCTATTTCTGCGGCGCGATAGGAGGCTTGGGGTGAGGGATCAGCCAGTTCGTCGCGCTGGATGATGTCGGCGTTGATGAAGGGCGCCAGAATGCGCGGGGCGAGCACGCTGTCGTAGAAGGTCGATTTGCCGGCGCCATTGGGGCCGGCGATCAGGAACAGCGTCGGGCGACCGGCAACGATCGCCATCAGGCGGCCTGATCGCCTTCCTTGCTGATCCGGCCACCACGAAGCCCGATGCCCAAGCCCTTGCCCTTGCGCTCCGCAAACAGCTTGCCCTGTTCGACCGTGCCGGAGCGCGCGGCTTCGAACAGGCCGTCTATATGGGCTTCCTGTTCGCCAGCGGTCAGCGCATCGGGCGCCAGCTGTCCGCTCAGCGCCTCCACCACCCGTGCCTGGTCGAAGAAACGCGATTTTTCCACGCTCATCCCGATCCGCACCCAGTGGCGGACCTGTCCGGCCAGCGAGCGGCTCATCATCTCCGCCTCGCGGCCAATGACCTCCATCAGTTCGTCGTCGATCTTGACCGTTTTTGCCATGGTGTCAAAATGACACCTAAGGCACTTTTTGTCAAGGCCTCGCCAGGTCCACCGTGATGCGGCTCAAGGTTGACCAGCAGCCCGCCCGCTACTAGACCTGATTTAATTGAACGATTAAATCCAGGAGACATCGCGCATGAAAGCCATTCAGCTCAAATCCCCCGCATCGCTCGACAACCTCACCCTTGTCGATCTCCCGGAACCCGCAGCCCCCGGACCCGGCCAGATCGCCGTGCGGCTGCGCGCGTCCAGCCTGAACTATCATGACTATGCGGTGGTCACCGGGATGATCCCGGCAGCGGCCGACCGCATTCCGATGTCCGACGGCGCGGGCGAGGTGACCGCCGTCGGCGACGGTGTCAGCGACTTCGCGGTGGGCGACCTGGTGGTCTCGACCTTCTTTCCCGACTGGCTCGACGGCACGCCGCCCGCAGGCGGCTTCAAGCGCGTACCCGGCGACGGCATTGACGGCTATGCGGTCGAGCAGGCGGTCCGTCCGGCGACGGCCTGGACGCACGCCCCTGCCGGTTATAGCGCCGCCGAGGCCGCGACCCTGACCTGCGCCGGCCTCACCGCGTGGCGCGCCCTTTTCGTCGATGGCTGCGTCAAGCCGGGCGATACCGTGCTGGTGCAGGGCAGCGGCGGCGTATCGATCTTCGCGCTGCAATTTGCCAAGGCCGCGGGCGCAACGGTGATCGCGACCTCCTCGTCGAACGAGAAGCTCGAGCGGTTGAAGCAGCTCGGCGCCGATCATCTGATCAACTACAAGGAAGTCGAGGCCTGGGGGGCAAAAGTGCTCGAACTGACCGGCGGCAAGGGCGTCGACTGCGTCGTCGAGATTGGCGGCCCGGGGACGCTCGACCAGTCGATGATGGCCACAAGGATCGGCGGCCATGTCGCGCTGATCGGGGTGCTGACGGGCTTTGCCGGCCCCGTGCAGACGGGCTTGCTGATGGCCAAGAACCTGCGTGTGCAGGGCCTCACGGTCGGCAGCCGGGCGCAGCAGCTGGAAATGATCGCGGCGATCGAGGCCAACGGGATCAGGCCGGTGCTCGACCAGTCCTTCCCGCTCGCCGATCTGGCCGATGCCTTCCGCCACCAGGAATCGGGCCAGCATTTCGGCAAGATCATCGTCGATATCTAGACTCCTGCCACCCGGTCGCTTGTCACCTGCCGGTTGCCCGCCCATATCCTGGCAATGGAACTGGATTTCGGCCCCGATCATCGCACTGCCATGTTGCGCCGGATGCATAGCAGGCTGATCGAGCGTTTCGGGCGCTTTGTCCGGCCCGATGACAGCCGCCGCGACCCGATGTGGACGCTGGTTCAGGGCGTGATTGGCGCGCGGGCAAAGACGGCTGTCTCCAACGCCAACACCGACCGGCTGCTGGAGCGCTACCGGACATGGGAAAATGTGGCCAGTGCCGATCCTGACGCGCTCGCTGCCCTTCTCAGGACCGCCACCTTCCCGGCGATGGCGGCGGAGCGCCTCCAAGCCTGCCTGCAGACGATCGTCGAGCAGCGCGGCAGCGCCACGCTCGATCATCTGGACCGGCTGGAGACCGCAGAGGCGATGGCCTGGCTGGAGAGCCTGCCCGGCGTTGCCCGCAAGATCAGCGCCGGCGTGATGAACACCAGCCACTTCCATCGCCGGGCGCTGGTGCTGGATGCTGGCCATCGCCGCGTGGTCCAGCGGATGGGGCTGGTGCCGGCAAAGGCGGACACCGCCCGCGCCTACGAGGCGCTGATGCCGGTCCTGCCGCCGGAATGGTCGGCGGCCGATATCGACGAGCATCATCTGCTCGGCAAGCGGCTGGCACAGGTCATTTGCCGGCCAAAACGGCCCCATTGCCGCTGCTGTCCCATAAAGTCCGATTGTGCCTTTGGCAGCGGTCCGGACAGCGGAGCGGATTGAACCTGCCCCGCCACCGGAATTGGGCCTTGCTTACCGGCCATTTCCGGCTAATTCAGTCCGGGAATCGAATCTGCACGTTCCCGCGCACCCGGATGCGGCCCCTTTCGGGGCGCTGACCTTCGTGTCTGGCCCGACGTGCAGCAGAAAACAGGACAGAAGCAATGAGCAACGAAACCAAGATGTACGGCATTTCCAACTGCGACACGGTGCAGAAGGCGCGCAACTGGATGGAGCGGAACGGCATAAACTATGTCTTCCATGACTATAAGAAGTCCGGAATCAGCAAGGAAAAGCTTGAAATGTGGGTGATGCAGGTTGGCTGGGAGGCGCTGGTCAACAAGCGCGGCACCACCTTTCGCAAGCTGCCCGACATGGTGAAGCAGAATATCGGCGACGACACCGCGGTGATGGTCATGGCGGAAAATCCAAGCATGATCAAACGGCCGGTGCTGGAACATGGCGACGAACTGGTCGTCGGCTTCAAGGCATCCGACTACGAAGCCGCCGGACTGGCCGCGCGCAACAGCTAGGATTGCTCGGGCTGCTCGATACCAGCTGCTTTTTTTCCGCCCTTTACCCCGATTGCCGTATCGCCGATCGGCCTTTCTGATTTTATCAGCATGCGTGGCATCAAACTGTTATATTGGGACGCTAGAGGGATCTGGCTACCATCGACACTGATTGTTGCGGCAGGCTTTGGTATCAGAAAAGGACAGAAAAAATGGTCACGGCAACATGGAACGGCGCGATGATCGCGGAGAGCGATGATACGGTGGTGATCGAGGGCAATCACTATTTTCCGCGCGCCGCGGTCTGGTCCAAATATCTGATGCACAGCGACACGACCAGCCATTGCCCCTGGAAGGGCGACGCGTCCTACCATTCGCTGATCGTCGCGGGCGAAATCAACGAGGATGCGGCCTGGTATTATCCGTCGCCGAAAGCGGCGGCAGCAGAAATCGAGGGACGGATCGCGTTCTGGAAAGGCGTCGAGGTCGGCTAGCGATGAGTTTGCGGCTTGCTCTTTGTTCCAGCCTCTTGCTCCTGCTCGGTTGCGGGGATCCGGCGCGGGCGGGTGAAGAATCGGAGGCGTCGATAGCCACGCTCAGCGGGAACGCCCCGATTATCATCGCCCATCGCGGTGCCAGCGGCGAGCGGCCGGAACATACGCTGGCTGCCTATGCGCTGGCAATCGAGCAGGGGGCGGATTTCATCGAGCCCGATCTCGTGCTCACCCGGGACGGCGTTCTGGTGGCGCGGCACGAGAACGAGATCAGCGAAACCACCGATGTGGCGGACCGATCGGAATATGCCGACCGCAAGACCGTCAAGACAATCGACGGACAGCGCTACGAAGGCTGGTTTACCGAAGACTTCACGCTGGCGGAACTCAAGACATTGCGGGCCAGGGAGCGGCTGCCGCAGCTGCGCGCCGGCAACGCGAAATATGATGGCCAGTACGAAATACCGACCTTCGAGGAGGTTCTGCAATTGCTGCAGCGGCACGAAGAGCAGAGCGGCAAGCGGGTGGGCGTCTATCCGGAAACCAAGCATCCCGGCTATTTCGCCGGGCTAGATATGCCGCATGACGAACCGCTGCTGACCCTGCTGGGACGCTTTGGCTATGCCGGTCCGGATGACCCTGTATTCATCCAGTCCTTCGAGGTCGGCAATCTGAAACGGCTTCACCGCAAGACGACCATCCGGCTGGTGCAGCTGGTCGCCGGCGAGGGTGGCCCGCCCGACGATCCGGCGCGGACCTATGCATCGATGATCACGGCCGAGGGATTGCAGCAGGTTGCCGCCTATGCCGACGGCCTCGGGCCCGCCAAGGATCTGGTGATCGGGCGCAACATACTCGGCCAGCTGGATGGTCCGACCGGGTTGGTTGCGGCAGCGCACAAGGCCGGGCTGCTCGTCCATCCCTGGACATTCCGGGCGGAGAATTATTTCCTGCCCACCGATTTCAAGAGCGGACTGGATCCGCGCGAGTCCGGCGATCTGGCCGGGGAAGTGCGCGCCTTTGTTGCGGCCGGTGTGGATGGCCTGTTCAGCGACCATCCCGGCCAGGCCGTGGGTGCCATCCGACCATAAGCGATGCTGGCCTTATCCGGCGCGGTCGCTTATCAGGACCGTCCCGCCAACAATATTGCCGAGAATTGCCATGTCCACGACCTTCAAGCTCGATACCTCCACCAGCCGCGCCAATCCGCGGCCGCAGCCGATGCGGCGGTTGTCGGTGCCGAAAATCCAGGGTCGCAAGGTCGACGGGGTCACCGCCGAGCCGGTGGTGATGCTGACCGCCTATACCGCGCGAACTGCGCAGTTGCTCGACGCGCATTGCGACATGCTGCTGGTGGGCGATTCGCTGGCTCAGGTCATTTACGGCCTCGATTCGACCATTCCGGTCACGCTCGACATGATGTGCAACCATGGCGCGGCGGTGGTCCGGGGCAGCTACCACAGCGTCGTGGTCGTCGACATGCCGTTCGGGTCCTACGAACAGTCGCCCGAGCAGGCCTATGAGAGCGCCGCCCATATCCTGAAGCAGACCGGAGCAGCGGCGGTCAAGCTGGAAGGGGGCGAGGTTATGGCAGAGACGGTCGCGTTTCTCGTGCAGCGCGGCATTCCGGTGGTCGGCCACGTCGGCCTGACCCCGCAGGCGATAAACGTGCTGGGCGGCTATGCCGCGCGCGGGCGCAGCGACGCGGAAGCGAAGAAGATTGTCGGCGATGCGGTAGCCCTCGACCGGGCCGGTGCCTTTGCCATCGTTCTCGAAGGAGTGCTGGAACCGATCGCGATCGAAGCGACCAAGGCAGTGAAGGCGATCACCATCGGCATCGGCGCGTCGGCGCAATGCGACGGCCAGGTGCTGGTCACCGAGGATATGCTCGGCATGTTTGATCGTACGGCCCGCTTCGTGAAGCGCTATCACAATATCGCCGAACAAATTGACCAGGCCGCCGAGCAATATGCAGGAGAGGTCAGGGAGCGCAGTTTTCCCGGCCCGGACCAGCTCTATCAACCGAAAGAATAACGGAAACTTCCCTGTTCGTACCGCTCGCCGTTCAGCCTCTGGAAATGGTCAATAGACTTTTACTTTTGCTAATGCGGGCGCTAAAGGACAGCCGATTGCAAATCGCCTTCGCCTGACCGGCGGATGGAGTGCGCGAAACATTATTGAGGAAGCCACATTGGCCAGGAACAAAGACCAAGCACCGGAAGAGAAGCCCGACCATCAGGAACAGGTGTTTCTGCGCGAAGTCGACGAAGCGGTGCGCGAGGACCAGCTCAAGAACATCGCTGCCCGCTACGGCCTGTGGATTTTCGCGGCGGTGGTCATCGGCCTGGCATCGCTGGCCGGCTGGATCTTCTATCAGAACAACCAGGACGAGGCCTCCGGTCTGCGCAGCGAGGAATATGTCGCTGCGATCGACAGTATCCGCCAGAATAATCTGGATGGTGCGTCCAAGGCGCTCGACCCGCTGACGGACGCGGGGCAGCCGGGTTACCGTGCCGCGGCGCAGCTGCTGCAGGCCAATATCGCGCTGGAAAAAAATGATCCGAAAAAGGCCATTGCCGGCTATGCCAAGGTCGTTGCCGATGACAGCCTGCCGAAACCGTTCCGCGATCTCGCTCTGATCCGTCAGACGACCGCAGAATTCGACTCGCTGAAACCGCAGCAGGTGATCGACCGGTTGAAGCCGCTGGCGGTGCCGGGAAATGCGTGGTTCGGCAGCGCCGGCGAAATGGTCGCGATATCCTATCTGAACATGAACAAGTCTGATCTCGCCGGGCCGCTTTTTGCCCAGCTTGCGAAAGACGACAATGTCCCGGCGACGATCCGGTCGCGCGCCCTGCAAATGGCGGGCGTTGAGGGCATTGACGCCGTTGAAATGGACGGCGATGATAAAAAGGCTGTGCCGCTGAAGGTGGTTCCGGCCGAGGGAGAAACCAAGGAATGATTTCCGGCAAGAAACTTATCGCCAGCCTGCTGGCCCTGTCGCTGCTCTCCGGGTGCGGCATATTGGGCGGCGGCGACGGCGAAGACAAAAAAAGCACGCCCACTCTCGGCAAGCGTACCCCGATCCTGAGCGGTGAAAGCGGCGCCGAAGTCGATCCTGCGCTGGCTTCGATCTCCGTGATCCTGCCCGCTCCGACGGCCAATAGCGAGTGGGCCCAGTCCGGCGGCAATGCAAGCAAATCGATCGGCCATGTCGCGCTGCCCGGTGATCTCGCACGGGTCTGGACCGCCAATATCAGCGGCACCTCCAAGCGCGAACGTCTGGCCGCAGCGCCAGTCGTGGCTGGCGGACGGCTGTTCGCGGTCGATACCAAATCAACCGTGCACGCCTTTGATGCCGCCACCGGGGCGAAAGTCTGGTCCACCCAGATCGAGGTCGCGAGCGGCATCCAGGATTCGCGCTTTGGCGGCGGTGCCAGCGTGTTCGAAAATATGGTCTATGTCACCAATGGCGTCGGCGACGTCGTTGCGCTGAACGCAGCGGATGGCAGCCAGAAATGGAAAGTGCGCCCGGCCGGGCCGCTGCGCGGATCGCCGACCATTTCCAATGGCAATGTCTATGTGATGACGCAGGACAACCAGATTTATGCGCTCAACATGCTGGACGGCTCCGTCCAGTGGAACGAAGCGGGGACCGTCGGTCTCGCAGGCATTTTCGGGGTGGCTGCTCCTGCCGCCGGCCAGGGCACCATCGTCGCCGGTTACAGCTCCGGCGAATTGACCGCCTATCGCTATGAAAACGGCCGCAACTTGTGGAACGACGCGCTCGCCCGGACCAGTATCTCGACTTCGGTAGCAACCCTGTCCGACATCGACGCGGATCCGGTGATTGATCGCGGCCGGGTGTTCGCGCTCGGGCAGGGTGGCCGCATGGCCGCCTATGAACTGGTCACCGGCCAGCGCATCTGGGAACTCAACATTGCCGGGATCACCACGCCGGTGGTCGCGGGCGAATGGGTCTTCGTGCTGACCGACGACGCCAAGCTGCTCTGCATTGCGCGGCCGAACGGCAAGGTTCGCTGGATCAGCCAGCTTGCCGCCTTCAGGAACGAGGAAAAGAAGAAGGATCCGATCAGCTGGACCGGCCCGATTCTTGCTGGAAACCGGCTGATCGTTGCCAGCACCGAAGGTGATGTGGTGGCGATTTCCCCGGCCGAGGGATCCAGCCAGACGTTGTTCGAACTGGACAACGGCATTTCCCTGCCGCCGATCGTCGCCGGTGGCATGCTCTATATTCTCGACGACAGCGGGCAGATTTCGGCGTACCGCTGAGTATCAGAACCAAAGGACAGGGACCGGCTTCATGCTGCCCAATATTGCAATCATAGGTCGACCCAATGTCGGCAAATCCACGCTGTTCAACCGTCTGGTTGGCAAGAAGCTGGCGCTCGTCGACGACATGCCGGGCGTGACGCGCGACCGGCGCGAAGGCGCGGCCAACCTGCTGGGGCTCGAGTTCAACATCGTCGACACCGCCGGTTACGAGGACGAGGATGCCAAGAGCCTGCCGGGCCGGATGCGCAAGCAGACGGAGCTCGCGGTCGCCGGCGCCGAACTGGCGATCTTCGTGATCGACGGCCGTGCCGGCCTCACACCGCTCGACGAGGAAATCGCGCGCTGGCTGCGCAGCGCAAAGACGCCGGTGATATTGCTGGTCAACAAGGCCGAGGGCAAGGCCGCGGACGCCGGGATCATGGAAAGCTATGCCCTGGGATTTGGCGACCCGATCCCGTTCAGCGCCGAACATGGCGACGGCATGGCCGACCTTTTCCAGGCCATCCAGCCCTATGTCGAGAATTACAAGGCGGCGGCCACCGACGAGCCCACCGATGAATCGGCGCCGCTCAAGCTGGCGATCGTCGGTCGGCCGAATGCCGGCAAGTCGACCCTGATCAACAAGATGCTGGACGAGGACCGGATGATCACCGGGCCGGAAGCGGGCATCACCCGCGACAGTATCACCGTCGACTGGGTCTGGCATGATGACGACCTGACCGAGGAAGAACAGCTCGATGGCATTTCGCCGGACCGTCAGGTTCGCCTGATCGACACCGCCGGCATGCGCAAGCGGGCTAAGGTCAACGACAAGCTGGAGAAGCTGGCGGTCGCGGATGCCCGCCATGCGGTCGACTTCGCCGAAGTGGTGGTGCTGCTGCTCGATGCGACCAAGGGCCTCGAGGCCCAGGATCTGCGGATCGCCGACCATGCGATTCAGGAGGGCCGCTGCCTGATCATCGGGATCAACAAGTGGGACGTCGCCGAAGGGCCGAGCAAGCTGTTCAACGGCATCCGGGCGGCGCTGAACGACGGTCTTGCACAGGTGCGTGACGTGCCGCTGGTCGCCGTATCGGCCTTTACCGGCAAGGGTATCGACCAGCTGATGAAGGCGGCCTTCCAGGCGCGGCGGATCTGGTCGCAACGCGTATCGACCGGCAAGCTGAACCGCTGGTTCGAGGATGCGATCACCGAGAACCCGCCGCCGGCGCCCGGCGGCAAGCGGATCAAGCTGCGCTATATCACGCAGGCCAAGACCCGGCCGCCGTCCTTCGTCATCTTCGGGACCCGAATCGACGATCTGCCCGAGAGCTACCGGCGTTATCTGGTGAACGGCATTCGCCGCGAGCTTGGTTTTGGCGGCGTCCCCGTGCGCCTGATCATCCGGGCGCCGAAAAACCCCTATCACGAGAAAGACTGAGGCTCAGCGCATCCGCCCGCGAAGCGCCTCGGGCCGGTTAATTCTTTTCGGAGCCGGTAACAAAGTTTTTACCGCTTTGGCCCTAGATTGCCCAAGGGTAGCATATCCTCGTAATTTGTCGGGAGCGGCTAGTGGAGCCATTGGACAGTGAATTGATCGACTGGACGGTTTGCGTTGCAACCCGGTCGGCGCTCGGCCCGAATTTTGTACGCATTCTTGGCTATTTTCGCGAAGACGGCACTGAATCCGTTGCCAAGATCGAGGACGCGATGCGGGTCAAGGATCCCGCGTCGATGGTGCTGGCCGCGCACAAGCTGAAGGGCGAGGCTCTGCAGCTCGGCGCCCTGCGGCTCGGATTGACGGCAGAACAGATCGAGATGACCGCACGCGCCTGCGTGGAACATCACGACACGCCGGAGGAAGTGATCGAGCTTGTCGTCGGATTGCAGGCCCTGTTTGACGAAACCCTGGCGATTCTGGAGGAGGAGGCAAGCCCGCTCGTTCAGCAAAGGAACCCGCTGGGCTCTGGCCGCCGTCTCGGCTGAACCAGAGCCGTCCGCCTATTCCGCCGGCTTCGACTGCAGCTGGATGTAATTCTCTATTCCCATGCGTTCGATCATGTCGAACTGCTGCTCAAGCGTATCGACATGGTCTTCCTCGCTCTCGAGGATCTCGGCGAACAGGTCGCGGCTGACATAGTCGCGCACGCTCTCGCAATGTTCGATCGCGTTCTTGAGCATCGGCAGCGCCTCATATTCCAGCTCGAGGTCGGCCTTGAGAATTTCCTCGACCGTTTCGCCGATCTTCAGCCGTCCAAGCAGCTGGAAATTGGGCAGGCCGTCGAGGAAGAAGATTCGCTCGGCCAGCTTGTCCGCATGTTTCATCTCGTCGATCGATTCGTGGCGCTCGAATTCGGCCAGTTTCGACACGCCCCAATTGTCGAGCATGCGGTAGTGCAGCCAATATTGATTGATCGCGGTGAGTTCGTTCTTGAGCGCTTCGTTGAGAAACTCGATGACTTTGGTATCGCCCTTCATGGCAGTGTCCTTTCCGGTTTTCGGCCAGTTGATTGCTGGTCGCTATACAGCAATGACCGGCCAAGCGAAAGGGCGCCTGCGATAAAAAGTCTATCTATTTCAATGATTTGATAACGAGAATGCTAAGCGGTTGCAACTTCGGAGCGAATGATCGTCTGGGCAAAGGCCAGGCATTGCCCGCATTTCGGCTTGCGACCGAGCTGAGCGTAGACCTGCGACGGACGGTCCGCCCCGCTGCGAACAGCGGCTCTCAGGTCTTTTTCCTTGATCGCATTACAGACGCAAACAACCATTTCCGTTCCTCTCGGCGATTCGTATATCGCTATTGAGAATAGATCGCAATAGCGAAAATGCCCTCAATCGAATTTCCTTGGCAGGCGCATCGGCTGCAGGCTCTTTCGCGCCAGGCTCCGCCAGAGCCATTCCAGCGGTCCGTAACGAAAGCGCTCGAGCCAGGGTTTCGACCAGATCAGCATGAGCACCCAGACGCCCGCCACAACCAGATAGAGTTCTGCCCGCCCCAGAGTGCCGAACAGGCCCAGCCCCCAGCCGTAGAAGAGAAAGGTCATCAACAGGCTGGTGCCGAGATAGTTGGAGAAGGCGGCACGGCCGACTGCGGCGATCCGCTGCATCCAGGCAGTCGCGGCACATGTCCGGATCAGACCGATCAGCAGCGCGGCATAGCCCAGCGTCATCAGCATCTGCGAAGGCCAGTTCCATGCATAATGCGCGTTGATCATCAGCAGTATCTCGAAATCCCTCCAAATCAGGCCGACGGCGATGGCCGCGAGGACAAGCCCGCCGATCGCGGTCAACCGCAGCCCCCAGCGGCGATAGTCGGCCGCGCTCCACGCGCCGGTCAGGAAGCCGTTCTTGTACAATGCCATGCCGACCATCATTAGCGGCAGCGTTTCGGGCAGATTGTAGGCCAGAAGGATCAGCGGCTGGAACAGATCATTCTCGATCTTGGCGTGGAGGATTGCAGCAAATCCCGACTGGTGCAGCGCGATATCTGCGGCGATGGCGGTGGCGTCGGGGTCAAAGTCGGCCGCTGCCTGCAGATAACTGTCGATCGTGGCGGCGCTCGCCCCCGGCAGGCCCGCCTGATATTGCAGGTAGAGCAGGCCGCCGAACATGAAGCCATAGCCGACAAAGCCGATGGTGAAGATCAGCAGCGCGCGCCGCATCAGGTCCTCGGCATCCAGATGCCGGAAAAAATAGGCGATACAGCCGACTGCGGCATAGAGAAACAGGATGTCACCGACCCACAGGAGAAAGAAATGGGCGAGCCCGAACGCCGCCAGCCAGGCCATGCGGGAAAAATGGACCGTCGCGGGATTCTGCCCCCCGGTCTCGGCCCGCTCGACGACCAGCATCATGCTGGCTCCGAATAGCACGGTGAACAGGCCCCGCATCTTGCCGTCGACAAATATGTAGGACAGCGCCCAGGCAAGGACGTCGGGCGTATCGGTCCCGCCATAGACCGCGGGGCTGACATAGGCCATTTCCGGCATCGAGAAGCCGACGATATTCATCAGCAATATCCCCATCACCGCAAAGCCGCGCAAGGCGTCGAGTTCGAGATAGCGGGGCATTGGCG
Source organism: Parasphingorhabdus sp. (assembly GCF_036964565.1). Classification (GTDB taxonomy): domain Bacteria; phylum Pseudomonadota; class Alphaproteobacteria; order Sphingomonadales; family Sphingomonadaceae; genus Parasphingorhabdus. The sequence continues at coordinate 161,715 of NZ_JBALTN010000004.1, read as the reverse complement.
CTAGGCTCATGGGTTCGATGTTTGGCATGGGTATACCGTTCGTCCTGAGCCTGTCGAAGGACCAGAGCCAGAAGAAGCCCGTGCGACAGGCGGTGCTTCGACAAGCCCAGCGCGAACGAAATGCTGTAAAATCAAAGGATTCACAACCAGCTGGCGATCTGGTCGAGCGGCTTCTTGATCGTCGCATGAACCGGAATGGTGGCGTCGGCTGCGGGCTTGCCGACGACCAGCACCATCATCGGTTTCTCGTTTGGTGGCCGCTCGCAGAGCCGGTTGAGGAATTTCATCGGATTGGGCGTGTGGGTCAGCGTGGCCAGCCCTGCATCATGCAGCGCGGTGATCAATATTCCGGTGGCAATGCCGACGCTTTCGCTGACATAATAATTCTGCTTCATCTCGCCGGGGTTCATGCCGCCCTTGCGCTGGCCGAAAATGACGATCAGCCAGGGTGCGGCCTCCAAAAACGGCTTGTCGGCATCGGTGCCCAGCGGCGCCAGCGCCTTGAGCCATTCTTCGCTGCCCTTGCTCGCGTAAAAGGCGCGCTCTTCTTCCTCGGCGGCAGCGCGCAGCGCCTTTTTTCGTTCCGGGGACGCGATCACGGCAAAATGCCAGGGCTGGTGATTGGCTCCGTTGGGCGCGGTGCCCGCGGCGAGAATGGCATTTTCGATGACCGCGCGAGGCACGAGCTCCTCGCTGAAATAACGACAGGTCCGGCGCGTTCCGATCGCCTCGTAGAAGGCCCGCGAGCGGGCAACCCGCTCGGCGTCGGAATAGGTCGGGAGATCGGTATAGGGCAGCGTGTCGTGGGGCTTCAAGTTCCTGTCTCCGGCGTCCGGTTCTGGGCAAGCTTTTTCAAGTTCGGGACCGGACGATGATTAGCGGAGCCGGCTTGTGGTGGAAAGCGATGAATCTATATTGACATTAATGTCAGTAAGTCACATATGGGCGGTATGAAAATTGACCATGACTTTGCCGCCCCCGCTGATTCGCAACGACCGTTCATCCATCCGGAACGGCCCGCGGCCCGCTTTCGTCCGCTGAAGGCGCTGCATCATTTCCGCGAGCTGATCAAGGACAAGGAAGATACCGAGCAGGTGTTCCATATCTTTGAATCGCTGCCGCGTCCCGGCTTCCGCAAGGATGCCAGGGCCTTTGTCGAGAGCGACAGGGGCAGGGCACTGCTGGCCAGCGAACCGGAGCTGGCGCCGATGCTCGACGACCATGACCGCCTGCGCGAGATGCCCGAGGGCAGCCTCGCTCATGCCTATTGCGATTTCATGGAAAAAGAAGGCCTGAGCGCCGCCGGACTGATCGCCGAATATGACCGGTTCAGCCCGCGCAAATATAATGACCTGATCGAATGGTACGGGTTTCGCCAGCGCGACACCCACGACCTGCTGCACGTTCTGACCGGCTATGGCCGCGACGCGCTGGGCGAGGCCTGTGTGCTGGCGTTCACTTATGGCCAGAACCCGTCCCTCGGCAATATCTTCATCGCCTATGCGGCCGGTTTGAACATGAAGAGGCAGATCAAGAGCGACGCGCCGATTTTCAAGGCGATCCGCGAAGCCCAGAAAATGGGCAAGGCCTGTCCGCGGATCACCGAGGAATCGATTGTCGACCTGCTCGCCCAGCCGCTGGATACCCTGCGGCAGCGCATGCACATCCGGACACCGCATCATTACCACGAAGCCCATGCCCGCTTCCGGGCGCGGGATATCGACCCCTATGACATGCTCGCCCAGCCGGCGTAAATTAGCTTCGGTCCTGAGCCTGTCGAAAGACGCCGCAAGGCGATAAGCGCACGTCGACAAGCGCCGTGCTAACCGATGAGGCGTTCAGCGTAATTCCCTGCGGATCACCAGCTTCAGCCCCGACCAGGTCGCGTCCACTGCGCAGACCTTGATATCGACAAAACCCATGGGCAGGGCGACCTCGCGAATCGTGTCCTCGCTGATGTCGGTTTCGACTCTGGCGGATTTTTTTGGCCAGCTGACCCAGACCTGGCCGGCGGGGTCGATCATCTCGCGCAGCGTGGTCAGCTGCTTTGCCATCTCCGCCCTGTCGCTGACGAAAATATGGGCGCTGTGCAGGCCAGGGGTCGGCACCTCTTCCTCGGACAGGGTAAGCTCGGCCGCTGCGATTTCCGCGCGGACGCTGTCCGGCATATCGGCAAACCAGACGCGCATCCCGTCCTTGAGGGAGAGTTTGTCGGCGAGCGGGGTGTTGGAATAGCCTGAGGTCATGATGGATAGGCAATATCAAGACGCTGCGCCTGTTCCAACAAGTTTCGGTCCTGGGTCAGCAAACACCCATTTTCGACCATGCGCGCCGACACCAGCAAATGGGTGTCGACATAGCCGATTCCGGTTCCCGCGAGACCGGCCCATTCAATAAAGGCCGCCACCTCCGACGGATCGGCCACCGGTGCCGGCTGCAGATCCGCAAGCAATTCCCGGACCGCATCATCTTTCGGCAGGCCGCCCAGCAGCAATTCGCCATAGACAAAGGGATGGAGCAGCCGCCGGACCGATTGCACCGGCGGGCTGTCGAGCAATGTATCGATGCCGCGGAAATGATCGACCCATGTGGATGTATCGATGAGGATCATTTTTGAACTAGTCGGAATTGACGAAGCGCGGCTGCCGGCGGCGGGGTGGTGCTTCCAGATCTGGCAAGCTGCCCTTCAGCCTGGCGAGCCGCTTTTCAGCGCCGATGGCAACAAATTGCTCCAGTGCCAGCCGCAGGATGGTCGCACGTTCGCTGATGCCGGTATATTCCATTGCCCGGTCCATCAGATCATCATCAATGGTAACCGTTGTTCGCATGACATCTTTGATAGCATCATTTGATGCTATTGGCAATCAGTCCTCCATCCAGTCGCGGAAGAAACTTTCATGGGCAGAGCGCAGATCGTCCACCGCGATCGGCTTGCCGTTCAGCACCAGCTTGTCGCCTTTGACCTCGCCAATCTTCTCGAACGGCACCTGCTCGCGATCCAGTTCGGCGTCGGCGCGATAGGTGATGACATAGCGGCCCTGCGCCTCGCTGAAGGCAAAGGCGCTGGTCATCTGGTCGATTTCCGCGCCCAGATTGCCAGCGAGCGCCATTTCGGCCAGCGCCACGGCAAGGCCGCCATCGCTGATGTCATGCACCGCGGTGACCTTGCCTGCGGCGATCAGCTCGCGGATCACTCGGCCCGCCCATTCTTCGTCCTTGAGGTCGACCTTCGGCGGCGGGCCGTCCTGCAGGCCATGGATTTCGCGCAGCCAGGTCGACTGGCCGAGCTCTTCATAATGAAAGCCGATGGTGGCGATATGATCGCCCTCATTCTTGAAACCGATGGTCATCATGGTGTCGAGATCGTCGATCAGGCCGACCGCGCCGATCGCCGGGGTCGGCAGGATCGCATGGCTGATGCCGTCGGCACCGGTGGTCTCGTTATAGAGGCTGACATTGCCGGAGACGATCGGCATGTCGAGCGCCTTGCAGGCTTCCGCCATGCCCTCGATGCAGCCGACAAACTGGCCCATGATATGCGGTTTCTCGGGATTGCCGAAATTCATGCAGTCGGTGGTCGCAAGCGGCTTGGCGCCGACCGCGCAGAGATTGCGATAGGCCTCGGCAATCGCCTGCTTGCCGCCTTCATAGGGATCGGCCTTGCAGTAGCGCGGCGTGCAGTCGGTGGTGATGGCGAGGCCCTTGTTGGTGCCGTGCACGCGGACCACTGCGGCATCGCCGCCGGACCGCTGGGCGGTATCGGCACCGACCTGGCTGTCATATTGTTCCCAGATCCAGCGGCGCGAAGCCAGCGCCGGGCTGGCCATCATCTTCACCAGGTCTGCCCCGATATCGTCACTTTCGGGGATATCCCCAAGCGGCTGGATATTGACATGCGCGGCATATTCCTCGCGGGTCAGATGCGGCCGGTCATAAAGCGGCGCGTCGTCGGCGAGCGGGCCGAGCGGAATGTCGCAGACGGTTTCGCCCTTGTGGGTCAGCACCATCCGGCGCGTGTCGGTAACCTCGCCGATCACCGCGAAATCCAGCTCCCATTTGGTGAAGATCGCCTCGGCCATCTCTTCCCGGCCGGGCTTCAGCACCATCAGCATGCGTTCCTGCGATTCGCTGAGCATCATTTCATAAGCGGTCATGCCGGTTTCGCGGCACGGCACCTTGTCCATGTCGAGGATGATGCCGACTTCTCCATTGGTCGCCATCTCGACGCTGGAGCTGGTCAGGCCGGCCGCGCCCATGTCCTGGATCGCGACAATCGCGTCGCTCGCCATCAGTTCGAGGCAGGCCTCGATCAGCAGTTTCTCGGTGAACGGATCGCCGACCTGCACGGTCGGGCGCTTCTCGTCGCTGTCATCGTCAAATTCGGCGCTCGCCATGGTCGCGCCGTGGATGCCGTCGCGGCCGGTCTTCGACCCGACATAGACGATCGGATTGCCGACGCCGCTGGCTGCCGAATAGAAAATCTTGTCGGCATCGGCGACGCCGACGGTCATCGCGTTGACAATGATATTGCCGTCATAGGCGGGATCGAAATTGGTCTCGCCGCCGACCGTTGGCACCCCGACGCAATTGCCGTATCCCCCGATCCCGGCAACCACGCCCTTGACCAGATGCTTCATCTTCGGATGGTCGGGCCGGCCGAAGCGCAGCGCGTTGAGGTTCGCCACGGGCCGCGCACCCATCGTGAAGACATCGCGCAATATGCCGCCAACGCCGGTTGCCGCACCCTGATAGGGCTCGATATAGGACGGGTGGTTGTGGCTCTCCATCTTGAAGATCGCTGCCATTTTTTGTCCATCAGGGCCGTCGCCAATATCGATCACCCCGGCATTCTCGCCAGGGCCGCAGATCACCTGCGGTCCGGTGGTCGGCAGCTTCTTGAGATGCAGGCGCGACGACTTGTAGGAACAATGTTCCGACCACATCACCGAAAATATCCCGAGCTCGGTGATATTCGGCTCGCGGCCGAGCGCGTTCAATATGCGCTGATATTCCTCCGCGTTGAGGCCGTGCTCGCGCACGGTTTCGGTGGAGATCTGGGGCTCTGCGATCAGCGTGTCTGTTGTCATGCAGACCCTTTAACGAGGCACAGCAATTTCGACCAGAGGGAATTGATGTTTCGTGGCGCTGCTTTATGAGGTCTGTATCCCCGCCTCCGCAGGAGCTTGATCATGGCAAAGACGATTGAACTGATTTTCGATTTCGTGAGTCCCAACGCCTATCTCATCTGGTCGCCGCTGCGGGCGCTGGCAGAAAAATATGGCGCGGCCATCGCGATCACGCCGGCCTTTCTCGGTGGCATGCACAAGCTGACCGGCAACGCGCCGCCCTTCGTCCGCGATGCGGAGGTGAAGGGCAAGAATGACTATGCGATGCTGGAAATGAACCGCTTCATACAGAAGCATGGGCTGACCAAATTCCGGATGAACCCGAAATTCCCGCTCAACACCATCACCCTGCAGCGCATGCTGGTCGCGCTGGAACCCGAGAAACAGGCTGGGTTCATCGAGACGTTGCTGCCGGCGATCTGGGAGCAGGGACTGGATGTCACCGACGCCGACACGCTGGGCAAGATTTTGCACAATGGCGGATTCGATGGGCAGGCGCTGCTGGCCATGACCCAGGATCCCGCGATCAAGCAAGGGCTGATCGACAATACGGAAAATGCCGTCGAGCGCGGCGCCTTCGGCATCCCGACGATGTTCGTCGACGGCGAGATCTATTTCGGCAAGGAACGGCTGGGCCAGATCGAGGAGCAGCTGTCCGCGCCATGAAATCGCCCTGCAACGATATCTGCACCATCGATCGGCCAACGGGCCTGTGCGTCGGTTGCGGGCGAAGTTTGTCGGAAATCGGCGAATGGGCATCGGCCAGCGAGGCTAGGCGCCAGGCCATTTTTGCGCTCCTGCCGGCGCGGATCGCGGCGCTCGGCGATAAATTCCGGGGATGAAATGCCCGAACCGGCGAATCCAGCCTAGGCCTTCACGAACCGCAGCACCAGAAACGCGGTCAGCGCCGCCGTCGTGCCGGTCGCGAACGTGCCCCAGATCATGTCGATGATCGTCAGCTTGGTCGACCAGGTCTTGAACACCGCCTGGCTGGTCAGGTCGAAGGTCGCATAGCAGAAGAAGCCCAGCAGCGCTCCGTTGAGCAGCGCGGTGGCCCACTGGCCGTCGACCAGCGCCGGGCGCACGGCAAACCACATCATGCCGCAAAGATAGAGGGCATAGAAGGTCAGCGCCGGCGCCAGCCGGAACTTGTCGGCCATGATGTCGCCGATGATCGGGCGATAGAGCGCGGGCGCCGCATTGCTCAGCCAGAGGGCATCGAGAATCCCGAAAATCAGCGCGGCGATGAAATAGGCAGCAATATATTGGGTCATGTGCGGTTCGTCCTCAAGACTGTTTCAATCTGCGCGTCCGGCCGACCCACCAGGCCGCGAGCGCGGCTATCGAGAAGGCAATCAGTCCGGTCAGCTTCATCGCCATGTCCGCGGATTGCGGTTCCGGCCCGAACCAGTTGACCGACTGCATCGCCAGCAGCAATACGGCCAAAAGGCCAAGCGCATATTTCGACTGGGGGGAAATCGCTTTCGTCCGGATCGCGTAAAAGGCCAGCGCGCCAAAGGTGATGCCCAGCTCCAGCGGCATCTCGATCAGCGGATGGTTCCACAGGCCGAAGCCCAGTTTTGGCGGCGCACCGGCCAGCGTCAGGTCCGGCGCATGGACCAGCAGGTCGAGAAACCAGTGCGACAGCACCACGGCGCCGCCGATCAGCGCGCCGGTCCGGTTGCGCGTGACCAGCCAGATCAGCAGCGCGAAGGCCGCCGCCAGCACCGCGCTGCCGAGCAGGCTGTGGGTATAGGGCATGTCATAAAGGTCGAGCGGCACCATCCGGGTGATCCCGGGTGTGATCCGGAAATTCTCCACACCGACCAGCGCCAGCCCGAAAAATCCGAAATCGAGCAACTGGCCGGCGACAAACAGCGTGCCGAGTCCCGGCGCCCTGGGATGGGCGGCGGCGACCATCGCTGGCGCAAAATGACCGATGAACATCCTTTTCTCCCCCTTTTTGCCAAAGCTACACCGGAAGTTGACGATAGTGAAGCGCCAAGCCCTTGACCGCGGCCCAAAGCCCCGTCATTGAATTTCGCCATGAGCGAAACCCATGAAGACCTGACCGCATTGAGTTTCGAGGACGCGCTGAAGCGGCTCGAAGACATCGTCCGCAAGCTGGAAAGCGGCGACGTGCCGCTCGACCAGTCGATCGAACTGTACAGCGAAGGCGAGAAATTGCGCGGCCTGTGCCAGCAGCGGCTGGAAGCCGCGCAGGCCAAGATTGAGAAGATCACGCTGGACCGCGACGGCAAGCCGCAAGCCACTGCCCCCTTTGACGCGGACTGAAGCGTTGGCGGCCAACAACAATGCGGATCTTTTCCGCGAGATGGGCCGGGTCGCCACCGCGGTCGATCGCCAGTTTGATTCCCTGCTGCAGGTGCCCGACGATGCCCGCAGCCAGCTCTACGAGGCGATGCGCCATGCCGCGATCGGCGGCGGCAAGCGGCTGCGGCCGCTGCTGGTGATGGCGACCGCCGGCCTGTTCAACGTCGATGAATCCTGCGCCATCCGCGCCGCCACCGCGGTCGAGGCGCTGCACGTCTATTCGCTGATCCACGACGATCTGCCCTGCATGGATGACGACGATCTGCGCCGCGGCAAGCCGACCACCCATATCGTCTTTGGCGAGGCGACGGCGGTGCTCGCCGGCGACGCGCTGCACGCGCTGGCCTTCGGCCTGCTCGCCGACGAGCGCACCCACCATGATCCGTTTGTCCGCGCCGAGATGACCGCCTGCCTCGCCCGGGCCGCCGGTCCCGCTGGCATGGCGGGCGGCCAGATGATGGATCTGGTGGCGGAAAATGCCACCTTCGACCTGCAGACCGTCACCCGGCTGCAGCAGCTCAAGACCGGCGCGCTGATCGCCGCCTGCGTCGAGATCGGCGCGATCCTCGGCCGGGTCCCCGAGGAAGGCCGCACCAGCCTGCGCGGCTATGCCCATGACCTGGGCCTCGCCTTCCAGATTGCCGACGACATCCTCGACGTCGAAGGCGACGAGACAAAGGCCGGCAAGGCGCTGCAGAAGGACGCGGAGGCGGGTAAGGAAACCTTTCTCAGCCTGATGGGGCTGGAGCGCGCGCGAGAGCAGGCGCAGATGCTGGCCGACCAGGCGAGGGCCCATCTGAACGGCTATGGCGCGGAAGCCAATCTCCTCCGCGCCATCGCCGAATATACAGTCGCAAGAGACCGCTAGGCGGGGGAGCAATATATGAGAATCGGCGTTTATCCGGGGACATTCGACCCCATCACCCTGGGCCATATGGACATCATCAAGCGCGGCATGCGCCTGGTCGACAAGCTGGTCATCGGCGTCACCACCAACCCGTCGAAATCGCCGATGTTCTCGGACGAGGAGCGGCTGGCAATGGTGCGCCGCGAGACCGCCGAGCTGGGCGACGGCGTCGAGGTCGTCGGCTTCAACATGCTGCTGATGAAATTTGCCGAGAAGCAGGGCGCCAGCGTCATCGTCCGCGGCCTGCGCGCCGTTGCCGACTTCGAATATGAATATCAGATGGCCGGCATGAACCAGCAGCTCAACGGCGATATCGAGACCGTCTTCCTGATGGCCGATGTCTCGCTGCAGCCGATCGCCTCGCGCCTGGTCAAGGAAATCGCCATGTTCGGCGGCGAGATCCACAAGTTCGTGACGCCGCCGGTCGCCGACGAAATCACCGACCGCGTCCGCGCCATCGGCCTCAAGGGCGATCAATAGCCCTCACCAGCAATTCATTGCAGTGAAAGGTGGAATCGTCCAAAGGCGGGTAACGTCTTCCAACCCCTGATACCAAATGAGTATGCCATGCTGCGCAATATCATTCTGACTTTCTCCGCCCTGTTCCTCGCTGCCTCCGCCGCCCAGGCGCAGGACGCGGAACCGCCCGCGCCGGCGCCGGCCTCGGTCCCGGCGGCGGAGAATATCCTCTATCTCGACCTGTCCACCGGCGGCCGTGTAACGATCCAGCTGTTCGCCGATCTCGCCCCCAACCATGTCGAGCGGATCAAGACCCTGGCCCGCCAGGGCTTTTACGACGGCCAGATTTTCCACCGCGTGATCGACGGCTTCATGGCGCAGACCGGCGATCCGACCGGCACCGGCACCGGCGGCTCGGAGCTGCCCGACCTGCAGCCCGAATTCGGCAAGTTCCCGCACGTCCGCGGCGTCGTGTCGATGGCCCGTGCGGCCAGCGAGGACAGCGCCAACAGCCAGTTCTTCATCGTCTTCTACCCGCGCTTCTCGCTCGACGGCAAATATTCCGCCTTCGGCCGGGTCACAGCCGGCATGGAACATGTCGACAAGATCGCCCGCGGCGAGCCGCCGATGAACCCGAGCCGGATCCTGCAGGCCTCAATCGCCGCCGACAACAAGCCGCCGGTGCTGCCGGGCCCCGGCGCCGCCGCAACCGAGGCGCCGATCACCGTCGATGACCTGAACGCGCCGATCAATCCCTAGCCCGTCCCATGCGGGTAGATCGTTTCGACTTTGAACTGCCGCCGGAGTGCATCGCCCTCCGGCCGGCGGTGCCGCGCGACAGCGCCAGGTTGCTCGCGGTCACCGGCGACCGGCTGTCCGACCATAGCGTGACCGATCTCCCCGGCCTGCTCGGCCCGCGCGACATCCTGGTGTTCAACGACACCAGAGTGATCCCCGCCCAGCTGACCGGCACCCGCGGCGACGCCCGCATCGGCGCGACGCTGCACAAGCGCGTCGACCTCCGCCGCTGGCAGGCCTTCATCCGCAACGCCAAACGCCTGCGCATCGGCGAGACCGTCGATTTCGGCAGCGACGTCTCCGCCGAGGCCGAAGCCAGGCTCGACGACGGCAGCTTCATCCTGCGCTTCCTCGGCGACGAGCCGGTCGAACTGCTGCTCGAGCGCGCCGGCACCATGCCGCTGCCGCCCTATATCGCCAGCAAGCGGGCGATCGACGCCCGCGACGCCGACGACTATCAGACGATGTTCGCCAGGGAAAAAGGCGCCGTCGCCGCCCCGACCGCGGCGCTGCACTTCACCGAAGGCCTGCTCGCCAGCCTGGCCGCCGCCGGCATCGGCAGCGAGACGCTGACCCTGCACGTCGGCGCCGGCACCTTCCTGCCGGTCAAGGTCGAGGAGACCGACGACCACCGGATGCACAGCGAATGGGGCAAAATCGACGCCGCCACCGCTGACCGCCTGAACGCGGCGCGGCAGGCCGGCGGCCGCGTGATCGCCGTCGGCACCACCAGCCTGCGCCTGCTGGAGAGCGCCACCGGCCCCGACGGCCTCATCCGCCCGTTCGAGGGCGATACCGATATCTTCATCACCCCCGGCTACAAGTTCCGAGCAATCGACGGCCTGATGACCAATTTCCACCTGCCGAAGTCGACCCTGTTCATGCTGGTCAGCGCGCTGATGGGGCTGGAGACGATGCAGGCGGCTTACGGTCACGCGATCAGGAAAAACTATCGCTTCTACAGTTACGGTGATTCGAGCTTGCTGCTGCCCTGAACCAGTCGTTGGTGATGTGGGTTTGCGCCAAAACTAAATATTGTCAGATACAGAATTCAGTTGAAAAACCATCGAGACAATGACTGTTCGAAATTAACGGAAGCCACCAACCTTTTCGTCGAATGCGGCCACTTCCTTGAGCAAGAATTCTACATCGGAATACTCGTCATCAAACGGGTCTCTTATCCTAGGTAAAGATATTTGAGCACCGCTGTGGACCAAGCCTCCTCTCCGACTACCAAAATTCTCAAGTTGGATCGAAAGAGCCTCATCGACATGGTTTTTGGTTACACCGAGCGGTGAAAAGAGATTTGAAAAATTATCTGGCTTAATTCCATTATTCGTCTGGATTATTTTCTCTTGTGACGCGATGCTAAAGCATATGCAGTACTCTAAAGTCTGTCGATCGCCGGGTTTAGCGATATCTGACGCAATGGTAGCTTTGGAATCGTTGCGAAAGGCTAGTAGTCCTGAGATTACCGTGCCGGCCCTTCCAGACTTTTTCCAATTCTTTTTAGCTCGTGTCAAAATATTATCAGCAACTGATTCGAAGTAACTTTCAAATTCAGCATGCACGAAAGCGACGAATGCTCGGCAGTTTAATAGCTCTTGCCGCGTGTAGCGACCATTAACTCTCTTTTCGAAATTTAGGAATTGTGATTTGAGTAAATCAATATTTCGTTTGAGACTCCGAAATTCGCGCGTAGCCATGTCAGTCTTTAAACTCCAGCCGCGGCACTGTGATTTCCGAAAGCTCTGACAGAATCTGAGCCCATTTGTTGAAGCGGATCAGATTTGCTTCCATTGACTTAGTTGTCCGCTCAATTGAACCCATGAACTCATCGTCTTTGTCGCATAAGTCTTTGAACGCCTGACGGACTTCTGGACCCTTGGTGGCCAGCGCGTCTCGGAGCTCAGGAATGGAGAAATAGTGCAGCATTATATCAAAAATTGCTCGATTTTTCCGACGCTCAAAATTTTCACCATTCCACTTTCGGAGATAATTTTCCTCTCCAAAAACTTCCCTTGTGAATTCAAATGCATTTTCCATTTCGGAGACTTGCTTTTCGATCGTTTGCTTTTTAATTTCCCAAGCATCATTTAAAACCATTGTAGCGTTATCTAAAAACAATTTTAGATTGCCGCGATATTCGTTCGCAAAATTTTTATATGCCAAATAACGAAGTAGTATTTCAGCATCCCGCATTCTAAAGTCAGGTTCTTTTAATTTTAGAGCTGATTTTAGTTCAATAGAATCTGCTGAAGCATCGTCGATATATGAAGAAAATAAACCTGGGTGAAGAGCTTGTCTTAATTCTTGAGGAGAGAGTTGTACGCTTCCTGTATTAATACGTAAAAATACTTCGTATAGGTAAGCCTCACTTTTCCAATTCCGTATAACGACGGTCCTTATCGTCGAGTTCTGAAAGGCCGAAAGATCTTCGGAATCATCTTCCAGTAAATCTGCATAGGTCTTACCATTAAGATCGTGCCTTTCGTTCAATTGGCGCAATTTTAGAGGCTTAAACCCTTCATCCTCTTCTTGCGCGGAAAAGCGCCGTACCGCGAGCAGCCTTTGTTTGCCATCAATCACGATAAAGGAGCCCTTACGATTCTTGTCTTCGGCCAAGATCAATTGCGGGATTGGTAAACCGAGAATTAGCGACTCAATGAACAGACTCTGCTTTTTATCTGTCCAAGCAGAACGCCGCTGAAAGCTAGGATTTAGCTCGATATTTCCACGTTCTAGTTGAGATACGACCGTTTCCGCTGTCCAGTCTGTTGACCACAAAACTGCGCCTTCAGCCCAATCATCTTGATGCTCTAAATCCTCCAGACTTTCGTCTATTTCCTGGTCGTCTAGGGGGTCATCAATCATAGCTGAATCCTCTGCGAAATTTCATGATCACGTATTCATATCCGAGTATGGCCAAGTCAGCAAAAGTTGGTGAAACATCCCCCATGTCACTGAAAAAGATGCCTCTGGATATCGAAGAAGGCTTGCCTGATCTCCGTGACTGAACCTAGTTTCTTCTTAGCATCATTCGTGCCGCCATATCGTATGCGAAGGAAATCTCCCAGTCGTCCAGGTTCGAGTTCGCGAATGCCTTGAACGGAATAAGACTGCAGAACAAAATCGAGAAACTCGCGCATTTCGACTTCGTATCCGTCCATCCCGTTTGTTCTGGCCATATCGACCCGGTCTGTTCGCGCCAGGGGTGCCAGGGTGAAGCGGATGTAGGCCAGCACGTCGAAAATGTCGGAGTTAGGCGCATCTATCAGGCGACGCATATCGTCCAGTCGGTCGCGGTCGTAACCCATTTCGGACAAGCGAGCGATGAAAGCGGTCCGGGCATCGGGATCGCTCCAGACGCTCCGCAATTCATCCTCATCGGCTACCAGACTGCCCAGATCGCCGAAAAGGTTGTCCATGAACTCTTGCGCACTGATCGGTCTGCCATTGAACATATAGGTTGTGGCGGAGATATAGCGAATCTGGCGTTCCTTGCCGTCGGCTAGCTTGACGACTATTTTTTCCTTCATCTCTGCCAGCGGATTAAGATCGCCGGGCTGTTCCGGCGTGAACGGATATTCAACATCATCGACAACCGGCCTTGCTGGGCCACCGACGTCTGGCGGCAGAGGTTCGCCATCCCATTCCGGATCGTTGAAATGCTCATAGGCCTTCACGAAGTCATATACGGTAAAAAAGTCCTTCCCGTCGAAGGTGCGTGTGCCGCGCCCGATGATTTGCTTGAACTCGATCATCGACTTGACCGGGCGCAGCAGCACGATGTTGCGGATATTTCGCGCATCCACCCCGGTCGAGAGTTTCTGCGAGGTCGTCAAAATGGTCGGCAGCGTTTTCTCGTTGTCTTGGAACTCACGCAGATGCTGTTCACCCAGCTTTCCGTCATCCGCCGTCACTCGCTCGCAATAATGCGGATCGGGATTGTCCTTGATCTGATTGATGAAATTGCGCACCCGCGCCGCGTGATCCTGCGTGGCGCAGAACACCAACGTCTTCTGCCGCTGGTCGATCTGGTCCATGAACTCGGAAACCCGACTCTTTTCGCGCTCGTCGATCACCAGCTTGGTGTTGAAATCGGCCTCGCTATATTCCCTCTCCGGATCGATTTCCCCGCTCAATATCTCGTCGTCATCGCTGAAGGTGTAGCTGTCCATCGTGCTGGCCATCTGCCGCACCTTGAAGGGTGTCAGAAAGCCATCGCCAATCCCTTCCTTCAACGCATAGGTGTAAACCGGATCGCCGAAATAGGCATAGGTGTCGGTATTGGCATCGCGCTTGGGCGTGGCGGTCAGGCCTAGCTGAACGGCTGGCGCGAAATATTCAAGGATGCCACGCCAGGTGCTTTCATCCTTCGCCCCGCCGCGATGGCATTCGTCGATGATGATGAAATCGAAGAAGTCGGGCTCATATCCCTCAAAGGTGAACTCGCCCTCGCCTGTCATGAAGGTCTGAAAGATGGTGAAGAAGATGCTGGCGTTCTTCGGTACCTTGCCCTGTTTGCGAATTTCATCGGGGCTGATCCGCATCAGCGCATCGGGCGGAAAGGCGCTAAAGCTATTGTAAGCTTGGTCGGCCAAGATGTTGCGATCGGCCAGAAATAGGATACGCGGACGGCGTACCGGATCGCGGCTGAGGTTCCAGGAGGATTCAAACAGCTTCCATGCGATCTGAAAGGCGATGGAAGTCTTTCCGGTGCCTGTGGCCAGCGTCAACAGGATGCGTTCCTTGCGCTGCGCTATGGCCTCCAGGACGGCTGTGATCGCGTTGTGCTGGTAGTATCGCGGTTGCCACTTGCCGCCATCGGTCTGGAACGGAATGGCGCCGAACCGTTCGCGCCAGTCATTGCCTTGGGGGAAGCATCGCTGCCACAATTCTTCCGGCGTCGGGAATGGAAGGGCCAGATCGCCCTCGCTTCCACTGTGCATGTCAATGCCATACCAGCCGACGCCATTGGTCGAATAGGCGAAACGTGCCTGCAGCATATTGGAATAGTTTTTTGCCTGGCCGACACCGTCGGTATGGCCCAGCCCGGCCCGCTTGGCCTCGATCACCGCAAGCTGCCGCCCGCGATGGCTTAGCACATAATCGGCGGACAAGGCCCCGGCCCGTTCCCCGCCGCCAATAATCCGCCCCGGCGCAATGGTCAGCTCGCGTTGGATGGTCGAGCCTTCGACCACATTCCATCCGGCTTCTTTCAGAACCGGATCGATACGATTGGCGCGGGTATCGGCTTCTGTTTCCTGCATGGGTTCAGGTCAGCTCCCCGGCGAAGGCTTTCTGAAGGAGGGATTGGCGGAGGTCGCCGAGATCTTTGAGCCTCAATTGGCATGCTTCTCGGAGCTTCGAAATCCTGACCTTCAGTCCTTCTAATTCAGTAACCATCGCTTGTTGTCGATTTATGCTTGGCACTGGAATTTCAATGGTTTGTAGGTGCTTTATGGACATTGAAGGGATCAATGATCGTTCGGAGTGCCGCAACAACTCTCCTTGAACAAAGTCAGTAGGGATAATTTCAAATAAATAGTCATTCAAAAGGTGCTCCTCCGACTTGCTCGAAATCTTGCAAAGGGCGACATTAAAGGCCCCTTCAGCCCCTCGAAACACTTCTCCAATATGTCGATAGGCAGACATAAGTATTTCATGCGGCGCAACTTTGTGAAGTTTTGTATTGTCCGGAACATATACTGCATGTTTGTCCGTCTTCCGATCTCGAATTTGATAAAATCGCACATAACCAGTCTTTGGCTTGTAGATGAAGTCCGTTTTTGGTGGATTTTGGCCTCGATCAAGGTTGGCAATTTCGGAAAGTTTGACAAGCGGATGACTATCTGAATGTGAGGCAAACACCCGGGTCGCTGACCTATCAAACAACTCTTCCGCATCCGCCAGATTGGCCTCGGCAAGGGCGCGGGCGCGGTCTAGGGCAGCGAAGGCCTCATTCAGCACCGCAACAATGCGCTTCTGCTCCTCCAGCAAAATATCCGGGAATGGCAGCGATTTGATGAAGGGCAGTTTGATGCCTTGGACCGTCGCTCCCGAGCCGGTCGCGATTATTTTCTCTTCGATACTTTGCAGCCAATAGAGACAAAACCGGCGGTCCACTTTATCTGTCTTGCGTGGGATAAGCGCCCGAATATCCTGGTTGATGGCAGTATCTTGCGCCAGCAAACATGCCTTGCCTAGTCCAACGCGGCTGGCCATGATGACTTCGCCGCTCGGTATCACTCTCGCTGAGGATGCACGCAGTCCCTCCTCTGTAATTGAATGGTCTGTCTGTGAGAGAACATCCGAATGCATGTCCCGGATAGTCGCCCACGGTATGCTGCCATCGAAGTAAGATGCCATCTTCTTTGACGGTGTTCCCCCGCCTAATACTTCAAACACTTCATCTACGGGTTTGGTATTCCACGGTCTTGGTGAATTGATTGTTGCGGGTACGGTCACAACATCCCCCGAATGTCTTCGAGGATCAGCCGTGTTTCATCATCCCGCGCCAGCATATCAGCGATGATCTGCTCCGGTTCGCGCAACGGCTCTTCTTCGGGTGCATGCGGGTTCTTAACCGATAAATCCCAAGTCGCCTTGTCGAGATCATCAACCGCAACAGTCCAGCTTTTCTCGCCACCTGCTTTGTCCGGCTGGAGCGAGACAAACTCCTTGAGATCGTCATCATTGAGCGGATTAGTTTTGCCCATATTGCGGCCCGGATCAAGCTGGTAATACCAGACCTGCCGCGTGGGCGCGCCTTTCTCGAAAAACAGAACCACCGTCTTCACGCCCGCGCCCTGAAAGGTGCCGCCGGGGCAATCGAGCACGGTATGGAGATTGCAGCTGGTCAGCAATTCCTTGCGCAGCTCCACGCTGGCATTGTCGGTATTGCTGA
The DNA here is from genome assembly GCF_036964565.1 of Parasphingorhabdus sp. Lineage (GTDB taxonomy): Bacteria > Pseudomonadota > Alphaproteobacteria > Sphingomonadales > Sphingomonadaceae > Parasphingorhabdus. The sequence goes on along the minus strand of NZ_JBALTN010000004.1, from coordinate 145,181 downwards.
GGAAGGTGTTCTTGATCACCACCGCGCCGCGCCCGCCCGCCTTCAGCTTGCGCATGAAGTGTTGCAGGAACAGATAGGCCGTTTCGCCGGATTTGATCGGGAAGTTCTGTTGCACTTCCTTGCGCTCGCCTCCGCCAAAGGGCGGATTGGCCAGCACGATATCATGCTTGTCCGCCTGACTGATATCCATGACGTTTTCGGTCAGCGTGTTGGTGTGGCGGATGCTTGGTGCCTCGATCCCGTGCAGGATCATGTTCATCACGCCCAGCACATAGGCGAGCGACTTCTTCTCTTGCCCGTACAAGGTCTTGCGCTGGAGAATGTCCCATTCGACAGAGGAAAGATCATCGCGGCGCATGTGGTCCCACGCCTCGCACAGGAAGCCGGCCGAACCACAGGCACCATCATAGATCGTTTCGCCAATCTGCGGATCGACCACCTTGATCATCGCGCGGATCAGGGCACGCGGCGTATAATATTCGCCGCCATTGCGCCCGGCATTGCCCATTCGCTTGATGCGGGTTTCATACAGGTCGGACAGTTCGTGCTTGGCCTCGCTGCTGCCAAAATCGAGCGTGTCGACAATATCGATCACCTCGCGCAGCGAATAGCCGGAGCGGAACTTGTTCACGATCTCTGCGAATATCTCGCCGATCTTGTACTCCAGCGTATCGGCATCGGTGGCGCTGGTCTGAAAGGTCTGGAGATAGGCAAACAGCTTGCCGTTGACGAAATCGATCAGATCCTTGCCGGTCTTGGCCTTGTTATGATCGAGTTCTCCCTTGGAAGTCTTTGGCGATGCCCAGACACCCCAGCGATAGTCGGGATCGAGGATGGCAGTATAGTCCCGGCCTTCCAGCGTGGCTTCGTCCTGCCGCTCGCTTTCCAGATCATCTAGATATTTAAGGAACAGGAGCCAGCTGGTCTGCTCGGCATAGTCGAGTTCTGACGCTAGCCCCTCGTCGTTGCGCATGGCCCGGTCGATATTATTGAATGAGTTTTCGAACATTTGGCGACGCTAGCGAGATTTGAGTTCTGCGCCAAGATTTTCCTAAAGCATTAGGAAGGTTTCGGATTCTGGATTCCAGAATGAAGCACCTAGGGTCATGATCGGATGGCAAATTTGACTAGCTGTCCACCGCATTTTCCAAGGAAAGAAAAAAGAGCACAACAATGGGACATTGATAATGTTCTTTATATGTTCCAACTCGCTCGGATGGACAATCGACTCAGGAACATGGCACTCGAAGCGTTGGAGCAAGTCTGCGCTGAAAGCCGATTGGGTCCAGCCGAAAAGACCAGAGCGCTTGCCTTTGCGCTGGCCTATCTCTTTTCCATCAGTGACCGGGACCGATGGCGATATGATGAGTTCTGGCAGGTGGCAACTGGTCCTCCTGACACCTACAGCGGCTGGTCCCGGTTTAACCTGGTCACGAGATCGATATCGGGAATCTATCACTCAATCGGGTTGACCAGAACAGCCGACATCCAAACCAAGTTTGACGCGATGTATCATCCTGATAGACTGCCTGAGATGTGCAACCACTACCGCAATGATCCTGAGGCGATAGCTACGCTGCAAACGTGGCGAGAGTATATATGAAAAGCAGCACTAATCAGTCCAACAGGTCGCCCATTGAGCAATCCAGCGCGTTTGCGATCCGGCCAACAACCGTGATTGTGCAGTTCTTTGTCCTGCGCTCAATGCCGGAAATATAGGTCCGATCCAGCTCGGCTTCGTGTGCCAACGCCTCTTGTGACCAACCGCGCTCTTTGCGCAGTCGCTTCATATTCACAGCAAGTCTTTGACGAACATCCATCCGCCAGAATGGAACGGAATGTTGATGTTTATACCACGGACTATGAATGTCATTTTTACTGGTATCACCCGAAGCAATCAGTAAACATAAACTCTAGATCAAAGGAAAGCCAATGAAAATGTTTGACCGGCTACGCTCTATATTGAGTCAACAAAATGAGACTCTGGCAAACGCTCGTAAGGCTTGGCGGGACGAGAAATTGGACAATAAAGAGGTCCATATCGATGAGCGTATGAAGGAACTTCTTACTCAAGAACTTATGATCGATACGAAGCTTAAAGAGCTAAGAAGCTTAGAACAAAGGACGTTTTGGCGCAAACTCCGATCTATAGTGCTTATGGCATTTTTTAGCATATCGGGTTTGTTTTTGGGTTTGGCGGTATCTCCTGCTGAAAGTGAGAACACCACGCAACTTAGCAACGTTGTAGCGGACAAAGGTGTTGCCAAAGAAGCCAAACAGCGGGAGATTATCGAGGGCAATGAACTATCCATAATTGATTTGCCGTCTGAACCGCCACATGCACGTAAAAGTTACCCAGACCCCGACAAAGCAGCGGAAGAGGGCAAATATGGAAGCGGTAAAAATTTCGACGTTGGCAGCTATTGTTTGGATGTTGAAAAATATAGCTCAATGTCATTCGAACAATGTCTAGGAACAGCCGTTGTAGCGTTCGCACAATAACTCAGCGGAATGCAAGGAAAAGCAGTTAATTGATGGCGGTGGAGAAGAAATATTCATCCGACATAAAAGTGAGGCGACGCCAGAGCGTTACACCGACATTCGAGACTAACTGGATTTCAAATTACTGCGAATGGACAAGGTCGTCCAGCCTTCGCGTTGGGTTTTCTGCTAACTTTCGAAAGGTGCATCTGAATGGTCTGGGGAGTTTTATTCGTTTTTGTTCTAGGGATTTTAGCCTTTCGCGCAGCAAACCGGGGTAGTGATTTAGCTGTGATTGTGTGGGCTTTGCTCAAATGGCTATTTTTTATCCCCTTGGGGATTTTCTGGGTTTCAATGGTCCTGTTTAAGCTACCTTTGCTACTTCAATGAGCGGGCAATCAGATCACTATATGGCGTCCCGGTTGATCTGGTCGATGGTCTCGATCGTGGGATTGAATTTTACCGGTTTCCTGTGAGCGACGTCAGTCTGCTGAACCTCTAAGCACGATTTCCGCCATCTAACTAGGTGCCGGTGGTAACTGCGAAGAGTCGCGCTGTACGCGTCTGGGTCCCTGCCACCCGCGTCACGCCTAAAGTCAAATGAGGTGTCGATTTTCATTGCCTTATATTCATTGCACCGGGATCGAAATGACTTGTAGTAATAAAATCCATTACTGACAGTCTGGTGGCGATGGAAAAGAGCTAGTTCATCACATTCCGAAAAACCGCCGTGCGCAAGCACGAGTAACTTATATGGTACAATACTATAATTAAAAGTACCAATTAAGTTCTAAATCAACCAACAACCCACACGGGCCCTCGGATGAATTTCCGGGGGCCTTTTTCATGCCCGAAAGGAATTACCCATGATAACCCTACGCACAGCTGCGGCGGTCAAAAGCACCCTGGACCTGCTCGCCGACAATGAATTAAGGCAACTTTTAAATGAGCGCTTGGCGCAACTCGCGGACGCATGGGAAGAAATCGAAATACACTTCCTGATCGTTCAAGCCGGTGACACCATCGGACAAATTGAAGAACTTCTGGGGTGGTCTCCGCTCGTCAACTTTGTGGATCGCACACGCTTCGGTCGACCAGACTTCAGCCCATCAACAGAATATATAGAAGCCCATTCAGGCCTTTTTTGGGAACTGACCTTCATTCTGAGTGAAGATGGCGGCGGGACCAGTATCATTGTCTGTGACGATCCCGAGACGGACGCAGACTTGTCGGCGATGTGCCGAGAGTTCGCGGAGAGCCAACCATGAGCTTCCTCAGCAAGCTGGTGTTTTTCTGCCTGCTCATCGGCCTATTTCAGAAGACGGTCGAGGTACTGTTGGTCGCACTGGCACTGGCTTGGATTTATGGAGCCATTGCAAGGCCCGCGGAAACGTTCACCCTGCTGTTTCTGCTCACACTGGCGGCGTGCATTCGGGCTTATCCCGGCTGGTCACTGATCGGCTTCTTTGCGCTGGCCGTTGTGACGGTCGGCGTTGCGACAGGAAAAACAGGAGAATCGAATCCGTAGGTTGGTGGGGGCAGGGGCGGCAAATTCGGCAAACATTTTCTCGATGGAGCAATTGCTCCGCGTTTCTTGCGGCGATCGTCCAACGGTTTTTGCCCCCCCCCTCCCTCCACCGGCACGACGCAAACTGCAAGATTGATAAGGAGAAAGGCACTTCCGCTAGCTAGTCCCGCATGAACAGCCGTTCGGTAGGAATCGATGCAAGCATAAGGTTTGCGTCATATACGCTTATGAAGCGACATTTCTGCAACACATTGAAATATATGCTAAAAAATGCTTGATCTCTGAGGATGATGGGATTATCTACACCGACGGACGCCAACTTCCCCCGTGAAGAAAAAGCGGCGTCGCTCTACGTTAAGGCCTTTTGCAAGATCTTTGGCGGCTCGGATTTATCCACCGAGTGCAGCAACCGCTTGCATGGCTGAGATTCAATTTCCTTCATGCAAGTTTTCAAACGAAATTTGCATACAAAGGAAATAGTCATGCAAAATAATAGTACCGATCAGGGAGGCAAAGGCTTTCCCGGTCAACGGCGGATAGACCCATTTCGGTTCCCGTCTCCACCACGTCCAGGATCAATCAGCATTCCCACGACAGTAGAGAACGTTGCCTTTTTGGTGGACGAGCTGGGATATACGGTTCGTCAAAATGTGATCAAGAAGACGATAGAGATCACCACGACGGACGAAAACGGCAATAGCGTTCCTGTTCACAACAGTACCATCGCCAGTGCTGCAATCTTCCATGGCATGAATGTGAACATGTTATCGTGGTTCATGCAGCCGATCGCCGAAGCCAATCCATCCAATCCAGCAGCGGAGTGGATCAGGAGCAAGAGTTGGGATGGCGTGGACCGATTACCGGACTTCTATAATACAGTGACCACAGCGGAAGGTTATCCTCCTGGATTGAAGGAGATCTTGCTGTATCGTTGGATGTTGAGCATCGTGGCTGCTGCTTTGGAACCGTTCCGGTTTAAGTCCAGAGGGGTGCTTACCTTTCAGGGCAAGCAGGGGATTGGCAAAACGCGATGGGGCCAGCGTCTGGTCAATGATGAAAAGCTTCGGGCGGACCTTGTGAAAGAAGATCATCACCTCAACCCCACGAATAAAGATTCCGTTCTTGGCGCGATATCGCATTGGATAGCGGAGATTGCGGAGCTGGAGGGATCATTCAAAAGGGACATGTCTAAGCTGAAGGGTTTTATCACCAAAGACTGTGATAAGATCCGAGCACCGTACGGTCGTGAGCCAATTGTTAGTCCAAGGCGAACGGTGTTTTACGGTACGGTAAACGATCCTAAGTTTCTGGTGGACACTACCGGCAATACCCGCTGGTGGACGATACCGGTAACGGCTCTGGATCACACGCATGATATCGACATGCAGCAGGTCTTTGCGCAGCTTGCGATCGATCATGGCGATGGGGTGCAGTGGTGGCTGACCGATGATGAAGAGGCCATGCTGGAACGTCTCAATCGCGATCACCGTGTCGTCAGCGCGATTGGGGAACGGATAGAAGATGTGCTGGATCTGGAACTGAAAACGGACCCGCATAATCCCGCCATGACGCCGACTGAATTTTTGACGACCATTCTCGGCATGGCTCGGCCAACCAATGCGCAGTGCCGTGATTGCGGGGCTGCTTTGCGGGAATTGCTCGGTGATCCGAAACGCATTCAGGGACGTGACAAATGGCGCATACCGCTTCGACGGGGCAGTACCGGGGAAGGGCCACCCCCCGCGCCCGGCGAGGTTTACTAAGCGGATACACTGCGGTTGGTGGGGGCAGGGGCGGCAGTTTTTCCGTCTCTGCTCCCGGCGGTGGCTCAATCTATCTGCGGCTCGGCCAGTTTGGAAAGTTTGCTACCACCTCCCCCCACCAGCCGAAATCTGTCCCGCTGCGCACCCGTTCACCCTGCCGATGGCTGCCGTACCCCAGCCGCCGGTTTGGCTCTGGGCGGGGGCGCTCTGGCGGACCTGCGAACAAATTCACCGACGGATCACCGCGCAGCTGCGGGTCGTCATCACCGTCATAATCAGGAGAATCGTTATGCCTAGACAACAATTCATCATCCGGCCGGACCACGATGGACTGGCCAATATCCGGCAGCGCTACGGGAGAAAAAATCTGACCTCTCGGCGCGCAGTCCATCCCAACACTTCGGCTTCCGAGAGCCGCCAACGCAATCGCCAATTTATGGAGAACCACCATGGCAAAAGTACGACTTGATAATATTACTGTTCAAACGACGTTCTGTCCCGAGGGCAAGAACTATATCCGCCTATACTGCGACCGTATACCCGGCTTCATCTGCGAAATTCGAAGCTCTGGAACGAAGGTTTACGGGTTGCGGTATCGTGACGATCATGGTCGGCAGCGCCAATACAAAATTGGCAATGTCGAGGATGTGTCCTTCGATAAGGCCCGCAAACAGGCGATGAAAATCCGCTCTCGCGTGGTCGTCGGCGACAATCCAGCCGAAGAACGCTTTGTAACAAGGCGCATCTCGACGGTGCAAGAATTGTCAGAGCGATATCTTGCCTATGTTCGTGGTTATAAGCGATCGCATGATATCGATGAGCGCTATTTGCGCATCCATGTCCTTCCGAAATATGGAACCATGAGGCTCGATGAATTGGTCCAGGAAGAAGTGGTCGACTGGCTGAAGTCGAAGGTGGATGGTGGTTATGCGCAATCAACAGTGAACCGCTGGCAAGTGATTCTTTCGCACATGTTCAAGATGGGAAAGAAGTGGGAAATGCCGGGTGCGGAGAAAAACCCGCTCGAAGGTGTTCCTCAAAAGCCGTGTGACAATGAAATCGAAAGATTTCTGACCGCCGAAGAAACGCAGCGATTGCAGGAAGCGGTGGAGGCCAGTCCCAATAAGCAGCTCAAATTCATTGTTGCGATTCTGATTTTAACCGGGTGCAGGAAGCGAGAATTACTTGATGCCACGTGGGATGAGTTTGATCTCGATCGGCAGGCATGGCGTATTCCGATGGAACGCGCCAAAACGTCCAAGGTTCGGCATGTCCCACTGTCAAAAGCTGCCATCGAAGTGCTGCAGCAAATCCCGCGTTGGGAAGGGTGTGATTACGTTGTTCCAAACCCTAAGTATCTCAAGCCGTATTGTTCGGTTTTTCATGCTTGGGACAAGGCCAGAAAACAGGCCGGGTTGCCGGACGTAAGGATGCACGACCTGCGTCATAGCATGGCCTCCAACCTAGTAAATGCAGGCCAGTCGCTATACGTCGTGGCCAAAATTTTAGGCCATACGCAAACCCGCACGACGCAGCGGTATGCTCATCTGTCTCAGGATACACTTCTGGCAGCCGTGGATTCCGCTGCCAGTTCCACAGGGACCGATTGGGCTCGTAGCAAAGTGGTTGCCACTCCATCGTCTGTATAGCTGATCACAGGACCAGCCGCCCCTTGCTCAATTTCGAAAACTATCTTTTTTGAAATTGGGCAAGGGGTGGGTGATTCTGGTGGCGCACAATCTACCGAAAGAATTTTCGCTTTGTATTTTCTGCCACCCGATCAACCGTTGCCGGTGGGAGGTCTGTGGTAAGTGGCAAAATACCGGCCGGAAACCCAAGGTAATCAGTTGAAAAATATCAAGAAAACAGAAATATATCCTGCTCCTGTTCATGCTGGTCAGCGCGCTGATGGGCCTGGAGACCATGCAGGCCGCCTATGGCCATGCGATTGCGGGGGGGTATCGGTTTTATAGCTATGGGGATTCGAGTTTGCTGTTGCCTTGAGCGGCCGACCTGAGTGGTATTGTGATACCCAAGTCCAAATATTCGATCCTCTGAAAACAGGCAAGGAAGTACTCTACTTCCCCCTTTCCTACACCACCCGAAATCGGCTATATTCCCCCTTCGGCCACCACCGCTCGCCAAGCCCCGGCCCGGCCCGCGCGCTGCTTGTCGCCGCCCCGCGCGAAAGGTCACACTCGGCGGCGGGGGACTGGCCGGGAAATGGCGAAATTTGGCGGCTTTCAGCGAAAGGTCACGGAAATTAAAAGCGCATGTTTTTGTCAGGATCGCCGCGGCGGGGCGCGGAATATTTTCCGGCGCGCCGGGGCGCGCGCGGCCGGGCGGGACTGTCGAACTTGCTACTGGCACCGCTGGCGGAATCCGGGCATAGCCGCGGCAATCGGATAAAAACAACGGAGAGATGACCATGGACAGCTACGAACAGAATTACATCAATGGCCAGTGGGTGGATTCGATCGGCGGCACGCCGCACCAGGTCATCAATCCCGCCACCGAGGAACCGGGCACCAGGATCGTGCTCGGCACCGCGGCCGATGTCGATGCCGCCGTGGCCGCTGCCAAGGCGGCGTTCAAGACGTTCAGCCAGACCTCGCGCGAGGACCGGCTGGCGCTGCTCGGCCGGATCATCGAGGAATATAAGAAGCGCATGCCCGATATCGCCGCCTCGCTGGCGGTGGAAATGGGCGCGCCGGTCAGCCTCGGCAACGCCGCGCAGGCGCCTGCCGGTCTCGGCGGCTTTCTCGGCACGGTCGAGGCGCTGAAGAATTTCGAATTTTCCGAACAGCTCGGCGCCAACACCATCGTCTATGAACCGATCGGCGTGGTCGGCATGATCACGCCGTGGAACTGGCCGCTCAACCAGATCGCGCTGAAAGTGGCGCCGGCGCTGGCCGGCGGCAACTGTATGGTGCTGAAGCCGTCAGAGGAATGCCCCGGCAGCGCCGCGATTCTCGCCGAGGTGATGGACGCCGCCGGCGTGCCGCCGGGCGTGTTCAACCTGGTGCAGGGCGACGGCCCGACGGTCGGCGCGGCGATTGCCTCGCATCCCGACGTCGACATGGTCAGCTTCACCGGCTCGACCCGCGCCGGCATCCTCGTTGCCAAGGCGGCCGCCGACACGGTCAAGCGCGTGCATCAGGAGCTGGGCGGCAAGTCGCCCAATCTGGTGCTGCCCGGCGCCAAGCTGGAAGAGGTGCTACCGCCGACCATCGCCGGGGTGATGGTCAACACCGGCCAGAGCTGCATCGCGCCGACCCGGGTGCTGGTCCACAAGGACCAGACCGGCGACGCGATCACGGTGGTCCGGCAGATCGTCGAGAGCCAGCAGGTCGGCGACCCGACGGCCGAGGGCGGGCATCTGGGGCCGGTGGTCAACAAGGCGCAATATGGCAAGATCCAGGACCTGATCCAGTCGGCGATCGACGAAGGCGCGACGCTGGAGGCCGGCGGTACCGACCTGCCGACCAACGTCAACCGCGGCTATTATGTCAAGCCGACCCTGTTCAGCGGCGTCACCCGCGACATGCGGATCGCGAAGGAGGAAATCTTCGGGCCGGTGGTGACGCTGATGAGCTACGACAGTCTCGAGGAGGGAATCGAGATTGCCAATGACACCGAATATGGCCTGTCCGCGGTGATTTCCGGCGACCCGGCGGAGGCCGCCGCGGTGGCACCGCAGCTCAAGGCCGGGATGGTCGTGATCAACAACTGGGGCCCGGCGCCCGGCGCGCCCTTCGGCGGCTACAAGCAGTCCGGCAACGGCCGCGAGGGCGGCGTCTACGGCCTGCGCGACTTCATGGAAGTGAAGTCGATCAGCGGCCTGCCCGGCTAGGGTAAAGGGCGCGGGCGGGGCGGCCCCCGCCGGCCCGAACGGGGTCCGGCGAGGGCGCTGGCAGCCCCTGGTCTGGTTTGGCCTGGCGCCTAGCCTGCGACCGGATCGACCGCGGGCGCGACCGGCGGGTCATTGTCGGCGACGGCGGTGAGCGAGCCGCCCATCGCCTCGCACTCGCCCGGCGCGGTATATTTCCAGGCGTTCCCCTGGTAGTCGAGCACCGCGGTCCCGGCGCAGCTGGTGCCTTCGCCGGCGGCGCAGTCATTCTTGCCGGCGAGGGCGATGCCGTAGCATTTCTCCTTCTCGGCCGCGGCAACCTCGGTCGCTTCGCTGGTCGAGGCTTCGGCGCTGTTGCCGGTCGCTTCGCTGGCGCCGCCGGAGCAGGCGGACAGGGTGGCCGCAGCGATCAGCGCGGCGGCGGCGGAACCAAGTCTGGTGGCATGTGTCATGGGAGTCTCCCGATTTAGGTCTTTGAAAACAGGCTGCCATCCTGCACAGCAACTGGCAAATTCGAACAGGACTCAGCCATGCTTGCACGCCCGACGCCAAAATACAAACCCGAAGCTGTCAAATCCGGTATCACCACCGGGTCAGGCCATGATCATGGCTGAGCGCTTCGCCTTCTCGATCGCCGCCACCGACGGCAAGGCCCGCACCGGCACCATCTCGATGCTGCGCGGCGACATCCGCACGCCCGCCTTCATGCCGGTCGGAACCGCCGCCACGGTCAAGGCGATGAAGCCGGAAAGCGTCCGCGCGACCGGCGCCGACATCATTCTCGGCAACACCTATCACCTGATGCTGCGCCCTGGCGCGGAACGGGTCGCGCGGCTCGGCGGGCTGCACAAGTTCATGAACTGGGACCGCCCGATCCTGACCGACAGCGGCGGCTATCAGGTGATGAGCCTGTCGGAGCTGACCAAATTGAGCGAGGACGGCGTCGAATTCCAGAGCCATCTCGACGGCTCGCGCCACATGCTGACGCCGGAACGGTCGATGGAAATCCAGCGGCTGCTGGGCAGCGATATCGTCATGGCCTTTGACGAATGCACGAAAAATGGTGCCACCCGCGACGAGGCCCTCGCCTCGATGGAGCGGTCGATGCGCTGGGCCAAGCGGTCGCGCGACGGCTTTGACAGTGGCACCGACCATGCGGCGAAAGCGGCGCTGTTCGGCATCCAGCAGGGTTCGCTCGACCGCGACATGCGCGCCGCCTCGGCCCGGGCGCTGATCGACATCGGCTTTGACGGCTACGCCATCGGCGGCCTTGCGGTGGGCGAGGGACAGGAGGCAATGTTCGGCGTGCTCGACTATGCGCCGGACCAGTTGCCCGCCGACAAGCCGCGCTATCTGATGGGCGTCGGCAAGCCCGACGATCTGGTCGGCGCGGTGGCGCGCGGCGTCGACATGTTCGATTGCGTGCTGCCCAGCCGCTCCGGCCGCAACGGCCAGGCCTTCACCGCGCGCGGCGCGATCAATATCCGCAACGCCAAATTTGCCGAGGATCTGGCCCCGCTCGACGAAAGCTGCGCTTGCTCCGTCTGTGCCAGCCACAGCCGCGCCTATCTGCACCATCTGATCCGGGCGAAGGAGATATTGGGCGCGATGCTGATGACCGAGCATAATATTGCCTATTACCAGTCGCTGATGGCCGGCATGCGCGCCGCCATTGCCGAGGGGCGTTTCGCCGCCTTCGCCGACGCCTTCTCGCGCGACTATCTGGCGGACGCCGGCACCGGTTGATTTCGCCTTGCGGGGCCAGTAACAATGGCGCCATGACCGAGACGCTGGCCGAGGGAACCGTCCATCAGGTGGCGGACGACCTGCGCGCTGCCCTTGAGGCAGACACGGAGATCCGCGCGCTGTGGCAAGGCCTCACGCCGCTTGGCCGCAACGAGTTCATCTGCTGGGTAGAAGATGCCAGGCAGGCCAAGACCCGGGACAGGCGGATCGGGCGAACCGTCGAGGAATTGAAGGAAGGCAAGCGCCGGCCCTGCTGCTGGGCGGGCTGCATCCATCGCACCGACAAGGCGCCCGGCGCCTGGCAGCAGGCGGTGCTGATCGACAAGACAAAAGCATAGGCCAATCCCTGCGGTCGATACGGCGAGGCGTGACAAATCCGCGCGAGACCTTAAAGCTCGTCGGATGACCCTATCGTTGCTTCCCCAGCCAGGCCTGCTTTCCGACGCCTTGAGGCGCGCGCGCGAACATGCGCCCTATCTGAAGATGCTGCTCGAAGTGCAGCCGGACCTGGCCGACCTGCTGGCGGCGGAAAATCTCGATGGTGCGTTCGACTATTGCGCGCAGGCCGGAGCGAAAGCCGCCAATGTCCGGCAGAAACTGCGCCAGGAAAAACGGGCGCTGGCGCTGACCCTCGCAATCGGGGATCTGGCCGGGCAGCTGTCGCTGACCGATGTGATCACCCGCTTGTCCGATTTTGCCGATCGGGCGCTGGACGAGGCGCTCGCGGATATCTACGCGACGCGCTATCCCGATGCGCCGCTGGAAGGCTTCTCGATCATCGCGCTCGGCAAGCATGGCAGTCGCGAACTCAACTATTCGTCCGATATCGATCCGATCTTCATCTATGATCCGGAAAAGATTCCGGTCCGCGGCAAGGAAGAGCCCAGCGATGCGGCCCGGCGGATCGGCCAGCAGCTGGTCGAGGCGCTCAACAGTCGCGACGCCGAGGGCTATGTGTTCCGGGTCGACATGCGGCTGCGGCCGTCGCCGGAAGTGAGTCCCGTTGCGCTGCCGGTCGAGGCAGCGATCAGCTATTATGAATCGAGCGCACTCGCCTGGGAGCAGGCGGCTTTCATCCGGTCGCGGGCGGCAGCCGGCGACCAGTCGCTGGGCCGCAATTTTCTTGAGACCATCAATCCGTTCATCTGGCGGCGGTCGCTGGATTATGGCGCGATCCGCAATATCGGATCGGTGACCGCGCAAATCCGCGACCATTATGCCGCGGGGCAGAAATTCGGGCCCGGCTTTGACCTCAAACGCGGGCGCGGCGGGATCCGGGAAACCGAATTCTACGCCCAGATGCACCAGCTGATCTTCGGCGGCCGGCAACCCGATTTGCGCGTCCCGGCAACCCGCGATGCGCTGGCCGCGCTGGTCAAGGCGGCAAGGATCGATGCCGAGAAGGCCAACGTGCTGAGCGAGGCCTATGAAATCTACCGGGTGATCGAACACCGCTTGCAGATGGTCAATGACCAGCAGACCCACAGCCTGCCCGACGGCATGGCGGAGCTCGACCGGGTGGCGCGGCTGCACGGACTCGAAGACGGTCAGACATTGCTCGATCTGCTGGCCCCGCATGTCGATGCCGTCGGCAATATATACGACGATCTGATCGAACCCGAGGATAGCGCGCGCCTGCCGACGGATGAAGGAAAGCTGGCCGCTGCTATAGCCGAAAAAAATCTGGTGGAAGGCGACAGCTTTGTTCAGGCGATCAAGCGCTGGCGGAGCGGCAAGGTAACGGCGCTGCGATCCTCGGCGGCGCAGGAATCGTTCGAAGCAATCTTGCCGGACCTGGTGGACGCGATCGCGACCGCCCCCAATTCGACCAAGGCGCTCGCCCGGCTCGACAGCCTGATCGACAAATTGCCCACCGCGATCAACTTTTTCCGGATTCTCGAGGCGCGACCAGGCCTGCTCCAGTTGCTCAGCCAGATCCTCAGCCACGCACCGGTGCTGGCGGATGAACTGGCCCGGCGAGCGGAACTGTTTGACGGGCTGATCGACACCACGGCGCTCGACCTGCCGCCCTCGGTCGACAGTCTCGCCGCACAATTTTCCCGTACCGAACCCGGCGACGATTATCAGATTCTGCTGGACCGGGTCCGTGAGCGGGTGGGCGAGAAACGCTTCGCTCTCGGCGTGCAGCTGATCGAGGGTCGCCATGATGCGCTCGACATATCGGAGGGCTATGCCCGGGTCGCGGAAGCGGCGATCCAGGTGCTGACCGATGCAACCATTGCCGAATTTGAGCTGGCGCACGGAAAAATCGACGGCAGCGCGCTGACCATCCTGGCCCTCGGTCGCCTCGGCGGCGAAGCACTGACCCATGCCTCGGATCTTGATCTGATTTTCCTGTTTTCCGGCGATCACAGCGCCGAGTCCGACGGGGAGCGCCCGCTGGGCGCAACCCGCTATTATAATCGTCTGACCGCGCGGATCGTGACCGCCTTGTCGGTGCCGACCGCTGCGGGTCCGCTCTACGAGGTCGACACCCGCTTGCGCCCGTCGGGAACGCAAGGGCCGCTGGCGGTGTCGCTGGAGAGCTTTTACAAATACCAGCGGGACAGCGCCTGGACCTGGGAACATATGGCGCTGACCCGGGCGCGGCCGGTCTACGGCAGCTCTGACGCGCGGCAGGGTCTCCGCGAGCAGATGCACGAAATCCTGCGCGATCACCGCGAACCGGAAGAATTGCGCAAGGCGGTCCGGAAAATGCGGCTGGATATTGTCCAGCACAAGCCGCCGAAGGGGCCGCTCGACACGAAACTGATGGAAGGCGGGCTGGTCGACTGGGAATTCATCGTTCATTTTTTGCAGCTGAAGACTGGCGAAGCGCTGCATCCGCAGCTGGGCAAGGCAGTGCGCGCACTGGTTGCCGGCGGTCATCTGGGCGAAGACATGGTGACCGCCCATGACCTGATGACGCGGCTCCTGGTAGCCTTGCGGCTGATGTCGCCGGATTGCGACTATCCTCCGGAAACCAGCCGCGCGCTGATCGCCAAGGCAGCGGGGCAGGCAAGCTGGGAAGCCCTGCTGGATGGCTATGACAAGGCCAGGCAATGCGTTATTGACGAGTGGAATCGGCACCTGCGGCCGGACCCGGATGAAATATTAGGAGATATCAAATGATCGATGTGGGCGACAAAATTCCGGATATGGAGCTGGTGGCACCGGACGGCAGCCCGGTGAAGATATCCGACTATGCCGGCAAGAAACTGGTGCTGTTCTTTTACCCGAAAGCGAGCACGCCCGGATGCACGACCGAATCAAGGGATTTTTCCGCGCTTCTGCCGGAGTTTGAAAAGGCCGGCGCAGCGGTGCTGGGAATGTCTGCCGATTCGCCAAAGCGGCAGCAGAATTTCATCACCAAGCAGGAGCTGACCGTCGATATCGCCTCGGATGAAAGCACCGAATTTCTCGAAAAAATCGGTGTCTGGGCGGAAAAGCAGATGTACGGCAAGACCTTCATGGGCATCATCCGTTCGACCTTTTTGATCGGACCCGATGGCACCGTCCTCAAGGCCTGGCCCAAGGTGAAGGTCAAGGGCCATGCCGAAGAGGTTCTGGCTGCGGTGCAGGCGGCCTAGAATTTCGGCAATGATAGAGCAAGCTGGCGTCGGTGCGGCCGTTCTGCGCGTGCTGCAGACCGCCAATCCGGCCGCAAAGGTCATGGCTGCACGCCATGCCGCCCGGCAGTGGCGACTTGGACGCCTCTCCTTCGATTTCTGTGACAGCATGCCAGACATGCCGGCGCGGCCGGATCGGCCGATCCTGATGCGGCCACGCGATATGCCGAGGCGAGGCACGGGCACCTCGATACCTCGCCGCGTCGCGCTGATTCACGCTTTGGCGCATATCGAATTCGTGGCCATTGACCTTGCGTTTGACATGATCGGACGATTCGGATCGCAATTTCCCCGCGAATTCACCGACGACTGGATGCGGGTCGGTGCGGAAGAGGCCATGCATTTCGTGCTGCTCGACCGGCGCCTGCGGGAGATGGACTGCTGGTACGGCGCGCTTCCCGCCCATGACGGCCTCTGGGACAGCGCCCAAAACACCGCGCATGATGTGTCCGCCCGGTTGGCGATCGTGCCGATGGTGCTCGAAGCGCGCGGGCTGGACGTCACTCCGGAAACCGTGGAACGGTTCAAGCGACAGGGCGACATTCTGACCGCTCGGGTGCTGGGCCGAATCTATCAGGATGAAATCACCCACGTCGGATTTGGCACGAAATGGTTCGAATATGAGGTCCGCAGACGCGACCTGTCGCCACATGACCACTGGCAAAAACTGGTAAAAACCCATTTCAAAGGCGGATTAAAGCCTCCATTCAACGACTCAGCGCGCCGAACAGCCGGTCTGACCCGGGAATATTATTATGGTGTTGAATAATTAAACGGAATGAATTTACAACACCACTCGATCAACAAATGATCGACAGGGGCAAAGGTTCCAAAAAAAATTCAAGCCATGGATTGCATGGGTCGCTAGTAAAAGGTTCGATCATTTTATGAACGAAAACATAGTCGCTTTAATTCGTAAATCTGTGAGCAAGATCACAGCCATTGCATTCCTTGGCTCGGCAATGATTTTTTCCACCGCTGCATCAGCAGAAGCATCCTCCGAAGCCAGCATCCCCGTCGATGTTCTCAAGAGCCAGGCCGCGGAAAGCGCGCTTGGCGAATCGGATCCCGCCTTCAAGATGATTTTCGAGAAGTGGGCCGGACAGGGCAAGCAGGAAGCGGTCAAGCTGACCATTCCATCGCGCAAGCCGGTAACCGACTTTACCCTGACCAGTTCCTACGGCTTTCGTGCCGATCCATTTCGCGGTCGCCGCGCCAATCACAAGGGTCTTGATATGGCCGGACCGATTGGCACCCCGATATATGCTACGGCCGACGGGATCGTCGGTCGTGCGCAGTGGGTGAACGGATATGGGAAGTATATCGAAATCAACCACGGCAACGGGATCCAGACCCGCTATGGCCATATGTCGCGCCTCAACGTCGATGCCAATGCACGCGTCAAGAGCGGCGACCTGATCGGCTTCATGGGTTCCACCGGCCGGTCGACCGGCAGCCATCTTCATTATGAAGTGCGTATCGCCGGAGAAGCCGTCAATCCAATCCCGTTCATGCAGTCCAATGAATTCCTGATCGCCCAGAAGCTGAATTCCGGCGTTGCATTGGGTGGCCCAGCCGAATAAGATAGATTCAACACCTTTGGGAGAGGGTGCATGAAGGGGCGGTCAGAGCTTAGGGCTTGCCGCTCCTTTTGTTTGTCCCTATCTTGAAAGCATGAACCAAGTTCTTGCACCCGTCGAACAGGATATCATCCTGACCCCCAATGCTGCCAAGCGCGTTGCTGCGATCGCTCAAAAACAGGGCAAGTCCGCAATATTGCGATTGGCCGTCGAAGGCGGGGGCTGTTCCGGCTTTCAGTATCGTTTCGGTCTCGCCGACGGCATTGAGGACGATGATGTTGCGGTCGAGGAATCGGGTGTCACGCTCGTCGTCGATGAAATCAGCCTGGATCTCGTGCGCGGCAGCGCGGTCGATTTCGTGGAGTCGCTGGGCGGCAGCGCATTTCAGGTTACCAATCCCAACGCCGCCTCGGGTTGCGGCTGCGGTTCCAGCTTTTCCATTTAAGTGAAGATCGCAAGCTTCAACATCAACGGCATCAAGGCCCGGCTGCCGCGCCTGCTGGAATGGCTCGATGAAACCCGGCCGGATGTCGCGTGCCTGCAGGAAATCAAGACGCAGGACGAGGGCTTCCCGGCCGACAAGTTCGAAGAAATCGGCTATGGCGCGATCTGGCACGGGCAGAAGAGCTTCAACGGTGTCGCGATATTGGCGCGCGACCAGGTACCGGAAGAGGTCAAGCGTGGTCTGGACGGGGAACCGGAAGACGAGCACAGCCGCTATATAGAGGCCAATATCAGCAGCAAGGACGGACAGAAGGTTCGCGTCGCGAGCATCTATCTGCCCAACGGCAATCCGCATCCCGGCCCGAAATTCGATTTCAAGCTGCGCTGGATGAAGCGCTTGCGCGACCGTGCCGCCGAAATCTGGGCCGAAGAGGTGCCGGCGGTGCTGGCCGGGGACTATAATGTGATCCCGCGCGACAATGATGTCTATTCGGTCCGGGCGATGCAGGATGATGCGCTGATGCAGCCGGAAAGCCGGCAAGGCTATCGTCGCATCCTGAATGACGGCTGGACCGATGCGTTGGGCGTGACCTATCCGGCGGGTAAAATCTGGACCTACTGGGATTATCGCAGCGGCGGCTGGCAACGCGACCAGGGGTTTCGCATCGACCATCTGCTGCTCAGTCCGCTGGCGGCCGACGCCCTGAAGAGCTGCGGTGTCGACAAGGAGCATCGCGGTCGCGAAAAGGCCAGCGATCACACGCCGGCATGGGTGGATCTGAATATCTAGACTGTCACCGGTTGGCGAATGATCAAGGCTGGGTCGGACCGACCGTCTTTTGGTAGATCAGATATTCCCGGTTGATTGCGGCGCCGATCGCGTCGGCAATCGCGACCATTCCCTGGTTGTCTTCCAGTATCCAGCCGATCTCCGCATAGCGGGTGCCGAAATCGGCGACCGCGTCGCGGCGGATATATTCGATCATCATGAAGGCCATCTGGCTCGCCAGGCGGGTGTTGTGCAATTCCTTCTTGACGCCCATCAGGGGCACCCGCATCGACTGCGCCTTGGGGAATTTCAGCCACCAGAGCAGCTTCGCCCAACCAAATGGCAGCAGCGAGCCCCCCAGTCCCCGGATCACCTCATTCATGTTGGGCAGGGTCATCATGAAGGCAACCGGTTCGCCGTCGAGTTCGGCAATCCGGATCAGCGCCTCATGGACAATCGGCTTGAGGCTCTTGCCGGCATGATCGATCTCGTGATCGGTCATCGGCACAAACCCCCAGTTGGTCGACCATGCGTCGTTCAGGATGCCCATGATGATTGCGGCATCGCGGTCAAAATGCTTCTTGTCCACCTTGCGGATCACGAGCTTCTTGTTGCGTTCTCCGGAGGCGACAATGCGGTTGATCAGGTCCGGAAATCCGTCCTTTACCGGCAGGTCATAGGTCACCAGACGCTTCGCCACCTCGTAGCCCAGCGCTTCTATCCAGCGCTGATAGGCGGGGTTGTGATGGCCCATCATGATCATCGGGCTCTGCTCGTGACCCTGTGTCAGCAATCCCGGTTCCTCCCAGACGGACAGGCTGAGCGGGGCGAGGACGCGGGTCATGCCCTGATCGCTCAGCCATTGTTCGGCCGCGCGGATAAGGGCATGCATGGCGGCTTCGTCTTTCGCTTCCATAATGCCCCAATTGCCGGTTCCTGGGCCCATGCCCTGCTCGGGCGGTTGCTGGAGCGCCAGTTCGTCGATATGGGCGCTGATCCGGCCAACCACTTTTCCCGCGCGCAACGCCAGAAAAAACTGCACTTTGGCATGTTCGAAGAACGGGTTTTTGCCGGGGGTGATGAGCTTGGAGACTTCGGATCTCAGCGGCGGAACCCAGTGCGGGTCACTGGCATTGAGTTCATAGGCGATATCTATAAACTGTCCGATCTGGGCCTTGGTAGCAACCGGCACGATCACTATATCCTGATTGGCCACCATATTCTGTCCTTCGATATTCACGGCTGGCTGAGACGTTAATCGCGGCGCAATGTCAAGGGCGACAACGTTGCCGCTGTCTTGTCCTTGCCATGATGTCGCCACGATATGCTGCTCTATACAGGCTCAACAAACATGCAGGTATTTATGAGTTCGACAACGATCTTCACGAAAAATGCGCCGGAAACGGCTGCCGATCTGCGCCAGGCCTCCACGCGCATTCCTGTAGCGGAGGACAATGAGCTGATCCGGGCTGCCGCGAAAGTGACCCGCGACCTCAATACGCCCAAGCCGGCCATCTACTGGGCCGACTTCCTAGCGTCGGTGGCCGTCGGCTACGGCGCGCTTGCGGGTGCGATCCTGAGCCCCTCCACGGCGCTTGCCATCGCCTTCGGAGCGGTGGCGATTCTCGCCCTGTACCGGGCCGGAAGCTTCATTCACGAATTGACCCATGTGCGCCGCAATGCGTTGCCCGGCTTCCATTTTGCGTGGAATGCCCTGTTTGGCGTGCCGATGCTGATCCCGTCGTTCATGTACGAGGGCATTCACAGCATCCATCACCGGACCAAGAAATACGGCACGATCGAGGATCCGGAATATTTGCCGCTGGCCCTGATGAAACCCTGGTCGGTGCCGCTGTTCGTGGTCGTGGCGGCGCTGGCTCCGGTCGCACTGCTATTCCGCTACGCGATATTGTCGCCGCTTTCGCTTTTCATTCCGCCGCTGCGCCGTGTCGTCGTGGAGCGCTATTCCGGCCTGATCATCAATCCCGAGTTTCGCCGCAAGCCGGCGGAAGGCGAGCTCAGGCGCCGCTGGATCGCCTGCGAGATCGCTGCCAGCCTGTGGGCTATTGCCCTGATTGTCATGGTCTCGACCGGCATCCTTCCGGTGCGGGCCTTTCTGATATTCATGGCGATCATGTCCGGCAGCGTGATCCTCAACCAGATCCGGACCCTGGTCGCGCACTTGTGGGAGAATGACGGCCAGGAGATGAGCGTGACCGCGCAATATCTCGACAGCGTCAACGTTCCGCCACCGTCAACGCTGCCAGCCTTGTGGGCTCCGGTCGGACTCCGCTATCATGCATTGCACCACCTGCTGCCGGGCGTGCCCTATCACAGCCTGGGTGAAGCGCACCGGCGCATCGCCGCCGAATTGCCGACCGAGTCGCCCTTTTACCGGGCGAACCATGGAAGCCTTCGAACTCTGGTCGTCGGTCTGGTACGCGGCAGCACCGGACGCGCCTGAGCCGGCTATTCTTCGGTTCGGATAAGTACGGTTTCACCGATCAGGAAAAACAGCAGGAACGGTGCCCATGCCGCCAGCAGCGCGGGATAGGCGCCGATATTGCCCATCGCGAGTGCAAAATTGTCCGCCACGAAATAGGCAAAGCCGAGGGCCATGCCGATCACCGCCCTGATGAACAGCTGTCCGGAACGGGCAAGGCCGAACGCCGCGACAGCGCCCAGCAGCGGCATCAGGATCGATGACATCGGCCCGGAAATCTTGTGCCACCAGCCCGCCTCGAGGCTCATCGTCGGGCGTCCCGCGCGCTGCAGTTCTTCAATCGCCCCATGCAAGGCAAATATCGACAGGCTGTCGGCGCTGACATTGCTGAGGGTGAACTGATCCGGCCTGATGGAATCGCCGATCAGCAGTTCCGGCCTTTTCTCCTCGGTGCCGGTGGCCACATCGAACTGGGTGACCCCGGTCAGCAACCATCCTTTACCGGTAAACCGGGCCTCCTCGCCCTGGAGCAGGCTGTTCAGCTCGTTGGCGCTCCGATTGAAAATCCTGACATCTTGCAGCCTCACATTGTCGGCGCGCCCGGTTACCAGCCGCGCGTTGATCAGGTTGTTGCCATCCTTGACCCAGACATTGGTTCGCACGTTGCTTTCGGCCGGAATGGGGCCGAATTCCACTTTTTCCCATTGCGAAAGGCGGGCGGTCGCCGGGGCCACTAGTGTTACATTGAACACGAAGGACAGGACGGCCACGCCCATGCTGGCGACGATAAGCGGAGCGAGTATCTGATGGGCCGAAAGACCCCCGGCCTTCATCGAAATGACCTCGCTGTTCTGGTTCAGCGTGGCCAGCGTGATGATCGTTCCCAACAGCACCGAAAAAGGCAGGAAGCGCGCGATCAGCTGTGGTGCACGCAACGAGACATAGGTCCACAGCTCGGCTTCGCCGTTGCCGGGATGCGCCAGAATTTTGCCGCTTTCTCCGAGCAGGTCCAGTGCCTGCAGGACGAGGACCAGCAAGGCCAAGACCGCCAGCGTGCGGATGACGAACATTTTCGCCATGTAGATGGCAAGCGTGCGGGAAGGGAAAAAGTCCATGGCCGGCTATTCCTCCACCATCGCGCGCTTGCGGTTGAAGCTGAGCAGGCCTTTGAACACCCCGCCGAACTTCGAAAATGCCTTTTCCAGTGCCCCGATCGGCTGGCCACCCGGAACATGGGCGGCGACATGATACATCCAGATGATCAGCGCGGCGAACAGGCAAAAGGGCAGCCAGAGGGCAATGATCGGATCAACGAGCCCGAGGGAACCGATGTCCTCGCCATATTCATTGACCTTGTGATAGGTGACAATCATCACGATCGACAGAAAGACCCCGAGCGCCGAGGTCGAACGTTTCGGCGGAACCGCCAGCGCAACGGCCAGCAACGGCATCAGCAACATCATCACCACCTCGACCATGCGAAAATGGAAATTGGAACGGGTTTCGTTGCGTTCGGCCTCCGGGCGCTTCGTGTCGAGACCGACCCGCACCAGCTCCGGTATCGTATATTCAAGATTCTTGCCTCCCCGGGAGCGAAAGGATTCGATCGTGGGCAGGTCAATCGGCAGGTCATGATTGCTGAAGCTCAATATCCGCGGCTTCTGGTAATTTGGCGCATCATGGATCAGCACCCCATCGGTCAGGCGCAGGATGATCGTGTCGGGGTCGTCGGTCGCCAGAAACTGACCGCTTTTAGCGGTGACCGAGACGGTCTGGCCCGTCTTGCTTTCGGCCCGGACAAACATCCCGCTGAGCTTGGTGCCGTTGTCGCGGCTTTCCTCGATCCGCAGCGTCATCCGGCTGCCGAGACTGGTAAATTCCCCGACCTTGATCGAGGCACCGAGTGCGCCGGACCGCAATTCGAAACGCAATTCTTCGTAATAATAGCGCGACAGCGGCTGGATGAAGCCGACCAGGGCCAGGTTTACCAGCATCAGCGCCGCCGCAAACATGTACGGCACCCGCAGGAGCCGCCCGTAGCCTTGGCCGACGGCACGGAAAACATCGAGTTCGGAACTCAGGGCCAGCTGCCGGAATGCCAGCAATATGCCGAGCAGCAAGCCGATCGGGATGCCCAGCGACAGATATTCGGGAATCAGGTTGGCCAGCATCCGCCAGACGACGCTGACGGGGCCCCCTTCGGCAGCGACAAAATCAAACAGGCGCAGCATTTTTTCGAGCACCAGCAGCATGGCCGCTATCACCAGCGTGCTGAACAGGGGCACGGCAATCAGCCTCGCCAGATAGCGATCAGCGGAAGTCAGCAGTTTCAACTTGTTGTCTCCCTCTCACCATGTTTTCGCCGCAAATCAATTCCATAACAATCTGCGGATCGGGGGCTGATTCTTGACCGTGTCGGAGTGATGGCGCGGGTATAACGACTAGGAGTAACTTCGTCATGTTGAAATTTGCGGCTTCCATCGCATTATCGACCACCCTTTTGCTTTCCTCTGCCCCTGCCTTTGCAGGTGGCCGGGAAATACCCAATGACATGCGCCCCTGCCGGACGGGCAAAGGTCCTGCGGTGAAAGTGGAAATTGCCGGGCTGAAAGAGGCGACCGGCAAGATCCGGGTCCAAAGCTACCGCGGCACCAAGGACGAATGGCTGAAAAGCGGTGCGTGGCTAAACCGCATCGAAGTGCCCGTGACCGCCCAGAAGATGACCTTCTGTCTGCCGTTCGGCAAGACCGGCGAATATGCGATTGCCGTGCGTCACGACCTGAACGGGAATGGCAAGACCGATATTTCCAGCGACGGTGGCGGCATGTCGAACAACCCGAGCATCAGCATCTTCAACCTTGGCAAGCCAAGCTACAAGAAGACCAAATTTGCGCTTGGCAATGAGGTCAAAACCATCAGCATCAGCATGAAATATATGTGATCTATCCTGTGCACTGCGTAATTTGGGGCTAATTTATGGCAAATGTCGCGCTTCTTTCCAATCCGAATTCAACTGGAAATCGGGCGATTTTGCCAGAAGTCAGATCCTATTGCGTCAAGAACAGCGACGTTTTCCACTATGAAGTGGATCATGTTCACGAAATTGCCAAGGCACTGGAAACCATTGCCCGGGTGAAGCCGAAGGTGCTGGTGATCAACGGCGGTGACGGAACCGTGCAGGCTGCGCTGACGGAATTGTATCAGGGCGGCCATTTTGGCGATAACCCTCCACCGGTCGCCGTGCTGCCAAATGGCAAGACCAATCTGATCGCGCTCGATCTGGGCGCCGAGGGCAACCCGCTGAAGGCACTGGAGCGGATCGTCGAGCTCGCCAAGCATGACCTGCACGAGCATCTCGTGTCCCGCGAGCTGATTGCGCTTTCCGATGGCGGCAAGGACAGCAAGGTCGTCCTCGGCATGTTTCTCGGCGGTGCGGGTCTGTCGGAATTCATTCTCTACTGCCGCCACAAGATTTATCCGCTGGGACTGCCCAATGCCGCAGCCCATGTGCTGACGGTGTTCGCCGCGCTCGCCTCGGTCCTGTTCGGGATTCGGGGCAAGTTTCTGCCCAACCGGTCGCGCCCGATCAAGATATCGCTGATCCGCGACGGTCAGTTTCAGGGCAATTTTGCCGTGCTGATCGTCACCACGCTGGAACGGCTGCTGCTGATGAAGCGGTCGATGCGCAACCAGAACGCGATCGGCCGGATGCAGTTTCTGGCGATCGACCAGCGCGCCGGTGCGATTGTCCGTTTTCTGCTGTCGGTAATATTCGGACGGCTCGGCAAAAATGTTCAGAAGGGCATTCATCTGGAACGTGGCGACACGATCCGGATCGAGGGAGAAGGCAGCAACGTGCTGATGGACGGTGAACTCTTCTGCGCCCAGCCCGGCCATCCGATCGTGCTGAAGTCGACCAAGGCAGTTTCCTTCCTTCGGCTGGCCGCTTGAGCTAAGGCGTTTCGCGTGAGCGAACTCGAAACCCTGATTGCAGACGAACTGGCGCAGCCGGTGGATCCCCGCGTTTCGGCTTTTGCCGCATCGATTGCTGCCTCATATGGCGCGGCCGCGCGGGCCGTGCTCTTCTATGGCTCCTGCCTGCGCACCACCGAGCTCGAAGGGCAGATGCTCGATTTCTATCTGATCGTTTCCAGCTACGAGGAGGCCTATGGCAAGAGCTGGCTCGTCGGGGCCAACAGGCGGCTGCCGCCCAATGTCTTTCCCGCCGAACATGGAGGTCTGGTGGCCAAGGTGGCAGTGCTCAGCGACGAGGATTTTCACAGGCTGAACCGCATTGCAGCCAGCGCGGTCAGCGTCTGGGCGCGATTTGCACAGCCCGCGCGGCTGGCATGGCATGCGGATGGGCCGGTACAGGCGCAGGTGGTCGAGGCGATTGCCGGGGCGCCCGTCACTCTGTTCGACCTGACTCGTCCGATGATGGACACGGATACCGAATATGGGATTCTGGACCTCTGGAAGCGCGGCTTTGAGCTGACCTACGGAGCGGAACTGCGGGCAGAGCGAAAGGATCGTTCGGGTTCGGTGGTCGATTCCGATCCCGAACGCTATGCGCGCTTCGGATCAGCCGTCGCCGCCACCATCGCCGAACGGGACCAAGGCCGGGGCAGGGGGCCGACATCCCCTGACTCGCGGAAAGCGGCCGAAAAAAGATGGCGGCAATTGCGGCGCAACGGCAAGCTTTTGACGCTCGCCCGGCTGGCCAAGGCCTCTGCCACCTATGCCGGGGGGATCGACTATCTGGCATGGAAGATCAATCGCCATGCCGGAACCGACTATGTGATCCGGCCGTGGCAACGCAAATGGCCGATTCTGGGCGCGCTGGTGATGCTACCGCGGCTGGTCATGGGTGGGGCAATCAAGTAGAAGGTGACTGCAAGGAGAAGGCATATGCCGCACAGGCTGGCAAGCAATCCGATCCATCTGGGTCTCGGCGCAACCGCAGTGGTTCAGCCCGAAATGACCGGCGGGATGGAATGGTATGCGCAATATGGCGCGCGACACGATGATGACGGTGCCGAGGGCCGACTGGTGGCGATGCACACGTTCACCGAAAGCTGGGATGCCTGGGAAATGCATCCGAACGGTGCGGAAGTGGTCCTGTGTGCCGCAGGTGAAATCACGCTGATCCAGGAAATGACCGACGGGATCCTGCAACGCACGACATTATCGGCGGGCCAATATGCGATCAACGCACCGGGTGTCTGGCACACGGCCGACGTCGAAGGCTCCGCCACCGCGGTCTTCATCACCGCGGGAGAGGGCACCGAACATCGGGAACGATGATGAGCGCTACCGGTCCTTGTAGTCCGGTTTCCGCTTCGCGAAAAACGCCTTTGCCGCTTCCCGGCTGTCTTCGGTCATTGACAGCATCACCTGCTGCCGGTCCTCGATCGCGAGCGCGGCCTCGAAACTCTGTGCATCGATATTGCGGTTCAGGGCATCCTTGGACAGGCGCAGGCCCATGGGCGCGGTGTCCAGCATTTCTCCGGCCAGCGACAGGCCGGTCGCGAGCAGCTTGTCCTCGTCCACGACTTCGCTGATCAGCCCGTATCTTTCCGCCCGTTCGGCATGGATGAAGCGCCCGGTCAGAATCAGTTCCGAGGCGATAGAGGCACCGACCATGCGCGGCAGGAAATAGCTCGACCCCATGTCGCAGCCACCGAGGCCGATCTTGATATAGGCCGCGTTCATCTTCAGGCTGGCCGCGCCATAGCGGACGTCGCTGGCAAGCAGCAGCGAGAAGCCGCCGCCGCAGGCCGCACCCTGCGCCAGCGCGATGATCGGCTGCGGGCATTGCCGCATCAGCTGCATCACTGTCGCGATGGAGCGCTGCGTGTTCCAGACATGCTGGACCTGTCCGCGGGAACCGTCATTCTTCCAGCCGCCAATGTCGAGCCCGGCGCAAAAGGCCCGGCCCTCGGCACGGAAAATCACCACCCGCACATCCAGACGCTTCTGCAGGCCCCGGAAATAATCCTGCAGCGCATAGATCATCGCCTCGTTCATCGTATTCAGCTTGTCGGGGCGGTTGAGCGTCAATATCTCGATCGCGCCGCGCTGTTCGATGAGTATGGGGTTGGTCATAGCTGCTTTCCGATATTGACACAGTGCTTGTAGTTACATATTTGTAGTGCCAAATGAAATGGCGCTGGGATCAACGCAAGGCTGCTGCCAACAAAAGCAAACATGGCGTTTCGTTCGAACTTGCGGCTCTGGTATTTGATGATCCTCTGCACCTGAGTCAACTGGACTCGCATCCAGACGAAAATCGATGGAAAACGATCGGCCGGGTCAGCACGGCAACATTGCTGGTCGTCCATACATATTTTGATGACGAAAGCGGCGGCAGAATCATCAGCGCCCGGAAAGCGACCGCATTTGAGAGAAAGGCCTATGAAGAAGAAACCTGAAAATTATGCTCCCGATTTGGAGAAGCAACTGGCCGCATTGGACGCGATGCGTGAAGAGGATATCGATCTTTCCGACGTGCCCGAGGAGACAAACTGGTTGGCTGCTGAGCGGGGCAAATTCTATCGACCGGTGAAGGAGCAGGTGACCTTGCGGCTGGATGCGGACGTGTTACGCTGGTTCAGGGAGTCCGGCAGGGGCTATCAGACACGGATCAACGCGGCGCTCAGGCAATTTGTCGACGAGGATGATCGCAAGGCGGGATAGGCTAGCCCAACAAATCAGCCAACACACAGGGGTAGATCAGCTAAATCGCGCCAACCGCTTTGCCCGCCGCTTCAAACATCCCCAGGATCTGGTCAACCTGCTCGCTCGTATGTTCCGCGCACAGCGAACAGCGGAGCAGCGTCATGTTCGCCGGGGTCGCCGGCGGTCTCGCCAGGTTCACGTAGAGCCCCTCCGCGAGCAAAGCCTGCCACATCATCGCGCCTTTCTCGAGGTCGGGCATGATTACCGCGATGATGGCGCTCTGCGCCTCGGATGTGCCAAGGGTGAAAC
Source organism: Parasphingorhabdus sp. (assembly GCF_036964565.1). Classification (GTDB taxonomy): domain Bacteria; phylum Pseudomonadota; class Alphaproteobacteria; order Sphingomonadales; family Sphingomonadaceae; genus Parasphingorhabdus. The sequence continues at coordinate 117,961 of NZ_JBALTN010000004.1, read as the reverse complement.
CCAGGTCGCGCAGGCCCTGGTGCAGTTTCTTGCTGTTCTCCCAGAGATGGGCGCGCTTGTTGCCGCTGTGCATCAGCTTGCGGATCGACGTGCTTGCCGTTGCCATCACGCTCGGCGGCAGGCTGGCGGTGAACACGTAGGGACGGCAGACCAGCCGCAATATCTCGAATTTCGGATGGTTGGAGACGCAGAAGCCGCCGACCGTGCCGACGCTCTTGCTGAACGTGCCGATGATGAAATCGACGTCGTCGATCACGCCCTGCGCTTCACAGACGCCGCGGCCATTTTCGCCGATGAATCCCATGCTGTGCGCTTCGTCGACCAGCACCATGGCACCGTTTTCCTTGCAGACGCGGACCATCTCCTTGAGCGGCGCAACGTCCCCGAGCATCGAATAGACGCCTTCCAGGACCACCAGCTTGCCGGCTTCTGCGGGCAGCCGTTTCAGCCGCTTTTCCAGCGCCTCGACATCATTGTGGCGAAAGGCGACGATCTCGGCATTTCCCATCGCGCAGCCGTCATAGATGGACGCATGGCTGTCGATATCGAGGATGACATAGTCGCCCTTGCCGGCGAGCGTCGAGATGATACCGAGATTTGCCTGATAGCCGGTGGAAAAGACCATCGCGTGGTCCATCGCGTAAAATTCCCTGAGCGCATCCTCGCAATCCCGGTGCAGGCTGTAGGTGCCGTTGAGCACGCGGCTGCCGGTGGTGCCGGAACCGAATTCCGCGAGCGCCTTCAGGCCGGCTGCGCGCACGTCGTCGTCAAAGGTCATGCCCATGTAATTATAGGTGCCCAGGAGAATGGTTTCCTTGCCGTTGCACACGGCGACGGTTGGCGAGAGCACTTCCTCCATCACCAGCGAAAACGGGTCCTTGACGCCGGTGGCAAGGAGGTTTTCGCGCTCCCGGATGAGCGGATCGAATTTACTGAGTAGATCGGTCATTTTTGCTTCCGTTCTTGCTGAGCCTGCCGGAGTACCAACCACCCGCTCGTGCGACCCTTTGACTAGCTCAGGGCGAACGGGTGTCGGGCGTCAGCTGTCCATCAACTTTGCTACCGCATCGGCCAGCTGGCCGACGTTCTCGATTTCGGCCTGCATGTTCATGGTGATGATGATATCGAATTCATCCTCGACCGCGGCGACAAAATCCATGACCGTCAGGCTGTCCCATTCCAGATCGCCCTGAAAGGTGGTGGCGGCCGACAGATCGACGCCCTTGTTGTTGAAGGGGCCGATCAGTTCGCTGATCTTGGCCATGATTTCATCGCGATTTGCCATTTGTTGCTTTCCTCGTGTCACTGGCCAAAATGCCTTCGCAGACCTTTGCCAAGGGATGCGCCCCAATGGCAAGCGAATAAGGCGCAAAAGCGGCATCAGCTTGCCCAAATGCGTCGATTGTGCCACTTTCCCGGAAGCGGAGGGGGTTACCTATGGTGGAAGACAGAAAATGGCCGGATGACGCGGTTTATGCGCTACGGACGACCCAGCAGCATCATGTCCAGTTGAGCATGATGGCGGACCACAAGGCCAATATGCTGATCGGCGCGACCTTCATCGTTTTCACCCTGGCAATCGGACAAAGCCAGGCCGGCAATCTTTCGCTGCCGCTGCTGATCCTGGCCATCGCCGCCTTTGCATCGGCTGGGCTGGCCGCGATTGCCGTCATGCCATCCTTCACCACCCCCAAGGGCGGGCCAACCAACATGCTGTTTTTTGGCGGCTTCGGCACGCTGTCGGAAGAGGAATTTGTCGACCGCCTGCTGGATCACGAGTTCCAGAGCCAGGAAAGCGTTTATCGCGCAATGCTGCGCGACATCTACCAGATGGGCACCCTGCTGGGGCGCAAGAAATACCGTTATCTCGCCTGGGCTTACCGGATGTTTCTGGCCGGTCTGACGCTCACCTTCATCATCTATGTCTATGAGCAGTTTGCCGGTTCGATCCTCTGAGGCTGATCACAGCCAGTCGTTCTGACGATACCAGCCTGCCGTGTCCTTGAGACCCTGGCCGGTTTCGATCCGGGGCTGCCACAGTTCGACCGGCAGGCGCTTTGCCGGATCAATCGTCCAGTCGTCATGGCAGAAATAATTGACCCGGTCGCGGGTGAGCTTGGCCTTGTCGCCCCTTAGCAGGCGATCGGCCCCTGCACCGAGCCGCAGCAGCGATTTGGGCATGCCCACCGCAGAGATTTTCTTGCCGATTGCCCATCCGATCGCCTGCGCGAAACCAGCCTGCGTCCAGCCCCCGGCAAGGCCGTCGTCAACCTCGAATATCCCGGCGGTCAGGTCGTCCTGTTGGGGCAGGGCGGCAAACAGGGCGCAGCAGAGGTCCTCGACATGAATGACCGACAGCCGCCCGTCGGCATCGGGGGGCAAGGGGACAAATCCCAGTCTCGCCATCTTGAACAGGTCGAGAAACTCGCGGTCGCCTGGTCCATAGACCGCGGGCGGACGGACAATCGTCCAGTCGAGGCCGCTGGTGGCGACGATTTTTTCAGCCTTGGCCTTGGTTTCGCCGTAGACGGACAGCTGCGGCTGGGTGGCGGCCAGCGAGGAAACGTGAAGAAACCGCCGCGCTCCGTCTTGCTTGGCAGCTTCCACCATGGCCAGCGTCCCGGCGACATTTCCGGATTCGAAGCCGCTCCGGTCGGCAGCATTCACGACGCCGGCAATATGCAGAACCATATCCGCGCCCGCACACAATTGGTCGAGGCTTTTGCTGTCGTCCAGTGCGCCAGCGACCCACTGGACACCCGGACGGACATCCTGCCTGCGGCGGGTCAGCGCCTTTGCCTCATAGCCTTCGCGTACAAGCAGATCCAGCATCCTGCTGCCGACAAACCCTGTCGCGCCGGTGATCGCGACTGTCTTTCTTTGCGTATGGGTCATGGTGGCTAGACCAGCACCATCTGGTTGCGGTGAACCACGGCGCTGCGCGGCGCATAGCCGAGCAGGGCTTCCAGCTCCGAACTGCGATGGCCGATGATCTTGGCGCAATCGAGCGCGCCATATTCGGTCAGTCCGCGAGCGATGGTCACCCCTTGCGCATCCCGGATCTCGATCACGTCGCTGCGCTCAAACTGCCCCTCGATGGTGATAATGCCGGCCGCCAGAAGGCTGCCGCCCGACTGCAAGGCAGAGATTGCACCGGCATCAATGGTGATCGTTCCTGCCGAAGTCAGTCTGCCGCCAAGCCAGGCCTTGCGGGCATTGGCGCCGTCTCCTGCCTGGAACAGCGTGCCGACATTGGTCAGGGCATAGCGTTCCAGCGGATGGTCTTCCCGGCCCGATATGATCGACAGCTCGATTCCGGCAAGATTGGCAATTTTTGCGGCTTCCAGCTTGGATGTCATCCCGCCGGATCCCAGTCCGGAAGAGGAGCTGCCGTCTGCCATCGCCATGATCGACGCATCAACGCTTTCCACCAGGCCGATAAACTGTCCGTGCGTTTCGCTGCCCGGCCTCCGGTCATACAGGCCATCGATATCGGATAGCAGCATGACGCGATCGGCTGCCGCCGCTTGCGCCACGCGCGCGGCGAGCCGGTCATTGTCGCCAAAGCGGATCTCGTCGGTTGCCACGCTGTCATTTTCGTTGATGACCGCTATCGCCCGGTTTTCGAGCAGTTTTTCGAGCGTCGCGGTGGCGTTGAGATAGCGTTTGCGGTCTTCCAGGTCATCCAGCGTGAGCAGCATCTGGGCCGCGGTGATGTCATGTTCTGCCAATAGCTCGGACCACAGGCTGCTCAGGGCGATCTGCCCCACCGAGGCCGCCGCCTGGGCATCGGCCAGACTGGCCCGTCCGCCTTTTTCGAGACCGAGCCTGCGCGCGCCAAGGGCAATCGATCCGGAAGAAACGATGATGACATTATGGCCCGCCTGGTGGCGCTTTGCGATATCCGCAACCAGCGTTTTGAGCCATGGCCGGCGCGCCTGTCCGTCCTCGCCGACGAGCAGCGAGGATCCGACCTTGACGACGATCGTTTCCCGCTTTGCGCCATTCACAGCGGCGACCAGTCCTTGGCTTTGTCCTCTTCGCCCGAGGAATTTTCTGGCTGGCCCTTGCGTTCGATCGAGCTGTTTTCGCCCACCGCTTCCAGAATCTTGTCCAGTGCCGCGTCCAGTCCGGCACCGGTCGCGCCCGAAACCGGCAGCACATGCTCCGCTCCGGCCGCCCGCAACTGGCTGGCGATATCGGCCATCAGCTCGTCGTCGAGCAGATCGGCCTTGTTGAGCGCCAGAATCTGGGGCTTTTCCGAAAGGCCGCCGCCATATTTCTCGAGTTCCTTGCTGACCGTCTGCCAGGCCGAGACCGGATCATCACCGGTCGCATCGACCAGATGCAGCAGGATCTTGCAGCGTTCGATATGGCCGAGGAAGCGGTCGCCAATGCCCGCGCCGTCGGCTGCGCCCTCGATCAGTCCGGGAATATCGGCGAGCACAAACTCGCGGCTCTTGTGGCGGACCACGCCAAGCTGCGGATGGATGGTGGTGAACGGATAGGCACCGACCTTGGCGTCGGCGTTGGTCACCTTGTTGATCAGCGTCGACTTGCCGGCGTTGGGCAGGCCGACCAGACCCGCATCGGCGATCAGCTTGAGCCGCAACCAGACGGCTGCTTCCTCACCGAGCTCGCCGGGCTGGTGCTGGCGCGGGGCACGATTGGTCGAGCTTTTGTAGCTGGCATTGCCGCGTCCGCCGATGCCGCCTTCCAGAAAGGTCGCGCGCTGACCCTCCTGCGTGAAGTCGAGCAGCACATGGTCCTTGTCTTCCGACAGGATCTGGGTGCCGACCGGCACCTTGATGACCAGGTCTTCGCCGCCGGCACCGGTACGGTTGCGGCCTGCGCCGCCCCTGCCGCGCGGGGCTCTGAAATGCTGGGCATAGCGAAAGTCGATAAGGGTGTTCAGGCCTTCCACCGCGAGAAAGACGATATCGCCGCCCTTGCCGCCATTGCCGCCGTCGGGGCCGCCATATTGAATATATTTTTCACGCCGGAAACTGACAGCGCCGGGCCCGCCCTGACCGGAGCTGACATAGATTTTGGCTTGATCGAGAAAATGCATGTTGGTGCATTTAGGGACTGGACGCGCGAAACGCTAGGCTTTGGTGCAATATAACGACATTGCCCGCCCCTCTCCGCCGCGAAAATGCCCTATATGCTCAGTCCCCCGTCGACCGCGAAGGCGGCACCGGTGGCGAACTTGCTCTCGTCGGAGGCCAGATAGACCACGAGATGCGCGACGTCGTCGGGTTCGCCCATATGGCCGACCGGCTGGGCCAGCTTGAACCCCTCCTCGGTTTCGGCCGGATTGGGGGTTCCGTCGATCACGCTGCGGACATTGGGCGTCATGATCGTGCCGGGCAGTACCGCGTTGACGCGCACCCCGTTCTTTTCGCGCGCGCAATAGAGCGCGATCGATTTGGTCATCATCGGAATGGCCGCCTTGGCGCTGTTATAGGCGACCAGATCGGCGCTGGCGCTGATCGCGGCGGCGGAAGAAAAATTGATGATCGACCCGCCGGTCTTGCTCATCAGCGGCAGGGCCGCCTTGCAGCCAAGAAAGATGGAGTCGACGTCGACAGTGTAGCAGCGGCGGAAATCCTCGTAACTGACGTCGGCGATCGACCCGAACACGGTGACTGCGGCGTTGTTGACCAGCACGTCGAGCCGGCCATATTCGGCTTCGACATGGCCGATGACTTCGTTCCAGCGATCCGGGTTGGTGACATCCTGTTCGATGAAATCGACATGGGGTCCCAGTTCGGCGGCCGTTGCCGCTCCGGCTTCCGCATTGTGATCGGTGATCAGAACCCGTGCCCCTTCGTCGGACAGGCGCTTCGCCGATGCCTTGCCCAGCCCCATCGCGCCGCCGGTCAGCAATATGATCTTGTCCTGCACCCGTCCCATCAATATTCCTTTTCCCGGCCTGCGCCGCCATTTTTTTCGTCAGATTATTCAGCGGCTTCCAGCTGGTCCATCTCGGCAACGCGCGGGTCGTTCGGATAGACCCATTCCTCGCCGATTACCTGTTCGACGGCGAGCTCTTCGGGCACGCGGTTGAGGCCGATCATCTTGTCGCAATTCTGGTGAAAGCTGTAGATCCGTGCTTCCTGATAGCTCAGCGGCACGCTCTTGAAACCGTCGCTTTCCATCGATTTCTGGATCATCTCGCCAAATTGCGTGTCCTCGAGAATGATCGGCGACATGTCGCGGCCATTCGGCTTGCTGTCGTCGGGCACGGTCCACAGATCGGGGGCCGGGCCGTCGCCCCAGTCCATCGCCATTGTCACCAGTTCCAGCCGGGTGGTGTTGAGCGACGTCGGCCAGAAGATCAGCGGCGGCACGAAATAATTGCTCAGCGGCGATACCCAGTTGGGGAACATCGTGTAGCTTTGCGTGCAGGTCCGGCCAAATTCGCCGACGCCTTCGATCTCCTGCCAGTTGGGCGGACTGTCGATGGCGCGGACATGCTCGCGGCTGGTCTGCGCCGGCGCCGGTGCCAGCATCCGGGCGTGGCCATTGGGATAGAGCGTGTTCACATTGCGCTTGCTGTCGACCAGCGGCGACACCGTATTGGGGTGGATGAAGGGGACATGGTAGACCTCCATATTGGCCTCCATCGCAACCTTCCAGTTGCACTTCAGCTCGAAGCTGTGGCGCGCCGCGAGCCGGATCTTGTCGAAGCGAAATTCCTTCCAATCCTCCCACACCGGGCCCAGCCACTGCTTCAGCGGCATCGCCTCTTCATCGAAATTGACGAAGATCAGATTGCCCAGCCGCTCGCACTTGACCGGGATCAGGCTGCGGCAGGACATGTCGAAATCCGGACCGAAATCCTGCTTTTCCGGTACGCCGACCAAGGTGCCATCGGTCTTGTAGGTCCAGTTGTGATAGCCGCACATCAGCCGCGGCGACCGGCCCCGTTCTTCGGTCACGACCGGTGCGCCGCGGTGGCGGCAGGTGTTGTAAAAGGCGCGCACCTCGCCGTCCATTCCGTGCACGATGACGATCGGGTCGCCGATCTGCTCCCACTTCATGAAACATCCCGGCTCCGGCACTTCATCGATATGAGCGGCAAACAGCCAGCATTTCTTCCACAGATATTGCTGTTCGAGATCATAATATTTCTGGGAGGTGTAGCGGCCAGCTGGCAGGTCAGGGAGACGGGGGAAGTCCTGGGGTGGCGCGGTACGCGACGCTTCCCACTCCATCAGCCGCTTCATTTGATCGATATAGGCGGGCTCCATCGGCATCCATATTCTCCTTCTCCGACGGTTTGCTCGCATGGAGCAAGGGCCAAGTCGATTGGCAAATATGATAGACGGCAAAGGAGCCGAAGACGATGCGGCCCAGCTTGGTCCGCCGCCTTTTGAAGCTGCGTCTCTAGCTCGCGGCCCGGACCGCTCCGATCAGGTCGGCCGACCGCATGTCGCCGAGCAGGCCGTCGCCCATCCTGTTCATGACGTAACAATAGGTGGCGCGATTCTCCATGTCGATCAGGATCTGCGAGCCGCCATAGCCGCCCCAGAACATGCTGTTTTCGTTCGGCAACTTCACGACGTCCCCGGTCAGGCCGAAGCCAAGGCCGAATCGCAGCGGCAGGCCCATCAGCACCAGGTCATTGCCTTCGATCTGCAGCTCCAGAGCCTTGCGGCAGCCCGCTTCGGACAGGATGCGTTTGCCCTTGGCGACGCCGCCATTGGCGAGCAGAACGTGGATTTCGGCAACCGAGCGCGCGTTGCCGGTGCCACCGGCCGCCGGGATCTCCGCGCCGCGCCATTCGCGGGTACGGGTGTCGCGCGGGTTTATTGCCGGATTGGTAAAGGTCTTGCGCTGGATGTCATTGGCAGCCGCCTGCGCCGCGCCCGCTTTGGGCGGGATCAGATCGGCAACCCGGTGATCATGTTTTGCATCCAGTCCGATGTGGAAATCGGCTTCCAGCGGCTCGGCAATTTCTTCCCGGAACACCGTGCCCAGCGACTTGCCGGTGATCCGGCGTACCACTTCTCCGACCAGATAGCCCTGGGTGATGGCATGATAGCCGACCTGCGAACCCGGCTCCCACCAGGGCGCCTGAGCTGCGAGCAGCGATGTCGCCTTGTCCCAGTCGTAGAGGTCCTCGCGCGTGATCGGCACTTCCCAGCCGGACAGGCCCGAGGAATGGCTCATCAGTTGGGCAACAGTGACGTCAGCCTTGCCATTCTGGGCAAATTCCGGCCAATATCGTGCAACCGGCGCATCGAAATCGAGTTCGCCGCGGTCGGCGACCAGCAGCGCCGTCAAAGCCGTCATCGTCTTGGTCGTCGAATAGACGTTGACGATCGTGTCGGCCTCCCAGGGCCGTGTCTTCTCTTCGTCTGCCCAGCCACCCCAGATGTCGATGACCGTTTCGCCGTCGATGGTTGCGCAAAAGGATGCTCCGACATCGGCTCCGCTTTTCAGGCTGGCGGCCATGATCTCGCGCACATGCGCAAACCGGTCCTGGCTGGAACCGTGAACCAAATCGACTGTCATGGACTTTCCTTAAGCGGCTGAAACCCTGACCGGTATCGCGCTTTGCAGGGCCTGTCCAGTGATCGGATCGATGTTGCTGTCGTCGGTCAGCAGGCGGTTGGTCGACCCACCCTTGCTCATCACCTCATCCTTGCCCGATTCGCTGTCGCCGAACGCGTGGCTCATCGAGATGACGCCAGACCGAACCTTGTCATCCGCCTTTGCCAGGCCGAAGATCGACGCGGTGGGCGAGGTGATCTCGATGATCGCGCCATCTTCGATCCCGGCGGCGGCGAGGTCGTCCGGGTTGAAATAGGCCGGGTTGGTTGGCATTTTCTCGATCAGCTTCGGGAACGTATGACCATTGCTGTTGTAGCGGTGCTTGGACCGGCGCGAAATCAGGCGGAAATCGAATCCTTCGGTCGCCGGATCATTGGCCGCATATTCGGTCAGCTGCTGCGGCATTGCGCCCGCATTGAGATCGAATTTCTCCTGTGCTTCCGGATCGGCCGGACCGACCACCGGGTGCAGCTCGTCATAGGTGATCGCCGCGCCCTTGCGATCGAGCGCCGCCGCATCGGCCTTGGCCTTGCTGGGCCTCAAAAGAGAGCCTTCGGAAATCAGATCGAGCACGGTGGCCTTGTCGGGACATTCGTCCATCGACACCGGCCCTCCGGGGAAGTTCATTTCGATGCCCATATGCTTGGCCAGCCACCACAGCATTTCATATTCGTCCATCGTGTCGCCGGGCGGCGGCACCATCGCTTCGGTATAATGGGCATAGGCCTCTTCGGTGAAGGCGTCGGAGACATTGTTGATGTCCTCCCGTTCCAGACACATGCTCGGCGCGAGAATCATGTCCGCCCGCTTGGCGCTGGCCGACATCCAGGGATCGACCTGGATGAACAATTCGCACTCATCCAGCGCCCGGCGGACCTTCTGCTGGTCCGGGAAAGCGATTTCCGGATTGCCGCCGATCGAGATCAGCGCCCTGACCTGGCCTTCGCCGGGTGTCAGGATCTCGTCGGCCAGCACATTGCAGGGCATTTCCTTGCCCAGCACGCCGAGGCCCCGGATCCGCGACTGGGCAAAGCCCTCGCCAAAGGTCGGCGTAATCGGTGCGACCTGTGCCTTCTTCGGCAGGCCGCTTAGCGGGTTGAACACCATCGGTGCCGAGACCCGCTCTCCTTCCTGGTTGAAGCGGGCGCAGAGGATGTTGAGCGAGGCCACCAGATATTCGGTGAGCGTTCCGTTGCCGGCCATTTCCGGCCCGGTCCCGGTCACCACCCGGCCCTTGTTGGCGCCGGCGAACATGCGCGCGGCGGCAATCAGCTGGTCCTTGTCGACCCCTGCGCGTTTTGCCGCAATGTCAGGATTCATCGGCCTTACGGAAGCCTCCAATTCTTCCAATCCATCGACATGGGCGGCGACGAAATTCTGGTCGTAAAGCTTCTCTTCCAGGATCACGTGCAGCATGCCGGCGAGCAGGGCCGGGTCCTCGCCCGGTTTGACCGGCAGATAGATGTCCGCCAGCTTGCCCATCTCGCTGACCCGCGGATCGGCGACGATCACTTTCAGCCCGCGCTCCTTGGCATCGCGCAAACCGCGTGAAGGCGACGCGGTCGGCATGCCGCCGGAATAATGCGAGACGATCGGGTTGTTGCCAACGAACATCGCCACATCGGAATCAGCAAAGGCATTGCCGCCGCCCATCCACATGCCGTAGCGCGCGGTGGTGAAGACCTTCGCCGGCTGGTCGACCGTCACGCTGGTATACCAGTTGCGCGAACCGATGCCTTGGGCAAAGGCGTAGGACGTCCCCAGCACGGCGCTGTTCTGGAAGGCGTTGGTGCCGCAATAGACGGCGATGCTGTGGGGACCATGTTCCTCGACCATCTTCTTCATCCGCTCGCCGGCAAGTTTCAGCGCATCCGCGGTGGCGATGTCCCTGAAGCTGCCGTCGGGCTGGCGAATCTTGCTGGTGATCATGCGCTCGGGAAGATTGTGCATGTCCGGAAGCTGGCGGCCCTTGACGCAGGTATAGCCGTGAAACAGATGATCTTCCTTGTCGCCGCGAACGGACAGGATCTTGTCATTGTCCACTTCGACAAGCATCGCACAACTGGCGTGGCAAAAACGGCAAAATGTGCGCTTGGTCTCGACGGTCATGTATCTCTCCTATTTTGCTAGTTGTCTAGGCGACACGGCGATCGTGGGCGACTGACAAAAATGCTCGGAAGGGTCTGGGCCGGTGTCCGCTTCGATTGAAAACGGTTTGGGTCCAAAAGGCCGGAAATCAGCCGCTGTTGCGCAAGGCCGTGGCAATGGCGTTGAGCGACAACTGGATACCTTCGCCAATCCGCGGATCTTCTTCGCCGGCGCGCAGCCGTTTCATCAGCTCGATCTGCAGATGGTTGAGCGGCTCGATATAGGGCAGGCGCAATTCGATGCTGTTGAACAGCGACGGACTTTTCGCCAGCAGATGTGGCTGGTCGGTGATGTCGAGCAATATGTCGCGGGTTTGGAACCAGCCGGAACGGATACGCCCGAAAAAGGCCTGGCCCATTGCCTGGTCTTCAACCAGCTCCGCATAGCGCGCGGCGATGCCCATGTCGGACTTCGCCAGGACCATTTCCATATTGGACAATGTCGCCTGAAAAAACGGCCAGCTCTGAGCCATCTCCTTCAGCTTGGCCTTGTCGTCAAAAGCCGCGAGAGCCTGGCCAACCCCATACCATCCGGGCAGCATCACCCGCGCCTGTGCCCAGCTGAACACCCAGGGAATTGCGCGCAGATCCTCGATCTTGTCGCTTTTCGTTCGGCTCGCCGGGCGTGACCCGATCTTCAGCTTGGCGATCTCGGTCAGCGGCGTCATTTGCCGGAAAAAGGTGCGGAACGCATCGTCGCCATAGACCAGGTCGCGATATTCGGTGAACGCGACTTGCGAGATTTCGTCCATTGCCCCGGCATACTCGGCCTGCATCTTGGGGTCGGTCGAATCGGGCTCCAGCGAGTTGATCAGCACCGCCGAGGTCATCGCTTCCAGATTTGCCTCGGCGCCATCTTCAGTGCCATATTTTGCCGCGATGACTTCGCCTTGTTCGGTGATCCGGATGCGACCGGCGACGGTGCCCTTGGGCTGCGCCTTAATCGCCCCGAAAGCGGAGCCACCGCCGCGACCGACCGCACCCCCGCGTCCGTGGAACAGCTGCATCTTGATCCCCGCTTCGGCAAAAATCGGGGTGAGCGCATCGCTCGCCTTGAACAGGCTCCAGGTCGAGGTCAGATAGCCGCCGTCCTTGTTGCTGTCGGAATAGCCGATCATCACTTCCTGATGGCCCCGCGCCTTGGCCAGCGCGTGCATTTCGGGAAGGGCAAAGAAATCGATCATGACGTCGGGGGCGTTTTCCAGATCGGCCACAGTCTCGAACAGCGGCACGGCCATGATCGGGCAGGCGGGTGCCGGCGCCTCCTCGGTCGGCGCGTGATACAGGCCCGTCTCCATCAGCAGGACATAGACCTCCAATATGTCGGAGACGCTCTCGCCGTTGCTGATATTATAATTGGTGATGACGTCAGGGCCATATTTGCGATGTGCTTCCGCAGCGGCGCGGATGATCGACAATTCCTTTGTCGTTTCGTCGCTGTAGGTGATCCACGGACTCGACAGCGGACGGTTATGGGCCAATTCGGTCCGCAGCCGCTTGACCCGCTCGGTCTCGTCGAGGGCCAGATAGTCCGGTTCGACACCCGCGCGCTTCAGCAGTTCTGCGACCACGCGCTCGTGCACGCGGCTGTTCTGGCGCATGTCGAGCGTGGCGAGATGAAAGCCGAACAGTTCGACCGTGCGGATCAGGCGGCCCAGTGCCCCGGACGTCGCGAAGGCACCCTTGCCGGCTGATTTGAGGCCATGGGCGAGGATCACCAGTTCCTCGCGCAGCTGTTGCGGATTGTCATAGGCCTGGGCGGGAATTGGAGACATCCGGCCCGGTACATGGTCGCAGAGCTTGAGATGGGTCGCCGACAATCTGGCATAGATGCCCGACAAGGCGCGGCGATAGGGTTCGTCCTTGCGGCTCAGCGCATCGTCACCGCTGGCCTCGGCCAGAGCGAGCACCGCATCGGGCACGTCTGCCAGTTCGGTGGAGATGGAAAGCTCTGCGCCCAATGTGTGGATGCACATCAGATAATAGCCGATTACGGTTTCGGCAGCGCGCGACAGCGCCTCTTCCATGGCATGGGCATCAACGAAGGGATTGCCGTCGCGGTCGCCGCCGATCCAGCTGTTCAGCTTGAGGAAGCTGGGCAGACGCGCGCCCAGTATCTGTTCCCATTTCGCGTAGAGCCGTGGCAGTACCGGCAGGAACACATCCTTCATGTAGCTTTGCGAAATCTGCACCTCGTCGGCGACAAACAGCCGCTCCCGGCGCAGGGGCCGGGTCTGCCAGAGCAAGGCGATCTGGCGCAGGATCGCATCGTCGAGCGCGTCACCCTGCGGCGTCTCGATCTTGCCGGCGTCCTTCATCAGCAGCAGTTCGGCGATCCGGGCACGGTGATCGATGATGCTTTTGCGCCTGACCTCGGTCGGGTGGGCGGTCAGCACCGGCGCAATGAGCGCCTCGTCGAGCAGATCGAGAATGGCCTGCCGGTCGACGCCTTCGCTGGCCAGCAGCTCGATAGCCTCGACCACGGTCGCACCCTTTTCGGATGATACGCCCTGCCGATCCTCGGCGAGATTCGCGAGCAGCGAAAACAGCATGAAGCCTCGGACAAAGGCCAGTGTCTCGTCGAGCGTCAGCGCGTCGAGGCCGGGGTCGATCGCATCTCCGTCAGCGACGCCGCGATGCCGGTCGACGCTGGTCGAGCGGATATATTCGGTGCGCCGGTAGAGCTCCTCGCCACCATAGGAACGGATGACGTCGCCGAGCAGCTTGCCCAGATATTTGATGTCGGGATTCTGGCGGACGGTGAGCGATTGGGTCATGCCTGGACGCTGCACTGCGACAACGACAGCGTCAAGAAATTCTGCCCGCCTGGCCTCAGCTTTCGAGCTCGATGTCCCAGTAGAGCCAGTCGTGCCAGGTATCGTGCAGGAAATTGGGCGGGAAGGCCCGGCCATGTTCCTGGAGGTGCCAGCTGGTGGGCTTGATCGGCTGTTTGGCCAGCTGCATGTGCGCTTGTCGGGGTGTCCGTCCACCCTTCTTGAGATTGCAGGGCAGGCAGGCCGTCGCGACATTTTCCCACGTCGTTCGCCCTTTCTGGCGCCGCGGAATGACATGGTCAAAGGTCAGATTGTCGGGCGAGCCGCAATATTGGCATTCGAACTTGTCGCGCAGGAACAGGTTGAAACGGGTGAAGGCTGGATATTCCGAAGGCTTGATATATTTCTTGAGCGCAATCACCGACGGAATCTTCATGTCGAGATTGGGGCTGTGTACTTCGCGCTCGTAGCTCGATATGATATCGACCCGGTCGAGAAACACCGCCTTGATCGCGGTTTGCCAGGGCCACAGGCTGAGCGGATAATAGGACAGAGGCGTATAGTCGGCATTGAGGACGAGCGAGGGACAGCTTTCCGGATGCCTCAGCAGGTCGGGGTGGTACATGCGCTCTGTCTCCCTTGGCCTTTACTGTCCGCTCTTTATGCCTAAGAACATGACATGACTGTGACACAAAGAACAATATCCGGCCGATGACGTCAAGTGCACAATTGAATCGAGATATTGTGGTGCGTTTTGCCCCAAGCCCCAACGGATTGTTGCATCTGGGTCACGCCTATGCCGCGATGGTGGCCCGCGACCTTGCCCGGGACCGCGGCGGGCGGTTCCTGCTGCGGATCGAGGATATCGACGGCGGCCGCAGCCGCAGCGAGTTTGTTGCGGCGATCCTGGAGGACTTGCGCTGGCTCGGCCTCGACTGGGACGGCCCGGTGATATTCCAGTCCGAACGGCTGGAGCGCTACGCGGCAGCGGCGGACCGACTGAAGGCGAAAGGCGTGCTCTATCCCTGCTTCTGCAGCCGGTCGGACCTCCGCCAGATGCAGGAAGCGGGGCCCCAGACCCCGGGGCCGGACGGTCCGGTCTATCCGGGGACCTGCCGGCATCTGGCTCCGGAGCTGGCGCGCAAGCGCGCGCTGACGGAACCGCACAGCTGGCGTCTGGATGTGGCGAGGGCGATGGCGACAACCGGGCCGCTGCAATGGATGGATGATCGCCATGGCCTGCAAGCGGGCCACCCCGAACGGCTGGGGGATGTCATTCTCGTTCCCAAGGAAGCACCGGTGGCCTATCATCTCGCGGTCACGCTCGACGATGCAGGCGACGGCATCACCCATGTCGTGCGGGGCGACGATCTGTTCGCCTCCACCCATGTCCACCGGCTGTTGCAGGCGCTGCTTGACCTGCCGACGCCGGTCTATTTTCACCATCCGCTGCTGCGCGACGAAACCGGCGGAAAGCTATCCAAGAGCCGCAAATCTGCCTCTTTGTCTGTATTGCGGATGGCCGGTGCCAGCGGCTATCAATTGATACAGGATTTGCGGCAGGGTATCTTCCCGGTTGGAATCTCCCTCTCATAGGTTTAAGGTGCTTGCATGAGCTATATTTTGATACTGATGATCATCGCCGCGGCAGCCGCCGTGGTTTACGCCCTGGTTCGCGGGCTGATTGCCTTCGCCAATATGGAGCCGGGAGACGTCGACGCCGACGGCATCACCGCGTCGCATAAGAAGCAGAATGAAATGATGTTTGCCCGCGTCAAATATCAGGCGATTGCGATCGTGCTGGTTGTCCTGTTGCTCGTCCTGGCAGGCGGCCAGAGCTAGAACGCTGACCCGGTGGTAAAGCTCAACAAAATCTACACCCGCACCGGCGATGACGGGACCACGGGCCTGGTCGACGGATCGCGCGTCGGCAAGAACGACCCGCGCATGGCCGCGATCGGCGATGTCGACGAATTGAACAGCGCGCTTGGCGTCGCGATTTGCGAGATATCCGATGATGGAATCGTCGAAGGCCTGCGGTTGATCCAGAACGACCTGTTTGATCTCGGAGCCGATCTCGCAACTCCTGCCGGACCGGACGATGATTTTGCGCCTTCGGAAATGGTGCTGCGGATCGTACCGGCGCAAGTGGAGCGTTTGGAAGGTCAGATCGATGCGGCCACCGCCGAACTGAATCCGCTGACCAGTTTCATTCTGCCCGGCGGCACAAGGGCTGCCGCTGCGGTCCATCTCGTTCGGGCAATTGCCCGGCGGACGGAGCGGACCTGCGTGGCCGCCGGAACCGAGATGGCGCTCAATCCGCAGGCGCTGGCCTATGTCAACCGTCTCTCGGACTATCTGTTCGTGCTTGGACGGGCGCTCAACAACGGCGGCAAGGATGATATCCTCTGGGTTCCAGGGGGATCACGGTAGCATCAAGGTGGCCTTGATCGAAATTTTTGCAACCAATGGGCGCGAATATGCGTTGTTGACCTGAACATTGTTCGCTGTATGTTCTGAAAGAAAACCGAGATCCCACCGGAGTAGGACTGATCGCCAGCCAACCACAAAGCCCCTTTTCGCCTTCGGCTGACGCAGACACCACCCGCCGGGCGAACGATTTGCTCCAGCGCTTCAGGGATGTACGAAGCCATTCGGTCCGTCTTGCCGACGGGCTTAGCGACGCGGATGCAACCGTGCAGTCGATGGACGACGCGTCGCCGACCAAATGGCATCTTGCGCATACCAGCTGGTTTTTTGAAACCTTTCTCCTGCGTGACCATGTCGTGGGCTATGCTGCCTTCAACGACCGCTATGCCTATCTGTTCAACAGCTATTATGAGGCGGAGGGTGAACGGCACGCGCGGCCGGAACGAGGCTTGCTGACCCGGCCTTCGCTCGCGGACATATTCGCCTACCGGACCCATGTCGATGCCGCGATGGTGGATGCGATGGGCAGCTTTGCCGATCCGCAACTCGATCTGGTGGAGCTAGGACTCCACCACGAACAGCAGCATCAGGAACTGCTGCTGACCGATATTCTCCATCTGTTTTCCCGCAATCCGTTGAAGCCGGCTTATGCAGAGGACCGTCCGGAAGCAGGCGCTCCCGCGTCCCCGGTGCAATGGATCGAAGGGCCGACCGGTCTTCACAGTATGGGTCATGACGGCGATGCATTTGCGTTCGATTGCGAAGGGCCCCGCCACGACGTGCTGCTGCACCCCCATGCTCTGGCGGACCGGCCTGTC
Source organism: Parasphingorhabdus sp. (assembly GCF_036964565.1). Classification (GTDB taxonomy): domain Bacteria; phylum Pseudomonadota; class Alphaproteobacteria; order Sphingomonadales; family Sphingomonadaceae; genus Parasphingorhabdus. The sequence continues at coordinate 101,230 of NZ_JBALTN010000004.1, read as the reverse complement.
AGCAACGGCGAATGGCTCGAATTCATCGAAGGAGGCGGATATCGCGACCCGGCACACTGGCTTTCGGACGGCTGGGCATGGGTTCAGGACCAGCGGGTTGACGCCCCCCTGTACTGGAACCGGGAATCCGGAACTTGGATGGAATTTGGTCTGGCGGGCAATCATGCCCTGGATCGATCCGCACCGGTCAAGCACATCAGTCTCTACGAAGCTGATGCCTATGCCGCCTGGGCGGGCGCACGCCTGCCGACCGAAGCGGAATGGGAGGTGGCGGCTGGTCGGGTTTTGCCGAACAGCGGCCATGTCTGGGAATGGACCGGCAGCGCCTATCGCCCCTATCCGGGCTTCAGGCCCGCCACCGGAGCGGTGGGGGAATATAACGGCAAGTTCATGTCCGGCCAGTTTGTCCTGAAAGGCGGCAGTGTTGCCACGTCGCCCGGCCATATGCGGCCAAGCTATCGCAATTTTTTCTACCCCCATCAGCGCTGGCAGTTCACCGGTCTGCGCCTCGCCAAAGACTTATAGAATCAAGGATTACCGTCATGGATATGACCACCAGCATCGTTGACCATACCTTCCGCAAGGATGTGCGCCGGTGCTTTGACGAGCAGGCTTACGCGATCCCCGCGCGCTGGCTGTACGACCGCAGGGGCTCGGAACTGTTCGAGGATATCACCGAATTGCCGGAATATTATCCCACCCGAACGGAAACCGGATTGCTGCTGGACCATGGGTCTGACTTTGCCAGTGCCATTGGCAAGGGCCGGGCAGTGATCGAATTCGGTTCGGGCAGCTCGGTCAAGACCCCCCATCTCCTGCGCGCGATCGATCCGGCCGCCTATGTACCGATCGATATCTCCGGCGAGTTTCTGGAACATAGCGCGGCGATGCTGCAGGACGATTTTCCGGACCTGCCGGTTCATCCGGTCGAAGCCGATTTCATGCGGCGCGTCCAGCTGCCCGATGCGGTGGCGGAACTGCCCAAGCTGGGTTTCTTCCCAGGTTCCACGATCGGCAACATGATTGCGCGGAGTTCCGTTGATCTGCTGCGTTCCATGCGCGAAACACTGGGCATCGGATCCCAGCTGCTGATCGGCATGGACCGGGTCAAGGACAGGCAGGTGCTGTTGGATGCCTATGACGACAGCGCCGGGGTGACCGCCCAATTTTCACTCAATCTGCTCGACCGGATCAACCGCGAACTCGACGGCGATATTCCCGTCGGAAAATTCCGCCATGTGGCGGTGTGGAATGACGATTATGCGCGGGTGGAAATCTATCTCGAGGCGCAAGATGACGTGACCTTCTCGATCGACGGGACCTCGCACAGCCTTGCTGCAGGTCAGCGCATCCATATCGAGAACAGCCACAAGTTCGGCTTGCGCGATGCCCGGCTGATGCTGCGGGCCGGTGGCTGGACACCGCTGGAAGACTGGAGCGACGAAAGGGACTATTTCACCCTGATCCTCGCAGAGGCACATCCCTACAAACATGCCCCCTGATCAGTCGCTGGCCGATCGGGCCTCTTCCGTCTTGCGGTAATTCGCTCGCCAGATGGTGATCCATTCATGGGCACCACGGCATTCCGACATCGCACTGGCTTCGATCAGGCGGAACATGTCGCCGTCCCAGACATAATTTTCGGCTTTGCCGCAATCGCCGAGGCCACGCCCCTTGCCATAGCTGCTCAGCGTCTGGTTCTGTTCGTCCCAGCCGGCATTGACGAGCAGTGGATCCGTGCCTTCGCCGCCCCAGCTGGGCTGGCGGTCAAATTTCGCCGGCGTGAAGGTCCAGCCACTGGTGGCCCGTGCATTTGCAACATATTCCCCGATATAGGGAGCGCTGGAAAAATTATAGGCTCCGGCGCCACAGGAAATCAGCACCAGCGCCCGAAACCGGTTGCCGCGCTTGCCGAGCGGAAAAACCTGATCCTCGACAACTCCGTACCGTTCGTCCCTGCACCGGGACTCCTCGGCAAGAGCGACAATATCGGCAATCTCGGGTTCCAGCTCGGCCGCATCCCAAGGGTCGGTGGAGATCGTGGGAATGGTCGCCTGTGCGTGCCGAAAGGGCCGAGATCCCTTCGCGACCAGCGCCGTCCGGGTGCCGGCTCGACCTTGCTGCTCATCGATATAGCGCAAGGCGGCTGACGAACCGGCCAGGGATATTTGAGAGATGGTCGCGCCATCCGGTGCCTGCAGGCGAAGGTTGCTACCCTTGATGATGGCTTGCAAAACCTTTCGCGCATCCGCGCCTACGATCTCGATCGGATAGTCGCCCTCGACCACTGGGCCGGTATCAACCAGCCGGCCGTCGACAAACATCCGATAGCGATCAATATTTTCCGCGGGGACGGCGGCGCGAATGCGAAGCATTTCGTCGCTGCCCGCGGTGCGGATGATCGAGATCGGACCGTGCAGGTCGTCAAACGGGGTCCCCGTCTCTTCGGGTATCAACGATACGGCGCGACATATGCCGCCATTGTCGCAGCCGACGGCCCAGTCCTTGAAGGTGCGGACTTCGCCCGGCTGTGCGGCCGGCGTAGCGGTGGCAGCGGCGAGCGTGGCAAAGGCGCCAATGATGAAACTGACAGCAGACATAATTGCAATCTAGCCAGTTTGCGAGACAATCGCTAGTGGCATGTTAAATCATCAAGAATTGCGGGAAAGGAATAGAATGAAAGCAGTTGGCATTATCGGATCGGGGCAAATGGGTGCCGGTATCGCTCAGGTTTCAGCACAGGCTGGCTATCATGTCTATCTGTCCGACGTCAGCATGGAGATCGCGGAACGCAGCAAGGCGGGCATTGCCAAGCAGCTGGCCCGGCTGGTGGACAAGGATAAGATCGAGCAACAGGCCGCCGACACCGCGCTGGGCCGGATCGAACCGATCGTCCAGCTCGACCCGATGGCCAATGCCGACATCATCATCGAAGCCGCCACCGAACGGGAAGAGGTGAAGCGCCAGATATTTGCCGCCGCTTCGGAAGTTCTCGGCCACCAGGCGATCCTGGCCAGCAACACCTCGTCAATCTCGATCACCCGGCTCGCGCAGGCGGTCAAGGATCCGTCCCGCTTTGTCGGCGTGCATTTCTTCAATCCGGTGCCGCTGATGGGCCTCGTGGAAGTCATCCGCGGACTGGCGACCAGTGACCAGACCGCGGCGATGGCCAGCGATTTTGCCAAGGCCGTCGGCAAGACACCGGTCATGGCAAAGGATTCACCCTGCTTCGTCGTCAACCGCATCCTGCTGCCAATGCTCAACGAAGCATTTTTCGCACTCGGAGAAGGCACGGCGTCGATGGAGGATATTGACCGTGGCGTACAACTGGGCCTCGGGCACCCGATGGGCCCGATCACCCTGGCCGATCTGATCGGACTCGATACTCTGCTTGAAATCTTGCGGGTGCTGCAAAATGATTTCGGCGATCCCAAATATCGCCCGGCACCGATCCTGTGCAAATATGTCGAGGCCGGCTGGCTGGGCCGCAAGACGGGCAAGGGTTTTTATGATTATTCGGGCGAAGTGCCTGTTCCGACGATGTAGTGGCGGCCCCAGTCATGCCGAGCTGTTTCGGAAGTTGGCCGGAATGATTACCTGTCCTGCAAGGCCAGGACGAACCGAGAGAGGATGATCGGCTGTGAGCGACGAAATCAGGGACTTTAGAATCGATATTCCGAAGACCGCACTGGATGATCTGGATATCAGGCTGCGGCACGTGCGCTGGCCTGATCCCGAACCGGTCGAGGACTGGTCGCAAGGTATCCCGCTGGATTATGTCAAGACCATCGTCGATCACTGGCGGACCAGCTATGACTGGAAACGCTGCCAGGATGCACTCAACCAATATCCGCACCATCTGACCGAAATTGACGGGGTGGATATCCATTTCATGCATATCCGTTCGCCGGAAGCGGAGGCCCGCCCCCTTATCATGACCCACGGCTGGCCGGGATCGATTGTCGAGTTCATGGATGTCATCGGCCCGCTGACCGATCCGGTGGCGCATGGCGGGGAGGCAAAGGACGCCTATCATCTGGTGGTACCTTCACTCCCTGGATACGGTTTCTCTGGCAAGCCGACGACAACCGGCTGGGGCATTGAAAAAATTGCCACCGCGTGGGACACGCTGATGACACGGCTGGGCTATGACCGCTATTTTGCCCAGGGCGGCGACTGGGGCGGGATGGTGACCTCGGTCATCGGCGCGCAGAATCTTGGACATTGTGCCGGCATCCACGTCAATCTGGTCATCGTCGGCCCACCCTCTGCAGAGATCATGAACAATCCTACAGCGGAAGAGCAGGCCTCGCTCGAGCATTTCGCGGTCTACCAGTCGCAGGGCGCGGGCTATGCCGAAATTCAGCGGACCCGGCCGCAGACGCTTGGCTACGGCCTTGCGGATTCGCCGGTCGGGCAGATGGCCTGGATCATGGAGAAATTCCAGGGCTGGGCGGACGACGCCAAGGCGCCGGACGACAATTTCGACTGCGATCATCTGCTCGACAATGTGATGATCTACTGGCTTAACAATGCCGGGGCATCCTCGGCGCGGCTCTATCGCGAAAGTTTTGGTGCTCCCAATATCGACCCGGTAGAGATTCCGTCGGGATGCAGCATCTTCCCCAACGAGATCATCACCCCGTCGCGCCGCTGGGCCGAGCAACGGTTCAAGGATCTGCGCCACTGGGGCGAGGCGGAACGCGGCGGCCATTTCGCAGCGATGGAAGTACCGGATCTTTTCCTGGCCGAAGTGCGGAACTGTTTCGCCGCGATGCAACTCTAGCGACACGTGCTCGCCCTGATCACACGGCGGCTGATGACGGCAATCCCGACGCTGCTGGTGATCATATTGGCGTCCTTCTTCCTAATGCGTCTGGCACCCGGCGGGCCCTTCGACGGAGAGCGCCCGCTTGATCCCGAAACCCAAGCGGCGTTGCAGAGGGCTTATGGTCTGGACCAGCCCCTGTGGCAGCAGGCCTGGCTCTACCTGTCGCGGCTGGTGCAGGGCGATTTCGGTCCCTCGCTGGTCTACCGCGATTTCACCGTATCCGAACTGATCGCGCAGGGCCTGCCGATATCGCTTGCGCTCGGCGGTCTGGCGATCGTCCTGGCGCTGCTGATTGGGCTGACCGGCGGGCTGTTCGCGGCGGTGCGGGCGGGAAAGGCCGCAGACAAGGCCATCATGATGGCCGCGACGGTCGCGACCGCCTTGCCGACCTTTGTCACCGGACCCGCGCTGGCGCTGTTTCTCGGCCTGTGGCTGGGCCTACTGCCTGTCTCGGGGACAGGGGAGGGCGTGACATGGCTGATCATGCCGGTGGTGGCGCTGGCGCTGCCGGTCTCGGGTGCGATCGCCAAGCTGACCCGGGCGGGACTGGCCAGCGTGCTCCGGCAGGATCATATCCGCACGGCCCGGGCGCGCGGGCTCCCGGAAATGAAAATAATCCTGAAACATGGCCTTAGGCCTGCGCTGGTGCCAGTGGCGAGCTATCTGGGTCCGGCCGCCGCGGGGCTGTTGACCGGTGCGGTCGTGGTGGAGACCGTGTTCGGTTTGCCCGGCCTGGGGCGCTATTTCGTCCAGGGCGCGCTCAACCGCGACTATCCGCTCGTGCTCGGCGTGGTCACGCTTTATGCTGCGCTGATCATCCTCTTCAATCTGTTTGCCGATCTGATCTACGGCTGGCTCGATCCCAGAATGCGGGAAGGGTAAGGGGGTGCTGAAGCGCCATCTTCCCCTGTGGCTCGTCCTGGCGATCGTCGCGCTGGCTGTTTTTCTTCCGTCGGTGCTGGCTTGGAACTTCGACCAGATCGACTGGAATGCCGTCCGCGCGCCGGCCTTCACCGGTTCCCATGTGTTCGGCACCGACGAAATCGGCCGCGACCGGCTGGCGCGGCTGGCGGCGGGGACGCGGATCACTTTGATGGTTGCTGTAGCCGCTGCGCTGGTATCGCTGATCGTCGGCATCGCTTGGGGCGCCACCGCCGGCTGGATCGGCGGACGGACCGACGAAGCGATGATGCGGATCGTCGACGGACTCTATGCGCTGCCCTTCATGTTCATCGTCATCCTGTTGATGGTGGTGTTCGGGCGGTCGATTCTGCTGGTCTTTGTCGGCATCGGCCTGGTCGAATGGCTGACCATGGCGCGGGTGGTGCGGGGACAGGTGATGGCGCTCAAACAGCGGCCCTTCATTCTGGCCGCCGAGGCGGCGGGAACGTCTTCCCCGACGATCATCCTGCGCCATGTCCTGCCCAACATCGCCGGTGTCGCGCTCGCCTATCTGATGCTGACGGTGCCGCAGGTGGTGATGGTCGAGAGCTTTCTCTCCTTTCTCGGGCTGGGTGTCCAAGAACCGCTGACATCGCTCGGCATCCTGGTGAAGGAAGGGGCAGACGACATGGACATGACGCCGCTCGGCCTGGCGCTCCCGGGCGGGCTGCTGGTGCTGATCCTGGTCTGCCTGACCATCGAGGGCGAACGGTTGCGAGATCGCTATTCATGAGCCTTTATGAAATCCACAACATGTCGGTCAGCATTGGCGGCAAGCGGCTGGTTGAGGAGGTCAGCCTGACCGTCGAGAAAGGCCGATGTACCGCCCTGATCGGTGCATCCGGCTCGGGCAAGAGCCTGACCTGCCTGTCGCCTTTCGGCCTGACAGCCGGAACGGTTTCCGGCTCGATAATTCTGGACGGGATTGATCTTGCTGGGGGTGGTTCTGTCGCCATCCGCGATGCCCGCCGCCGGCTGGCCGGATTTGTCTTCCAGCAGCCGCTAACCGCGCTTACTCCGCATCTCACTGTCGGTGCCCAGTTGCAGGAAGCGACGATGCAGGTGGGCGCCGCCCGGCCATCGCGCCGGGCGCTCGCCCGCCAGCTGGAAAAGGTGGGGCTGTCCCGCGCCGACGAGCGGCTCGACCAGTTTCCGCATCGTCTGTCCGGGGGCGAACGGCAGCGTGTGATGATCGCGGCGGCAATTGCCCATGGCCCCAAATTGCTGGTCGCCGACGAACCAACCAGTGCACTGGACGCCTCGCTGCGCGGAGAGATCATGGTCTTGCTCGACCAGTTGCGCGCCGAGCAGGGCCTGGGGTTGCTTCTGGTGAGCCATGATCTGGCATCGGTTGCGGGACATGCCGATCAGCTGGTGGTCATGGAACAGGGGCGGGTGGTTGAAAGCGGTCCGGCAGGTGCGGTGATCGCCAATCCCGGGGAAGATTATACCAAGCGGCTGATCGCGGCCACGCCGCGTCTCAATGAGCCGAGACCGGAACTTTCCCGGCCCGGTGACATTTTGCTCGAAACCAGAGCCCTCGGCGTCGCGTTCTCGCGGCCTGGCTGGCGCCGGGGCAAGATGGTCGCGCTGGCAGATGCCAGCATCATGCTGCGGCAGGGCGAATCGCTGGCGATTGTCGGTGGGTCCGGGTCGGGAAAATCTACTTTGGGTCGTGCAATCGCCGGCATTGGTCCCGTCACGGAAGGCGAAATCCTGTGGGAAGGGGCGATGCTGCCGGAACGGGGCAAGCGAAGTCTGGCCATGCGCCGGCTGATCCAGCCGGTATTCCAGGACCCGGTCGCCAGTCTTGATCCGCAGTGGGGGGTGGAGGACATCGTGACCGAGCCGCTGCGCAGTCTGTGTCCAGAATTGACCAGCGCCGACCGCCATGAAAGATCCCGGCAGATTCTGGCGGATGTCGAGTTGACGCATGATTACTCGACCCGTCTTCCGGCCAGCCTTTCCGGTGGTCAGGCGCAGCGCGTGGCAATCGCGCGCGCGATCATCGCATCACCCCGATTGCTGGTGCTGGATGAAGCCACGTCTGCACTGGACCCGGTGGCTGGATCGGAAATCCTGAGGCTGTTGCACCGGCTACAGGGCGAATATGGATTGAGCCTCTTGTTCATCACCCACGATATCGCGGCGGCGCGGCGATTGTGCCATCGTATTGCGGTGATGGAAGAGGGGAGGATCGTCGATACCGGTCCTATGCAGGATGTGCTGGACCATCCCCGCCATCCGACCACCCGCAAGCTGATCGCAGCCAGTTAAAAAAAGGGCCACCCGCTTGGCGGAATGGCCCTTTTTTTCAGCGCGGTTTCGGTGAATTTAGAACGAAACGCCGAGGGTGAAGACAAAGGCAGAGTCAGTGAAGTCCTTCTGTGCCGGAGAATCGTCGGTATCGGTATAGGCCACTCCGAGCGTCAGGTTTTCGGTGATGGCATAATCAACACCTACGGACCAATCGACGTAATTATTGTCGGTACCCTGCAGCGTGCTCAGGAAGCTGTTGCCGTCCGAATAGCCGAGATGCCCATTGATCGTGAGCGGCGTATTGGGAATGCCTGCGCTCAGGTCCGTGTAGACATAGATATTGTCTTGGTTCGCCAGAGCGCTTTGTCCGCTCCAGGCATAGGCGGCACCCACTGTGGCTTCGACCGGACCCAAGGTTGCGGAAATGGAGGCATAAGGTTCAAAAAAGTCGGTCGCGCCGCCGCCCACACCGCCGGCGTCAGGATAGAAATAATAGAGCAGTCCCACGTCTGCGGAAATGCCAGATGCGATCTCGCCCGACCAGCCACCGTAAACATCGATTTCGGTGCCGCCGGCAAAGTTGATCGAAGATCCCCATGTTCCGATATAGAAGCCGCTTTCATGGCCGACATCGATACCGCCCTGGATGGCGACGTCACCGCCCGATTGCGCGAGACCGCGAAAGCGATAATCGGACGTGACCGCCGCGTTTCCGGAAATCGTGAAGGCGCTGGCGGATTCCGCCACTTCATCCTGAGCGAATGCTGGAGCGGCCGTTGTAGCCAACAAGATGGCCGAGAGGCCGACGATGGTTGATTTGGCTTTTGTGCCAAGAATATTTTTACTGGACGTGCGCATGGAAATCCCTTTCTCGTTGATGCGTATCGCCCCTCCTGATTTTGTTTCGGCTGTCTTTTTATTGCGCCAGATGCCCCGAACGCGAACAGTCTCTAAACATGCACAGGAAAGCTGCTCTATAATATTGCGCTGCACAAGAAATAACACGACAGAAAGGGTGACATAATTATCAGCTGTTGCACTTGCGCCACAAAGAGGTTTTTGACCGCTTAAAATTTAGGCGGATTTGCGCGCCGGTGATTAATAAAGCGTCATTTTCCGTCCGGCTCTTGCTCTACGGTCTCGCCAATCTCAAAGCTTTTGTTTTCTACGATAGCCGATTCCGTCGCTTCTCCGGACTGTGGCAATGCGGCCTCAAGTGTGGCGGTAACGCCCCGTGGCATTGATTTGATATGAATGTCGCGCTGGGGGAATGGTATTTCGATCTGGTGTTCCTTGAACAGATCCCACACCCGCTTTAATATCGCAGCCTTGAAATTGCCAACCCCGGATTGCGGATCCTTGATCCAGCAGCGAATTTCAAAGTTGACGCTATTGTCGCCAAATTCCAGCATCCACACGACCGGCTTGGGATGGCTGAGTACGCGCGGTACATCGACGCACGCCTGTTTCATAAGATCGATAGCCTGATCCATGTCGGTGTTATAGGAGACGCCGACCGGGATGCTGATCCGCACATTGGGATTGGAATAGGACCAGTTTTCCACTTCCCGAGTCATCAGATCCTCGTTCGGGATCAGATGCTCCTTGCCCTCGCGCGTCAGCACGGAGACTGCGCGGACGCCGATCTTGTTGACCCATCCGAAACTATCGCCGACCGCGATGACGTCGCCCGGCTTGATCGAACGGTCCATCAGCAGGATGATCCCGGCGAACAGATTGCCGATCGTCTTCTGCATACCGAATCCGATGGCGAGACCGAAGGCACCCGAGAAGACGGCCAAAGCCGTGAGATCAATCCCTAGCAAGTCGAGGCCAAGCACGAAGGCTCCGGCCAAGATGGCGACGGTCGCCAGTTTCTGGCCCAGCACCTTTTGTGCACCGTCCAGTTCGCTGTTGCCGATGATATAGGTCACCAGCTTCATCAGTACGCGGGCAACCGCAAGCAAGATGACAGCAGTCATCGCCACGGTAACGATCCAGAGCAGTGAAAACCGCCGTGTGCCGATGCTGAAGCCGACCCGGTCCATGGCCTCGGTGATGGGCTCGATACCGCCAACCAGCCCCGAACCGATGCTCACGAACAGGGCAAGCCCGATAGCCGTTCCGAGCCAGTCGGGCATCCGGACGCCGCGGATCAGGTCATTGGCGAACAGGCCGACCGTGATCGCTATGGTCAGTGAAAAGACGACCTGTGCGATCAGGTGCCAGGGATAGAAAGCGAGGAATATCCCGCATAAAATGAAAGTGGTGGCGCGCCGGGTCATGTCGCGGATGCGGCGACCGGCAAGCTCGCTTTCGTAGCCGGCTCTCGCCTCCCAGAGGTGGCGCAGCTTGGGGCCGATATATTTGCTGAGATACCAGCCGATCGTCAGCGCCAGCATTACCAGGCCGGCTGCAACGGCGCCTTCGATATACTGCACGTTGCGGGGCGTATCAGAAGTCAGGGACTCCAGATATTGGAATGCATTATCAATCATGACCGCGCACTGTGGTAATGTTCAAATGCTTTGGCAAGGTCCGCAATCAGGTCATCCGGATCTTCCAGACCGATATTGAGCCTTACGAGCACGCCGTCGGCGGTCCATTCGGTTGCTGTCCGATGTTTTTGCGGGTCAACCGGAAGCGCCAGGCTTTCAAAGCCGCCCCAGCTATAGCCGATGCCGAACAGCTCCAGCGCGTCGATGAACGCGGCGCGCGATTGATCATCGCCATCCTGCAGCTGGAAGGAAAACAATCCCGACGATCCCTTGAAATCGCGGGCCCAAATATGGTGACCCGGGCAATCGGGCAGGGCCGGGTGGAGGACAAGGCCCACTTCGGCCCGCTCCTTCAGCCATCGCGCAACTTGCAGAGCGCTCGTTTCATGCTGGCGCAGGCGGACATCCAGCGTTCTCAGCCCACGTGCCGCAAGATAGGCGTCATCGGGAGAGACCACCTGTCCCAGCTGCTGAGCGGTGCGTCTGAGCCGCGTCCAATATTTGGCGTGGGTGGTGACCGCGCCCATCATCACGTCACTGTGGCCGACAATATATTTGGTCGCCGCGATGATGGCGATATCAACGCCCTGTTCCAGTGCGGGAAAGAAGCGCGACGTGGCCCAGGTATTGTCGAGCAGCGTGGTAATCCCTGCAGCGCGAGCCGCCTTGCAAATAGCAGGAATGTCCTGGACCTCGAACGTCAGGCTGCCGGGACTCTCCATCAATATCGCCTTGGTTTCCGGACGGAAGAGACTGACAATGCCGTATCCGATCAGCGGGTCGTAATAGCGGGCGGTGATCCCCATCCGCTTGAGAAACGCGTCGGCGAAGCTGCGGCTCGGGTCGTAGCTGCTGTCGGTCAGCAATATTTCATCACCAGGTTGCAGGACAGCCAGCAGGGCGCAGGCAATTGCCGCCACGCCCGATGGATACAGCATGGTTCCGGCCGCGCCAGGTTCCATCTCGGTGAGCGCTTCGGCGAGCGACCATTGGGTGGGCGAGCCGCGCCGGCCGTAGAAAAACCGGCCGTCGTCATTGGATTTGAGGCCATCCCGGAGATCGGCGACCGTTTCGTAGAGATGCGTGCTTGCCCGCCAGACCGGGGGATTGACGACGGCGCCGGTCCATTTTTTCCGGCGACCGCCGGTTACGGCCTGGGTCGCGGGCTTTCTTGAACCGGAGTCCTTATCGGCCAACTATAGTTCCAGCCGCGCCTGCATGTTCAGGCGGTTTCTTTCGGTGTGTCGGCATCGGCGCCCCACTCGGCCCAGCTGCCGTCATAAAGTGCGGTCTTTTCCGCGCCGGCGAGGGCGGCGGCAAAGGACACCACGGCTGCCGTCATTCCGGAACCGCAGGTGGTGACCAGCGGTTTCGACAGATCGACGCCGGCATCTTTGAAGATGGCCTTGATCTCGTCGCTGTTTTTCCAGGTACCGTCAGCGTTGAAAAAGCTGCTATGCGGGATATTGGTTGAACCGGGAATGTGGCCGGACGCCGCGTTCCCGCGGGGGTCGGGCGTTTCACCGCTGAAACGATCGGCCGGGCGGGCGTCGACGACCTGCTCTTCCTTGCTGTGCAGGTTGGCCAGCATGTCGGCCTTGGTGCGGACGTCCTTGTCGTCCTTCCAGACCGTGAAATGCCGGTGACGCAGGGCTTCCTTGCCGGTTTCCAGAGGACGACCCTCGGCCTTCCACTTGGCAATGCCGCCGTCGAGAATGGCGACCTCATGCGCTCCGAAAATGGTCAGCATCCACCAGGCACGGGCGGCGCTCTTCAGCGGGCTGTCATCATACAGCACAACCCGGCTGCCATCGCCCAGGCCGAGCGACTGCATCCGGCTAGCAAATTTCTCAGCGGGCGGCAGCATATTGTCGATTGGATTGCTGGCATCGGTCAATTCGGCAAGATCCATGAAGACCGCGCCCGGGATATGGCCCGCTTCATATTCGGCCGCCGGATTGCGTCCCGCGTCGGGCATGAATTTGGTCGCATCGACGATACGCAGGTCCGATGCACCCAGTTCGTTGGCCAGCCAGTCGGTCGTTACCAGCAATTCCATATTTAGCTCCTCATGCCCGCAATTATTTGCACTGTTCGTCCTGCCGTTTAGCGATTCGATTTCCAGCCGTCGAGGCTATAACGCATTCCCCCGCGAATCCACCGCTTATGTGCTTTTTGTGCATGCCGAGCCGGCGGGTTCATCGATCCGCAGCCACCAAATCAGCCGATTGTCAGGGTCCGGTGACCCAGGGGTGCAAAGCTGCGAGGACCCAGATCGAGCCGCAACGGGGCCATCTTCGGGCGTGGCGGCTGGTGCTCCTTGCCGACCAGGAAGGAAGCGGTCTGCATGTGTCGGCCGCCCGAGCTGTCGGTGAATTCGATCGCAATGCGGACCAGCGGTACGAACAGCGACTGGGACTGAAAGCTGATCGGATCGATGCTGGTCAAGGGGAGGCGAAATTCTGCGGCCATCCTTTCTTCCGCACCCGTGCCGAGGACAGCGAGCTCGTGAAGCGGTGCAAGGCCCTGGCCATCCAGCGTGCGGTCGCCGCCGCCTTTCGCCTGAAGCATCGCTCCGCTGACTGCGATCTCCGTCAGGGCTTCGCCGGTGCTGTTCTGCACCGTCAGCTCGAAGCCGAGCACGGCGTTGAACAGGGTGGTGTTGGCCGAGCGGGGCAGGAACCCGACGGCGAGCGACGGGGCAGGTGGCAGCGGCTCGGCAATTTTTGGGGGTGCGGGAGCCGCCGGAGCCGGTCGCGGGGGTCTGACGCGGTTGGGCCGGGCGACCGGCGGCGCAACGGGCTGCTTCGCTGCCGTGCGCCGCGCCCGCCAGACAAGGAACCCGCCAAGCGCCGCCACGATCAGACCGGCAAGCAGCAGCAGGAGCCACGCGGAGTCATTTTCCTGCCGAGGCTCGGCAAGGGGTTGCGGGAGAGGCGAATCTTCTGCGGCCGGGGCATCCGCTGGAGGCAGACCACTCGCCGCCGGTTCCGGTTGTTGGGCAGGTATTTCCGTTTGCGTATCCGGTGTCCCCGTGGCGACCGGCTCGTCGGTGGGGACCGGACGCGGTTGCTGCATTCTTACGGGAGCGGGCGCGCTGACGCTGGCAGGCTCCGATGGCTGGCTGCCCGATGGCGCCGTGCGCTCGACGGGGCCAGGGGCAGGGGTGCTACGCCGCGGCTCGACGGACGGTGACACCGCCGGGGTTTCCGGATCGACGGGTCCCTGCACGCTGTTGTTCTCGGTCTCGCTGCCGGGGCCCGGCGGCAAGGAATAGCTCTCCACCGAAGGACGATTCGGCGGGATGGGCGCAAGATTCTCGCCCGGCGTCTGTGCCATCGCGGCCGCACCGGGGAGCAGCACCAGAAGGGCCCCGGTCAAAGCGCTGTTCAACCCGTTGCGTGCGATGATCTGCAAAACAGTCTTGTCCCCATGAATATGACCTATGAATTGCCACCAAAAGCACTGAACCGGCGATGAATGCATCCGGGTGATGACACGGGCTGCCCCGTGCAGTAGATGATCTGCATGACCGACCAACCTTCCTCTGCTCCCGCTCCCAAGTTTCTGGGCAAGACGAGCGCACTGCCCGCCTCTCCAGAGGCGGCAATCCTCGATTATGTTCCGAATCCGCGGGCAGGAGAGCTTTATCTCACCCGCTTTGCCGTGCCTGAGTTCACCTCGCTGTGCCCGGTTACCGGCCAGCCGGACTTCGCGCATCTGGTAATCGACTATGCGCCGGACCAGACGATCGTCGAATCCAAGTCGCTGAAGCTGTTCCTGGGCGCGTTTCGCAACCATGCAGCGTTCCACGAGGATTGCACGGTCGGCATCGGCCGGCGGCTGTTTGACGAAATGCGGCCGCAATGGCTGCGGATCGGTGGCTACTGGTATCCGCGCGGCGGCATTCCCATCGATATTTTCTGGCAATCGGGCGAACCGCCGGCCGGCCTGTGGGTCCCGGAACAGGGCGTGGCATCCTACCGCGGCCGCGGCTGACCGCCGCTCCGGCCGCCCTGCCGGATTTGACTTTGCAACGTCACAAACAATCCCTATCATGACCGGATGGGTCAGCAACATCAGCACAGCATTGCCATCGCACCATCCGACATCGACTTCATGGGCCATGTGAACAACGCCAACTATCTCACGTGGGTGCAGGATGCCGTGGTGGCGCACTGGCAAAGATTTGCGCCTTCGGAAGCCGTTGCCGACCATCTGTGGGTCGCGATCAAGCACGAGATCACCTATCGCAAGCCGGCTTTCCTTGAGGATGACGTGATCGCGGAGGTTCTGCTCGAGAAGGTGCATGGCGCCCGGGCTTTCTACAGCACGATCATCAAGCGGGGCGAAGAGGTGCTTGCCGAGGTGCAGTCGAGCTGGTGCTGCATCGACGCCGACACGCTGCGCCCCACCCGTCTCGCGAAAGATATCGTCGCGCGGTTTTTCGGCTAGCAGTCGTTTCCCGAATCTGGCGTCCCAAAATTTTTGCACGCGCGGAGGTTGAGTCCCGCCCTCGCGGCGGACCATTCGGCTTTACACTGTTGCGTGTTTTTAATTTCCGTGACTTTCGCCTGTAACCCTTGATTTTCCGGCCTTTGTTGGATGCCGGAAGCGCGCCGAGTGTGACCTTTCGCCGATACCTGTTGCCGAGCAGATGAAGCGAGCGGAACAGCGCACCATTCTTATACAGATTGTCAAAGAGCCTGTCCTGAGCCTGCCACAGGAGGGCCGCAGGTATAACCGATCAGGCAGGGTGTAGGAAAGCACTATCCATCGCCAGCGGCCCGGACTGGCGCTATCGCATCAGGCCGCCAATCAGGTTGCGGACGAACCGGCCGGCAACGGGACCGGCAAGATCGGTCACCACCGACCCGACCGCGGAGGTTACCCCTGACTGCACCGGATTGGCCCGGGATTTCTTGCCCAGCATCGCCGTCGCGGCCATGCCGGCAGCGGATCCGGCCGCGACCTTGGCCCCGCGGCTGAAGGCCTTTTCCCAGATGCTCTTGCTCTTGCGGGGTTGTTTGGCAACTTCGTCCTTGCCCAATTCTTCGACCTGCTGCGCGGTGGCGGTTGCGTCGATCACCTTCTGCGCCAATATTTCCGCGGCGCTGTGCCGGTCGACAGCGGTTTCATATTTGGCTTCATAGGGCGAGATCGAATTGATGATCGCGCGTTCCTTCGGCGTCACCGGGCCGAGACGCGAGCGGGGCGGCTTGATCATCGTCCGCTGGACGATCGACGGCGCGCCGTCCTCGAGCAGGGTGGAGACCAGCGCTTCGCCGACACGCAATTCGGTAATCGCTTGCTCGACATCCAGGTCGGGATTGATCCGGAAGGTGTCGGCGGCGGCCTTGATCGCCTTCTTGTCGCGCGGCGTGAAGGCGCGCAGCGCATGCTGGACCCGGTTGCCCAGCTGGCCGGCAACCTCCTGGGGAATGTCGATCGGGTTCTGGGTGATGAAATAGACCCCGACGCCCTTTGACCGGATCAGCCGCACGACCTGTTCGATCTTGTCCTCCAGCGCCTTGGGCGCGTCGTCGAACAGCAGATGGGCCTCGTCGAAAAAGAAGACCAGTTTCGGCTTGGCCGGATCGCCGACTTCCGGCAGCGTCTCGAACAGTTCGGCGAGCAGCCAGAGCAGGAACGTCGCGTAAAGCTTGGGGCTGCGCATCAGCTGGTCGGCAGCGAGAATGTTGATATAGCCGCGGCCCTGATCGTCGCACTTGAT
Organism: Parasphingorhabdus sp.; assembly: GCF_036964565.1. Classification (GTDB taxonomy): domain Bacteria; phylum Pseudomonadota; class Alphaproteobacteria; order Sphingomonadales; family Sphingomonadaceae; genus Parasphingorhabdus. Next base: position 84,966 of record NZ_JBALTN010000004.1, on the reverse strand, counting down.
GAAATCGTCAATCTCGAGCGCCGGTTCGCCAAAAAACTGGCCGGCACCCTGGCTGTCGAGCTGCAGCAGCTGGCGCTGGATCGTGCCGACGCTGGCCTTGGTGACATTGCCATATTTGGCGGACAGCTCCTTGGCATTGTCTGCCGTATGCGCCAGCATCGATTGCAGATCGTCGAGGTTGAGCAGCAGCAGACCCTGTTCGTCCGCATAGCGGAACACGATATTGAGCACCCCTTCCTGGGTCTCGTTCAGGTCCATCAGGCGGGCCAGCAGCAGCGGCCCCATCTCGCTGATCGTGGTGCGGATCGGGTGGCCCTGCTTGCCGTACAGATCCCAGAATATCGCCGGATTGTCGGAATAGGCATAGTCGTCCATGCCCAGTTCCCTGGCCCGCTCCTCGAGCTTGGCGGCATGCTTGAACTGCGGCGATCCCGCCATCGAGATTCCGGCAAGGTCGCCTTTGACATCGGCGACAAAGACCGGAACGCCCTCGGCGGAAAAGCTCTCCGCCAGTCCCTGCAGCGTCACCGTCTTGCCGGTGCCGGTCGCCCCTGCGATCAGTCCGTGCCGGTTGGCCCGGGAGAGACTGAGGCTCTGCCGTTCGCCGCCGCCCAGGCCCAGGAATATGTCTGTCGCTTCGGTCACCGGCGAATCTCCCCATTCATTTGTCCGCGAAGCTTGACGCAAAAAAAAGGCCAGCGTCAAGCGCCGGCCCTTTTCTGTTACATCTGTTTAAAGGCGTTTAGCTGTCCTGCAGCCGTACCGCGACAAATTGCGGATCGCGTGCACCGCGCTTGACCTGCAGCAATACCGCGCCGCGTTCCGAGCGTTTCGCGCTGTTGATCGCGCTGTCCAGTTCGGCCGCGGTGTTGACCGGTTGCCGGTTGACGCTGACGATCAGGAAGCCGCGCCGGATTCCCTTCTGTGCGGCATCGCTGTTGGGATTGACCGTCGAGACGACCACGCCCTTCTGCGTCGAGGACACACCGATCTGGCGAGCGATGGCCGGTGTAAGGTCGACCACCGAGAGGCCCAGGGCATCGGCAGTTGCCTGCGCGCTTGCGCCGCTGTCATCTTCGCCCATCGCGTTTTCTTCCGCATCGGGATCGAAGGTGCTGCCGGCCAGTTCTTCTTCCGAAGGCCGTTTACCGAGCTTGGCATTGACCTTCATCGTCTTGCCGTTGCGCACGAGTTCGATCGGCACGTCGGTGCCGATCGGCAGATTGGCCACCAGATAGGACAGGGTCTGGTCCGGGGTGATCGCCTTGCCGTTGACCTTGGTGATCACGTCACCCGCCTGGATGCCCGCCTTCTGGGCGGCTTCGCCGGGCTCGACCCGCTGGACGAATTCGCCGCGGTTCTTTTCCAGCCCGAGCGAGTCGGCCATGTCTTCGGAAAGCGCGCTGATCTGGACACCGAGATATCCGCGCTCGATGGTCTGGCCCTTTTTCAGCGTTTCGACGATCGGCGCAGCAACCTCGGCGGGAATGGCAAAGCCGATCCCGACATTGCCGCCCGTGGGCGAGATGATCGCATTGTTGATGCCGATGACATTGCCCTGAAGGTCAAACATCGGGCCGCCGCTGTTGCCGCGGTTGATCGAGGCGTCGGTCTGCAGGAAGCGGTCATAGGCGCCGCCCTGACCGGTGTTGCGGTGAATGGCGGACAGGATGCCGGTGGTTACGGTGCCGCCGAGACCAAAGGGGTTGCCGATGGCAATCACCCAGTCGCCGACGCGGGCAGACGTGCTGTCGCCAAACTTGACGAAGGGCAGGGGCTTGCTCGCCTTGATCTTGAGCACGGCAATATCCGACGCCGCATCGCGACCGACCAGTTCGGCCTCATATTCGGTCCGGTCCGGCATGATCACGGTGATCGATTCGATCGTCGCGTTGCGATTGCCGGGTGCAACAACATGATTGTTGGTGACGACATAGCCGTCGGCCGAAACGATGAAGCCCGATCCGAGCGACTGTGCCTCGCGGGTCTGCTCGTTGCCGCCGCCGCCAGGGGGTGTGCCGAACAGGCCGTCAAAGGGTGTGCCGGCAAAAGGATTGGCGGTGCTCACACGAACGCGCTGGGTGGTGGAAATGTTGACCACGGCGGGCTGCAGTTGTTCGGTCAGGTCGGCGAAGCTCATCGGCGCGCCGGCGCGCGGTGCGAGGTTGCGCATCACCGCGCTGTCATTGGCAGCGGTCTGGGCACCGGCCGGACCGATTCCGGCCAGGGTTCCGGCACTACCGGCCAAAAGCAAAGCAGCTGAAATTCCGTAAGCGTAACGCACTATCATTTTCCTCTCAAATTCATGGCGGAACAAATAGTATATCTCCCGCCAGGTCCGTTCAAATTCCCCAAAATACTGGCGCAATTTTTATGAACGGATATTGAATATCAGCATATCCATTCATCGATCCCAGTCGCGGATCTGCGGGAGATTCCCGATGCCAGTATATTTGGGAGCCGCGAAGGCGTTTCGCAAGCCGCAAATCGGGATCTGGCCGAAAAAAATCGCCGTTGTGCAGAAAAGATCACATTTGTAGTCGACTGCAGCGCGGCGCGTGTTTCGACAGGGCCAATGCCGCGGGCGAGCCCAATGGTCCGGCGGCAGGGCAGCGCGCGGCGCGCGGCATCAGCCAGCGCGCCGTTCGGGGTGCTATCCGTCCTAATTGCCCCGGAACTGGCGCAGATATTCATTGTCCGGCGAAAGCACGAAGGAGCTTTGCGGATCATCCGGACCACCGCCCTGGAAGGTCGTTTCATAGCTCTTCATGGCGCGGTAGAAATCATAGAAATCGGCGTCCTTGCCGAAGCTTTCAGCATAGGTGCGCGCGGCGCTGGCATCGGCTTCGGCGCGGATGATCTGGGCCTGCTTGGCGCCCTGGGCGCGGATCGTCCGCGCTTCCTGGTCACGCGCGGTCCGCATGCGCTGATAGGCGCTGTCGAGCGGCGTGCCGTCGGGAAGGTCGGCGCGCTTGATCCGCACGTCGACAATCTCCGCACCATATTGCCGGGCAACCCGGTTGAGGCCGGCCTGGATATTGTCCATCACCTGGCCGCGCTCGGGGCTGAGCAGCGCGGCAAACGGGCGCTTGCCGAGTTCGTTTCTGAGAGCGGAACCCAGGATCGGGCGCAGTTCGTCCGACACGCGCTCCTCGCTGCCGGCGGCGATATACATGCGCAGCGGATCGGTGATCCGGAAGCGCGCAAAGGCGTCAACCTGAAGCCGCAGCTGGTCGGTGGAGAGCACCTGCTGCTGCTCCATCTCGACATCGCGGATGCGCTTGTCGATCCAGACGACCTGCTCGATGAACGGGATCTTCCAGAGCAGTCCCGCCCCGGTCTTGCCGAACGGAACATCGGTCTGGTAGCGGTTGATGATCCGCACCGGCTCGCCGAAGCGGACCACGACACCTTGCCGCGTTTCGGGCACGATGATCAGGGTGTTCAACAGCGTGAACAGCAGCGCGATGACGATGATGCCCAGCGCAACGGGATTTTGCATGATCCGTCCCATTATTGGCCCTCCACGGTTGTGATCGGTGGTTGCTGGGCGCGCTTCTTGATTTCCGGCAGGGCCAGATACGGGGTCACACCCCTCGGTTCGACGATGGTCTTGTCGACCTTGGACAAGACGCGTTCCATCGTCTCATAATACATGCGCTGGCGGGTTACGCGCGGGGCCAAGCGATATTCTTCGTAGACCTTGTCAAAGGCGGCCGATTCACCCTGCGCCTGTGCGGTCAGCTGCTGCGCATAGGCGCGGGCCTCGTTGAGATAGGTCTGCGCGGTCTGCTGCGCGGCCGACACTTCCTTGAAGGCATCGTTGACCGCGGCCGGCGGATCGGCCTTCTTGATGGCGATGCCGCGGATGACCACGCCGGCGCCGTAGCCGTCCAGCAGCTGCTGCATGTTGCGCTCCACGGTTTGCTCGATCTCGGATCGCTCGGAGCCGATCGTGTCGTCCAGCGTGAAATTGGCGACGGCCGCGCGCATCGCGGCTTCGGCGACTTCCTTGATCGTTTCTTCCGGATCGGCGATCTGGAACAGGAACAGTTCCGGTGCCTTGATGTTCCAGCGCACCGAATAAGCGAGGTCGACGATATTCTGGTCGCCGGTCAGGATCAGCTTTTCGGATTCTCCCTCGGGGATATCGATCGTGCGGATTTCCTCGACGTCGAGCTTGGTGACCTGCTCCAGCGGTGTCGGCAGCGAGAAGTGCAGGCCGGGCTGCAGCGTCCGGGAATAGGAGCCGAGCAAGGTCACGACGCCGCGCTCCTGCGGGCTGACGCGGTGGATACTGGTCAGCAGCACCCACAGCACGATAAAGCCGATTGCGACCAGTGGCCACCAGGAGCGGCCGCCGGGACGTTTGGGAATGCCGCCGCGGAAACCGCCGCCGGTGCCCTTCTTGAACAATTCCTCGAGCGAGCTTGCGCCCCTGCGTCCGCCGCCGGAAGGCCCGCCGGGCGGATTTCCCCAAGGGTTGCGCGGGCCGCCACCGCTGCCGCCATCATCCCCGTTGTTGCCGTTATTGCCCCAGGGACCGGCCATATTCGAAATTGCGCCCAAAATTGATCTGCGACGCGCTCCGCCGTCAATATTTTTATCCATCGTTTCTTTATAGGTAGCGCGCCGCCAGAAAAACAGTGTCAATCCGAGAAAAGTGCAACTATGTCCATCCGATGACCGATATTCCATCCATCGAAACAGCGCTGGCCGCTGTTGCCGCAGGCCGTTTCAGTGCCGTCAAATTTGCAGAGGGTCGCGTCACCCTGGTGCTCAATGTAGCCCGTCTCGACGTCCGCGAGCGCGGCCAGATCGAGATCGCGGTGAAAGGCAAATTGCTGGCGCTGGACGGGGTCGAGAAGGTTGACATGGCGATGACCGCGGAGAAGGTCGAGCGGCGGCTGATCGCCGTGGCCAGCGGCAAGGGCGGGGTCGGCAAGTCGACGCTGTCCGCCAATCTGGCGATTGCCCTGCAGCGGATGGGCCGCAAGGTCGGCATGGTCGACGCCGACATATACGGCCCGTCGCAGCCCAGGCTGCTGCACTGCGAGGGCCAGCGGCCGGAAGCGGAGGGCAAGCAGCTGATCCCGGTGCCGAACGACTATGACGTACCGGTGCTGTCGATGGGGCATCTGGCCAAGCCGGGGCAGGCGATCGCCTGGCGCGGACCGATGGCGGGCAAGGCGCTCGACCAGCTGATCGACGCGCACTGGGGCGATGTGGCGGAACTGATCGTCGACATGCCGCCCGGCACCGGCGATGTGCAATTGTCGATGATGCAGAACCACAAGCCGGTCGGCGCGGTGATCGTTTCGACGCCGCAGGACCTCGCGCTGATGGACGCCACAAGGGCGGTGGACCTGTTCAACCAGGCCAAGATCCCGATCATCGGCATGGTCGAGAATATGGCCGGCTACCAGTGCCCGCACTGCGGCGAGCTCAGCGATCCCTTTGGCGCCGGTGGCGCGGAAGCGGCGGCGAAGACCATGGGCATGCCGTTCCTGGGAAGAATTCCGCTGGACATCGAAATTCGCAAGTCCAGCGATGGCGGCACGCCGCCGGCCTTTTCCGACGGGGTGCAGGGGCAGGCGTTCCGTGATATTGCCAAAAAGCTCGCGACATGGTTGGATAATCAATAGCCGGAAGGGAAAGTCTCATGCTGCTGGAAAGCGATCAGGACATAGCCGCCTTGCTGATGTCGACCCGGCGAATCGCCCTGGTCGGCGCATCGGCCAAGCCCGAGCGCGCGAGCAACCGCATTTTCGCCTTTCTGCTGGACCAGGGCTATGATGTGGTGCCGGTCAACCCGGCGCTCGCCGGCCAGTCGCTGCACGGCGTGACCGTCGTGGAATCGCTGGCGGACATCGAGGGCGAAATCGACATGGTCGACATTTTCCGCAACAGCGCCGCCGCCGGAGAGGTGGTCGAGGAGGCGATCGCGGTGGGCGCCAAGTCGGTCTGGATGCAGCTGGGCGTGATCAACGCGGCTGCGGCGCAGCGGGCGAGCGAGGCCGGGCTCAAGGTGGTCATGGACCGGTGCCCGAAAATCGAGATTCCGCGGCTGGGCCTGCCAAAGCAACCCCATGGCGGCTGAATCGGGCACCCCGCAGACGGAGGATCCATCACCGGGACTGAATCGCCGCAAATTCCTCATCGGAAGCGGTGCCCTGGGCGGGCTGGTGGTGGCCTGGGCGCTGTGGCCGCGCAGCTTTGAACCGAATGTCGCGGCGGCCGAGAATGAAGAGATTTTCGGGGCCTATCTGAAAATATCCGAAGCGGGGCAGGTGACGGTGATCGTGCCGCAAAGCGAGATGGGGCAGGGCGTCTATACGGTGCTGCCGCAAATCCTGGCCGACGAGCTGGGCGCCGACTGGCGCACGGTGGCGGTTGAACCGGCGCCGATCAACCCGCTGTACGGCAACCGGCTGCTGGCCGAGCAATGGGCGGGATCGATGATGCCGGTCGGCACCGAAAAGCTGGCCGACAATGCCCCGGCGCAATGGATCGCGCAGAATGTCGCGGTGCGCGAACCGTTCATGGTGACCGCCGATTCGACCTCGATACCGGCGTTCGCGGACTCCTTCCGGGAAGCCGGTGCGGCGGCGCGCATCCTGCTGACCAAGGCCGCGGCCGCGCGATGGGATGTTGCCTGGGAAGCCTGTACGGTGGAAAATGGCATGGTCGCCAACGGAGCAAAAACCCTGCGCTTCGGCGAGCTGGTTCGCGATGCGGTGGGCCAGAGCCTGCCGGACCCGGTGCCGCTCCGGCCCGCCGGTGCGGGGAATCTGATCGGACAGGATCTGCCGCGGCTCGACCTGCCCAGCAAGCTCGACGGCTCGGCCAATTTTGCCGGCGATGTGCGGCTGCCCGACATGGTGTTTGCCGCAATCCGGCAGGGTCCGATTGGCGAGACCCGGCTGAAATCCTTCAACCGCGCCGGCGCCCGCAAGATCACCGGCTTCATCGACGTGGTCCAGGGCGGCGAATGGATTGCCGCGGTCGCGACCAACTGGTGGGCCGCCAACCGCGCGCTCGACGCGATGAGCCCGATTTTCGAAACCAACGGATTTCTGGCCGACAGCGAGAAGATCGACACGGCGCTGCGCGAGGCGCTGGACGAGGGGCCGGGCGTCCGGTTCCTGTCACGCGGCGACACGGCTGGCGTGTTCGACAAGGACAACAGCTTTCGCGCCCGCTACGGCGCCGAGGCTGCGGTCCACGCGCCGATCGAAACACGCACCGCTGCCGCCGATTTCAAGGATGGCGGCCTGGAATTGTGGATGGCCACCCAGGCACCGGTGGCGGCGGTCCGAGAAGCGGCCCGCATGCTTGGCATCAGCCGCGAGCGGGTCACGCTCTACCCGATGCTGAGCGGCGGCTCGTTCGATCGCAATCTCGACAACGAGATCGCCGGCCAGGCGGCGCTGATCGCCAGGGAGATCGGGCGACCGGTTCAGCTCGTCTGGTCGCGGGCCGAAGACCTGATGCACGATCACTACCGCGCGCCCAGCCGGGCCCGGCTCGATGCCGCGATGGGCAAGGCCGGCCGGGTGTCGGCCCTGCAGGTCAAGATCGCCGCCCCGCCGTCGGCGCGCGAACAGATGTTGCGGCTGTTTGACGGTGTCGACAATGTCACGGCGTTGCGATCGACCATCGGCGAGGCCGATGCCAAGGCCGTGGCGGGGCTCGAAGTGCCCTATGATATTCCCAATGTGACCGTCGATCATCATAGCGCCTTTGTCGGAGTGCCGACCGGCAACTGGCGCAGCAATGCCCATAGCAGCAATGTCTTCTACCTCGAATCGTTCATCGATGAACTGGCCGCGAAAGCGGGAATCGAGCCGCTGTCCTTCCGCATGCAGATGATGAACAACCAGCCGCGGCTGGCGCGCTGCCTCACCGGAGTCGCGGCGATGGCGGGCTGGGACGGCGGCCTTGACGGCAGCGGCCAAGGCCTTGCCTGTCACAGCATGCGCGGCGGTCATATCGCCGTCATTGCCAGCGCCAGCCGCGGGGGCAGCGGCCTGGAGGTGCGCCGGATTTCGGCGACCGTCGATATCGGCCGGATCATCCATCCCGACATTGCGCGGCAGCAGATCGAGGGCGGTATTGTCTTCGGGCTGGCGATGGCGCTGGGCAGCGCAACCGGCTTTCAGGACGGTTTGCCGACGGCGAGGCGCATGCGGGACCTGTCACTGCCCCGGCTGGCAGAAATCCCGCCGATCCAGATCGAATTCATCAGAAGCGAGGAAGAGCCGGTGGGCTATGAAGAACTTGGTGTGCCGGCGGTGGCCCCTGCGATTGCCAACGCCCTGTTCTCGGCCACGCGGGTCCGGCTGCGGCAATTGCCGTTGTTTGGGGAAGTGTCGTGAGCATGCGTGAAACTGGACCATTGCCCCAAGATCATCCGCCGGTGGTGGCGAAGAAGATCGGCCTGTTGCTGGTCAATCTGGGCACGCCGGATGCGCCGGACAAGCAATCCGTCAAACGCTATCTGAAGGAGTTTCTGTCGGACAAGCGCGTGGTCGAGATCCCTTCGATCATCTGGCAGCCGATCCTGCGCGGCGTGATATTGAACACCCGGCCGGCCAAATCTGCGGAAGCCTATAGCCTGGTCTGGACCGAAGACGGGTCGCCGCTCGCCTTCCATACGCGCAGGCAGGCCGAAAAGCTGGCTGGCAGGCTGGATGGCGTGATCGTCGACTGGGCGATGCGCTATGGCAATCCCAGCATCGGCGACCGGCTGGCGGGCATGAAGGCGGCCGGCTGCGATCGTATCCTGATAGCGCCGCTCTACCCGCAATATAGCGGGGCGACCACGGCGAGCGTGCATGATGCGCTGTTCGACGCGATTGCCGCGATGCGATGGCAACCGGCGATCCGGTTGCTCCCCGCCTATCATGATGATCCGGCCTATATCGAGGCGCTGGCGATCAGTTTGGAACGGGATATCGCCGCGCTCGATTTCGAGCCGGATGCGGTTGTCGCGAGTTTCCACGGCATGCCGCAGCGGACGCTGGAAATGGGCGATCCCTATCATTGCCATTGCCAGAAAACCGCCCGCCTGCTGTCGGAGCGGCTGGGCCGGGAACTGGTCGTGGCCTTTCAATCGCGCTTCGGCCGGGCGAAGTGGCTTGGGCCGCCGACCGACGAAGTGCTGGAATCGCTGCCAGGGCAAGGGAAGAAGAAGATCGCAATCTTCGCGCCCGGCTTTTCCAGCGATTGTCTGGAGACCTGCGAGGAACTGGCGATCCGGGGCAAGGAGCAGTTTGAAGCGGGCGGCGGCGAGAAATTTGCCTATCTGCCCTGCCTCAACGACAGCGAACCCAGCATCGACATGCTCGAACGGCTGATGCGGCGGGAACTGGCCGGATGGATCTAGGAACGGCCGAGCTTTTCCATCCGCCGGTCAAGCGCAGCATCACGATTGCGGGGCACCAGACCTCGATTTCGCTCGAGCCCTTGTTCTGGGATTTGCTGAAGGCAGCGGCCGACCAGCGGGAGCTGCCGCTCAACGCCCTGGTCGCGCGGATCGACGTCGAACGCATCGCCGCAGCGCCTGCGCCCGGCCTCGCAACGGCCATCCGCTTGTGGCTCGCCAATGATCTGCTTGGAAAAAGCGCGCAAGCCGACTAAGGGACGCGCATGAACGCGACCCTTCTTGTCATGGCAGGCGGTGCCCTTGGTGCTGCCGGTCGCTATCATCTGGGCCGGCTGATTTTTCATCTCGGTGGCATCGGCTTCCCTTACGGGACGTTGGTGGCCAATGTCAGTGGCGGGTTTCTGATGGGCATATTGACAGGCGTGCTGGCTCGCAGCAATTTTGTCGACGAGCCGTGGCGGCTGCTGCTGGGCGTGGGTCTGCTTGGCGGTTTTACAACCTTTTCGACCTTTAGTTTGGAAGTTCTCAATATGATAGAGCGAAGCGAATGGGGCACCGCGATCGGATATGCAATGCTCTCCGTCGTCGGTGCGGTGCTGGCGCTTTTCGCTGGCATGATGACGGTCAGGGCGCTGGCATGAGCGGCTTTGACCCCACGGCCGAAAGCGGCTCCGAAGAGGAAAAGCCGCAGGGTTCGACCAAGGAACAGATGCAGGCGCTGAAGACGCTCGACGTGCGGCAGTTCACGATTTCTGCCGATGACGAGGATATCCGTGTCGATCGCTGGTTCAAGCGGCATATGGAAGATGTGCCGTTCAACATCGTTTCGCGCTGGGCGCGGACCGGCCAGTTGCGGGTCGACGGCAAGCGCGTTGCGCCCGGTGACCGGCTGCAGTCCGGACAGATATTGCGGGTGCCGCCGCAGGAAATCGAACGGCCGGGCCGTGTTGCCAAGGTCAAGTCCGACCTGTCGCAGGATCAGATCGATTTTGCCCGCGAACTGGTCATCCACAAGGACAAGGCGGCGCTGGTGGTCAACAAGCCGCCCGGCCTTGCGACGCAAGGGGGCAGCAAGACCACGACCCATCTCGACGGCCTGCTCGATGCATTGACCTTTGACGCCAAGTCGCGGCCCAAGCTGGTTCACCGGCTCGACAAGGATACCAGCGGCGTCATCCTGCTGGCCCGATCGCCGGGCGCGGCCTCCTTCTTCTCCAAGCGCTTTTCCGGCCGGGATGTGCGCAAGGTCTACTGGGCGATCGTGATGGGCGTGCCGGAGATCGCCGATGGGGTGATCGACCTGCCCTTGTCCAAGCAGCCGGGATCCGGCGGCGAGAAAATGCATGTCGACGAGGAAAACGGCCAGTCCGCCAAGTCGCGCTACCGGATCATCGAACGGGCCGGCAACCGCGCCTGCTGGGTCGAACTGCAGCCGCATACCGGTCGCACCCACCAGTTACGCGTGCATATGGCGGCGATCGGCCATCCTATCGTTGGCGACGGCAAATATGGCGGCAAGGACGCGTTCCTGACCGGTACGATCAGCCGCAAGATGCACCTGCACGCGCGACGGCTGCGGATCGAGCATCCCGATGGTCACAACCTGGATGTCACGGCCGACCTTCCGACCCATTTCGCCGAGACGATCGACAATCTCGGGCTGGACATGATCCTGGGTGACCTGCCGCTGGACGAGAAGAAGCCGGCCGGCAAAATGGTGCGCAAGCAGCAGGCCAAGGCGCATGCCAAGATGATCCGCAAGGACAAGCGCGGCGAACGGCGCGGGCGCGGCGAGATTGATGGCAAGCCGGTGAAGGCGGGCAAGCCGACCAAGCGCGAACGCCCCAATGCCGGCAAGGCGACGCACAAGAAAAACATGCCGCACAAGGCGAAGGTCAAGCAGGCGCTGCGCAAGAAGCCGAAATAAGCATGCATCCCGATCCCGCTTTTCGATGGCCCAAATCCGCCAATGATCACCAGGATGCCGACGAGAGGGCCGCGCTCGAAGCGATGATTGCCGAAATCGGCTTCGGGATGGTGTTTGCCGAAACGCCGGACGGGCCGCGCGTTGCCCATGTGCCCGTTTTTTCAACCGGCGATGGCGCGCTGCAATTTCATCTGTCGCGCGGCAATGCGCTGACCCGGCACCTCAGCGAGAAAAAGGCGCTGTGCGTGATCAACGGTCCCGACGCCTATATCAGTCCCGACTGGTATGGCCTCGATGATCAGGTGCCGACCTGGAACTATCTCGCGCTGGAGCTGGAAGGCAAGGTCCGGCAGATGGATCGGGAAGGGCTGGTCGCGTTGCTCGACGATCTGAGCGCGCAGAATGAAGCGAAGCTTGCCCCCAAGGCAGCCTGGCATCGCGACAAGATGGATGCCGACAAGTTCGACCGCATGGTCGGTGCGATTGTCGGGTTCGAGATGGAAATCCTGGCGTGGCGTCCCACGGCCAAGCTCGGCCAGAACAAGCCTGCCGATGCGCGTCTGCGCGCCGCCGCAGCCCTGGATGCCACTGGCCGGCGGGCGATGGCGCATCTGATGCAGGAGTTTGGAAAAACATGACCAACAAGCTCGCCCTGTTCGACTGCGACGGCACGATGGTCGACAGCCAGGCCAATATCTGCACGTCGATGGACCAGGCCTTCCGAAGCCACGGCCTGGTGCCGCCCGATCATCATCTGGTGCGGCGGATTGTCGGGCTCAGCCTGATCGAGGCGGTGACCCAGCTGCTGCCGGAAGGTGACGAGGCCACGGTTGCGGCGGTCACGCAGTCCTACAAGGACGGTTTCTTCGAACTGCGCCAGGCGGGCGGCGTCCACGAACCGCTTTACGACGGTCTGCTCGAGTTGCTGGAGGCGCTGGCCGACTCCGGCTGGGTGCTTGGCGTGGCCACTGGCAAATCCGACCGCGGCCTGAACCATGTGCTGGAAACGCACGGTCTTTCCGACAAGTTTGTGACGCTGCAGACCGCTGACCGCCACCCGTCGAAGCCGCATCCGGCGATGGTCGAGCTGGCGATGGCGGAAGCCGGCGCGTTGCCGGAAACCACCGCGATGATCGGCGATACCAGCTTTGACATGGCCATGGCGGTCAATGCACGGGTGCGGGCGGTCGGGGTGGACTGGGGCTATCATGACGAGCAGGAACTGATCGAGGCGGGAGCCGAGATTGTCGCGGCCAACATGGCCGAACTGAATGGAATATTGAACCGATGAGCGAACCGATTGCAGACCAGGATGACTATATCCCCGATCCGGTAAAGGAGCAGCAGGCCAAGGCGGTGCATTTCGCCGTCAGCATCGTCCGTCTGCTCGGGGTCGCGCTGGTGATGCTGGGGCTGGCGATCGCGCTCGACCGCCTGTCACCGGTTCCGTCGCCGGTCGGTTATGTGCTGATCGCGCTCGGGCTGGTTCAGATGTGGGCGGTCCCGGTCTGGATCATCCGCAAATATATCCAGGCCCGGGTGGCGGAAGAAGCCATCGCCAGGGCGGCCGGGGAAAAGGACGCCGCGTGAAGCGATTCTACAAGGACGTATCGGTGCTGCTGCAGGGCGACGCCTTTGCCATCACCCTCGACGGCCGACCGGTGAAGACGCCGCAGCGCAATCCGCTGGCGGTGCCGACGCTGGCGCTTGCCGAAGCGCTGGCGGAAGAATGGGCGGCACAAGGCGAGGATATCGTGCCCGCCTCGATGCCGCTGACCGCACTGGCCCAGGGCGCCTGCGACCAGGTCGCCAGAGAACGCGAGCGGATCGTGTCCCGGATCGCTGCCTTTGCCGACAGCGACATGCTCTATTATCGCGCGGACGAGGGTCAGCAGGCTCTGGTTGATCATCAGGCGGGCCAGTGGGACCCGCTGCTCGACTGGGCCCGGCAACGCTATGATGTCAGTTTCAACCTGATCCATGGCATCCGCTACGAGGCGCAGCCGGCGGAAACGATCGAGCGGCTGGCTGCCGCGGTCGAGGCGCAGGATGATTTTGCGGTGGCGACGATGCTGTCGCTGGTCGGCCTGTCCGGATCGCTGATCGCGACGCTGGCGCTGGTCGAGGGAGTGCAGGAAAGCGCGATGCTCTGGCCGCTGGTCAATCTCGAGGAGCTCTGGCAGGAACAGATATGGGGCCGCGACGACCAGGCGGTCGCCGCACGCGGGATCAAGCAGGCCGAGTTCGAGGCCGCGGCCCGCTTTCTGGACCTGTCCCGTCGTTAGTTTTTCCCTTTGTCAGTATTTTCCGGTACAGGACTGAAACTGTAACGGAGACTCCATGACAACCCAATCGACAATTTGCGACACCCCCGCCCAAGCGGTGGCGTTGCTGGAAAAACTCTACGCCGAACAAATCGAAATCACGGCAGCCCGCTTTCGCCGCTATGCGACATCCAAGCTGGCCAGCGATGACCGGCAGCAGGGCCTGTATCCGCAGATCAGCGTCCAGATCCCGGCCGACCAGGCGACCGAGACCAGCCATCTGGCGTCCGGTCATCTGGCCGACATCAACACCTATTGCACGACGATCACCGAGCCGAAGCTGTACCGCAAATATCTGCTCGACCAGCTGCAGCGGATCGCCAGCACCTTCACCGCGAAGATCCGGGTCGAGCTGTCGGACACGCCGATTCCGCTGGCCTTTGCGCTGGAAGACGCGGGTGCCGGCCTCGACCGGGCGAAGAAGGAAAAGCTGCCCAATTATTTCCACACGCCCAATCTGGTCAAGACCAACGATGAGATCGTCGACGGCGGCCAGATCTTCCAGGGCGAGGAAGCCTCGGCGCTGGCCCTGTTCACCGCCGAGCGGGTCGACTATTCGCTGCACCGGATCCGCCATTATTGCGCCACCGATCCGGAGCATTTCCAGCCGTTCATCCTGTTCACCAACTATCAGCGCTATGTCGACGAATTCGTCGAATATGGCTTGAAGGAGGTGACCGCGGGCAAGGCGAAGATGCTGGTCGAGCCGGGCAACCGGATCACCGGCCATGACGGCAAGCCCTCTGCGCCGCCGATCGCCAAGCCGCCGCAGATGCCCGCTTATCACCTGGTCCGCAGCGACGGCCGGCCCGGCGTCACCCTGGTCAATATCGGCGTCGGTCCGAGCAACGCCAAGACGATCACCGACCATCTGGCGGTGCTGCGCCCGCATGTCTGGCTGATGATCGGCCATTGCGGGGCGCTGCGCCGGACCCAGCGGCTCGGCGACTATGTGCTCGCCCACGCCTATCTGCGCGACGACAATGTGCTCGACGACGTGCTGCCGCCGAGCATCCCGCTGCCGACGATCGCCGAGGTGCAGCTGGCGCTGACCCAGGCGGTGCAGGAAGAGACCGGGATCGACAAGTCCAAGCTCAAGCAGCAGCTGCGCACCGGCACCGTGGTCACCACCGGCGACCGCAACTGGGAATTGCGCTTCGAACAGATTGCCCGGCGGCTGAACCAGGCTCGTGCGATTGCCATCGACATGGAATCGGCGACGGTCGCCGCCAACGGCTATCGCTATCGGGTGCCCTACGGGACTCTGCTCTGCGCCTCCGACAAGCCGCTGCACGGCGAGATCAAGCTGCCGGGCATGGCCGATGCCTTCTACCAGGAACGGGTCGGCCAGCATCTGGCGATCGGCCTGCGGGCGATCGAGCTACTGGCGAAAGAGGCCGAGGCAGGGACGCTGCATAGCCGGAAGCTCAGGAGCTTTGGCGAGCCGTTGTTTCGGTAGGGGACCTGTGATGGTCGGCGCTGTGGTTGCCAATACTGAAGGTCGTCATTGCGAGGAGCGGAGCGACGCGGCAATCCAGAGCGTCTTGTCGCCATCGTCGGTGCTTGCCGCTCTGGATTGCTTCGCTGCGCTCGCAATGACGTTCATACTGCTGGTCAATCAAGCATAGCATGTCCGCGGATCTGGCAGTTGCGGTCGGGTCCAGAAGTCCAAAACATCACCCCCCAACGCCCAGCGCCGCCGCCGCCTCCCTGATCCGTTTTGCTTCCGCACCATCATTGCGGAACGCCTTCAGCCCGCGGTCCAGTGCCTGCTTCGCCTGCACCGTCTGGCCCAGTTGCATGCGGCTGCGGATCAGCATGATCCAGCCGTTGGCGTCTTGCGGATTGGCCTGCAGGCGCTTGTCGAGGCCGTCGACCATGTTGGCGATCATCGCTTCCTGCTGGCCGGCGGGAAGGGCGGCGGCCGCTTTCATCTCCTGGCTGCTCGGGCCGGGGATGGCGGCGGTGGCGACGGACGGGCCGTCGGTGGTGATGCCGCCGGTCGGCGCAGCGGGGGCGATCCGGGCCAGCCGCGCCTTGACGTCGATGCCTTCGTTTTCCGCAACCTGCCCGATCACCCGGCGGATATCTGCGGCATAGGGTGCGTCGGCAGGCGTGTCGGCGAGCAGCGCGAACCAGTCGTCGATCGCGCCCCTGTGATCGCCGGCAATATCCTTTTGCACCGCCAGAAAATAACGGGCCCGCGGGTCGGCCGCGTCATATTTGAGCGCGTTGCGGAACGCGGTTGCGGCATCGGGCGGCACCTGCTGGCCGTCGCTGGCCATGACCAGCGCTTCGCCGAGCATCGACCAATATTCCGCATTGTCGGGATCAAGCGTGGTCGCCCGCTTCATCGCGGTGGCCGACTCGGCGAACTTGCCGGTCTCGAAATAGCTCCACCCCAGCATGCGCCAGCTTTCCGCATCGTCGGGATTGTCCTGCAGCTTCTTCTCCAGCCCCGCGATGACCTCTTCGACGCTGGGCGCCGCGTCGCCTTCCGCGGCAGCGATCGGTGCCTCGGTGCCGCTGTCGGCAGTGAGGCTGCGATAGACCTGCACCGCGACCGCCGCGAGCGCCAGCAAGGCCGCGCCGATCAGGGCGATGCGGCTGATATTCATCGAAGAAGCGGATTTCGCCATGGTCATTTCCCAAGCTGTTTGATGTCGTGATCGTTCCCGTTCAGGAATACGGAGCGCTTCGCTGCCTGACAAGCGCCGAGATGTCTGTGATATTTTGCACTGGCAATGAAGAGGCTTTTTGATAAGATACTGCCAAAGTTCAATCTTTTGGGTCGCGCTACAACCGGATAAATAGCTGAACCGGGTCGGTATAACGTATGAGGGTGCGTTTGCCGGGGAAGCACAGGGGGGAAGTCAGCGCGTGTCGGACAAGTTTCGTGTAGCCATTGTCGGGTCCGGGCCAGCGGGCATGAGCGCTGCCGGCCGCGCCGCGCAGCTGAAGCTGAAGCATGTGCTGCTGGAAAAGACCGACCATCTTTCCGACACCATCTACAAATATCAGAAGGGCAAGCATGTCATGGCCACGCCGAGTCAGCTGGTGCTGCGCTCGGACATGGATTTTGACGCCGGCAAGCGCGAGGCGATTCTCGGCACGTGGGACGAGCAGACCACGGCCCATGGCGTCAATGTCATGTATAACGCCGAGCCGGTGAAGATCGAGGGCGACGAGGGCAATTTCACGATCACGCTGAAAAACGGCACAACGGTGCAGGCGGAAACGATCGTCATGGCGATCGGCACGCAGGGCAACCCCAATCTGATGCGCTGCCCCGGCGGCGACAATAAGCTGGTGCAATACCAGCTCGATGATCCCGGCGAATATTATGACGAGCATATCACGGTGATCGGCTCGGGCGACGCGGGCATCGAGAATGCGCTCGGTCTGGCCGCGGATGCGGCGCAGAACAATGTCGTCACGATTCTCAATCGCTCGGCCGAATTTGCCCGCGCCAAGAAGGCCAATGTGAAGCTGCTGATGGAAGCGGGCGAGCAGGGCAAGATCATCATCCGCAACGAGACATCTCCGGCAGAGGTCAGGGATGGCGAGCTGGTGCTGGAAACCCGCGATGGCCAGGAAGTCATCAAGTGCGACCGGATCATTGCCCGTATGGGCAGCGCACCGCCGCGCAAGTTCGTCGAGGAATGCGGGATCGAATTTACCAGCGAGGACCGCGAGGCCTATCCGAAACTGTCCCCGGCATTCGAGAGCACCAAGAAGGGCATCTATGTCATCGGTGCGCTGGCCGGTTATCCGCTGATCAAGCACTGCATGAACCAGGGCTATGACGTGATCGAGTTCATCAATGGCAACACGAATCTGAAGCCTGCCGACGAACCGATACTGGAAGCCAAGTTTCTGGGCCTTCCCGGGCAACGCTCGGTCGATGAATGGCTTGAATTCTTCCGCACCAACGTCACCATTCTCAACGACCTGTCTCCGTTGCAGATGCGCGAATTCATGCTCGACAGCGAGCCGCGCAGCTATGGCGGGGGCGAGGTGATCTTCGAGAAGAACGATCCGGGCAGCTCGCTCTTTGCGATTGCCGAGGGTTCGGTCGCGGTGCAGATCAACCCCGATGATCCCACGATTACCGTGCCGATCGAGCAGGGGTCGATCTTCGGCGAGGTTGGCCTGATTTCCGGACGACGGCGCGGGGCCACGATCCGGGCGGCGGAAGATGTTGTCGTCGTCGAGATTTCGCGCACGGCGGCGCTCAAGCTGCAAGCCTCGGTGCCGGCGGCCAAACGCCGGATCACCCAGATTTCGACGGAGCGGCAGTTGCTGCAGATGTTCGGGTCGGGGCTGACCCGGGAGGATATCGCCGAGGTCGTCGAGACCAGCGAGATCGTCAACGTCCGGGCTGGAGAGGCGATCATCGAGGAGGGCGGCGAAGGCAACGACATCTACGTCATCCGGGTCGGATCGATGGTGGTCGAGAAGCAGATTGGCGGCAAGCCGGTGTTTCTCTCCTACCTGCCCGCGGGCTCCTATGTCGGCGAAATGACGCTGATCGCTGGCGGCTATCGCACGGCAACGGTCAAGGCGGCAATCAAGTCGGAGGTCATCAAGATCAGCGGGGACGCCTTCAAGAAGGTGCTCGATGCCCATCCCGACCTGATGCGCAAGGCGAAGATGGAAATGGCCGCTAGGCAGGATATCAACGCCTTTGTCGAGGCGAAGAAGGACAGTTTCTCGGGCGTGGTCGACATGTATTCCGGCATAGCCAATTTTCTGGTCGACAATGGCATCGGCGAGGCCACCGACGTGCTGCTGATCGACGAGAATCTGTGCGTCGGCTGCGACAATTGCGAGAAGGCCTGCGCCGACAGCCATGAAGGCCTGTCGCGGCTCGACCGCGAGGCCGGACGCACCTATGCGCATTTGCACGTGCCGACCAGCTGCCGCCACTGCGAGCATCCGCACTGCATGTCCGACTGCCCGCCCGACGCGATCCACCGCGGTCCCGATGGCGAGGTCTATATCGACGACAGCTGCATCGGCTGCGGCAATTGCCAGCGCTATTGCCCCTATGGCGTGATCCGCATGGACAAGGTGCCGCCAAAGAAGCCCGGCCTGCTGAGCTGGCTGTTCTTCGGCGCAGGTCCGGGGCCGGGCGAGCCGGACAAGCTGTGGGCGAAGAAGCACAGCGACCCGGCGGTGGAAAAGCCCAAGAAGGCGATCAAATGCGACATGTGCGCCGGGATCAAGGGCGGGCCGGCCTGCGTTCGCGCCTGTCCGACCGGCGCGGCGATTCGCGTGGCACCGGAGGAATTCCTCACCGTCGCCAAGCTTGAAGCGGAGGACGTATGAGCTGGTCTCTATTTCTCCACACCGTTCGTGCTGAGCCTGTCGAAGGACAGGCGTCACTCGCAAACGGTGCTTCGACAAGCTCAGCACGAACGGTGGGTAAATCAGCACGAACGGCGGGTAGAAACGCCGAATCTCTTCCGCCCGGGGGACCCGTCTGATGGCCAGCAAAGCCATAAGCGCCCAGCCCGGCCGCAAGAAGGTCGCGATGCACGACGGGTTCCTGAAGCACGCGGGCTACCGCTGGCTGAAGATTTCCTCGGCAATCATGCTGGTCTGCATCGTCAGCTATATTTTCATCGACGTGTCGCCGCGCCACAATGGCGGCAGCTGGTACGGCTACACGCTGGGCACGGTCGGCGCGCTGCTGATCCTTTGGCTGACGCTGCTCGGGCTCCGCAAGCGAGCGATGACCGCCGGTCAATGGTCGCTCAAGGCGTGGACGTCGGCGCATATCTATCTCGGCCTCAGCCTGATCGTGATCGGCACGCTGCACACGGGCTTCCAGCTGGGGTGGAACATCCATACCGCCGCCTATGTGTTCATGATGATCGTGATCATTTCCGGCATCGTCGGTATCTATTTCTATGCGACCATTCCCAAGGCGCTGTCCGACAATCGCGACGAGATGACCGAGACGGAGATGCTGGAAAATCTGCGCTCGCTCGACCGGCAGCTGCACGAGGCGGCACAGCCCCTGTCGGCGGAACATGCCGCGCTGGTGCTGCAGTCGCTGGAGCAGGATCCGTTCGGCGGCGGCTTTTTCCGGCGCATATCCGGTCGCTATCCCGATTGCGCGACGCGCCAGGCGCAGGCCGACCTGCGCCGCGAGCGCGCCTATCAGCCCAAGATGGGCGGCGACGACCCGCTCGACAAGGTCGATGCCCTGCTCGAGAAGAAGGAAGCCACGCTGGCGCGTGTCCGCCGTCATCTCAAGCTCAAGGCGATGCTGCAGGTCTGGCTGTTCGTCCACGTGCCGATGACCTTCGCCCTGATCGCATCGCTGACCGCGCATATCATCAGCGTGTTTTTCTACTGGTAGGATGGAGAGCCCGACATGACCTTCATCGTTCGCCAGATCGCGACCACCGCCGATGGCCGGGAAATCATCCGATCCAATCCCTTTGCCGCCGATGAAATCGGCATCGGCCGCAGCACCGCCAATGCCATCCATCTGCCCGATCTGGCGGTCAATCCGGACCACGCCACGATCCGCAAGCGCGACGACGGCAAGATCATCGTCGACAGCAGTTCGGGCCAGAATTTCACGCTCGACGGCAAGCAGCGCATTTCGGTCACCATCGATCCTTCCGCCGGTGCTGAACTGGGCTTTGGCGGCCACGTCATCACCGTCAGCGAGGAGGGCGAGGATATTGTTCTCACCGTCAAGCGGGTCGAGGCGCTATCCGATTCGGCGGAGGTGCGGAGCGAATCGACGATTTACACGCTCAAGGGCCTGCTGCCGAGCAAGCGGCTCAGCGCATGGGGTTTTGTCGCGCTGCTGCTGGCGGCTTTCCTGGTCTGGCCGATCTACACCTGGGCGACGTGGCGCGGGGTCGAGGAACGGCCCGACCAGTTCCACGCCGACAGCATGTGGTCGTCGGGCGCGCTGAGTAGCGCCCATCATGCGCTGGAGAAGGACTGCCAGGCCTGCCATGTCGATGCCTTTGTCACGGTCAAGGATGAAACCTGCCTGACCTGCCATACCGAGGATGCCCATGACCATGCCGCCAAGCCGCGGCTGCTGACCGCCCGCGGCGGGCCGGAAGGGCTGGAGAAGATCGGCGCTGCCTTTGCCTCGGCGTTCAACAAGCCGCCGGGCAGGTGTGTCGAATGTCACAGCGAGCATGAGGGAAGCGGTGCTATGCAACCCACGGCGCAGAAATTCTGCGCGGATTGTCACGACGGGATGGATGGACGCTTGACCGATACGAAACTGGAAAATGCGTCGGATTTCGGTCTGGTTCACCCGCAATTCCGTCCCGCTGTGCTGGTCACGCCTGGCGGTGACAAGCCGGAGCGCAGGCGGGTTTCACTGGATGCCAAGCCCACCGAGAACAACGGCCTCAAATTTCCCCATGATGTGCATCTGTCGCGGACCGGTGGCGTGGCCCAGATGGGACGGCGTCTGTCGGCCAAATTCGGATTTGGAGACGCGCTCGCCTGCAAGGATTGCCACACGCCCGATGCCAAGGGCGTGCGCTTCGAGCCGGTCGATATGAAGGAGGATTGCAGCATGTGCCACAGTCTTGCCTTTGACGAGATCGGCGGCACGGTGCGGACCCTGCGCCACGGTGAACCGGAAATGGTTCAGGCCGACCTGCGCGCCTATTACCGCTCGACCGGTCCGAGCCGGCCAATCAATCTTGGCGGGATGGCGCGCCGTCGTCCGGGGGCGGGCAACGAAGTCCGCGTCGCCAGCGACTATGCCCGCGCGGTGCAGTTCCGTCCCAGCCGCGCCAATCTCGCGATCCGCCAGGTTTTTTCGCGCGGCGGAGCCTGTTTCGACTGTCACGGCGTCACCCCGCCGACAGCCCGCGGCCGAGTCGACTTCGGGATCAAGCCGGTGACGCAGACCGACCGCTACATGCACAAGGGCTGGTTCAGCCACGAGGCGCATAATGACGAGAAATGTTCCACCTGTCACAATGCCACGACTTCGAAGGTGGCGGACGATCTGCTGCTGCCGGGGATCAAGACCTGCCGGGAATGCCATGGCGGGGAGTTCCAGAAGACATCCGACGTGCCTTCGACCTGTGCCATGTGCCACGACTATCACGCGGATGACGGCACGCCTTGGTTGATCCGGGAAGAGCAGAAGGAAAAGCAGCAAAAGCCGGACAAGCAGATTGCTCGCCGGTAGAGCAACCGGAGAAAGGGGAGGGCGTCCATGTTGATCGCGCAGATCACGGATATTCATCTGGGTTTCGACCCCGACAATCCGGCCGAATTCAACCGCAAGCGGCTTGACCAGGCGATCAAGTCGATCTGCGCGATGCACCCGCAGCCGGATTTGCTGCTGGCCACGGGTGATCTCGTCGACCGCGGCGATCAGGAAAGCTACCGCCGGCTGGAAAATGCCCTGTCCGCGGTCCCGTTTCCGGTCCACATGTGCCTCGGCAATCATGACCTGCGGGCGCCGTTCCGCAAGCAGTTTCCGGAGGTGCCAACGGCCGATGGTTTCATCCAGTATGAGGTCGACACGCCGGCGTTGCGTCTGCTCATTCTGGACACGCTGGAGGAGGGGCGGCATGGCGGCGCCTTCTGCGAAACCCGCGCCGCATGGCTGTCGGACCGGCTGGCGGAAGAAAGCGACAAGCCGACGTTGCTGATCCTGCACCACCCGCCGGTGGAAAGCGGCATCGAGTGGATGACCACCCATCCCGACGAGCCCTGGGTCCAGCTACTGGCGGACACGGTTGCGGGCCATGACCAGGTCAAGGGCATGATCACCGGCCATCTGCACCGCAATATCTCCACCTGGTGGGGCGATATCAGCCTGGCGATCTGCGCCTCGACCGCGCCGCAGGTGGCGCTGGATCTGAGCCCGATCAATCCTGACCATCCCGATGGCCGCAACATGATCGTCGCCGACCCGCCGGCGATCGCGCTGCACTATTGGAACGGGCGACAGCTGGTCAGCCATTTCGAGAATGCCGAGGACCATGTCATGCTCGCCCGCTATGACGAGAATCTGCAGCCGCTGGTGCGCGCTCTGCTGGCCGAGCGGCCACAATAGCGACATTTTCTGACGTCGTTCATCGACGGTAAAATGTCGTTCGTCTAATAAGTGATTTCCCGCGAAACCTTTTTTGCGTTTCCGCCCGGCTTTGGGTAGTTGTTGCCCAATTGCGCCACGAGCGCAAGTCTCGATCCGCAGCCGCGGCCCCGATATTTGGAGAGATTTTAATGCGATTCACCATTTCCACCCGCAAGTTTTTTCTGGGCGTATCCAGCGCCGCGCTGCTCGGCGCGACGGCAACCCCGGCGATCGCCGCTCAAGATGGGAAAAAGATGACCACTGCACAATTGAACAAGGCCAATGCCGCGAAAACGGCGGACAGCAGCGCGAGCGAAAACACGGTCCTGCAGGCCTGGACGGGCCCCTATGACGGCGTGCCGCCGTGGGATGAAGTCAAGGTCGCCGATTTTCCTGCCGCCTTCCAGGCGACGATGGACAAGATCCAGGCCGATGTGAACGCGATCCGCGACAATCCGGAACCGGCAACCTTCGAGAATTTCACCCGGCCGATGGAACTGGTCGGCAACGAGGCCAACAATCTGTTTGCCATCTGGGGTGTCCACAGCAGCAATCTTTCCAACGACCAGGTCCGCGAAATCCAGGGCGAATGGCTGCCCAAGGTGTCCGCCTTCTTCGACCAGCTGACCCTCGATCCGAAGCTGCTTGCCAAGACCAAGGCGGTCTATGACAGCCGGGAATCGGCCGGGCTGGATGCCAAGCAGATCCGACTGGTCGAACGCAACTATGAACAGCTGGTCCGTGACGGCGCGCTGCTCGGTGATGCGGACAAGGCGCAGCTGATCGAATATAATACCGAGCTGGCGAAGGCGTTCAACGACTTTTCCAACAAGGTTCTGGCCGACGAGGAGACTTTCATCTACCTGACCGACGAAGCCGATCTGGCCGGTCTGCCGGACAGTTTTGTCGCTTCGCTCAAGGAAGCCGCCGAGGAGCAGGGCAAGACCGGCTGGGCGCTGAAGAACACCCGCTCGGTGATGCAGCCCTTCCTCGAAAACAGCACCCGCCGCGACCTGCGCGAGAAAGTCTACACCGCCTATGTCAACCGTGGCGACAATGGCGGCGAGAATGACACCAATGCCACCATCGCCAAGATCCTGAAATTGCGGGCGGACCGGGCGAAGCTGCTCGGCTTCGAGACCCATGCTCACTATCGCATGGCCGACACGATGGCGAAGGAACCGGACGCGGCGATGGACCTGATGATGCAGGTCTGGCCCGCTGCCGTCGCCCGGGTGAAGGAAGAGGTTGCCGACATGCAGGCGATCGCTGATGCCGAGGGCGCCGATATCACGATCGAGCCCTGGGACTATCGCTTCTATGCCGAGAAAGTCCGCAAGGACAAATATGACCTCGATTCCGCCGAGATCAAACCCTATTTCCAGCTCGACAAGATGATGGAAGCCCTGTTCGACGCGGCCGGCAAGCTTTACGGCATGACGTTCACCGAGACCACGGGCGACATCCCGGTCTTCGATCCCGATGTCCGCACCTTCGAAGTCAGGCGCGGTGACGAAGTGATCGGCGTTCAGTATTTCGACAATTTTGCCCGCCAGGGCAAGCGCTCGGGTGCCTGGATGACCACCTACAAGGACAAGTACAAGCTGGGCGGTAACAACAATTATGTCGCGACCTCGAACAACAACAATTTCGTCAAGGGCGGCGACGGCGAACCGACGCTGATCAGCCTCGACGATGCAACGACCCTGTTCCACGAATTCGGTCACGCGCTGCACTATCTCAACTATGACATCACCTATCCCGGCCTCGGCGGCACCCCGCGCGACTTTGTCGAATATCCGAGCCAGGTGAACGAGAACTGGCTGATGACGCCCTATATCCTGTCCAACTACGCGCTCCACTACAAGACCGGCGAGCCGATCCCGAAGGAGCTGGTCGACAAGATTCAGGCGTCACAGACCTTCAACGAGGGCTTCTCGACGGTCGAATATCTGTCCAGCGCGATCGTCGACATGAAGCTGCACAATCGCGCCGAACCGGTCACCGATCCCGACAAGTTCGAACGCGAGACGCTGGCCGAAATCGGCATGCCGAAGGAGATCGTGATGCGGCACCGGCTGCCGCAGTTCAACCACCTGTTCTCGTCCGACGCTTATTCGGCCGGCTATTACAGCTATCTCTGGTCGGAAACGATGGACGCCGACACCTGGGCGGCATTCGAGGAAGCCGGCAGCCCGTGGGACAAGGACACCGCCGAACGGTTCCGCACGATCCTGCTGTCGACCGGTAACGAGACCGACCGGAAGGAAGCCTATCGCCAGTTCCGCGGCCGCGATCCGGAGGTCAAATATATCCTCAAGAAGCGCGGTTTCCCCGTGCCTGGTGAATGAGCCGCTGCCGGTAGCTTAACGGCGGCACAGAACAGGCGGTCGTCGTCAACATGTATCGAAAGGGGGCCTCGGGGCCCCCTTTTCATTCGTCCCGTCGTCGCCGGGCGATCAGTGCCTGAATTTGCAGCAGGCGCTGCTCGGTCATCGAAAAGCGAAAGGTAAAGAACAGCGCCATCAGCATCAACGGCACGATCCCGGCGGCGCCAATCCAGACCAGCGCGTCCAGCGCCGACTGGTCGACCGCCCCTGGCCGCATGCCCTCCTGCAGCCCGACCATGTCGAGCGCGAAGCCGCCATAGAGCGGCCCCACCGCGCCGCCCAGCTTGGAGGTGAACTGCAGCACGGCATAGAAGCCGCCCTCCTGCCGCAGGCCCGTGTCGGCTTCATGCTCGTCTGTCAGATCGGCGGTGAGCGAAGCGATGGCGACAATCCGCAGGATGAAAAAGCTCATGAAAACCGCGTTCTGGATGATCAGGATGGCGAAGATCACCGGGTCGCCATTGTCGGGAATCAGGGCAAACCAGCGCAGCAGATAGGGCCAGGACAGGTCGAGCATCATTACCGCCACCGCCCATTTGACGATGTCGTGCTTCGGCATCCGCCGGCCGACGGTCTTCAGGAAGATCATCGCGATCGGCACCGCGATCAGCACCGAAATGCCCAGCAACAGACCAGTCTCGGTCGCGGGCAATTCCCAGAAGTAGGTCCAGAAGATGATGTTGAGCGCCACGGTGATGCCATAGGAGGCGGTCGCGCCCAGATCATAGGCGAGCAGGTTGCGGAAATTTCGGTTGCGGAAGGTGGACAGGAAATCGCGCCACAGGCCAACGAATCCCGGCGTCGAAGGCTGGCGCGCAGGGTCGATCCGGCTATGGTGGACATATTTCCAGGTTCCGGCGATACAGCCCGCAGCGGTGATCCAGACGAGCAGCGCCGACAGCCACCCGTAGGTCACATAATTGCTGGCAATAAAGCGGCCATCACCGCCCGCCCCTTCGTCAAACAGGAAATAGAGGCAGGTGGACGGCAGCAGTAGCGTGGTCAGAAACATGAATGCGGTACGCTGCCCCATCAGCGCGCTGCGGTCGTGATAATCCTGGGTGAGTTCCGCGACCAGAGCATAATGCGGGATCGAGAAAAAGGTCAGCGCGGTGCGAATCCAGATCGAGCAGACCAACAGCCACCCCGCTACCCATAGCTGGTTGTCCAGAACAAGATCGGGCGGTGTGAACAGCGCGACAAAACCAAGGCCCAACGGCACGGTGCTGTAGATCATGAACGGATGCCGCCGCCCCCAGCGGCTCTTGAAGCGGTCGGACCAGCTGCCGACCATCGGATCCGATACTGCATCCCAGACCAAGCTGAGCGACAGCACAATACCCGTCGCCGTCCCGCTCAGCCCCAGCACCTGCGTGTAGAACAGCAGGACGAACATGATGTAGGCGGCTTCCATGACCGCATAGACGGCGCCGCCGAGGCCGTAGGACAGGCGATTGGGCAGGGTCAGGTGCAGCGGGGCGGGGTCGCGGTCTTCCAAGATGGCGAAGCGTCGCACAATCGGGCGCGGGACGCTACCGGAATTGCTGCGACCGCTATTTTAGGCGACAGTGGCCTTGCACCTACAGCCTTGCCTCAAGCCCCCGACCCTGCTCAACTGCAGCCATGTGCAACCATTATCAGAACCACCCCGAAGCCATTCCGACTTGGCAAGAGTATATTGGCGGCGGCACTGTTCCGCCCTTTTCCGAAATAAAGATCGATATCTGGCCGAAATATCAGGCACTCGTCGTCCGGGTTGAAGAGGGCACGAAGCGGCTGGACAGCATGCAATGGGGCGTGCCGCTAACGATGAAGGGGAAGCGGCCCGGCACCACGGTGACGAAACGCATCACCAATGTCCGCAACCTGTCCAGCCCGTTCTGGCGTTCGATGCTGGCGAAGCCGGAGCATCGCTGTCTCGTCCCGTTCAGTCGTTTTGCCGAGCCCAAGCCCGGGGCGGGGCGGGAGGAATGCTGGTTTGCGGTGAAGCAATCGCCGGTTTCCGCCTTTGCCGGAATCTGGCGGCCGTCCGACGAGGGCAATGTCTTTTCGTTCCTGACCTGCGAACCCAACCCCCTGGTCAAGCCGGTGCACCCCAAGGCGATGCCGGTGATCCTGCATCCGGACGACTATGACCGCTGGCTCGCGGGCGACGACGCCGAGGCACTGGCCGTGCCCTTTCCGTCGCAGCTGATGGCGATGGCGGACCGATAGCTATCAGAAAAAAGGGCGCGCCGTCCATCGAACGGCGCGCCCTTCCTGATCTAGTGAGACTCTCGCTTAAAAGCGGAAGCCAACGCCCGCGACGACCTGGTGGCGGTCGAGATCGACGCCGATTTCATTGTTATCGTTGAACAATGTATCGTTGTACTTGAGCGAGCTGTAGTTCGAATAGCGGTACTCGAGCTTGACGAATGCACCGGAGCCGTTTCCGTTGCCGCCGGTTCCGATCACCTGTTCGACGCCGGCACCCAGACGATAGCCGTCAACCTGCTGGCTGTCGTCGAAGTTAAGGTCGACGCCATCAGCAGCAGCGCGGTCCTGGAAGCGCGATTCCACAGCGGTATTGCTGTATCCGCCCTTTGCATAAAGCAGGGTGGTCGGGGTAACCTTGGCACCAACGCGGGCGCCGATATAAAGGTCGCGCTTCAGATTGACGCTATAGCCGAATGGCGCGTTGATATCTTCATCGCCTTCCTGCTCGCCGGTCGAGTCCATATATTCGCCCTCGAGACCGAAGACCACCGGGCCGGCATCAAAGTCATAGCCGAGCGCAACGCCATAAGCGAAACCGTCGACCGACTGGTCGAGCGTGTTGTTCTCGAAAATGCCGTCATTGTCGGTATCGACATCAACGTCGCTGCCCGAACGGAGCGTATCATAGCCGCCGAGGATTTCGACGCGCGGACCGGTGAAGGGGGAATCGGTCTGAGCGGCAGCGGGGGTGGCCAGCACGCCAGCAACCGAACAGAAAATAAGGGGGGTAATTACACGGGATTTCATTAATTTACTCCAACTAACATAATGGAACATGATCGTTCCGATTGTGCCCGCTATGACTGCGGGCTTCCCGCCGACGGACGCGCAATACACGGCGCGCCTGATCGACGAGTAGGAGGAACGGTCCAGCGGCCCGGTCGTTCCATCGGTCAGGGGTACAAAACACGATAATTCCGCGGGTGGTGCCGATATATCACAGGCCTGTCGGCGGACGGTGGCTGTCTTGCGGCGGACCGGCGGATCGCCTTGCAACCGCGCTCACTGTAGCTGCGCGGCTTGGGAACCCATTTGCCTCACCGGCCACATCCCGAGCCGTTCGAAGCGCGTCTCAGGACGGGAGGCCTGGCTCGACCGCCCTCGCGCTAGTGGATAGTGCGACCGGTCATTTGATCGCCGCCAGCTGGTAGAGGAAGTCGGCATAACCCATCGTCGCATCGACCAGCCCGGCGACCTTCGGGTTGGTCGACTCGATGACATAATATTCATCCGGCGCGTGCGCCCCGGCACCGTGGCCGAGGCCGAAATGACCCGCGGGAATCGAGACGGGCGGGGCGGTGAAGGTGGCGCCAGGCCAGGATCCGGCAAGCCGCGGGTTGAGAGTGGCCTTGACCCCGGCGCGCGCGTAGGTGGCCAGCTCGGTACGGATCAGGCGGCTGTTCTCGTCGACTTCGGTCGGGTCATAGCCGCCGCTGACATTGACCTCGACGTCCGGGAAGCCATGGGCGTCGAGATGGGCGCGCAGCTTGCGTTCGGCTTCGGCACGGGTCTGGTCGGGAACCAGGCGGAAGTCGAGCTTGGCGACGGCGCGGCCGGGGAGCACGGTCTTGCCGCCGGGTCCGGTATAGCCCGCGACGAGCCCCTCGATATTGACCGTCGGCTCCTGCGCCAGCCGTTGCAGCGCCTGCTCATATGGCAGGTCGTCGATCCAGTGCGTGACCCCGAGGATTTTCTTCTGGGTCGCTTCATCACCATTTTTCGCACTTTCCGCGATCAGTGCCTTCTCGCGCGCGGTCAGCGGCCGGACATTTTCGAACCAGCCATCGATCGCCGGGGTGTTGCCGTCCGCCGTGACCAGCGTCTGCAGCGCCTGGACCAGTCGCCAGGTCGGGCTGTCGACCATCGCCTTGAGACTGGAATGGATGTCGCCCCTGGGGCCGCGGCCCCATTTCTCGCCGCTGGCGACCAGTTCCAGCTCGATAATGCCCTTCGATCCGAGATTGACGCTGACGTTGCCGCTCTTGTCCTGCCAGCTTGCCGGGATGAAGATGCCCTCGCATGTCTTGAGCGCGGCGAGCACATTGGGCTTGGTCGCGACCTGCTTGAAATGGGGCGAGCCGATCTCTTCCTCGCCCTCGCAGATCAGCACGATATTGACCGGCAGCTTGCGTCCTGCCGCGCGGATGGCGTGCAGCGCTGCCAGGAAGGTTGCTTCTGGGCCTTTCTGGTTGACCGCGCCGCGGCCCATGATCGCCTTGCCGAAACCGGGCCGGTCGACGATCGCCGCTTCGAGCGGCGGGGAGGACCATTCGGACGCGTCATATTGCTTGACGTCATACATGAAATAGATGCCGAGCGTCCGCTTGGCGCCGGCATCGAGCGTGGCGAAGACGCCGGGATGGCCATCGGTCGGGACGATCTCGACATGCTGGAATCCGGCGTCCCTTGCCAAGTCGGCCATATATTGCGCGCCTTCCGCCATATTGCGGTCTTCGGCGGCGATCGAAGGAAGGGCGATCCAGTCCTGAATACGCTTGACCGATTGCTCGCGGCCCGCTTCCGCTGCCTTGCGGATGGCGGCCAAATCCGTGGTGGCTGCAAGCGCCATCCCCGGCGAAAGGAACATTGCCCCGGCGCCCGCCATTGCCGCTCCCCGTAGCGCCTGACGGCGGTCGATGGTCGTGAATTCCTTGTCGTCGGTCATTGGCTGTCCCCTTGTTCGGAGAGGCAAGAATGACCGCAAAATCTCCTCATCGCAAGAGCGAAGCGACGCCCGCGGTCAGGCCACCATAGCGGTCTTGCTGAAATGCTCGGTGAAGCGCGGCTGCATCGGCTGGCTGGCGACCATCGCCAGCGGCAGGGCGGTCTCGCAATGGGCGCATTCGGCGCTGAACCGGCCGACGTGCCAGTGCGACTTGCCGCAGCCCGGGCAATGGTTGACGACATCAAGATGATAGAGCGGCTGGTAGCCGCGCTGCAGTCCGTGGTCGGCCAGGGCTTGAGCAGGCTGATTGATGAATGATCGGGGTGACAAGTACATCGTTTCTTCCTTCCATATTGCCAGACTGTGGACCCTTGCAATGGCATCTCGTTGCTGAATCAGCGATGAACCGTTGCTTTTGGTCGATGAAATGATATGCCTCTTCCGCTCCCAGCAATAGGATATTTACGCCAAATTGCCGTGACCGGCATCACACGGTCCGATAACTGCCTGCGAAACCGAGAGAAAAACATTTTTGGTTCGGCCGCTGGGTGGCTTGGATTCCGGGCTCAGGGCGCTCCCAGCTTCCGCCAGGCCAGTCCGGCAAATTCGCAGAGCAGCGGCCGCGTGTCGCGCGGGTCGATGATGTCCTCGACGCTGAACTGTTCCGCGGTGCGGAAGGGCGAGGTGACCTTGTCGAGCTTGGCGCGGATTTCGGCCAGCCTTGCGACCGGGTCGGCGGCGCTTTCGATATCGCTCTTGTAGGCGACCTCGAGCCCGCCGGCGATCGGCAGCGAACCCCAGTCGCCCGAGGGCCAGGCGAAGCGATACTGGAAATTCTCGGCATTGCTCATCGCGCTGCCGGCGATGCCATAGGCGCGGCGAACGATGACGCTGGCCCAGGGCATGGTCGCCCGGTAGACGGCGTTCATTGCCTGCACGCCATAGCGGATGGTGCCGGTGCGCTCGGCCTCGGCGCCGATCATGAAGCCGGGATTGTCGACCAGATGGACGACCGGCAGATGAAATTGTTCGGCCAGCTTGGCGAAGCGCTCGACCTTTTCCGACGACTTGGCTTCCCACGACCCGCCGAGGAACGACGGGTCATTGGCGATTACCGCGACCGGCCAGCCGTCGAGCCGGGCAAAGGCGGTGATCGCGGCGCGGCCCCAGCGCCTGCCCATTTCGAACACCGAGCCCTCGTCAAACACGGACGTCATGATCTTGCGCATCGAATAGACCTGCTTGTCGGCGCGCGGCACGGCGGAGAGCAGGCTTTCGTCGCGGCGGTCGACCGGATCCCAATTTTCGGTGCGCGCGGACTTCTGGTCCACGTTGCTCGGCAGATAGGAGAGGAATTTGCGGGCGGTGACAAAGGCTTCCGCCTCGCTGGCGACCTCCTCGTCGACGACGCCATTGGTCGCGTGGATGTCGGAACCGCCAAGCTGTTCCTTGGTCAGCGTGTCGCCGATCGCCGCGGCGACCGCCGGGCCGGCAGCGAATATCTGCGACAGGCCCTTGACCATGATCGAATAATGGCTGGCAACGGTGCGCGCCGCGCCCATCCCCGCCGTCGGTCCCAGCGCCAGCGCCACCACCGGCACCGTGTCCAGGTTCCTGATGATGTCTTCCCAGCCGGGCACGGCGGGGACATAGGTGAAGCCCATATCCTCGAGGCTCTTGACCGAGCCGCCGCCGCCGGTGCCGTCGATCATCCGGATCATCGGAATGCCCAGCGTGTGCGCCATTTTCTCGCACTGGGTAAATTTCCGGTGCAGCGCCGCATCGGCGGCGCCGCCGCGCACGGTGAAATCATCCGCGCTGGCGACCACCGGGCGGCCCTCGATATTGGCGCGGCCGAAGATCAGGTTGCTCGGCGCGAAATCCTCGAAGCTGCCATCCTCGGCATAGGTGCCGCGGCCGGCGATCTTGCCGATCTCGCGGAAGCTGCCCTCGTCGACGATGCCGGCGATCCGGGCGCGCGCATCGAGCTTGCCGCGGCCATGCTGGCGCGAGACCTTTTCCTCGCCGCCCATTTTTTCGGCCAGCCGCTGGCGCTCGGCCAGTTCGTCGAGTTCGGGTTGCCAGCTCATGTTTTTCTCCCGCCCGCTTTACACAATGGCGCCTGTTTAATTTCCGTGACTTTTGGCTGGAGGCAGCAGAAAACTGCCGATCGCACCCGCCCTGAGGGGTGCCGAGTGTGACCTTTCCGAATCGGCGTGGCGCGACAGGCGGAAAGAGGCATCATCCCGCCAATATAGCGCCGCGCGGCGATGTAGGACAGGGCAGATTGGCGGTGGGCTGGATTCCGGATCATTCGACGGGTTTAACCGACTGGTTAAGGGAGGGGAAGCGGCAAATTGGGGAGGGTGGTGTCCCGGTGTGGTTCCCCGGCGCAGGCCGGGGTCCATCGCGGAGGCGTTGCTCCAGGAAAGGGGGTTCCTGACCGCAATGCCGCGAGGCAGGCTCTTCGCAAGGCCCATTGTTCGGTGACGGAAGTTCTGGAGATGGGCCCCGGCCTGCGCCGGGGAACGGGGTGCGCTGTTGAAAGCCATTGCCAGAAGTTGCCTGGTATATTACTGCATTAGGGCAGCAATACAGAGAGGGAGCGGGCGATGTTCAAATGGGTGCCTTTTGTTGGAGCCTTGTGCCTTCATGCCGTTTCTGCGCATGCCCAGAGTCCCGATCCCAAGGATGCGCCAAGCGAGTCGATCGAAATCCTGGATGTCGGATTTAGCGATGCGGGTCTGTCGGGTGCCGGCGGCGAACGGCTGAAGGCGGAACTGGCAGAGGCGCAGTTTGTTGCGCTAGGCGAGGATCATGGATTTGCCGGTGCGCCGCAACTGGCCCTGGCGCTGGCCAGCGAAGCGCGGGCCTACGGGCCGCTCTATCATGCCGTGGAAGTTGGGCCGGTGACGATGGATTGGATCCGCGCACGGCTGGCGTCGGGCGGGCTCGAGGCCATGCGGGCCGGCATCGCGGGCAAGGCCCTGGCTATTCCTTTTCTCAGCAACCGCGAAGATGCAGCACTGGCGGACAATTTTGACCATGGCGAAAGGGTCTGGGGTATCGACCAGGAATTTGTCGGGGCACCGACGATCCTGATGGATGAACTGGCCAGGCTTGCACCGGATTCTGCGACACAGGCGAGGCTGCACGCGATCCGCGATGCCGATATCGCCAGTCTCGCGAAAGGCGATTTTGGCGCTGTCTGGCTGAACCGGGCCAGCGCGATGGAATTTGCGGATCTGCGGAAGGTCTTTGCCGGCTCGGAACCGGCCGGGGCGATGATCGATGCGCTGGCGGCCAGCGCCCGGATTTACCAGTTGAACGAGCAGGGTGCCTATCTGCAGAATAACGAGGCGCGCGCGGCGCTGATGCGCGGCTATTTTCTCGATCGGTATCGGGCAGCGCCGGAAGCCGCCCCACGGGTTCTGTTCAAGATGGGTGCCTATCATATGGGGCGGGGTACAACGCCGACCTCCATTTATGACCTCGGGTCGCTACTGCCCGGTCTGGCTGCGGCCAACGGCCTCAAGTCGGTGCATATCGCCTATCTGCCGATGGACGGCACGGTGCGGGTGATCAGGCCCGCCGAGGGCAGGGCGACCGCGGTCCAGGCCTATGAAGACGAGGGCATTGCCGCGATCCTGGCGGCGGCAGATTTTGCGCCCGAACGAATCGGTCTGTCCGGCCATGTGCTGATCCCGATCGCACCGCTGCGTCATGCGCTGGCCGGGAAAAAGCTCAACGCGCTGCCGGGCTTCGCCCGGTTCGTGCTGCTGGGCTATGATTATCTGGTGACCACGCGCGAGGCCGAGGCGGCCACGGCTTTCGAGGCGCTGGCCGACTAGTTCCACGCTATCGCATCGCAACGCCGATCAGCGCGGTCGAGGGAATGGGCAATTCCGTCCGGTCACTCGCCATCTGCCGCACCTCGGCGACAACCAGCGCCTTGTCCGCGTCGCTCAGGCTGGTCCAGTCGGGGGACATGCCGAACAATGTGTCCGGTTCGTCGAGAGCGGCCACGTCCAGCAGGAAGTCATGGGTGACGCTATCGATTTCGGGGTCGCGATAGCCGGCCGCGACCAGTTCGCGAGCAAAATCAGCGGGGTCGCTCAAGGCCTGCACCGCTTCCGGCATAGTCATGCCCGAGCGATCGGGGAACAGCCTGCCCCGGATCTGGCCGAGCAGCAGGAAGGTGGCGGCCCCCTGGTCCTGCCAGGTCGCGACCACGCCGTGGCCGCCGGGCCGGGTCACCCGGGCCATTTCCCTCAGGCCCTTGCGCCAGTCGGGGAACATGATCACGCCGAAGATCGAGAAGACCGCATCGAAGCTGGCATCGGGCAGGTCGAGCGCCTGGCCGTCCATGGTCCGGGTCTCGACATTGGCCAGTCCGGCCTCTTCGATGCACGCCACCATGCCGGGAGAAAAGTCGGTCGCCAGTACCTGCGCGCCGGTCCGGGCGGCTGCCAGGGCAAGGGCGCCGGTGCCGGCGGCGATGTCGAGCACCCGGCTGCGGTCGGTGAGGGGGACCTTCGCGAGCGCCGCCTCGGCATAATGCGAGGTGAAGCGATGTGCGGTCTGCTGATAGTTTCGCGCCGTCTTGTCCCAATGGTCGGGATTTTCGAACGGGGGCCTTTCCACTTCCGTCATTTACCATTCTCCACGAATCATGTAACATTAGAAGTATCATGACTATAGGGGCTTGCCAAGCGGGATAATGAGGGGAAGAGTTACAGGATGCGAAACGACAGCCGTCTTTCCCGAATGCTCCATGTGCTTCTGCACATGGCGCGGCACGACGGGCCGATGACATCGGAGGCAATTGCCGCGATGTTGCGGACCAATGCAGTCGTCGTGCGCCGAACGATGGCCGGGCTGCGCGACGCCGGCTATGTCCGTTCGGAAAAGGGTCATGGCGGCGGCTGGGTGATCGCCTGCGATCTCGAGCATCTGTCGCTGCTCGACGTCCACCGGGCCGTGGGCGGACCAAGGCTGTTCGTGATCGGCAACGAGCATGCAAATCCCGATTGCGCGGTCGAGCAACTGGTCAACGAAGCGGTCGAGGATGCGCTGGACGAGGCCGAGGCCCTGCTGGAAAAGCGGCTCGCCGCCGTCAGCCTGGCCGAACTGAGCCGGGGCTTCGATGTCCGCTGTGCGGGGTTGAGCTGAACCGGAACCTTTGCGGCGCAGTCTGGCGCTTTACCTCGATAGCTTTCCGTGCAAACTGCGCCGATGATGGGCCTGCGCGATCCGATTCGATTGATTCCATTGCTTTTTCTATGCGCTATCGCGCTGGGTACGCTGTTGTTGAGTCTTCCCTGGGCGACCACTGAAGGCGTCCGCGCGCCGCTTTTGACCGCCCTGTTCACTTCGACGTCGGCC
Organism: Parasphingorhabdus sp.; assembly: GCF_036964565.1. Classification (GTDB taxonomy): domain Bacteria; phylum Pseudomonadota; class Alphaproteobacteria; order Sphingomonadales; family Sphingomonadaceae; genus Parasphingorhabdus. Next base: position 49,543 of record NZ_JBALTN010000004.1, on the reverse strand, counting down.
GTAGCGGTGACCGGACTGATCGTGGTCGATACGCCCACCTACTGGTCCACCTTAGGGCAAGTGACGATATTGCTGCTGTTCCAGATCGGTGGCTTCGGCATCATGACCGCCGCCACGCTGTTCGGCCTGATGGCCGGACGCGGCTTTGGCCTGCGCGAGCGGATGGCCACCCAGGTCGAGCGCAGCCGGCTGGAAACCGGCGATACCGCCTCGGTCCTCAAGCTGATCTTCGTGATTACCCTGGCCGTGGAAGCAGTGGTCGCCGCTATCCTGTCGGGCCGCATGATGACGACCTATGCCATGCCCGTCGACCAAGCGCTGTGGCACGGCATATTTCATTCGGTCAGCGCGTTCAACAATGCCGGATTTTCGACCCATTCCGACAGCGTCATCGGCTACCAGACCGACCCGTTCATCCTTGGCCCGATCATGTTTGCCGTGATCCTGACCGCGCTGGGCTTTCCGGTGATGCAAGATATAAAGGCCAACCACTTCCACTGGCGGCGCTGGTCTCTGCATACGAAAATCACCGTATCAGGCACGGTGGCGTTGCTGGCCTTCGGCTTTGTCGCCATCCTGCTGATGGAATGGAACAATCCGGCAACCCTGGGGGTGATGACGCTGGACGGAAAGCTGCTCAACGCCGCGTTCCATTCGGTGATGCCGCGCACCGCGGGTTTCAACAGCCTGGATGTCGGTGCGTTCGAGGACGAGACCATCATGGTCAATTATTTCCTGATGTTCATTGGCGGGGGCAGCGCCGGGACAGCCGGGGGTATCAAGATCACGACCTTCGTCGTGCTGTTCGCCATCATGCTGTCGGAAGTTCTCCGCCGCCGGGACGCGAGCCTGTTCCAGCGCCGCTTTGGCAGCGCGGTCGAACGGCAAGCGCTGTCGGTCACCATGCTCGCAGCCACGATGATTTTCGTGGCAACGACCTATATCGCCTCGATCAGCGCCCTGCCGCTCGACGATATCCTGTTCGAATGTATATCCGCCTTTTCCACCGTCGGCCTGTCGACCGGCATCACCGCCGACCTGCCGCCAAGCGCCCAACTGGTCATCATAGCGCTGATGTTTGTCGGGCGGGTGGGAACCATTACCGTTGCTACGGCTCTTGCTCTTGGCAGGCGTGATCGCGCCTATCGTTATCCCGAGGAGAATCCCATTGTCGGCTGACAAACGCAAACCGGTTTTGATCATTGGGCTCGGTCGTTTCGGCGGCGCGGTGGCAAGGACGCTGGAGCGCATGGGCCACGAAGTGCTCGGTGCGGATACGGATCCGCGTCAGGTGCAGGCCTTCGCGCCCGAGATCACCAAGGTTGTGGAAGCGGATTGCACCAATAGCGCAACGCTCCAGCAACTGGGCGTGCTGGACTTTGAGGCCGCGGTCGTGGCCATCGGCAGCGACATTGAAGCGAGCGTGCTGACGGTGCTTGCCTTGTCCGATCTGGGCCTGACCAATATCTGGGCGAAGGCCAGCAACGAGAAGCACGCCCGCATTCTGGAACGGACCGGAGCGCATCATGTCGTTTTCCCCGAGCAAAGGATGGGCGAGCGGGTTGCGCATCTGCTCAACGAACGGCTGCTCGATTTCATTTCCTTCGGGGACGAATTTGCCATTGCCAAGCTGGCGGCGCCGGCGGCGATCGTCGGTCTTCCGCTGATGATGAGCGAGTGCCGGAAGAAATATAATGTTACGGTGGTGGGCGTCAAAAGAGATGGCGAGGATTTTATCCACGCCATTCCCGACACGCTGATCTTTCCCGAGGACGAGCTTGTCGTATCGGGGCGGATCACCGATATCGAGCGTTTTTCCAACATTTGATGATGAAGGCTCGGGCCGGAGCATGGTTTCCGGCGTCCGGGCGGCTCGGGTTCATTGCTCGTCGCCGTAGATCGCCACGCTCGCCTCGCCGCCGCTGGTCGCCCGGCCGCGGTACATGCCGGGTGTGTTGAAACTGTAGCCGGCCTGGCCCCAGGGGGTGGCGTAGATGATGCCGCCGTCGCCGCCGAGGGTGCCGAGTTCAGCGATCACGTCGTCGGCGATCTGCTGGATTTCCTCGTCCGGCAGCATGAACTCGCTGGCGTGGATGACATAGGTGTAATTGCCGTCGGAATCTTTCGGCACGGCCAGCTGGGCTTCGGCGATGGCGGCGGGAAAGCGAATCCGGATGCGGGTGCAGATTTCGTGGGCGACGCCGAGGCGGATGAAATATTCGCCCGAACCGGTTGCGGAAATGGCGCAGCTGCGATCGTCGGCGTAGGTGCCGGCGCCGATGACCGGGCTGTCGCCGATCCTTCCCCAGCGCTTGCCGGTCATGCCGCCGGTCGAGGTACCCGCCGCCATATGGCCCTGGCTGTCCATCGCCACCGCCCCGACCGTGCCGAACTTATAGTCGATGTCGGCGGCGCTGACCTCTTTCGAAAGCAGCCTGTCGATCTGTTCGAGCCGGTAGGGGGTGGCGTAATATTCCGGCGGGACCTGTTCGAGGCCCTGCTCGCGGCTGAACTGGTTGGCGCCTTCGCCGGAGAGCATGACATGCGGGCTATGGTCCTTGACCGCACGGGCCAGCAGGATCGGATTCTTGGTGCCGTTGATGCTCGCCGCGGCGCCGGCCGAAAGGTCGCTGCCGTCCATGATGCTGGTGTCGAGCTCGTTGGTCCGGTCCCAGGTGAAGACCGCGCCCTTGCCGGCGTTGAAATTGGGGTCATTTTCCATCGAGACGATGGTGGCGGTGATCGCGTCCATTGCGCTGCCGCCATCGTCGAGGATCTTCGAGCCGATCGCCAGCGCCTGGTTCAGAGCCGCCCGGATCTCGGCATCCTTTTCGGGCGTGATCCTGTCGCGTTCCAGGGTGCCGGCGCCGCCGTGGATGGCGATCGACCAGCGGCCTTTTTCGGGTTCGGCTTCAGTCTGCGCCATCACGGTACCGGCCCAGCAGAGCATGGCGATCACGGCAAAAGTGGATCTGATCATCGGCGGGCTCCTCCTGGCACCGGTCTAGATGCCAAAGGAGGGGGCTGCAAGGCCGATGTCTACCAGGGGATTTCGCGGCCGCTCTGGTCATAGAATTTGCCGTTGCGGTCGGGGCTGAGGCCGTCGATCACCGCGCGCATGCCCTTGACGCTTTCCTGCGGGGTCAGGTCGGCATTCTCGCCGCCCATGTCGGTCTGCACCCAGCCCGGGTGGAGCATGGCGAGGGTCAGGCCGTCGTCCTGCCACTGCTGGGTGAGCGAGTGCCAGGCCTGGTTCACCGCCGCCTTGCTGGTACGATAGTATATCATGCTGCCGCTGTCGTTCTCGGCGATGCTGCCGACTTGGCTGGACAGCACCACCATCTTGCCGTCCGCGGCTTTGGTGACATGGTCCTTGAGCGCGGTTGCCAGCCGCACCGGTCCGATGACGTTGACGTTGAACAGGTCGAGCCACTGGCCGCGGTCGAAGTCCGACGGGCCGTAGACGCCGGCGTTGTTGACGAACAGGTCGATTGGTCCGTCGCCCAGCTCCTGGACGAATCTGTCGATGCTGGCATCGTCGGAAGCATCCAGCGGCAATACCGTGACGCCGTCGATGGCGGCCAGTTCGCTGGCCTCGTCCGGTTCCCGGGCGGTGCCGATCACGTCCCAGCCTTCGGCTGCATATTGTTTCGCCATTTCGAGGCCGAGGCCCCTGTTTGCACCGGTGATCACGATATTTGCCATGTCCATTTCCTTCGGATTTGCGTCTTTTTTCGCCATTGGCCCAATCGCCCCTCGCACCTGCGGGGGGAAGCCGCTATATATGGGTACATGAGCAACAGCCCCGCAGGTTTCAACCGATGACCGCTGAAAATCCCTCCCTGCGCCCGTGGCGCGACATTGAACGGCGCAAATGCCGGCAGATCATGGTCGGCGACGTACCGGTCGGAGGCGATGCGCCGATCACCGTGCAGACGATGACCAACACGCTGACCTCGGACGCGAAGGCGACGATCGACCAGATCCGCCGCTGCGAGGAAGCGGGGGTCGACATCATCCGCGTTTCCTGTCCCGATGTCGAGAGCACGGCGGCGCTGAAGCAGATCGTGCGGGCGAGCAACGTGCCAATCGTCGCCGACATCCATTTCCACTACAAGCGCGGCATCGAGGCGGCGGAAGCGGGCGCGGCCTGTCTGCGGATCAATCCCGGCAACATCGGGTCGGCGGCGCGGGTCAAGGAAGTGATCGACGCGGCCAAGGCCAATGGCTGCGCGATCCGCATCGGGGTCAATGCCGGCAGCCTGGAGAAGGATCTGCTCGAGAAATATGGCGAGCCCTGTCCCGAGGCTTTGGTCGAGAGCGCGCTGGATCATATCAAGATCCTGCAGGACCATGATTTCCACGAGTATAAGGTCGCGGTCAAGGCGTCTGACGTGTTCCTGGCGGTGGCGGCCTATATGCAGCTGGCCGACGCGGTCGACTGTCCGTTGCACGTCGGCATCACCGAGGCCGGCGGCCTGATCGGCGGCACGGTGAAAAGCTCGATCGGCATCGGCAACCTGCTCTGGGCCGGGGTCGGCGACACGATCCGGGTGAGCCTGTCGGCGGAGCCGGAAGAGGAAGTGCGGGTCGGCTATGACATGCTGAAGGCTCTGGGTCTCAGGACGCGCGGTGTCCGTGTGGTCAGCTGCCCGAGCTGCGCGCGGCAGGGTTTTGATGTGATCCGCACGGTGCAGAAGCTGGAAGAGCGGCTGCAGCATATCCGCACGCCATTGTCGCTCTCTGTATTGGGTTGCGTCGTCAACGGCCCGGGCGAGGCGCGGGAGACCGATATCGGCATCACCGGCGGCGGCAAGGGCAAGCATATGGTCTATTTGTCCGGCGTCACCGATCACCATGTCGCGGACGAGGACATGGTCGATCATATCGTCAAGCTGGTGGAAGCGAAGGCGGCGGAGATCGAGGCGGCGGATGTGGCGCTGGAGGCGGCGGAATGAGTTCGGGCGGCCGCAAGCGCGCCAGCGACTTCCACCCGCATATACTCGAGATTTTCGACGGCTACGTGCACGGCGCGATCTCGAAGCGGGACTTCATCCGGCAGGCGGGGCAATTTGCCGCCGCCGGGGTGACCGGGGCGATGATCCTGGATCAGCTGCAACCGAATTATGCCTGGGCGGCGCAGGTCGAGCCGGATGATCCGGCGATCACCGCCGAGCGGATCAGCTATATGAGCGCTGAAGGCCACGGCCAAATCAAGGCGCTGATGGCGAAGCCGGCGGGGGCCACCGGCAAGCTGCCGGCGGTGCTGGTAATTCACGAGAATCGCGGGCTTAATCCCTATATCGAGGATGTCGCGCGGCGGGTCGCCAAGGCCGGCTATCTGGCGCTGGCCCCCGACGGCCTGTCGCCGCTGGGCGGCTATCCGGGCAGTGACGACGAAGGGCGGACGATGCAGGCCAAGCTCGACGGTGCCAAGCTGATGGAGGATTTTTTCGCGGCGTTCGAATTTCTGCGCGATCATCAGGGCTCGACCGGCAAGGTCGGTGCGGTCGGTTTCTGCTATGGCGGCGGCGTGTGCAACGCGCTGGCGGTGGCCTATCCCGATCTCGCCGCTTCGGTGCCCTATTACGGCCGCCAGCCCGATGCCGCCGAGGTGCCGGCGATCGAGGCGCCGCTGATGATCCACCATGCCGGCAATGACGAGCGGATCAACGCCGGCTGGCCGGCCTATGAGGCGGCTTTGTCCGAGCATCAGAAGGAATATAGCGTCCATTTCTATCCGGGCGTCAACCATGGTTTCCACAATGACACGACGCCGCGCTACGACGAGGAAGCGGCGACGCTGTCGTGGCGCCGGACGCTGGCCTTTTTCGACACCCATCTGCGGGGCTGAGCCGGTTTTGCACCGAATATCGTTCCTGCTGTTTCTCGCCCTCGGTAGCGCTGCTGCCGTGCAACCGGCGCTGGCCGAATCGCCTGCCCAGACGGGGCATCCCGAAGCGCGCGTGTTTGACGACAGGGCAGACGCGGCGGCGGAGGTTGATGCGGCGCTGGCGCTGGCGCAACAGTCCGGGAAGCGCGTGATGCTGGTGCTGGGGGCCAACTGGTGCCATGACAGCCGCGGTCTGGCGGGATGGTTTGCCGAACCGCGCTTTGCCGCGATGCTCGATGCCAAATATGAACGGGTCAATGTCGACGTCGGGTACAAGGACCGAAATCTGGCGATCGCCCCGCGCTTTGGCATTGCCGAGATCAAGGGGACGCCGACGGTGCTGGTGCTGTCGCCCGAGGGGCAATTGCTGAACCGCAAGTCGGCGCCGAAATGGCGGAATGCCGCCAGTCGCGAGCCGGATGATATTTTTGCCTATTTCGACCAGTTTACCCCCGAACCCTGATCCGAAGGAAAGCAGGTGCCGCGCGCATTGACCTATTTGCTGATATCCGTGGCCGTGATTGCCGTGATCCTGTTCTTTCTGCCGCTGCGCCTTGCGGTCGGCATGGCTGGGCTGGAGGGCTCCGGCTTTTCTGCCCGCGCCGTCACCGGCTCGGTGTGGAACGGGCGGATCGAGGCGGCCCAGATCGGACCGTTCGGGCTGGGTGACCTCGATGCCGGGGTGCGGGTCCTGCCGCTGTTCACCGGGCGGGTGCTGATGGATCTCGAGCGACCGGCGGCCGGAGGTGATCGCGGGTTGGTCGCGACGGTGGGAAAAAGCGGCAACCGGCTGCTGGTGCAGGAGCTGACGACGGTCGTGGCGGTGGGCAGCCAGCTGGCGCCGCTGCCCGCATCGGCGATCGACCTGCAGGCCGTCAATATCGCCTTTGCGCGCGGGCGCTGCGAATCGGCCAGTGGCCAGGTGCGGGTATCGCTGGATGCCAATATTCCCGGTCTTGATCTGAAGCAGGGCTTGCTCGGCCGCGCCGAATGCCAGGACGGGGTGCTGGTGCTGCCGTTGCAAAGCGGGTCCGGCATGGAGCAGCTGACCCTGAAACTGCAGGGCAACGGGTTCTATACCGCGCGACTGTTTCTGTCCGGCAGTGATCGCGCCTGGACACTGCTGCTGCCGACGCTCGGATTCCGGAAAGTGCCGAGCGGCTATGCGATAAAGGTCGCCGGGCAACTGGGAGCAGGCCCGAGTCGCTGACAGCGTTGAGCGGCTATTCCTCCGTCCGGCCGGGGTAATAGTAATAATAATCATATTTGCGATGATAGGTCTTTTTCCCCGATATCTTCTCGAACATCCATCGAGTGAACCGGAAAAGCATCTCGAGGCCGCTCCCGATCAGGCGCACGATCATCAACGTCGGTAAAAGCACCGGCACCAAGGGAAATAGGTAGAATTTCCTTCGCAGCAGCCTGACCATCGTGCCGCTTCGCGCGCGTCGGGCTTGCCGAACGTGCAGTGCGGCAAGAAAAAAGGAGAGCACAAGATATGCGGCCAGCACAGTAACCATATTCATGATTTGAGTATCCCTGCTTATACAAAGGCAAAGCTGGTCTCTTGGCCAAGACTCGAAAATCCCCATTTCCGGTGATCTTAGCTATATTTATTTACAAACGGTTACAAATTAATTTTTCTCTGACCCGGTTTCCCGTTGTTGCGTCATCCCGAAGCGGGTACCCTTGCCCTCAAACGCGATATTGAACGGTGAAAAGCAGCATGAAATTTTCGATTCTGGACCTCTCTCCGGTTCCCCAGGGAGCGGATGTAAGAACCGCGCTCGACCGGTCGCTGGCTCTTGCGCGGCATGGCGAGACTCTGGGATATGAGCGGTTCTGGATGGCCGAACATCACGGCATGGACGGCATCGCCAGCGCCGCCACCGCAGTGGCTCTGGGCTATATCGGGCAGGGCACCAAGACGATCCGCATCGGCGCGGGCGGGATCATGCTGCCCAACCATGCCCCGATGGTGATTGCGGAACAATTCGGCACGCTCGAGGCGCTGTTCCCCGGACGCGTCGACCTTGGCCTTGGCCGTGCACCGGGATCGGACCAGCGAACCGCGCAGGCGCTGCGCCGAAACCTGAACAGCGATGCCAATGAATTTCCGCGCGACGTGCTCGAGTTGCAGGCGTTCCTGGCCGGCGACGAGCGGCTGGGTGTCCAGGCAACCCCGGGGCAGGGCAGCCATATCCCGCTCTATATCCTCGGCAGCAGCCTCTTCGGGGCACAGCTGGCGGCGGCGCTCGGCCTGCCTTATGCCTTTGCCTCGCATTTCGCGCCGCAGATGCTGGACGAGGCGCTGTCCATCTACCGCCGGGATTTCAAGCCGTCCGACCAGCTCGCCGAACCCTATGTCATGTGCGGATTCAATATTTTTGCCGCCGACAGTGACTCGGAAGCAGAATATCTGGCGAGCTCCATGCTGCAGAGCTTTGTCGCGCTGCGCACCGGGAATCCGGGCAAGATGCCGCCGCCGGTCGAGGGCTATCGCGACAGCCTGCCGCCCCAGTTCCAGTCGATGCTCGGGCAGATCATGCAGGGCAGCGCGATCGGATCCCTGGACAGCGTGAAGCAGGGGGTGGAAGCTTTTGTCGAGCGGACCGGTGCCGACGAGCTGATCATATCGGGATCGATCTTCGATCAGGCGGCACGCGAGAAAAGCTACGAAATTGCGGCGGAGATCCGCGACCGGATTGTCGCCTAGCGCCAATTTCCGGCCACAGAAGCCTTGATTTTACGGCCAGCCCTGCGCATGACCTGAGCCAATCCGAACATCAAAACAGGGCCCCCCTATGGCAGACAATAAAGTGCAACGATCCGGCAGGAATTCTGCGCTCCGCGGCTTTCTGAAAAGCGAAGCGGCCGGCGGCATCCTGCTGATGGCGGCTGCCGCGCTGGCGATGGTGGTGGCGAACAGCCCCTTGTACGACATGTATCACCATTTTCTGCACGAGTTGAAGGGACCGACCCTGTCGAGCAAGCTGGGCCCGATGACGCCCCATTTGTGGATCAACGACGGGCTGATGGCGATATTCTTCATGCTGGTCGGGCTCGAAATCAAGCGCGAATTTGTCGACGGCCGGCTCAACACCTGGGATCGCCGTCGGTTGCCGGTGCTGGCGGCTGCGGCAGGCATGGTGGTTCCGGCGCTGATCTACCTGTTCGTCGTCAGTGATGCGCCACCGCTCTACAATGGCTGGGCGATCCCGGCGGCGACGGATATTGCCTTCGCGATCGGCGTGCTGGCCCTGCTGGGCCCGCGGGCACCCGCCTCGCTCAAACTGTTCCTGGTCACGGTTGCGATCGTCGACGACATGGGTGCCGTGGCGATTATCGCGCTCGTCTACACATCGGAGATCAACGGCGCGGCGCTTCTGGCCAGCGGCGCGATACTGGCGATCATGTACACGATGAACCGGAACGGGGTGCTCAGGCTGTGGCCCTATCTGATCGGGTCGGGCCTGCTCTGGTACGCGGTGCTGATGTCCGGCGTGCACGCGACCATCGCCGGCGTCTTGGCCGCGATGACGATCCCGATCGTGATCACCCCGACCTCACCGGACGCGAAACATTCACCGCTGCACCGGATGGAGCATGCCATCGCGCCGTGGAGCGCCTTCCTGATCGTGCCCGTGTTCGGTTTCGCCAACGCCGGCGTGTCGCTGTCCGGTCTCGGCATGGAGCAGATTTTCGCGCCGCTGCCGCTGGGCATTGCCGCCGGCCTGTTCTTCGGCAAGCAGATCGGCATTTTCGCCAGCGTCTGGATCGCGGTGAAAACCGGCTTTGCCGGGCGCTTGGGCGGGGCCAGCTGGCTGCAGGTCTATGGCGTTGCCATGCTCTGCGGCATCGGCTTCACGATGAGCCTGTTCATCGGCGCGCTCGCCTTTCCGGGAAATGCCCTGCTGATCGAAGAGGCCAAGATCGGCGTGCTCGGCGGCTCGCTGCTGTCGGCGGTGGTCGGCTATTGCGTGTTGCGCTTTGCACCGCAGGACACCCATCTGAAATCGCTGGGCAAGGAGGAGGCGGAGCAATTGCTCTATGCGCTGCCCGACAGTGAATCGGACAAGCTGAAAGACATCCGCTGATGCGGTCCGGGCTGGTCGCGGCGGGCTGCCTGATACTGGCCGCCTGCAGCGCGGTTGCCGGGCCGGCTGCGCCGGCGCCGGTCGCTGGTCCTGCCGTGGCGCCGGCCGTCTCCGAACTCGGTGCCATCGCTACCGACTATGTCCGGCTGACGCTGGCGCTTGGCGAGCAGGAAGCCGGCTATGTCGATGCCTATTACGGGCCCGCCGAATGGGCCGCAGCAGCGAAGACCGATCCGCGCGACATGCGCGAGCTGGGCAATGCGATCGTGGAGCTGATGCAGCGGCTCGACGCGTTGCAGGCCAGCGACGATCCGCTGGTTGAGGCGCGCAAGCGCTTCCTGTCGGCGCAGCTGGAAGCGGCGCTGACCCGGCATGCGATGATCCAGGGCGAGGTCTTTCCCTTCGCCAAGGAAGCGCAGGGCCTGTTCGGGGTGACGCCGGAACTGCGGCCGCTGGCGGAATTCGATGCGGTGCTGGAGGAGATCGACAATCTGGTGCCGGGGGATGGCGCGCTCAGCGAGCGGGTGGCGGCGTTCGAGCAGAATTATATCATTCCGAAGGACCGGCTGAAGCTCGTGTTCGATACCGCCATTGCCGAGTGCAAGGTGCGGACCAAACGCCATTTCGACCTGCCCGAGGGCGAGAATTTCAAAATGGAATTCGTCACTGGCAAGAGCTGGAGCGGCTATAATTATTATCAGGGCAATTACCAGAGCCTGATCCAGGTCAACACCGACCTGCCGATCTTCATCGGCCGTGCCGTCGATCTCGGCTGCCACGAGGGTTATCCGGGGCACCATGTCTACAACATGCTGCTCGAGCGTAACCTGACCAAGGGCAGGGGCTGGCAGGAATTTTCCGTCTATCCGCTGTACAGCCCGCAGAGCCTGATCGCCGAGGGATCGGCCAATTACGGCATAGAACTGGCCTTTGGTGGCGAGGAGCGGCTGGAATATGAGCGGGATGTGCTCTACCCGCTGGCCGGGCTCGATCCCGACACGGCGGCCGCATACTGGGCATTGCAGATCGCCAAGCAGGCGCTGAGCGGGGCGAGGATGACGATTGCCCAGCAATATCTGGATGGCGAGATCACGCGCACCGAGGCGATCACGCTCAACCGGAAATATCAGCTGGTCTCGGCCGAGCGCGCGGCGCAGATGACCGACTTCAACGAGCAATATCGCAGCTATGTGATCAATTATGGCCTTGGCATGGAGATGGTCCGCGACTGGATCGAGGCGCAGGGCGATGCGCCGGTGTGGCGCTGGAAGGCGATGGAGCGGTTGCTGAGCGAGCCGATGCTGCCGGGGGATTTGGCGGAAAAGTGAGAGCTGCGGCCGTCATCTTTCCCTGGAAGCCGAGCCAGGTTCAGGATGACGATCGCGATGGTGCGAATCCCTCTTGCGCATCCCAAAAATCGGCGTAATCCAAGCGCAGTTTTTCTGATTGGGATTGTTCCATGGCGTTTCACCTGTTCGGACGTATCAAGCCTCTCGATGCAATCCTCGCTACGGCAGAGAAAAAGGCGCTGACCCGCACGCTCGGGCCAATCCAGCTGACCCTGCTGGGGGTCGGCGCGATCATTGGCACCGGGATTTTCGTGCTGACATCGGAGGCGGCGCAGAAGGCAGGCCCCGGCATGATGTGGAGCTTTGTCATCGCGGGACTGGTCTGCGCGGTGGCGGCGCTCTGCTATTCGGAACTGGCCTCCATGGTGCCGGTATCCGGCTCGGCCTATACCTATACCTATGCGGTGATGGGCGAATTGCTGGCCTGGATGGTCGGTTGGGCGCTGATCCTCGAATATGCGGTGGCGGCGAGCGCGGTTTCGGTGGGCTGGTCGGGCTATTTTGTCGGGCTGCTGGCCAATGCCGGGATAGAATTGCCGAGGGCGCTGACCATCGGCAGCTATGCGCCGGGCGGGCTGATCAACCTGCCGGCGCTGATCATCGCGCTGCTGGTCACGCTGCTGCTGATGATTGGCACCAGCGAGAGCGCCAAGGTCAATGCGGTGCTGGTGGCGATCAAGGTGACGGCCCTGACCATGTTCATCGTCCTGACCGTGCCGATGATGCAGGGGCAGAATTTCGATCCGTTCCTGCCCAATGGCTGGTTTGGCGAAAGCCGCGGCTTTGGCGCGGTCGGCGCAGCGGCCTCGATCTTCTTTGCCTATGTCGGATTCGACGCGGTGTCGACCGCGGCCGAGGAAACCAAGAATCCGCAGCGCAACGTGCCGATCGGCCTGATCGGCAGCCTTGGCATCTGCACGGTCTTCTACCTGCTGGTCGCCGCCGGTGCGATCGGCACCGTCGGCGCGCAGCCGATTGTCGATGCCGCGGGCAATGTGCTGGCGCCCGGCAGCACCGCATTTGCCGCCCAGTGCCAGGCGCTGCTGTCGGCCGGCCGCGAGCCGCTGGTGTGCAGCCACGAGGCGCTGGCCTTCGTGCTGCGGACGATCGGCCACCCGGCGTTCGGCAACATGATCGGTATCGCCGCCTTCCTGGCGCTGCCATCGGTCATCCTGATCATGCTGTTCGGCCAGACCCGGATTTTCTTCGTGATGGCGCGCGACGGCCTGCTGCCCGAGAAGCTGGCCTCGATCCACCCGAAATGGAAGACCCCGCATATCGTCACCGCCATCACCGGCGTTGCCGTATCGGTTTTCGCAGCCTTTCTGCCGGTCGGGCAACTGGCCGACATTTCCAATTCGGGAACGCTGTTCGCCTTTCTGATGGTAGCGGTGGCGGTGCTGATCCTGCGCCGGACCGATCCCGGCCGGCATCGCCCGTTCCGCACGCCGCTGGTCTGGATTGTCGCGCCACTGGCCATTCTCGGTTGCCTGGGCCTGTTCTACAATCTGCCCTATGAAGCGAAAATGGTGCTGCCGATCTGGGGCGGAATCGGGTTGCTGCTCTATTTTGCCTATGGTTACAGGAAGAGCCATGTCGGGCGCGGCACGATCGAGGTTCACGAATCGGATGCCGACGCACCGCCGCAGCCGCTACCACCCATCGCAGGCCAATAACCGCCAGTTTTCGGTGTCGACGGGTCGAAAATTCGTGACCCTGTTAACTTGTCGCTAACCAATTTCGTTCACTCCGGTTCTTGAAACATGCACCGCGCCGCACAGGGCGCTTCATGGACAGGGACCGGACTTGATGACAACGCCAGGCAATATTGCAGATACCCCCGTGGATGTAGCGATTATCGGGGCAGGGCCTGCCGGCCTGACCGCCGCCTATCTGCTCTCGAAAAAGGGCTATTCGGTCACCGTGATCGAAAAGGACCCGAAATATGTCGGCGGCATCAGCCGGACAGTGGAGCATGAAGGTTTCCGCTTCGATATTGGCGGCCATCGCTTCTTTTCGAAAAGCCAGGAAGTGGTCGACCTGTGGAACGAGATTCTGCCCGACGACTTCATCCAGCGGCCGCGGATGAGCCGCATCTATTATGAAGGCAAATTCTACAGCTATCCGCTGCGTGCCTTCGAGGCGCTGTGGAACCTCGGGATCTGGCGCTCGACCCTGTGCATGCTGAGCTATGGCAAGGCGAAGGTCTTTCCAAACCGCAATGTGAAGAGCTTCGAGGACTGGACGGTCAACCAGTTCGGCTACAAGCTCTATTCGATCTTCTTCAAGACCTATACCGAGAAAGTCTGGGGCATGCCCTGCGACGAAATGTCGGCCGACTGGGCGGCGCAGCGGATCAAGGGCCTGTCGCTGTGGAACGCGGTGACCGACGGGCTGAAACGCTCGCTCGGGCTCAACCGGAAGCCCAATGACGGGCAGGAAGTGAAGACGCTGCTCGAGACCTTCCGCTATCCGCGGCTCGGACCCGGCATGATGTGGGATGCCGCCAAGCGCCATGTCGAGGACAGGGGCAACAGGGTGCTGATGGGGCACAGCCTGAAACAGCTGGCGCAGGATGGCGACGGCAACTGGCGGATGAGCGCGACGAGCGCCGATGGCGAAACCATCATCACCGCCAGACACGTGATTTCCAGCGCGCCGATGCGCGAACTGGCGACCCGTATCCACCCGCTGCCGAAATCGATGCCGGAAGCGCAGGACCTTAATTATCGCGACTTTCTGACCGTGGCGATCATGGTCAAGTCGGAGGACCTGTTCCCCGACAACTGGATCTATATCCACGACGACCGCGTGCAGGTGGGCCGGGTGCAGAATTTCCGCAGCTGGTCGCCGGAAATGGTGCCGGACGAGAATATCGCCTGCGTCGGCCTGGAATATTTCTGCTTCGAGAATGACGGCCTGTGGTCTTCTTCCGACGCCGAACTGGTGGAACTGGCGAAAAAGGAAATGGCGATCCTCGGCCTGTGCAAGGCGGAAGATGTCGTTGGCGGGGCGGTCGTCCGGCAGGAAAAGGCCTATCCGGTCTATGACGACGCCTATGAGCAGAATGTCGCGGCGATGCGCGATGATCTGGAGGGCCGGTTCCCGACGCTGCATATGGTCGGCCGGAACGGCATGCACCGCTACAACAACCAGGATCACGCGATGATGACGGCGATGCTGACGGTCGAGAATATCGAAGCCGGTACGCGCAAATGGAATGTTTGGAATGTCAACGAGGACGCCGAATATCATGAGGCGGGTGACGAAGGCGCGCAACGGGTGATCGCGGAAGAGATCAGCGAGGACCGTGCGGCAGCGCTGGAAAGCATGCGCGATGTGCCCAAGCGGGTCGAAGAGACGCCCCGGGACAAATCGCGGAAGGCTGCGTAATGACGCCGTGCAGCCGCGGCATGGCCTGTTCTCCCGCGGAAGCGGAAGTTGATCTCCACCGGCTTACCCAAGACGCACCCGCAGGAATCGGATTCCTGCCTCCACAGGGGCACTGAACCATGGATCGCGGCGGTCAGGACAGACGATCGATTGTCGGTCTCTGGGTTGGGCATCTGCCTGGCCCTCTTGCCATGCTGAACCGGTTTTCGCTGACCCGCTATCTGCTGGCGAGCATTGTCAGCCTGGCCTTTGATGTCGCCCTGTTCATGGTGCTGGTGGCCTTTCTGGTCGATCCCGGCTGGGCCTCGGCCGCCGGCTATAGCGCCGGCATTGTCGTGCACTGGCTGATTTCCTCCAGCTTCGTTTTCCCGGGCAAGGCGCGCGACGGCGCGGCACTGCAATTGCAGCGGCTCGGCTTCATCGGCACCGCGGTGCTGGGTCTCGGCATCACCGTCAGCATGGTCAGCGCACTGACCGGTGCCGGGGTTCAGCCGGTCATGGCCAAGGCAGCCGCAGTGGCGGTCAGTTTCTTCGCGGTCTATCTGACCCGTAAATATGGGGTGTTCCGGTGAGCTACATGGACAATAGCATCGCGGCGCCCGAGCCGCGGCTGCGCTTCAGCGCCGATTTCACGCGCTTTCTCAACTGGGCGCTGGTCTGGATCGTGCTCGCCAATATTCCGTTCATGGCGATGTGGCTGGTCGGGGCACCGCCGCGCGCGATCCCGATTGCGCTGGCGGGTCTTGTCGGCCTGATCGTCAAGCGAATGCCGCGTGCGGTACAGTGGATCGCCTTTGTCGCGACGATGCTCTATTCGCTGCTCTCCTTCGTCGCCGGCCTGTTCAGCCTGACACTCAACTCGCTGCTCTACTCGCTGCAGTTTTTTGCCGAGATCAAGCCGAGCAACTCGATCGAATATATTGCCGCTGCCGTGGTCATTCTCGGCATATTGATCGGCAGCTGGTTTCTGCTGAAGCGCGACACCAATTTTTCCAAGCCGCTGCATATCCTGCTTGGCGGGGCGCTGATCTTCGGGCTGGTCGGGGCCGATGCCGCGGTCGGGCAGGGGATGCGCGGCCATTATTTTCGCCCCGCGCCCGTCGGTGCGAGCTTTGAATCGGCGGTCGTCAAATCCGGTTTCGCCGCCCGCGCCGACGGCAAGCGGCATCTGGTGCTGATCATCGTCGAATCGCTCGGCGTTCCGAAAGGCAACCAGGCGATGGCGGACAAGCTGTTCGCCTATTATGACAGCAGCGCCGTGAAGGCGCGCTATGCGGTCAGCCGGGGCACCAGCCTCTATTATAACAGCACGACTGCCGGTGAGGTTCGGGAACTGTGCGGTCGCTGGGGCGACTATTATGAGTTGCTCAGCACCGATGATCCCCGGCGGCTGGATTGCCTGCCGGCGCAGCTGGCCAGGAAAGGCTATGCGACCCGCGCGATGCACAGTTTCAAGGGGCCGTTCTTCAAGCGGGAAGACTGGTATCCCAGGATCGGGTTCGAGAAGCGCGAATTTGCAGCGGATCTGGAAAAGCGCGGGGCAGAATGGTGCGGCGGCGTCTTTGCCGGTGCCTGCGACCGGCACATACCGAAGATGCTGGCCGAAAATCTGAAACGTGCGACGCAACCGACCTTCCAATATTGGCTGACCTTGAACACCCATTTGCCGGTACCGACGGAACTGAATCTGAACGCAGGCAATTGCGAAAAGGTCTCGGCCGAGCTGGCGCGTGACTATCCGATGATCTGCCGGCAGTTTGCGATTTTCGACGATATCGACCGGGCGTTGATTGCCGAGATCACGGCCAGCGATTTTCCCGAGGCCGATATCCTGATCGTCGGCGACCATATGCCGCCATTTTTTGACCGTCACCACCGGTCGCAATTTGACCCGGAGCGGGTTCCCTGGCTTTACCTGAAAGCCAAGGGCACGCAGCCCGAGGGGTAGGATTTTGGAACGCTTGCGCGGCAACCTGCCCCTATTGCTGATCTGGCTCGCGGTCTCCGCGGTGCTGATCCTGGTCAGTCATGGCCGGATCGCGACCGGTATCGGCTGGGATCCCGACGACCAGCTGCGCATGGTGCAGCTGCGCGACTGGCTTGGCGGGCAGAGCTGGTTTGACACCACCCAATATCGCATCGGTCAGCCGGACAGCCAGCCGATGCACTGGCCGCGCTGGGTCGAACTGCCGCTGGCGCTGGTATTTCTGGCGGTGCGGCCGTGGCTGGATGCCACCAGCGCGGAAACCGCGGCGATGGTGATCGTGCCGCTGATCACGCTCGGCATGATGATGTGGCTGATGCTGAAAATCGCCGAGCCCCTGTTTGGCCGGGCCGTCGCCCTGCTGGCTGCTGCCCTGACCGCCACCGCCGTGCCGGTCATTGCCCAGATCCGGCCGATGCGGGTGGATCATCATGGCTGGCAGATCGTGCTGGCGCTGGCCGCCTTGTGGACCATGTACTGGCCCGAGAAGCGCAAGGGTGGGATCGCGCTTGGCGCGGCGCTGGCGTTGTGGCTGTCGATTTCGCTGGAGGGGCTGCCGCTGTCGGCGGCCTTTGTCGTGCTGCTGGTCTGGCGCTGGGTGTTCCAGGTCGAGGAAGGGGTTCGGCTGTTCTGGACGCTGCTGTCCTTTCTGGCGACCAGTCTCCTTCTCTACCTTGCCGCGCAGGGTGGTTTTGACGCGGCGGTCAATTATTGCGACGCCCTGTCGCCGGCCCATCTGCTCGCCTGCGCGGCGGGAGCGGCGATCATCCTGCCGTCGATCAAATGGCTGCCCGCGCATATCGGGCTGCGCATCGCCGGCCTGGCCGCCGCTGGCGGCGCGGCGCTGGCTGTACTGAACGGAATGGCACCGCAATGCATCGGCGGCGCATTCGGGACGATGGATCCGCTGGTCCGCGACTATTGGCTGGTCCATGTGCTCGAAGGCCTGCCGATCTGGTA
This sequence comes from Parasphingorhabdus sp., assembly GCF_036964565.1. Classification (GTDB taxonomy): domain Bacteria; phylum Pseudomonadota; class Alphaproteobacteria; order Sphingomonadales; family Sphingomonadaceae; genus Parasphingorhabdus. The sequence goes on along the minus strand of NZ_JBALTN010000004.1, from coordinate 31,867 downwards.
CCAGAACGCCACGACCATGGTCACGCTGCTCGGTGGGTCGATCATCGTCGGGCTGGGCAGCCTGATCTACATCCTGCGCGTCCGGCCCGCCGGGCTGGATCGCGACCAGCTGTTCGTGCTGGCCTATGCATTGCTCTGGGCGGTGATGCTGTCGCTGTTCGTCCAGCGCGCGACGGCGGTTGCGGCCGTCTATGGCGTGCCGTTCATGGCCTGGGCGGTGCATCAGGCCTTTGTCCGCGCCCGCACGGTCCGGCGTCCCGTGTCGCGGATATTCGCAACCGCGGCGGTGGTGTTGCTGATCATGCCCGGACCGCTCGCGGTGGCCCTGTTCAACCGCGTCTCTGCGGAGCAGAAGCCGCCCGTGGAGACTCCTGCAAGCGACAGTTGCGAGGGCAATGATTCGCTGGCAACGCTCAACGCCTTGCCCCGGTCCAACCTGTTGGCTCCGTTTGATTTCGGTCCGCGGATCTTGCTGCTGACGCCGCATGATGTGCTGGCCACGAGCCACCATCGGAACGATCGGGCGATGGCCGACCAGATCCGGATTTTTACCTCGGCACCAGATCTGGCCCGGACGATCCTCGAGGACCACGATATCCGCTATATCATTGCTTGTGCAGATGAGTCCGAGCTTCGGCTCTACGCGAAAAAACATCCCGAAGGCCTGTGGGCCAGACTGGCCGCCAACCGCGCACCGGAATGGCTGCAACCTGTCCATATTCGGGACAGTCCTCTGATCGTCTGGCGAGTAATGTCAAAATGATTGCGTAACACCATGTAAAACATAATAATTTGCTCATTGATGTCGAATGCAAGAACCATGGAGACAGAAATGGCAAGGGTCACGGGGCTTGGCGGGATTTTTCACAAGGTGAAGGATCCCGCTGCAACACGCAAATGGTACAAGGAATATCTCGATCTCGGCGGGGAATTTGGCCCGATGCTCAACTGGTCGGACGAGCAGGGCGACAAGCCCTATAGCCTGATCAGTCATTTTGCCGAAGACAGCGACTATCTGGAGCCCAGCGGGGCAGCCTTCATGATCAATCTGAGGGTCGATGATCTCGACGCCTATGTCGAGCAGCTCAGGTCAAAGGGACTGGAGATTCTGGGGCAGATTGACGAGGGCTATGGCAAGTTCGCCTGGATCCTCGACTGCGACGGAATCAAGCTGGAATTCTGGCAGCAGGTCGATGCGCCGGACAGCTGAGCGGCGGGTCAGGCGGGAGTGAACTTCAGCGCCAGCCCGTTGAGGCAATGGCGCTCGCCGGTCGGTTTCGGACCGTCATTGAAGATATGGCCCAGATGGCCGCCGCAGCGCGCGCAATGGACTTCGGTCCGCGGATAGCCGAGCTTGTAATCCGTGGTGGTTCCGATCCGGTCCTTGGCGATGGGTGCCCAGAAGCTGGGCCAGCCGGTGCCGCTGTCATATTTCGTCTTTGATGAATATGCAGCGAGATTGCAGCCGGCGCAGGAATAGATGCCCTTGCGCTTTTCGCTGTTGAGCGGGCTGGAATAGGCACGTTCAGTGCCTTCGAGGCGCAAGATACGATAGCGTTCGGCGCCGAGGCGCTGCTTCCATTCTTTTGGCGTCCGGTTTATCTTGAACGGCCCTCCGGCCCGGGCATTGGCATCGTCGAACAGGCCCGAAACGCTGATCAGTCCATAGGCTCCGGCAGCAGCCAGGGTTCCGGTGATGACGGTGCGTCGGTCGAGTCTCTTCATCTGCAATTCCTTTCCATGCCCCGCTGTTGTTCGCGGCAAGTCATGCAATGGTTACAGGATAGGGCCTGAACGGGACGTGATCAATATTTCGAGAGCTCGACTTCCAGTTCGCGAAAGCCGTGGACGAAGCAGGCGTGGACGCGGCGATGCTTGCCGGTCGGATTGACCTGCATCCGCCGCTTGTGCATTTCCTCCAGCAGGATCCGGATCTGCAATTCGGCGAGACGGGCGCCGACGCAGCGGTGGATGCCGTAGCCAAACGCCAGATGGCGCCGGGCATTGTCGCGGTCGACCTTGATCTTGTCGGCTTCGGGAAACACCTCTTCGTCGCGGTTGGCGGAGATATACCAGAGCACGACCTTGTCGCCTTTCTTGATCTCGTGCCCAAACAGGTCGTGATCTTCCAGCGCGGTGCGCCGCATATGGGCGAGCGGGGTCTGCCAGCGGATGATTTCCTGCACCGCATTGGGGATGAGGTCGGGATTCTGCTGCAGCTTCTCCCGTTCCTCGGGAAACTGGCCCAAACCATAAGCAACGCCAGACATGGTGTTGCGGGTGGTGTCGTTGCCGCCGACAATCAGCAGCACCAGATTGCCCATGAATTCCATCGGATCCATGTCGCGCATATGTTCGGAATGGATCATCATCGAGATCAGGTCGGGGGTCGGTTCGGCATTGACCCGCTCGTTCCACAGCCGGGTAAAATAGGCGCCCATCTCGAACAGGATCTGGCGGCGCTGGCCGGTCAGGTCCTCCGCGACCGACAATTCGACATCACCGGCCCAGTCGGACCAGTAGGTGAGCATCCGCCGGTCTTCCCACGGGAAGCCGAACAGGATCGCGAGCATGCCGGTGGTCAGTTCGATCGACACCCTGTCGACCCAGTCGAATTTCTCGCCCCAGGGCAGGCCGTCGAGCACTTCGGCGGTGCGCTGGCGGATTTCGGTTTCCATCCGCTGCATCTCGGTCGGGGTGAAGGCCGGGGCGACGGTGCGGCGCTGCCCGGTATGCTTCGGCCGGTCCATGGCGATGAACATCGGCAGCTGGAAATCCTGGTCGAACTCGGGATCGGCGATGGTGATGCCGCCGTGCGAGACATCGGAGGAATAGATGTCGGGCAATGCCTCGACATGCTGGATCGGCTTGTAGGTGGTGACATTCCAGAAATCGCCGTGGACGCCGCCGGTGACCTTGTTGATCGGCGCCTGTGCGCGCATCTCGGCGAAAGGCTTGCGCCAGAGATCCTTGCTGTACAGTTCCGCCCGGCTGACATCCCAGGGGTTGGGGTCGGAATCCGTCTGTGGCGGATTGCGCTTGTACCAGGCCTCCAGCGCCTCGTCGGCGGTGGGCGAGGTGGTCAGGTTGTCGAGGTCGATCTGTGGAACGGAAGCCATGGGTCTCTCCTGCCGTTGCCTGTTTGGGCAATCGGTTGCGTTTCAAAACCCGTTTAATCTGCCTCTATTGACAGCAATGTCAATGTCTTTTCGGCAAATGGCGTGAATCCAAAGACTATTTTCCGGTGACTCGCGCGAACAGGCTTTTCTTGCGGGCGGCTTGGCCGGACTTCATCACGTTGCGCCGGAACAGCATGACCGAAAAGCGGATGATCAGCATCGTGAAAATCCCCTGCCAGACCAGGGCCAGGCCATGCTGCCAGATATTGTCCATCTGCGCCGCGCGCGCGATCATCGCGAACGGAGAGCTGAAGGGAAACAGCACGGCAAACCATTCGACCGGCTCGCCCAGCTTGGTGACCGCGGAATAGGCGAAGAAGAAAACCAGCAATTGCCCCATGGTGACCGGCATCGACAGGGTCTGCACCTCGCGCACCGTCGTTGCCATCGCGCCGATGCCCAGAAACAGCGAGCCGAGCAGCAGATAGGCCATCGAGAAATACAGGATCATCAGCAGGACAAACAGCGGCCAGCCGACCGCAGGGACGGGCAGCGCGTCCCAGTTGCCGCCGATCAGCAGGGCTACGGTCACGCCCGTGGTGCTCCACACGGTGATGCCGACCAGCGCCATGCCCAGCATCGCGAACAGCTTGCCGAGGAAGATCGCGTCCATCGGAATGGCGGCGGCGAGAATTTCGATGATCTTGTTGGTCTTTTCCTCGACAAGATTGGACAGGACCATGCCCGCCAGGATCATGGTCAGCAGGATCAGGATAGCCTGGCCGCCCTGCGCCGTCAGCAGCTGGTCGCGCTCGCTGGAACTGCCGGTTTGTGGGATAATTCTTGTTTCCATGGTGACCGGAGCGGGCCGTGACAGCGCAGTTTCCGCCATCAGCGTGACCTTCCCCTGCCATTTTTTTATATCGCCTTCCGAGCCGGTGAGCATGGGCGCCGCCAAGGTCCCGGAGAGAATCGCCGACAACGATTTGGTGCTGTCCAGCTTCGACAGGATGTCCGCTTGCTGCGGCGTAAAATCGTTCAGCACCCGCAGCTCTGGCAAGGCTTTGGAGCCGAGGCTGGCGGACAGCTGCGCGCGCGCCGCCACCAGCATTTCGGTTTCGGCGGGGCTCAGGGCGACGCCGATGACCGGATTGTCGATATCGCGGGCAACCTGCGATCCGAGACCGCCCGCGACAACGATTATGGCGATGGGAAACAGCGGTCCGAGGAGAAAGAAGAAGAAGGATTTGGAAAAGATGATCGCGGTGAAATCGCGGCGGGCGATGACAAAGGCGGCGCGGACGGTCTCGATCATGCGGCTTCCTCCCCGTTTTGATTGGCATCGGCTTCCATCTTGCGGGCCACCGCTTCCCCGGCAATCTGGACAAAGGCATCGTGCAGCCCGGGCCGCTCGATCGACAGCGACTCGATGCCGGCGCCGCCTTCGACCAGCGCGTGCAGCAACGGCTCGACGCCGCTGTCCGGCAGCGTGAAATGCCAGTTGTGACCAAGCGGCTGGCAATCGGCGGGGATGGCGGAGCGCCAGGGGCCGTCGAGATTGCGGGTTTCGAGATGCACCTGCGGGCGCAGCCGGTCTCGCGCCTCGGAAACCTTGCCCTTGAACGGAATTTTTCCATCCGCGATAATCGCAATTTCCTCGCACAGCCGCTCGGCATGGGCAATCACGTGGGTGGAGAAGATGACCGTTACCCCCGCGTCGGCCTGGGCCCGGATCAGTCGTTCCAGCTTGCCCTGGTTCAGGGCATCGAGGCCGGAAAACGGTTCGTCAAGGATGATCAGGTCCGGGTCATGGACAAGCGTGCCCAGCAATTGCACCGTCTGGGCCATGCCCTTCGACAGCTGGCGGATCTGCTTGTCGGCGGCAGCGGCGAGCCCGTGCTCCTCCATCCGCGCGCGCCCGCGCCTTCGGCCTTCGGCCAGCGGCAGGCCGCGCAGCGCACCCATGAAGGCAATCGCGTCATAGGCCTTCATCGACTGGTAGAGGCCGCGCTCCTCTGGCAAATAGCCCACCTGGTGCGCCTTCGAGATCGGGTCCGGCGATCCGAGCAGGAAGCGCTCGCCTTCGTCCGGGTCGATGATCCCCAGAAGCATCCGCAAGGTCGTGGTCTTGCCCGCGCCATTGGGCCCCAATATGCCGAATATGCTGCCCTTCGGGATGGTCAGGCTGATGCCGTCAACGGCGGCTTCACCGTCGAATCTCTTGACAATGTTGCGGGCCTCTATGGCGAATTGGGGGTCGGGCGCGTGCATTTACGGCTTTCATATCTGGCGTGAGTATCTGATAGGGACAGGCTATGGCGAATGACAAGTTAAGATTGGCAAAAGCGCTGGAAATAAAGGCGCGCGAGGAAGGGTTCTCCGCCATCGGGATCGCTCCGGCAACGCTCGCACCGGATACCCGGCAGCGATTGCAGCGCTGGCTCTCCGAAGGCCGGCAGGGCGACATGATCTGGATGGCGAATCGGGCCGACGAGCGTTCCGATCCGGTGGCGCTGTGGCCCGCTGTCGAAACGGTGATCATGCTCGGGATGAGCTACGCCCCCGCCGCCGATCCGTTTGCGCTGGAAGGGATATCCGATCACGGCCGGATATCGGTCTATGCGCAGGGCAAGGACTATCATGACGTCGTCAAGGGTGCGCTCAAGCGCACCGCCGGCTGGCTGGTCGGGCAGGCCGAATGCGAGGTGAAGGTCTTTGTCGACACCGCGCCGGTGATGGAAAAGCCGCTGGCGGAAGCCGCGGGCCTTGGCTGGCAGGGCAAGCATACCAATGTGGTCAGCCGGACCCACGGCAGCTGGCTGTTTCTCGGCGCAATCTACACCACGCTGCAGCTGGAGCCGTCGAAGCCCAGGCGGGATTTGTGCGGCAGTTGCTCGGCCTGCCAGGATATCTGTCCCACCGGAGCATTTCCTGCGCCCTATCAGCTCGATGCGCGCGCCTGCATTTCCTATCTGACGATCGAACACAAGGGCCCGATCCCGCACGAATATCGCAAGGCGATCGGCAATCACGTCTATGGCTGCGACGACTGCCTGGCGGTCTGTCCCTGGAACAAGTTCGCGCAGGCGGGGGCGGCGAACAAGGCGTTCCTGCCGCGCGCCGAACTCGCGGCACCGGCGCTGGCCGACCTGCTGGCGCTCGACGATGCCGGGTTCCGGCAGGTGTTCTCCGGGTCGCCGATCAAACGCAGCGGGCGCAACCGGATGGTCCGCAACGCGCTGATTGCCGCGGGAAACAGCGGCGACGTCGCGCTGGTCGCGCCGGTGCAGGCGCTGCTCGCGGATGATGACGCGGTGGTCCGGGAAGCGGCCAGCTGGGCGCTGGACCAGTTGGCGTCAGCGTGACCGCAGGGCGTTGACGCAGCTGACGCGGTCGACGGCAGCGCCGTCACTGCGACGGGTGTCGATATGGGTCACCCGGCCATCGCCACCTTCCTGCGGGGGATAGAGATAGGCATCCAATATGCAGGCGCCGCTCGCGAACTGCAGCTTGCGTGCCGGTGGTTCGGATATGTCGAGCTGCGGATCGCCGAACAGGCGGGTCAGCTGACCGGCGGTCTTGCCCATGACGATTTCGAGGCCGGCCACAGAATTGAGCGGGGAGGCCGCGACCGAAGGCAGGCCCGTGGCACGCGGCGCGCTGGTCGAGGCGCAGGCAGCCAGGGCCGGAAGGGACAGCAACAGCAGGATCTTGGTTTTCATGGTCGCAAATTTTCCTTTTTCCCATGTACCAGGTGGGTAGCCATAGCGGCTGCCAGAACCGGCGCAAGAAAATTGACGAACGGCACCGCGAGCAGCAACGCGGCGATCAGTCCGAGCAGGAAGCGCTGCGGTTTGGGGAGGCTCCATTCCGCCGCGATATTGCGATAATCGGGAATATGCCGGGCCGCGACCATGTCCTGGAGATCCCGGCCGAGCAACAGGCCGTTCACGGCGAAAAAGGCGATCGGCAGGCCGATGCCGGTGACCAGCAGCAGGATATAGAGCGGCGCGGCAAGAATATTATAGGCTAAGGCGCGACCGGTCGATGCCAGGCCCATCCGGATACCCAGCGCATAGCCCGGCGGCTTCGCCGTCTGCGCCCGTTCCGGATAATAGCGCTGCTCGACCGCATCGACGATATCGTCCGAGAAAATATTGAGGACGAAGATGGCGACGATCCGGAACAGCAGCACGCCGGTCAATATGGCGATGAGCGCTGCCGTGGCAGCGGCCGCAAAGCCGCCGTCCGTCCACCCCAGCCAGGCGAACAGCCAGACCAGCGCAAAATAGGCGGCGACACCGAACAGAATGAACAGCAAAATGGTGAGCAGCACCACCTTGAGCAGGATCGCCAGGATTTTTCGGTCGGTGAATTGCGCAAGCGCGCGGGTGAAGGCCTGGATCATTTTCGCTCCATGTCACGTTTGCCGAGCCAGCGTCAATTATGCTTGAAGGCAACGGGGCAACATCCTAACGCACCCCCAACCCTGCAAACTGCCCCAAGAGGATCCTTATGACCACCGAAGCCCGTTATGATATTGTCGCCATCGGCAACGCCATCGTCGACGTCATCGCCCAAGCCAGCGACGATTTTCTTGACGAGGAGCAGCTGGTCAAGGGCAGCATGGCGCTGATCGACGCCGAACGGGCGCAGGAATTGTATCGGGACATGGGACCGGCGCGGGAAATCAGCGGTGGCTCTGGAGCGAACACGCTCGCCGGCGCTTCGACGCTCGGCCTGCAGTGCGCCCTGATCGCCCAGGTCGCCGACGACCAGCTGGGCGAGGTTTTTGCCCACGACATTCGCGCCACCGGCATCGATTTTGATGTGCCGCCGCTTGGCAAGGAGCCGCCGACCGCCCGCTGCCTGATCTTTGTGACCCAAGACGCGCAGCGCACGATGAACACCTTTCTCGGCGCGTCCCAGTTTCTGCCGCCGGCCGCCGTCGACGCCGATCTGATCGCCAGCGGCTCCATCCTGTATCTGGAAGGCTATCTGTGGGATGCCGAGGAGCCCAAGGCAGCGATGGCGCTGGGAATTGATATTGCAAGGCAGAACGGTCGCAAGGTCGCCTTCACGCTGTCCGACACATTCTGTGTCGACCGGCACAGGGCGGAGTTTCTTGATCTGATCGACAATGGCAAGATCGATATCCTGTTTGCCAATGAAGCGGAAATCATGATGCTGGGCGAAGGCGAAGACTTTGATGCGGCGGTGGCGGAGACCGCTGCCAAGGTGGAAACGCTGATCGTGACGCGCAGCGAACAGGGTGCGATTGCCGTCCGGGACGGCAAGACAACGGCTGTCGCGGCCGAGCCCGTGGATCAAATCATTGATACGACGGGTGCCGGAGACCTGTTCGCAGCCGGTTTCCTGAGCGGCTATATCGAACAGCGGTCGATGGAAGACTGTCTTACCATCGGCGCAATCGCCGCTGCGGAGGTGATCTCCCATTATGGCGCACGGCCGGAAGCGGACCTGCGCGCACTGGTTGCCGCCCGGCTCGGCTGATCAGCCTTTCATCTTGAACAGCTTGCGGTCCTCGGGGCCGAAGCCCCATTTCCAGATGACCCAGGCATAGCTGCCGAGAATCATCGGGATGCCGACGATCAGTTCGGCCCATTCGGGCAGCAGGGTCGCCAGATAGCCGGTGGCACCGGCAACGCCGACCGCAAGCAGCAGGGTCCAGCGCCAGCCGTTGACCGGTGCGTCGAGTAGCTTTGACAGGAAGATCGCCTTGACCACCGACGCATAGGCGAGCGCAACCATCAGGGCTGCCGCGACCGCCGCCGCCTGGAACAGCGGCCCCCAGCCGAGATAGACGCAAATCTGGATGAAGGCGACGCTGAGCGCGGCCTGCAGCAGCAGCATCGACAGCGAGATCAGCAGATTGCGGTGACGAGCTATGTAGACCAGCGCCGATTCGCTGACCACTGCGGTCGCCGCCACCGCTTCCGCAGCCAGCAGAAAGGCGAGCGCGCCGGTGCCACCGACGAAATTCGGGCCGACCAGCCCCATCACCGCTTCGCCGGGAATCGCAAGCGCGAGCGCGATACCGATCTGGGCGGCGATGATCCAGTAGCCGACCTGGCTGACCTGGCTGGCAATGGCTTTCATGTTGCCGGCCTCCAGATTGCGGGTGATCACCGGACCGAGAATGGGATCGAAGCTGGTCTTGAGCTTCTGCGGCAGGCTCGCGACCTGCTGGGCGATATAGTAGATACCGACGACGGCCGGCGAGGCAAACAGGCCGAGGATCGCCAGGTCCAGCCGGCGCGACCCCCATTCGGCGGCGTCGGCCGCTGCCAGCGGCATGTTGAGCCGGGCGATTCTCGCGATTTTCATGGGTCTCGGCCGCCATCCCCAGGGCAGGCCGTAGCTCTTGAACAGCGGCCACAGGGACGCGCCGAGGGCGGCGATCATCGAAACGACATAGGAGAGGATCAGTCCGTCGCGCAGCGAATAATAGGAAAAGAGAAAGGCGGCGATGCTGATCGTCCAGGGCTCGACGATCGACCGGGCGCGCACGGTCGCGGCGATATCGTAGCGATAGGCGAGGGCGGCGAGCGCGATGTCCGCTCCGACCACCGTGAAGATGACCAGCGGCAGGAAGCGGTCGAGGCCGTTTATCTGGCTGTTGGGGAACATGATGAAGGGAAAGGCGATCAATATCGCTGCTGCCACGCCGGATGCGAGGAAACTGACCAGAAGGCCGTCCCAGACCACGTGGACATGGGGTCTCTTGGTCTTGCTCAGCTGCGCGGCCAGTCCCCGTTTCAGACCGAGCGTGGCGAGCTGGGCGGCAAATTCGACCACCAGTATCGCATAGGCAAAGCGCCCCAGCGCGTCGGCACCATAGATGCGGCCAGCAATGAACAGAAAGGGCAGGCGCGCGGCGAGGCGCAGCAGGAAACCAAAGATATTGGTCCGCCCGCCCTTGGCCAGCGCGGCAATATCATCCTTGTTCCTGTCAGCGGGGGAGCTGCCGCCCACAGGCGCGGCACCGACCGTGCCTGATGAGTCAGGGCTGTTCAAATCGCTCTCCGGCTGGTCCGCTTCAAGACATGTCGTCTACAGCAGTTCTGCTTGCTTGTCATTATCATGCCTTGCCGGCCTATCGTCGTTCCGAAACCAGCGGCCTTTTCATGAGTCGGGTGACCACAGACTGAACATCGGCTTCGCCGTTCAGCAAGGCGCACACGGCATCGACGATCGGCATTGCGATGCCGCGTGCCATCGCATCCCGCTGCAGCACCGGTGCGGTGGAGGCGCCCTCCGCCACCGTTGCGCGATCCGACAGGAGCGATTCCGCCGACTGGCCTTCGCCCAGCCCCCGACCCAGCGAGAAGTTGCGCGAGCTGGTCGAGGAACAGGTCAAAACCAGGTCGCCGAGGCCGCACAGGCCGGAGAGGGTTTCAACGCTGGCCCCGCGCGCTGCTCCGTAGCGGAGCATTTCGGCAAAGCCGCGGCTGATCAGCGAAGCGCGGGCATTCTGCCCGAGGCCGGCGCCGTCGACCACGCCGCAACCAATCGCCAGCACATTCTTGACCGCCCCGCCAATTTCCGCGCCGATCACATCATCGGAATAATAGGGCCGGAAACCGGTTTTGGCGATCACCGGGTTGAGCCGGTCCCACAGGTCCTCGCTGTCGCACGCCAGGGTCAGGGCGGTTGGCAGTCCTTGCGCGACTTCATGGGCAAAGGTGGGTCCGGACAGGACCGCAAGCGGATTGTCCGCCCGCAATTCCGCCGCAACCTCGCTCATCAGCATCCGGCTTTGCGCCTCGATTCCCTTGCAGCACAGCACGAGCGCTGCATCGCTATCCGGCAGTGCCATCAGAGTGGTTCGCAGATGCTGCGCCGGTGTGACCAGCAGCAGCACGTCGCAAGCCGCCATCGCCTGCAGGTCGCCGGTCGCGCGGATCGTGTCGCGAAGCCGGTGACCGGGCAGAAAGGACCGGTTTTCCCGATCCTGATTGATCTGGTCGACCAGGTCCGGTTCGCGCGCCCACAGCAGCAGTTCGTCCTGGCCCTCGGACAGGACCTGCGCCAGCGCCGTACCCCACGCACCGGCCCCGACCACGCCAATTTTGCCTGCCGCGCGGTTCACGCCTTCACCCCCGCGCCGCGCGCCTTTTCGGCCGTAGGATCGAGGGGCCAGCGCGGCCGGGCGACAAAATCGAGGGGATCGGTGAGGCCGGCGGCGAACCGCTCGGCCCCGGCCCAGGCAATCATTGCCGCGTTATCGGTACACAGCCATTGTGGCGGCGCGGTGAAGGCCATGCTGTTCTGTTCCGCGACCTGTTCGAGCATCGCGCGAATCGGGCCGTTGGCAGCGACGCCGCCGGCAACCACGAGATGGGCGCAACGGTCATGTTCCTCTATCGCCTTTTCCAGCCGGTCCCGCAGGCAGTCGACGACCGCCTGCTGGAAGGAAGCGGCAATATCTTCCGGCCTGTGGGTGCCGGATTGATGGGCGCGGACCACCGCGCTTTTCAGGCCGGCAAAGGAAAAATGCGGCTCGGCGGAGCGAAGCAGGGGGCGGGGCAGGGGAACGGCGGCCGGATCGCCCTGGCGGGCAATGGCCTCCACCTTCGGGCCGCCGGGATAGCCGAGGCCAAGGATTTTCGCGGTCTTGTCGAACGCCTCGCCCGCGGCATCGTCGATCGTCGTGGCCAGCCGCCGATACTGGCCGACCCCCTCGACCCGCAATATCTGGCAATGGCCGCCGGACACCAGCATCAGCAGATAGGGAAAGGCGAGATCGGCGTTGACCAGGCGCGGCGACAGCGCATGGCCCTCGAGATGATTGACGGCAATCAGGGGCTTGTCCGCGGCCATGGCCAGGGCCTTGCCGGTGACCAGGCCCACCATGACGCCACCGATCAGGCCGGGACCGGCGGTCGCGGCGACGGCATCGACATCAGCCAGCGACTTGCCGGCTTCGGCGAAAGCGGCTTCGATCAGGGGTGTCAGGATCTCGGCATGGGCGCGGGCCGCAATCTCGGGAACGACGCCGCCATAGGGTGCATGTTCGGCTTCCTGGCCCGCCAGTTGGTGCGCCAGAATCTGGCGATCGGACGTGACCAGCGCGGCCGCTGTTTCGTCACAGCTCGATTCAATTCCCAATATCAGGCTCATGACGCTTTTACTTAGGCGCTCAAGCCATTAGGACAAGCGCTATCATGAGCGAAGACAGCAAAAAAGAAATTCTCGCCGGCCTCGACCGGCCCCTGCGCATCGGCACGCGCCAGTCGCCCCTGGCGATGGCCCAGGCAGAGATGACTGCCAACGCGCTGCTATCCACCCATGGCTGGCGGCCCGACCAGGTCGAACTGGTGCCGATGGTGGCCAGCGGTGACAAGATACTCGATCGCGCGCTGGCCGACGTGGGTGGCAAGGCGCTCTGGACCAAGGAACTGGATCACGCGCTGGGCAATGGCGACATAGACTGCTCCGTGCACAGCATGAAGGATGTGGAAACCATCCGGCCCGAACAGTTCATTCTCGCCGGGATGCTGGAGCGCGCGGATATTCATGACCGTCTGGTCGGGGCGGAGTCGATCGAGGCCCTCGCCGAGGGAGCAATTGTCGGCACCGCCTCTCCGCGCCGCAAGGCACAGCTGCTGCGCCAGAGACCCGATCTCGATATCCGGCTGATTCGCGGCAATGTCCAGACCAGGCTGCAGAAAATAGAGAGCGGCGAATTTGACGCGACCATGCTGGCCGCGGCGGGCCTGAACCGCCTCGACATGGCGGATGTCGGCGTCGAGATATCCGACGAGATCATGCTTCCCGCCCCGGCGCAGGGTGCAATCGGGATCGAGGTACAGTCCGGCGACCGCCACGTCCGGCATCTGATCCGCGCGATATCCGCGGCCAATACATTTCGTGCGGTGATTGCCGAGCGCCTGTTTCTGAAACAGCTGACAGCCGACTGCCACAGCCCGGTCGCCGCGCTGGCCACGATCGACGGGGCGACGGCGCATCTGCGCGCTGAAATTCTGTTGCCCGACGGTTCGGAATGCGTGGAGGACAGTTCGACTTTCGATATCGGCGATGTCTCCGCACCCGCCATATTGGCGGACAAACTGCTGGGCAAAGCCAGCCCCGCGCTGAAAGCCATATTTGGACGATGAGCCTGCCGGTACTGATCCTGCGGCCCAAGGATGGTGCGCGGCAGACCGAGCTTCGGGCCGAAAATCTGGGGTTGAAGACGGTTGTCGATCCGCTGTTTGCGGTCGAGCCGGTCTTGTGGTCGGCGCCGTCGGCGGCGGATTTTGACGCCCTGTTGCTGACCAGTGCCAATGCGGTGGACCATGGCGGGCCGCAGCTGGACGCGTTCAGGGCGTTGCCGGTGCTGGCCGTCGGGGAAGCAACGGCAAGCACGGCCAGAGCCGCCGGATTCCAGGTAGCGGAAACCGGCAACGCCGGCGCGCAGCAATTGCTGGAGCAAAGGACGGCCGACCGGTACGGCAGGCTGCTGTGGCTGGCGGGCGAGCAGCATAGCGACCTCGATCCGGGCGCGCGGCGGCTGGACATCATTCCGGTCTATCGGTCGGCGGCGGTTCCCCTCGGCGCAAAAGCCGTTGCCTGCCTGCACTCGGAAACGATAGTGCTGCTCCACTCGGCCCGCGCGGCTCAGCATCTGGCAAGCGAGATGGACCGGCTGCAAATCCCGCGTGGCAGGCATCAGGCGGTCGTTTTTTCCGGGAAGGTGGCCAAAGCGGCCGGTCGCGGGTGGCGCAGTGTCCACACCGCCAGCCGTCCGGATGACGACGCTTTACTGTCTCTGGCGAGCGGACTATGCCAGAAAAAATGAGAATATTTGGTTCGCCATATGGCCGGGCCGGGAAGGGAAACCGGAATGAGCCGTGATTTTGAGAGACTTTCGCCGTCGACGGGCAAAAGCAATCTGACGCGCAATGTGCTGATATTGATGGTTGTCGCCTTCATCGGAGGGGCCATACTGACCGGCTGGATCTTGTCCCGCTACAATCCCTTTGACAGCAGTCCCGATACCGACGCCGTTGCCGGTGCGAATGGCAACGGCACGGCAAAAAAGCCGGACCCGGTTGCGGCGCTTGCCAATCGGATTGATGCGGATGGCAGCGTCCTGCCGCCCCGGGCGCAGTCGTCCGAAGCGGCGCCTGCGCCGACCCTGGCGCCGGATCTGGAACGGGCGTTGGCGGTCCGGGTTGCGGATCTCGAGGATCGCTTGTCGCGGATCAACGTGCAGGCGCAGGCGGCGTCGGGCAATGCCGCGCGGGCCGAGGGTCTGCTGATCGCCTTTGCCGCGCGCCGTGCCCTCGATCGCGGATCGCCGCTTGGCTATATCGATTCGCAGCTCCGGCTTCGCTTTGGCGATGCGCAACCCAAGGCCGTGACGACCATCGTCAACGCCTCGCGCCAGCCGGTGACGCTGGAAGAGCTGTCCGCCGGTCTCGACGATCTGGGCCCGACGCTGATCACCGGTTCGAGCGGGGCCGGATTCTGGTCCGACTTTCAGCAGGAGCTGGCGGAACTGTTCGTGATTCGGCGGCCGGGAACGCCGTCACCGGCACCGCACCAGCGCCTGACGCGAGCGAAGCGCTATGTCGAAACCGGCAATGTCGATGCCGCCATCGCCGAGGTAGAGAAACTGCCCGGCGTGGAAAAGGATGAGGACGCGCTGCAATGGATGGAGAAGGCACGGCGCTACAACGAAGCGCGGCGTGCTTTGGACGTTATCGAAACCGCAGCCATTCTGGAGCCGCAGCAATTGCGCACCGCGGACGGTGACAAGGTCGACCAGCCTTCGCCGCTGGCACCGACAAATGCGATCCCCGCGCCCTAGGCCTTGAGAAAAATTTCCGCGAGACCAGCGGGTACGCGAACCGGGCGCTGGCTCGATCGTTCGATGATCGCCCAGCTGGTTTTCGCTTCAACCCTGATCGCGCCATCCGGCCCGGTGAAGCTGACGTTGCGCCAGAAGCGCGCGCCCTTCGGCGGTTCTGAAATCCATGTTCGTCCGGTCACGGTCTCGCCGGCGCCGACATTGCCGCGATAGTCGATCTCGTGCCGGGTCACGACCCAGATATAGCGGTCAATGGCATCCTGCGGCGCGATCGCCTGCCAGTGGGCCGTCGCGACCTCCTGTATCCAGCGCACCCAGACCGCGTTGTTGACATGGCCGAGTTCGTCAATGTCGGATGGTTGGGCGGTGATTTCGATAGTGAAGTGTTCCAACATTAGTTAGAATTGCTTTGTTCAATTTTGGACCGATAACCGAGATATTGAATAATATTTGATTTTTCCACCCGCTCGATTTCAAAATTCGCACGTGGATACCGATTTTGTGAAAGGTTGCGAAGGCGGAGCGTCTCTTTTTTTGTCGCTCCAGCTTTTGAAAAAGCGAAAACATATCGGACCATCAGGAGAATGTCGTCTCCATCTTCTGTATTTTTGACTCCCTCCCCCCAGAGCCTGCTGCCGATATAATAGAAGCCCATTTATTCCGCCATGCCCGTCTGCCAAAGAATAAAGGCGAATTCCTCCGCCGTTTCCTCCAGCGCGTTCCAGCGGCCCGACTTGCCACCATGGCCTGCGCCCATATTGGTCTTGAGCAGCAGGATATTGTCATCGGTCTTGGTCGCGCGCAGCTTTGCCGTCCATTTCGCCGGTTCCCAGTAGGTCACGCGCGGATCGTTGAGTCCGCCGGTGATCATCATCGGCGGATAGGCCTGCGCCGTCACATTGTCATAGGGCGAATAGCTGCGGATATATTCGAAGGCGGCCTTGTCGGTAATCGGATTGCCCCATTCCGGCCATTCTCCGGGCGTCAGCGGCAGGCTTTCGTCCTGCATCGTATTGAGCACATCGACAAACGGGACATGCGCGACCACTGCGCCCCAGAGATCGGGGTCGCTGTTGACGATCGCGCCCATCAGTTCGCCGCCGGCCGAACCGCCGGAGGCGGTGATCCGTCCCTCACTGCTGTAGCCCTTGGCGATCAGACCCTTGGCAACATCGACAAAATCGTTGAACGTGTTGGTTCGCCTGGTGAGCTTACCGTCGAGATACCAGTTGCGACCGAGGTCATCGCCGCCGCGGATATGGGCGATGGCATAGACGAAGCCGCGATCGACCAGGCTGAGCCGCGTGGTCGAGAAGCTGGGCGGCACGGCATAGCCATAGGCACCGTAGGAATAGAGATGCAGCGGCGCGCTGCCGTCGATCTTGGTGTCCTTGCGATAGACGAGCGAAACCGGCACCGGGGTGCCGTCGCGGACCTCGATCATCATCCGTTCGGTGACATATTGGCTGGCGTCGTAGCCGGAGGGTATCTCCTGTACCTTCAGCGTCTCGAGCGACCGGTCGGCGAGATGATAATCGAACACCGTGTTCGGCATGACCATCGACGCATAGCCAAGCCGCAGCTTGTCGACATCATATTCCGGATTGTCGTCGACTCCGGCGCTGTAGCTGGCCTCGGGGAACGCAATCCGTTCGACTTGCGCCGGATCGTCATAGGAACGGATCTCGACCTGGTCGAGGCCATTTTCGCGGCCCTCGGTGACATAGAAATTCTTGAAGGTGCAGACATCGGTCAGATAGAAGTCGTCCGATCCCGCGATCAGCGTGGTCCAGTTGTCCGGATCGCCGATGGGCGCCGTCGCCAGCCGGAAATTGACATGATCGTCGTTGGTCAGGATGTAGAGCGTGCCGTCATGTTCCTCCACCTCATATTCCCGGCCGGTTTGCCGTGCCGATACGAGAATAGGCTCGGCCAGCGGATCGTCGGTCGGCAGCAGCCGCACTTCGCTGGTCTCGTGGTCCCCCGTGGAAAGGACGATATATTTTTCCGAATGGGTCAGGCCGATACCGACCCGGTACCCGCCGTCATCCTCGTGATACAGCTCGACATCATCGGCGATATCGGTCCCGAGAACATGCAGGCGGGCATTGTCGGTGCGCCATTGCTCGTTGGCGAGGCCGTAGAGCAACATACTGGAATCGGCCGACCAGACCAGGCTCGACAGCGTTCCGGGAATGACATCGGGCAGCAGTTCGCCGGTGGTCATGTCCTTGATCCGCGCCTCGAACCGCTCCGAACCATTGTCGTCATAGGCATAGGCCAGCAGGCGGCCATCGGGGGATACCGACGCCGCGCCGAGGCGGAAATATTCCTTGCCCTCCGCCAGCAGATTCTCGTCCAGCATCAGCTGGTCTTCGCCTCCGGACACCGCCTTGCGCCAGTGCTGGCGATATTGCATGCCCTCTTCGAACTTGCTCCAGTAGAGCCAGTCGCCGTCCTTCTGCGGAACCGAGCTGTCGTCTTCCTTGATCCGTGCCTTCATCTCGCGGAACAGGGCGTCGGTCAGCGGCTTGCGATCTGCCATATTCTGTTCGAACCACTGGTTCTCGGCCTTGAGATAGGCCAGCACATCCTCGTCCTCGACCACCGGGTAGCGCGGGTCCTTGAGCCAGTGCCAGGGGTCGCTGATCCGGTATCCGTGTCGCTCGTAGCTGTGGGCGCGCTGCTCTGCAAATGGCGGAAGGGTAAGCTTTTTGGTCATGGTCTCTGGTCTTCTCCGGCCGGTTTTAGGTGGCGATTGGGGCTCGGAACCCCTATGTGTTCCACCATAAGCTAATTCAAGGAGTTTGCTCAGCGATGTTGATGTCCACCTACGAAGCCCGCCTCCACGCGTTGCGGGAACAAATGCAAAAAGACGGTCTCGACGGATTTGTGGTCCCGATCTGCGACGAGCATATGAGCGAATATGTCGGCGAATATGCCCAGCGACTGGCGTGGCTGACCGGCTTTGGCGGTTCGTCCGGGTCAGCGGTTGTGCTGAAGGACAAGGCGGCGATGTTCATCGATGGTCGCTATGTCGTGCAGGTCCGCGACCAGGTCGACGGCAATCTGTACGAATATGTCAATATCAAGGACCAGAAGCCGCATGAGTGGCTCGCCGCCCATGCGCCGGATGGTGGGAAGATCGGTTACGACAGCTGGCTGCACACCCGCGACTGGGTACAAGCGGCGAGCAAGGCGCTGAAGAAATCCGGCGCGGAGCTGGTCGAGGTGGCCCGCAATCCGATCGATGCGGTCTGGGAGGACCAGCCGCAGCGCTCGCCGGAGAAACTGGCGGTTCACGGCGATCAATATGCCGGCAAGTCGGCGCGGGACAAGCGCGCCGATGTCGCCGCCTGGCTCAAGGAAAACGGCTATGATGCAACGGTGATTGCGGCCCTGGATTCGGTCGCCTGGTTCTTCAACATTCGCGGCAAGGACATTGCCAACACGCCCGTACCGCTCGCCTATGCGATTGTCCGCGCCGACGAGACGGCAACGCTGTTCGTCGCGCCGGAAAAGCTGACCGATGCGGTGCGCGAGCATCTCGGCAATCATGTCGAGATCCGGGACTATGCGGAGCTCGCCGACGCCCTGGCAGATATGAAGGGCAAGACCGTGGCGGTCGATCCGGAGCGGTCGGTCGCCGCCATCTTTTCGGCGCTCGACAGCGCCGGCGCCAACGTCGTCAAGGAGCGCGATCCAACGATCCTCGCCAAGGCGATCAAGAATGAAGCGGAGATATCCGGTCACCGCGCTGCGCAGAAGCGCGATGGTGCGGCGCTGACCAAATTCCTGCACTGGATGGCCAGCGAAGCGCCCAAGGGCGGCCAGGACGAACTGTCGGCAGCCGCACGGCTGCGCCAGTTCCGCGAGGAAAACCCCGAGCTGAAGGATCTCTCCTTCCGGACAATTTCCGCCGCCGGCGATCATGGCGCCCTGCCGCATTACAGCGTCAACGAGGAAACCAATCAGCCGATCGCGATGAATTCGCTCTATCTGGTCGACAGCGGCGGCCAGTATCTCGACGGTACCACCGATGTCACGCGGGTGGTGGCGGTGGGCGAACCGACCGCGGAAATGCGCAAGCGCTACACCCAGGTGCTGCAGGGCCATATCGCCCTCGACCAGGCGGTGTTCCCCAAGGGCACGACCGGCGGCCAGCTCGATATACTCGCACGCCAGTATCTGTGGGCCGATGGCGTCGATTTCGGCCACGGCACCGGTCACGGCGTCGGCAGCTACCTGTCGGTACACGAAGGACCGCAGCGCATCGCCAGCTTCGGCGGGATGAACGAGGCGCTGCAACCGGGCATGATCCTGTCCAACGAGCCGGGCTATTACAAGGCTGGCGAGTTCGGCATTCGCATCGAGAATCTGTTCCTTGTCGAGGAGCGCGAGATCGAGGGCGGCGAACAGACCATGCTCGGCTTCGAGACGCTGACCTTCGCGCCGCTGGAGCGCAAGCTGATCGATGTCGCGATGCTCTCTGCGGAACAGCGCCAGTGGGTCGACGACTATCACGCCAAGGTTCGCGCAGTGATCGCACCCCAGCTGGAAGGCGATGATCTGGAGTGGCTGAAGGCGCAGACGGCACCACTAGGAACCGATTGACGCGACTCGTTTGTTCCCGTAATGTTCTTTCTCCCTATCGAGGAGAAAGTTGATGATTGGCTATGTCACTTTGGGAACCAACGACCTGCCGCGCGCGGCGAAATTCTATGACGCGATCGCCGCCGAAATGGGTGTCGGCCGGATGATGGATTTCGACCAGTTCATCGCCTGGGGCACAATGGACGGCCCGCCGGGCGTCGCCGCGACCAAGCCCTTCGACGGCCAGCCGGCCACCGTCGGCAATGGCGTGATGGTGGCGCTGGAGGCGAAGGACCCGGATCAGGTACAGCGCATCTATGATATCGCCCTGTCCCATGGCGGCAGCGACGAGGGTGCACCGGGGCCGCGCGGCGAAGAGGGCTTTTACGCCGGCTATTTCCGCGATCCCGACGGCAACAAACTGAACGCCTTTTGCATGACGGGTCCGCAACCCGGTTGACAGGCCCGGCGCGCTCGGGAAAGAGCCTGCGCCATGACAGAACAGAGAAATCCCCGCGACGGCTTTCGCCTGATCACGCCGCTGCGCGTGCGCTATGCCGAATGCGATCTGCAGGGCATCGTCTTCAACGCCCATTATCTGGCCTTTGCCGATATCGGCATGACCGAATATATGCGCGCGCTGATCGCGGCGGACAGGCCGAAGGGCGATGATGACATGCTGGGGTCGTTCACGCGGCATTTCGGCGGCGACAACTGGGTGCGCCACGCCGATGTCGACTATCGCGCTTCGGCGAAAGCCGACGACCTGCTTGACGTCGCGGTGCGAATCACCCGCTTCGGCAAGACCAGCTATGGCCTGCTCGTCCACATATTGCGCGGCGACGAACTGCTCAACGTCATCAAGCTGACCTATGTCTGGTTTGACCCGGCCACCGAGACAGTGTCGCCGGTTTCGGCAAAATTCATCGCGGCGGTGAACGAATTCGAACACATCAAGCCGGAGCGCGCGGTGGTCAGCGTCTAGCGCTTGCCCCCCTGGATCAAGGCCTGATCAAGGCTTGGCTTCGTCCTTGTCAGGTGCCGCCTGCCTCGCCTGCGCCTTGCGCAACCGCAGATTGCCGCGCAGCTGCGCGGCGAGCCGCTCGGCTTTTTCGGCTTCCTTGCGCAGTTTCTCGGACTTGGGCTGTGGCTTGGGCATGGCGGTCAATTGCCATTATCGCGCGAAAGATGCAACTCCGCTTGACAAGATCGCGCGCATTTGGTCTTAGGCCCGCGGTCTGGCATAAACCGCAACGATTGGCGGACAATGCCGATGCATCGAAATGGTCGGCTGCTGTAGCTCAGTGGTAGAGCGCGTCATTGGTAATGACGAGGTCGAGAGTTCAATTCTCTCTAGCAGCACCATTTGTTCAGCTTAGTGAAAATCGGTTCCCTACGGGGGGTGCCCAAACGTGGGTGCGTGCTTGGGTATGGCGTGGGTGGTGCTTTGGTCCATTAAGTTTGTACAAGTAAATTTTGCTAGTTGTGGTATGAACCGTCTAAGTCATGGTAACCTAACACTTTAGACTCGGGGGCTGGTGAATGATCAATAACTTTGAAGTAGTAAAGAATCAGCTCTCCGAGCTTTCGGAAGTCATCAACAAATTTAAATCTGAAGCCGTGCAGTTGCGCATTGTTGAAATTGTTCTGGGTGACGGGAGCTTTCCAAAGCTGTCTTCCTCTGGCGCCGCAGAGCCGCCGCTAAAGTCAGGACCTTCTCGGCGTCGCAAGCAGAAGAGTGTTAAGACTGCGGCGGAACCGTCCAATGGAGTAATGCAAGACAAGGTGGCGAAAAAGAGCAGACCTAGCGGTCAAGGCGCGGTTGCAATTCTTTCGGAACTCGCGGATGGTTCTTTTTTCGACCAGCCAAAGACCTTAAAAGATATTGTAGACTACTGCGAGAAAAAGCTCGCCCGTCGATTTAAGGCAAATGAATTTTCTGGAAAATTGGGTCGGCTGACACGTGACGGAGTGCTCGACCGGAACAAGAATGGCGACAATCAGTATGAGTACACCAAAATCTAAGTCCCCGCTTGACGCGGCTTTGGCCAATGTCAGCACGGTGTTCAGAAGCAAAATAATCAATCAATTCTTGGCTTTGAAGACTGGTCTTGCCGCCGGAAATGATAAAGTCGTCGGAATTGAGGCCGGTCATTTGTGTGAAACCGTTCTTAGGCTTCTGCAAGATGAGGTGCACGGAAATCACACAAATTTTGGTACAAGTATCGGCAACTTTGGAAACGAATGTAGATTGCTGGTTACAAGTGGCAATGCAGCAGTAAATGAATCTCTGCGAACGGTGATCCCGCGTGCGCTAGTTTACGTCTACACGATGCGCAACAAGCGGGGAATTGGGCATGTAGGAGGCGATGTTGACGCAAATCGGATCGACTCCTTAAGCATCGCTCAAACGTGCGACTGGATTGTCTGCGAGCTGATACGTTGTTTCCATGGCCTTTCACTTGAAGAGGCTCAAGATGTGGTAGATGGATTGGCTGTCCGCAGCGTACCAGAAACTTGGGAAGTTGGTGGGAAAAAGCGTGTCTTAAAGAAGGGGCTCAAGTTCAAGGACCAAGTCTTGTTGCTTTGCTATCAAGATCCAAGTTCTGCCATTTTGTGTGAAGACATGTTTGACTGGGTCGAATACTCGAATTTTTCAACGTTCAAGACAAAGGTTTTAGACCCTTTGCATAAAGAGCGGCTGATCGAGTATGACAAAAATTCGGACTACATCACTATTTCCCCCTTGGGAGCCAAGGAGGTTGAGGATCGTATCTTGTAGCGGTGGATGGAAAGCATCCGAAGTATACGCAAAACTTTTGTCTTTCAGCCGGTCCGGTTAGTAGCATTGTTTCAAGCAGAACGTGACCGAGTTGGCTTATTGTCTAGAAAGCTCTCTCTATATAACTGCTATATAACGCTTATCCACAAGGGGGGCAGCATGCTGATTACCACGGCTAGCTGTTCTAGGATTATGCCCTTCAGCGTGCGGTGATCTCAAACCAACTGATACGATGCTTGCCATCTTTGGCCTTGGGCAGATCTTTCCTGGAGATCATCCGGCAAGCCAGCTCGAAATCCTGATTGATCTTCACCACCAGTAGCTTGCTGAAATTGCCGCTGGCTTTGACCTCCACGTAGTCATTGGCCTTGAACGGCGTGATGGTTTTGACCTCGACAAAATCGTTGCCAAGGCGTCCATCGGAGCCCTGCGCATAGTTACGATGCAGCTTCACCCCGTAGGTTATCGCTCCAAACAGTTCCCCGATATCACCATACACCTGCAGATGGCTGCCTGTGGTAAAGTGATACTGTTCCGCGACGCTGAGGAGGTCTTCGAATATTGGTATCAGGGACCGATCGGCGTTGGGATATTTCGCGCCCCATTCCTTGTACCGGATTTGCTCTTCGATCTCGCCCCAGCCGACCCATTCGCCGTCATCCCAAATCGCATTGTCCGGACCCAACATAATCGCCTCCCACGTTCACCCAGCCTTTTCGGATCAACTGATTAAAAATGAGAAAACACGGATAGAAAACGCATAATGTATCATTTGATAACGCGAAGTAAAATCCATCTTATTTGAATAGGCAAAATGGCTGATTATTGATTGCAATGCCACTGCCAATTCATCCTGTATAACAAAGCTGAACCAATGACCCTCTGGATTAAATTCCGGGGGGTTTTGCGTTGTGCGAAACAGAAAGACCATCAAATGATAAGCATACGAAGCTCCTCCGGGATGACCAGTACGATAGCGCTTTTAGCTGAAGGAAAGCTCAAAGATTTACTGAAGCTCCGCATGGCTCAGTTATCGGTGTGGGACGGCTATGACCTCGGACAGATAAGCCAGTTCGTCATATTGACGGCAGGTGATAGCGACGCCGATGCCGCCAACGACGTTAGGTTTAGCCTCCTGGAAAACATGGTAGACGGAATCAGATTCCCTGATGAAGGGTTTGAGCCATCGTTTGAATTTATTGATTACCATGCTGATGCCCAAGGGCTGGGATGGTGGGAATTGATCTACATTTTCGGTAGTGATTTCGGGATCACGGTCCTGCTTCAAGATCACAAAGATTGTGATCCAGAACTATTGGCCATGTGCCGGAAATATTCCGAAATTAGGCACAAAGTATGACCCTAATTGGGAGGCTGGCGCTGTTTTGTGTTTTGATGGGGCTGGTTAAAATGACCACCGAGGTCCTGTTGGTCGCATTGGCGTTGGCGTGGATTTACGGTGCCATCGTCAGGCCAGCGGAAACTTTCACTCTGCTGTTTCTGCTGACACTGGCCGCGTGCATTAGGGCTTACCCCGGCTGGTCGCTGCTGGGATTGGGAATCATATTGCTGTCAATTTGGATCGCGACCAAAAAATCATGACGTGGTGGCCGGTGTGATCGCCGGCCATCATTTTTTTTTCGCACTGGGGTTGACCAAATTGATATAACATCCCATTGTGAGCACTGGGATGGAATGCTGTGACCGGTTATTCCGCCGCGACGTGGATTGAATTATTTCAAACCACAGCATCGATGAATTACCCTGTTCAGTCCGGCAGGCAATGGTTCATCGGAGTAGCACTTTTGCCAGGAGGCATGGACACACTGTTCAACCTTTAGAAGTGCCACCGGTCTATCCAAAATTTACACGGATGCTTTCGCAAAACGCCGGAATTATGTTCCGGAGAAAGCTTTGTTATGCCCGTTAACAACACGAATCTGAATAAGAATACAAATGCAAATCGCATTAGTGCAGCGTCGATCACCGTGCCACAAGGTACCGATCCTGGACGCCAACCTATCGATGCTTCATTGATCACTGTTGCTTCAAACCAGACAGACGACCGTCTAATCGCGGCATCCTATTGGACGGAATATGGCTGGAAGGTATTGCCGTCCGACCCAAAGACAAAAAAGGTCTATGCATCTGCCGAAGAAAAACAATCTGGCTTCACGCATGAAGCCTTTAAGGAACACTTAGACCAATTTCCTAAGCATCATCCCGCGATCGTGCTGGACGAAAAACTGATTGCCATTGCATCTAGCGGTAATGATTACAGCCAAAAGCTATCCAGCTTTGTTCAAGGCTTGAGACTTAGTGTGGCACCGTGTTGTTGGCTCGTCGACAAGAACCGAGAAATGATTTTCTATCGCTTGCCGGACGGCAACAGTCTCCCTGCCACGGTTAAGCTAGCCGACGGTATAAAACTGTTGCGCGAAGGTGAAGTCCTGCTGTTGCCTCAAGGTGAATTCCTAAATCAGAAGAACTTGAGATTGTCGGAAGTGCCCCAGTTATCAGCAAAGGATCTAGATGCATTTAGGGTCCCGAAGCCCACAGTAAACGAAGCACCTCCGACATCTAAGGAAACCCAACTCTCCAAATATAGCTTGAAGGGATTTGCTAATACTCTGGAACAGCAAGCTGAAGCTGCCACTCCCATTTTAGGACAATTAGCACTTAAAGGGCATGCGACGGCTTTCTATGCGTCACCAAATACCGGGAACCCGAAGACGCTGAAGCCCTATTCAGACATCAAGAAGGCATGGCAGGAGGCAAGGAAGCTTGCAGATTTGGAAGACGTTCATTTGCATGATCTGCGCCATAGTTTCGCATCCATGGCACTTAATTCTGGCGCTGGAATCGACCTTTACACCGTCGGAAAAATCTTAGGTCATCAGAGTATCGCCAGTACTGAACGCTATTCGCATCTCGCCAATGATACGCTCATGGCAGCGGCCGAAGCGGGAGCCGCCAAGCTGGATGTGAACTGGTCGAATTAGAGGTTTACCCGGATTGGAGCTTTCTGCCCTCGTGGCGGGATTGCTTTGATCCGGGTGGGCATTGCCACCGCTATTTTTTTTTTTTTGCTTTGAAAGCGGACTGACTGGAAACGCCCTAATTCCGGTCGTTCCGATGCATTCTATTATTGCCGTAAAGCGGCCGACCAAATGACTTTGTGTTTATCAAGCCGGAGCACCGTATCCCAAATCCTTAACTTTCCAAACGAAGCGCAAAGCTATCTAAATCGTTGACCAAATCGGAAACTGTAAACCCATCTAGATACTGGAAAAATGCCTCGACCGCACCGTGGAGAGCGTGTCGTAAGCCACAGGCGGGAGTGACTACGCATTGGTTTGTCGCGGGATCAAAACATTCCACAAAGGTTCCGGTGTCTTCCATTGTTCGAACAACCGTTCCCACATTCAGGGTATCTGCTGGCCGGGCTAACTTTAGACCGCCGCTACGTCCGCGAACGCTTTCAATAAAGCCTTCAGCCGCTAGCCGCTGTGCCACCTTCATCAAATGGTTTTTCGAAATACCATATTGCCGTGCAATTTCAGCGATGGAGTGATGGCCATCTTTTGCGGCTAAAAACATCAATGTACGCAGCGCATAATCGGTCTGAACGGATAATCTCATAAAAGATGCATATCATATATTGCGTTTAAAAGCCAAGCAGCATAAACAGTGTATATCAAATGCATCTTAACCGAGTCGAGATTATGACCGAACCAAGCTATGCCGAACGCGCCAGAGCGAGAAAAATGGCTCAAGCCAATGCGCTGGGCATTGATGATGCGTTGATTTCCAATGTGGTTGAGAAATTTTATGGTGCCATCCGGAGTGACGCGCTTCTCGGGCCAATATTTGAATCCCATGTCGCAGACTGGACACCGCATCTTGCCCGGATGTAAGATTTCTGGGCGTCGGTAACGCTCGAATCGGGCCGTTTCCGAGGCAATCCCATGCTCAAGCATATTGCCGTCGGCGGCCTCGACAACTTGCATTTTGACCGCTGGCTTGTGCTCTGGAACCAGACGTTGGACGATGTCGCGCCCAGTGACGCGGCGGCCCAAGTTTTTCGCGAGGCTGCAGAACGCATCGCTTCCAGCCTGCTCACCGGCATCAAGGTCCAGCGCGGCGGTCTCGACGCCATTTCCAAACCAAAGGAGAAACAATCATGTTGATGGATTTTCAAATGGAAGGCGGACAGGCGGTCACCGCTGAAATCAACGCCGAAATGCAGGACCTGTCCGAGCACTACCGGTCACCGTCGCATGAGAGCCGGAATTTTGAGCTGCCCGCTTCGGTATGGATCACGATGTTCGGTTCTTATGCTGTGTTCTTCACGGCTTTATTCATTGCAACCGGTCACGGCACGGCTGCTATTTTCGCGCTAGTGATCAGCATCGCCTATACCGTCATGTATTTCGGCACTGCGGCGGTTTTGAACAACGTGAGTGCAGCCGAGCGAAAAACATTGCCTCCCGCCAAATCCATAGGCGGGATCGAAACGCAGACGGGCTGGATGGACAATACCGCTGCATATGCCCAGATTTTGACGGTACCGATATTGCTGGCGGTCTTTGCCTGCTGCTTTGCCGTCATCCGGGCCGTGATCTGATGTCCGGCACTTCCAAGCCAGCCGCGCCTTATGGTGCTTCACCGATATTCGATGAGATCAGCCTGCCTGACAAACTGCGCAACGAGCACAGCACGAAGGATGGCACCTGGGGCCTGCTGCGGGTGCTGGAAGGCGAGGTCGAACTTGTCTTTATCGATCCACCATCGCAGCGGCTGGTAACGGTCGATGACCCGGCGCCGATCCCGCCTCAATCGCCACATTTTGTCAAACTGACCGGCCCGATGAAGATGCAGGTCGAGTTTTACCGGGAATATCCCTTGGCTGGCGAAGATAAAGCGGATGGATGACTATAGCATAGCGCGCGCCGTGCATGTCCTCGCCGTCTTGCTATGGATTGGCGGCGTGGCCTTTGTCACGCTGGTGATCATGCCGATGCTTAAGGCCAGCGAGAAGCCGGAAGACCGTCTTGCTAGATTTCAGCAAATCGAAAGCGGCTTTGCCTGGCAAACGCGGATCTGGGTTCTACTTGCTGGTGCGAGCGGTTTATGGATGATCTGGCGGACCGATATGTGGAGCCGCTTCTATGATGCGTCTTACTGGTGGATGCATGCTATGATCGCGGTCTGGGCGATATTCGCGCTGATGCTTTTTGTCATCGAGCCGCTCCACTTGCATCGCCGTATGTCACAATCGACAGATCCGGCACGAGACTTTGCGAAAATGGTGCGAATGCACCAGATTTTGCTGACTTTCAGCATCATCACGGTTTTCGGTGCGGTCGGCGGAAGCCACGGACTTTTTTGACGTAATGGGGGGACGGCATCATGCAAACTTATCGGCAGACTTTTAGCATCAAGCGGCTTTGGATCATACTGACAGTCGGGATGATATTCATGTTCGGCATCCTGCTGTTGCTCGGCGCGCAGATATATCAACAGGCACCGCCCATGCCGGAAGCTGTAAAATCAGCCTCGGGCGAAGTGCTTTACACGCTGGAGGATATTGAGACCGGCCAGAACGTCTGGCAATCAATCGGGGGCATGGAACAGGGCTCGATCTGGGGCCATGGCAGCTATCTCGCACCGGACTGGAGCGCCGACTGGCTTCACCGCGAAGCGGAAACATTGCTTGGCTTGTCGATGGAAACGCCATTGGCCGGTCTGTCCGATACGCAGCACATGGCAATGCAAAAAGCGGCGTTGCAGGACGAAATGCGCACCAACAGCTATGATCCCGCAACCGGTGTCATCACCGTCAGCGATTTGCGCGCCCAGGCGATAAAGCAGGTCGAGACCCATTATGTCAGCCTCTATGAGGGCAGTGACCCGCAATCTTTAGCGCTGCGCCGCGATTATGCTTTTCCGGTCCACGGGCTGTTGAACAGCAAGGAAGCGAAACAGCTTTCGGCCTTCTATTTCTGGACCGCCTGGGGCGCGACGACCAATCGCCCGGGTCAGGAGATCACCTACACAAGCAACTGGCCGCACGAGCCGCTGGTTGGCAACAAACCAACGACCGAAGTGCTGATGTGGAGCATTGCCTCGGTGATCCTGCTGCTTGGCGCTGCGGGCGCACTGATCGCTTATTATGCCAAACAATTTGATGTCTGGCGGCAGGAGATCGAGCCGGAAGAGGGCTATGCCAAAGCCGACATATTGGATAGCGCCGTCATCACGCCATCGATGTGGGCGACGGCGAAATATTTCTGGATCGTCTGTGCGATGTTTCTAGGGCAGGTCTTGCTCGGGATTGTCACCGCTCATTATGCGGTCGAGGGGCAGGGCCTCTATGGCCTGCCGTTCGCGGAATATCTTCCCTATGCGGTGACGCGGACCTGGCACACGCAGCTTGCGGTGCTCTGGATCGCAACCGCATGGCTGGCGAGCGGACTTTACGTCGCGCCTATGTTGGGCGGCAAAGACCCGAAATTCCAGCGCTTTGGTGTCAATTTCCTGTTCATCAGCCTGCTGATCATCGTGATCGGTTCGTTCGCCGGTCAATGGGCGGCGGTCCATCGTTTCTTTGAAGACCTGACAATGAACTTCTGGTTCGGTCATCAGGGTTATGAATATGTCGATCTTGGCCGTTTCTGGCAGATCTATCTGACGATCGGATTGTTTCTATGGGTCGGGCTGGTGGTCCGGGGTCTATGGCCGGTTCTGCAGCAAAAGGGCGGCAAGTCGCTGATCTATCTCGTATTGGTATCCGCCATCGCCATCGGCCTGCTTTATGCCGCCGGTCTGATGTGGGGACAGCATACCCATATTTCGATAATGGAATATTGGCGCTGGTGGGTTGTCCATCTCTGGGTCGAAGGCATTTTTGAGGTCTTCGCCACCGCCATCATCTCGCTGCTGTTCGTGCGCATGGGCCTGTTGCGGACATCGACGGCAACCGTGATGGTGCTGTTTGCGACGATCATCTTCCTGTTCGGAGGCGTGCTCGGGACGTTCCACCATCTCTACTTCAGCGGCACGCCGACTTCGGTGATCGCGGTTGGTGCGATGGTCTCCGCGCTCGAAGTCGTCCCGCTGCTGGTTGTCGGTTTTGAAGCCTATACCAGGCACAAGATTGAACATGAGGCCGAATGGGAAAGCAATTACCGCTGGCCATTCATGTTCTTTGCCGCGGTATTATTCTGGAACCTGGTTGGCGCGGGGCTGTTCGGCTTCATGATCAATCCGCCGATCGCGCTTTATTATATGCAGGGTCTTAACACGACCGCGAACCACGGCCACGCGGCCCTGTTCGGGGTATACGGGATGCTCGGCCTTGGCCTGACCCTATATTGTATGCGCGGTCTCACCAATGTCGCGTTCTGGAACGAGAAAATACTCAAAATCTCCTTCTGGTCGCTCAACATAGGTCTGGCGATGATGACATTCCTGTCGCTGTTGCCGCAGGGTGTGCTCCAGACTTATGTCAGTATCGAAAAAGGCTATTCTTTCGCCCGTTCGGCCGAGTTCATTCACAGCCCGACCATGCAAGCGCTGGTCTGGGCCAGAGTGCCGGGCGATATCGTGTTCAGCGTCGGTGTCTTTGCTTTCGTCTGGTTTGTACTGAAAGCGTTTACGCAGCGTGAAAAGGCAGTCAGTAATTGAAATGGCAATAAGCTGTGTTGTCCCCTTGACGCAATTTCTTATGCGAAGCAGACTGTCCGGAAACCACCCAGCCGTTGCCATTCGAACTGATCAGATGAAAATCAAAGCAGCCAGTCGGCAAGCGCCCCCATTTCCGGTCATTTAGCCGTCCAGTCGATATTTCCGAAAGCGGCCGCCAGCACGACCCATACGGACGTCTGGCTATCAAAGGATGCAAGGCATCGTGAAAACTTGAAGCGTGGCTGAGGAAGATTATCTTTTGTCGTTTGCGTTATAGAATGCCGGCAAAGAGTTTAAGGGTATTGAATAATTGGAGGGGGGATAGAAATCAGCTGGTACATTGGGAACCTGCAATCCCGCCGATGCGATCAGATATGGAGAAACCCTCCGCCGGGTACATAGACCACCGTTTCCATCGCTCACAAGTCGTTCCTTGAATTCGATTCCCTGTTGAAGTTTATGAGAACGGCGCACGACCGCGAGAGCCAGTTGGCCATCCCCAAAATCAATTACGAATTTGGTGCCAACAGGTACGTCCAAAAGCCCTTCCATCAACGCTCCAGTGGGTGAAAGATTACGCATCATCAGCGAATAGCAATGGTTGTCGTGAATGGCGCGAATTTTGCGGTACATCAAAACGCGGTCGTTGCGATACTTGGCTGGGCCGGCCGGCTTTACAATCCATTCCCCGTTTTCAACAAGGCCAAGCAATTCATCGGACCGAACAGCCCTGCTATAGACAAAGCCTTGAACATGACTAACGTTAAGATCGCGAATCCATTCAAGCTCGTCCATAGCTTCGATGCCTTCGGCCGTTGTTTCCATATCCAGTGCCTCTGCAAGCGCTACTATTGCGGCAATAATGGCGCCATTGCGCGAGCCTGGAATCGTCGCTCCCCTAACAAAACTCTGGTCTATTTTGATTTTGTCAAATGGTGCTGTTTGCAAATAACTTAATGATGAATATCCGGTTCCAAAATCATCGAGGGCCAAGCGAACCCCGATTTCCTTAAGATCTGCGAACATTTGATCCGTCTTTTCAGATTCTTCTAAGAATACACTTTCGGTAATTTCCAATTCGAGCCGTTCAGCGGAGAGGCCAGATTGTTTTAGCGCTTGCTGCACAATGCTGGGCAGTTTCTCATCTGCAAACTGAATTGGCGACACATTGACCGCAACTCTGAAATCACTAGGCCATTTTACTGCGTCAAGACATGCCCTATTCAAGGCCCATTCAGCATTGACATCAATCCTAGTGTCTCGATCATTTGCATCGAGGAAATTCAAAAATATCTCGTCATCGGTTAACTGTCAACGGCGGAGTAAAATCAGGCCATATGGCGGCGCAAAAGTAGACCAGTTTTTGGTTGAGCGT
Organism: Parasphingorhabdus sp.; assembly: GCF_036964565.1. Taxonomy (GTDB): domain Bacteria; phylum Pseudomonadota; class Alphaproteobacteria; order Sphingomonadales; family Sphingomonadaceae; genus Parasphingorhabdus. Next base: position 470 of record NZ_JBALTN010000004.1, on the reverse strand, counting down.
GATGGGTGCAAAATGGCGGCGGCCAGTCAGCCGCGCTCCCCAAATAGCTGGCGGTTGACTGGCCGCTTTGGCCCGTCAGGGCCAAATCTGGATTGGCTGGATCAGGTGGCGGCTTTTGCCTTCCGGGCACGGCTTTGGCCGAGTCGATAGCTGTCGCCATTCATCTCGAGGATGTTGACGTGGTGGGTCAGCCGATCGAGCAGTGCTCCGGTCAGACGTTCGGTGCCGAAGGTTTCGGTCCATTCGTCGAATGGCAAATTGCTGGTTATCATCGTGGAGCCGCGCTCATAGCGCTGCGAGATCAGTTCGAACAAGAGCTCTGCACCGGTCTTGGACAATGGCACAAAGCCCAACTCGTCGATGATGAGCAGCTTGACCGCGGCCAGCTGCTTTTGCAGGCGGAGCAGACGGCGCTCGTCTCGGGCTTCCATCATCTCGTTGACCAGCGTCGCGGCGGTGGTGAAGCTGAC